>NZ_KV797902.1:0-275 GCF_001809525.1 Rothia sp. HMSC064D08 | reverse complement strand
CAGCCCGGTACTCCTGCTCAGCCTGGCACCCCTGGTAACAACGGCGGTAACGGTGGCGACGGTATTGGTGGTAACGGTGGTAACGTGACCCCCGGTACTCCCGGTCAGCCTGGCACCCCTGGTAACAACGGCGGCAATGGCGGTAACGGTATTGGTGGTAACGGTGGTAACGTGACCCCCGGTACTCCCGGTCAGCCTGGCACCCCCGGCCAGCCCGGTCAGCCTGGTACCCCCGGCCAGCCTGGTCAGCCTGGTCAGCCCGGTCAGCCCGGTCA
>NZ_KV797901.1:0-215 GCF_001809525.1 Rothia sp. HMSC064D08 | reverse complement strand
TTCCGGCTCATCCCCGCAGGTGCGGGGAAAACCGTTCGTTCTCTTCCGCCACGCGGTCAATGGCGGGCTCATCCCCGCAGGTGCGGGGAAAACCACGCCGGGCACCACACCAAGAAGTCAGGTTCTGGCTCATCCCCGCAGGTGCGGGGAAAACAGCGGCATGATAAGCCGGTACCGTGGCTTTTCCGGCTCATCCCCGCAGGTGCGGGGAAAAC
>NZ_KV797900.1:820955-910938 GCF_001809525.1 Rothia sp. HMSC064D08 | reverse complement strand
CCCGGTCAGCCCGGTCAGCCTGGTCAGCCCGGCACCCCCGATCCCAGCCTCCCCGATAACAACAAGGGTGGTGGCGACTGGAACATCGGTGGCGGCGGCTACTACGAAGGTGACTTCAACCTCAACGGTCACTACCAAGGTGGCTGGGACTTTGGCGCAACCGTTCCCGGCTGGGGTCAGTGGGGCAACGGCGGTGACGACTGCTTCCAAGGCGGCGGTAATTTTTTTCAGGTAACTCCTGGGGAAAATAATGCCGTAACGCCTGCACCTAACGGTCACGGCGGTCTTGGTTGGGTAGGCGATAACGCTACTCCTAACACCCCAGGTAATGCTGGAAATACGCCCGCACCTAACGGTCAGGGCGGTTTGGGTCAGACTGGCGATACCCCGCAGTCGGTAGCTCCTGACACCACTGGTCAGGGCGGTCTCGGTCAGGTTGGTGGCAACACCACCACCGAAACTGAACAGGCTACCGGAAGCGAAAGCCAGGGTGCACAGTTCGGTCAGCTGAGCGAGAGCTACACTCGCACTTCTGAAGGCGAAATCCTCCAGGAGCAGCAGCGTCATCAAGATCATGGCGGACTGGGTCTGACTGCTGATAACGATTCCGACAACGGTCGGGGTGGTTTGGGTCAGACCGGTGACAACCGGGCTCCCCAGCATCAGGGTACTGTGACCATCAGCAACGATGTCGATATTGACCTCAACGCTGGCGCGGTATCCCGCGGTAGCGAGGCCGTGAACACCAATGCTTCTGAAGATGTTAATGGTGGCGGCGCCGGTCTTGTTGGCAACGGTTCTGAGAATAACAATGGTGGCGGCGCTGGCCTCGTCGGCAATGCTCCCAATGTTAATGGCGGTGGCGCCGGTCTCGTTGGCGATAACGGCAACGGCGGTTCCGCACAGGTGAACGGCGGCGGCAACGCAGCTGTTAACCAGGCCACTCAGGCAGACAACGGTAGCTCCGCGAGCTCCCAGAAGTCAGGAAGCTTGGCACACACCGGTGTCAGTGGCGTTCTGTTCGCCGCTGGGCTGGGTCTGCTCTCCCTGATGACCGGACTTGTGGTTCTGCTGACTCGCCGCAACAAGGCCTAATTAACGACGAATTGTCGTTATAGAGGTTACAAATTCGGGGTGGGTATCTCTCTCATGAGGTATCCACCCCGTTTTTGTGCGTAAAGGCGGTTATTGCCTAGATGGGGGCAGCGCACATACAGCTTTCGAAGTGGCGTAGCACGTATGGGAGATGTAGTATTAGAGCTTGATTAGAAAAATTTAGGCATCATTAGAAATACTTCAGGATGCCGTAACGGCGTTTCTTCAGAGGATACGTACATAGGATCTTCCGGCTTAGATATTGAGGGAACACCATAAGAAAGCTGATGGCTGTGTGACACCCGCATATCTGGGAAGTTTCAGAATAGAGAGAAAACAATGGCACAAACTTCACAACAGTCTTCGCCAGCATCGGATGCGAGTGATGCTGCCGCAGATACTGATCTGAAACGCGGTCTTTCTGCACGTCATATGCAGATGATCGCCATCGGCGGCGCTATCGGCACCGGTCTGTTTGTTGCATCTGGTAAAACTATCTCTACCGCCGGGCCGGGCGGCGCTATCGTTGCTTACGGGCTGATCGGTATTATGGTGCTGTTCCTCATGCAGTCTCTGGGTGAGATGGCAGCGCATCTGCCCGTCCCAGGTTCGTTTCAAACCTACGCGACCCGTTACGTTTCATCATCCTTCGGGTTTGCCATGGGGTGGAACTACTGGTTTAACTGGGCAATCACCGTCGCGGCCGAGCTTGTAGCGGTCGGGGAAGTGATGAAGTATTGGCTTCCTGAAACTCCCTCATGGGTGTGGGCGGGCATCTTCTTAGTTCTCTTGACGGGGCTTAATGCTCTTTCTGCCAAAGCCTACGGTGAGGGCGAATTCTGGCTTGCCACTATTAAGGTGGTCACCGTTATCGTGTTCTTGATCGCGGGAATTGCGATGATCTTCGGGGTTCTCGGAGGTGCATCACCGGGTACCTCAAACTGGACCACGGGCGAAGCTCCTTTTGTGGGCGGGCCCGTCGCTATTTTCGCTATCTTCATGGTCGCTGGGTTCTCTTTCCAGGGTACCGAGATGATCGGTATTGCCGCCGGAGAATCCAAGAACCCCCGTCGCGATGTGCCGCGCGCGCTCACCAGTGTGTTCTGGCGCATCATGCTGTTCTATATCGGCGCCATGGTGATTATAGGATTCCTTATTCCTTACACCGATCCGAATCTGCTCACCGCAGCCGAAGGCGATATTAACATTTCTCCCTTCACCCTTATCTTTGAGCGAGCCGGTATTGCCTTCGCCGCTGCAGCAATGAACGCCGTGATTCTTACCGCCGTGCTCTCTGCAGGTAACTCGGGTCTCTATGTTTCGGCACGCATGTTGTTCTCACTCGCGCAGGAGGGCAAAGCCCCCAAGATTTTCACGAAGGTCAATAAGGGAGGCGTGCCAATGCCCGCCCTCATGGCAACTTCCGCTGTGGGAGCTATCGGATTTATCGCCTCCGTTATTTCGCCGGATGCGGCCTACCTGTGGCTAGTCAATGTTTCGGGTCTAGCCGGTTTCATTACCTGGGTTGGTATCGCGGTGGCACACTATAGGTTCCGCCGTGCATATATGCGGCAGGGGCATAACCTTAACGACCTTCCCTATACGGCACCCTTCTTCCCGGTGGGGCCGATTATTGCCTTCATTATGTGTCTGCTGGTGATCGGTGGGCAGAATTACGAGGCGATCCTTGCAGGAGACTGGGTGGGCGTGATGAGCTCATATATAGGCCTGCCGGTCTTTGTGGCAGTTTGGGCTATTCACGCTATCGTAACCCGCGACCGTTTGATTCCACTGGAACAGGTGGATGTCTCGGGTCTTGAGGTTAAAACGAGCAAGTAATTTCGGCGAACGGAATTATCAATAAAAAGACCGCCGGAGGAATATCGTGAGGTATTCCCCGGCGGGTTTTATTGCTATAAAATCACATTTTGATAAAGAGTTTCACGGTAAACTATTATGCGGTAGTACCATTTTTTAACGGTATATATGTTTTAACTCCGTGGGTAAATATAAAGATATAATAAAGTTTGCCCGAAATGCTTTACCTCCGTGTTGTGAGCAGGGTATGTTTGTAAAGACATAGAACGTTCACTATTGTGAACCTTCTCTTATGTACGATATGAAGCTTCCTGACCTTTGGTTCGTGCATGCGTAGGTTTACGATCGGTTAATCCTCATGTGAGCGCTCTATGAGAATACCCCGTAAGGTATCGTCGGGGATGTATAGATTCGTTTGAAGCACTCACTGTTTTCAGGGGATGTGCCCTCTGGGAAAAAGCACAGACATGAATGCTCAAGCTAGGATAAGACCCCCGTAGCGTGTTTAGGGTAGAGGCACGGCGGGGGTCTAAGCCTGCCCGTGCAGGAATTGATGTGAACGCACTAAAACTGGGGATTTAGACGCGGCAGTATTTTCTTTTGATGATGAAAATTTTTATATATACTCCACAATAAAATTAGAAAATACTTTCGTCCGGAAAATATCATATATATAGAGCATGTAGTCATACATCGATAATGTACATATCCTGGCGGGCCACCTATCTTAACGTTAGGTGTACCAGACAGATTCTCCGGCGTAGGATTGGCACTATGGATATAGTTATTAAGCGCATATATGAAGAGCCTTCCCCGGATGACGGATACCGGGTACTCGTTGATAGGCTTTGGCCGCGCGGAGTCTCAAAAGATAAGGCTCATCTTGATGAATGGGCGAAGGACTTAGCTCCTTCGACGGAGGCTCGCCGAGATTTTGGGCATAAACCAGAGAATTTTGAATCCTTCAAACAACGCTATCTGAACGAGCTTGACAGTAATTCAGAGGTGTACCCCGAGCTTGAGCGTATGGTTGCGGGTGCGCAGAAGCTCCAGTCCTCTCGCGTTACGCTTTTGTACGGCGCTAAGAGCCCTACCTGCAACCACGCGGTCATTCTGCGTGATTACCTCATAGACCGGCTGAAGAGCCTCTGAAATTTTGGCTGATACGCGCTGTACATAAGCTACTGTAGAAAGATGGTTGATGAACATTCAGCAATTGATACGGCACAGAGAATTGTGCATGTTTCTGCAGTGGTAATCCGCAATCACGCCGGGCACGTACTGACCGTGCGTAAAGCCGCCTCACACGGGTTTATGATGCCCGGAGGTAAACCCGATGCGGGGGAGAGCCCCTTGTATACGGCGGTGCGTGAGGTTACTGAAGAGCTGGGATTTGCGCCGGATCCTGCCCAGATGGTGTACCTTGGTAAGTTTGACGCCCCCGCCCTGAACGAAAGCGGATTCGTGGTACGTGCCGAAACTTTTGAATATATGCCGCATCCGCAAGAGGAAAAGATACTTGAGCAGCTGAGCCCGCATGCCGAAATTGCTGAATTACGTTGGGTAGACCCCGCAGCGGACTATACCGATCAGGCACCTCTGAACACTGAGTGTATATTCCCGCTTATCTGCAGAATAAGTCCTGGCGAAACGCCATCGGTGCCGCTGTGAATCCGCTGAAAATATGCGCGATATGAGCGATAAGGCTTGCGCTCGGCTGCGCGGGGGCGGTAGGGTGCATAGGGATAAATCACCCGTAAAAATTTTACGTTGACGCACGCGTTCCGCGCACCGTCGCGTGTATGAACGCATCCGATGAAAGAAGCAGAACATGAGAGATAGTTTTAACCTTGCCGTGTATTGCGGCGCTACTATGGGCAATGACCCCGATTTTGCCGCCTGCGCCCGTGAGTTGGGAACCCTATGCGCAAAACGTGGCGTGGGGGTAGTTTATGGAGGCGGACGCACCGGTCTGATGGGAACCGTCGCGGGCGCGACCCTGGATGCGGGCGGCAAAGTCTACGGCGTGGTCACCCACCAGCTCGTGGAGTGGGAGGGCGTGTACCCCGGGCAGACAACCCTCGATATTGTCGATACCATGCATCAGCGTAAGATCGCCATGATTAATAAGGCCGACGCCTTCGTTGCGATGCCCGGTGGCCCCGGAACCTTGGAAGAATTTTTCGAGGTATTTAGCTGGCAATTCCTCAAGATTCACACGAAGCCTGTGGCGCTCCTGAATGTTAATGGGTACTGGGATAAGCTCGTTGAGGCGATGCAATATATGGCTAGCACTGAGCTTTTGCGCCCTTCATACCTGGAACGTTTGATTGTTGTTGACACTCCCGAAGAGCTTATGAAGGTGCTTGGGAAATAGCCCGGAAGCTCTGGAGAAACCAACTACTTACACGCCCGTGGCCTGAGCACTGCGGGCGTTTTTGAATCACCCGTCGGTAGGGGGGCGTGGACGCGTCTAGTTTTTACCGCGCGCCCTGCTCAGAAGCGAAGAAAGCGGCAGAATATGCACAATAATCCATACGGGCGTGAGCGTCATCATAAGCATATAGAGAACCCGAATCAGGGACTCCATGTGAGGGTCTTCTGAGAGCATGCCCAGATAGACCGTCAACCCCAGTACCGCGCCAGTGGTGAGTGTCAAATAGAGCAATGCCCACAGCACTTCGGAGCGGCTGGCGTGCCCGCGACCGAGTGTGTAGAAGCGGTAAAACCGCCCCACCGCCTGAAGGAACGAGGCACCTTCTAACGCCTGTGCGGGTTCACGAACAGCGGCTAGCGCCTCCTGCTCATCATCAACGCCGATTTCGCGCAGGGCATCGGGGGTATCCTGGAGAAGAAAAACGGGTTCTTCTTTGTGACGGTGTGTGCGTGCCATACCTCTAGGGTACCCGACGACGTGTAAAGGACAACGATGACAAAGACCCTTCTCATCACCTATTTCGGCCCGTTTCCCGGCGTGAGCGTGAACCCGAGCGGGGTAACAGCGCGGCAGGTGGCTGATGTACTTGCCGACGAATCTGCGGTACGGGTTGTAACCCGTGAGGTTCCGGTGAGCTATGCGGGTTCTTCAGAAGCTTTAGGGGAGATGCTGACCGATATTCGCCCGGATGCGGTGCTCAGCTTGGGTGTGGCAGTCGGACGGGATAAGGTGAGCTTTGAGAGGGTTGCTATCAACCTGGACTCCGCCGATATTGAAGATAATGACGGTGTGGTGCGTGTGGATGAGGCGATCGCCCCGGAGGGACGCGAGGCGTATTTTTCGACCCTGCCGGTGCGGGCAAGCTATGAGCGTTTGCGTGGTGTGGGGCTACCGGTTGAGATTTCGTACACCGCCGGAACTTATGTGTGCAACCACGTATTTTATGAGGTACACCGTATTCTGGAACGCCAGGGGCGGCGGATTCCTGCGGGGTTTGTGCATATTCCCGCCACGCAAGTCGATCATGAGCCCTCTGACGCACAGACAACGCTTACTGCACATACCGATGCTGGGGGAGTAGAGAGCGAATCGGTGCCGACTCTGCCTGAGGCGGTGGTTGCGCGCATCGTGGTGGAGCTGGTGCGCGATACCCTCAAGGTTATGTAGGCTCATTCATGCCGTAGAACTGGGAAGACGAGTGAAAGCGGCGGTTAAAACGCGGTGCCCCCGATGAGAGATTCATCGGGGGCACCGCGCATATTAGCCTAGGGCACTGCTACTTGCGGTGCTTAAGGTAGTAGTCGATCAGGGATGCGGTCGAAGAATCCTGGCGTGCCAGAACCTCGCGGTCGCCTTTGATAGCGGGCACCAGATCGAGCGCCAGCTTCTTGCCGAGTTCGACGCCCCACTGGTCGAAGGAATCGATACCCCACACGATACCCTGCACAAAGGTGATGTGCTCATAGAGGGCAATCAGCTCGCCCAGCACACGCGGGGTCAGGCGGGAGGCCATGATAGAGGTCGAAGGACGGTTGCCGCTGAAGATACGGGCGTTTACCACATGCTCGGCGGTACCTTCGGCACGTACCTCATCCTCGGTCTTGCCGAAAGCGAGCGCCTGAGTCTGTGCAAAGAAGTTTGCGAGGAAGAGTTCGTGCACATCCTGCTCGCCATCCTTGGTGGGGTGAGCCGGGTTGGCGAAGGCCAGGAAGTCCGCAGGGATAAGGCGGGTGCCCTGGTGGATAAGCTGATAGAAAGCGTGCTGACCGTTGGTGCCGGGCTCGCCCCAGAAAACCTCGCCCGTGGAGTAGTCCACGAAAGAACCGTCAGCGCGCACAGATTTGCCGTTGGACTCCATGGTGAGCTGCTGCAAGTATGCGGGGAAACGGTGCAGATATTGGTCGTAGGGCAGGACCGCGTGGGTTTCGGCGCCCAAGAAGTTCACGTACCATACGTTAAGCAAGCCCATGAGTACGGGCACGTTCTTTTCAAAGGGCGCGGTGCGGAAGTGCTCGTCCATGGCGTGGAAGCCCGCGAGGAATTCCTCGAAAACCTTCGGACCGAAGACGATGGCCAACGAGGTGCCAATCGCAGAGTCCACGGAGTAGCGACCGCCAACCCAGTCCCAGAAACCAAAAGCATTTTCGGGGTCAATGCCGAAGGCAGCAACTTTATCGAGCGCGGTTGAAACGGCGATAAAGTGCTTAGCCACGGCTTCTTCTGCGGTTTTTCCCTGCAGGGCGTTCGCCTCGCCAAGCGCGGTGAGCAGCCAATCGCGTGCCACACGAGCGTTGGTCAGGGTTTCTAGGGTGCCGAAGGTCTTCGAAGCAACGATGAACAGGGTAGTTTCGGGGTCAAGATCAGAAACTTTTTCGGCAACATCGGTCGGGTCGATATTTGAGATGAACCGTGCGGAAATCCCGGCATCGGCGTAAGGCTTAAGCGCCTCGTACACCATCACGGGACCAAGGTCGGAACCGCCAATACCAATATTCACCACGGTCTCGATGCGCTTGCCGCTCACGCCGGTCCACTCGCCCGAACGCACACGATCGGCAAAAGCGTAAATCTTGTTCAGAACGGCGTGAACATCGCTATCGACATCCTGCCCATCAACAACAAGAGCGGGGGAGTAGCCTTTGGGGCGGCGCAGCGCGGTGTGCAGAACCGCGCGGTCCTCGGTCACGTTAATGTGTTCGCCAGTGAACATAGCATCGCGGCGTTCGGCGAGGTTCACCTCTTCGGCGAGTTTGAGCAAAAGCTGCACGGTCTCTTCGGTGACGAGGTTCTTCGAGAGGTCTACGTGCAGGTCTGCGGCATCAAAACTAAATTTCTGGGCGCGGGAAGGATCCTGCTCAAACCAGGCTCGCAGATTCGGAGTGAGCGATGCTTTGTGCTGGGTTAGTGCTGACCACGCGCTGGTGGTCGTCGGGTTCGTAATAGTCATGGTTCTTATTTTCTCTCTTTCAACCCGGTGATGTCACCTTCATACAGGCGTTTACCTGAAGGTTTTGCGCGTTCTTGCGCTTTTGGTGACCACAACGTTTGGGTGCGGCGCATAATTCCCGCCAGGCATTATCCAAAGAACTGCACGCGTTGGAGGGGAGCCTTTACGAATCCTCAGGGTGCCCTCAAGGGTTAGCAAACCGTCCTCTAAATGCACGCGAAAACGTGCGTACATTTGGGAGAATACCGGTGGTAGACTGGGGACGTCTTTATAGACCTGTCTCGGTGCTTCCTGTAATGCGGGCACGAGCGATGCTGGCTTTTTGCATAGCGTGCGTGGAAGTTCTCGACGGCGCTGTGCATCATGAAAACTCACTCATAACTCACACATTCACTCCAGGATATTGTTTATGCCTATAAACCCGCTGCGGGGAATTCGTGTACCCGCTGCAGAGCACACCCCGCCGTATGAATCATTTCTGGAATCTCGCGGATTCCGCCCCGAAATTCAGGGTTTGCGCGCCTTCGCCGTGCTTCTCGTGGTGCTTTACCACGTGTGGATCGGCAAAGTCTCCGGTGGTGTGGATGTTTTTCTCTTCATCTCGGCTTTCTTGCTTTCGCTCTCGTTCATGCGGAAAATCAACGAGGGCAAACCGCTGAACCTGCTGACCTACTGGACTCATGTGTTCGCGCGTCTGTTGCCTGCTGCATCCGTGGTGATTGTGCTGACTCTTGCGGCTTCCTTAGTTATATTGCCAGCGCTGTATTGGAATGCGCGCGCTGTTGATGCCCAAGCCTCGCTGTTTTACTACCAGAACTGGAACTTGGCGAACGGTGCGGTTAATTATTTTGCTCAGGGTATAAGCGATAAATCGCCCTTCCAGCATTTCTGGTCGCTCTCGATTCAGGGACAAATTTTCCTGCTCTGGCCGATACTTTTCGCGGTGGCTGCGTTTCTCGTGCATCGGGTACGTTTCAAGCCCGTACCTGCGGCGGTAACGGTTTTCGGTACTGTGTTCGCGGTTTCGTTTGCCTTCTCAATCTGGGAGACAAAGCAGGTTTCCGCCTACGCATATTTTGATACTCGCACCCGCCTGTGGGAGTTTGCGATTGGTACTCTGCTTGCGGTGATGACGCTGAAATGGAAGCCTCGCCATGTGAGAACTCGCGTGGTAATGGGATGGGTGGGCGCCCTGGGATTAGTAACCTGCGGCGCTGTTTTACCGGTTGAACGAACCTTCCCCGGCTACCTGGCGCTGTGGCCCGTGCTCTCCGGTGCGCTGGTGATGATCGCCGGGCGTACCGACCATAAATTCGCGATCGACCGTCTGCTAGTTTCCACGCCGCTGCAAAGCTTGGGCAATATTTCTTACGCCCTGTACCTAGTGCATTGGCCTCTGCTCGTGCTCTACAGCGCTGCGGTTAATAAACCTCGCGTGAATTTTCTGGAAGGCACGGTGATTATCGCCGTTTCAATCGGTTTGGCGTGGGTTTTGAGCACCTATACCGAGAAGCCGTTGCGCAGCCGATCCGGCGTATTTCTTGATAAAACGGTCTCGAAACTACGCGTGACCACGATTTTCACTCCCACTCTCTGGGTGAACCAGCTCGCCTATGTACTCGTGATTCTGCTGGTGATCGGAGCGCCCGTTCTGAGCGTTCGCACCTGGGCACAGCAACGCGATGCCACCGTGATCCAGAATACTGAAGAGCTGGTGAAAAATGATGAGGCAACATATCCAGGTGCCCGAGCAGTCGGCACGGATCAAATGTCGCGTGTATCAAAGCCTATTCCGCAGGATATCCCCATCTACGGCATGCTCGCTGACTGGGGAGAGGGATGCCCCGCACCCTTTACCCCCGTGCATGAGTCTCTGAATAAATCCTGCGCCGTCAAACAGAATGTGGACGATTCGGCACCGCTCACCATTATTGTTGGCAGCTCGCACGCATTACAGATGACGGCTGCGTTCGAGCCTATCGCCCAGCGTACCGGCACCAATCAGATGAACCTTCTAGAGACAGGATGCCCCTACCCATTCGCAGCACCCGAGGGCTACCTCAACGATCGTAAGAAACGCTGCATCGCGTTCTCACAGAACGCCACGGAAGAAATTCTGCGCCTTAAGCCGACGACCGTAGTGATTATCGCAACCACAACCGACACAAGCGCTGATGCCGAGACCGCAGACCCCAACCTCGACGAAACCCTGCGCGTCTTCACTGATGCGGGCATCCAGGTGATCGGTCTGCGCGATAACCCGCGATTTGCCCAAGATATGTATGTGTGCGCAATTAGGGCTCAGGGGGATAAGAGCAGCTGTTCTGAACCCGTTGAGCAGAAATATGGTGATAATCCCGCCGCACCAATTTTCGAGAAATATGCAGACCGTGGTGCCTACCTGATCGATTTGAAGGATATCTACTGCCCTGACGGCCTATGCCGCTCAGTGATTGGCAACGTATACGTGTACGCGGATACTAACCACCTCACCAAAGCCTTCGAACATACTCTCGCAGAGACAATATATGAGCGCGCCCTCGCCGCAGGCTGGAAGCCGGAAGGGCGCTCAGGGTCATAACTCTCAGGCCGCGGGGCTAGTGAATAGACCGCAGAGATACGCTCTCGCTTATGCCAGATGAGCAGGCGTATCACGTGCGCAGACAACGAGTTGGTTGTTTAGGTATATTTTTCAGGCTGCATGGGCACAGGAGCGAAGAGCGCATGCGGTAGAGTGGAAACTATGAGCGTGCAGCAGAATCTTTACCTGGTTATTTCTCGATGTGGAGAAACCCTCATGAACCGTGACGGAACCGTTTATTACCTGCCTGAAGCTCCGCACAATACCATTATCGAAACCAGCCTGGAGCCTAAATTTAGAAAGCCCTCTGACCGGGAAGGCACCGATTACCATGCAGCCTACCTGGAAGATGAAGAACTGCTCGCGCTCGCAGAAGATCTCTCCCGTGCTGACACGGATGCGCCCATCACCGCATCGCAGAACGGGTTCCGCTTCTACCCCGTGCACGAAGACCCCGCCGGGCGCGCCCGCTACGCCGCCGCCCTTGCTAAACGCGACTACCTTCTTGAAATGGAGTACTCCGCGTATTCGGGAGATCCTGCCCTGATCGACGGGGAACGCCAGGTGCGGCGCACCGCATCCGGCGAGCTCGTATTCCCGCGCATCGAACCGGCGGTTATGGCGCTCGTCCTCAGCCGCGACGGCGAACGGGTACTCTTGGCGAATAATCGGCTCTGGCACGAAAACCGCTTCGCCCTCATCGCCGGGTTCGTGGATCCCGGCGAGAACCTCGAACAGGCAGTAGCCCGCGAAGTCTATGAAGAAACTGGGCTGCAGGCTCTCAACCTTGACTACCGTATGAGCGATGTGTGGCCCTTCCCCCGTTCGCTCATGATCTGCTACCGGGTGACGGTCGATGACACCCAACCCGTGGAACATTTGGACGGAGAAATCCGGGCCGCACGCTGGTTCACCGCGCCCGAGCTGGCGCAGGCTATCGCCGAATCTGAAGCTATACGCCAGAAACAGGGAGTGCCCAAACTGGAGCTGCCCGGCACGAATGCGGTTGCCCGCCGCATGCTGGACGACTGGCTGCACGAGAAAAATGCCGGGCGCTGAGTCGAAGCCGACTAAAACCTGCGCTCAAGACAAACTAGGGCAAGTGGTACACTGGATAGGCAAGCCCGAGACAGAGGCGCGTTTTGGCGCGCCCGCATGAGAACGCTCGGGCATGCACGCACTGATATCCGCGTCGCGTATCTAAGCTCACGCACCTAACGCGGCGTGCCCCTAGTATTCCCTAGATTTAAGCGAGAAAAATTACGCATGTCTGAAAACACCGCTTCGCGCCCTGATTTGCGCAACGTGGCGATCGTGGCTCACGTTGACCACGGCAAAACCACCATCGTGGATGCGATGCTCAAGCAGACCCACGCGTTCTCGGCGCACGCAGACGTCGAAGACCGCGTGATGGACTCCGGCGACCTTGAAAAGGAAAAAGGCATTACCATCCTCGCGAAGAACACCACCGTGTTCTACGATGGACCCTCCGCGAACGGTGAAACCATCACCATTAACGTGATTGATACCCCCGGGCACGCCGACTTCGGCGGCGAAGTCGAACGCGGCTTGTCTATGGTCGATGGCGTGGTGCTGCTCGTGGACGCCTCCGAAGGTCCGCTGCCGCAGACCCGCTTCGTGCTGCGCAAGGCACTCGCCGCGAAGCTGCCCGTCATTTTGGTGGTGAACAAGGTGGACCGCCCGGATGCGCGCATCGACGAGGTCGTCAGCGAAACTATGGACCTGCTGCTCGGCTTGGCGTCGGACCTGGCCGAGGAGGTACCCGACCTTGACCTCGACAGTGTGCTCGATGTGCCGGTCGTCTACGCCTCCGGCAAGGCTGGCGCCGCATCGCTGAACCAACCCGCCGACGGTGCCCTGCCCGATAATGACGACTTGGAACCGCTGTTTAAGACCATTATCGAGCACGTGCCCGCCCCCACCTACAACCCTGATGAGGTGCTGCAGGCGCACGTGACCAACCTCGACTCTTCGCCGTTCCTGGGCCGTCTGGCTCTCGTGCGTATCTTCAACGGCACCCTCAAGAAAGGGCAGACCGTCGCTTGGGCACGTCAAGACGGCGATATTAAGAACGTGCGTATCTCCGAGCTGCTGGCAACCAAGGCGCTCGAACGTGTTCCCGCCGAAGAAGCAGGCCCTGGCGAAATCGTGGCGGTCGCCGGTATCGAAGACATTACCATTGGTGAAACCCTGACCGACGCCGAAAACCCCAAGCCGCTGCCGCTTATTAAGGTGGACGACCCGGCGATCTCCATGACCATCGGCATTAACACCTCTCCGATGGCGGGCCGCGTCAAAGGTGCGAAGGTGACCGCACGCCAGGTCAAGGACCGTCTTGACCGCGAGCTTATCGGTAACGTCTCCATCAAGGTTCTGCCCACCCAGCGCCCGGATGCTTGGGAAGTTCAGGGCCGCGGCGAGCTCGCCCTCGCTATTTTGGTGGAGCAGATGCGCCGCGAAGGCTTCGAACTGACCGTGGGTAAACCGCAGGTAGTCACCAAAACCATCGATGGCAAACTGTATGAACCGATGGAACACATGATTATTGATGTGCCCGAAGAGCACCTGGGTGCCGTAACCCAGCTGATGGCGGCACGTAAGGGGCGCATGGAGAACATGTCGAACCACGGCACCGGCTGGGTTCGCATGGAATTCGCGGTACCCGCGCGCGGTCTGATTGGCTTCCGCACCCAGTTCCTTACCGAAACCCGCGGCGCCGGTATCTCGTCGTCGTACTCGATCGACCCCGAACCCTGGGCTGGCGATATTGAGTACCGCACCAACGGTTCGATGATCGCTGACCGTGCCGGCGTGGTTACCCCTTACGCCATGATTAACCTGCAGGAACGCGGCACCTTCTTCGTGGAACCGACCTCCGAAGTATACGAGGGTATGGTCGTGGGCATGAACTCCCGTGCGGACGATATGGAAGTGAATATCACCAAGGAAAAGAAGCTGACCAATATGCGCTCCTCCACCGCAGACAGCTTCGAGAACCTGACCCCGCCCAAGAAGCTCACGCTGGAAGAATGCCTCGAATTCGCCCGCGAAGACGAATGTGTGGAGGTCACTCCCGAAGCTATTCGCATCCGCAAGGTTATTCTGGATGCGAACGAGCGAGTGCGTGAATTCCGCCGCCGTGCCCGCGCCAACTAGGGCACACGAGCATAGCTAACCGCCGGGAGCAGTACGGGCGTTTGTCGTCATGACAAGCAACGATAACCGTACCGCTCCCGGTTGTGGTTTAAGATATAGAAGAACTGTTCTTTGACAGAAGGTCACCTGACACTATGCCTGAAACTTCCGCGCCGCAGTACCCCGCCCAAGGGGAGCACCTGATGAAAAACGCGAAACGCGACTTGCTACCGAGCGGCTACACGCCCTCCGAGGCAGTGATGTTGTTCGTACACGCGCATCCAGACGACGAGACTACGGCAACAGGCGCAACAATGGCGTACTACGCCAAGAAGGGTGCCAAGGTGTATCTGCTGACCCTCACCCGAGGCGAAATGGGAGAAGTCATTCCGCCGAAGCTGCAGCATCTTGAAGTAGGCAAACCCGGCAACAGCGACAACGGCGAGGCACTGGGGGAGTACCGCACTGTTGAACTCAACAACGCGACGGCAAAGCTGGGTGTGCGCAAGCGTTTCTTCCTGGGAGAGGAACCCGCCACGGCACCGGGCGCGCTCAACATCTACCGTGATTCCGGCATGGCGTGGGGCAAAGATGGTAAACCGGTGGCGAACCCGAAGGCGAGTGAAGATTCCTTAACCGCCCAGCCGATCGCCCCGCAGGCCGAGGCTATTGCTAATGCCATTCGCGATATTAAGCCCGATGTTCTGGTCACCTATGACCTCGACGGTGGCTACGGGCACCCCGACCATGTGCGCACGCACCAGGCCGTGCTTGAAGCACTCAAAATCTTGGGCGATAGTAACGACCGCCCCATACTGACCTGGGGTATTGAAGGAGAATTCTCAGAACAGGACGCGCGCCAACAGTGCGCTATCATCGGCTCAGTCGAGGCCAAACGTGAAGCGATGAAAGCCCACGGAACACAGATTGTAGTCACCGGGGACACCACCTTTGAATTCTCAAACAAGGTAGAGCAGAAAATCTCGGCGGTCGAAACCTACCGCCTGCTCGACGGTAACGCACAGCGTAAAATTCCCGAAACCCCCACGCAGGCAGGCATCGTATCGCTCCTGATAACTTGCATTCTTCTGGGAACCCTCGCAGGTATCGCGGGCTCAATCTACCACGCCTGGGTTATGTATACGGGCGAAACTCCGCTTCCTATCGGGCTCGTGTTCGGCTTCGCCACCGTATTTTTTGCATCACTGTGGGCTTCCCTCGCACTGCGTCGTGGCGGGGCAACGATTATCACCGGTGCCTTCGCATTCTTGGTGATATATGCGCTCGCCTTTATGCGCCCGGATTCGCCCTTCGTGCTGGTAAACCCGGACTACCCGCCGATTGGTTTATACGGCACGCTATGGCTTTTGGGCACGCCCGTTATCTCTCTGCTCGCCTTTTTCGTCTTCATCCGTACCAAAGAAGGAAACGGCTTCTATAACACCCCGCGGCAGGTTCATTTGCGCCATCGCAGGGCCGAAGAGAAAGCACGCCGAGCTCAAACGCTTAATAATTCTTCGCGCACTGCACCATAAGCTGTGATGAAGCTAAGGAATGACATAGAGGCGTCACGAAAAATGTTGTGATGAATATAACTTATTGGAATTTATATTTTAATTTATTGGCTCTGACTAGGGGAAATAATATTTACTCGCAGGAAAGCCTAGCCTAAAAAATGCCGGCGAAGGGCTGCATTATGGCTGTCTGGTACGACACGAAAATCTGCTTAAATGCCCTGTGCAAGCTAGACTTATACACAGACTTCCACGAGGCATACCCCCTCGTGATGACGTGCGCCGGACGATGACCCTGCAGGATTACAGGGCAGGCGCACGCTGCTAGGTTTAGAAAGGCACCCATGACTTACGTAATTGCACTGCCCTGTGTAGACGTGAAAGATCGCGCCTGCGTTGAGGAATGCCCCGTTGATTGCATCTACGAGGGTGACCGCACACTGTATATCCACCCCGATGAATGCGTGGACTGCGGAGCCTGCGAACCCGTCTGCCCCGTCGAGGCTATCTATTATGAAGACGACGTGCCCGAAGAATGGTCCGAATATATTACCGCCAACGCTGAATTCTTCGACGACCTCGGCTCACCCGGTGGTGCCGCGAAGATGGGACCAACCGGTAAAGACGTACCCTTCATCGCCGCCCTACCACCGCAGGGGGAGTAGCTGGCGCATTCGGCGCACCCTTACGTTGAAGAAAATTTGAGACAGGCTAAAGTCCCCGAATCTCGCACGCTGGGAACGGGGGCTTTGCCGTACCCTCAGCACTCAAACGCGCGATACAATGACTACGCACGAAAGAACAGCCGGTATCTGCCGGTTTACAACGCCGCACAAGGAGAACCATGCGTGCCTACGGTCTAGATCTGCCCGAATACCCCTGGGAAACCCTTATTCCCTACCGCAAACTTGCTGCCGAACATCCGGGTGGGACCATAGACCTCTCCATCGGCACCCCGGTCGATGACACCCCGCAGCTGATTCAGGATGCGCTCACCGCCGCATCCGACGCCCCCGGATACCCGACCACGCACGGAACTGTTGAACTGCGCCAAGCGATCGTGGACTGGTTTGCACGCCGCCGCGGGGTCACCGGGCTAAGCACCGACCAGGTGATGCCCACCGTGGGTTCCAAAGAACTTGTGGCGTGGCTTCCGTTCCTGCTGGGATTAGGTACCGACCCTAACACTCAAGAGCGCGATGTGGTGGTTTACCCGCGCGTGGCGTACCCAACCTACGATATGGGGGCGCGCTTCGCCGGCGCGCAATCCGTGCCCGCAGATTCGCTTGATGAGCTGCCCGAAGATGTGCGCAGGCGCGTGCGGTTGGTGTGGGTGAACTCGCCTGCCAACCCGAACGGTGTGGTGCGTGATGTTGCCGAGCTTCGCGAGATTGTGCGGCAGGCGCGTGATATCGGTGCCGTGGTAGCCAGCGACGAATGCTATGCGGAACTCGGCTGGGGCGCGTGGGATGAAGCTCGCGGCGGTCAGCGGGTACCCTCTATTCTTGATCCCCGCGTATGCGACGGCGACTTTACCGGGCTTTTCGCCGCATATTCACTCTCAAAACAGTCAAACCTGGCGGGGTACCGTGCCGCGTTTATTGCGGGTGATGCGCAGCTTATGCCTAACCTCATCAACTCCCGCAAGCACGCCGGGATGATTGTTCCCGCACCCGTGCAGCGTGCGCTGATTGCCGCCTTGGGAGATGAAGCCCATGTGGCGGCGCAGAAAGATAAGTACCGTGCGCGCCGTGAGGCGCTTCTCGCAGCTATTACCGCCGCAGGCGGGCGCGTCGAAAACTCTGAGGCTGGGTTGTATCTGTGGACCACTTTCGGCGAGGATACGTGGGCGTCTATCGAACGTTTGGCCAAGCTGGGAATCGTTGCGGGACCGGGGGTCTTCTACGGTGAAGACGGCGCCGGGTATGTGCGTATAGCGCTGACCGCATCCGATGAGGATATTGCGAAGGCGGCCGAGCGTCTGACGGCGAGCGTGGGATAGGAAATGCCGTAAGAGAATAAAACCGTCTGAGAAACAAAGATGCCCGGAACCTCCAATACAGGAAGTTCCGGGCATCTTCTATACCGGATGCGCATCCCCGATTACTTGCGTTTGCCGGGGAGCAAGAACATCTGGAGGGTGGGCGGATTCGGGTTATCGACCTCACCGGGAACCAAGTCCACCTTGCGAACTTTCGAGGAAGTACGTGAGGCGAGGAACGAGGAAAGCCAGGTTGCCAGCGCCGTGAGTGCGAAGTTCACGATGACGAAGAGCGCCGCCGCCAACAGAAGGGTCTGCAACACGTTGCCGTCACCCGAGCCGATGCGTCGTGCAGATGCCAGCAGCTCGGGGTAGGAAATAATGTACCCGAGCGCGGTGTCCTTGAGGATCACCACAAACTGGCTGAGCATCGAAGGCATCATGGAGTTGAATGCCTGGGGCATAAGAATCGTGCGGAGGGTCTGACCGGGGGTCAGTCCGATCGCCAGGCCCGCCTCACCCTGGCCGCGCGGTAGCTGTTTGACACCCGAACGCAGCAGCTCTGCAATCACGGATCCGTTATAGAAGGTCAAACCGATTACGACCGCGAGGAACGGCAGCTGTGAGGGGTTAATCCAGCTGAACCGGCTGAGGAACAGCCAGAAGAAAATCATCATCATCAGCACCGGAACGGCACGGAAGAACTCAACTACAATGGTGCCGAACCAGCGAAGCACGCGGTTCTGCGCTAGACGTGCCATGCCGAAGATAACACCGAAAGCGATAGAGGTAATTACCGAAATACCTGCTGCCTGCAGGGTTGAAACCAGACCGGGCAGGTAGTAGGAACCCCAAGCTTTTGCGGTGAAGAGGTCGGTCCATTTTTCTGCCTCAAGCTGGCCCTTAGCGCCCATCACGCTCAGCACATAGACAGCGAACGCGATAAAAACCAGAATCGCCGCGATATTGAAGACACGGGTGCGAGCCTTCGCACGGGGGCCGGGGGCGTCGAAGAGGACAGTGGTGCTTGTGGTTACATCAGAATTAAAAAATTTCATCGCTTCACCGCCAATTTACGTGAGGACCAGGTGGTCAGGATGCCTAGAGGCACCACAATCGCCACGAATCCCAGCGCGAAGATCAGGAAGATCGCCAGCACCATGTTCGCATCGAACTCAATCATGGACTTCATCATGCCTGAAGCTTCGGCAACGGATGCTACCGATGCGACCGTCGTGTTCTTCGCCAATGCAATGAGCGTATTACCCAGCGGAGTAATGGAGCCGCGCAATGCCTGCGGAAAAATAATCATGCGCGCAGTATCCATGAAGCCGAGGCCGATGGCACGAGCCGCCTCCGCCTGACCGGTGGGAACCGTGTTCACACCCGAACGGATTGCCTCACACACAAAAGATGCGTGATAGATCGACAGCACGATCACGGCGTACACGAAGAAGTTCGTCTCAAAATCGGTCGAGAACGACAGCTGAAACTGTGTCCACACGCCCAGCAACGCTAGAGTCATCAGAATCGTCAGCGGGGTGTTGCGGAATAAGTGCACATAGATAGTACCCGCCCAGCGCAGCGAGGGGACCGGGCTGATACGCATCAGTGCCAGGATTGCGCCGAGTACGAAAGACCCGATCGCAGCCCAGAACGTTAGCTGAATATTCACCCAGAACGCGCCCAACACATCGTATTTGGCGAAGAGAGCGCCGAGTTGGTCAAAGAATGACATCGTTTTCCTCTCTTCCGTGCCTAAGCGCAGGACGCCGAAGGCTTTGGCGGATTCTTTTCGGTGTTGTAGCTGTAGCCGGTGCCGTCCGTGTGCTTCTTCACCAGGTTCTCCCAGGTGCCGTCTTCTACCATCTCGTTAATAGCCTTATTGATGGCTTCACACTTATCGGTACCCTTGGGCAGACCAACACCGTACTTCTCGGTGGTGAATGTTTTGCCAACCAGCTTGAGTTTGCCCTTATTTGCCTTAGTAGCGGCAAGACCCGCAAGAATAATATCGTCGGTCGTCACCGCATCTACCACGCCGCCGTTAAGTGCGACCACGCAGTCCGAGTAGCTATTCTGCTTCACCAGGTTCACGTTTTTGGCGTAGGTATCCTGAATCTTTTTGGCGCTGGTTGAGCCGGTCACCGAGCATAGGTTCTTTCCGTTCAGGCTATCGGGCCCGGTAATGCTCGTTTCATCGGCGCGCACGAGCAAATCCTGCCCGGCAACGTAGTACGGACCGGCAAAATCAACGCTCTTCTTACGGCTGTCGCTAATGGAATAGGTCGCCAGAATCATATCGACCTGACCGTTGGAAAGCATATTCTCACGGTTAGCACTGGGGGACTCTACGAATTCGATCTGATCCTCCGAATAGCCGAGCTTACCAGCAATGTAGCGCGCCACATCTACGTCAAAACCGGTGTAATCCTGACCATCTTGGTAGCCCAAGCCAGGCTGATCGTACTTAATGCCGATGCGAATCTTAGGTTTAGAGTCCGAGGCGCTGGAGCACCCGGTCAGCGTGAAACCGAGGGCAAGCGCAGCTGCTGTACTCGCGGCGAAAAACTTGGTGGCGGCGCGGTTAAAGAATGATTTTTTCATGGCACACCCCCTAGTGGTCGATGATCTTGGAGAGGAAGTCGCGGGCGCGCTCGCTCTTGGGTTTGGTGAAGAATTCATCCGGAGTGGCTTCTTCAACAATCTCGCCGTCCGCCAAGAAGACGATGCGGTCGGCGGCTTTACGGGCGAATCCCATCTCGTGGGTTACGACGATCATGGTCATGCCGTCGCGGGCGAGGGAGACCATGGTATCGAGCACTTCGTTCACCATCTCGGGGTCAAGTGCACTGGTGGGCTCGTCAAAAAGCATGACCTTGGGCTTCATCGCGAGAGCGCGGGCGATGGCGACGCGCTGCTGCTGACCGCCCGAAAGCTGGGCTGGCATTTTTTCTGCTTGGGAATCTACCCCGACCTTGGCGAGAAGTTCCATAGCTTCGGCTTCGGCCTGCTCTTTGGAGAGCTTGCGGATGCGGCGTGGGCCTAGCGTCACGTTGTCAAGGATGGTTTTGTGCGCAAAGAGGTTGAAGGACTGGAATACCATACCCACTTCTGCGCGCAGCTTGGCGAGCTCGCGGCCTTCTTTGGGCAGTTCTTTTCCGTCGATATGTATAGAGCCAGAGGAAGTAGTTTCGAGGCGGTTGATGGTTCGGCAGAGGGTTGATTTGCCGGAACCGGAAGGGCCGAGAAGGATAATAACTTCGCCTTTATTGACCGCTAAATTGATGTTCTTGAGCACGTGGTTGGTGCCGTAATATTTATTGACCTCGTTGAGCTCTACGAGTGGTTTTTCTGCGGGTGCAGATGCCTGTGTCACGGTGATAACCCTTTCATGTGAGATGCATCTATGACGTGGGTTTCATAAAACGAATGAGATTCTAGCTTACGTCAGGTTTGTAACGGGTATGTAACAGCTGCCGGGTTTTCTGTAAAAATTATTGAAAAATTTATCTTCTGTGCATAGTTATAGTTTTGGTGACTCGAAATAGAAGCCATATAAAAGCAATAAATACCATGTAAATATATGAAACTCACGCAAGACTGTATGTTGTTTTTATTGTACTTCAGGTGTACTTACGTAGAGTTAAAAATATAAAAGCCGGGTGTCTTATGCATAAGTTTGCATAAGGAACCCGGCTTAGGAGCCTCTCAGCGGGGCAGCTGGCTAGGCGTCGTACCCGTTCGGGTTATTTTTCTGCCAGTTCCAGTGATCGCGCACCATAGTGTCAATGTCTCGGGATGCGCTCCACCCCAGATCAGCCAGTGCCGAGGAAGGATCGGCATAGGAAACAGCAACATCGCCGGGGCGGCGCGCCACGATCTTGTAGGGTAGCTCTTTACCGCAGGCTTTCTCGAAGGCATGCAGTACCTCAAGCACCGAGTAGCCGTTCCCGGTACCCAGGTTCCAGGTGTGCAGACCACCGTGCTCGCTAATGTAGTCCAGCGCCTTAAGGTGACCATCGGCAAGATCGACGACGTGAATGTAATCGCGCACACCGGTGCCATCGACGGTGGGGTAGTCGTTGCCGAACACGTTCAGATGCTCGCGGCGGCCGACTGCAACCTGAGCGATAAATGGCACCAAGTTGTTGGGAATACCCGAAGGATCCTCACCGATACGCCCGGATTCATGCGCACCCACGGGGTTGAAGTAGCGCAGCAGAGCGATATTCCAGCGGTCATCGGAAGCCGCCAAGTCTACGAGCATGTCTTCAATATGCTCCTTGGTGCGGCCATAGCAGGACTGTGCATCCATATTCAGTTTTTCAACGAGCGGCATGGATTCGGGCTCACCGTACACGGTTGCGGACGATGAGAACACGATAGAACGGCAGTCTGCGGCATCCATGGCGTAGAGCAGGTTCAGGGTACCGGCAACGTTTGTCTGGTAATACCACAGCGGCTTCTCGGCGGATTCACCCACGGCCTTCAACCCCGCGAAGTGGATCACCGCATCCGGGCGGATATCGAGGAAGAGTTTCTTCATACCCTCAAAATCCAGCAGATCAACCTTATGGAACTCGGGTGCCCGACCGGCGAGCTCGGCAACACGCTGTAGCGAAGTTTCGGAGGAATTAGACAGGTTATCCATGACGACAACCTCGTGTCCGGCATTGAGGAGTTCAAGAACGGTGTGGGAACCAATGTAACCGGCGCCACCGGTGACGAGAACCTTCATCATTGTCCTTTCGCGGAAGGCGCGAGGCTTTGCCCGTGCTTCCTCATGGTGTGTGGGTGAGTGTTCACCCCGTGATAACGTCGCTTAATATAGTAGCCCGCCTTGGATGCGCCCGGCGGGTTTTCCGTGGTAGGCGCGGGAAGTGTTTTATCAAGCTAACTTGTAAGTTTTCGTATAAAAATCTGTAAATATTAACCTGAATTCCTCGGTAATCTTCGTGAATTGTGTGCTATAAAAAATAACTCTAGTCATAACCTAGCTTCCGGAAAAGGGGTATACCTTCCTGTGGCGCGGAAATTCTTCAGGGGTCATGTAGTGATCGTGGACAGGTTTGATCCTGAGCATCCTGAGCTTGAGGGTGCAGAGACCCTGGGTCTTTTCGCGGATATTTACCCGCATATTCTGTGAGTAGGGATGAGCGATAACGCCGTTACTTAAGAGGGGGGCGACTAGGTCTTCTGAGGAATTAGTAGCTACCCCCAATTTGCTATCAAAACATCGCATACCTTAACGTTCGAACCATAAAACCCGTATTCGCTCAAGTGCAGTGCTTTGTTCAGCGCCACGGCATAGTGATAGTGCACGCTATCGTCGGCTCTCATACGCGGTGAGGGTGCATCCTAGACCGTTTCATTTTCCACTAAGAGCTCACCGGAGCACCCGCGCAGGGTGGCTCCAGTAAGGAAACTGCGGTAGCTTCACACTGACCGCCTCTCAGCCACCTTCATAGTGTCATACACCTACCGGGGGGGGGCTCTAGTCCCACCAGAAGTACCACTGTTTACCGCGGTTGATAAAGTCCGTGAGTGCCTCAAAGCTGTTGAAAACCTGCATCACGATGTCGCTGCAGAATGCAAACTGTTCGACCGCCAGCTGTTTCGATTCTCCGGGGTCGGTTACAGGGCGTTCAACGTAGAATTCCAGCGTGTCGTGCCCATTGAGCATCCCGGGCACCGCACCGTATTTCTGGTACCAGTAGTGGGTGAAAGCCAACTGACTTTCGGTCTTGGGACATTCGTTCCACCCGCCGAAAGGCAGATAAGCAGGCACATCCGCAGGGTTATCGGTCGGGACCTGAACCAGCAGAAGTTCTCCCTCATCCGAGTCGTCGCCGCGTTCAAATGAGATGATACTCACGAACTCCGGATGATCAACATCATCTTCTTCCTCGGGCACGAATGAGGATTTTTCAAAATCTTTCACAAGCTTTCGGAAGCTAAATTCTTCATCCTCTTCTTCGTCCTCAAAATGTTGGTCAAGCCACTTCGCGATTTCTATCTTCCCGCGTTCTTCAACAGATGAGTCCTCTAGGGAAGCACGGTATTTTTCAAGCATGCTCTGCGTGTAGGCGCGGGCATGCTCTGCGGTAATGAGGTCCTCATCATCCGGAAGGTCATGCTCACCCGCGATCCTGGCCACGGCGTCTTCAAGCAGGATGTCTGTGATGCGCACGAAGAAGGGAACGTACCCCTGTTCTTTCCCCTGAGTCTGCAGCTCATAGTAACGGTCCATGATCTTCTTGGCCGCAGTACCTTGGGGGATGATCTCATGTGGATAGTGGAAGATGCGGGTGTAGAGCTCATACTCTTCGGTGGTGCTGGGTTCAGACATTGGGTTTTCCTCTCAAAACGGGTAATACTCCAAACCCTACCGGATGCTGCCATGCTCCACCACGCTTTTGGTTATCTCTGTATCTGCCGGAATGAAAAATATAATCCGCAAAAGAGAAACAGCGTTGGTTAGTCTAAGACCAAAAATTGGGGGTAGTTAGTCCTTCTCGGAACTAACTACCCCTAAGCTGCGGTCAAAATTATCTTGACCTACATCGCTACTTGAGCCGCCAAACCAGCGCTAATTCAGGTGCAGCGCATCGTTGAGTTCCACGGTGTTCTTGGCACGCGGCAGAACCTCGATTGCACCCGAGACCGAATTGCGGCGGAATAGTAGGTTTGAGACCCCAGAAAGCTCGGCGGCTTTGACCACGCGCGGTTCCTCGCCCGGAATGAGCACGCTCACGCGCGACCCGGCGGTCACGTACAGACCGGCTTCCACCACACAGTCGTCGCCGAGCGCGATGCCGATCCCCGACTCCGCACCCAGCAGGGAACGTTCACCAATCGAGACGCGCTGCGTGCCGCCGCCGGAGAGCGTGCCCATCGTAGAAGCACCGCCGCCCACATCGGAACCGTCGCCCACCACAACGCCTTGGGAAATGCGACCCTCAACCATCGACGTACCCAAGGTGCCCGCATTGAAATTCACGAAGCCCTCGTGCATGACTGTGGTGCCGGGGCTCAGATGCGCACCCAGACGCAGGCGGTCGCCGTCGCCCACACGCACCCCGGCGGGAACCACATAATCCACCAAGCGCGGGAACTTATCGATATGGCTCACACTCAGGTGCCCGAGCTTACGAAGCCCCAGCGCAAGTTTCTGAAATTCGCTGGCGAGCACCGGCCCGTGATTCGTCCACGCCACGTTTGCCAGTTTGCCGAACAGTCCGTCCAGATTGATGCTGTTCGGGCGTACCAGCGTATGCGAAAGTAAGTGCAGGCGCAGGTAGGCATCGACTGCATCCTCGGGGGCCTCATCAAGGTTGATGGATGCGGTGCGCACCTCAGTACGGGCGTTACGTTCGGGGTGGTCGGCGACGAGCGCATCCAGCTCATCGGCGAGAGAAAGGTCGGGGGTCTGGGTTAGCGCGGGGGCGGGGAACCAGGCATCGAGTACGGTTCCAGCCTCATTCCCGGCGGCCACGACATTCACCAGTGCGACGCCGGAAGCATAACGGGATTCGGAAGATAGGTTTTCAGACATGCCCCCCATTATAGATGCGCTATCGGGTGCCGTATAGGGAAAACGCGCGGCCTCCCACGGGTTGAAATGCTAGGGTTGAAAACGAAGACTGTTGCACAACCACGGAAGACCCCTTGATGACCACTTCGCTTGATCTGAACGTTTCGATGCCCGAACTCACCCGCACGCTCCTTGATATTTATTCGGTCTCCGGGGAAGAAGAAACTATTGCAGACGCCGTCTATGAGGCTCTCAGTGCATATCCGCATCTGCATCTCACCCGCGATGGTGACGCCATGATAGCCCGTACCGAATTTGGCCCCCGCAACGGTGAGGAACGCACGCGCATTCTGCTGGCTGGTCACCTGGATACCGTACCTCTGCCCACGGTTGCGGGATCGCTCGGAACCTTACCTGCACGCATCGTTGAAGATAACGGGGACTGGGTTCTCTACGGGCGCGGTGCCACCGATATGAAGGGCGGCGTTGCGGTGCAGCTCAAATTGGCGGCAGAACTGGGCGAGCACGATACCGACTACAACCTCACCTATGTGTTTTACGACCATGAGGAAGTCGCCAGCGAACTTTCCGGCATGGCGCGGCTCATTCGCAACCACGGTGAGCTTCTGACCGACGCTGATTTTGGTGTGCTCTTGGAACCCACCGACGGCACTATTGAGGGCGGATGCAACGGTACGATGCGCTTCTACCTGCGCACCACTGGGCTCGCGGCGCACTCCGGGCGTGCCTGGAAGGGTGAAAACGCGATCCACAAGCTCGCTGGGGCGCTGCGCGTTCTGGAGGAATACGAGCCGCAAACCTACGAGGTTGAGGGGCTTGCGTACCGTGAAGGACTCAACGCCGTGCAGGTTTCCGGGGGAGTCGCCGGGAACGTTATTCCCGATGCTGCCGCCCTGCACGTTAACTACCGGTTTGCCCCGAATAAGACCCTGGATGAGGCAAAAGCGCACGTTACTGAGCTTTTCGGCGGCTATGAGCTCGACTTCGTAGACCTTTCTCCGGCGGCGCGGCCCGGATTAGATACCCCGCTGGCGGCATCACTTATCGCGGCTGTCGGGCAGGAACCCAAACCCAAATACGGGTGGACAGACGTGGCACGGCTCAGCGAGATCGGTATTCCTGCGGTGAATTTTGGTCCCGGCGATGCGCTCCTTGCTCACACCGACAACGAGCACGTGAGCTTCAGCGCGCTTACCCGCTGCTATACCGATCTGCTTTTTTGGCTGCATACCGAAGTCGACGAAGACTAGCCGATAAACCCCGCACCGATGCAAATACGCGCTTTAATATCTGTGCCAGCCGGGCAGGTAGGCTAGACTGAACAGATAGAGTAAATCTATGAGCCGCGATGCGCCGCCCACCCGCTGGATGCGTTATTGTATGCAGGCAACGGCGGTCAGTAGCTACTTTGGGTACGCCTTAAGAAAAGTACGTTTTTTCTAGGGCAGGCGTATCTGAGGGCTCATGGACCCGTGAACCGAACCTGAACCGAAAAGGTATCCCATGAACATCCTGATCACGCTTCTGGCGGTGGTGGTTCTGATCCTCACCCTGCTGGGAACTTTTGGTCTCACCAGCCAGCGACTATACCCCGGCAAGAAGTTAGCGGCCTATATCGCTCGGGATGGACTAGACGTATTCGCGGATAAAACGGCACCTCGGGAGTCCGTAAGCGACGAAAGCACCTTGACCTCATCACCGGTTCTACCCCAACATTCCCGATGAACAATCCCTCTGATAAAACTCCCAAACAGCACACCACCGTGCCCTCTATTCCCTGGAGCTCAGCGAACAAACCGGCGGCACAGGCTAAACCTGCCAGCACATCCGACCGCGATGAGGATAAAAACCCCTCAAAAACCTCCACCCTCAATGCCGATATCACATGGTTGTATATAGCATCGGGGGAGCGTTTGCGCCGCATGGGCGATGCCTTTCTAAGACTTCCCGCTTGGCTGCAAGTCATGCTCGTTTACGCTTTTAGCCGCGTCTGGGGATTCATTATTTTTTCTGTGGTTGGCAACCAACAGCTGCTCGGTCCCTGGGGCCAGCATCTGGGGTACCTTCCCTTCATTAGCACCTGGGATTCCAGCTGGTACGGGCAGATTGCGCAATCCGGGTACCCGAGTAAGCTGCCCTATGATTCCACCGGAGCGGTGGCGCAAAATCCCTGGGCATTTTACCCGCTGTTCCCCCTGATCGCTGGCGGTATTAACCGGATTACAGGGATCGGTTATTATCCGGTAGCGGCTACAGTGGCGCTCTTGGCTGGGTTCGCCGCCGCATGGGTTATCTACCTGCTTTTCACCACGAGCCTGAATATTGTGGGTTACCGAGACCAATCGCATGGCGAAAAGGTATCTGAGGCAGCGTCGAGCACCGAAGACCCGAAGGATGTAAAAACCTCACGGCACAATCTGGCGCTCTGGGCGGTTGCGGCGGTAGCATTTCTGCCGGTTGCCCCGGTGCTGCAAGTGCCCTATGCCGAATCCTTAAACCTCGTATTCCTCGTTTGGGTTCTACTGCTGATGATGCGCAAGCAGTATCTGCTCATGATGCCCGTCGCGCTCCTGGCATGCCTGTCCCGCCCGGTTGGGGTGCCCTTGGGTGCCACCGCCGGGCTATGGTGGTTCGCCTGCCTGATTACAGAGGCTAAGGCACAGCAGCAACGCCGTCAGCGCGGCGAAGACCAAGAAAGGTTCGAGAGCGTTTTCTTACGCAGCCTGCCGCAGCTTGGCAGTGCCCTTTTCATCTGCTTCTGCGCGCTCATTTGGCCAATCTATGCCTGGCAAATAACCGGTCGTATTGACGCCTACACCGCCACCGAAACCGCCTGGCGCCAGGGCGATCTTGCACCCGTGGCACCCTGGATTTCTCAGGGTATAGCATACTTCGGGTACTTTACGATCCTCCTGTTCCCGCTCCTGATTGTGGGGTATGCAGCCTTTCTGGCAAGCCCGCTCGTGAAACGGGTTCTCGCAAGTCCTATCATCCTCTGGTGCGCATGTTATGGCGCCTATCTACTGATTTTCCTCAACCCGCAGTCTTCAACTTTCCGGCTGCTTCTGCCCCTCTTTCCACTCATGCTTCCTATCGTGGCGATATCCTCTTCGCGCGCCTACCGGTGGCTGCTGATTGGTTCCGGGGCTCTTCTGCAGCTTGTCTGGGTGGGCTGGCTGTGGCATTGGAAGCAACTACCGGGCGGCGGGGACTACCCGCCCTAAGCCGAACGGTATACCCAGGCGCATCCCGGCGAGACTCTTCGGCGGGATGCGCATCACATATAGACGATAAAACCGTGTAGCTCAGTGCGAAACACCTCATAAAAGCCTTCGTGGCAATTCCCGTCGTACTCAAGATGCTGGTACTCTATATCTTGTGTTTGGTATTAGTGGCACTGAGTTCGTCGTCTTAGCCGTTCTCACGTTCTTCGTGATCGGCCCCGAACGCATGCCCGAATACGTGCGCCAAATCAAGGAACTCATCAAAACAGTTCGTCGAATGGCCTTCGACGCTCGAGACGAGTTTAAAGATACGCTGGGGGATGCAACACTCAACGAAATCAACTGGCGCCAATATGACCCTCGTCAGTATGACCCCCGCGTTATTGTGCGCGAAGCCTTCGCGGAAGACGATGCAGAACGGGCACGTGAAGCTAAAGAACGCTCCGAAGCGAACAAGCCCGCCGCATCAAATCTAAACCGGCTGCCGCGCGGTGCCTACGCTCCCTACGATACGGAAGCGACCTAAACAAGGCTTAGATTCTATGGAAGATCCCCTAGCCCTACGGCAGGGGATTTACTATGTGCGAAGCCCTAGCGGCAGTCACATAGATAAAGCCTTGAGAAACATAAAACTTCAGCAAAAACATCACCTAACTTCCGAGACACCGCACCGCCCAGGAGAATACGCCGATGAGCGAAAGCCTTGATAGCCCCACGTATGGTGAGGCGGAAAAACTACGGGACCCCATTTCACCGCTAAACCCGCGCAGGGCAGAACGTTTTAATCCCACTCGTTTTACCTTACATACCGGCGGCTTCTCCTTTTTCGACTCCCTCGGTACTTCCGCGACTGCTGCTCTGCGCCGGGTGGCGCATCGTTTTGCTGCGTTACCAGCCTGGGCTCAGGTGCTGAGTATTTGGGCACCCAGCCGCCTATGGGGTTTTATCGTTTTCTGGGTTGTCGGTATGCAGCAGGTTGCCGGTCAGCAGAAAATAGGCGACGGCCATGTGCCCACCCTTCTTGAATATTTGGGGTGGTGGGACGCCGAATGGTACGAACGGATTTACAAGAACGGATACCCCGTCCAACTGCCCATATACGATAACGGAGTTGTTGGGCATAATACGTGGGCTTTCCTTCCGGCCCAACCTACTATTGCAGGGTTCATAGCCGATACCACAGGTATTCCTTTTGCCCTCAGCACCGTGATGCTCAGCGTAGTGGTGAGCTTTGCCCTCGCATGGGTCATCTATCTGCTCTTCGTGGGATGTCTCAACTGGCGTGAGCACGGAGTATTCGAGATTCGTGCGAGCCAGGAATCACCGCATCGTTCCCTGGCACTATGGTCGGTTGCCGCCTATGGTTTTTGCGGGCCAGCGGTTATTTTTGGAACCGGGTATGCGGAGTCTCTGACCATTTTCGCGATCGCCCTGTTTATCCTACTTTTGGCATACGACCGGTACCTTTGGGCTATACCGGTGGCCTTCCTCGCCACGCAATCCCGACCCGTCGGCGTGCCCCTCGGCGCGCTCGCGGGTATATGGTGGCTGTATTGTGTGGTTTCTGAATACCATGTTCGCCGCGCGGCTGATGGACTTTCACCCCTCAGCACTGGGCAAGCCTTGATGGGCGCGTTCGCGGCACGATCCCTGCACCTCATCAGCGCCTTGATCGTGTGTTTCTTCGCGCTGGGGCATGCGCTTCACGCAGCAATTGCGACCGGGCGAATAGACGCTTATCTTGCCACTGAAATAGGCTGGAGCGGGCGTACCGTCGATGATGGGCAGCACTATGTGGTGCAGTGGGTTACCAACCTGAATACCTATCTGCCACAGTGGAACATGTGGGCTGTTGCCCTGCTGGTTGCCGTAGGCTTCTTCGCCTATTTCTGCTGGATTTTTTCGCGTAGTACCCGCTCTCTGCTGCATCCCGTCATGCTGATCTGGTGTGCTGCCTATATGGTTTATCTGGGTGTCTTCTGGCTTCCGCAAACCTCAACATTCCGTATTCTGCTGCCTCTTTTCCCACTTGCACTCGTGCTCATAAGCTACGGAAAAGACTCAAGGGCGTACCACTGGCTTTTGGTGTTCTTCGGGCTTGTTTTACAGCTGATATGGGTAGGTTGGCTGTGGCATAGTCACGGTCCGGGGGACTTGAATATACCCTAATGCTTTTGCCCTCTGAGTGTTTGGGCGGGTGGTCCCCGGTATGCTCTTGTCCTAAACCCTGAGGCGTTTGGTTGCGCATAAGTATGCTGGGCATCGAGAATACGAATCTCGATGCCCAGCATACTTATATTCTTGTGAGCTCTTCTGCGAGCTATCCGAGAAACTCTACACGATTAGCGACAGCGGCTTGCCCGCCAGGGAATCCTTGCGGTGCAAAAGCTGTGCAGCAATATTCTTAATTTCTACAGAAGTTGCTGACTCCGGGTAGCCCCACACCACGGGCATACCCTCATCACCGCCGGTACGCAGGGCAACATCAAGAGGAACCGAACCGAGCAGCGGCACCGAATAGTCCAGCGCCTCGGTCAGACGTTTCGCCAGATGTTCGCCGCCGCCTGAACCGAACATCTCTAACACAGTGCCGTCGGGTAGAGTCATCGCCGCCATATTCTCGATTACGCCCACCACTTTTTGCTGTGTCTGCAGGCTGAGGGTACCGGCACGTTCGGCGACATCCACCGCCGCATGCTGCGGGGTGGAGACCAGAATCAACTCAGCGTTGGGAAGCAGCTGTGCCATTGAGATCGCAATATCGCCGGTACCCGGGGGAAGATCAAGCAGCAGAACATCGAGCGCGCCAAAGTGGACGTCAAGAATGAACTGTTCAAGCGCCCGGTGCAGCATCGGCCCGCGCCAGGCGACGGGCTGATTATCTTTGAGAAACATGCCAATTGAAATAATTTTCACAAAACCGCCGGATGCGCCAGCCGCCAACTCGTGCCCGCCCGTATCGTCTTTACCCCGTACCGAGGCAGGAACGTCTACGGTCGGGGGAATAATGAGGTCATCCAGTCGGGTGGGGGCTTCCGTAATGCCCATGAGTCCCGGGATCGAGAAGCCGTGCACATCCGCGTCGATAATGCCGACGGCAAGACCCCGCGAAGCAAACGCCGCCGCGAGATTTGCGGTCATGGAGGATTTCCCCACGCCTCCCTTACCGGAAACCACCCCGAAGATGCGGGTGAGCGATCCGGGCGCGGTAAAGGGATTGGTGCGTTCGGGCTTGAGCCGGGATTTGAGGGCGCCGCGCTGTTCGGAGTTCATGGCACCAAGCTCAAGCTGCACGCGATCGATACCGGTGACGGCGGCAGCCGCCTCGCGCACTTGGGCGTCGATTGTGTTCTTGAGCGGGCATCCCTCAATGGTCAGCAGAACTTTCACCTGGGCATAGTGCCGCTGCGGGTTGTCTTCTTCGGCGAGAACCCGGGCATATTCCACCATGCCAAGTTCGGTGATAGGACGGCGCAACTCGGGGTCTTCCACTCGCGCGAGCGCCGCCCAGAGCGCATCCTCCAGGGGATTATCGGGCGCCGGTTCGTTTTCGCGGGAACGATCGTGCGGTGTGGCGTTAGGGCTACTCATGGTATCTCCTCAGCGCGTTCATAAGAGGGTATATATCGTCGCGGTGACGATGCCGCACCGGGCGATAAAAACACTGCCGCGTAGATGGTTGGCTGCGGTGCTACTATCATGCGCGTTTGCGCATTATTTGTCTAGGCTGGTGTTCTGCGAGCTTAAGAGCTTAACTGGGTTGCAGAACACGCTTTAGGATGTGGGTCGTTCGCCTTTATGCGCCGTTGGTGCCTTGGCGTCAGGAGAATTTTCGGTATTAGCAGTGTGACTCTCAGCCTCGGTGTTTTCTTCCCCGTCCGCATCTTCAAGTTCTTCGATATCGTCGCCAATATCCTGCAGCTGTTCGGCTTGGCGTTCCTGCTCTTCTTGAATAGATTTCAGCTCTTCCAAAATATCCCGAAGCTCGCTGCGCACGAAGTCGCGGGTAGCAACCTCGCGCAGGGCGATGCGCAGCGAAGCGATCTCGCGCGTCAAATACTGTGTCTCCTCAAGGTTTTGCTGATCGCGTTTGCGGTCCTCGGAGGCAACCACGCGGTCGCGGTCATCCTGCCGGTTCTGCGCCAACAGCAGCAGGGGAGCGGCGTAGGATGCCTGCAATGAGAGCATCAGGGTGAGCAGAGTGAAGTTGAGGCTTCGCGGGTCGAACTGCAGCTCTTCGGGGGCGAGCGTATTCCAGCCCAGCCACACGCCACAGAAAACGGTCATCCACAGCAGAAATTGCGGCGTACCCATGTACCGGGCGAACGCCTCAGTCATACGTCCGAAAGCGTCCGGGTTCGGGTTGTACGCAAAAAGCTTGTTCTTGCGCTCTGCCGGGGTGCTCAGTTGAGACTCAGCGCGGTTACCGCTCCTGCTGGTTTCCCGGGTGTCGCGGCTGCGTTCGGCGTATTTCTTTTCGAGACGGTCTTTGAGGATACGCGCTTTATCGATCCTCGGATTTTCCTCGTGCTTCAGGTTTTCGTTGCGGCGGTTCTGATCAGACAAAGCGTCGCCCTACCTTTCGTACGGGGGTTCCGTCGTCGAATGTGCGCCAGTCTTCGGGCAGGAGCGCATCGAGTACGTCGTCAATCGTGACCGCACCGACCAGGCGGTGAGATTCGTTCACGATGGGGATAATGGTCAAGTCGTAGGCGGCGAGTACGCGCGCTAATTCCGCAAGACTTGCCTGGTCAGAGACCGGTTCGGTGTCTGTGTCTAGAATGTGGCCAATCGATTCGCTCGGCGGCACCCGCAAAAGCTGCTGCATATGCACCAGCCCCAAATATTTGCCAGTCGGCGTTTCTAGGGGCGGTCGGGCCACCAAAACTGCGGCGGCCATCGCGGGCGAGATTTCTTCGGCACGAATATGCGCCAGCGCCTCGGCAACTGTGGCTTCGGGGGAGAGGATAATCGGTACCGGGTTCATGAGCGAACCGGCGGTGCCCTCGTCATATTCGAGCAGGCGGCGCACATCGTCTGCCTCATCCGGTTCCATGAGTTCGAGCAGCTTTTCACGCTGCACGTCGTCGAGCTCGATCAGAAGGTCGGCGGCGTCATCCGGTTCCATCTCTTCGAGCACCTGAGCAGCACGTTCGTCTGCTAGGTAGGAAAGAATTTGTACCTGGTCCTCTTCGGGCAGCTCTTGAAGCACGTCCGCCAGGCGCTCATCCTGCAGCTCCGCCGCGATTTCGACCATGCGTTTATCGTTCATCTCGTGGATCGCATCGGCAAGGTCGGCAGGTTTAGAATTTTCGTGGTTCGCCACGAAAGCGGTTGCGGCCTGCGGCTCCAGCTCGGTGGAGAGCATCGCCTGATCCCAGTCCACCACCAGGGTTTCTTTGGAGCGGCGGCGCCACCCGCTGGAACTGCTCACACGGGATACGAAGAGTTCGGTCACGCCCCAATCACCGTTGCGGCGCTGTTCAATGGCGACGTCTTCGATCACGGCATCCCCGCTGCCGTCGAGCAGGCGCACACGGCGGTCGAAAAGTTCGCCCACAACCAGAGTCTCGGAGTTGCGTTGTTCAAAGCGGCGCAGATTCACGAGCCCGGTTGAAATAATTTGTGAGGCGTCGATGCTGCGCACACGAGTCATTGGCATGAAGACACGCTTTTTGCCGAGCACCTCAATAATGATGCCCACGACCACGGGTTCGCTGCCTTTGCGCAGGTGAGCACCAGCCGCCAGCGCCGCGCCAAAACCGCGCTTGAGTACGACTACATCACGCAGGCGACCGAGGCGGTCACCGAAGGGGTCGAAGACATCAAGACCGAGCAGGCGGGCGATATAAATTTTGCTGGGGGCGCTGAATTTAGTATTGCTCACTCTATCTAGGGTACGCTGTGAACCCCGAATACGCACTTCACCAGTGCTTTAGGCATGCTGCGAGTCATGACCGGTGTGGGGTCGCAGGCCCTAACCGATGCGCAAAATTTTTCTATGCGTGGGGAACTAAGCCCATCGCAAATATCCCGCCGCCTGCAGGCCCTCTCCCGGTAAAATATAGGGCATGACTCAGATGCCTCCCAATATGCCCCCGTCTTCTTATTTAGCGTCTCGCCTGGCGCAGGCCAACGGGCAGCTTATGCCTCAGGGCGAACCCGTGGCAGCCTTTAGCCGCCGTGAAGAAGCCTTCGCTGCTTTTGATGTGCTTGCCGCCGCAAACTACCCTATCACTGCGCTTTACCTTGTGAACGAAGGACTCAAACAGGTCGAATACCCCACCCAGCAGGGGTACGGCCGTCCGCTTCTGGTCGCTCTTATTCAGGGTATTCTTGCGGGCCTGTTCTACTCAGCGTTGGTTTCCACTGCGGGCACGAACTTCTGGGCTGCCGCCTCGTCAGCCGTGCCGATCGCCGTTGCGGTTTTCGTGGTCTGGAAAATTTTTGAGCTTCGCCGCGGCGGTTCCGGTCGCTACCCGATGCGCGGCGAGGCAGTCCCGGAACGCACCATAGTCTACGCCCTGAGTGATTATTCTTCGGAGGCGCGGCGCATCCTCTCGGCGAACCCGCTGTTTCAGAAGGCGGTAGCTTCGGCATCCTCGGGAACGCCGAGTGCAGGTACCGGCTTGCCCCATGCCGCCAGCCCCTATGTCTCTTATACACCAACGTCTGCCGGTGAATCTTCGCAGGCTCCGAGCACCCCGTCGACTGTGACGGATCAGCAAGGTGGCTACACCGAAAACCGCGATAGCGCTGCCAAGAACCCGAATCCCGAGCAAGCGGATGCGGGCGGACAACAGGGTACAGCGGCACAGGAGATTCCGTGGCAAAGCCCAGTCGGTGGGGATTCCCAAGCGTCACAAGCCGCTGCATCACAAACTGCCGCGCCGCAAACCCAGCCCAACGACTCTTCTGAGCAGTCTTCGCCCGCCGACGACGCCCGCGAGCACAAGTCTCAGACGCAAGCGGCACAGCGGTTCGGTCTGCGCATTGACGATCCGGAAGAATATGCCAAAACTATCCGGCAAGCTCCAACTCGTGAGACTCCTAAGCCCAAGGGAGTCAAGGAAGACTAGCGTCCAACGCCACAGAGGCATCTGACACAACGAAAAAGTCCCCGCAGCCAGTACTGTACTGATCGCGGGGACTTTCCGTCTGTGAAAGTAAGAGACTACTGGGCGAGCTTCGCCATCCACGCTTCAATCTCTTCAACCGTGCGGGGCAGTGCCGCCGAGAGGTTTACATTGCCGTCCTCGGTGCACAGCACGTCATCCTCCAAGCGAATACCGATACCGCGGTACTCCTCAGGAACAGACAAATCCTCATCCTTGAAGTACAGCGCGGGTTCAATCGTGAAGACCATGCCCGGCTCCAAAGTTGCGCCGGTGTACAGCTCCGCCTTCGCCTGCGCGCAGTCGTGCACATCCAAACCCAAATGGTGGCTGGTGCCGTGCGGCATCCACCGACGATGCTGACCACCCTCAACCGTCAAAGAAACCTCAGCCGAAACGGGTAGCAGTCCCCACTCCTCCAGACGATGCGCCAGCACCTCCATCGCGGCATCGTGAATCTCATGGAACTTACGACCCGGCACAGCGACCTTGAACGCTGCATCCGCAGCATCCAGCACCGCGTTATAGACCTTCGCCTGAACCTCGGTAAACTTACCGTTCACCGGGAACGTGCGGGTCACATCGGCGGTGTACAGGGTATCGTCCTCAACACCGGCATCCAGCAGCAGCAGCTTGCCCTCATCCACGGTGCCGTTATTGCGAATCCAGTGCAGAATCGTCGCGTTATTCCCGCACGCCGCAATCGTGTCATAGCCCAGGTCGTTGCCGTCGGTACGTGCTACCGAGAAAAACGCTGTCTCCACCACGCGCTCACCACGATGATGCGCCACCGCCTTCGGAAGCTCACGCACAACCTCCTCGAAGCCCTTAACCGTCATATCGACCGAACGCTGCAGGTTCTCAACCTCGATTTCATCCTTAATCAGGCGGGCTTCAGAGAGCGCCACCGTCAGCTCGGAATCGAGCTTATCGGATTCCTCCAGCGCAACGCCCGTGTTATACCGGGAGGTATCAACCAGCGCATCAATGGAAGGATCAACCTCACGCACCAGTCGGATGCGTACCCCGCCCAACGCCTGAGCTCCGGCGTTCTTCGTAATCGCAACTTCAAGCTCCGAAAGGTCCTTCGTCCGCACACCGTAACGCTCCGAAAACTCCTTGAGCGTGGGGCGCGGACCAACCCAGAACTCGCCATAGCGCGCATCCGCGTAAAACTGCGTGGTGTCACGGCCAGCTAACGGGCGGAAATACAGGGTAACTTCATGGTTCGAGCCGTTATCGCCGGTGCCCTCATCTACGGGCTCAAAGACCAGCACGGCGTCAGCCTCATGATCAACACCCAACCCGGTCTGATGTGCAAACGCCGAATGCGGGCGGAAACGGTAATCGCAATCGTTCGAGCGAACCTTCAGCGGCCCCGCGGGCAGAACCAGACGCTCACCTGGGAACTTTTGGGAAATCTTCTTACGACGTTGCGCCGCAAAATCGGCGACGCGCTCGCGGGTATAGCCATCATCCGCAGCGGGCTCCCAGTTAGATGCGATGAACTCCTGAAAAGCTGATGCTTTGGGGGTATCGCGGTGATCTGTTGTTGGAGCTCCGGTGCTCTTCTTCGTATTTTCAGTCATAGTTGTATTCTATCCCACGCGCCGCGAGAAATCGCCGGTATACCGCCGCTATTTTCTGCGGGAAATCGCCTTGAGCGAGGCACTATCGCGGGTGATGCGGACGTGGGGTGCGTTAGAGTTAGAACTATGACCGAACGTTACGATCTGCATATTCACTCTGCAATTTCTGATGGTACTCAGCCGCTCACCGAATTAATTCCGCTTATTCACGAGGCGGGACTGACAGGATTCGCGCTTACCGACCATGACACCGCGTGCGGATGGTCGCAGGCGGCCGAGCTGGCGGGGGAGTACGGGCTGGATTTTCTGCCCGGTGCCGAGTTTTCGTGCCGTTATACGTACCGCGATGAGCAGGGGCGAAAGCGTACTAAGAGCGTGCATCTGCTGGCCTACGGGTATGACCCGCAATCCTCCGAGTTGGCGCGGCGGGTTGAGGAAATTCGGTGCTCGCGTGCGGGGCGGGCGCGGCGCATCGTTGAGCTACTATCCGCCGACTACCCGCTCACCTGGGAGCATGTGCAGGAACAGACGGGTGAAGAGAATGCATCGGTGGGGCGACCCCATATTGCGGATGCGCTGATCGCCGCCGGAATCGTCGCCAGCCGTGAGGAGGCGTTCGGTCGTATTCTCTATGCGGGCTCACCCTACTATGTGCCGCAGGAGAGTATGGACCCGCTGGAGGCGACTCGGTTGGTGCGCGCGGCGGGCGGTGTGCCGGTGGTGGCGCATCCGATGAGTGAAAATCGTGGGCCTGCGTTGCCGCTTGAATACCTGGGGCAGATGGCGGATGCGGGCCTCGCCGGGGTCGAGGTCTACCACCGCGAAAATTCTGAACCGAATCGTGCGCGTCTGTTGGAATTTGCGCGCGACCGTGAGCTTTTGGTGACCGGTTCCAGCGACTACCACGGTGCGGGCAAACCAAACCAGCTGGGGGAGAATACCACTGCCCGCGAAACTGTTGAGGCGATCCGCGCCCAGATTCGCGGCTAAAGCTCACAACCGAACTAAAGTAATCACTGTAACCCGTACACTTTGCCGCATATCGTACGGTTAAACCCTACGAAGATGCAGCAAAGTGTACGGCATACGCCGGGTCAGTCCGCTATGAAGACGCCGCCGTCTCCTTGACCTGCTTCCGCTTCTTCGTCAGCTCTTGGCGTTTGCGGTCTTTACGCAGTTTTTCGCGAGCCTGGGCGCGCAGCTCGCGTTCCAAAACATCGGTCGAAGGATGCCGCACAAACTGGCTGTGCGCCCCGTCTATAGGCTTCACACGCTCCTGAATCTTCTTGCTCTGTTCTGCCAGTGCGCGCCGCGATGCCGCCGTGAGCGCATCCCGAGAGGTACCCCCGCGAACCCCCACGTGACGATGCGGAGTAAACAGCACCGCCGCACCGCGCGGAACGCCGCGGTAGTCGGCGAACGATTCAGCATCTACGTTCAGGCGTTTCGCCATGACCTCAATCGCGGGCGGGTTCTGATCCACACACACGAACCTGCGCCCCAATGCCGCCGCAGCCGCACCGGTGGTACCGGAACCAGCGAAGAAATCCAGCACCCAGTCGCCCGGGCGTGACGAAGCAGCAATCATCCGCTTGAGCAGACCCAGCGGCTTTTGCGTGGGGTACCCGGTCTTTTCCTTACCCGTGGGCGAAACGATTGTATGCCACCACACATCGGTGGGGAGTTTGCCGCGCGCTGCTTTCTCTTCGGTCACCAGACCAGGGGCCATATAGGGTTCGCGGTCTACCGCATCCGCATTGAAGTAGTATTCCTGCGGGTTCTTGACATACATCAAGATATTGTCGTGTTTAGTGGGCCAGCGCTTTGTCGATTTTGCGCCGTAGTCGTAGGCCCAAATAATCTCGTTGATAAAACAATCGCGCCCAAAAATCATGTCGCACATAACCTTGGCGTAGTGAACTTCACGCCAATCGAGGTGCAGGTAGAGGGTGCCATCCTCCGTGAGCAGACGGTGAGCCTGCCTAATACGCGGCTCTAAGAACGCCCAGTAGTCCTCAAAAGCATCGTGATAACTCGCAAGGGTTTGCAGGGCACTCGTGTAGCTTTTGCCCTGAAATCCGGTGCGATTACCGTTGCCTTTTCCCTGTTCTTCGCCGTCTGCAGCGGGGGCGGTTTTGAGGGTACGCCGGGTCTGGGTTTTGCCGGTATTAAACGGCGGATCAATGTAGATCACAGTGAACGAGGAACTTGGCAGCTCGCTCAGATACGCCAGATTATCGGCCTGAACTACCAGCGAGGAACCGTTCGGATCGAAAGCTGGAACATCGCCGGTACCCGACCGTTTGGGCACAGATGCGTCGGCGGAGGATACTGCTTCGCTCACTCGCTATTTACTCCTCACCCGATGCGGCATCAGACTTCTTCCGCCCCTTTGTCTTGGCTGCGGTCGAGTCTGCCTTGCCCTTATTCCCGGAACGGCGACGGCTGCGGCGGCGCGATGAGCCTTTAGAATCTGTTTTCTCAACCGAGCTATCCTTGGCAGAGCCGGATTTCTTAGCCGATTTTTTCTCAGCGGATTTCCCAACGGTTTTCCCGGCGTGTGTCTCAACGGTTTCACCCTCAACACGTCGAGTACGGCGGCGCGGTCGGCGTTCACGCTTCGGTGCGGCATCCTTCGAGGGCGAATCCTCCCCGCGCTTTTCGGACTTTGCCTTGCGGGAACCGCCGCGGGAGCCGCGGGGTTTAGAACCGCGCGAACGCGAGCCCCGAGAGGAACGGGAACTGCCCCGCGAAGAGCGCGAGTCGCCATAATCATCAAGGTGCTCCGCATCCAAACCTTCGAGAGTCTGCTCGGAACGCGGCAGGCGGCCCTTGGTTCCCGGCGGAATATCCAGATCGTAGAACAGATGCTCAGAAGAAGAATAAGTTTCTACGGGGTCGGAAACGCCTAGATCGAGCGCATCGTTAATGAGGCGCCACCGGGCAATATCCTCCCAATCCACGAAGGTTACGGCGGTACCCTCATGACCCGCACGACCGGTACGTCCGGTGCGGTGCAGATAGGTTTTCTCGTCTTCGGGCACGCGGTGGTTAATCACATGGGTTACGTCTTCCACATCGATACCGCGAGCCGCAACATCGGTTGCCACCAGAATATCCACCTTGCCGTTGCGGAAAGCACGCAAAGCCTGCTCGCGAGCGCCCTGGTTGAGGTCGCCGTGCAGGGGAGCGGCGGCGAATCCGCGCGCGATAAGCTCATCGGCAACACGCGCGGCATCGCGCTTGGTCTTTGTGAAGATCACGGTGCGTCCGCGTCCATGAGCACGCAGGATGCGGCCGAGCATTTCGTCCTTATCCATATGGTGCACGCGGTAAACCACCTGACGAATCGAGGCTTTGGTCTTGGCGTGATCTTCCGGGTCTGCCGCACTGATATGCATGGGCTTAGTCATGTATTTGCGCGCCATCGTGATCACCGGGCCGGGCATCGTCGCGGAGAACAGCATGGTCTGGCGGTCGGTGGGTAGGTACCCCATAATTTTTTCGACGGAAGGCAAAAAGCCTAGGTCGAGCATCTCATCGGCCTCATCCAGCACCACCGTTTTTACCTGGGTGAGGGTGAGCGCACCATGCTGGTACAGGTCGATCAGGCGCCCGGGAGTGCCGACCACAACTTCCAGCCCCTTGGTGAGCTGCTCAACCTGAGGCTCGTAGGGAACGCCGCCGTACAGGGTTGCCACTCGGGCGTTGCGCAGTTTAGAGGCTACCGCTAAATCGTTACCCACCTGAATTGCAAGCTCGCGGGTGGGTACCAAGATAAGCGCCTGAGGCGCCCCCGGCTTCTGTAGCGAACCCCACTGATCGTCGTCACGACCCACCACACGTTGAATCGTGGGGAGACCGAACCCGAGGGTTTTACCGGTACCGGTTTTTGCCTGCCCAATAATGTCATGCCCGGCAAGTGCGACCGGCAGGGTCATTTCCTGGATGGGGAAGGGGCTCACAATGCCCACAGCGGCAAGCGCATCGCTAATATCTTGGCGGACCCCAAAGTCGGCAAAGGACTTGGGGGAAGACTGTGGTGTTGAGGAAGGCTGGGCCTCATCGGTCGTCGCGTTTTGAGCGTCGGTCATCTCATATCTTCCTGCCCTGATCGGGCGGTTTGCGCCGCGCCCGTACCTGTGCGTGAGTGTGCACAGGTGTTATGCCGTGTAGCTGCCCAAGTACTGTGCTGTGGGGAGCACGGTGTGTTCACAACGCCGGGCTGGCGCTAGGTGAAGGAAGCCGATCGCGGGAAATTCATATTCCGAAGCCGAGCTCTTGAAGATGTACCTGCCGTAAAAGAACTCAGGCTCTCGGAAAGACGCGGTGTCTGGTATATCAAGAACGACCGGGCATCCACTTAACCCTTAAATCTTAACCCGTCTTGGCGTCAGATGCACCCTTACAGGTCGATATGTCGAGTATGCGTACTGCCGTATGAATGCGCGAAGCCCGCATTCATACGGCAAAACCGTGAATGCGGGCTTCGTAAAAATTATTGGGTGTACCCCTGCTATTAGGCGCCGACACCGAACCCAACGCGGCGCTTCTCTTCGGAGCCGAGTTCAACATAACCGATCTGCTCACCGGGTACGAGGGTGGTTGCTCCCTTATCGTCGGTGATCTCAAGGAGGGAACCGTTCGTAATGGCGTCGGCTACCTTGGTTCGGATAGTCTCGACGCTTTCCTTGGTTTCGAGCGTAACTTCGCGGCTAATGTGACGAATGCCAATTTTGATTTCCATGATGACCCTTCAAGCCGTCAGCGGTGTTTTCTTCTGGATTTAGTGTACCGTGCCTGCCAGGCGGATGCCGTAAGGATGCGCGCATGATTCGCCTGTGGCTTAGGGCTGCGGTGGAATAAAGCGCAGCGTGCAGAAGATTATCCCGCAATTAGCGGTCGTCGATGGTGATTCCGTAGAGCGTTTCGAGCGCCGCAATGTAGTCGGAGGTTCGCCCCTGGGTTGCGAGCTGTTTCGCGCGTATCGTGGGGGTGTGCAGAAGGGACTTCACCATGCGGCGCATTGCGAGTTCGAGCTGCTCGGTGGCGGCGGTACAACCGAATTGGCTGCGTACCTTATCGAGCTCTTCGTCCAGCACCTCCATAGTATGAGAGCGAAGCGCCACGATTGCCGAATCAATATTGCGAGTCTTTTGCCGTGCAGCAAAGGCCTGCGTTTCAGACTCGACGATGCGCTCGGCGGTAGCGACCGCCTCCTCAGTTTCTTCGGGGGCGGCCAAACGCACGGACTCTAAGGTAATAAGCTCCACCTGCGGCAGATCCGCAATAGCGGGATCAAAATCTCGGGAGAGCGCTAAGTCAAGGATTGTATGATGCCCCGGTGGAATTTCGGCGGGGGAGAGCGGGTCAGACCCGCCCGAGCAGCCAACAATCACATCCGCCTGTTCCATGGCCTTATACGTTTCACCTTTGGGAACCGCGCGAACATCGCGTTTTGCGGCAAACTCCGGGGCGCGGCCCGAACGGGAGTTAACCCAAATGTCTTCGCATCCGCGTTCACGCAGGGCTGCAATAGTAGCACCCGCGTAGGCACCCGTTCCAAAGACGAGAGCACGGCGGGTTTTCCAGTCTTTCTCGGCGACCGCATCCGCCAAATCGAGAGCAACCGAGACGATGGAACGCCCCTGTGACCCGATAGTGGTGTGCTGCCCAACCTGACGGGCGGTGTGTGCCGCATGCTCGAAAAGCTGTACAAGCTCCCCGGGAACCGCCCCTTCTTCTTGGGCGTAGGCAAGCGCACGGCGCACTTGCCCGGCGATTTCGCGCTCGCCGACCACGGCGGACTCTAGCCCTGATGCCACTGTAAAGAGATGTTTGGCAGCTTCAAGGTTTTCATAGATTTCAAAACTGTCTGCAATAAGCTCTGCATCGAGTTCAGATTTTTGCGCAATCTCGGCGTAGAGCATATCGCTTACGGGGCCTAAATGCTCGGCCACCGAGAGCTGCACATAAATTTCGAGGCGGTTGCAGGTTGCCAGCACAATAGTGCCGGTAACGCCCAAGTTTTGCGCGGTTTCGGTACGAAAAAGCTCGGGTATGCCAGCTGCACCGTTGCTCAGTAGAGCGACGGTGGTGAGATCGATGATCCTGTGTGATGCAACAAATGAGTACGTAGCCACTAGACAATAATCATAAACACATTTTTAGTCGGTGAGTGTAACCTAACGTGAGCTGGCTCCCAATAATGTGAGTTTGTGTGAAAAGGTCCCGAACTATGCCCAACAAGGCCCAGCAAAGGACCGGTGTATAAAAACTTAGGGTAAATAAATTTTGAGATAGCTAAAACAGCTTTAAAAATAAGGTAACCCTACACCAAAACTTATAAAGGTTACGAAGGGGTACTTTATGACACCGTGTCATAAAAACAGGCGCGAAAACCTGTCAAACTAGAGGGTATGACCGAAACCCAGCAGCCCCAGCGAGCCGCCAATGGTGCAGATTCTCAGCAGTCGCGCTCTACAGTGGGTAATCACCCGAGAGATCGCCAGCGTGATTTGCTGACCGAGGCGCAGCTGTCGCGCCTGAGCGCATCTCACCCGCTGCGTGCCGCTCAAACCGCCGATTCTCCGATGCTGCAGGCACTCACCGGGCGCGCATCTGAGCATCGTCCGGTCTGGTTTATGCGCCAAGCGGGGCGTTCGCTGCCCGAGTATCGCAAGGCGCGCGAGGGAATTCCCATGTTGGACGCCTGTTTGACACCCGAACTTGCCGCCGAGATTACCGTGCAGCCGGTGCGCCGCCACAAAGTCGATGCCGGTATTTTCTTTTCGGATATCGTTATCCCCATGAAACTCGCGGGCGTGAATGTCGATATTGTGCCCGGTCGCGGTCCCGTACTCGAACATCCCGTGCGCACGCTTGATGAAGTGCGTTCCCTGCCCGAACTGACCGATGCGGCACTTGACCCCATTCGTGAGGCAGTCGCAGCAACCGTCGACATGCTCGGTTCCACCCCTCTCATTGGTTTTGCGGGTGCTCCTTTCACCGTTGCCGCCTATATGGTTGAGGGTGGTCCCTCCCGCGATCACCTGCGTCCCCGCACCATGATGCATGCTGACCCCGTTGCCTGGCGCGAGTTGGCGCAGTGGGCCGCGCGCACCTCGGGGCAGTTTTTGCGGGCTCAGATCGAGGCGGGTGCATCCGCCGTGCAGCTCTTCGACTCTTGGGCAGGCTCTTTAGGGGAAGCAGACTACCGCCGGTATGTGCAGGAACACTCTGCCACCACCTTGAGCATGGTCGAAGAATTTGGGGTGCCGCGCATCCACTTTGGTACCGGAACCGCCGAGTTGCTGCCCGCCATGCATGAAGCTGGTGCCGATGTGATCGGGGTGGACTACCGCCTGCCTCTTGATGAGGCAAACCGCAGGCTCAACGGCGCGGTGCCGCTTCAGGGAAATATCGATCCCGCGCTTTTAGCCGCAGGGCGTGAGACTCTATATGCTCACGCGGACGAGGTACTCGCCGCCGGGGCGAGCGCCCCCGCCCATATCGTGAACCTGGGGCACGGGGTGCCGCCCACAACGGACCCGCAGGTGCTCACCGATCTAGTGACATATCTTCACGAACGCACCCGACGCCCATAAAACGGATACTCTTAAGAGAGGCAGTTAGAACCGAAACATTAACGGGGATGAATATGGTACATCAGCACAAGAATCATCATGCACCAAGCGCCATCGTAGTTGGCGGCGGCATTTCTGGGTTGTTGGCGGCGCGTCGTCTTACCGATGCCGGAGTGAACGTAACCGTCCTAGACCAGAACGATTATCTGGGGGGCGCCCTCGGCGCGCATAAGGTCGCCGGTTTGGTGCTAGATTCCGGTGCGGAATCCTATGCGACCCGAACCCCAACCGTGACAAACCTCATCAAAGAGCTTGGTCTAGACGACCAGATTGTGCATCCCAACTCCCACGGTTCATGGCTGTATCTGCCTCAGGGTGCCCGAAAGACCCCGAGTACTGGAATTATGGGCATTCCCGGCGATCTTTCCGATAAATCTTTGGCTGGTGTGCTCGGTAAAAGCGGTTTGCGCCGCGCTCGCATGGATAAGGTGCTTCCCGCCTCGGTTGGGGCAAACGCAAAGACGCTGGGCGAACTGGTACGTGCCCGTATGGGTAAAAAAGTACTCGATAATCTGGTTGCGCCCGTGGTCTCCGGGGTGTACTCGACCCACCCGGATATGCTCGATATTGATGCCGTTATCCCCGGCTTACGCGAAGGGCTGAAAAAGCATAAGTCCCTAGCCGCCGCCTCCGCCGCGATACGCGCTCAAGCACCCGCGGGTTCCCAGGTCGCCGGACTATCTGGGGGCATGCACCTGCTGATCGAACAGCTTATCGAGAAGATGCCCGCACCCGTGCGGTACATTCCCGAATGCGGCGTGATCGCGGTGGATCGTGACCCCATCACTAATGAATGGGTGGTAATTCGCCGCCGCAGCGACGGTGAGAAAGCTGCCTCGGTGGGCGCCGATTATTTGGTGATTGCTACCGATGGTTCCACCGCTGCGCGTCTGCTCGGACCGCATATTAAGGGAAGTTCTCTGCCTAATATTGACCCCGGTCCCGAGGTTGCTCTTGTAACGCTCGTTGTCGATCAGCCCGCGCTTAACTCGAACCCGCGTGGTACGGGTCTGCTGGTTTCCGAAGCCGTGACGAACGTGCGTGCCAAAGCGCTCACCCATGCCACCGCTAAATGGGCGTGGGTAGCCGAAGAGGCAGGCAAGAACCGCCACGTGGTGCGACTTTCCTACGGCCGCGGGGGAGAACAGAGTACTTTCTCCGACGTTTCTCTTGACGAAGACCAACTGATCACCCTCGCCTTGCGCGACGCCTCGAAACTGCTCGATGTGCCCATTACTGCCCAAAATCTGGTGGACGCAGATGTGGTTCGCTGGAACGGCGTGCTGCCTCTCTCAACGCCCGGATACCGCGAGCGTGTGCAGCTTTTCCGTGAACGCGCGGCAGAACTCGATACCGTCTGCACGGTTGGTTCGTGGGCCGCAGGATCCGGACTCGCCGCCGTGGTGCGCGATACCCAGGAACAGCTGGATCAATTCATTGCACATATAACACAAAAACGCGCCTCGAAGTGACGAAGATACTTGCGGCTGCCCGCGCAGTGCAGGCACCGTGTTAACCAAAGAAAACAGAAGACAAAACCTCACGAGTGAGGAGCATAACCGCAGGCAGACTAAGATCTGTTTGGCTGAGACTCGCAGGTGAACAGAAAACATTCAGCGAATCTTGGGCGGTTTTCACCGAAAGGAAGAAAATGTCTCACGAAGAACATCAGAATGCGGCTCACGGCTCTCATGGAAGCGGGTACGGGGGCGCGCCCAAAGGATATGCCGTGCAGCATTCCCCAGCTGATGAGAACAAACGCGGTCGTGAAGAAGGCGAAACTCTGCACTATACCCTGTACACCGTCTTCGCCCGTGCCGGGCAGCGTGCCGAGAGCGCATCCTCAGCGGAAGCTATCGCAGAGTTCGAGCAGCTCATCGAGGAGCTCAAAGCGGACGGCGTAACGCTACGCGGGCTCTACGATGTTTCCGCTATGCGCGATAACGCAGATGTTATGGTGTGGACCCACGGGCCGACCCCCGAAAAGCTGCAGGCAGCCGTGCGCAAGATTCGCCGTACCGCGCTCTTCAGCGCGACCACCATCGTCTGGTCGACTATGGGCGTGCACCGCGAGGCAGAATTCACCCGCAACCATGCACCCGCCTATGCGCGCCAGAAGGCACCCGAGGCATGGGTATGCGTTTACCCCTTCGTGCGTTCCTACGACTGGTACTACATGAATCCCGAACGCCGCGCCGAAATGCTCAAGAACCACGGCATGAAGGCTATCGATTTCCCGCAGGTGCTCGCGAACACCGTGGCAACCTTCGGTTTGAACGACTACGAATGGGTACTCGCCCTTGAGGCTCCCGAATTGGTCGATCTGGTCGATATGATGCGCCACTTCCGCAATACCGAGGCACGCCTGCACGTGCGTGAAGAAATTCCCTTCTACACCGGTCGTCGTGTGAACGCCGCCGATGTCGCCGAGGTGCTCGCGTGAGTGAGACCGTACGCGCAGGGTGCTGCGGGAACGTCCCGGACGATGTTTGCCCGAACGCTACAGACCCCGCAAATACCGCCTCCAACGGACCAGCAGTGCTCACCCCCGAGACGCTAAAGTCGTACCGGGGGGAGTGCGGTATTACACGCTCTCGCACCGCCGTGCCCGCCCCCTATGACCTGGTGATTCTTTCTTCCTTCGGCGGGCCCGAAGGACAGGAAGACGTGATTCCCTTCCTGCGCAACGTTACGGCGGGGCGCGGCATACCCGATGAACGTCTGGAGGAAGTCGCCACCCACTACCGCGCAAACGGTGGTATCTCGCCCATTAACGAGCAGAATCGTGCGCTTTTGGTGGCACTTCGAGAAGCCATGCAGGAACGTGGGCCGCATATTCCGATCGTGTGGGCAAACCGCAACTGGAAACCCTATGTGACCGACGTAGTACAGCAGGCTTATGAGGAAGGGCACCGCAATATTCTGGTGCTCGCCACCAGTGCCTACCCCGGGTACTCCAGCTGCCGCCAATACCGCGAAGACTACGGCGTGGCGCTGGAGAAACTCGGTCTTCAAGACCGCATGCGCATCGATAAGATTCGCCAATTTTTCGATGCCCCCGGGTTCGTTGAGGCCTTTACTGAGGGCTTAGAGAACGGGCTGAAACAGGTTCGCAGTACCGTGGCGGAGCGCATTGCTGACGGAACAGCGGCTGCCGGGAATGGGCGCATTCGCATTATGTTCTGCACCCATTCGGTGCCGACCTCTGCCGCTAATGAGGCGGGTCCGCGCGGAATCGACTACGAGGGTGGTTCCGCCTATGTGGAGAAACACCTGCAGGTGGCGCGCGCTATTCTTGCAAAGATCCGCGAACAGGACGAGAGCCTTCTGGATAACATCGATTGGGAGCTCGTCTATCAGTCGCGTTCCGGCTCACCCTCCACGCCCTGGCTAGAGCCCGATGTTAACGATGCCATCGATAAAATTGCCGGTGACGTAGACGGCATTATTATGGTTCCGCTGGGATTCGTCTCTGACCATATGGAAGTCCTCTGGGACCTCGATACCGAGGCGATGGAAACCTGCCGTAACCACGGTATCGTGGCGGTGCGCACCCCCACTCCCGGCGTGCACCCCGCCTATGTAGAATCGCTGCGCCGCCTGATTGCCGAGCGTATGGCTGAGCCTGCAGAATCCGGCCACGACAGGCGCGAAAGCGTTTTCGGGGAGTCCATATCCGGCGAACTCGGTTGGTTCGACGAATGTGACCCCGACTGCTGTAAACCCCAGCGCGGTCAGGAAAAACCTGTGATCGCGGAGTATACCCCTAAGAAAACCTGTGCCTGCTGTCATGAGCACGTATAAGCGCCGCCGTATATGCGGGATCCCATCCGAGTGATGAACCCGCATATACGGTACCCATAAAACCTGAGGAGAACCATGAGCGACCCCTATATTCTCGGCACCCGAGGCTCAGCCTTGGCGCTCACCCAGAGCACCCTTGCCGCTGAACACATCGTTCAGGTGTTCAACGCTCACTCCCGCGAACACGGTGCCGAACGCACCCTATCCTTTGACATCACCACCGTCAAAACCGACGGGGATGTGCTCACCGGACCGCTCGCAACCCTCGGCGGCACCGGAGTCTTCGCCGCCGCACTGCGCCAGCGCCTTCTCGACGGTGATACCTCCGGTGGAGTCGATGTTGCGGTGCACTCCCTCAAAGACTTACCTGCCGAACCGTGCCCCGGGCTCGTTATTGCGGCAATTCTTGAACGCGAAGACCCGCGCGATGCCCTGGTAGCGCGCGATAACCTCACCCTCGATACCCTACCTACGGGTGCCCGCGTCGGTACCGGGTCACCGCGCCGCGCCGCACAGGTACATGCCCTGCGCCCCGACCTTGAAATCGTTGATATTCGCGGCAACGTGGGCACTCGTATAGCCCGCGTGAAAGGGCTCGAAGAACACGGAAACCGCCAAGTCGTCGTGCGTGACAGCACCGAAACCGACGAAGCCGCACACCGTGGAATCGGTACCGAAAACACCGGTGATTGCGATGCCGTCATCCTCGCCGTTTCGGGGCTCAAACGCCTTGGCAAAGAATCCGTTATTACCGAGTACCTTGACCCCTCCCGCATGCTCCCGGCTCCCGGGCAGGGAGCGCTCGCTATTGAAGTGCGCGAAACAGAATTTGCTAACCCCGATACCGCGACCTTATTCGACTCTGAAATTTCCCGGCCCGTGCGCACCCTGGGGGAAGCGCTTATTGCTGCCGACCACTTTGAAACCCACCTTGAGGTCACCGCTGAACGTCGTCTTCTGCGCCGTCTTGAGGCCGGATGCGCCGCCCCCATTGGCGCCTATGCCACCGTCAAAGACGGCGATCTTGTGCTCACAGCAGTTGTCGCATCGCCTGACGGTACCGAAAGCTTGCGACACACGTCCGCCACTGGTGAGCTTGATGTTCCCGGTGCTGAACGATTGGGTATTCGCGTTGCCGAAGACCTGCTTCAGATGGGCGCCGCAGCCCTTGCCGGTCTTGAGGTGAAATAGAGGTGGCTCGTGTTCTGCTGACCCGCACGGCGGCTCAAGGTGCGCCTTTTGAGCGTGCTTTGAACGATTTGGCGGCGGAGCGAGGCATTCCGAAGATTCAGGTGGATTTTGCGCCCATGCAGCTGCCCCGTACAGTTGCGCCCGAGTATTCGCTGTTTTCCTTGGTGAGCTTAGCGGCGGACGGAGCCTTTCTCTGGGCTACTTTCACGAGCGCGAATGCGGTGCGTTCCTGCGCCGAGCTTTTTGGCACATCCTTTGCATGGGCACTGCGCGATGGCGGAACCCGGATCGCCTGCGTGGGATCCGCAACAGCACGGGCACTACGCGAGATCGGCCTGGAACCCCACTTCATGCCCGAAAAACAGGATGCTCTGGGGATGCTCGCAGAATTTCCTACCGAGGGCGCCAACCCTGAGCTGGGCATCCCTGAGAGTCTGCGTAAGCCGCAGAATACCCCGGAATCTGCCGCATTGGGCTGGGACGATATGCTTTCTGCTCAGGTGAGCGTGCTCGTCTTCGAAGGGGCAAACGCCCGCTCAACTCTGCGTGAAGGGCTAGTGGGATTAGGCTTCCGTGCCGTGCGTGCGGTGGTATATGAGATGGTCCCGGCGACCGCCTCCGTACTTGAGGCGGGGGAGATTTCTTGTGTGAATGCGCGTGAGCTTACTGCCGGTACTGGCTCGAATTCCGCCGCAGTAGACGTTATTGTTGCCACCGCTCCGTCAAGGCTCAAAGAACTGGTGGGGGAGAACCCAAACCCTGAACGAACCCCGCCGGTGGCAGCTATTGGCCGTACGACCGCCCGCACGTGCGAGGAGCTAGGGCTGCGCCATAGGACGGCTGCTTCTCCCACCCCGGAGGCCCTAGCTCTAGCAGCCATTGAACTGCTGCGTTCCGCCTAGGCGCTAAATAATAGAAGTATTTTAGAAAGGCTATGTCGATGAACCTTACCCGACGACCCCGCCGACTGCGCACCACCGCCGCGATGCGCGCCCTCACCGCCGAGACCGCGCTGCGTCCCGAGCAGCTTATTCAGGTGTTTTTCGTGCGCGACGGCATTAGCGAACCACAGCCAATTTCCTCAATGCCCGGCCAGTACCAGCACACTCTAGAATCTCTGATTCCCGCCGTGCGTCAGGCCACGGAGGCGGGCATTAAATGCATCGACCTCTTCGGGGTTCCGCTTGACGATGATAAGGACGAGGTAGGCTCGGCGGCCTGGGACGACAACGGTATTTTGAACCGCGCTATTGCTGCCTGCCGGGCAGAGTTTGGCGACGAGGTTGTTATTATGGCCGATACCTGCCTGGATGAGTTCACCTCTCACGGGCACTGCGGCGTGCTTGTCGATGATGGTTACGGCACCATGATTGTCGATAACGATGCAACCGTGGAACTGTACTGCAAGATGGCGGTGTCTCAGGCACGCGCCGGGGCGCACACGGTGTCGCCTTCGGGCATGATGGACGGACAGATTGCCGCAATGCGCGCCGCACTGGACGAGGCCGGGTTCCAGAACGTCTCTATCATGGCGTATTCGGCGAAGTATGCCTCCGCGTTCTTTGGTCCGTTCCGCGACGCGGTGGAGTCTAGCTTTACCGGGAACCGCAAAACGTATCAGCAGGATCCGGCGAACCGCCGCGAATCTCTCCTAGAGGTGCAGACCGATATTGACGAGGGCGCCGATATGGTGATGGTCAAGCCTGCCGGAAGCTATCTCGATATTGTGCGTGAGGTCGCCGAGTTTTCACCTGTGCCGGTGGCGGCGTACCAGGTGTCGGGGGAGTACGCCATGATTGAGGCCGCCGCAGCAAACGGCTGGATCGATCGTCGTGCCGTGGCGTTGGAGGCTCTGCGGTCGATTCACCGCGCGGGTGCAGACATGATTCTCACCTACTATGCAACCGAAGCCGCCCGCTGGCTGCGTGAAGACTAACCCTAGGGATACTTTATTGGGGAGTAAACCGGGCAAGGACCATGCGGGTACCAGACGGCAAGTTCCTGAGGGCACTGTTGATACCTCGCGGTGACCAGGAACGCGCATCCAATGAGCCATCAGGAACATGGGAATATGGTAGCTCCAGACGGTAGCAGGAACGATCTGCGAGCCGCCGGATAAACTCGCTTATCTGCTGATGCCACACTTCCCGGCTCTCAGGTGAATTATTCTCTTTGCCCCAGCCACAGACGATTGGCGCGTGCGGGAACTCGGTAAGTACCGTCTCTAATTCGGCAACCGCATGCTGGTCTAGGGAATAATCTATATTGTGTGCATTTGGTTCTACGAAGGTAAATAGATTAATAAGTAGCACTGTACGGGCGTGCAGCAATGGTGCAGAATGCGCGGGATCGAGAAAACGACAGGTTCCCAGCATAGCCTGAGTTAGAGCTTTTACCGTAGGATCGGAGGTTCTAAAGCTTCCGGCTAAACTTGGGTTTAACCCAATGAAAATAGCGGGTTCACCGGTTCCGTGAGTGTTATCAATTCTATAGCGGTATCTATGGAATCTTTCTATAAGTAGCTCAGAACTCCAGGTAATACCGTCTTCTAAAATACCCTGGCGCAACAATTTGGAGATTTCCATCGAGTTCCTTTTTTAAGTATATGTATTAGCCTACAGTTTTTGGAAATCCCCGCCAGCGCATCCATCATGAATGTACCGGCGGGGATTAACACGGCTAGGAAAGCAAAATCTAAGAATTATTTCTGGGCTTGCTTGCGGGTAATGCTGTCGATAATCCAACCTGTTTCTTCATAATGAACGGTAAGCGTGTAAAGATTATCGGCATAGTTGGTATTCCTGCTGCGCTTGTGCCGGCCATCTGCGCCTACGGTGATGATATAGGACCATCCCACGAAGAAATCCCAGGAATACACGCCGTTACCCTGGTGAACGGGGTCATTTCTGAAATCATAAGAGCGCTGCTCACCGCCAATAATCCAGCCACCGTCGTGGTACAGTTTTGCATCTGCGTTGTAAGCATTAATCTCTTCGACGAGGTTTTTAGACACAAACTTATATGCCTCGGTGTAATCACCTGTCTGCATGCCGTAATTGCGCCATTGCGTCCATGCCTTCATGCTTTTCATCATGCCGTCAAGGGTGGGTTCGGTGTAGCCAGGTGGATTTGTGGGTTTAGGAACATTCTGTGCCGGGCCGTAAATATCGGCCGCTCGGAACTCTCCCGCAGGAGCTTTAGACTTGCCGGAATACTTGGGCCCGGACGAGCTGGGGGCGGCACTGGGTGAATCGGCAGGTTCTGGAGGTTCGGTCTCAGGCGCGGCGGCGCTGCTGGTTGTCGTGCTGGGCCGTGCCCCGGGCTTGTCCTCGTCGTCGCAGGCGGTCAAGAGCGCTACCAGAGACGAAGCTCCTAGAAAACCGAACGCGGCTCGGCGTGTACAGGTGGTGAAGTTATTGCTGATGCTCATCGGTGAATTGGCTTTCTGAGTTGTAGTGGTTGGTGAATAGTCGGAAGTGATATGTACCCCCACAGAAGAACCTCAGTGTTGCACAGCAGGCGAGCTAACCGACGATGGTGTGACGCATACTCTCGGCCTGAATTAGCCGATCCGGAAGGTTTGCGCCCAGCCGCAGAACGTTGTGATCTTCTTTAGGGAAGGTCAAGGCAATCTTTGAGGATTCGCCGAGTACCTTGCGAGAGCCGCGTCTTATATCCGCATTTCATGGTGCGGATGCGCAAAACGGTACGCACAATACAGGGCAGAAGATCCTCAAAAGAGTGCCTCTAGTGCAACTGTACGACGAATAAACGTTTTGTGCGAACCAATCACAAAGTTTACGTAAAAAATATTTAATTTAATAGGATATTCTCAGAAAACCGTTGAAGAAATGTAGAAGATTTACTTTACTGTCATAACTTTTAGTGCCGGATTGAGAAGATATCGTCAAAAAGCGAAGAATATTCAAAGATAGGCTCTCCATAAAACGTGAAACCAGCATTTCTGCGATAGCGTCACGATATTAGAGAACCCATCTTTGTGCCTGTGCAGCAGAGCGAGGAAAACTCTAATGTGTCTGCTTGAAGGATGCGCGATCTGCCGCCTCCTGCGCGTGTTTACCGGCTGGAATATAGCCCTTAGTGATGCACACGAGGCGCGCATCCCGGCCATATTCTTCGAGCCGTTCTCGGTCGGCAGGGGAGTTATCGTCAGCCCAGCGTTCTTGCTCCACGCGGAAGGCAATCTGCCGAACCAAATACTCAAGATTGGGGTCGCGCAGCTCTTTCGTATATTTGTTGGCCCGAGGTACCTTAAATTCCAGATTCCACTGCGATAAATCTTTGGTATCAGGGTCAGTGGCATCTGGGTCTTGAGGCACCACGCGGTAACTCCTCAGCTGGCGGTATGGAATATCGCGCGGGTTGCGGAAAGGTCCCCGGCCGACCTGCAGAAGAGTGGGGGTGGAGACAAGGTACGAGTTCGTATACGAGACGAGCGCGACGATACCGGCAATATATCCGATTCCCAGAATAATAGCGTTATAGGGAACCGGCGGCGCGTATTCAAAATCGATATCGGTCAGCCGAAGTAAAAACAGGGCAATGGACGCGAAAAAGATAAGGCCGCTTATCAGCGCGGTAGTGCTCAGGTCATGATCTAGCGTTAGTCCAGATTGATGACCCGTCGTACGCAGGGGCTTGCTGAGCTTACCCAGGGTAGCGCTGTAGATTTTGGGCATACCTACAGCGCGGTCGTCTGGAGAAGCGCCGTGGAAGATGCGGTAGTTGCGCCGCCCAATACGTGCCGCTGCATATACCATCAGGAACGGGAGAGATAGGGCTATGGGGCGGAGTATTTCATTAAACTCCCAGAACAGCATGAAAAGGGACGCGTTAACAATCCATGCCCAAAGGTACAGGAAAAAGTGTTTATACGACCAAAACCACTTAGCGTGCTCGGTTTTGAGCGCATACTTTTTACGCACCCGCACCGGATAGACCGCCTCAATGAGCAGGCATAGCCCCAAATATACGATGAATGCTATAAGCCAAATATCCCGAAAGTCCATAACAGCATTCTACGTTGTTCGCTTTTGCGATGTTCACAGTATGGATGAATATCTCAGAAAATACCCGCCGTCAGCAAAGCTGAGAAGCTGCTGCTGGCGGCGGGCAGAGTCCGGAATTTATAACGAGATTTTGTGGGAAAGTGCTGGGTCAGAGGATGTGCTATGCCTTAGCTGCCGCACGTGCCGCGCCCGGGAGCACTTCAATGATGCGTTCCATCGCGGTATCGTCGTGTGCTCCGGAGAGGAACCACGCCTCAAAAGCACTTGGGGGAAGGTATACGCCAGCATCAAGCATGGCGTGGAAAAATGCCGTGTATTTGGCGGTGGCAGAACCCTTAATATCGGCGTAGTTGTGCACGCCGTGCTCGCCGGTACCAAAGGCAACCGAGAACAGGTTGCCCGCCGTCTGAATCGAATGATCCACCCCGGCATCGGTAAGCGATTGCGTCAGTGCAGCCTGCAGCTGTTCCGAACGTGTATCGAGCGTGCGGTAGAGGGCATCATCGGCAAGTTTGAGGGTCGTAATGCCGGATGCCACCGAGAGCGGATTACCCGAGAGCGTGCCCGCCTGGTAGACGGGGCCGGTCGGTGCCAGATGCTCCAACACCTCACGTTTACCGGCGAGTGCGGCGATCGGCATACCGCCGCCGATCACTTTACCGAAAGTGAAAATATCGGGAACCCAGCCGTTATCTTCGGGAGCAAATTTACCCCAGTACCCGGCAGACGAGACACGGAAACCGGTCAGCACCTCATCAAAAATCAGCAGGGCATTATTGCTCTGCGTAATTTCGCGCAGGCCGCGGTTAAAGCCCGGTTCGGGAGTCACCACGCCCATATTGCAGGGGGCGGCTTCGGTAATGACGGCGGCAATTCCTCCCGGATGCGTGGCGAAAGCCTCGCGCACAGCGTCAAGATCGTTGTAGGGGAGCACGATAGTTTCGGATGCGGTTGCTGCGGTCACGCCCGCCGAGCCGGGTAGGGCGAGAGTCGCCACGCCGGAGCCTGCTTCAGAGAGCAGCGCATCCACATGCCCGTGATAGCAGCCCGAGAATTTGATAATTTTATCGCGCCCGGTGATGCCGCGTGCCAGGCGAATAGCAGTCATGGTGGCTTCGGTGCCGGTAGATACCATACGTACCTGCTCGATTGCGCCGGGGATCGCGGTGTTGATGCGATCGACCACAAGCTCTGCGAGTTCTGCTTCGGGTGCGGACGCAGCGCCGAACGACAGTCCGCGTGAGGCAGCCTCTTGAACCGCCGCAACAACCTGCGGATGCGCGTGCCCAAGAATCGCCGGACCCCACGAACAGACGAGGTCCACGTATTCGTTGCCGTCAGCATCATAGATGTAGGGGCCGGATGCACGGGTCACAAAGGCGGGCGTGCCGCCCACGGAGTTGAAAGCGCGCACGGGGGAGTTTACCCCGCCGGGGATTACGGAACGGGAGCGTTCAAAAAGCTCTTCGCTGTGCTGGTGTGCAAGGTGGTGTTCAGCTGATACGCTCATGGGTAACCTTTCGTGTGTGGGCGCCTGAAAGTCTCTTATCCCATGATAGGCGGTTATCGGTCATCGGACAGCGACGCTGCGTCAATACTCACGGACCTGGGTGAGTTGGCAACCGAATATAACGGGCAGTTTAGATTTGTTTTCACATGCCCGATCGCCCACACTTTGCTGCCGCCGATGGGTCAGCATGGCCATACAGTCGCATGGCCGCCTAACGCTTGTTCGGGGTTATCTCGTGCTTGCTCGCCATCATGTAACGGTAAATGTGCTCGAAGAAGTCGTGGGAGACTTCAAAATGTCCGTACCGCAGCTGTTTCGCATAACTCCGCCATTCGGGGCGCTCGCGTGCTACCTCAATCGGACACGGATGCGGTGCATCCTGAAACACAACATCACGCCTGAACGGCTCAAAATTTTCGGCCATGCGGAACTGGTAGACTCGGTCGTCCACAATCTGCCCCACAGCGGTAAAAGCCTGAACTTTTTCACCGGAATTCATACCGGTTTTAGGGCTGTAATACAGAATCCAATCTCCCCGTTTCATGCGTGCCAGCGGTGCCTGTTTGCCGTGGCAAACCTGGCAGAATCCGCCCGCAACGCCGAGTAAAACATGATCGCGTGAGGCTACTCCAACCCAGTAGCGCATAAGAACCTCCTAAAACCGTGAAGAGTACCAAGAGTCCGGGGCTCACACGGTATTGATAAACCCCGGACTCCAGATTATGTCTTGAAGCGGATCTTTAGGCCCGATCGTGTACCGTCACCGCGTACCCGTCCGGGTCAGCAAAAATAATGCTCTCACCGAAAGGTCCGGGTGTTGGTTCTTGCAGAATGCGCACGCCAGCTTCCTTGAGCTTCGTAAGAAGGTTCCACACATCGCTACCGTGCATCCACAAGGCTACACCCAAACCGGGGCGCGAAATTTCGTCAAGGTTTACCCCGGGCAGCGGCTCGCGCACGGCGAAGGGGATGGGCTCAGTTGCGAAGACCACGGCATTCGGCGGCGCTTGCGGGGTGCGGCGCAAGCCGAGATAGGTTTCGTAGAACTTCGCGGAACGCTCAAGATCGCGCACCTGCAATGCGATGAAGCTAGGGCCAGTCACCGTCATGATAGTCCTCCTCAAGTAGACCATATTTTGCATGTCAGTATGCTGACATTAACAGCATATGTCAGAATATTGACATGAGGCAAGAGGAATTTAATCAACTTATTGGATACCGACTCAAAGAAGTGCAATCGCTGCTGCGCTCGCGCATGGAAGAGGTTCTGCGCCCGCTTGGGATTACCGTTGCGCAATACGTGTGCCTGGAAATTCTAAAATCTACCCCGGGTGCTTCTAACGCTGAGCTGGCGCGGCAGGCTTTCGTAACCCGCCAAACGATGAATACGCTTTTGCGAGGGCTTCAAGAACGCAGTTTGATCGAGCGAGCAGAACAAGCCCCCCGAGGTCGCGCGCTACCGACCATACTCACAGCGGAAGGGGAGCGTGTGCTCGATCAGGCGACCGGGCGCATCCGCGATGTTGAGCAGCACATGGTGGGTGGACTCAGCGATGCGAAACGGCAAGAATTATGGGATTTGCTGACGATCTGTGTTGAAGGGCTGCACGCTGGAGGGTCAAAGACCTGATGCAAGGAGGAGCAAAGTCTTCCCTCTAAGACTTAAATATCCCGTATTGGAGGAGATGTAATGCTAGCCTTGAAATGCCAATAAAGAACAGAATGGGGGACTCTAGCACCAGTTGCAAGAATCAGAATATTTAGACACTCACCAAAGAATTATTTAAATAATCTATAGAACGTCAAGGACCGTGGAAGGATGTACACCTGTGAATACATCAGTTTTTGTGAGTGCAGGTATTGCTGGTGGTGTGTTGCTTACCTGTGCAGCGTTACATATTACCTATTTGGGGATGAGAGCTAAACGTGAGAGCGAAGCAATGCTTCGGCGGGCACGATACCCGTGGTGGATTCTAGTGATTGTTGATATTTTTCTGGTGGGCTTTGGCAGTTTCTTTGCATTTGTTCTTTCTGTCATTCTGACGCCAAGCGCAGGGACTCCTATAGTCATCGTACTTTTTGCTGTACCGATGTGCCTAATATTCGCATTCTTTATTTTTATTATTCTCCTTATACGTGGTCTCACGATTCGGTATATCGAACTTGTTCCTTCGGGGTTTGTCTTTCGTAGTGGTTTTGGGCGAGTGCATAATATTCCTTTTTCTGATATCAAAGGGTACGATTATCGCCCAGCTCGATTTGATTTCGAAGGAACCCTTCGCGTGTCTATGGGAGATCGACACGCTGTGAATACTTCCCGCGGCGATAGGCTCCGCGTGATCAATCACGAAGGTAAAAAAATTCTTCAGACACAGGTACGTCATTCGGCCATGCCGGATTATGTGGGACAGTGCTTGATGTTTCGCGGTATGCAGGAACGATGGCCTCAGCTGGGGTACTCAGAGGATGAAAAAATTCTGGCGGAGTACACGAAAGATGTGGTTGTCAGGTATCTAACCGTTAATCGATGGCGACAGGATTTTTAAGGGAGGAACTGTGCATGAGACCTGGGTACCTCTCAGGGTATCCTGGTAGGGAAATATCACCGATGATATGGAGTTTCTATAATGGTTTTTGCCTGGATTGCCGTGGCAGTGCTATGTTCTATTCACCTTATTTTCTCGCTGGCACAATCTTGGGTGGAGTCTAAAAAACATCCGTACCGCGTACGGCGCTTTCATGGAGCTAACTATATTCTCTATATTTTAGTTATTGGATATCTGTATTTTGCTCCACTCATATTTTCAGGAGAATATGATGGGTCGCATACCATTAAGATAACAATCTTTGCATATGGTGGACCCATCCTGATATTAGGTTTATTTTTCCTCGTTGCTCAGCATGATATGAGTTATATCGATATAACCTCTGAAGGGTTCCTGACTCAGACCGTCTTCGGGAAAGAAAAATTTACTCCCTTTGCAGCTATTGACGGGTATATATACAGTCCCAAAAGGAAACGTCAAACCTTAGATGGGCAGCACTGGAAAATTACTCAAGACCTTAGCGATGATCTTTATCTGATAGATCCCTGGGGAAACACAGTTTTCTCATGTATTCCGGCCAAACCTCAAGAAAGAATCTTTGGCGCCTTGCTCTATGCGCGGGCACGTTCTGGTCGTTGGCCTGACCTTGAGAACCCTGAAGATGAACTTGTGATCATGAAACTAGCAGACTCCAAATATGAAGTAACCGATTTCTTGATGGAATACCCTCAAGTAAATGGATTTATAACGCCCGAACAGACTGCTGCCCCACAACAACCAATGCCGCCACAATACCCGCAGAACGCGTATCCTCAAGAGGGCTATCTGAATTCAGGTCAGCAGCCCTCGAACCAGCAGATGAGCCCCTATGGATACCTGCAGCAGCCCCACAACTATCAGCAGAATCAAAACCCACCGCAGGGGAGCGCATCGTAAAACCTGCAAGCCTCAGATAATTTCACCCGGAATATAGCCCCTGACAATAAACGGTGGGAGCAGAAACAGCCAAATAATTTCTGCTCCCACCGTTTACTGTGGAATTACTGAATGTCTTGCGGCATCAACAGGTTCTTACCGACCGGATGCTCATTCCAGAGGGCTTTTTCGGCGATACCGTTTGCTGCTTGAGTTTCGACAATGTGCTGATCGCTGCTGTTTCGCGGGTCAGGCCAGCGGGAGTTATACATCCTAAACGCCAAAACCGCGAGCACACGTTCCCCACGGTATATTTTGGGGCGGAAAGAAACTTGACGGCCGTCAGAGGAGAACAGCGTCAGTATTTTGTTGTTGTACTCGTACCAATAGCTGTAAGCGCTTACCTCGCTGTAATAGATGCGGGTAATCCGGCCGAAAGCATTTCGTTGCTCTACATAGTCACGCGCTGTCTCAACGTAGATATTTCTATAGTTGAGGTACGCCCAAACGGCTAAGGCATAAAAGATAACAACACACAGGATAAAAGATCCCAGGATTGAGAGTGATTGTTGGGGCGTTTGCGTTGTGTTTGGATGCAGCACCATATACACGATAAGAGCTGTGAGCAGAGTGCCCACCAGAGCCGAAATGAAGACCGAAATAAGGATTAAGGCCGGATGTCTGACGCGCAAAACGCCATCTGGACTTATAGGGAACTTGGCGGCACGGCGGGCATAAAGTTTATCAAAGGCAGTATTCAGAGGGCGCTGGATAATGCGGTGTAGCATGACGGTGATCTTTCTCGTTCGGTAAGTGGTCGAGAGGAAAATATGCCGTGCAAACAAGCGATACCGGAAGAGCAGTCGCTTGGTTGGTGAGTGTGAGCGGCACAAAACCCCTGAAACAATACAAACGTAGCACACGAGATAGGGCACAGGTTTGCTGACTCGTCACGGAAGCTTGCAGAATCCGCCACCTAAACGACGAGCCGTCACGCATTCATTGCAGAAGATCTACCGCATATGTGAGGCGCTATCGAGTTTTTTCATCACCTGAGTATCCTGATCGAAGAGCCAGTTCTTATCGAAAAGAAGGCGCACAAACGCCAGCCCTAGCCCCAGGGCCAAGAAGGTGAGGAGCGACTGCACGAAACCATTGGTAGCCGCGTACATATTCCCGCCCGAAAAATACGACATTGACAGATAAAACGGCACACCCGGAACCATCGTCACCACAGCAGGCACCGACAAGGAGATACGAGAATATTTACGCCCGTGCAGCGGCGCCACGATCTCCGCCATAATGCCGACCCCGAACACCGCGACCGTCGCCGCCATATGGGGAGCCCAGCCCGCCTCCACAAGCCAAATACGCGCCGGGTTAGCGATAGCGGCAATAACGCCGCCCCATACGCACGCCACGGGAGATGCGGCAAAGAGCATGGCAAACCCGGCGGCAGCAACTCCCGATGAGATAACCTGCAGCAGGATATATAACCCCACCGGAATATCCGGGCGAATATTTTGCAAAAGCGGAATCTCGAAGAGCGAGGCAAGAACCCACACCGCGAAAGACCCGCTCACCAAAAGTACCGCCACATAGGTCAGGCGTGAAACACCGGCCAGGAAATCCATACGGGAAATATCGAGCATGCCGGTCACCATAGGGAATCCTGGCACCAAGAACAGAATTGAGGAGATGAACCCCACCATATGGTCGCTTCCCACGAGGTTTAGAGCCACCAGAAGCCTAATAATTCCAATATAGGTTCCTGCCCCAAGAAATCCGCACGCCATCCAAATCGCCATATGGCTTGTACCGCGCTTCATCAGGGTAGAACGCAAAAATTGCCCGGCACCAGCGGCAATAAACACGACGAGGCATTCCACCAGACCACCCCTGTTGAGGAAGGCGAACCCGGTACAGGCTACGGCGGAGGCGAGGGAGAGCATCCAGCGTTTGTAGAGATGCGGCATGGAATCGATGCGGGTAATCTCGGCATCAGCCTCAGATGGAGATATGCGATCGGGAAGCTCAGAAATGAACTTACCCAACAGGTCAATCTTGTAGGAATTAATGCCCATCGTGCGCTGCTCGGCAACTTCAGTACGGAAATTACCGTCTGCATATGATGAGGTGGCGATCTCTGTGAAGGTCACTTGCGCATGATGTTCCTGCAGCCCCACGGCCTTCGCTAAACGCGCCATTGATGCCTTGATACGGTAGGCACTTGCCCCCGATTTCATGAGGATTCTGCCGAGCTTGAGGACCACCTGCGATTGCGACACGATATATTTGTGTTGCTCGCGGGAGGAACCGAGATAGATACTGTACGTGTTGGTGTCTTGATATTCCATGACAATTCTGAATGCTGATGTGATACATAACCGGCGCGCTGCATTGCGCCTTGGGGCGAGAACCCCTACCTCTTTAGCATAGGCGTTAGCGGCGCGCAGGTATAGTGCCGGACGTATTGAAAACCGGCGAGATAATCTTCGCGATACTTAGTCAATAGGGGAGTTAAGCAGCCTCAACAGACTCTGTTCAACGTGACGAAATCAACGAGGCTGATAGAGAATTAGCGGCGTATTGGCCACCGACCGTCGATAACCTCGTTCTCTTTACCCGGCTTAGTGCGCAGCCAGTCCTGGAAATCGCGCGCCTGATCAAGCGACCACTGAACCTGATGCGTGTGGAGGGCAGCGGCATCTGTGGCAATCTCGGGGAAACGCTCGGCGAGCTTAACGAGTAGTCGCTCGGCGGCGAGGGCATCCGCCTTAGATGTGTGGGCGTTCTCTAGAACCACACCGTGCTCGGTGGTGAGGGTTTCGAGCTTGCGGTTGCCGCGTTTGCGGGGAATAACGTGCTTATGAATCACGTACGGGTCAAGAATGTGCCCGGCGGGAAGCTCGCCGTGGGCGATGTTATAGCGGAGCATCTCGTGGTGAAGCACCGAAAAATCGTAGGCGGCGTTAAACGCGATGACGGGTATGCCGTCTAGGAAGAGCGAACCGATCGCACCCGCGACCTCCCAGATCACCTGCTGGGCAGGTTGTCCGTGGGAGCGCGCATATTCGGTTGTGATACCGTGCACGGATGCGGCACCTTCGGGAATCTCAATGCCGGGGTTAGCCAGCCACTCGCCAGCTCGCTGCACGCTCCCATCCGGGTTCAGCAGAAGCAGCGAAGCGGTCACGATGCGGGCGGTGGTCACATCGACACCGGTGGTCTCTAAATCGAAGGTTGCGCGAGGGGCATCTATCCAGCTCATAGCTCAAGCCTAGCGGAGTTCGCGTGTAAATGCCCGATGCTTCGTGACGTTCTCAGGCAGAGGACACGTCTGCGTAGCGCCGAGAAACCCCGATAAACTTAAAGCCATGACGGCTACACTCATCCTGGGGGCGCCCGGTACGGGCAAGACTGAGCGCGTGATTACGGCGGCGGTAGATTTTCTAAACGCCGGGGGCGATCCCGCGCGGCTTTTGGTGCTGACCCCTACCCGCGCGGGTGCTACTCGTGTGCGCGATGAGCTGGCACGGCGTATTGACCGCAGCATGTCTACCGCGCCCACTCGCGCGTGGGCTGCGTATGCCTTCGATCTGCTGCGTCGCGCGCATGTGTCGGGACTTTTGCCCGGGGTGGAGTTCGCTCCGAAGCTGCTTTCCGGACCCGAACAGGATGTGATGATCGGCGAAATCCTGGCGGGGCACCGCGAAGGCAAAGGCGCGGCGGTGCGCTGGCCCGCCGATTTGCATGAGGCACTAGGTACGCGTGGTTTCCGCCAGGAGATTCGGGACTTTTTTGACCGTATTGCCGAATATGCGCTAACCGCCGAAGAACTTGAAAACCTGGCGCAAACCCTGGACCGCCCGGCCTGGCATTCGGTGGCGCAGCTCTATACCGAGTACCAGCAAATTCGTCGTCTGCGTGCCCCAAACGCTTACGATCCCGCCGCGTTAATCCATGAGGCGTGCGCCTTCCTGCTGGCAAACCCCAAATATTTGCGGGAAGAACGCGCGCGCTTCGACTTGATCCTGATTGACGATGCGCAGGAACTTAGCCCCTCCGTGTATCGGCTGATGCGCATCCTAGTAGGGCGCGAGCCGGCGCAGGTTCTTGCCACATACACGGGCGATCAGCGCGAGGCAGTGGAGGCCGCATTTGCCCCGTTCGCACGGGTGTTAATTACCTGCTGCACCGAAACCGTGGTGCAGGGGTTCCGCGGTGCGCGCCCCGACCTAGCGGCGACTTTACCCCAGATTTTCCCGGAATTGCAGCGAGAAGAACTGAAGACTTCGTACTGCATGAATGCGCCCATCACCCTGGCTTGGCGGAATATCGCGCGTCGGCTCCCCGTGATTGCGAATGTACCTACGCCGCGCAAACCGCAGGCCGCACCGAGTAAATATGAGGAATCTGCGCTCCTGCGCCTCAGCGATGATGGTGACCTGCTTGATCCGCGGCACTCTGATGAACTTCCCGAGGGGGTTTTCGGGTACCTTCTGGGTTCTCCTCAGGACGAGGCGAACCAGGTAGCACAACTCCTTCTTGAGGACTATCTGTACCGGGGAGCGGCGTATGCGCGTTCGGCGATTATCGTGCGAAGCGGCACCGAAGTTTCGCGGTTCCGGCGTGTTTTGGCGGCATCCGGCATCCCTACCGTGACGGGTGCAGCGCTGGTTCCGGTGCGTGATGAACCCGCTGTACGCCCTTTCCTGGATGCGCTTTCTCTGCTGGTTTATGCCCGTCAGCAAAGCGCCGACTACCTGAAACTGCCGGATCATAACGATTTTGACGGGAGCCTCACGGAGAATATAACCCCCGAAGCTGTCACGGAGGCGGGCACACGTTCTGCCGATGACGAGGCCGAAAAGCTTGCGCGGCAAAGCCTAGCCGATGTTCTCGCCGAAGAAAATCGCACAAATCCCGGCAGCGGCGCTCACAACGCGATTACCTTGCTGACTTCGCGGCTTGGGGGCGCATCCAGCATGGAAGTGCGCCGTCTACGTCAGCAGCTTCGCGCCGCAGAACTGCGAGCGGGCGGGCACCGTTGTAGCGACGATCTTCTGCTGGGCGCCCTCTTGAACCCGCAGGCACTTCCGGCGCAAGGTATCGGTGCGGCGGTACGCCGCGTGGCACGTGTACTTGCCGCTGGACATAAGGCCCTCACCGAACGCGGCGCCAACGCCGAAACCGTACTCTGGGCACTGTGGCAGGCAAGCGGACTCGAAAAAATTTGGGTGACCGAAAGCGCGCAGACCGGGCCGGAAGCCGAGCGGGCGCATCGAAATCTTGACGCCATGATAGGGCTTTTTGAGGCGGCTACTCGTTTCGTCGACCAGATGCCCGGTTCCTCCGCTGAGCTGTTCCTCGACTATATCGATGCCCAAGACCTTCCCATGGATACTCTCGCGGCGCGCGGCAAACGCTACGATGCGGTTGAAATCCTCACCCCGGCACTCGCGGTGGGCAGGCACTGGCAGACCGTCTACGTCTGCGGGCTGCAGGATGGAACCTGGCCGAATACGACGGTGCGAGGCTCGCTCCTCAAAGCTGGTGAGCTGACCGACATCTGCGATATGGGTATTGCCGCAGCTCAGCAGGTGCGCATGAGCGACCGTGTGCGGGCGGTGCGGCACGACGAATTACGCATGTTCTCCACGGCAATATCGCGGGCGAACGAAAGGCTCGTTGTCACCGCCGTGAGCTCAACGGAAGACGCACCCAGCGAATTTTTCGATATTCTCGTGCCGGATGCGCGCACCGCCGACATCACCCACGTGCGCCGCCCTATGACCCTGCGCGCCCTCGTCGCGGAACTGAGGCGGTATGCGCAGGCTCAAGACACAGACCCTACCTTGGCAAATGCTGCGGCAGCACAGCTCAACAGGCTGGCGCAGGCGGGGGCACCCGGAGCAGCCCCGGAACAGTGGTGGGGACTTTTACCTCTCTCGACCGAGCAGAATGCGTTTACACCGCATCCACACCGCGACAGCTTGCCGACTGAATCTGGTGACCCCGAAAAACTCACAGTTCCGGTATCGCCCTCGCGTATCGAGACGATTCATAAATCGCCCCTGGACTGGTTCGTATCGGCGGCTCGTGCCGAGGCGCAGACCGATACCTCGCGCTCGCTGGGAACGCTCATTCACGCGATCGCAGAAGAGTACCCGGATGCCGATTATATGACCCTGCGCGGTCAGCTTGAAGAACGCCTGAGTACGCTTGCGCTGCCTGATACTTGGGAGGGGCAGCAGATACGTGAACGTGCCGAGAAAATGGTGGATAAACTCGCGGTGTATATCAATGAGATTATGCCGGGTGATCACCGCGAACTCGTGGGTGTCGAGGGGTCCTTCCGGGTTTTGGTTCCCGGCGATACCGTGAACGCCCAGATCTCTGGGCGAGTCGATAGGCTGGAGAAAACCGAGGACGGCCGATACGTCATCGTTGATTTGAAGACGGGCAAGACCAAACCCAATAAAAACCAGATCGCCGAACATGCTCAGCTTGCCGCCTATCAGGTAGCGGTAGAGGCGGGCGCCGGGGATGCCATGAGCCGTGATTTCGGCGTTGAGCCTGACGGTCTTGATATTCCTGCCGGGCTTGAGCACCGCGAGGCGGCGCCCCAGCGTTTCGAGGTTTTCACGCGCAAATCCGGGGGAGCCGCGCTCGTGCAGCTGGGCGACGGCACCGCAGCAACCTCCCGAAACCGCCCGCAAGAGCAAGATGCGCTCGACCCAGATACCGGTATCTGGGCGGTTCAGCTGGTTCAGCGTGCGGCGGAGCTGATCGCCGGTGCTGTTATGCAGACGCGGCATCGGCCCGGGGAAACCTGCCGACTGCCGGAAATTTGCCCTCTATGCCCGCAGGGACGCCAGATCACTCAGGACTAGCCCGGCAACGGCACTTTCGGCTCGCTCGTGTGCCGGGCAGACAACCCCGGCAGAAACGACAGGCTCCCACAGGACACTAGTTAGTGGTGCCTAGAGGGTGACGTGCGGCCTCTATTCTGAACTGCGTCGGTGGTAAACTGCATCCTGTGGCTGTATCACATCTGATACAGCTGACACTATCACCCCGTCAGGAATGGATACGTACCGTATGACTACCTCTGAACCGGATCAGCCGCACAAGCATGACGGCGACCGTGGCGCATCCGGAGTATCCGGGGGAACAGCACACCAACCTGCCCGACTTAGCGCCCGCGAGATCGCGCATGCGCTGGGGCTGAACCCGCCCACCGATGAACAGGTTCGCATTATTGAGTCGCCGCTTGAACCGCGGCTGGTGATCGCTGGCGCGGGCTCGGGAAAGACCGCGACGATGGTCGATCGTGTGGTGTGGCTTGTGGCCAATAAAATCGTGCGCGCCGACGAAGTTCTGGGCGTTACCTTTACCCGCAAAGCCGCAGGAGAGCTGCGCGATCGCATGCGCACCCGCCTAAATATTCTGCGCGAGCGTAACCTGATTGAGCTGAGCGAAGAAGAACTTCTTGCAGGCTCTTCCGAGCCCACCGTCTCTACCTACCACTCATACGCGAATAATCTCGTCAAAGAATACGGTCTGCGCCTGGGCGTTGAGCAGGATGCACAAATGCTTGGCGATGCTCAAGCCTGGCAGCTCGCCGCGCAGATCGTGCAGTACTGGGACGGTGACTTGCCCGCCGCCAGCTCAGCCTCGGGAGTCGCCTCAAAAAGTACGATTGTGCAGAGCCTTTTGCAGCTGTCGGGGGAGTGCGCCGAACATTTGGTAAGCCCGCAGCAGGTTATCGAATTTTGTTCCGCACACCTGGCGGCGTACGAATCACTCAGCTCGCCCGGTCCCAGCGCCAACGCGAAAAAGGTCATAGAGAGGCTGAAAGCCAAAATTATTTTGGCGAAGCTTGTGCAGCGGTATGCGCGAGTGAAAGCGCGTATGCAGGTGCTCGATTACGGCGACTTGATCGCGTTGGCGGCGCGGATCGCCCGTGAGGTGCCAGCCGCCGCACAGCTGGAGCGGGAACGCTATAAGGTTGTGCTTCTTGACGAGTTTCAGGATACATCGCACGCCCAGCTGCGGCTCTTCGCTGATTTATATGGCGCTCGCGACGGGCATGATGGGCGTCCCGGTCAGCCTGAGCATCCGGTCATGGCGGTGGGGGACCCGAAACAGTCTATTTATGGGTTTCGAGGTGCCTCCGACGGTCAGCTGTTTAGTTTTTATCAATACTTCCCAACACGCGATGAAACGCCTCTTTATTTGACAGTCGCGTGGCGTAATGACGTCGCTATTTTGGATGCCGCAAACCTGATCGCCGCTAAACTCAAGAATATTCCCGAATGGGTGCGTGCCCCTGCTCCGCCTCACGTGCCCGATCTGCGGCCTCGCTCGGTGATCCTCAACCCCGATGAGGCCGGTTACCGCGCTATGCTCGGCTCAGTGCAGTTGGCACGCTACGGGTCTGAGACCGAGGAAGCGCAGGGTATTGCCGAACGCATCGCCGCCGAACGCGCCCGCTACGCCGATACTCCGGAACAGATGCCCACGATGGCGGTGCTCACCCGCACCCGCGCGCAGATGGAACCCATTCGCCAGGCTTGCGAGAGCCTGGGTGTTCCCGTACAGGTGGTTGGTCTGGGTGGGCTTCTGGAACGCCCCGAAATTATTGATATGGTCTCGATGCTGCGGGTCTTAGCAGACCCGAACCGTTCAGATGCCTTGATGCGTCTGCTCGCTGGCGCACGTTGGCGGTTGGGCACAGCGGATCTGCTTGCGCTGGGGGATTGGTCGAATTACCTGACGACCACGCGCGAGAAAAATATGGGACGAACCTTTGGCGAGCAGCCCTCTGAGGAGACGAGCGGAGATGTACCTTCGAGCCCTCAAACTGATACCGATGCCAATCTGCGTGCCGCCCACGAAGAATTTGAGCGAGTCCGTAAAAACGCTGTGGAAGACCTCGCTGAATACGGTTCGCTTATTGAAGCGATCGAGCATCTTCCCGCAGCAGATGAGGCCGGTAACCCCATCTACCCTGCGGATTACCCCGAATCCCGGCGCCGTCTGAGCGTTGAAGGTTTGCGCCGTCTGCACGCTTTCACCGCCGAGGTTGAGTATCTGCGCCAGTTCACCACCGAGGATATTGACACCCTGCTCTATGAGATTGAGCGTGTGATGCTCCTGGATATCGAGCTTGCCGCCCGCCCCGGCGGGGACGCCTATGGATCGCGCGCACATCTGGATGCCTTTCATGAGGTCGCCGCAAGTTACGCTGCGAGTTCACCGCGCATCAATGCGATGCTCTATACTGGCGCAGACGGAACCGAGGTCGATGAGGACGCCCCCACCGCCCGGCGGTTTGTGCTCTCTGCCAACGGTATTAGCTATCTGCTGGGTTTCCTCTCCTGGCTGGAACAGGCCCAAAACCACGAGCGGGGACTAACCCCCGCCGAAGAGGAACCCCGGCGAGATGCGGTGCAAATCCTTACGATGCACGCGTCGAAAGGTCTGGAATGGGATCACGTGTATCTGCCACGTATGTGCGATAAATATCCCACTCGCCCACACACCTGGCACCGCCTGGAACATGGAAGCCTGCCCTGGCCTCTACGAGGTGACCGCGACTATCTGCCGTCCGCATTAGAACGGGCTGAAGAGGTGAGCGCCCTAGAGAACTATAAAGAGCTCAATGCGCGTCTTGAAGACGGCGAAGATATGGCGAATGACTATGTGGGCTTTGAGGGACGGAGGCTGGTTTATGTGGCGATGACCCGCGCCCGCTCGCTGCTGCACATCAGTAATTGCCGATGGGTGGGCCCGAATGTAAACCCCTATCAGCCCGAGCCCTATTGGAACGAGCTGGTGCAATTCGCGCAGGGTGATGCTGAGGAACCTTACGAAGGTATTCAGGTGGCACCCTGGCTGTATCCGGGCTACCTGGGCACCGGTTTTTACACCTCTGGGTGGGCGATTGAGCATCGTGACGCCAGCATTGAGGTACTTTTTGGGCGCTGCTTATGGCTTGAGAACTACAGTATTCCCCAGGGTATAAGCCTGGAAAATGGTACGTCTGTACCGGTTATTCCTGCTCATGATGACCCCGAAGATACGGCGGTTTCTCAGCGCTATACAAGCGCGGTCTATGAGCAGATTGCGCGTTCGCTTGTGCACGACGGTGGAAACCCGATCACAAATGCCGAGGTACTGAATCTGCCTGAAGTGCACCGGGTGAAGCAGGCGCTGATGGGCGGCGTGCAGGAGCCCGACCTGCCCGATCCGCAAGAGTCCAAAGAAGCATACGACGAAAATCTGGAACAGCTCAAAAAGCGTTACGGGCTGGATGCGGTCGAGAATTTCCGCTACGCCCGCGAACCTTTAGCGCAGCTTGCGGAAGGGAAACGTGTCCCTGAGCAGCCGGGAGTGCGACCGAAGATTGTGCACCGTTTCTTGGAACCGGCGGCATGGGTTAAAGATAACCCGCAGCAGGGCTCCGTGCTGACCGCCGACTGGCCCTTTGACCCCTTTGACGGCGCTCAGGTGATCCGCTGGGCATCCGAGAAAGATCTCGCCGAACGCACCGAGAATCGTGACATTATTGCGGTACCCGGTCAGCGGCGTGCACGGGTGGAGCGTGCCGCTCTTAATGTGGCGCGTGGATCGTTAAGCCTTGACGAGCTCGATAAACTTACTAGCCCCACCGAAGCGGAAGCTCAACAGATTCAAGATTGGGAGCATGAGGTCGATCTGCTTCTTGCCTTGGCACAGCGCGCCGTTACCCCAGCGGTTCCCACGAAACCCGAGCATATGTCGGCATCCACCCTCATTGCTTTGTCGGAGGATAAAGAGACGGTTCTGAGTCGTCTGGTGCGCCCGGTACCGATGCAGCCATCTGCGGCGGCGCGGCAGGGTACACTTTTCCACGCCTGGGTTGAGGAGTACTTCGGGGACGAACCTATGCTCGATATACAGGACGAACTTTATAGCGATGACGATCTTGACGGCAGTTTCGACCTTGATAAACTGCGCGCGACATTCCTTGAGAGCGAATGGGCTTTCCGCACCATATGGCGTGCCGAATACCCGGTGGAAACTCACGTGGCGGGCGTGAACATCCGCGGGCGTATTGATGCGGTCTTCCGCCGTACCGAACAGGTCCCTAACGCCGACGGCACCCTCCAGGAGCAGGAACACTGGGATCTTGTGGACTGGAAAACCGGGCGTAAACCCTCCGCACACGCGATGCGGCATAAGCGCATCCAGCTGGCGCTGTACCGGCTTGCCTTCGCCAAAATACAGGGGATAGACCCTGAACGTGTGCACGCGGCGTTCTACTATGTGGGCTCCGACCAGACCGTGTGGGACACCGATATCGCCGGTGGTCTGCAGAACGAACAGCAGCTTGAACGCATTATCTCCCGCGCCGGATGGGGCGAAGAACTTCCGGGGCGGCCGCGGTAGCCTGGTCCACGCATCATAGTAGAGGCGATAGCGCAACCGGAATATATCCTTAGTCGCAACAAAATAAAGGCTGAGACGCTACCCAACAGGGTGGCGTCTCAGCCTTTAAACCTATCGTTTTCTACTCTAATCTTCGTCGTCAATAACCTGCGGAATATCTTCTTCCTCTTCTTGCCCGAGCAGCCCACCGGTCGCGCGCAGACCATCCTGCACATCCAAAAGCATGGCGACGGCATGCTGCACAATATCGTCATCGCCGATCTCAGCACCATGCGCCAACCACTGAGCAATCGCAAATTCCGCATAGAAGTGCGCCCGCTGAATCAAATGCTCATCCGGTTCGGGGCGCATCTGCCGCTGGTAAGCATCCAATACACTGTCGGTAAAGCCCTGATCGGAACAAGAGAACAGCCACGCAAAATCTTGGGCAGGATCTCCCACCTGAACATCAGACCAACCGGTCACCTCAACAATCTTCGCGCCATCAAGCACCAAGTTATCGGAGTTCATGTCACCATGAATCACGTGAGCCTGGAACTGCCATGTGGGGCCGGGAGAGAGCACCGAACGCCAATGTGCTAACAGATCCGCAGGAATCTTGCCGGTTTGCGCCACACGCTCAAGCTCAACACTGCGGCGGCGGCGAATCTCCTCAGAATTATACGAGGGTAGGCCCGCCTCAAACACCAGATCGTGCGGCATCGTGTGCAGAGTCGCCAAAATTTTACCGAGAGAAACAGCTAGGCTATCTTGACCTTCTGCCGTATGCCCATTCTGCGCCGCAAGATCATCAACCTCATAAGAGGTACCGGGAATATGCGTGTAAATGAAAACGCTGCCGTCCTGATAGGGCACAGTACCCACCACAGTCGGCACCTGAAAAGGCAGGCGAGCACGCAGACCGGGGGTAAAAGACTGAAGAATAAGGTGCTCCGCCTCAAGCCGCATGCTGGCATCAGGGCGACGAGGAGCACGTACACGCCAGCGACGATTGGTCGAATCCACAATAATAGCTGAGTCAAAATCGGCGGTGTCGTCAAGAACGGCGGATGCGCCCACAGGGTAAATTCCCGGCACACCCGCTGACACAATGGCGGCAAGCTGAAGAGGCGTTAAAGTCACCCTCTTAGGGTATCAAATGAGCCTCATGAGGTTCGGCACGTTCGCCCCTCGCACACATTTTCACGTACGATCCCTTGAAAACTCGGGACACGCAGCAATAAACACGGAATAAAGATACTCCTACCCTGGGCATGCTTACACTAACCGCCGCAGACAGACCCCACCTAAGGTAAAGGTACAATAGTAACCAGCGTGTGAACACCCGCAGAGCACCAGGAGAGGGGCGTTATGCCAACACAGGGCGCCGGAGCATCCAAACAGCAAGCTCTCTTCGGCATACCCGCCCAAAAATCGTCCCCGGCTCACACCCGGACTCCACAGGCACCGGCACGATCCGCACCCCCACCAGCAGCCCCCCAACAAAATCACGCTGCGCCCCAGCTTTCCCCCGAAGACATCCTCGCGGGTCTCGACGAAGACCAACGCCGGGTCGCCTCCGAACTCAACGGCGCGATGCGCGTACTCGCAGGCGCTGGAACCGGCAAAACCCGCGCTATCACCCACCGCATCGCCTACGGAATCGCCTGCGGAAAATACGTTCCCCAACGCGTTATGGCTCTCACCTTCACCACCCGCGCGGCAGAAGAAATGCGCCTTCGACTGCGATCCCTCGGTGCCGTAGGAGTCCAAACCCGAACCTTTCACTCCGCAGCGCTGCGCCAACTCAGGTATTTTTGGCCCAGCGCTATCGGCGGCTCATTCCCCGATATCGTCAAACATAAAGCCGGTTTAATCACCGAAGCTGCCCAGCGCCTGCGCATGAGCGTCGACCGGGCACTTGTACGCGACATTGCGGCAGAAATCGAGTGGGCAAAAGTCAGCCTGTTCACCCCCGACACCCTCACGCCGCACCTGCACCAGCGCAACCTGCCCTCCGGAATAACCCCGCAGAACATGGTGCGGCTCTTCCGCGCCTACGAAGATCTCAAAGACGAAAGGAACCTCATCGACTTTGAGGATGTTCTGCTCCTGACCGTCGGCATCATCGAAGATGACGATGCACTCGCTGCCACCATCCGTGAACAGTACCGACATTTCGTGGTAGACGAATATCAGGATGTTTCGCCCCTCCAACAGCGCCTTCTCGACGCCTGGCTGGGGGAGCGCGACGATTTATGCGTCGTGGGCGATGCCTCGCAGACCATATACTCGTTTACCGGTGCCACCAGTCGGCACCTCCTGGAATTTCCGCGACGGTACCGGGGCGCACACACGGTACGGCTCACCCGAGACTACCGCTCGCACAGCCAAGTGGTCGAACTGGCAAACCGACTCCTAGCGGCACGGCGACCGCGCCCGGACTCCACCGAATTCTCCTGGGCACCCCCGCTCAAACTCATTTCCCAGCGCGGACCGGGAGTTGAAAGCCAATGGTTCGGATATACGGATGACGAACGTGAAGCCGAAGGCATTGCCGAACAAATCCAGGATCTCCTCGAAAAAGATGGCGTTCCGGCATCAGAAATCGCGGTGCTTTTCCGCACTAACGGGCAGTCCGGGCTTCTGGAGGCGGCGCTCGCCGATCGCGGTATTCCGTATCAGTTACGCGGGGTTGAGCAATTCTTCGATCGTCCCGAGGTCAAGCAAGCTATGCTTGCCCTGCGAGCGTCGGCAAAATCAACCGACGGTTCCGAGAACGTGCCCCGTTATGTGCGTGAAGTGCTGGAATCTTTGGGATACACCGAAAAAGCGCCCCAGTCCGCTGGCGCTGTACGCCAAAAATGGGAGTCTCTTGCCGCAATTGTCTCGATGGTTGATCATCTGGAAGATACCCGCATCGAAGACATCGCTCAAGCGGAGGCCGCAGGGGCTCCGGTTCCGCATCGGCTTACCGTACACGATGTCGTTGCAACGCTTGCGCACCGTCTTGCCACCCAGGATGCTCCCGTTATGGAAGGCGTCACGCTAGCCTCTTTGCACTCTGCAAAGGGGCTGGAATGGGATGCGGTCTTCCTCTGCGGTTTAAACGAGGGACTTATGCCCATTACCTTTGCTCAAACCTCTGACGAAATCGATGAAGAACGCCGCCTGCTTTATGTGGGGATTACACGTGCCCGCAAATACCTGTGGTTCACATGGTCGGATTCACGGACCGCCGGTGGGCGGGGAAAACGCCGTCGTTCCCGCTTCCTGGATGATATTGACCCGTCCCGTCAATCCGCCCGACATGGCTAAATACTTCTGCGCATTCGCGGAGAATTACGATCATAAGACACCGTACCTAACGCTCATGATAGGGCAACATATGATGGCACGACAGAAAGTCCGACAGCACCACGAAGTTATTCCGGCGACCGTATCCGCCCCGGAAATCCTGGTGGTGCGTTCGTCTCGCCGCCGCAGAACCGTCAGTGCCCAGCCACAGGAAGATGGAAGTATTCGCCTGTTGGTTCCCGGGGCGAGTACGGATGCGCAAATTCGCGAATATCTGGAAAGCCTGATTCCCCGCGTGCAACGGAAACAGCGGGAGACTTCGCGGCGGCGCCGCATTTTTGCGTCTGATGATTACTTAACGGAGCGTGCTCGTGCTCTGGCTGCAAGGCATCTGTCCGAGCTCGTGCCCGAGAAATTTCCCAATTCTATCCGTTGGGTCTCGAATCAGCGTAAACGGTGGGGATCCGCCACACCGACTCAGGGCACCATCCGTATTTCCGATGATCTTCAGGGAGCCCCCGAATACGTGGTTGACTCCGTGGTCTACCACGAACTTTGTCACTTCGTGGAACTTCACCATAACGCTCGTTTTCGCACTCTAGAAGCTCGGTTCCCCGACCTTGATAAGGCACGGGCATTCCTGGCGGGTATGGAATTTATACGCGCGCAAGCCATCAACTAAGAACCGCGATGATTTACAACAAATGTGGTCCCGAAGGCAGAAAACCTTCGGAACCCACAGAGCATGTTATCGGCTGGTATCACGCATGAGATGCGGTGCTCATCCCTCAAGCGCCCACAGCGTCTAATGCGCGATTACGAAGCATGGCGTGTTATGTATTAGGTTCGTCGCCGGTGGAAGATTCACCGCCGTCGGACTCGCCTTCATCAAAACCACCGTCCAGAAGTTTCTGCAGCTCGGTGTCAAAGTCAATATCCTCAACCTTGAACTCATCCTGGCGTGCTTCATAGGCATCGGGGTCTTCAAGCTCAGCGGCGGTCGGCAGAGTCTCCGGTGCTGCCCACAGTTCATCGCGGGCCTCATATCCGTGCTTCTCCTCATAGGTGCGCCAGAAATTCTGCGCCTCACGCACCAGGCGAGGGCGAATCTCCAAGCCGACCAGAGTCTCGAACACGCGCTCGGTCGGGCCGCCTTCGATACGACGCCGCACCAGTGTTTCCGCCAGCTGCGGGGCTGTGGGCAGGTTTTGGGTTGCCTGCTCAGCTACCAACGATACCCAGCCCTCTACTAGGGCAAGAAGAGCTTCCAGACGCTCAACTGCAAGTTCTTGGTCTTCGGTGCGCTGCGGGTTGAACAAGCCGCCGTCAAATGCATCCTGCACGGCCTCGGGGTTGCTCAAATCTACCTGGGATGCGGCATCCTGAATACGATTCATATCCACACGGATACCACGAGCATAACGGCTTACCAGCTCCAAAATATCTTCACGCAGCCACGGGTTTGTGCGGTGCAGACGAATCAGTGCTGCCTCACGCACCGCCAGGTACAGCAGAATTTCCTGTGCGGGCACCTCAATATCTTCAGCAAGCTGAGTGTAACCGGCGGGCAAGAGCGCACTGCGCCCTGGCGCGAGGGGGAATCCAATATCGGTAGAAGAATATACCTCACCGGCAAGTTCGGTCAGCGCCTGCGCCATCTGAGCCCCAAAAATCATGGAACCGATATTGTTCAAGAATCCGGTGCCGCCCAAAAGTTGAGCCAGCTCTTCGGGAACATCTTCGGTGGAGGGGAGCACCATCGCCTGAGTTACCTCAGCCGCTACGGGCTGTACCATATCACGCCAAGATTCGAAGGAAGAATCGAGCCATTCAGCCTTGGACCAGGCCTCAACAGGAATATTGTGACGCTCAAAAATGGTGACGCTGTCCAACCACAGATCGGCGAGGTTAGAGGCATCGCGCGTGGCCGCCCTCAAAGACTCGGTGATGGCAGGATCCTCCCCGGTGGTCGCCAAAAGTTGACGAGCCTGGTCTTTCACACCCTGCCAGTTAATCCCGTTTTCACTAGCCCCAGCAGTAAACATTGATTGCACCTGCGCAAAAATACCCTGGAGCATAGAGGGGTCAAAAGACATACCCATAGCGTTCATATCTTCAGGGTTTATATTTCCGTTCAGAAAAGCAAACGGGTTATCCGTTGTGCCATTGCCGTTCTGCTCGGCGTTAGGATCAAAACCCTGTTCCTGCATCTTTTTCAGGAACTCCTCAAGGGGATCGCGGTCATTCGAATTATCGTTGGTGGGGTTCTCAGCCATGTCACATACCTTTCAGTATTGAGGGCGGGCACAGTCTGCCCCTACCCATCTAGTAAAGGGTACCTGGTAAACCTGTGAGTTTGCCGTGATTTCGCGGTATTCGCTCTAGGCACAGCCCATACTATGACCTCGGCGTCGTACAATGCTGACGCCGCAGTGTACCCCAACCCATCATGTGGTGTTCCCAACAAAAATATCGGGTACTCTAAGAAGCATGGCTAAGCGTGCATTTTTCTTGAGAAAATCCCATCAGCAGAGCGATGAATCTCTTCCACTATCAGAACGACGTCCCCTGAATTTGCGCTTTCTAACTGCTTCCGCAACCTGTTTGCTGATGCTCGGTGCTTTCGTGCTGCCCAGCTCATATAGCAAAGAAGGTCCCGGACCTCTCTTCGATATTCTCGGGCAGTACCAGGATCAAGATATTATCCAGATCAACGGCATGCAAACCTATCCCACCACCGGGAAGTTGAATATGACCACGGTATCTGTCTCCGGCGGGCCCTACACCGTTCTCCCCGGAGCGGATGCGTTCTACAGTTGGCTGGCTGCGGACGGCAACCGTTACCTTGTGGTTCCCTCCGAAATTACTTATCCGCACGTTACCCACCAGCAAGCTAACCAGGTCAGCAGCGCACAAATGGCGGATTCTCAAACCCAGGCGAAAGTTGCTGCGGCGCGTTACCTTAAACTGCCGGTGACCGAGAAGATCAGCGTTCTCCAAACCGCCTCCGGATCACCCGCTGAGGGGCAGGTGCAGGGTGGGGACCGCATCCTCAAAGTGGGGGATAAGCAGATCAATACTCTCAAAGATGTTACCGAAACTGTGCAAGCTTCAGAAGGGCGTCCCGTCACCTTCGAAATCAGCCGGAACGGCGAGAACCAGAATATTACTCTCACACCGCGGCGTGACGATAAATCGGGGCGCTGGCTTGTCGGAATTGTGCTCAAACAGGACTTTGATCTTCCCTTTGAGGCAACCTATAACCTTGACGGCGTTGGCGGACCCAGCGCGGGTCTCATGCTCACCCTCGGTACCATCGATAAGCTCACCGAGCAAAGCCTGCTTGCCCCCGAAGGCGCAGGAAACGAAGATTCAGCCCGAAGCTATGTCGCCGGAACTGGCACCATAGATGCCAGCGGTAAAGTCGGTGCCATCGGCGGCATTAAATATAAGATTATCGCCTCCGGACACCACGGTGCCCACTACTTTCTGGCACCGCGCGAAAACTGTGGCGATCTTCAAGAAATCCGCAGAACCGACCCCGATGTTTTCAAATACTATCGTGGGGAAACACCGGCAGGTGATATGCAGGTAATCCCGGTCGATAACGTTGATGAAGCTGTGGATGCCCTCACCAAGATTAAGAACGGAGCCGCCCCCGATCAGTTCCCCACCTGCGGGTAAAAAGTTTTCGGCAATCTAGGCGTGCACATCAGGTTATAGGCAAACATACGGTAATTCTCCGCGTGTTTGCCCACGCTCCTGTCTGTGTCAGAGTGCCACATTTGAGATAATGTTTATTAACTATGTTCCAGCCACCAACGAAGTGAGGAATCCGTGACGGCATCTGATAACGAACATCAACCTCCTCAGCCTCCCCGTCGCGCGGGAGCAGACCAGAAAAAGAAAAAGCGGCGCTATCCGGGTCCTTTGGGTATTACCATCGCGGTGGTCATAGTCTTGATTATGGCGTTTGTGTATGCCACACAGGTGTATACGGATTGGCTATGGTTCAATCAGCTTGGTTTTGGCAGTGTCTTCACCACCGAAATCTTGCTTCAGAGCTCTATCTTTGTGGTAACCGCACTCGTCGTAGCGGTGCCGTTCTGGGCTTCGATGTCTTATGCCATCAAACATGCTGACCACGATGATTCTCAGGCGAAGAAAGACGCCAAAAACGCGGATAAATCCGAGGAACAGGCGCATCACGAGACTTCTAAATCCGGTCCGCATGAGCGCCATACGACCGAGCATGAGCATACGGATGCTGAAGACCTTCTGCGTGACATGTTTGGCGGGCGTGATTTCACCGATAGTATGGCGCGGTACCGCCGGGGTATGGAACGCATCCGCAAGATTCTCTTGGTGATTCTACCAGTTGCTTTAGGGTTCTTTATTGGGAGTGCCGGAATTAGCCAGTGGCAAACCGTGGCGCTTTTCTTGAACCGCCAGGACTTCGGCGTTCAAGACCCCGAATTTGGGTTGGATGTTGGATTCTTCGTTTTCACTCTTCCGTTCCTGAACCTAGTGGTTAATCTTTTGACCGCTGTTATCGTGCTCTGCGCTATTGGCGGGGCTATTATGCACTACTTCTACGGTGGTATTAAGGTTCGCCCGGGCGGTGTAGGAACTTCCGCCGCGTTCCGCCGTCATGCTGCGGTTTTGGCATGCGCCTTCCTTCTGGTGCGCGGTGCTGCATTCTGGCTGGAGCGGTACACTGCAGTTCAGCAGCAGTCGGGGCGCTGGGCCGGTGCTATGTACACCGATACGAACGCTATTATTCCTGTACGCTCTATTTTGGCGATTTCGGCAGTTCTGGTGGCTGTGTTGTTCTTAGCTACGGCTTCCGCGCATCGTTGGCGTTTGCCTCTAGTGGGAACCGCGATGCTGGTGGTTGTAGCTCTCGTCGCTGGTGGGCTGTACCCCTGGATCGTGCAGCGTTTTCAGGTTGTGCCGAATGAACAGGCTGCACAGTCGCAGTTTATTCAACGCAATATCGACGCCACACGGTACGCCTACGGTCTCGATAAGGTAGAGACTACTCCCTATGATGCCACGATCGATACTCGTCAAGGTGCTCTGGGGAACTCTAGTGAGACTATTGCGAACATCCGTCTTTTGGACCCGAACGTGGTAAGCTCGGCATTCGCGCAGATGCAGCAGTTCCGTCCATACTATCGGTTCGACTCGAATCTCTCGGTGGATCGCTATTCCGTAGACAATAAGACTCAGGACACAGTGATTGCCGCCCGTGAGTTGAATCCTTCCCAGACTTCGGATGATTCCTGGTACAACCGCCACGTGGTGTACACCCACGGGTACGGCGTGATTGCAGCTTACGGTAACCAGGTTGACGGTGCGGGTAACCCCAAGTTCATGCAGTCCGGTATCAAGGCGAATGGCGTTATTTCTGAAAACTATGAGCCTCGTATTTACTTCGGTATGAGCTCTCCGCAGTATTCCATTGTGGGTGGCAGCGGCGATCAGCTGGAACTCGACCGTCCGCAGTCCGCCGATGAAACGAATTCTTCGGATGCAAAATACACGTTCAACGGCAACGGTGGTCCACGGTTGGATTCCACGCTGAACCGTCTCTCTTACGCGATCAAGTTCCAGTCATCCGATATTTTGCTTTCGGATGCGGTTCGTGATGGTTCGCAGATTCTGTACGAACGTAACCCGGTAGATCGCGTTCAGAAGGCTGCGCCGTATTTGAAGGTGGATTCCAAAGCATACCCCGCTATTATCAATAACCGGGTGCAGTGGATTGTGGATGCTTATACGACCACAAACCAGTTCCCGTATGCGCAGGGTGTAAGCCAGGAGAATAATCAGAATCCGCGCACGAATTCGATGAACTACATTCGTAACTCGGTGAAAGCCACCGTGGATGCCTACGACGGTTCGGTCACCCTTTATGCATGGGATGAAAATGATCCTATTTTGAAGGCATGGCAGGGCGTATTCCCCGGAACCGTGAAGAGCTATAAAGAGATGAGCGCCGAGCTTCTTAACCATGTGCGCTACCCCTCGGATATGTTTACTATTCAGCGCTCGATGCTGAATAAGTATCATGTGACGAACTCGAACAGCCTCTACGCGGGCGATGACGTCTGGTCGATTCCGAATGATCCTACGAATGATAGCGGTCGCCAGATTCCACCTTATTACCTCTCGCTTCAGATGCCTGGGGATAGGAAGGCTCATTTCTCGCTGACGTCGACCTTTATTCCTCAGCAGAGTGATTCAAACTCGCGTAACGTGATGTACGGATTCCTCGCTGCAAATGGTGATGCCGGTACCGGCAAGGACGGCGAACGCAGCGCGGATTACGGCAAGCTGCGACTGCTCGAACTGCCACGCTCATCGGTGGTTCCGGGGCCTGGTCAGGCGCAGAATATCTTCAACTCTGATGCTGAGGTCTCGAACCAGCTGAACCTCCTGCGGCGCGGGTCCTCTGAAGTCATTAACGGCAATATGCTTACTCTGCCGGTGGCGGGCGGTATTCTGTATGTTCAGCCGGTCTACGTGCAGTCTAGCGGTGACGCACGGTACCCGCGTTTACAGCGAGTGTTGGTCAGCTTCGGTGACAAGGTTGGTTTTGCTCCCACGCTAGAGGAAGCACTCAACCAGGTCTTCAACGGTTCTTCCGGTGCCAAGATGGATGCTCAGTCGGGACCGTCAGGAGCCGGCACTGAAGGCAATGGGGAGAAGACGTCTGGATCTTCGTCCAGCTCTTCTGAGGCCTCTGGCTCGAACCAGTCCGCTAGCCTGAAACAGCACTTGGCGGATGCATCCAAGGCTATGCAGGATTCGGATGCCGCTCTCAAGAAGGGCGATTGGGCAGCATACGGTGAGGCCCAGAAGCGTCTGAACGATTCTCTGCAGAGGGCTATTGAAGCCGAAAATAAACAACAGCAGGACCAGAAACAGGGCGGCGATCAGCAGGGAAGTGAGCAGCAGCCGAGCGGTTCATCCTCAGCATCGCAGAGTCCTTCTGGGGAATCTACCTCTAAATAAGATGTAGCATTGCGGTCTGACGGTCATAGCGGGGCGTCATCACATCCGGGTGGCGCCCCGCTTCGTCATCTTAAATTATTGATTCGGGCCGTCTATGAGAGCAGTAAGGGGTGTTCAGACATCCAGTTTTGGGATTTTCTGTGGTGTTTATCTCAGCAGATAGCTTCAAGTTGAGATGTTGCAGAGCGGTATGTATAGTTGTATGAGTCGCCGCGGGGTGGAGCAGTTCGGTAGCTCGCCGGGCTCATAACCCGGAGGTCGCAGGTTCAAATCCTGCCCCCGCAACCACTTCATAAGTCGCTCCAGTTGGTTTGAAACCGACTGGAGCGATTTTCTTTTCCCCTTCATTGCTTGAAGCAGTGGAGGGGATTTTTGTATTTAAAATGCCTTCTCCCACTAGTTCTCCAATCGAGATTCCTAGCTCACCCGCCAAAGTTAGAAGTTCTTGCAGTGCGAAAGGGGACTTCCCGCGCAGTTTTGCTGAAACTGTCCCTTGAGTAAGGTCCAAAAGCTCTGCGACTTGCATTTGGGTAAGTTTTCCGCGCCTGAGCCAGACTTGAACTTCTCTGCCAACTGCTTCATTGATATTGAGTGTTTCTGGGTTGTTCATAATCAATACACTACATAAAAAATTCTATGGAAACAATAACTTTTGCAAAGAAATATTGGTTAATACAATAATTCGTATTGCATATTATTGATGTAGCCAATAATCTAGTTGTTATGACATATAAAGATGAAGTTGCCGGCAACGTCCGTGCAGAAGTAAGCAGACTCGGTGTCGACCAGCATGAACTAGCGAAGGTCCTTGGAATGTCTCAAGGGCAGGTCAGTTCCCGCCTACGGGGTTCTGTGGAATTCCGGCCCAGTGAACTCGAAAAGATCGCAAACTTCATGCAACTAGACGTTGAAGTTTTCACCACGCGCTCAAACCGTAAGCCAATCCACCGCTAAGGAAACCACAATGAGCTCCACCCTCGACAAAATCATCCAAGACTCCACCGAAGAAACCACATTCCTTGAAGAACTCGGAGTCAATGAAGCACAATCCCTGACAAACCAGTTGCACCAGTCCTTAGAAAATACAATCCAGCTCTACATCAAGGCATGGCGCCACAGGATATGGAAAACCCTCGGGTACGCAAACTGGAACAGCTACATCAACGGCGAGTTCGGAGACATCCGTCCAAGCATCCCTAAAGCTGAACGACAAGAAGCAGTTATCCAAATGACCGAATCAGGAATGTCCACACGTTCCATCGCCTCAGCTATTGGAGTTTCCAAAGACACCGCGAACCGCTACGCCCAAAAAGCACGCGAAGAGAAAAAGCTCAGTTCAGAAACACTGATTTACGGCATGGACGGACGTCGACGTTTACCGGTACGAACACAGCTCAACGATGACTTACTAGATATGCCAGCAGATGCAACGGGTATCGGGTACTTCTCACAAAAGGATAAAAACAAACCAGCATCCAAACCACAAGTAGTGCATAAGAAGCCCCGCGAAACCGAGAATACTTACGGATTAGCTGAAGTAGAAAAAATTGCTACGGAGTACGAAGAAGCAATTAAAGCCCTCCATTTTGGCAAATGACCGTCGGAAGTTTAATACCAATGACATTCCACTTCACTTAGTCACCGCCACCTCGCGGTCGCTTCTTGCAACAGCCGGTCTCATTAACCTGTTCAACCTTCAGCCGGATCTCACCGGTGACAATGATGAAATCATCACAACTCTCGAATCAACAGTCCAGACCTTGGATAACGCTATTGATTCGCTAAGGGGAGCAGATGAGTAACGAGCAAGAGGGTATGAAAAAGGTGGGAGCTGACACCTTGAAAGTTTACTCAGCCCCCACATTAGGAAATACCAATTCTTCATCAATAGATATTCAACGTCCACAAACTACGAATTAGTACGAGCGGCTAGATCCGATGATAAATCAGAACGCTAACGCTCATGTTAGCTCTAACGCTCACGCTCATTTTAGCAGACCAGGTAAGACTTTCATGAAGAGAACTAACCACAGCCCACGCATCAACCCTGACTCCCTACGAACCCTCTGGTTCACCGTGGGGCTGATTATCGTATTGGGCATTACCTCATTTCTCGTCAGCTTCAATGGTCTGCTCGATGTAGCTGCTTGGGTCGGACTTCCACACTCCTTGCGCTGGACAGTACCGGGCTTTATTGATGTTTCCATTTTGGCGTACTCAATGGCAGCCGTTATCCACAAAGCCCGTGGAGAACGTGTTACCGCAAAATGGGTTTCGCTGGCGGTCTTCACACTGATTTCGGTGGTTGCAAATGCTATCCACGCCATCAGTAAGGGTGAAGGTACCACTATGCCCCAGATTGTCATCGGCGCAACTATTGCTGCCGCAGCACCTATCGCTGTCTTCGCTGCCACCGAAGAACTCTCACGCCTAGCATTCCGAGCACCGACTCACCCTCTGGAGCAAACCACCTCCATCATTGAGGACGAGCAGACTACCGCCTTAGAGCACGACAACACTAATGCACCTCAGCTGCCACTCGCACCAGCTGAAGAAAGCTCACATACCATGCAAGAAATCAACACCTCAGAAGAAACAGCGCAGTCCACTCCAACGGTTACTGAATCACCTCTAACAGTGCCGGCGACTGAGGAACCTACTCTTTCCGTTCCTTTAGAAGAAAACGAGACTAGCTCTGCTGCCGTCACCGATGAATCTGCCGAAGTACAGAATGAAACACCTCAGAAGCCTACGCAAGCAGATCTGGATGCAGAAATGCAGGGCTTAGCTACGTGGGTTAAAGAACAGCACGGTGCTGGACACAAGGTCACAGGCGCTTCTGTCGCGGAATACATCGGCAAAAGCCCCCGCACTGGGAGCAATCGTTTGAACCAGCTCAAAGAAGCTATGCCTGAGCTATTTGAGGGAGAGCAGTAAAAATGTCACTGAAGATGATGACTTGGGCTTTCACCAAGGATTTGAAGAACTCGCAATTTCAGGTACTCGTGGCTATTGCTAATGAGGCTAATGACGCCGGTGAATGCTTCACCGGACAGCTCAAACTGGCTTACCTGGCCAACGTTGGTGAACGCACACTACGCAACTGCATCAATCAGTTCCGCGAGATGGACTTGTTGCACGCTGAGCGTCGTCCAATGAGCTTTGGTAGCGGTCGTAAGGCTGACACCATCATTTTGCACTTCGAGAACGAAGCTCACCAGAAGGCCCCTTCGCTGATGCTTCATCCGAAAAGAAAGAAGCAGCGGCTCGACGGAAAAAGTATGAGTCAGTCTCCTACGGTGAAGCTGAAACCACTCAACCGGCAAATATTGCCGGTAGAAATTTCAACCGGCAAACTCAGGTAGTTCAACCGGCAAAATTGAACAAAGTGCCTTTAATAGGAACGCGCGCGTTAACCCATCTTAACCCGTTTAACCCGTCCGTCAGTCAGTCTGATAACACCAGTACCTCTCCGGTCTTTGGTGCTGGTGCGTGAGTGCGATGGTGATATTTCCAAGGCGTCTCGTCAGTTGGGAGTGGCCCCTCATGCGTTGCGTCATTCTCATCTTACGGTGCAGGATTTGGTGCAGCTGGTGGATAACTCTTTGAATGTGCATTGGGCTCGACGGGCTGCTGGTCGTGAGGGGCAGCCGTTGAGCATCAGGGAGTTACTGAGCTGTTTTCCTGAATCTAAAGATGACGATAAGCAGTGGTTACGTACCGTTCCCGTGGCGATACTGCGTTGCGGGGGATGGAACGTTGACCAAGAGAGTCTATACGCCGGGGTTATGGAGCTCACTGGGTACTCGGCTAATACCTGCCGGATTATGGTGAACCGCTGCCGTTGGTACTATCACATTGCTCGCACCATCGCTGAATACGGAACATTGACTGACTCACCCTCTTAGTCTTTGCGGTAATTCCTTATCACCTAGTAGGGGCGGGAAGACTTGCCTTTTCGCTGTATGACTTGATTGGTCTGCTTGGCTCGTGTCTTCCTTGCTCACGGGTTACTTCAAGGGTGTGTGCCATCAAGCGCCCCCGGCGCGTAGATGGTGCACGCCCAGCGGTTCAACCGCCGCGGTTGCGCCGGGTGTGGGGCGGCGGTAGCCCCACTAATGGCACTCTTGGCAAGGTGCTGTGATTTACGTAGGTGCTGTGTGGGGCGAATACAGGGCATGAGTATTTTCCGTCGTCGTTCTAAGTTCTCCTCGCAGACTGATTTTGATGATGTGTCTTTGATGCAGCGTCTGCGTGAAGATTTGTTGCAGTCCTCAGAGTGGGTTGAGCGTTTTGAGTTATGGATTGGTGATTCCCGCGCGCGTATCGCCCTGGTCGGGGCAGCGACGATTCTTGCGTTGTTGCTGTTTTGGTTCATCACGATTTTGTTGTTTGGCACCCCCGGGGGGGGGGGACCGTGAGTTCACTGATGTTCATGCTGCGCAACTGTCTCAGGTGAGACAGTTGGATGCTCCGGTCAGTTGAATTACGAAGAAGCGATATCAACATAAAGAATAACTTCGGGACACATTACGGTACTTCTGTTGAAACACAATTAAACTATTATGACTGGGTGGTTAGTAACGCAAAAGAGATTCAATTTCAAAGTGATTTTAGTTTTTGAACCCGCCACAGGAGATGTAACTGTAAAATGCTGGGGAGCCAATGCAGAAAGTATCCAGTTATCAGCAGGAAAGCAACACTCAGCAAATAGTCTTTAGCGAAAATTGCAGCCCACAAATGAACTAGAGATCCCCAGGAATGGGCCACAAAATTTGATTGAAAAGACTGGAGTAGTGAGAGTGGAGGGGTTTTGCTGTTCAGGGTTGGGCGCAACTGTTTTGTAATAAGGTCCCATCTTGAAATGCTGAGCAACTTTTTGAAACAATTTACACCAAATCTAACTGCCAACCTATTAACATCATCTGCAATATCAAGGATCGGGAAACTCCTAGAAGCAGCACCAATAAAAAGACTAAACCCGGTAGATGCCAATATTGTTATAATGCAAAACCAGAAAGAGTCATAACCTGCTTTATTCCCTACAAAGGTTATGCCTGAAAACACAAATAAAGTTATAAGTAATAAAACAGCAATTGACTTATGATACATAATCCAGGGGATTCCTAGCTTGAATAACCATACCAAAGGTGTTTAGTCTCTCATCACCTAGAAGTAACCCATGTTTTTCCAGCCCACATAAGTCCTTAATATCACTGATTAGCGGATCAAAACGCTTAATTTCCTTGAATCCAGTATTGGAATACAATTTAGTTAGTAGCTCTTCAGTATACAGAAACCGGTGCCCATGGGAGTAAAACACAGAGTTTATTGTAAAGGTAGGATCATTTAAATCATCTGCATGAGAAAATAAATGGTTTATGAGTCTAACGTAAATTAATCTTACGTTGTCATTATTGTGAAGAAGAAGTCCCACTAGTCTATGTAGGTCAGGAGTGGAAAAGCGGACGTAACCTCCAGGCCTAAGAACTCTATATACCTCTCTCAACATACGGGCTCCTGAAGGGTATTCCATATGCTCTATAAGATGCTCTGAGAAAACTACACTGAACGTGCAGTCATCAAATGGCAGTTTTGCCGAAGCATCAAGTTCGTAAATTGAATCAGATTGGGGATGCAAGTCTGTATTAAGCCATCCCCGGAAACAAAATGGTCCTGCTCCCAAATGAAGTTTATAATCCGAGTTATCGTCGAAGTAATTGTCGTATACTGAACTATATCTACTTTGCATGACTTTTCCTCATTTAAATTCGTGCAACCTGCTTCAATATACTATATCATAGTAAGTGGCTAGACTATTGGTAGATTTTTTGAAGGGGAAAGACACATTCCCAAGGGTGCCGTTGACATGGAGGATGGCGGTAGTCATCTTTTCAGGAGGCCCGCACTCAAGGATTATATGGCGGGTTCTCGGCGATCCGTTTTACCTTTCCTATACAGGTAAGCGCTTTGTGCGCTTTCTCTGGGTAATGTTTTTGTATTTATTCTATCGCTGGTATAACTACTGTTTTTCAGCCGAGCTGATGAATACAACCAAAATGTATTTTATTAAGATAAAAAAACCAACAACCTTTACCCTGGAAATGGACTAACTGAGTATCCTTCTAAAATTATCATAAAATTCAATGAAGATGAACGGCCGTTAAAATTAATTGCTGATCGAGATTTTCGTATAGAAAAAATGAATCCGGGTGCGGAAATAAAATCAAGTTATAATATTAAAGATGATTCGCTATACGTTAAATTGAGTAACGATACAATCGGATCGGAAATATCTTCCGGGTACTATCCAGTACAAGTTGCCACAGAAGAAGTTGGCCTATTTGAATTGTTCGTTGATTGAGAAACACAAATTTAGAAATATCATACTAACATGAAACGATTACCTGTTATAAAACAACTGACTGCAACAGGTTGTGGAGCGGCTTGTTTAGCTATGATGGCTAAATCGTTAGGAATAAAGCTGTCTTACGCCGAAGCAGCCGAAGTTTGCAGTCCAGGCCGTGACGGCGTAAACGCACTGACGATACTAAAAGGTGCTCAACAACTCGGAATGAGAGGCCGAGGGCTGCGAGTGGAGGTTGATTCCTTTACCGCACTTGAATTACCAGTTATATTACACTGGGGATTTAACCATTTTGTAGTACTCGAAAAATGGAATGGAGCCAACGGTACCATAGTCGACCCAAATCATGGAAGAAGGAGAGTCGACTGGGAAGAAGTGGATTCTAAGTTTACGGGTGTGTGCATGCAGAAGTAGCTGGGTTAGCTGTTGGGTGGTGGCCCATATTGGGGCATGTAATCCGGAGGTCGCAGGTTCAAATCCTGCCCCCGCAACGGAATACTCCCGAAGTCATAACTATGACTTCGGGAGTTTTTTCACATCATTGATTCAATGTGCTGTACCTAGTTATATCTGTAGCTGCCAGAAGAAACGCGCGAACCAAACGATGATTTCCGAGCTTCCACAACCAAAATGACTCATGGGTGTATTGCGAGAATACTCATGCAGCTCAAAGCTCCGTATAGTTTCCAGCGGACTATAAATTAAAGCGCGTGAGCAACCCCTCCACATGTTCAACCTTACGAGGATCAAAGATCAATGACTGATCGGTATTTAGCGTTTTAACTGAAGCTATATCTTCGGCGCTCAACTCAAAATCGAAGATATCAAAATTTTGCTCCATACGTTCCCGTCGCACACTTTTCGGAATAGCAACTATCCCTTCCTGCATCTGCCATCGCAGAATTACTTGGGCAGGAGACTTACCGTATTTTTCTCCAATTTCTACAAGTATCGGGCTATTGAAAATATCATTAGCACCTTCGGCAAAGGGCGCCCACGCTTGTGGCTGAATACCTTTCCCCTTCATATAGGAGATTTCATCAACACGCTGGTGGAACGGGTTAATCTCAATCTGATTAACAGCCGGGGTGACCTCGCTGAAGTGTGAAATATCGGCTATACGCACCGAATCGAAATTGCTCACACCAATTGCGCGCACGTGACCTGCCTGATAGAGCTCTTCTAGTGCTCGCCATGCGCCGAAATAGTTATTCAAAGGTAGATGGATAAGATACAGGTCGAGATAGTCTACTCCTAGCCTCTGGCGCGACTCATCAAACCCTCGCTTGGCGCCCTCATAAGAGTAATCTGGCACCCACAGTTTAGAGGTTACGAAGATATCCTCACGATCAAGACCACTTGCCTCAATAGCTGCTCCGACTGCCTGCTCGTTTTGGTAGCCAGCAGCCGTATCAATCAGACGGTATCCTACCTCCAATGCCTCGGACACAACGCGCTCGCATTCGGCGAGGTCATCAATGTATAAAACGCCGAGCCCAAGCTGAGGCATCTTCACGCCATTATTGAGAGTTACGTACTGCATGTATCCTCCTCAGGTAGTTGAAATATAGATGGCATCACAGCTGGTTAGTCCTTACCGTTACAAACCTCCTGCTAGCAAGTTGCGACAGCTGTGAAGTGCTATCTGTAGTGTCACTCTAAGCCTTCGAGTAGACTCTAAAGCAATACCTCCACAGAATGAGATAGCTTACATTTCCAAAACCGGATGCAGTGCTTAGTCAAGAGGCGTACTTTCCTGTGTCTAAAATTGGGTTGGGTACAAGTCCTCTTTACCCGTTTCTATTCCATGTAGCCACAGGCGTACTTGCTGATCTGTCGTTTGAGAAACCCCAGGGGCAAAAGGGAAGGGGCTGCATGAACCCTAGAACTTTTCTTCGTACAAGAACAAAAAGTAGGTGGATGCTGTTTAAGGGTTAAGTTGATACTCTGCTTTCTTTAATTGCATAAGGTAAACATATCGAGGCTATTTATTAATAAATGGTTATATATGTCGAGGGCGAATCGCCAAATATTTTGAATCATCGTAGAGTAGCTACTAAGCGATAAATTCCCGCCACTTTCACCCAGGGCTTACTCTGGGGTTCCGCCGCTGGAAACCTGAAATACATAAGCCAGTAGGAGTGTGTGGGGGCGAATCGTTTTTCCGTATTTTATTCACCCAGCCACAATTATTTTGAGGATGTGTTCACCGATGAATACTCGT
>NZ_KV797900.1:819846-820855 GCF_001809525.1 Rothia sp. HMSC064D08 | reverse complement strand
CCGATGAATACTCGTATCCCTGTTTTGTCTCGTCGTGCCCTTATGAGCGCTTTGGGCGTTTGTGGGTTTGCTGTGTTGTTATCTGCGTGTGGGGAGGGATCGAAGCCTGCTGGAGTGGCTGTTGAGAGTTCTCGTTCTTCTAGTGCGGAAAGTGCTGGTGCTTCCGGTTCTGTGTCTGTTTCTTCAAGTGAGAATCCGTCGCCGTCGTCGAGTGCGCCACAGCATTATTCGGGGAACTCGAAAGCTCCGGAGGGGGAGTATCGTCCTGCGGATTTTTATGGTCCTGCGCAGAATGTTCCGAAGCCGAAGGCGGAGGAGGGGTATACGAATGCTTCGTTGGAGGGGATGCGTAAGACGGTGCAGGCGTGGACGGAGTGGCGTAATTATGGCATGCAAACTGGAGATTATAGCGAGGCGAAAAAGTTTATTAGCAAAGATTTTAAAGACGAACGGGATACTTACGATCTCAATGCTGGACTGTATAAAGAGGGTGGGTGGATGATTGGCGGAGATTTAAGAAAATATGAGTTTCATGGGGAACCCATCAACCAGGGTAACGGTAAGTATGAGTGGAAATTCTTTGTTGCTTGGCCGTATTACGTCTATGTTGACTCGGATGGGAAAACATATAAGAAAATTCGCAATGAAGATTATGAGAACAACTGGTTCATAATGACTCTTCATCATGACGGCAACCGATGGCTTATTGATAATGTTCATTCCCTGGCTACAGAAAAGAAGTAATTCCCTTGAAATCTCTAAGAACTAAAGTATTTTCTGGGTTTTTCTCGGCAACACTTGTGAGTGCGTCCCTGTCCTATGTTCCTGCGGCTTTTTCTATAGCCTGTAATAATGACACTCGCTCTTTTCAATGTGTAGATCAGACTGGAGGTGATCTTTGGGAACAGGGAGGTTCCCATGCGCCCAAACATGTTAATAATGACGAGCGTGAAACAAATTCAAGCCAGGCCGGTAACGCTGAGGATGTTGAGGCTTATAGGAGGTGGTA
>NZ_KV797900.1:818919-819746 GCF_001809525.1 Rothia sp. HMSC064D08 | reverse complement strand
TATAGGAGGTGGTATGGGGAGCATCATCATGGGAATCTTGGGTTCGCTCAAGATAAAAGTGGTGCTCATAAGTCGTTTAGATTTGATGTTGCAAATGATGGTTCGTACTGTGTTAGTCGGGATGGGCGTGTGGGTCAGTATAAAGAATTTACTGATGATGGTCGGGCTAAACCTGTCGGGGAGACGATTACGAATCATCTGTTCGGTGATACCTGCACCCTGAACGACCCGGAAGCAGTACAGCAGGCCCAGGGTGAGTATGAGCGGATTATTACCGAGATGCGCACCCATTTGCTGGAGTTGATCCCGGCACATCCGCACCTGACCCTGGATAGCGCGCATCCGCCGCATACGAGTAAGGGTGAGGAAACGAATTTCTACACCACTCTAGAAGGCAGTTCCAACTTATTTGAAGGGGACTTACCGATTGGGCATACCAGGATTCGGGCGGTACCGGTGGCGTACCGGTACGAGTATGGAGACGGATACGACCTAAAAACACATAGTGCTGGTAGCCCGGTGTCTTCACAGCATTCCGGACAATCCTTGCATGAGACGTCGACGAGTTATGCGTATCCGCAGGTGGGGAATTTTCATGCGTATGTCACGGTGACGTATGCGGGTCAGTACAGTATTGATGGTGGGCCGTGGCAGTTTTTCGGAACCGAGGTGTCTCGTATTAGTGAGCCGGTGCTGGTGCGGGTGTGGGAGTCTGAGGTGCATTCGGTGGGCAAGACCTGTACTGAGGACCCCAGGGCGAAAGGGTGTCCGGGGCATGCGGATGAGCCTGATGTGGGGAATCCGAATCCGCAGTTGCGTAAGGTGGA
>NZ_KV797900.1:768964-818819 GCF_001809525.1 Rothia sp. HMSC064D08 | reverse complement strand
TCGGTTGCACCCGACCTGGCCCAACATGTAAAACTCAGGGGTTCACGAAAGAATAAATATTTTTCCGTGAGCTCCTGAGCGAACCCTTCAGGGTATCTTAGAAGCAAACTCTCTATAACCATGTGATCATTATCGCAATGGTATAAGAATAAAATCAGGACACCTTTACTTTAAAAATCTATTGAGAATTAGAAAAAGCTACAAACCGCGATATAGTGCGATTCTGCTGTGATAGCAGGTGTACATTGTCTCTCATGTATATTCTTGCCAAACGTCAATTCTTAAGAACCTCTTGATCGGCATACCATACCGAAAATTTCACCTATGTTTTTATTTAATATTATTTAACTGGTAATTTAACTCTATTGAACGCTTTACTCCGCTATTGCAGACTTCGTAAAGCTCCCAAATCTGAGGGGACTAATATCAAGTCCCAGCAGATTATCACTGCTCCGTAGGCGGAATTAGTCCTGCCGGAGTCTATCACTCACAACACAAACATAGCGGCTGAATTCAGCGCACATTATTCAGCACATAGCGACAAGAAAATCGAGAACCGAGGACTATCTATGACCCGCATCAGAAAGATGCGTGCCGGAACCCTGGCCGCGCTTACCGTACCCGCTATTGTGGGCGCTACCCTTACTGCACCCGCCCATGCAACCGTCGCATCCGGCACATACCGCAGCTACACCGCCCCGAACGGCCTTAACTCTCAGTACCATGTGTATGCAAACGGTATCGACTGGTCAAAACCCGTGGGCGTAGTCTTCTACATTGATGGCGACTATTGGCGTAACGACCAGTCTAAGATTCACAGCCCCGAGCAGGGCATGCTCCCCGCTATGGGCCGTATAGCAAATGCCCGCAACATGGTTTTTGTACCCGTCGTGTCTCCAGATAAAAATGCATCCGGTAACGGCATTACCTGGTGGGAAAACCTCGACGCCAACGGCGACTATTTCCGCTCCTTTGCGCAGCAATTTATTTCGAGTAACGGAATCGACCCCTCACAGGTGTGGACGATGGGTTATTCCGGAGGCGCCGAGTTTATCACTTATGAGCTGAATGCGGATCGTCAGGGCACTTGGCGCTCTGGCGGCGGTTCTATCCTCGTTGCGGGCGGCGGTTATGAACGCATGCAGACCGAGGCACCGCAGAACATTAAGAACCAGCCTATGTACTGGTGGGTCGGCGCCGCCGATACTTCTGGTACAACGAACCCTCCAACGTGGAGCGCCCGAGGTGCTGTTGAACAGGGCTACGCTGCGTACCGCAACAGCGGCTTTACCAATACCCAGATGAAACTGATCCCAGGTTTTAGCCACCAAGATTATGACCTGCCGCTCATCATGGCGCAGTCCCTAGATGCAGGCGGTCACCGTTTTGGCGCAGGGTACAGCGACCTTCCGACCACGAATCCGTTCTACACAGAGATTAGTTGGAACTCAGATCGCCGCATTATGACCGGTTTTGCCGATCGCACTTTCCGTCCGTACAGCGCTGTAAATCGCGCCCAGGTGGCAACGTATCTCTACCGTCTTGCGGGTAGCCCTGCCGTGGAGCTTCCCGCGACTTCTCCGTTCCCAGATGTTACGCCGAACCACCCGGCATATAAGGAAATCGTGTGGCTTAAACAGCAGGGAATTACGACCGGATGGTCTGACGGTACCTTCCGCCCACATGATGCTATCAGCCGTGAGGCACTGGCGGCGTTTTTCTACCGTTTCAACGGTTCTCCCGCGTATGCACCGGGTGCACAGCAGTTTGCTGATGTAAACCCCTCTACTATGTTCTATAAAGAAATCTCATGGATGGCAGATCAGGGTATTACTACTGGCTGGCCTGACAGCACTTTCCGACCTGGCGAAGCTACCTCACGTGAGGCCATGGCGGCGTTCCTGTACCGTGTCTCTAAGCTTTAGAATCAGGTTTTCAGTGTAGAACGTAAAGCGCAGATGCTCCCCAACCTAAGGTTGGGGAGCATCTGCGTAATCTAGCAGCCGATCAGGCTAAGACTATGCGTTCTTGTTTTTGAGAGCCGCAAGACGCGCATCAAGTTCAGACTGACGACCAAGCTCTTCAAGGTCATTGAACTGAGCGTCCAGGGAGGAAGCTGCAAGTTCCTGCTGACCCTGCACGCGAGCCTCTTCGCGGCGAACCTTCTCTTCAAAGCGTGAGACCTCGCTCGTGGGGTCCATAACATCGAATGCCTTGAGTGCATCATTCACCTGAGACTGAGCGGCAGCGGTCTTCTGGCGGGCGTTAAGCTCATCGCGCTTGGACTTAAGCTCATCCAGTTTTGCACGCATCTTGGTGAGACCGTCTTTGAGCTGCTCAACCACCTGGGTCTGCGATGCGATCTGCGGTTCTGCGGCCTTTGCCTCACGTTCAGCCTGCATCTGCTTGCCCAGAGCAATTTTTGCGAGATTATCGAACTTATCCGCGTTAGCGGTGTCGCCTGCAGCACGGAACTCATCGGCTTTATTGGAGGCAGCCAGAGCCTTAGAACCCCACTCATCGGCGTCGCGCAGGTCTTCTGCATGATCCTGCTCCAGAAGACGCAGGTTACCAATAGTCTGAGCCACAGCTGCTTCTGCTTCTACAATGTTATTTGTATAGTCACGAACCATCTGATCTAACATTTTCTGCGGGTCTTCTGCCGCATCAATGAGGGCGTTAATATTAGCCTTTGCTAGCTGTGCGATACGACCGAAAATGGACTGTTTTACCATGTTATTTCCTTTTCTTTCACGCGGCACCGGGAAGGAGCTTATTCGCACGTACAGCGCCGCAACTTTTCTTATTATCGTGGGTCAGCCTGAAAAATTACTGGGAAAATATCGCCTATAAGGTGACGAGTACAAGAACATGAGGTTAACGAGAGCCCTAACACGTTTCTGGTGCTTATATTCTTGAACGTTAGAAGCTGCCGCCGTCTCCACCGCCGAAGTCGCCGCCACCGCCTCCGAAATCCCAGCCTCCACCGGAGTCACCGCCGCCCCAGTGATGACCGGTGGAAGCTGAAGCAGAGTGTGAGCCCATCGCGCTAAAAATAGCACCTAAGAGCATGCCTTGCGCTAGGGAATCGCCGCCGTAGCTTTGACCATAACGGTTATCGTCCCAGTAATTGTTGACATCCTGATTTGCGGAGTTCTGCGCATCGCTCGCCAAAGAAATAGCTTCATATGCCCTGTTGAGCGAATTTACCGGATCGGACTCCCGCAAACGGTGTGCATCGTTCAGGGCAGTTTGCGCCTCAGACAGATAGGTACGAGCTTGTGAACCGACACCGCGCCGACGGTTGTTAATGAAGTCCGATGCGCTGCGCACCTGAGCCTCTGCAGAACGTAAGGTACGAGACAGACTTTCTTTAGCCGCCTGCTCACGCTCACGGTCGGCGCGAAGCGATGACATGGAACGATTCAGCTCGCTTGTGAGCTGATGCAGTTGTTCCGTGAGGGCAATAGGATCATTCGGGCGTTCTTGTGCCTGTTGTGAAACCTGCCCAAGAATAGCCTCCATACCGGCTGCCGTCGCGGCGAGTTCGGCACGGTTCTGAGACTCCGCGAGGCTCTTAGCCTCAGCTACGTCACGTTGAATACTCAAAATATCGGTGCTAAGACTGGATTGTGCAGATTCCAAAGCTGAGGCGTGATTGCTGACTGCTTCTGTTAGCGACGTAATTTGGGCCGCAGACTCTTCTGCGTTGCGCAGATGCACAACAGCTTCGGACCGGGAAGTATCTACTAAACGAGATGCCTCCTGAAGTTCCTGAGCCACCAGGCTTTGGTGTGAATCCAACAGAGCTGCAGATTTATTGATCGGTTCTAACGCACTCGGCAAGTACTGGTCTTTGAGTCGCGCGTATGTATGCTGCGCGGTTTCGACTATCTGCTGAAGTTCCGGTATACGCCCCTGGAGCCTAGCAATAGCCTGGGGAGCTTCATGTTCCAGATTGCGCATTTCAGAGAGCTTCTGCGCCTGATCTCGGGAAATATCAGAAATCTCCTGAGAATTATCGATAATTTCGCTCAGCCAAGCGCGCTGTTCCGCAACGGTGTCCGGAACATCATCGTTGAGAAGTTTCTGGCGGTGGAATGATGCCTGCATGAGCTCTTGGGCGCGTGTTAGCTCCTCTTCAAAAGGCTTGACGTGTTCATTACCGTATTGGGCGCGGGCAAATTCAAGTTCCTGCTTCGACTGCACCATAGAATTATCTGCCTGAACAAGTGCTGCACCGGCACGGGTGCGCAGCTCCTCCAACGAGACTTCAGGTACTTTAGATGTTGAGTATGCAGGCGTACTTCCCGGCTCGTTTTTGGAGCGACGGCGTTTCATAATGTAGTACCCAGCGCCCGCTACACCTGCTACACCTAGGGCGCCGCCGCTTATAGCGACAGCGGGGCTAATGCCCCCTTTTTGAGCGTTAATACCGTTGACCGCCTCAAGAGCTGCACCTTTGTAATCCCCGCTTTGCAGTTTTGGCTTGATGTATTTTTGGTACACCTCCGACTGCTGATCAGAACTGAGCGCCTTATTACTCCCAGCGGCGAAGTAAGCACGGCGGCTTTCTGTCGCTATGACAAGAATGGCGTCCGCATTACCGTAGCTGTTCTTTTTCGCTGTCTCTTCAGTCCATGCCTTAGCCTCTTCGGGGCTCTCAAACTTATCAATAGTCAGCACATGCAGATCAATATTGTGGTTTTTAGAGAGTTCGCTGATTTTAGAGTTAAGTTCTGAGGTATCGCCCAAGACATTGGTCGTGTCTTGTACTCTACCTGTGATAGTCATGGGAGTTTGGGCTTGCGCGGTACTGATACCGGGCGTCAAGAACGAAGAGCCCGCCATCGGTAGCGCGACGGAAAGCATAGTGGCGCCAAAAGCTAAAGCACCTACGCTGAGGGCACGTCGGATGCGCCGAGAACCAAACGGACGGTCAGCATTCGTGATATTACTCAAAGGAAGACTCCCATTCTTTCGCATATGCCGCGCGGTGATTATCCACGGCGTGGGAGGAATAAACCCACACGTACTTCCATCTTACCGGTCACCAACCTGTCATGAGCTGTAGTCATCACAGAGCGTACATAACTGAAGAAATTCCGGGCTAATTCTCAGGATACGATCGTCGACTGTTTACTCCAGGAGTACCGCTTTTGTTCACGATGCGGTACTTATTGGATGAATAATATTGGCTAATTCAGATCGTAGCCGCGGTTCTTCATATATTCCGTATCCGTCACCATATGGTGCCCGGGACGATTCGGCATTTGATACTGCTGAGGAACTTGTACCTGCGAAGGATCGCGGAGCGGCAGGTCGTTCTGCCATTTTTGTAATTCTGCCGTTTTTCGACGGTTTTTACGTACGATGCGGATGATGAGGACAGGAATTCCAAGCAGAATAAACAGGACAAAAACCAACACGCCTGCGGCAACAAGAAAATTTTCGAACCAGCCATCGGCTTCGGAAATATCGCTTAGCCCTTGGGGGATATTGCCGTCATTGCTCGCGGAGTAGTCATGATCCCCGATAAAAATATCAGTGAACATGCGCCCGGCGGTACCGTAAAGACCATGATCCGCGATAACACGCTTGATACTGCTGTTTTGGGAGCCCGAATTGTCTTTAACGTACAGGGCGTGTGCCCATGCATCGCTCATAAAACTCTGGTCATTGCTGATAATAGTGCCTTGATTCTTAGACGTATCGATAAGCAAAACTACTGTGCGTGGGCGAGCATGGTTGAGACTCAAGAATTCTTGACCCCACTCCTTGAGCGGTTTGCCATTGGTCCCGGAGACCAACACCATATAGGCTTCTACCGAGTGAAGGGCATTACTGGTACTCAAACCTTCGGTGAGCTCGTCTTCAAGCCCATCCGATAGGGCATTAAGAGTTCCGTCCCGGTCAATAATAGGGGTTTGTGGATTTAGCGTGACCTCGAAAGGTGCTTGAGCGTGGGCCGCCGTCGGGTAAGCAATGAAACTAGCGCCGATACCTGCTAATGCGCATACGAAAGACAGCATGAGGGCGACCACAATACGGGGCAGAGGTCTTTGAGGTAAACGGGGTCTAGATGTGGCACCATAAAAATTTTGAGAGACAGTGTTTCGGCGATGAATAGTCATACCAATAAACATACCCTGTTTTAGACCGGCTTAAGGGAATTTTTCTGAAGAAATATCACCTTGCGATATGACTCAGCTGCACCACGAGTTGTTTAGAGACTCTACGAAGCTTAAGAAAAGGTGACGTTACCCCACTTAGTAGACGGCACTTCTTAGCTTGTATTACGAGCTTTCGTCGTTGGTGCGTGTAATACTAAGATCTTCGTGATTTTTATAAGCTGGTCGCCGAGCTAAGTTGCTGCTCAAGCGCAGAAGAACAAGACTGCGCACGCGCCAAACGACGATGCACTATGCCTGCACAGCACGCTACCAGGCCGGTACCTAAGCCAAGAATAACGGCCAGCACGGTACCAATAATGAGTGCTGTCAGCATGTCTGTTCCTTTCTTGATGCGATCTCGTTAAACCTTAGAGCCCGTCTTTAAGCGTAGGCTGTGAAGTTGACTCTGGAAGGCTGTACCTCTTGAAATATTTTTGTGGAGTTACCCCGGAAATTGAGGGTTCTCAGCAAACTCCCAGGAAATTCCGGGTGCAACCTCAGAGAAAACGGAGGTATAAAACAAGAACTGCGTTTACAGTAGAAAAAGACGCGTGCCTGTTGGCGCTGTCGCCAATATGGTTATTTAGATATCACCTAAGATTTATTGAGAGCCCCTCAAGGAGAGACCACAATGACCCAATACCCTGGTGGCTGGAACCAAGATTCTGGCGCTAACGGTTATAACGATGCAACCCGTCCGATGCAGCAGTCTGCACCCGGATCCTATGCTCAACAGGACTACCAGAATACGGGTTATCAACAGCAGGGCTACCAGCAAAATTACCAAACTTCCGGGTATCAACAGAGTTCCCAGAACCCCCAGAATGGATATCAGAACCAGTACTCCGGGCAGAGGCAGAATCCTCAGCAAGAGCCCAAGAAGAAATATGGAACCGGTGTCGTACTTACCGCTGCTTTGCTTGCAGCCCTTGTGGGCGGCGGCGTAGGTGCTGGTGTTGGAGGCGGTATTGCCGCATCTACAAGCAGTAATAGTTCATCCGTCACCGGCAGAAATGCTGGAGGCAGCGCAACAAATCCCACAGTCGTAACCGATACAGCTAAGAAGGTGCTTCCTTCGACCGTCACTGTAGGATCAAAGCTGACCGACGGTAACGGCGTTGGTACAGGTGAAGTTCTCGATAACCAGGGACATATTCTCACTAATAATCACGTAGTCTCTACAAACGGTACCCAGCAGTCCTCTAGAGTCGAAGTGCGTTTGCATGACGGAAGTATTCGCGTGGCAAAGATCGTGGGTACCGATGTAACCTCGGATCTTGCGGTCATTAAGATTGACCCCAGTGGGCTAGACCTTAAACCCATTACCTTTGGCGACTCCTCGAAGGTCGTTCCTGGTGAAACCGTGGTGGCGCTTGGCTCGCCACATAATCTGCAGGATACCGTGACTGCGGGTGTTATATCTAACACCGACCGTGCTGCAGAAGCAGAAAAAGACGGCGTATACATTCCCATGATTCAGACCGATGCGCCAGTGAACCACGGTAACTCGGGCGGTCCTTTGGTGAACTCCAGCGGGGCGCTCGTGGGCATCAACTCTCAGATCGAGTCTGAAGGCGGCGGTAATGAGGGCATCGCGTACGCCATTCCCTCGAACTACGCTAAGCGTATTTCTGACGAAATTATTAGCAAAGGCAAAGCAACCCATGGGTACCTAGGCGCGAATATTGAAAGCGCTCCTGGGCAGACCAATGAGGGAGAATCTCGGTTCTTCCCGGATGGTGTGCGGGTCACCAATATCTCTAGCGGAAGCCCCGCAGAAAAGGCTGGTCTGCAGAAGGGAGATGTTATCGTCGAGGCGGATGGTCACCGCATCGAACAGAGTAAGACCCTCAACGGCGTAGTGCGTGCACAAGCAGCAGGTGCCACAGTGGATATGAAGATTAAACGGGGGTCAGAGACAAAGAACATCAAAGTGACGCTCGGCGACGCCGATAATCAGCATTAACAGAGCTATAAAACCGCCCGAGGCGGCGTTTCACATGAAGAAACGCCGCCTCTCCTTTGTCTGCTGTGTTCAGGAATATACCGCTCTCATATCCGGGTTTTCCTAACTGAAGATTTCACGGCAAGGTAGAATATAGCCAAACCTAACTAAACCCCACAGACGCGCCGCACACACATGAGGCGCAGGAGGATGAGCGTGAGCGAAAACGCATATCGCATCGCCGTACTTACCAAGTACGTGCCAGACACCCAATTTGAACAAAAACTTGACGATACTTTGCGGGTAGACCGCAGCGAATCGGTGATGAGTGAGCTTGACGAATACGCTGTAGAAGCCGCCATGCAGATCGTCGAAGCGGAAGATACCGATGCAGCGAACTCTGCAGTTATCGCCTTTACGTTAGGCGCAGCAGATGCCTCTAAGGGGCTGCGCCGTGCGCTGCAGATGGGGGCACACGAAGGCGTACACATTCTCGACGATGCTTTCGCAGGGGCTGATGCTCTGGCGACCTCACGCATCATAGCCGCTGCACTCTCCGCCTACGAGCAGGAACACGGCACCTTCGACCTGATTCTGACGGGTATGGCATCAACCGAAGGTGAGACTTCATTGGTGCCCGTTCAGGTGAGCGAACTTTTGGGGCGCCCCGGAATCTCTCAAGTAGCGTCGCTGAGCGTTGAAGGCAGAACTGTTAGGGCACGCCGGGACCTGGATGCTCGCTCACAGCATTGTGAAACTGAATTGCCAGCTTTGATTTCTGTGACCGACCAGGTGAACACTCCGCGATACCCCAACTTTAAGGCGCTGATGGCAGCAAAAAAGAAGCCTATTACGACCGTGAACGCAGTGGATATTGCGGATGAGCTTGCTAAGTTCGGCGGCAGCGCATCGGCCGTTACCGTGATCGAAGCGCAGGCGCGGGAAGAACGCACCGCAGGTGAAACCATCGTGGATGAAGGCGACGGCGGCATACAGCTGGTCGAATTCTTGGCCTCCCGAAACCTCATTTAACCAGTACAGGAGATAACGATGACGACTGCATACCGTGTGCTGGTTATAGGCGGCACAACGAATTTTGCGACCGAACCTAGCGGCGTGGACCGGGAACTTTTAGCGTTGGCACGACTGCGAGCTGGTGTTGGACAGGGCGGAACTCAACTGGGAGTATTGACATTCGCCCAAGGCTCCGCCGATGTTGCACAGTTTTACGCTAAACAGGGCGCGGCACGTGTCTTTGCCCCAGCGCAATCCATGACAGATACTTTGCCTGCTGCCCGAGTGGAACTCGCCGTACAGGCTATTACTGAGTTTGGTCCTGATGTGGTTCTTGCCCCGCATGATATTGACTCGATTGAGCTTCTGGGGCGCGTGGCCGTGCGCCTCGGGAAGTCTGAGGCGGTATCTCGTCCCGTAGGCGTTGTGACGGGCGCTCATGACGTGGATGATGCGCTCAATATTCGTAAGAATGTTTTGGCGGGTGAGTACGACAGCACCGTGCGGGTTGCGGGTCTGCCGCTGGTAACCCTACGCCCCAACTCGGTAGATACGGCGAAGGCGCCCACTGCGATGGGGGAGGGCGTACTCACCACCTATACTCTGCCCGGATACGATACGGTGCACATCACCGAGGTGACCGAGAAGCCTGCATCTGCCCGCCCCAACCTTGAAGAAGCAGCTACCGTTGTGGCGGCTGGCCGCGGTATCGGCGGAAATTTAGCCCCCATTGAGGATCTGGCGGATGCGCTCGGTGCTGCGATCGGCTCGACCCGCGCCGTCACAGACGCAGGATGGCTGGATCACTCTACTCAGATTGGGCAAACCGGCAAGAGCGTTTCTCCCGAACTATACGTTTCCGTGGGTATTTCGGGGGCTCTTCAACAGAAGGTTGGCATGGATACTTCAAAGACTATTGTCGCCATCAACAAGGATGCGGACGCGGCCATATTCGAGATTGCCGACTTTGGCGTCATTGGGGATCTTTTCACTGTCATCCCGCAGGCTGTTGAAGAAATTAAGAGGCGCCGCAACGCCTAGTTTCTAACAGGTCAGCGTCCTGAAAACCTAGTCTAGGTTTTCAGGACGCTTTCACAAGATTAGACTATGTACCAAGATTTTACGTACCCGCTCACGCAGATCGGGTATATTCTCGGCCTCAAACCAGGGATTACGCTTGCGCCAGCCAATATTGAGCGGAGAAGGGTGCACCAGAGGCACAAAACCCGGCAGATAATCCTCTGCGTGTGCCACCGTTTCCGTAAGGCTGCTGCGAAGCCGCGGAGCAGAAACTCCATCGAGATAATACTTCTGCGCGTAGGCACCTACCAGAATGGTTAATTGTGCATGCGGCATCAAAGCGCGCAGTCGCGGATGCCAAAGCGACGCGAAATCCTTACGCGGTGGTAAATCACCATGCTTACCCTTTCCGGGATAATAAAAATCCATCGGCATCAGGGCAAACAGCTCGGGGTTATAAAACTCGTCATCGCTCACGCTCAACCATGTACGAAGTAACCGACCACTCACATCATTCCATGGGATACGAGTCTCTTGTGCAATACGCCCGGGTGCCTGGCCCACCAGAATAATGCGTGATTGGGCGCTCGCCGAATATACGGGCTCCCACCCGCGTGATGTGTAGTCGACGTTCATCGGATCGGCGGCTATATCCTCAAAAAGTAGGGGAACCTGGCGTTTGGCACACATGAAACTAAATCTTTCCTCCCGTAAATCCGTGTTGGCGCCATGCCTCAAAAATTGCGATGGACGCGGAGTTCGCTAGATTAAGGGAGCGGCGCCCAGGAATCATGGGGATTTTTACACGTTCTGTAATATGCTCATCCTGCTGTACATCGGCTGGTAAGCCCACGGACTCCGGACCAAACATCAGTACATCGCCATCACGGTATTCAAGATCCGCATACGAGGTTGCTGCCGTGGTGGTAAAGGCGAAAACACGCGCAGGCATGAGAGCTTTCCAAGCATCCTGCAGGGTCTTATGAACCGTCACGACCGCAAGATCGTGATAATCCAGCCCGGCACGGCGCAGATGCGCATCTTCAAAATTGAATCCTAGAGGCTCGACGAGGTGAAGTTCAGCCCCGGTTACCGCAGCTAGACGAATGGCGTTACCCGTATTCCCCGGGATTTCGGGGGTATAGAAAAGAATCTTGAACACGTACCCCAGTGTACCGCGCCTATTTCCACCGAACGTGAGTCTTCGCAGGTTTAGCCTGCGGCGCATTTATGACGAATTCTTCCCGAAAGTTCGAGGAACAGCGATAGAATAAGGGCAATACGCCAGAGGAGGAAATAGTGAACCGGGTCTATCTAGATCACGCAGCGACTACCGATGTCCTGCCAGCTGCTATAGACGCAATGGTACAGCAGATGCGTGCGGGCGGTAACCCCTCCTCGCTGCACGCTACCGGACGCGATGCCCGTGCCACCGTTGAATATGCCCGCGAACGTATCGCCCGAGCTGTAGGATGCGATGCCGCCGAGGTTATTTTTACCTCTGGAGGAACCGAAGCAGACAACCTTGCGGTTAAGGGGATGTACTGGAAACGCAGGGAAGCAGACCCGGTGCGACGGCGCATCCTAGTATCAAGTATTGAGCATCATGCGGTGGAAGAAACCTGTGAATGGCTGCAGAAGACCGAGGGCGCGGTTATCGACTGGGTTCCGGTGGATTCGCAAGGGCTGGTAGACCCCGAAAGCGTGCGGGAACTGATAGCCCAGAACCCTGCGGATGTTGCGTTAGTTACCGTTATGTGGGCAAATAATGAAGTTGGCACTGTACAGCCCATTCAAGATATTGCCGCCATAGCCTCTGAATACGGTATTCCCATGCATACGGATGCGGTGCAGGCTTTCGGTGCGGTACCCGTTAACTTCCGCGACAGCGGGGTTGATACGATGGCGATTTCCGGGCATAAAATTGGCGGTCCCATGGGCATCGGTGCGCTTATCGCCACACGAACAGCGCAGCTCACCCCGGTTTTGCACGGGGGCGGGCAAGAGCGTTCCGTGCGTTCCGGCACCATTGATGCCCCCGCGATCGCAGGATTTGCCGAGGCCGCCGCGCATGTGATTGAGCATCTTAAAGAAGAATCCATCCGTATTGCAGCACTTCGCAATGAGCTAATAGCGGCGGTACAGGCGGTTATTCCACAAGCTCACCTGAGCGGCATCGACCCAACAACCGAGGCCTTTCCCGGCGAAAAAAGGCTGCCTGCAAATGCTCACTTTACTTTTGAAGGCGCAGAAGGAGACACTATCCTCTTTCTGCTCGACATGCAGGGGATTCAAACCTCAACCGGTTCGGCCTGTAACGCGGGAGTAACAAGACCATCCCATGTGCTTCTCGCCATGGGGCTGGACGTAGACACCGCCCGCAGTGCGCAACGATTTACTCTTGGGCATTCCAGCACCGGCGAAGACATTGCTCGGTTGCTCGCGGCCCTACCCGAAGCCTATGCACAGGCAGCAAAAGCGGGTCTTTCCTCACATCTGCCTGATGCTCAACGCTGGTACGGCGGATAATTGCGAAGAACCTGCGCACATGCAATAAGAAGCGTACAATAGAACCTCACATTTATTCTCACCACGAAACCGTACCCAACGTTTATAAGGAAACTCTGTGAAGATTTTGGCTGCTATGAGTGGCGGCGTCGATTCAGCTGTTGCTGCCGCCCGTGCCGTTGAGGCGGGGCATGAGGTGGTTGGCGTGCATTTGGCGCTTTCTCGCATGCCCGGAACGCTCCGCACCGGTTCTCGTGGGTGCTGCACCCTTGAAGATTCTATGGATGCGCGCCGCGTATGCGCCCAGTTGGGCATACCCTTCTTCGTATGGGACTTCTCGGAGCGTTTCAAGGAAGATGTGGTCGACGACTTTATCGCCGAATACGAAGCGGGACGAACCCCCAACCCCTGCATGCGCTGTAACGAGAAAATCAAATTTGCCGCGCTTTTGGAACGTGCCGTCTCCCTAGGGTTTGATGCGGTAGTTACCGGTCATTACGCCCGCGTTATCACCAACGACGACGGTAACCGAGAACTGCATCGAGCCGCAGACTGGGCAAAAGATCAGTCCTATGTGCTGGGTGTCCTTACCCACGAACAGCTCAAACACGCCTGGTTCCCCCTAGCAACCACGCCCTCGAAGGCGGAGGTTCGTGCGGAGGCTGAACGGCGTGGTTTTTCGGTTGCCAAGAAACCGGACTCTTACGATATTTGCTTTATTCCCGAGGGCGATACCCGTGCCTGGCTAGGCGAGCACATTCAAATGCGCCCTGGCATGATTAAAGATACCTCCGGCAATGTGGTGGGGGAACACCCTGGTGCTCAAGGATTCACTGTTGGGCAGCGTAAGGGGCTAGCCTTAGGCACTCCGGCGCCTGACGGGAAGCCCCGCTTTGTTCTAGAAATCCGACCAAAAACGAATGAAGTTATTGTCGGTTCTCGTGAGTTACTTTCTATCGACGAAATCCGCGGAATTCGGGCCACCTGGGCTGGAATTCCTGTTCCGGAAGCAGAACATTTTCTTGCTCAGGAACCAAAACTCGGCGCGCGCAGCGAGACCTTTGATGTTACCGCCCAAGTGCGTGCACATGCAGACCCGGTGCGCGGTACCGCGCATCTTGAATGGGTAGAAGATACCGATGCCGAAACCCCTGGAAAACTCCGTGTAGAGACTGTGGTGCGTCTGCACGATGGGCTCTTTGGTGTAGCACCCGGGCAAACTATGGTGCTTTACCAGGGCACACGAGTTTTAGGACAGTCCACCATAGCCCGTGCTTACTCACTTGCTCGTGAAGACCTTGATGATCTTCGTGAAAACGCAGCCGTGTAATGCTCGTAACTCTTAAGGACCTATAATGACCCAGCAAGAATTTGATCCGCGTGCCACCTCCATGGGAGACGAAGTTTCCGCTGAGGTTTACGAAGAACTCTTCGCGATGCGGCGCTCTATTGATAATTTCGATGCCGCGTTGGTTCATATTCTTGCGGAGCGTTTTCGAGCCACCCAGCGCGTTGGGGTTCTTAAAGCACAGCATAACCTGCCTGCGGGTGATCCAGGAAGAGAAGAAGCCCAGATAGCTCGTCTGAGGGCTATGGCGAAAGAGTCTAGTCTTGATCCCGAATTTGCGGAGAAATTTTTGAACTTCATTATTTCCGAGGTTATTCGACACCACGAAAAAATAGCGCACGCGCATAAGGACGAGCTGGCTCAAAACGATGATTCTCTCGACCGTCAGACGGATTAGATGCTAGCGTAGATTTGATGACCTCGTTCTCTACCAGATTTGCGGACGAAAACACCCGAAAACAGTATGTGCCCGAGCGCCTGCTGCTACCGGGTGATTATCGTGCACCCGAACGTGAGCTCGCTACCGAGCTTGCTGAGCGCGATACTGTTGCGATACGAGCCAGCGGACTAGGCGAATTTCCCGGCATGCAGATAATAGATGCCCTGCATCGTGTGCGCGGTGAGTTGGGGCATCCGCATCTTCCATTCTTACCGGAGCTTCCAGAGCGTGGCTGGCAGAGCACTACTCTTGCTCGCACCATTGCCACGCTCTCTGGAATGGAACTTGAAGGCGCATCCTATGGATGGCGATTAGTTCACGCTAGAGGCGGCGGTACCCGCGAAAGTGCGCGTGCGCGATCCCGTTATGTCTCAGATATTAACGCACTCGCCGATGTCGTAGGCGGTGAGTCTTCTGGAGCTTTAGCGCCTGAGGATGCTGCACCCAGTTTCAAAATTCAGCTGTGCGGACCATACACCTTTGCTGCGCGGGTCTATGCGCCTAATGGCGAGCGTGCCATCAGTGATGCGGGGGCGGCACGCGATATACGGGATGCCTTTCTAGAAGGGCTAGGGGAGAGCATCTCTCTTATCCGTCAAGCCCTCAACCAGCCCGAAGCCCGTCTTACGGTACAACTGGACGAGCCGGAACTTGGGCGCATTATTTCGGGTACTATCCCTACGGTGAGTGGTTTTCGCACTATCCCAGCGGTACCGGTTAGCGAAATCTACGAAAGTTACCGTATCTGCGCCAATACTTTTGCCGAACTTACCATAACGCCTATGCTGAACCTCACCAAGGTTCCCTTGACGTATCCTGATGATCGCACGTCGAACCTCAGCTCTGTAGCAGATGCTTGCGCTATAGCCCGTACGTTTTCAACGGCAGATAATCCTGCCGAACTACTTTTTGACCCGGACGAGGCAAGCCAGAATCTGATTCAGGCACAGCCTCTTAGCGACCCGCATCGCTGGGAAATAGCGGCAGCCGTACTAGAATCCGGAGCAAGGCTTTGGCTGCCCATCGTAGAATCGGATGCTATACCGCAGCAAGCACAGAGATTGTGGAGACTGTGGAATGATGTTGGACTACAGAAAACCGAGATACGTTCGGTTGGGCTAACACATCGTGCAAATACTACACATATAAACCCGCATGAGGCCACACTTCAGATGGCGAGAACCACAGAGTATGCGCGAATAGTCGCAGAAATGGCGGCTGAGGGCTTAGGATAATTACTATAATCACCGAATAATATAGAGGAGAGACGCCATGACCACCACCACCTCGACCGTCCTGGTCGTTGATGATGATGACGCTCTTGCAGAAATGATCGGCATTGTCCTGGCACAGGAAGGATATAACGCAGTTTTTTGCGAAAACGGCTCTCGCGCCTTTGAGACGTTTATGCGGCATTCACCAGATTTGGTATTGCTGGACCTCATGCTTCCGGGGAAGAGCGGTATCGAAGTCTGTGAGCAGATCCGTTCGTCATCTAACGTGCCTATCATCATGCTGACTGCTAAAAGCGATACTGAAGATGTGGTAAAAGGGCTGGAAGCTGGCGCTGACGATTACATCGCAAAGCCCTTCAAACATCTTGAGCTTATGGCCCGTATCCGTGCTCGTTTGCGCCCGCGTGAGAGCCGCCAGTTGGTGGTGCGGGTGGGAGATACCATCATGGATATGGATGGCCGAACCCTCAAGTATAAAGGTGCTGAAGTACCTATGACACCTTTGGAATTCGACCTTCTTGCAGCTTTGGTTCGCCGTCCGGGGCAGGCCATGAGCCGTCAAGAGCTGTTAGAGACTGTCTGGGGCTATAGCGATGTGAGCGATTCTCTGGTAAACGTTCACGTGCAGCGTCTTCGCGCGAAGTTTACGGATATTGGTGCCGAACAGGTTATCCAAACGGTGCGCGGCGTCGGATATAAAGTACCCCTAGAGAACGTTGGAGGTGCCGCCTAACGTGATATTTCAGCCCGCTATGCGCATCTTCATATCTGGAAAGTAACTTTGCCTATGCCCACACCTGACGCAACCTCTGGAGCCTCCGATAGTCGGGACTTGGACGCTAAGTCTAAGCCCCGGAAAAAGCGAACCCTCAACCCATTCCGCGCAATTCACCGGTTGTGGGTTCATTCTCTGCAATTTCGGTCCGTGACCAGCGCGGGCATCATGATGCTTATTGCTTTTATTGCGGTAGGAACCTCGCTGTCTAACCAGATTGCAACATCGCTTTTTGAGAATAAAAAGAACCAAGCGTTAGAAGAAACTAGTAAGGGATTTGAGACTGTACAGAGAGTGTTGGATCCTATTAGTGCGCGTGAAGACAGCGAAGTTCGACGTACTGTTAAACACAACCTCACGGTTCTTGACGCTGGCGGCGATACTCAGCGGCGCTGGGTTTTAGTGTCCTTGGATCAGCAATCGAAGAAGGGGTTTATTCCTGAGCAGAGTAGCGATAACGCGCCTTTAGATGCCTCGGTAATACCCACAGATTTTAAAGATACTGTGCGGGATTCTCCCGGTGTTTTTTGGGAGAAAACGACGCTTTCAGAACCTGGAAAATCCAATGGCGAGCCTTACCCGGCCTTGATTATTGGAACGAGTGTATCCATTCCTCAGAATCCCAATTATGGGCTGTTTATGGTATACGACTTAAGCGAGTCTGAATCGACCATTACGTATATCAATGTTGTGTTAAGTACCGGATTCACAGTGTTGCTGATTCTAGTACTTTCAATTGTGTGGTTTGTCACTCGTTTAGTGGTACGCCCGATCACTTCGACCGCTATTACAGCAGAGAAACTTGCTGCCGGTGACCTAAACCGCCGCGTTAACATTCGTGGTAAACATCAGGCTGCGCGATTAGGAATTTCCTTTAATAAAATGGCGGATAGTCTGCAGGATCAGATTACACAGCTGGAGAGACTATCGACGCTGCAGCAGCGATTCGTCTCGGATGTGTCGCATGAGCTGCGTACACCGCTATCGACGGTACGTCTGAGCAGCGAACTCCTTTATGACTCGCGTGACACCCTCAACCCTGTGCAGTCGCGCAGTGTGGAGCTTATGCATAACCAGGTGGATCGCTTCCAAGCCTTGCTTTCTGACCTTCTGGAAATTTCGCGTTTCGATGCTGGCAGCGCGGTTTTGAACATCGACGCTGAAGACTTTATGAGTGTTCTTAACGATGTTTTGGTCGAGGTTATTCCGCATCTGGAACGTACCGGGACCAGGCTTATTGTGCATTCTGAGCAGGCGCATATTGATATTGATATCGATAGGGTTCGCATTGAACGTGTTTTGCGTAATCTCCTCTTTAACGCTATCGAGCATGGTGAATCCAAGCCCGTCGATATTTACATCGCCACGAATGCAACAAACTTGGGTGTGGCGGTACGCGATCATGGCATCGGTTTGAGTGAGGAGGAAGCAGCACAGGTCTTCAACCGCTTCTGGCGTGCAGATACCTCACGCAAACGTACTCTAGGGGGTACTGGGTTGGGCTTGTCTATTACCGCCGAGGATGTACGTTTGCACGGTGGGCGTATTGAGGCTTGGGGCATGAAAGGAAAAGGCGCCTGCTTCACGATGAACTTGCCACTTGTTCAGGGGGGAGAGCTCGGTCCTTCCCCGGTCTTGATTACCGGAGAACCTGAGCCAGAGGCATATGCTCACAGCGCTCTTGCGGGCGATACTCTTTCGACATCATTGCGTAAAACCCGTCATGAAACTCAAGATGATGCGTCTGAAGGACAGATATAATGCGCAGAATATTTCAAAACTCTTCGCACAAACAGACGCTGTCAGAGACCCTGCCCACTCTTTCACGCCGCACGATGCTTCTGGGCGGAGTCGGAAGTATTGCTTTATTGGTGCAGGCATGCTCTGGATTGCCAGATCCCAAGGGTATTCAAAAGTATTCAGAGTCTTTGGATAATGCAGACGATAGAAAGTCTGCAATCCATGCTATGAGTCCTCAGGTTGGCGGAACTCCGGAAGGCATTATTGAAGGCTTTCTGCGTGCTGGTGTTGATAGCTCCGATAATTACGGAGTGGCTCGCCAGTACTTAACGACAGAGTTTGCTCAACAATGGGTTCCAGAGGTTCAGACCCGTATATATTCTGAGACCGCGCGTATCACTCGTGGCGAGGATAATATTTATAAGGTTTCGATTAAGCAAACTGCTCGTGTGGATGAGCGAGGTTTAGTTACTTCCTTTATCAACGCTCCTGCACCAACTCCGGAAACGTTCGAGATGATTCAGGAGGGCGGTGAGTGGCGCATACGTAACTGCCCCAACGGGTTGTGGATAGACGGTAGTGAATTTGACCGTTCTTTCAAATCCTACCGTCTGTATTACTACGATCCTAGCTATACCTACGCGGTGCCAGATTTACGCTGGTTCGCACGTAGCGATGAAATTTTTAAAACGCTGGCTCAAACCCTAATCATGGGACCAGCAAATTACCTCAAGGAATCTGTCTTCTCAGCGACTTATGAGTCCATGAAAGTTAATGGTGCTAACTTTGACACTGAAAAGCATACGATAAAGGTTGATTTTGGAGGCGAATCTACAGATGAACTTCAATTAGCACGTTTACGCCAGCAGATTGTGCATCTTGCCAGCAATTTTACGGGTATTGAGACTGTAGTTTTCTGCTATAACGGCCACGAAATTTCATCATCAGATAAGCCCGAAGGATTTCATGAAATACCTTTGGTGACGCAGTCTAATACTAGAATTGTGGCGTTTAATGAAGACCGTTTAGTAACTCAGCGTGATTTTGATGCTGGGGATTCGCAGCGCACGCTAGTGGAAAAAATTAAGGATCCTTCGGCGCCAACTATCGGATATGACGGCACTACCTACGCTTACTTAAGCGAGGGGCGTAAAAAGCTTTATACAGTGCGCGATACAAATTCCTCAAAAGTTTGGGAAACACGCGACTTATCTCGCCCCAGCATTGACCATTATGGATGGGTATGGGCCACCGATCATAGCGGAACAGTACGCGCCTTTAACCCGGCATCCGATAGCGTTGAGGAAAGAGAAAAAGGCATTAACATCTCTGTTCCCTGGCAAAATGGTCTCGTTTTTAACTCTCTTAAAATTTCACGGGACGGCACTCGGGGCGCGTTTATCACCACGCGAGATAATGCGTCAATGCTAGTTATTTCAGGGATTATACGTGATGAGAGTGGCAAACCGCGTAGCTTTACCGAATTAGTGCGGGTTAACGCCTCTGTATCTCCCCATTGTGTAGATTGGGCGGGAGAACAGACCCTTGCCGTCGTCAACACCACCACAGGGGAAGCAGAACTAACCTCTCTCAACAGCGAGGAGACAAAACTGGATCGGTTGGAGGGACTGCGCTCTATGTCTGCAGCAGGGGACAGCGGTCATATTATTGGGCATGTCGATACGGGAGAGTGCTATCTTCTGGAAGACCGCGGCTGGAAACTCATAAGCGGATCGCTGAGTGAGATTACGTACGCAGGATAAAAGAGCAATGGATAAAACACCTCGAAAGAGAGGTAAAAAGGCTCTTTACGCAGTGTGGGAGCTGTTCTTTCCGGCAACATGTGTTGGATGCGGTGTAGGCGGTACGGCGCTTTTAGATGCTGCCGGTACTCGCCGGGCTTTATGCTCTCGGTGTGAGACTTCATTGAGAAAACAAACCTCCGCCGTGTATACTCCTGTGCTGCAGCACCCCGTACCGGGAGCGGTTGCAGCAGGTATCTATGAGAAAACACTCGCGCATGTGATCCTTTCCATGAAGAATGCGGGCCGCACTGATACTGTTCCCGAACTAGCGCGCGCATTGGGCAGAGCCGTGGCAACGATTATTGACCGTGCGCAGGTTCCCGCAGGAACGCGCATCCTATTGATACCCGCCCCTTCATCACAACGTAGCGTGCAGCGTCGTGGTTACGTACCGGCTGAGTTGCTTGCGCGACAGGTAGAACACGAGCTCAATCGTTCTGTAGCTCTGCACAGACGTAAAGTGCGGGTGAAGACACATCATATCTTGAGTTTAGAAAAAGAAAACATATACCAGCGTTTAATAAGACCGAATACAGCAGGACAGAAAACGCTCGGAGCTAGCGCGCGAGCCCAGCGTATGGAGGGAGCGATGCGGGTGTCCCCCAGAGCAAGTGTAGCTGGGGCACTGTGCATTGTGTGCGATGATGTGATGACTACCGGTGCCACCGTGTTTGAAGCAGCACGAGTCTTGCGCCAGGGCGGCGCGAGAGTTCTGGGAGCAGCCTGTGTAGCCGCTGTGTCGATGCAGAAAAAAGTGGACGAGGAAGCCCTTATGGTACACCCGGACTAAGGCTATTCTGCGTTTTGATACACAGTGTTCGTACTACGAAAATAATTGTCATTTCCGGTGACATGCACCATAAGAATGTAATAAAATAATGACAAGGAGCCTCAAGGACGGGCTCCCGGTATCGAACTCAACCGAGTACGGTGCATAACCCCCACACTTTGGAGGGAAATATCGTGGAAGTCAACATCTACGGACGTAATATCAAGATTTCGGATCGTCTTCGTGAATATGTCGAAGAGAAGGTCGAAAAGTTCGAGCAGCTTGGCGACAACGTGAGCGATATCGACGTCAAAGTTACTAAAGATGGCCATCTTGGTGGCGAGTCAATTCGTGTTGAGATTACCGTTGTTGGACGTGGACCGGTGCTTCGTGCAGAAGCCCAAGGACATGATAAATTTGCGGTCTTTGATGAGACTTATGGAAAGCTCTTGGAACGCCTGCGTCGAGCACGTGATCGTCGTAAGCTACGCAAACATGGTGGTAAGCATCCTGTTTCTGTCGCAGATGCTACAGGATCGCTTCCTACGGTTACCGAGACGATTACGGAAATTTTGCTACCCGATGTTCCTGTTGAAGAAGCAGCCTTCGACAATAGCGAAGTTACCCTCGTCGATGAAGCAGCTTCACCAATTGAGATTCGTCACAAGAGTTTTGTAGGTGAAAAGCTGACTCCGGCAGAAGCCGTGGATCGTATGGAGCTCGTTGGTCATGACTTCTACCTTTATATTGACAAAGAAACAGGAGCACCGGCAGCCGCATATCGCCGTAAAGGATGGAGCTACGGTATTATCACTCTCACCGAAGAGTAGACGACACTCCTCATTATTAATACTCATTTAGATTTAGAACCCGAAATGCTTTCTTTCAAGCGAGTGTTTCGGGTTCTGCTATATTCCTGTGAGGAAAATAATTATTATTTCTACCCGCGCAGAGCGTAAAAATGAGGACTGTGACTGTCAGATGGATACCTCTGCCCTACAATAGTTAGGAAAGCCTCAAGCCGTGGGCGCATTTTGTGTCGCCCTCATGAGGGGACGAAGACAACAAGGAGTAGAAGCTCAGTGGCATCTTTCTTAGAGAAAATCCTCCGCACTGGCGATAAAAAAATTCTTCGACAGTTAGAAGCGTATAGCGCGGCGGTCGATTCGCTTGAGGATAGTTTTGCGTCTATGACCGATGCCGAGCTTCGCGGCGAGACCGATAAGTTCCGTGCCCGAATTGAGGACGGCGAATCCCTGGATATTATGCTTCCTGAAGCCTTCGCTGTTGTCCGGGAAGCATCTAAGCGTACCCTTGGAAAACGTCACTACAAGGTTCAGGTTATGGGCGGAGCTGCCCTGCATTTGGGAAATATCGCTGAGATGAAAACCGGTGAGGGTAAAACTCTTGTCGCAACTCTGCCCGCATACCTAAACGCACTCAGTGGCAAAGGTGTGCACGTGGTAACGGTGAATGATTACCTTGCCGAATATCAGGCGAATCTGATGGGTCGTGTCTACCGGTTCCTTGGTATGGAATCTGGCGTGATTCTCTCGTCGATGGACCCGGACCAACGCCGTAAACAGTATGAAGCCGATATTACCTACGGTACGAATAATGAGTTTGGCTTCGATTACCTGCGTGACAATATGGCATGGACCGTTGACGAGCAGGTACAGCGCGGGCATAACTTTGCCATTATTGATGAGGTCGATTCGATCTTGATTGATGAGGCGCGTACCCCCCTTATTATCTCGGGACCAGCTGCAGGTGAAGCGAACCGTTGGTACGGTGAATTCGCGCGCATCGCAAAAAACGTTCTTAAAGAAGATGAAGATTACGAGGTAGACGAGAAAAAACGCACCGTCGGTATTCTCGAATCTGGCATCGATAAAGTTGAAGACCATTTGGGTATTAAGAATCTGTACGAATCCAGGAATACTCCACTTATTGGTTTCTTAAATAACTCCATCAAAGCGAAAGAGCTGTTTACCAATAACAAAGACTATGTGGTGATCGACGGTGAAGTCCTGATCGTGGATGAGCACACTGGTCGTATTCTTCCTGGACGCCGCTATAACGATGGTATCCATCAGGCTATTGAGGCTAAAGAAGGTGTCGAAATTAAGCCTGAAAACCAGACGATGGCAACCGTAACCTTGCAGAACTATTTCCGTATGTACGATAAGCTTTCCGGCATGACTGGTACTGCGGAGACTGAGGCATCTGAATTTATGAGCACCTACGAGCTGGGTGTTGTTGCTATTCCCACGAATAAGGATGTGCAGCGTATTGACAACCCGGATAAGGTGTACCGTAACGAGGTAGCCAAGTTCAAAGCCGTTGTTAAAGACATTAAGAAACGCCATGAAAAGGGACAGCCTATTCTGGTAGGTACGACGAGCGTTGAGAAGTCGGAGTACCTCTCGCGTCAACTTGCAAAAGAAGGCGTGCGCCATGAGGTGTTGAACGCCAAGAACAATGAGCGTGAGGCTCACATCGTGGCTCAGGCAGGGCGCAAGGGTGCCGTAACGGTGGCCACCAACATGGCAGGTCGTGGTACCGATATTATGCTTGGTGGTAACCCAGAATTCGAGGCTGTCGCCAAGATGGCTGAATTGGGCCTTGACCCGAACCGCGATTCTGAAGCATATGAGAAACGCTGGCCCGACATTCTGGAACAGTGTGAGGAAGAGGCAGCGGCCGAGCACGATGAGGTAACGGAACTTGGTGGTCTTTATGTGCTAGGCACCGAACGCCATGAGTCGCGCCGCATCGATAACCAGCTGCGTGGTCGTTCTGGCCGTCAGGGTGATCCTGGCGAGTCCCGGTTCTACCTTTCACTCACTGACGAACTTATGCGCCTGTTTAATACCGGCGCTGCAACTCGCCTCATGGCGATGGCTCCGGAAGATTCTTCTCTAGATTCGAAGTTGGTGACACGTGCTATCGCGACTGCGCAGTCAAACGTTGAGTCACGTAACGCAGAACAGCGTAAGAACGTGCTGAAATACGATGATGTTCTTAACCGTCAGCGTGAAGCCATCTATAAGGACCGTTCTCTGATTCTGCACGGCGACGATCTCAAGGAACAGATCTCTGGTTTCGTGGACGAGGTCTTGACGACCGCCATTGACGAACGTGTCAGTGAAGGGCACGCAGAAGATTGGGACCTTGACGACCTGTGGGAGGCTCTTGAGAGCATCTATCCCGTCAGTATTACCGCCGACGACCTGGCGGAAGATGCCGGGGATCGAACCCAGATTACTCGCGATCAGATAGTCAAAGAGATCCTTGCAGATGCGCATCTTGTCTATGATGAACGCGAAGAATCTGTGGGCGAAGATTCTATGCGTGAGATTGAGCGTCGTGTAATGCTCTCGACTATTGGAGAACGCTGGCCTGAACATCTGTACGAGATGGACTACCTGAAAGAAGGCATCGGACTACGTGCGATGGCACAACGCGACCCCCTAGTGGAATACCAGCGTGAGGGCTACAGCATGTACCAGGCTATGCTTGATGCTATTCGTGAAGAGACCGTTAGCTACCTCTTCAATTTGGATTTGTCGAAGCAGCGAACCAAGGCCTCGGCGGTGCAGCTTCAGTCTCCGAGCCGCCCAAAGTTCTTGCAGTACTCTGCACCCAATGAAGAAGGTGGCACCGATGTTCGCGTAGAGAACGCTGACTAGCAGCTTCTTCACTATTTTTATTATGCATGTGGGCACTCCCAAAAGCTTGGGGTGCCCACATCTGGTTATGCGGTTTAGATAAAGTGCAGTGCAGTAATATACCACCCGCCGTAGCGAGCCTGCACCCGCATTGCCATAGCCCTGGTTACAACACCGTCCGTGAGAATAATACATGCCTCATATGTCTCGTCATTAAGTCTTTGAGCACGGCTCCGCGCTACGTGCGGGGTCTTGGTAAAAGCGAGATAACTAGCATGTTGCTCTTGTAAGGAACGGCGCTGTTCCAACGCCGTGAAGCATTCGGGTGATAGCCAGTGTTTGAACTGCTGTGCGGATCGCTTTTTCATAAGAACCTCAAGAACCGCTAAACCTATGCCTGCGCAAAGCGACTCAATGCGTAGGGTTCCAGAATCGGAACGCTTAAGAGGTCGCCCGTGAGATGCACTTTTCCGGGAACGAATGCGTGCCCTAACAGCAGTGTTCTGTGGCAACATATGGTGAGATTCTCTATTCTGTTGATCTTGAGCGTACATATTGATCGGGGAAAGGACTACTCCATATTGTGATTGGACAAGATTTCCTGGCGCGGTCGATGGTGGTACATCGGGAATATCACCCTGTTGCGCTCTGGCAGCTGCTTCTTCGAGAAGATGGCTCTCGATCTTCTTGGAGAGATCGTGAAGAGAAATATTGATAGCGGTCATGATTTAGCTCCTTTGCATAGTGGTTGGGCATATCGGTCGAGAAGAAAAATAGCGTACTTATCGGTCAGGTAATGTGAGAGTTTGACCCGGATATAGGATATTGGGGTTATCCCCCATAACGTCCAGGTTGGCAGCGTGAATTCTCAGGGAGTATTCCAGAATCTCCGGAGGAGAGGCATCGTCGCTCAGCTCTTGGCAGGCAATGGACCAGAGAGAATCACCCACAACAACTTGGTGGCTGGAACGCGTAGTGTGGTTTCGAGATGCTGGTGCTACCTCTCTGGAAGGTGCGCCTTCTCGTTGACCGCCGAAGAACGGGCTCAAACTCTGATGTTCTGCTTGAGGCTGGGTTGTTGAAGGAACCGCCGGTTCGGCAGATATGTTTGGCGGCGGCGTACCATAGGGCTGCGCGTAGGGTGAAAGACTTGGAAGTTGCTGCTGGTGCTTTTTAACGGGTGCTGCCGGGCTCTCAGAAGACTCATGAGGAGAAGCGGAAGCCCCAGTAGCCTGCGGAGATGAGGCAGCAGCCTGGTAGAACGGAGAGTTCTGAGACGGTACCCCTTGAGGGGTTCCTGCGGCTGACTCCTGCGGTGAGGCATTCGCCTCCGTGCTGGGCGTAGAATTTTCCACAGATGCCTCTGACGACGACGAAGCCGAGTGGGCAGCAGGGGAAGCCGAAAGCTGATACGGCGCAGATATTGCAGGGCTGCTGATATTCGGATGCGCATCTGCGGCCTGTGCAGGTGCAAATGCCGCGCTAAGACCTAATGCTGCACCGCCTAGAGTAAGAATAGTGTTGCGTATATACCGGGGGAGCAGAAAAGTTCCACGATCCTCACGGTGGTGCAGGCGTATGGAACCGGCTCTGACTTTCAGAAGGTATCCAACACCGAGGATAACGCCAAGAGCCCACCAGAGCATGACGGCTGCAGAGAGGACTTCAACGCTTATCATCATAGCGTTTTCCAAACCCGTCAAAGATACAGATATAACGCGAACACTATGCGCTAGCACCCCTGAGAGAAGGGATAGTGTGGGAACTCCGATGCTAAGCACTCCATCAAGGACGCTCATCTGAGCTTGTGACTTCATCGTATTCCCCCCTGGCGTTGGTAGTCGTTGACGTTCTTATATGTAATATTTACCGCGCCTACATAGTCGGTGTAAATCTGAAGGGGAGAATCTTAATCATTTAGTAATAATTCTCGAAGAAATGCTGATTTTTCGGGGCTTGTGGAGGTGCAGTATGCCTCAAGACTTTAGAATGCAGTAGGCTCATAGCATGAGAATGCAACGATTATTCCGAGATTTAGACATACAGTTTGAAGCGGAACAGCTCCGGACTCTTGAGAATCAGGCACAACGACGTGCCCGCATGCAGTATCTGGCGGTGACCATGCGTGAGCGATGTGCGGCCCAACATGGGAGCAGGATAAAAGTCTGTGGCACGGATGGGATGGTTCGTGAAGGGTGTCTTGAAGCGATTGGTCAGGGGTGGATTCAGCTCAGCACAGGACGAGAGAATATCCTTATTCCAGAATCGAGCATCCTGTGGTGGGAATGCGAGAATCAGGCGGCAAAAGTCAAGGTTGATGTGCAGGCTCGTGCCTATAGGTTCAGCACGTCTGATGCTTGCTACGCCTTGATGATGGCGCAAGAGCCAGTGCGGGTATCTTGTGATTCGCCAGTAAACACGATGTTTGAAGGTGTTATCGCACGAGTTGGGGCAGACTTTATCGAAATGACGCTATCTCCATGCGAACCTTATTCCGCATACTCCAATGCGCTGGCATATAAAGAACGGGGTGTGAGGATAATCCCCACATCCCGTATATGCGCTATTGTGACGGTCAATTAGTTGGCTTTGATTTTCGTCATTTTGCCGGAGGCGATGGCTTCTAGTGTCTGTTCGTGGCGTTCGTTAATGTACTCTTCGAAGCGTGTGCGCTCAATACGCCATTGGTTGCGACCACCAATTTGAATTGCTGGTAGTTCACCGCTACGAACGAGTGCTCGTACCTGGCTCAACGACACCTGCAACTCCTCGGCGACATCGCTGAGTGTCAAAAAACGTGGTGCAGACATGGTAAAAATCCTTCCGCTACAGAGTCTTTGGGTCCCTTTGTGCTCTTGGGGAGCAGCTAATGTGTAGTTTCAGTATAGTCTACTAAATAGGCTTATGCCAGCTTATTTATACACATAAGCCTGAAAAAATTATCTAGCTGCACATCTCATATTCATAGGTTTGTAGTTTAGATATTATGCACACAAAGAGATGATATCGCGCTCAAAGTTGTAATAATTGCTTTCAAGGTGTGCAGTGTGGTGCTATATAATTTAGACGCTTGTTCCCTGATGAAAGCGCAGAAAACAGCTACAAACCACTAGGGTAGCGACACTTCCGGATGAAAGGTCTATGCAGTGAAGCATAATAAAATCTCCAGAACGAATATGCATCAATCTGAAGAAAGTAGTATGCGTATGCACAAGCCGGGTTTTAAGGACCCGAAGCTTATTGTTGGTCTTATCTTAATTCTGATTTCAATAGCGGGAGTTATTGGAATTATTAGAATTAATAATCAGACTTATACATATTACACTGCGAAGAATGATATTTCTATTGGGCAAAAGATTACTCCAGATATGCTGATTGAAAAACAGGTTAATCTGGGTGATAGTAAAGATCGCTATCTTTCACGTGAGCAACTTGAATCAGGAAAGTATATCGCTGTGCGGCAAATTCCTGCGGGGGAGCTTATTAGCTCGGCATCTGCACACGAGAATATCCAGGAGCGCAGACGGCTTGTTACAGTAACCCTTGATCGTGGAATAGCTTCTACTTTTAAAGCTGGCGAGCGTGTGGATATCTGGGTCATCTCCTCCGGCAAGGAAAAGCAGAAAGTGCCTGAGGGCGAAGGCAAAAACGAGGATATTGAGTCTGAACAAAAACCTCTTGTTCAGAATGCAGAAATATCAACTATTGCGGTTGATGAAGGGGTTTTGGGTGCGAACGGGCATGCCAATGTACAGCTTTGGATAGAATCCGAAAAGCTACCGGACATTCTGCATGCCATGTCATCAGAGACAAAAATTACCCTTGTGCCTATTGAATATAAATCTGAGGGGAACTAAGTGATCCATAATATCCCTCTGGTACTTTTAGGAGACGATGGTACCATCCTGAACGCTATCGAATCTCAACGGGGGCGTGTTAGCGTTGCTCGAAGCGCTCATACTTTTGCGGATGCTTTAGGCTATGCCCACGCCGGAATAGCGTGTGCTATTCTCAGCGTGGGTCTGCCCCAGGAAGCTACCGTATCTATTCTGCACGAACTGGACGAAGCAGATGTAAAATTTATTGCTTTGGTTCCTGAAGATACTCCGCTTCCGGATCTTGTTATGCCTCTTGCAACAGATACGGAACCGCATCAACTGCCAGCGGTAGTGGAAAAACTACTTGATGAGGCATCTGCTGAGCCTGAACAGGAACTCGGCATAACTCCTCAAAAAGCGGAGAACGGGTATGGGTACGACTCGGGATATTCCGGACACTACGGATATGATACGCAGAATCTCTACAACGGATCGGGGGAATATCTGCACCCCGATACTTCTGGATACGGCTATGCCCTGGTAAATCCTGATAGGAACCAGACCGAGCAAAACAGTATTATAGATTTTCCTCTGCCTCGTCTTCCGCAAGAGCAGCTAGAAGTGCCGCAGCGTCAAGAGGCTTACGAAGCCTCTGCCCATCTTGGACGTAATATACAGCAGTCAACACTGAATGAACTTAGAGATCCGACCAGGCAATATTATCCACAGTTTTCTGCGCCTCAAATAGACGACACTGTAGAAGCTGGAAACCGAGGAACTATTGTTGCCGTTTGGGGCACAGGGGGAGCGCCGGGGCGTAGCACTTTAGCGCTTAACCTAGCGAACTGCGCTGCCGCTGAGGGGATGCGTGTATGCTTAGTCGATGCCGATACCTATAACCCCTCATTAAGTCCTCTTTTAGGTCTTCTAGATGATTATTCTGGTATCGCACAGCTGTGTCATTTTATCGAGCGTGGGCAGCTTGACACCCAGATTAGCGATGAGGCAATTAGCACTCTGCGGGTGGGAAAGTATTATCTTGATTTTTTGAGCGGTATAACTCGTCCCGATCGCTGGCCTGAGCTGCGAACGCGTGCGCTCCGCGATAGTATAAAGTGGCTTGCGCATCGCTATGATGTCATTATTCTTGACACAGCAGCATGTCTTGAGTCAGATGCCGAGCTTGGTTTTGCGCAGGCTGGTCCCCGCCGCAATGGTGCTGCTATAACGGCTCTTGAAATGGCGGATCATATTGTATTACTGGGAAACGCCGATATTATCGGTATCCCTCGAACGATCCGTGCGTATGACCAAATGCATGAAGGTGCCTGTACGCTTCGTGATACTGCCAAGGTTCATATCTGGCTTAACAAGGTTCGTGCTGAGGCAACCGGACGGGACGCGGAACGAGAACTGGCGAATACCTGGCAGCGTTTTGGGCCGCGAAACCCTATTTCGGGGTTTTTACCGTATGACCGGAAAACCGTGGATCGGGCATGGTTTCGTGGGCAGACTCTTCTGGAATATGCGCCCAGAAGCCCGCTTATTGTTGGGATTCGCAAGCTATACACATCGTTGGGCCTTAGGAAACTGAGGTGAGCCTTTTCTCGGGATACGAAACCGAAAAGTAACAATAGGATCTATTGCGCATGAATAAGGCGTAAAAACTATAAACTCTCCACGTCATATATCCAGAAAACATGGTTGAACCGTAGAATAGGTTAGACGTATTCAACTTCTTGGGAGAGCCCAATGTCTTTTACAGAGAGTAATCTCAGCCCTGGTGGTTTCGGTCCTGGTGATACCGAGTGGATTCACCTCATCATCGGGGAGTGGCAGATTATTGCCGATATTGCTCAGAGTGACCTTGTTGTATGGTTCCCCACTGACTATGTGGTGGCTGATGGGAGCGGGCCGGATAGCGTTTCTGGACCGTCGGCGTCCAGCGGGTTTTCAGCAATAGCACATGTGCGCCCGTCTAACGTTCACACTCTGTTTCATCACGATATTGTGGATCACACGATGGACGATAATATCTGCGATGAAGCACGTAAATCTTGGCATACCCAGAAGATTGTTCACCATGTTATGGAAGCCGGGCCCAGTATGCGCCCCGGAGTGAAAGTGACCTTTGTGCCGATAGTGCGTAATAGCCGTACTATTGCGCTTCTGAGTATGCATACAATTCCCACTGTAGTGCGGGCATCATCTCAAGCTGAAGAAATCTATAACTGGGTTACCGAGAATATGCTTGAGATGATTCACCTCGGTATTTGGCCTGATCCTCTGGCGCAGGAGAATAATACTCGTGGTAATCCGCGTGCCATTGATGGAATTATCGTCATTAATCCACAGGGTCAGGTCGTTTTGGCCTCACCCAATGCAAACTCAATGTATGCGCGCTTGGGGCTAGGTGACCATCTTGAGAACCTCAACCTGGCGGATGTTACCCGAGATATGCTTCCTTCTGGGGAGGAAGCTGATGAGACTTTGCAGCTCGTTCTAGCGGGCCGTGCGGATATACGTACTGAACTTACGATTGGCCGCACTCGAGTAACGATGCGCTCTATTCCACTCGTGCATAGTACTACTTTTCGGCTGGAACGTCGTGGTGCACTTATTTTGTGCCGTGATGTCACTGAGCTGCGTCGTCGCGAGCTGGAGCTTATGACAAAAGATGCAACAATCCGAGAGATTCACCATCGTGTTAAGAATAATCTTCAAACGGTTTCGGCGCTTTTACGGTTGCAGTCGCGGCGCATGACAACACCTGAAGCAAAGCAGGGACTGGAACAAGCTATGCGACGCGTGGCTACAATTGCAACGGTGCATGAAGCTTTATCGCAGGGGTTAACGCAGAGTGTAGATTTTGATGAGCTTATCGAGCGGCAATTCCATATTGCTGCCGAGCTCGCTTCTCCCGGGCAGACCGTAGATACAGAGCTCTTGGGGCACTTTGGGTTACTCCCTAGTCAGTTTGCCACTCCGCTTGCCCTAGTTATCAACGAGGTTGTTGCAAATGCTGTGGAGCATGGGCTGAACGGTGAAACTGGGCGTGTGACTCTTGAAGGGTGCCGAAACATCAATGAGCAGGGGGATAATACCCTGACCGTTATTATTACGGATAACGGCAGAGGTATGGGGGATGACCCCATCGAAGAATCTGGTGCGGATGCATACCGGCCTACAGCGGAGCATGAAGGATTAGGAATGCAGATCGTACGTACTCTAGTTGCCAGTGAGCTTAACGGCTCGATCCGTTGGGAAGCGAATGAGCCTTCTGGCACGCGCGTTATTATCAACGCCGTCTTGAGTTAGTACGACGTAGCACTGTGGTATGAAGAAAATAGCAGAAGCCCGGTGTCACTCCTGCCGGAAGTAGGAGTGACACCGGGCTTCTACTTTGAGAATACGCGCCTATAGTTAGGAAGCACGGCGGGCACGAGCGGCGCGACGTTTCATCGCACGACGCTCATCCTCGCTGGTACCTCCCCAAACGCCAGAATCTTGACCGGTTTCGATAGCCCATTTGAGGCATACGTCAATAACCTCGCACGAGCGGCAAACAGTTTTTGCCTCTTCAATCTGCAAGAGAGCAGGCCCGGTGTTTCCAACAGGGAAAAATAGTTCTGGATCCTTATCCAAGCAAGCAGCACGGCTACGCCAATCCACAGCTGGACCTCCTTCTATCTTATGGTTTGCTCGTGCTTCGCTACTGCACGGTAGCTGACAACAAGCGATAACTTAACTTGTTCTGTGTGCGTGTAGGCAAATCTTTACGTCAATGAGTGGTGCAAAAATTTGACTTATCAACTTTCGCATGGATATTCCTCTCTGACAAGGGGTTTTCCAAAAAAAATCTTAAAATTTTGGAGGTTTGCATCACTTAGGGTCTCCTTGTATCTAAGTTTCAATACTTAAGAAACTCCTATAACTATGTTCAAAAATCATGAAAGAAAAGCAAATTACGTGAACTTCTACGAATGCACGACATAAAACGTCGGACCATGCGTGCTTAACGACTGCCAGTTAGAATTAAAAGCCTATAAGCCTCGCATCTGAGCCCACCGCAAGGAGAGTACGATGGGGAAGACCACCAACACGATGAAAGCACGCATCACCGTACCGATTACTGTAAAAATAACCTCCGGTATATTAGGATTTTTTGCCGTCGTGCTTGTGTACCGCGGAATTATCGCACCCTTCATCATGAATGACTCTGAGAGGAACGCAGATCGTATCGTCAACAGTCTCATTCAAGTTGCTTTGGGGGTAGGCATCATGTTCTGTGCTGTTCGTTTCTATCAGGGACATGCTCGTGTCTGGGTGATGCTCATCAGCCTGTGTGCTGCTTTTGTAGGCGCTTCTAACCTCTCCATATACTTTAGTCTTACCCCAGAAGTACAAGCTGCTGCCGTAACATTTTTAGTGATTAACTGTGTGGAAATTCTCTTAGCTGGAACGGCATTCGCGCTCCTCTTCACCCGTGCAACCCGAGAATATACACTCAAAGTTACTGAGGAAGAGGAACGAGAATTATCCCGTTATGCGGGTCGATAAATTTACTCTTGATAAGCCTGAATGGCATCATGTGCAGACTGATACACCTCATCGGGAACCTGAAAAGCCTGTACACGGCCCGCATCCACAAGTACTCCGCGCCCAGCCGGTAACATCCCCTCGGTATACATATCGCGTGGGATCTCATGCAAAGAACAAATGTCCCCATCAGAGATAGAGGTAGGAGCCAGAAGAACCGCTCGCGAGCATCCAGAAAGTGCCGTCAAAATGGGGGATGAATGCCACCGGGCCCATGGCGTATATGCTACCCAAACAGCCCTGAAACGCGGTCCGAGCTCAAGAAGCACCTGCTGAGTGGCTGCCGGTATATAGGCAAGATCATCAATGAGAATCAGAGTTTTCTCGGGATCTTGTACCGACTCGCACATCTGGCGAATTTTCTGGGCATCGGGTGGGGTGTTCCCATTGATGTAGAGAGCTCCCAGATGCGGGTTAAGCATTCGAAGCGCAGAAAGAAAATGTGTTTTACCTGAGGCCCGGGAACCCACAACGGGTATAAAAACGCCTTCCTTGGCCTGAAGAAAGCTAGGAGTGCCCGTACGGGAGTAGCCGCACAATATATGTGTTCCCTGGGCGTTGTAGCCTCTATGCCACATGATGATTGTCTCTAGCTGTGGCATGGGAAAAGTCTGCGGGAACTGACGGAGTGAGAGCGACTTATCGCATGAAAAGTCGGAGTTACCCGATTGCAGCTCGATGATATTTTCACATGAGGTCACGACAGGGCACAACGTTGATGCTTCCAGAGGAACATCACCCACAAGGGCGGTATTGAGCCCGCCTTCGATCGCAAAATGTGTGGCGTTCGGTAGAGGATAGCTCTTAGAAGACTTGCGCAGTAAATCCGATTCCACAAACCTGCGGCTGAGAAGGGTTGAATATGCGACCGAATTGAACCTGCCTCGCAGAGGAAGAGCTGAGGTAAAAACAACCTGGTAGCCCTCACGGTGGCTTTGAGCCAATACATCGTAGAGATATGACTCCGTCTGGGGGTCTCTCATGAGCATTTCAAGCCATCCATCAACTCCGTCACAGATGAGCAGAGGCTGCTGAGTGCTCTGGTCAGCATGATGACTCGAACGTATTTTTTCGAGGCAGAATCGAAGATGCTGAGGCTCATGGGGGCCAACGAGTACGGCAAGACTATCTGCGTACGAGTACAGGCGTCGATGATACCCGGCATCTGAGGTGAGAACATAGACAGGGTTCTGCCGCGCAATAGCCTGGGCTATGAGCGCGTTTATGATTGCGGTGCGTTCGGGAACAGTTCCTAGCACGGCAAGGGCACCCGGATGCGCCTCCAAATTCAGCCGGATAGGCTGCCGCTTACCGTACTGCGGGATTTCGATGGCGCCCAAAAGATAACCGTGTCCACGTGCGCCGTCTGAGCCGAGGATTTGATGAAGACCGGTATCAAGGGTACGGGTTAGAGGAAAATTCTCCGGTAACGCTTGCGGTATAGGAGTATACCGTGCGCGGGCATAAGCAACACTGCTTGGATTCTGCTCGGACTGGTCAACAAACGCAGGGCTCTTGTGCGAAGACAGGTATAAGTCACGAATACTGTGCACGGCACGGGTTAGGAGCGTATCCTCACCTTCGGTTGAAACTTGTTGTACGGAAGGTATCTCGTTTAGGGGAACCCATCCCGGAGTCTCCCACCGATATATCTGTTGGAAGTCCGCATGTTGCTGCGGAAGAGCGTCCACAAGTGGGGCACGGAAAGCTAGAATACGACCATCTGGAAGACTGACATATCCAGCCCCGGGAGAGGACGCGGAAATATGCGCGGCCTTTTCATGCCCTAAGAGATTGTATGAATCCTGTGCAGATGCCACACGCAAACAGATATTGGTAGCAATATTGGCGCGAATATCCTGTGAAATACTTCCCTGAGGTCGTTGAGTTGCTAAGAGCAGGTGAATACCTAAGGAACGACCAATAGTAGCGATGCGCATTAGCTCGGTCATAGCATCCGGCATAGACTCAACGAGCATACGGAACTCATCGACCACAATCACAACTTCCGGGTACTGTGGTATTTCGCCCGTTGAAGCGCACAACCGCAGGTAGTCATGATAAGAATTTACCCCTAAGTTGCGTAAATCAAGCTCACGTCGGTTCACATCGGCACGTAAAAACTCAAGCGCGCGGCGAACGGCGGCAACATCGAAATCGCTCAGCAAACTGAGTGTATGGGGAAGCTCAACTAGAGGACCAAGCCCGGCGGAACCCTTGAAATCTACCAGAATAAGCCCCAACCGTTCTGGGGAATATCGCAGAGCCGCACTGAGGATGAGCGAACGCAAAAGTTGAGATTTTCCTGCGCCGGTGGTGCCTCCCAGAAGCCAATGTGGGCCGTACGTTGTGAACCCAATATCGCAAAATCCTTCGGTGGTGGCCCCTAAAAGACAACGAATATCCTCTGCGTAGCGGTTGTGTTCCCACCGCTGAAGACACTGCTCGTAGAGGAGATTCGTAGACTGCTGGGTAAGCTCAGAGAAAGCAAGCGTGCGTGCATGGACCGAACCGGTGCCGTGTCCTGACCCTGCGGGAGATGACGCCTGGACCGCAGATAAAGCCCCCAAAGTACGAATGTATGTGTCAGTACTGAGCCCATCCGCTGTAGCACATATATCGTGCAGGTCTAAGGGGTGGTTCTGAACGATCCCTTCGTGAGGCGTAAGTCCTGCGTGTTGAGAAGAACCGGTGATTTTGTGGGCTGTATCATCAGTGATGCTGCCGCGAAGCAGATATTGCACAGATTCTAGGTAATCGCCGTGGGTATGTACCTGCAGGTGGGGTATATGGGTGAATACCGAAGCAGAGCGAGGTGAATCAACGGTTCCACGGGCGACAGGCATGTGAACAATGCATAACCTTGCTCCCTGCGCGGCTCGTTTAATCAACGCAGCCGGTATGGAACGCACTAGTGATGCGGAAATGATGAAAAGTTGGTCGTCTCCAGCCTCCTGTGAAGTCGATAAAGCTGTTTCTGAGCGTTCTGCAGCATCACATATCTTTTCGAGAATATGGTGAGCCTGAGACGCACCCTCGTGAAGAAACACACGGGGGCAGACACCTAAGGAACGTAAAGCACCGTAAAGCGGTGTTTTGGCATGCTCAGCATCGGTTATGACCGTGATGGTATCGCGCGCATGAGCTACAAGCTGTACTAAATAAGCATGAAGATGTTCGGCACGCAGCGATACGTCGTGAGGTAAGCCTGGTACTGGGACCGGAATATAATGTGGAGCCTGTGGATGCGGGGAAATCTTCTCAAATCGTACGTTTCGCCCCGAAATATAGGGGAGACGAGGACCGTATCCTAGGACTACGGCAGGTGACCGTGCAGCGTCAGGAGCCGCTGCGTGCAACAGTGTTCCTGCTGTCGGCAGTGCCTGTGCTCGTTCTAACTCTTGTTTTGCGCTGCTCTTTACCAACGCAGCGGCACCGCGGTTTTCCGCTCTGCCCCCGAAAAAATGCATCAGCATAAAAAGTGAAGAAGCCACAGACATGAGCAAGAAAATCCACATACCTGTAAAAAGGGCGAAGGCCACACCCGCCACGAGCGGTAACAGGATAGTCATCAGCATCATGCCCAGTTTTCGGGGAGCGGGCGGATTAACAATAACCGGAGTAAAAGGCGAAGAATCGTGTGAGGGCGTGGGAAGTTCCGGGGCTTTTCCGGGAGGACAGATGACACACAGTGAAGTACCTACCATAAAAGGTTTGTTCCACTGTAGAATTTGAGGCTTTGGGCGCGCACGGGAGCCGGTTCTTTGCGCAGTCCCCTCCGGCTCTAGAACCCTGAGAGTCACCCCTGAACCAGAAGCATCAAATTCGGCGTGGCGTGGCTTGATATACGGATCATTGAGTGAAATACCGCTACGCGTTTCGGAGCGGCCTAGAACGGTTAACCCACGAGGGAGTGAGAAGGAGCGGCCCGCATCTGGTCCCCGAAGTACGCAAAGAGTACTAACCGATGCTGGTCTCTCATCGGAAGGTTGCTCGGGTTTGAGCCAGGCTCCATGTACCAGAGGTGCGGCTGCAGCCACGCAATCTTCTAAACGAGTGGAATCACCGCTAGGAGAAAAGACACTATATACATTTTTAGAGGGCGAAATTATGTGTTGTACTTGTGCCCCCGAGGACTGTTCGGAACATTCAAGAGATAAGAGGCTTGGATAGAAATCGTGATCGGTCAAGCGCTCCTGGGCGCTCGCATCTGCGATATCAGGGGTGTGGAAAAGCCGAAGTTTCATATTTCTATATCAGTCGGTATGCCATGTGCTTTCAACCGCTTTGTCGTGGTTCTGTGGATAACGTGTGAGATTCAGATGTGATGAGCAGGTTATCCACAGATATTTTGGAAATTTACCGGTAATAACGGCGAAAAACCGGAAATATTACGTGATGTGCAGGTTCGCGTGGTTGCCTCGGAGAGAGGTTGCATAGACGTGCAGTTTGAACCAAAAGTTGAGACACTCCGTATACCTCAGCCCGGTTCTTCGGTAGGATTGGTACACTCGAATTTCGGAATTATCGCTTATACCGTGTGCGTCGTGGGTTTAAACCCCAGTCTGCTGTGCCGGGAAAATATGCAACTGACGGTGTTATCGGGTAACTTTAGATAATGACTAAAATCGTTGTGTCAGTGGCAGCGTATGCCGTAAACACAACAGAATTGGCTCCCTTGCACAGGGCGTCTACGGCAGGTGAATTCGCTGATATAACGCGAGTTCCCATGACATACAGGAGTAAATAATGACTGCGGATCTCGTGGTTGTCGGATCCGGCCTTTTCGGTCTGACCATTGCAGAACAGGCAGCGACCGAATTAGGCCTGAAGGTCGTTCTGCTGGATCGTCGTTCTCATATCGGCGGTAATGCATACAGCGAGAATGAAGAGCAGACTGGTATTGAGGTGCACCGCTATGGTGCTCACCTTTTCCATACCTCCAACGAGCGTGTCTGGGAATATGTAAACCGATTTACTGGGTTCACCAATTACGTGCACCGTGTATACACTCGTCACAACGGTATTGTGTACCCCATGCCTATCAACCTGGGCACCATTAACCAGTTCTTTAACGCTGCTTACTCTCCCGCGGAAGCAAAGGCGCTCATCGCAGAACAAGCTGGCGAACTGGCAGGTACCGACCCGCAAAACCTCAACGACAAAGGTATTTCACTCATCGGGCGCCCACTGTACGAAGCCTTTATTAAACACTACACCGCCAAACAATGGCAGACCCCGCCGGAGGAACTGCCTGCATCCATTATTTCGCGTCTGCCTGTGCGGTACACCTACGACAACCGTTACTTCAACGATAAATATGAAGGTCTACCGGTCGACGGGTATGCAGCGTGGCTGGAACGCATGGCGGCGCATCCGAATATTGAAGTTCGTCTGAATACGGACTTCTTCTCGGATGATCATGAGTATTCTCGTGAGAAGGTTCTGGGGCAGATTCCTGTGGTTTACACCGGTCCCGTCGATCGTTACTTCGATTATGCAGAGGGCGACCTCTCATGGCGCACCATTGATCTGGAAGAAGAAGTTCTGCCGATTGAAGATTTCCAGGGTTGTTCCGTGATGAACTATCCTGATGCGGATGTTCCTTTTACCCGTATTCACGAGTTCCGTCACTTCCACCCCGAGCGTGATTACACCAAGGATGCAACCGTTATTATGCGCGAATACTCACGCTTTGCAAATAAGGGCGATGAGCCCTATTACCCGGTAAATACCTCTGTAGACCGTGAAAAACTTTTGAAGTACCGCGATCTGGCAAAGGGCGAGCAGAACGTTCTTTTTGGGGGTCGTCTGGGTACTTACAAGTACCTCGATATGCATATGGCGATCGGCGCGGCGCTGTCGATGTTTGATAACAAGATTCGTCCGCACTTTGCACAGGGTGCCAAGATTGAATCTGGTGGAGTTGACGCATAATTATGGCTGAAACTCAAGCTCTGAAAACCCTGCAGCGCGTTATTTTCCCTAGCGCGGTTGAAACCGACGTGGTACCCCTGTATGTGGATGCTGGCGTAGCCGCTGGCGTTCAGTTGCCAACCCGTATTGATGGTGACGCTACCACGAGTATTACAGAGGCGGCGCAGGTACAGGAACAAAGCGCCGCTAATATCGCTGCTAACCGAACCGCAGCTGAAGGCCTTATCGGTCGTCGCTCCATCAACGTTAATCCCGGGCAAAGTCTCTCATTTGGCACCTATTTCAATGCGTTCCCAGCATCGTATTGGCGCCGTTGGACCGATCTTAAAGAGGTCGTACTGAGCGTCCAAACCCGTGGCGAAGGCATGGTGATCGTATACAAATCCAACGGTCGTGGTGTTATTCAGCGCGTGGATGCAAAGCTCCTTTCGGGGGACGAAACATCAATCTTTACCCTGCCCCTAGCGCCTTTCGGTGATGGCGGTTGGTATTGGTTTGATCTTTCTGGAACTGAAGATCTTGAGCTGGTTGAGGCTAATTGGCTAGGTGATATTGAGCCCCGTGCCGATGTCCAAGCTGGTCAAGCGACGGTTCAGATTACAACCATGAATAAGGTTGATTACTGCATTAACAATATTCGCGCGCTTGGCAACAGTCCCGAGATTTTTGATGCTGTCCACGAGTTCCTGATCGTCGATCAAGGCAGCTCAAAGGTGCAGGAACACGAAGAATTCGAAGAAGCAGTTAAGCCTCTTGCCGGTAAGTTCCGCATCATTAACCAGGGGAACCTGGGTGGTTCCGGTGGTTTCTCGCGCGGTATGTTCGAGGCAGTCAAGAACGGCAGCGATTATGTGCTTCTGCTTGATGACGATGTGATCGTGGAGCCAGAAGCAATTTTGCGCATGGTGACTTTCGCGAACTATTGCAAAGACCCCACAATCGTGGGCGCGCACATGTTCGATATGTTCGACCGCTCGGTACTTCATGCATTCGGCGAAGTCGTTGATCCGTGGCGTAATTTCTACGCGAAGCCTCACGAGGATATGGCGATGGGTCACGACTTAGGCCGCAGCAACCTGCGCAGCACGCACTGGCTGCATCGTCGTGTAGACGTGGATTATAACGGTTGGTGGATGTGCCTTATCCCAACTTCGGTAATCCGCAAGATCGGCCTGTCGTTACCGCTTTTCCTTAAATGGGATGACGCTGAGTATGGCTTGCGCGCAAAGGCTGCTGGTATCCCTACAGTGTCCTTCCCTGGAGCAGGTGTATGGCACGTTTCATGGACCGATAAGGACGATTCGGTGGGCTGGCAGGCTTATTACCATGAACGTAACCGTCTGATTACCGCGTTACTGCATTCTCCTTTTGATAAGGGTGGCCGCGTGCTGGTTGACTCTATGTTCTTGGACGTCAAGCACACGTTGTCAATGCAGTATTACACTCAAGCAGGCCGCCTCATGGCGCTGGAAGATTTGCTGGCCGGACCGGAACACTTGCATGAGTCACTTTCGGCTCGTTTACCGGTAATTCGTCAGTTGGCGGGGGAGTACCCGGAGTCTCAGATGAAGCCGAATGTGGACGATTTTCCCACGGTTAAATCGAAGAAGCCGCCTTTCCGCGGCCGCCGCAATTTCAAGTCACCGGGATATAAGAAACTTGTGCCGTGGACCGCAAGAACGGTCGCACGTCAGCTGTTCAAACCCGTAGATGATGAAGCGAAAGAACATCCGCAGATTCAGCTCAACTACGGGGAAACTAACTGGTGGACGCTGTCTAAGTTTGATTCAGCGCTGGCTACGAACGCGGAGGGAACCGGATTGTTCTGGTATCGCCGTGATCCCCAGCAGCTGCGGTCAAAGCTAATTCACGCTACCAGATTGCACGCTAAGATCATTAAAAATTGGGAGCAGTTGCGCAAGCAGTATCAAGATGCTGCAGCCGATGTCGCTTCCTATGATGCATGGGCAGAAACTTTTGCAAAGCATACGGAGTCTGAACTTAAGCGATGAGCACTTTGCACGATGAACCTTTGAAAGCCCCTGGCCGCGGGCGGGGAATCCTGGATGCCATTCGTAATCGGTACCTTTTGAGGCTACTGGTTGATAAGGAAATCCAGGTTCGCTACCGTGGCTCGGTTCTAGGGATCCTGTGGTCGTACATTAAGCCGGGCGTCCAGTTCGGCGTGTTCTATGTTGCCATGGGCTTATTCTTAGGCTTGGAACGAGGAATGCACAACTATGCGATCTACCTGTTTTCGGGCATGATCGTGATTAATTTCTTCTCGGAAGGATTCGGGAACGGTGCCCGCACGATGGTGGTTAACAGCGCCCTGATTCGGAAGATTTATCTTCCGAGGGAGCTCTTCTCACTTTCAACTGTGTGGGTGGCGGTAGTACATTTCATACCCCAAATCGTGGTGATGCTTATCGCTTGCTTCTTTGCGGGATGGCGTCCTGGGCTGCGCAATATTGCCGCGATTTTTGCTGGGATGGCTATCGTGATGCTTCTGTCCTACGGCCTGGGACTCATCTTTGGTGTGGCAAACGTGTTCTTCCGCGACTCCGAGAATATCGTTGATATGCTCCTGATGGTAGCAACATGGTTCTCCCCGGTGTTGTACTCCTGGACCATGGTACGTGACACTCTGTATCCGTGGGTTTTCAACGTGTTTATGTTGAACCCATTGACTGTTGCGGTTGAACTTTTCCACTACGGTTTTTGGCGCCCTACGGCAGACCTCGAAAAGTCGGGACATTTTGCTGAGATTGTTCCGCATCTGTTTAGTTTCTGGACTCCGGTAGGTATTGGTATTTCCTTACTGACCGTTCTAATCGGCGATTTGCTCTTCCGTAAGTTTGAGGGCAACTTCGCTCAGGAGCTCTGATTCTTGTGAAGATTGAGAAAATAGATCTGCCTGAGATTGATCCGAATGCTCCGGTTGTTATTCAAGTCGATGAGCTCGTTAAAAGCTTTGTGCTGCGTCATACGCGTTCTATGAAAGAAGCCTTTGTATGGCTTATGAAGGGGCGTAAAGGTGACCTGTCTGAGAAGTTTAACGCTCTCAATGGTATTACTCTGAATGTAAAACAGGGTGAACGTGTGGCACTTTTGGGGCTCAATGGCTCCGGTAAATCAACCCTTTTGAAGCTGATTTCCGGTGTGATGCAGCCTGAAGGCGGACAGGTTCTCAACCGCGGTAAAATCGCGGGCCTTATTGAGGTGGGTGCAGGCTTTCATCCTGATCTCACGGGGCGCGATAATGTATTCCTCAATGGCGCTATTCTGGGTATGACCAAAAAAGAGATTGAAGATGCCTTTGACGATATTGTGGCATTCTCTGAAATTGAGGAATTTATTGATACCGAGGTGAAGTTTTATTCATCCGGTATGTACCTGCGTCTTGCGTTTTCGGTAGCTGTGCATACTAACCCAGATATTTTCTTGGTGGATGAGATTCTAGCGGTTGGCGATGAACCTTTCCAAAAGAAATGTATTGCAAGGATTCAAGAGCTCATCCAAGCGGGCAAGACTCTGGTTGTCGTAAGTCATGACCTCGATCTGGTATCACAGATATGTGATCGCGGTGTAGTACTTGACCACGGTAATTTAAGTTTCGACGGGGATATCAAGGATGCGGTCAAGATGATTCGTGGCTAGGGGCTCTAGGCTCTTGTATGTTTTGACGGGGTGAGGGGAGAACAACCATAATGGTTGTTCTCCCCTCACCCCGTTTACGCATTAATTGACAGCCCTATAAGTCTTAGCAGGAGAGTCAGAAATTATTCGAGGAACATTACGCATAAAATATATGTAGTTTTGGTGAATGTTTTCCAGTGGATATATTGTGACATCAACGCGAAATTTTTGATTTAAGAGAGCGTTGAGAATACCAACCACACTAAACTTCACCGGGAGAACATCAATGGAGACCCCGAGATCTGCTGTCGTGCCAGATTATTATTCTCTGCTCGATGCCGAGATCCGTGATGCGATTCGCGACGGAGACCTTGACCCTTACACGTCACAGGATGCCGTCGAAGGGCTCATTAGAAGTACTGTTTCCGCCTACGAAAGACGGATGGTACGCGCTTCCCTTCCTCCTCTTGAGAACGTCGAAGAGATTATCCATCGGCTGCGTAACGATCTCTGTGGATATGGCCCGCTTCAACCTTATCTTGATGATGAAGAGGTCGAAGAAATCTGGATCAATTCACCCGATGAAATCTTTGTGGCTCGTGCTGGCGAGAGTGAACTGACAGGGCTGCACCTCAGCGATGAGGCTATTCAACAGCTCTTGGAACGTATGCTCAAGCCCTCGGGACGACGTGTCGATTTATCATCTCCCTTCGTCGATGCTTCGTTGCCGGATGGATCTCGTCTGCACGCCGTGATTCCCGATATTACGAGAGCCCACACCTCCCTCAACATTCGTAAATTTGTGGTGCGCGCCAAACGTCTTCCCGACCTCGTAAAGCTTGGTTCCCTGAGCGCGGGAGCCGCATCGTTTTTACATGCTGCTGTCGAAAGCGGAGTCAATATTTTAGTGTCCGGGGCTACTCAAGCGGGTAAAACCACAATGCTAAATTGTTTGGCAGCATCTATACCGCCGCGTGAACGGGTGGTGACCTGTGAAGAAATCTTTGAGCTTTCTATTCCTCTGCGCGATGTTGTTGGAATGCAATGCAGACAGCCTAATCTAGAGGGTAAAGGCGCAATAGCTCTTCGCCGCCTCGTCAAAGAGGCTCTGCGTATGAGACCGGATCGACTACTCATTGGCGAGGTTCGCGAAGCGGAATCCCTCGATATGCTCATCGCTCTTAACGCGGGTTTACCGGGTATGTGTACTATTCACGCGAATTCTGCACGGGATGCAGTCACTAAAATTTGTACTCTTCCGTTGCTGGCAGGAGACAACATCTCATCCGCCTTCGTGGTGCCCACTGTAGCGAGCTGTTTCGATCTCGTAATTCATTGTGGACGCGACACTCACGGGCATCGTCAGGTAGAAGAGATCTATATGCTGGGCGGTCGTGTAGAAGACGGCGTCATTGAGATGTCACCGCTTTTTACCCGTCAACAAGGTGAAATGGTGTGCGTAGCCTTAGAAATCCCAACACCCGAAAAATGGGTTCGCGCCGGACACCGGCCCGATCAAGTATTAGCAGCAGCAAAGGTGGGACGCTAATGGGTGTTATCTATGGCTTAGCAATGGGGATCGGGGTTTTCCTCGTATGGTGGTCATGCTGGAGCATGCCGCAAGGAGCCGTCAAGACTGGACGGGAACCGAAGATAGCGGTAACTCTTCGTAAAGCTGGGATGCACACTATTACTCCCTCGGCTTTTACCGGAGTGAGTATCCTCAGTGGGGTTTTAGCAGGAGTGCTTCTTTTCGCCCTGACCGGGCTGTGGAGTTTCGCCTTTCTAGGGATGGGAGGTGGTTTCATCACGCCTCGCGTGGTCGTAAATCACCGTGCGAAAGTACGTGAGGGTAAGCTCTGGCAGCTCTGGCCGGATGCCGTTGATCACTTACGATCGGCTATTCGTGCTGGACTTTCACTGCCAGAGGCTCTTATCCAGCTTTCGTACCGCGGACCTTATGAACTTCGAGAGGCTTTTGCACGTTTTGGATCGGATTATCGTGCAACCGGTGACTTTGTAGCTTCCTTGAATCGGCTCAAGGAGTATGTTGCTGATCCAGTCGCCGATAATATCGTTGAAGCACTCAAAATAGCGCGTGAAGTCGGCGGCAGTGACTTGGGACGACTACTGGGCACATTGAGTAATTTCTTACGAGAAAATGCGCGTACCCGAGCAGAACTTCAAGCACGCCAATCTTGGACTGTCAACGCCGCCCGGTTGGCCTGTGTTGCTCCATGGGTAGTACTGATGCTGATGGCCACACAGCCTGCGGTTCGAAATATTTATAACTCTTTTGCCGGTTTCGTTCTTATGTTCGCGGGTGCTGGACTGTCGGTAATCGCGTACCGCATCATGCTCCGTATTGGGGCGCTACCTCAAGAAAGGAGGGTTTTTGCATGAACTTTGCTATTATCTTCGGGCTTTTCTTCGCGTTTGGTGTAATGCTCATAGCATCTTCATTGCGTAAGAGACGTGGGCCGAACTTTGGAGAACGTATTGCGCCGCAGATGCGCTCCGTTTCGATACGCGAATCCCTGCACCGTGAGAATCAGGCCTCAGGAACTAGCGTTTTAGATGCCCTTTATTCGTTCCTGGAACCTATGATGCAGTCGTTCCTAGGGCGGGTACGTTCTACAGAGTCTAGGGACGAAGCCCTTGCTGCTCGCTTGCGCCGCGCGGGAAGTGATCAGACTGTAAGTGCTTTTCGTGCCGAACAAATCCTCTGGGCGGTTAGTTCGGTGGCTCTTTTAGGAGTATTGAGCGTTATTGGGCTGTTGGAAAACCAATTGTCACTCTGGAGCGGCCTGATGCTCATTATCCTGGGTGGTGTTACCGGTTTTCTGGCGCGAGACTGGTGGCTGGGTCAGATTATTGTACGTCGTGAGAAACAGCTCATTGCGGAGTTTCCCGCGCTTGCAGAGATGATGGCGCTTTCGGTGGCTGCGGGTGAATCTGCTCTTGCTTCCCTGGAGCGCATTTGCCGTACTTCTCGCGGGGAATTGGCCCGAGAATTTAACGATATTCTTGCGCAAACGCGAGCTGGATCCAGCCTACTGGCGGCGCTCAACGAATTCGCACAGAGTACACAAATTCCAGCCCTTAGCCGATTTGTCGATGGTGTAGCCGTAGCCATCGAACGCGGTACTCCTTTGGCAGATGTTCTACGGGCACAGGCCCAAGATGTGCGCGACAACGCGAAACGCGAGCTTCTCGAAGTAGCCGGGAAAAAGGAGATCGCCATGTTGGCGCCTGTCGTATTTTTAATTCTGCCTTTGACCGTAGTCTTTGCGATTTTCCCCGGTCTTTCACTGATGAAACTTGCGTTTTAACGCATCACAACCTCGCCCCTAAGGCGGGTTCCAAATAGCTCAATCACATAAGGAAAATACTATGTTTACTCGATTTCGTATGTTGCTTCTGTCTGTTCCCGGTATTGCTCTCCTGCTTACCTCTTATAGAGGCATGCATGACGACCCCGAACGTGGAGATGTACCCGGATGGGTCATGATTACCATGATGAGCGCGATCCTTGTCGCCGCGATTTTAGCTATTGCCCAACCGGCTTTGATCAAGATGTTTAACGATGCTATCGCGCTTATTCGTCCCTAGTCGTATGAGCCGACATCAAAAACAAGAGCTTGCAGCACCGCCGTCAGAACGAGGGGATGCCAGCACTGAGTTCGTCATGGTTTCTGCTCTCTTAGTACTGCTGACCGTCGCAATTTTGCAGGTTTCCTATGCGTTTTACACACGCAATATTCTGTTGGATGCGGCAAGCGCGGGCGCTCGCTACGGAACGTTGTACGACCGCACCCCTGAGGAAGGTCGGGAACGAGCAGAGCAGATTATTCGGGGGAATTTGCCTGAGAATTATGCGCAAGATGTTCATACGTCGGTGTATGTTGATCCGTCTGGAATTCGTATTCTTGAGGTTCACGTTACTGCTCCTTTGCCAGTACTGGGGCCGTGGGGGTTTCCAGGTTCTATTTCGGTAAGTGGTCATGCTGCATATATTCAGTCTTAGAAACCTGGCGCTGTGTCTGCGGACTCGTGCAGAGGATTCAGAGAATACCGATCATGAACATGAGCGCGGGAGCGCAATTGTTGAATTTCTCGGGCTCGGTGTTACGCTGCTGCTCCCTATCATGTATGGGGTCTTGACGATTTTTTCAGTGCAGGCTTCGATCTTGGGGGCGCACGCCGCAAGCGCGCAGATAGCTCAATATATTCAGGAGCTGCCGCCTGAGACTTCAATGTCGCAGGAACAGGCTCAACGTTTGAGTGCGCTTGTGGCACGCGATTTTGGGATTGCAGAATCTGATATCTCGGTATCTTTGAGCTGTTCAGGGTCGTGTAGCGCGCGGGAGAGTATTAGAGTCCAGGTTCAGGTAAATGCACACCTTCCCCTAATTCCGCAGGGGCTCGGCGCAAGCGTTATCCCGGTATCCTCACAATCAGTGACTTGGGGACAGGCTGAGATAGGCTCTGCTACTTCATCCGCTTCCCGGGAAACTCCGTAAGGAAAATTAGATGGTAGTTTCGTATATTCCTGCCGTTCAGAGCCGTGACGGTGATAACGATGAGGGGAGCATTAGTCCGCTCATCGTTGGCATGTGCGCTCTGGTACTGTTGATAGCATCAGTGACTTTAGCGGTCACGGGTGCTCACGTACAAACCCACAGACTCGAAGACCTTGCGGATGCGCAAGCCATTTCTATTGCACGAACTATAGAGCATGGATTCTCGGAATATTCCGATAAATCTGCAGACAACGCTCGAGCTAGGCAGCTTGCTGCCAAATATCTGGAGGAGAGTGGAGCTTCTCACGAATTCGTGAACTTGCAGGTAGACTCGGTGCAGATTAGCGATGACCGTACTGTTCATGTCACGTTACGTGCTAGGATTCATCCTCCGATCGTTTCGGCCGTGGTTCCTGATGGTTTTGAGGTGAAGGCTCAGGCTCGCGCCCGCATCCACCAGAAACAGAAGGACGAAAAGTAAATGCGTCTGTAGCGTTGTAAAGTAATTCGGCGGGACTTTCCGTCTGATTCACGCTAGTCTTAAATGCTATGGCATCTTTCGACTTTTCGGCTGAGATTAAGGATCTGCGTTCCATATACGCCTCAATTGTTGCGGTGAGTGACCTTGAGGGTATCAAGTGCGCTCTTGAAGACCTATCTCAGCAAGCTTCAGCACCTGAGCTTTGGGATGATCCTGAGCACGCTCAACGGGTAACAAGCGCGCTTTCCCATAAGCAAGCTGAACTGAATCGTCTAACGAACTTAGCGTCTCGTATTGATGATGTTGAGGTCATGGTCGAGCTGGCACAGACCGAAGATGAATCATCCGCAGAGGACCTATTGGCGGAGGCTGAAGCCGAGTGTAAAGAACTGAGGAAGAAGCTGGATGAACTTGAAGTCTTGGTGCTGCTCTCTGGCGAGTACGATCAGCGTGAGGCTGTTGTAACGATTCGTTCAGGCGCGGGTGGTGTGGACGCGGCAGATTTTGCAGAGATGCTTTTGCGCATGTACTTGCGGTGGGCTGAAAAGAATGGCTATCCGACGAAAGTGCTGGACACTTCGTATGCTGAAGAAGCAGGGCTGAAATCCGTAACTTTTGAGGTCAACGCGCCCTACGCTTTTGGTCGCCTTTCTGTTGAAGCGGGCACCCATCGGCTAGTACGTATCTCTCCATTTGATAATCAGGGGCGCAGGCAAACCTCATTTGCCGCGGTTGAAGTTATTCCTCTGATCGAGCAGACCGATGCGCTTGAGATCCCCGAGTCTGAGATTAAGGTTGATGTATTTCGTTCCTCTGGACCGGGCGGTCAATCCGTCAATACAACGGACTCGGCGGTGCGTATGACGCATATTCCGACGGGTATTGTCGTGTCAATGCAGAATGAAAAATCGCAGATTCAAAACCGGGCTGCGGCTCTGCGCGTGCTGCAATCGCGTTTACTTATGCTTCGTCAAGAGCAGGAGGACGCCAAAAAGAAAGAGCTGGCGGGTGATATTAAAGCAAGCTGGGGCGATCAAATGCGATCCTACGTGCTCCATCCGTACCAGATGGTGAAGGATCTGCGTACCGGATACGAGGAAGGCAACACATCAAGTGTGCTTGACGGGGGGCTCAATAGATTTATCGAAGAAGGTATTCGTTGGCGCGCCTCCGGTCGCCGTGTTAACGAAGGCTAAACATAAGGAATATCATGGCTCAGAAAAAGAAAAAAGGCTCTAAAACGGACCCGAATAATTCGATTATTGCGCAGAATAAGAAAGCACGACATAACTACAATATTGTCGATACCTATGAAGCGGGCGTGGTTCTTTTAGGAACAGAGGTGAAATCTCTGCGCGACGGGGGAGCCTCCATCACTGACGGGTTCTGCCATGTGAAGGATCACGAACTCTGGCTGGAAGGCATTCATATTGCTGAGTATGGCTATGGTACGTGGACGAATCATTCGGCACGCCGCAGCCGTAAGCTGTTACTACATCGTTCAGAGATTAACCGGTTAGAGCAGAAACTCAAAGAAACCGGGTATACAGTGGTGCCCCTCAAGCTGTATTTTAGCGGTGGGCGTGTGAAGGTTGAGATTGCCTTGGCGACAGGTAAACGTGAGTACGATAAGCGTCAGGCGCTGCGTGAGAGGCAGGATAATTTGGAAGCGGCACGTGCTATGCGGTACCGCAACTTGGGATAGTTATCTAGGCTAGATGAGTTGGACGTTACTGGTTGATGCCTCTGAAACACTGCCATTAGGGGACATCAAGACTTAGCTGTTTTAGCTAGAAATCTGCACCATTAATGCATATGTAGGATATACTTACTAGCAAGACATAAACGCGTATTTACTCGATGGGACGTGTAAGTATGCGACAACACAACAGACAGAAATATGGAGGAGTTTTATGTCTGAGAATACACCCGGTCGCTCTGAAGGACAGCCCGAGCAACCGAAATTTGTTCCTGCTGCGCCACCCGTTGCGCCTGCCGGGAATGCATACACCGGTTACGTTCCGACGAAGCTCCCTGCTGGCTTGGCGATTGCCTCGCTGGTGTTGGGTATTGTGAGTATAGTTGGGGCTATCCCTTTAAGCTTCGTCACTATCGTTGTTGCCCTTGTAGGTCTGATCCTTGGCATTATTGCGCTTCGCAAGGTAAGCAAAGGTACCGGCGGTGGTAAGGGAATGGCTATCGGTGGTGTTGTTACTAGTGCTATCGGCTTTATACTATCAGCCGTGGTTCTTATCTTTGTTATTATCACCTTGATGATGGTTCAGGACTGCAAGAATACTGGTGTACAGAATAGTGACGGCTCTGTCACCTGCTCAATTAATGGACAGCAGATGACTGTCCGTACCGATGGGACTACTTCTGTTCGGTAGCCAAGTATATTGTTCGTCGTGTGGGG
>NZ_KV797900.1:706684-768864 GCF_001809525.1 Rothia sp. HMSC064D08 | reverse complement strand
GGGTAGCTTTTTGTTGAGCTACCCACCCCACACGTTTGTGCTTCAAGGATAGTGGAATAGGTGAGATAGAGCATCCTAATTTTTATGAAGTTTAGGGTGTTGTAACCAATGGTTTTCGATATAAAAGTTCGTATAATGAAAGTTGGTACTCAGCAATAACGCCGGGATAACCGACGGCCTCACCGAAGACAAAGGATAGTAAAGCATGTCAGAAAACCTTTACGGTCAGAACAAGCCGCAAGGGCAGTCGCAACAGCCTGGTCAAGATCAGAACTCTCAAAATCAGGATTCACAAGCGCAACAGCAATATCAGGGGCAGGTTCCCCAGAGTAATAGTTCCCAGCAGGGGAACTACCAGGGCAATGGTGCTCAGAACTCATACCAGCAGCAGTACCCTCAGCAGCCGCAACAGGGCTCGGGCAATCAGCATCTTTTCTACGGTGGTCAGGCACAAAATCAGCAGCCTACTCCATCAGCAGGGCAGCCCTCCTATAACACGCAGTACTCTAGCTCCTCGAACATGGTTTCGGGGCAGCAACAGCATTCTGCACCCCAGCATTCTTCGCAGACTGGGCAGAATGCTTCAGGACAGGGCTACGCCTCACAGCAGAGTTATAATTCGGCACAAGGTTACAACCAATATCAGCCGACCCAGGAATCACGGAATTACTCTCAGCAGGGGAACTCTGGCCAGCAGAATAGTAATTCGGCACAGAATTACCAAAATTCTGCGGGATACCAGAACGCCCAGCAACAGGGATCTCCACAGCAGAACAGCTACGGTCAGAGTTCTGCTCGGACGCAGCAGAGCGGATCATCTGTTTATAACGGAAATTCTTCCTACGCTCAGCCACAGCAGCAGGCCCCCTACGGAACTTCTGGTTCCCAACCTGCACAGCAAAATGCTCAGCAGGGCTACGGTCAACAGAATTCTTACTCGCAGACGAGCGGATACCAGAACCAAGCTGTAAATTCGGGATACACAAGTCAGAATCAAAACTATTATGGTGCCCAGAACCAGCAGGGGCAGTACGGGCAGCCCGCCTACGGTTCTTCTCAGTTTGACGCAAATGCTCAGAACGCAGGCGGTCCCTCGCAGGCCGCTCCGGTTATGGCAATTATTTCCTTGGTACTTGGTGTGCTTGCCATTGTGAGCGGATGGTTCATCGTCGGAGGTCTGCTCGGTATTGGCGCTATTGTTTTGGGCGCTCTGGGGCTTCGCCAGTCACGTCAGCTGGGCAAGGGTAAGGGAATGTCGATTGCCGGTATTATTACCGGTGGCGTGGGTATCATCGTAGCTATTATCGCGACTATCCTTTTTGTGCTGGGGCAGCAGACTCTTCAGGAATGCCAGAAGGTCGGTACTCCGGATGGTAACGGCAACAAGGTCTGCCAGGTGGGGGATAACCCCGATAGCCGTATGACTGTTCCTGCTCAGTAGCGGCAGGTAGCGGTTTTTCGCTGAATGAAGGGGGCGGAGCATCTCGTTACGGATGTGTTCCGCCCCCTGTGCATAAGTAAAATAATGCTGGTGTGTTGGTAGTAAAAGAACCTGGTGGTTGTGTAGAGACAGACCCTCTGATATAGTTAACCGTTACCATCGCGAGCGGTATACTGTGTGTCTCAAGGCAATGCAGAGAACGTTTGTAGATGGTGCTTTTTGATAAAAGTATAGGGGGATGATCGGTTTCGACGATGTGAGTCGAGATGGGTGAAGCGTGCCGAGGACGCAGGGTTATCTCGTTAACGCCCTCTGCAAAAAAATAAGTGCAAAATCTAAGCGCACTGACTTCGCACTCGCTGCCTAAGCGCGAGTTGCAGTCTGTCGGTCTGAGCATGCCTTTGGCTCAGAACCCGGCATCGACTTAAAAGGCCACTGCTGTTAGCCCTCGTCGTAGGGGCTGATGGGACTTTTATTACGAATAGGTTTGTCGATGTAAGTGTTTGTGCAAACATCGGAGCCGAGAAATAGCGCTTTCACAAACTGCGCACGGAGAAGCCCTGTTGAAGCCACATCGGACCGGGGTTCGATTCCCCGCATCTCCACAAAAGCCCTTAAAGGGGCAGGGAACTAAAGCCCGAACCCGATAACTAAGAGCCGCCCACCAGCAGAATCGCTGGTGGGCGGCTCAGTTATATTTGGCCTTTTTCGCGCCGAACAAAATATGGGAAGTATACAACGGCTAAAGCCGCAAGAGCATGATTTTCAGCCCGGAATAACGTAATATCAAGAAAGAAGACTCAGCGTGTATGGAGAAAAAGATGACAGAAAACCCGCGACAGGATCCTATGCCAGATTCAAACACACCTCAGGCATCGTATCCTCAAGCCGAAGCTCCAACGCTACAGGAGGGTCACGATATGCAGAATTCTGCAGCTTCAGGCGCGCCATTGGCGGCTTATGCTTCAGCAACGGATGGTGCGTCTCATCCTCAGGCTCAGCAAGCCGTACCCCCAGTTGGAAACGTGTCTGCCGCCTACGACTTTGGCTACCGTAGGGCTCCTCGCCAATATGAGGTTCCACCCGAGGACAGGCGACCTTACGGGGAACCTACCGGTGAAATTCGCGGACCTGGATATTTCTACTCGATAGGTTCTTTTGCTGCTTCGCTTTGTGGACTCGTACTTACCGGATTTAGTGGCTTTCAGGTACTGGGGATCGCTATACTCCACGACGACTACGACTCTATGGGCTATGGTGCCTATGAATTTACGACAATCTCAAATACCATGCTTCTAGCGTTGGTACCTATAGTTATATCAATATGGCTGGGGATTTTTTCCTTTACTGTGAACAAAGGATGTATTACCCCCATGACGGGCAGGATGCGTGCCTTTGCCTCCCTTGGTATCGTCATGGGAGCCTTAGGAGCTTTAGGAATAGTTGGAAACTTCTTCCTCTACCTTCTTGCGATTTCCTAGAAATTAGCCTGCCAACACGTGCACATTTACCCGTGCACCGAAGCCAAAGCCTATGTAAAAGCCCCGATGGGATTATCACACATAAATCTGGTGACCCGCCGGGGCTTCGCCGTCCCTTACCACAGGGCCCGAAGAATGGTTACTCGGGCGCAAGCTGGCTTATCACAGAACGATGCAAGGTCCCATTAGTAGCCAAAGTACTGGCGGTACCTTCTGCCTGCGCTGTAGCTACTGCATCGTCACCAGCTGCTGTTGTGAAGGTCCCGCCTGCTTCATGCACAAGCGGAACTAGCGCGGCAATATCGTGGAGCGCAACTTGAGCTTCACAAGCAATATCAACAGCCCCTTCGGCCACCAGACAATATGACCAGAAATCACCGTAGGCACGGGAACGGTTAACCGCATGGACTAGCGAGAGAAAATTCTGTTCGAGTTCTAGTCCCTCCCATCCTTTGAACTCGGCATAGGAGAGCGAGGCTCCAGAGACCGTGGGGACGCTCGACACCTGAAGTCGTGTAGCCTGAGTTAGCGATTTGCCTGCGTAGGCGCCTGTACCCTGCGCAGCCCACCACCGTCGCTGTAACGCCGGGGCAGATATAAGACCCATAACCGGTTCACCCTGATCGAGGAGAGCGATGAGTGTGGCCCACACTGGAACACCACGCACAAAATTCTGCGTACCATCAATAGGATCGATAACCCACTGCCTGGCAGCCGTACCTGTTGAGCCTAGCTCTTCACCGATAATACCGTCGCGTGTGCGTACCCGCGAGAGCTGTGCACGCAGAAGTTCCTCGACCTCACGATCCACCTCGGTCACTGGAGTGCCGTCGCTTTTGTGTTCCACGGTAAAAGACCGATCTTTAAACCGGGACATGCTGACGCGATCCACGTTATCCGCCAGGATATGCGCCAGCCTCAAATCATCAGTGTATGACGTCGTAAAGTTCATGAATCTCTCATCAGTCGTCAAATGTTACCGTGTGTGGTCTTAGGAACTTATGTACAGGATACGAGCGATTACACGAGTGCCCCAAGCTCTTTATCGGAATCAGCTTCTTCATCAGGAACAACCTGCAAAAGTTTTCGCAGCGAATCCAAACGCGCCGCACCACTGGCCCCCGCTTTACCCGCCTGCACGTAAGTATTTATACCGCAATCTACCGCTTGAGCCGCATGATGACAGCCCTTAGGGCAGTCCTGCTCGCCAGGAGCCAGATCGGGGAACGCCTGTACAACCTGCTCCGGCGGAACATGAGCCAGTCCAAAAGAACGTATACCCGGAGTATCGATAATCCAGGTTCCGGGTGGTACATGAAGCTCAGGCTTGGATACGGGCTGTAAGGCGAGAGCTGACGAAGATGTATGACGACCCCGCCCCGTAACGGCGTTAACGTGCCCAGTCGCACGGTCCGCACCAGTGAGTGCATTCACCAAAGTAGATTTACCGACCCCCGAATGCCCGAGAAGCACAGATACCTTACCCACAAGCTCTTCGAGAAGCTTATGAACGGGGGCATGCAGAAGACCCTCGGCTCCAGACTCACTCGGGGCTCGACCGTCAGCTGACCCCGAGAGTACAATTTTTAGCCCGGAGGCACTGTAATAATCGAGTAGTTGCTGTGGGTGAGAAACATCGGTTTTTGTAATGCACAAAATAGGCTCTATCCCGGCGTCATATGCAGCGACGACGGCTCGATCAATAAAACCTGTGCGCGGCTGCGGATTCGCAGCAGCAACCACAATGACCAGCTGGTTCGCATTGGCCACCACCACGCGTTCGGTTGTATCCGTGTCATCGGCGCTGCGGCGCAGTACCGAAGAACGCTCTCCCAAACGAACGATGCGCGCTAGGGTGTCTTTTGCGCCGGATATATCGCCGACTACATCTACAAAGTCTCCAGTGACAATGGGGGTACGGCGCAATTCGCGTGCCCGTGCCGCGATAAGAGTCCGTTCCTGTGGGGTGCCTTCATCGACAACTACTGACCACCGACCACGATCGACGGTGACGACGCGACCGCGTATAGCATGCTTGTACCGGGGGCGTTCCTTAGTGCGGGGTCGAGAACCCTTTTTATTGGGGCGAACTCGAACGTCGGATTCATCCCACTCGTCGAAAGACCGGTTTCGGGATGGATTCACGAGCGCGCTCCTTCCCATTGCGAAAGCATTTTTTGCCAAAGCGCTGTGAATTGTGGGAGTGTTTTTGCGGTTGTCTGAACGTTTTCGATGCGCACTCCGGGTTCGTGAAGTCCAATAACCGCCGCGAACGTTGCTACTCGATGGTCTTCATAGGTCTGTACCGTCACAGGAGAGTCTTGAGGCAGACGTCGAACGGGGCGAAGAACGTGAATACCGTCGGCTGTTTCTTCGGCAAGCCCGCCCAAACGGTTAATCTCAGTGACGAGAGCCGCGAGGCGGTCAGTCTCATGCCCACGCAGGTGCCCAATGCCAGTGAGAGTGCTCGGGGAGTCAAGAAGCGCAACGAGAGCGGCAACTGTGGGCGCGAGTTCGCCTGCAGTCTGCAGGTTAAACTCGACCCCGGAAAGCCGGGTTATATCTTCGGGCCCGGTGACTGTGAGCGAACCATTAGAGAATTCAACGGCACCGCCTAAGCGGGGCAGAATGGTACGCCACTCATCACCTCCCTGCGTTGTTCCGGGGGAACCGTCTGCTGTAGGAGCGGGCCAACCGGGAATAGTCACTGAGTTGCCCGTTACCATCGCAGCTGCAAGGAAAGGACCAGCGTTAGAAAGATCCGGTTCAACCGTGACATCAAACCCGGAAATAGCGCTCGGGAATACACGCCAGGCGTATTCATCAGCAACAGCTTTGGCGCGTACCCCCAAGTCACGGAGGGTCTGCAAGGTCATCTCAATATGAGGTATCGAAGGCACGGCATTTCCCCGGTGACGAATCGTTAACCCCTGAGGAAGCCTAGGCGCAATCAAGAGCAGAGCAGATACAAATTGCGATGAAGCCGAAGCATCAATAAAGATCTCTGCGGGAGTACCGGATGCGGCCGCAAGTCCGGGGGAATGCAGGGTGAAAGGCAAGGTATCTACGGAATCATTGCCCGATCGTTCAATACGCGCCCCTAGCTGACGCAGACCATCGCAGAGCGCCGCCATCGGCCGTTTGCGGGCTTGTGGATCACCATCAAAGTTGTAATCACCCGGAAGCAAAGCAGCAAGAGCGGGTACAAAACGCATGACCGTTCCCGCAAGTCCACAATCAATCTTTACCATTGGGGGAGCCGAAGCAAGATTTAGAGGGGTTATAAGAAGATCAGGACCAAACTCCGAGCCTGTCTCGATACGCTCGAACTGGGCTCCGAGTGCCTCTAAAGCGGAAATCATGAGGGCCGAGTCTCGCGAGTGCAGGGGAGAACGCAACCGTGAGGGAGAATCAGCAAGAGCCGCGAGGAGCAGGTAACGGTTGGTGAGCGATTTGGAACCGGGGATGCGCATCCGCGCGCTCATCCCAGGCGCACCCCGGTACGTGGGGGCTTCCCATGCATGTGCCATGGTATTTTGCGCCGTACTCAATTCGCTCATCGGTATAACTCTCTGCCTCCCATAATCTGTCTGGTGTTTGCGCTGGAACTCGCCGGTTCTCTGTACCTGAGGACGCTCTTCTTCGCGCCCATACACTTCAACCATTCTACCGGGTGGGTACCCCAAACGGGTGAGAATCTGGGTAAAACGGTGTATCATTTTTCGCGGTGAACACACAATATTATGCGGGTTTATAGAAGAATAGCGGGGAGAAACCCGGTAGTCGAGTTTTCTCCCCGCCGTAGTATGCCGCGAGCTTAGACCAAGAGCGGTGAAGGCTTAGGCCCTCGCCGAACAAAATTCATCAATATGTTCCAAAAGCTTGGCTTTGAGGGATTCAGGCGCCTGCTCGTCGCACGAAGATTTGATCTTCGCACGCAAAAGGACCTCAAGATCCTTTGCTTCGGCGCAATGCGAGCAAGCATCAAGGTGCCTCTGAATTTCTTGTATTTCCTCAGCGGTGAGAGCACCGTCAAGATATTCATAAAGGTTTTTAAGTGTTGTGGAACAGGGGTTGCCGCCACAATCTTCGGTAAGTGCCGTGCTATTCTCGGGTGTTTGCTCTTCCATAGCAGACTCCTTTCTTCCGAGTTTATAAAACTGAGCCTATTTCTTCTTCGCCGCTTTTGCTTCGACCTTTGCGATAGTCGAAGGGCGTAAACCATTCTCGCGAGCATAATCCAGTAATTTTTCGCGCAGAATGCGACGTCCGCGGTGCAGCCGCGACATGACCGTTCCTAATGGAATATCCATAATCTCGGCGATCTCTTTATATGAGAACCCCTCGACGTCGGAGTAGTACACAACCATGCGGAAGTCTTCGGTGAGTGAGGCGAGAGCCTGCCGTACTTCGGTGTCCGGGAGCGCATCCAGAGCCTCCATCTCGGCTGAGCGTAGCCCTGAAGCGTCATGAGCGCCCGCTTGGGCTAACTGCCAGTCTTCGACGGATTCCGTATGGGCCTGCTGTGGCTCTCGCTGGCGTTTACGGTACAGATTAATGTACGTATTGGTCAGAATACGGTACAGCCACGCCTTGAGATTGGTACCTTGCCTGTACTGGTGAAAAGAGGCAAAGGCTTTCGTATACGTCTCTTGAACGAGGTCTTCGGCATCTGCCGGATTCCTGCTCATGCGTAAGGCAGCGGCATAAAGCTGATCGACGTATTGCATGGCATCCGCAGTGAAGCGCTCACGTAATTCACGAGGTGTGAGAGTCGCCGTCGCTTCTGCGGCGTTGGACTCGCTCATAGGTGCTCTTTTCTGTCGTGTAATGACTTTCGGGGGGCCTGTGTACAGCATACCTTCGTGTGAGGCTTCGGGGAATGTAACGGCTCGCTCGAATGAATTATTCCCGGTATCCGCAGTACGATCATTAGCTGAAAGGCCAGATAATTCGATAAAGCAAAACCCCGGTGAAAGACCACCGGGGTTCTTACGTATAGCAAGATACCTTATGCGTTGGGGCGCTTACCGTGGTTTGCGCCGCCTTTACGACGGTCCTTGCGCTTACGACCGCGCTTGCTCATAGGAGCCTCCTTCAGAATTGTGAACCTCTGCTCAAAGAAAGCCAGCGAGGTTCTAAACTAACCGCCCCGAGTCTTAGCACAGGCTTAAACGCATAGGGCAACGCCGTCTATTTTTTCATAGAAACGGCTTGAATGCATCTTACCAACAGGCTGATGCGAAAAATATGGAGATCTAGATACTCTGTCTGCGTAAGATCTTACTGCTCGGGAAGGTTAAGCCAGCTGTACCAACCGCGGTGGAGCACAAGCCACGCCATGAGACCGTATCCAGACTGCCCCGGACGCCCATCATTAGCGGCCAGATCATTGCGCCATTGTTCGTGGTGCAAAAGAGGGTTGAACGTATCGACATACACGTGATTACGGCGGGTTACTACATCTGCATAAGCCGCCGAAAGATCAGCGATGCGGCGGTTACGCTCCGGGTCGAGAGTCGGGGGAGGGCCCACCACAAGTACACGGATGCTGTTCTGAGACGCCATGTCTACCATATTGGCAAGATTCAAGCGTGAACGTGCACTGGTGAGTCCCAAATCAATGTCAAAAGTTGAGGGAGCTATGACCAAACGATTATCGGCACCGGGAAGGAACCTGCGGCGTGCCTCATCAAACCATCGAGTGCTCAGCTGCTCGCTTCCTTCATTCGGGGCGGCGAGATTATAGGCTGAAATGGATGCACTAGTTTGCGGGGTACGTGCCATCACGCGACCAAACCAACCTAGGGTGCGGGGGTCACCGACACCGGCGAGCAGGTCGTCTCCAACCGCTACAAGTCGAATATTGCGTTGCTCCACGGGGTTCTTTCTTCCGTTGATATCTTGCGTCTGCAGTACGTAAACGCTCTGTCCTTTTGTTTAAGCATAAGGTGTTCGAGTTATGTTTTCGAACTCCTCGAAAATTTTTGATCCAATCGTGATGAAAAATCCACTTGAGGCATAGGAAAAGCCCCATCACTACAGTCTTCCACAATCGCACGAGTTATAAAACTCGCTGTGAAGCTACGGTTGTGATGGGGCTTTACACCACAAAGGATTTAGCCTTCGAAGACCTGCTTCATCAGTGCCTCAGCTTCAGCAGCATGGCGTTTACCCGTACCTGCTGCAGGAGATGCCGACGCAGGGCGGGAAACTAAACGCATCCGGTAGTCAATAATTGGCAGCAGGTTCAAAGCCATAAACGGCCACTGACCCTGGTTAGCGGGCTCATCCTGCGCCCATACAATATCGGTGGCGTTCGAGTACAAATCCAGCTGCGCCTTGATCTCTGCCTCGGGCAGGGGGTAAAGCTGCTCAACGGAAACAATAGCGGTCTTCGTATCGCCACGCTTTGCACGCTCAGCCTCAAGATCGTAGTAGAGACGACCAGAGACAAAGACTACACGCTCAACTTGAGCCGGAGTAACACCGGAACGATCCCCAATAACGGGCTGGAACGACCCCTCCGTGAAGTCCTCAATTGAGGACGAAGCAGCCTTCAAACGCAAGAGCTGTTTAGGGCTAATAACCACAAGCGGCTTATACGGGCGGTGCTGTGCGTGACGACGCAACAGGTGGAAATACGATGCCGGGGTAGAAGGCACAGCAACCGTCATATTGTTTTCAGCGCACAACTGCAGGTACCGCTCTATACGTGCTGATGAGTGGTCCGGGCCCTGCCCCTCATAACCGTGGGGGAGCAGAAGAACCAGCGAAGAACGCTGACCCCACTTCTGTTCAGACGATGAGACGAACTCGTCGATAATCGTCTGGGCACCGTTCGCAAAGTCACCGAACTGGGCCTCCCACACCACCATCGAATCGGGACGTTCAACCGAGTATCCATACTCGAAGCCTATGACACCGTACTCAGACAGAAGTGAATTGTAGATACGTAGCTTGCCCTGATGATCCGAGAGATGCTGCAGCGGTGACCATTCGTCATCGGTGAGATGATCATGTAGCACCGCGTGACGCTGCACAAAGGTACCGCGTTGAACGTCTTGGCCGCTCATACGCACATCGGTGCCTTCCATGAGCAGAGAGCCAAAGGCCAGAAGCTCGCCCATGCCCCAATTGACCTTGCCGTTTGTGCCCATCTCAACACGCTGTTCACACAGTTTCTTGAGCTTCTTGTGAACCGTAAAGCCCTCGGGAACTTCGCCGAATGCTTTTGCGATGTGCTCGAAGGTATCGCGAGAGATCGCGGTGTTACCGCCATGAACAATTTCGGTGCTCTGCTGAGAAGCCGGCAGCTCAAGCCCAGCGACGTTGGGGGTCTCAGGAGCGGGTACGGCCGCTTGGGTCTCGCTGAAAATCGCATCCAGCTTCGAGTGGTATGCACTCAATGCCTCATCTGCTTCTTCTTGGGTGATATCGCCGCGACCCACCAGAGCCTCTGCATACTTGGTGCGGGTCGAAGGCATATTATCGATCACCTGGTACATCTTCGGCTGAGTCATCGACGGGTCATCAGCCTCGTTGTGGCCACGGCGACGGTAGCAGAGTAAATCAATTACGGCATCGCGGCCAAAGCGCTCGCGATACTCGAATGCGAGACGACCTGCCCGAACTACGGCCTCGGGGTCGTCGGCGTTTACGTGGAAGACAGGCGCCTTGGTCATCCGAGCAATATCGGTTGCGTTGGTGGCGGTACGGCCATCCTTCGGAGATGTTGTGAAGCCGATCTGGTTATTCACCACGATGTGTACGGTACCGCCGGTAGTGTAGCCACGCAGATTAGCCATCTGCAAGGTTTCCATGACGATACCCTGTGCGGCAAACGCGGCGTCACCATGAATCAAGATGGGCAGAATGGGATGACCTTCGACACCCTGGTCGTTAAGAACATCCTGCTTGGCGCGCACGATGCCTTCCAAAACGGTGTTAACAGCCTCCAAATGTGAAGGATTAGCAGCCAAATACACCTGAGTCTGCTTGCCTGAGGTAGAGGTGAACGTGCCCTCGGTGCCAAGGTGGTATTTCACATCGCCAGAACCACCTTCATATGGTGCCGCAGTACCGCTGAACTCACGGAAAATCTGGGCGTAAGACTTACCCGCAATGTTGGTCAGAACATTGAGGCGGCCACGATGCGCCATACCGATGGCGACCCCGTGCATATTATTATCTGCCGCCTTGTTGATGATCGCATCCAGCAGAGGGATGAGCGACTCTCCGCCTTCGAGTGAGAAACGCTTCTGACCCAGGTATTTGGTCTGCAGGAAGGTCTCAAAGGCCTCGGCCTCAACAAGCTTCTCCAGAACATGCATCAGACGTTCGCGGCTAGGCTTGCTGTAGCCATGCTCTAGCTTCTCTTGGAACCATTCACGGGCTTTACGGTCTTCCATGTACATGTACTCGACCGCGAGAGTACCCGCATATGCCTCACGTAGACGCGCCAGAATAGTACGCAAAGGAAGCTGTTCTTTGTCGCCAAACCCTCCCGTAGGCCATACTCGATCCAGATCCCACAGAGTCAGACCGTAGCTTTCTACGTTCAAATCGGGGTTTGAATGTAGCTGGTAGCCCACTGGGTTGGTGCGGGCGATAAGGTGACCGTGCACGCGGTACGCGTGGATAAGCTGCTGAATGCGGGCGACCTTAGAAACCTCAGTATCAGGATTAACCTGATTATCCTGGCTCCATCGAACAGGTTCGAAGGGAATTTGAATAGCCTGGAAGATTTCGTCATAGAATCCTTCGGCGCCTAAGAGGTAGCTCTCTACTATCTTAAGGAATTCGCCGGAACCAGCACCTTGAATAACGCGGTGGTCATAGGTGCTCGTAAGGGTAATAATCTTGGAAATAGCGTGCTGGGCTACCATCGTCTCCGCCACGCCGCGGAACTCAGCAGGGTATTCAAGAGCACCCACACCGATAATTGCGGCCTGCCCTTTCGAAAGACGAGGAACAGAGTGTACGGTACCGATACCGCCAGGGTTCGTGAGAGTAACCGTAGTTCCCTGGAAATCTTCCAGCCCAAGCTGACCTGCACGACCACGTTTGACGATATCGTCGTAGGCCTGCCAGAACTCCAAGAAGCTCAAGGTCTGTGCACCCTTGATATTCGGAACCACGAGGTTGCGGGAGCCATCAGGGCGGGGCAGATCGATAGCCAGACCGAAGTTCACGTTCGCATTGTGAATAGCAATCGGTTTGCCTTTTTCATCATGACCGTAGGTGACGTTCATTGAAGGCATGGCAGCGAGCGCACGAATAACGGCGTACCCAATGATGTGCGTGAAAGAAATCTTGCCGCCGCGGGTTCGAGCCAAATAAGCGTTGATGGCAGAACGGTTTTCAATCAGCAGCTTAGCTGGTACCGCGCGCACCGTCGTAGCGGTTGGAACGGTGAGCGAGTCTTCCATGTTGGCGGCAACAGCTTTAGCCGGTCCGCGTAGGGGCACAATTTTATCTTCTACAGGTTCCACGTTTTCTGCCTTTGATGAGGTTTTAGGAGCGGGTGATGCTGTCGACTTTATTGGTGCGGCAGGCTGAGGCTCCGGGGTAGTAATAGATGCTGCAGCGGCTGGAGCAGAAGGTGTCGCCTCGGCTTTTTGGGTAGCTGTTACCGGGGCGGAGGCCGTCGGAGTTCCTTGAAGGGCCTTATCAATGGACTGAAAAATGGGCCACCACGAAGGATCCACGAGATTTTTGTCTTGCTGATAACGTTCATATTGTTCTTCGACGAACCATTCGTTACCGGCAAATTCCTCAGGTACCAGGTGATCTGGCAGATTTGGCACTGTAAACGCCTCTTCCTTGACTGTGAATTTATCCGTCGCGTCCGGAGAAATCCGGCACAGACGACCCGCATCTTCGAGGGGCGAATCATCACGCTGAGTATAAGTTGGCTTTGTGTGTGCCTCTTCAAGTCTCGCACACATTGCGGACTGCAAGAGCTGCAGCGCACCAAATACTCTATAACCTAGTTTAGTGAGAACTCACTCGAACTTTCCAGCTGAACCCGGCGGATACGGTGAGTTGTTCTTCACGGGAACACGCTTGTAGGAAGGCAAAACATGCCTTGAGGGTGGGTAAGTTCTGCGAGATATTGTGCTCATGGGAGCTTATGCATCTCTGTTTTACATTGATATCTAAAGGAAAGCGTAGCGACCACTGCAAAATTGCCTTAAACATTCGCTAGAATATGGGCTATGGATGACCCCTTCAGTTACCCCAATACAGACTGTCGAATATTACACTTTTATGACGCTCGTCGTCCTGATGACGTTGGGTGCGCGGTGAACGCATGAACTTTATACTTCTTGCTCTCGGCATCGCACTCATTCTAGGAACCGGTTTCTTCGTAGCTGTCGAATTCTCACTTGTGGCGCTTGAGACCGCGACCGTGTATCAAGAACGGGAAAAAGGTGATACTCGCGCTAACGCCGTTCTTCAATGCTTACGTACTCTCTCAACACAGCTTTCAAGTTGCCAAATTGGCATTACGATCACGACTCTGCTCACGGGGTACACACTTGACGCTTCCATTAATGCGTTAACCGCTGGATTTATCTCTTCGTGGGGTCTTCCTAGGGCTGTAACTTCCACCCTGACCCTTGTGCTTGCTATGGGAATTGCCACCCTGCTATCGATGCTCCTCGGTGAACTGGTGCCTAAAGGCCTTGCGATCGCTGAACCCTACCGGGTGGCGCGGCAAGTCGCGCCTGCGCAGCTTATATTTACGCGCATCATGAAACCTGTGGTCGTCGTGATGAACGGGTCTGCCAATAGGATTCTTCGTCTCTTCGGCATGGAGGCTCAGGAGGAACTTTCTGCTGCCCGCAGTCCCGAAGAGCTTTCGGCAATGGTGCGTCGCTCTGCGGAGCAGGGAACCTTGGATTCAGATACGGCTCGATTTGTGGATCGCACGCTTAGTTTTGCTGAACTTACCGCTTCCGAGGTGATGACTCCGCGAGGGCGGGTTACGATGCTCGAAGATACGGCGCCCGTAACAGAGGTTATAGAGCAGGCCCGTGCGACCGGGCATTCGCGTTTTCCTCTCTATCGTGGAGATCATGACAATATTGTGGGCGTTATCCATGTGAAGAAAGCTGTCGGGGTTCCAACCGATGTGCGTGAAACCCTGGAAGCCGGTGCATTGGCTGATGACGTGCTGCAGGTTCCTGAAACGCTGCACGTGGATGCGCTTCTTACTCAGCTGCGTGAAGGAGCATTACAACTTGCCGTCGTCCTCGACGAATACGGCGGAACATCGGGAATTGTGACTCTTGAAGACCTTGTTGAAGAAATTGTGGGTGAAGTATCCGATGAGCACGATCAAGGGCGAACGGAACGGCCTCTACGTTTTGGTAACGGCGACTGGGTGTTCTCAGGATTGCGTCGCCCGAATGAGGTTAACGAATTTATTCCCGGTGTCATCGCCGAGCATCCTTCCTACGAAACCGTGGGCGGTTTTATGATGGAGCAGCTGGGGCGCATACCTGAACAGGGTGACCAGGTACCGATCCCTGGCGGTATTCTGCGCGTAGACTATATTGAAGGACGCCGGGTAGACCGCATCCGCTTTATCCCCGACAGCATCGGGGAAGGGCTCGTATCGCAGCCAGCGGTTTTGCAGAATCGGCAGGTGCGCTCATGAATGACTGGATAGCTATAGCACTCCTCGTTATTTTGCTTATCGGCAATGCATTTTTTGTTGCGGGTGAGTTTGCCATCATGTCTACCCGCCGAGCCCAAATAGAGCCCCTGGCGGATGGGGGAAGTAAACGCGCAAAAGTGGTGCTCTACGCACTGGAACGCGTCTCTCTGATGTTGGCTACCTGCCAGTTGGGTATTACGATTTGTTCTCTGCTGATTCTGAACGTTTCCGAACCTGCTCTGCACCATCTGCTGGGGTCACCTTTAGAGTTACTTGGTCTTCCGCACACCACGGTCGATATTCTTGCCTTCGTCGTTACCCTTATCGTGGTGACGTATCTGCACGTTATTTTTGGTGAAATGGTGCCGAAAAATGCTGCGGTTACTCTAGCAGCCCGCGGTATTGCCCTGTGGATTGTTCCTACGTTGGTACAGGTTTCGCATGTTTTTGCTCCCATCGTGGCGTTTCTTAACGGTATGTCAAACATGCTTTTACGCTGGATGCGGGTGGATATTAAAGACGAGGTCGCCTCTACCTTTACCCTAGGCGAGCTACAGTCTATCGTTGCCCAATCCACGGCAGAAGGCACCGTCGAGGACGATGCCGGCGTTATCGGCGGCGCTCTCGAATTTAGCGGGAAGCATGTTTCTGAGATTATGGTAAGTCGGGACAACGTGCATACACTGCCCTTCGGATGTACTCCGGCAGAGGTAGAACACGCCGTAGCACGCACCGGATATTCTCGTTTTCCCGTCCACGATGAAGCCGGAATCTATATGGGGTACCTGCACCTCAAGGACGCCCTAGATGTAGCCCCTGAACGCACAGACCAGCCCTTTCCCTGGTATAAACTGCGGTCTTTGACCGTTCTAACACCGACGACCGAAATTGACGATGCGCTCGCCACCATGCAGCAGAATCGCTCGCATCTGGCGCAGGTCGTAGACACTTCGGGCACATTATTAGGTGTGGTCTTTATGGAAGATGTGATCGAAGAGCTTGTGGGCGAAATTCGTGATACGACACAGGACTCGAAGCGGCGTAAAGCCGGCACATCGCACTCTGAAGGGATAAGCCAAGATGAACAATAAAGAGTTGTTTATACGGTATATGGCGTGTTTTAGTGGTAATGCATCAGCAAACCCGGCGCGTCGTAATTGAAAATCGTTTTCACCTTGCGTAGCCTGGTAAAACTCGCTCGGAAAATATTCGCGCCGCAGTCGAAAGAAGAAATAACATGAAAAAACTCATGAGCACCATAACGGTATTGGCTGGAGTATCTCTCATGGTGAGTGGCTGCTCAACCGCTAACTCGGGTTCCAACGGGTCATCAGGCAACGACGGCGGGAAAGTAAAAGTTGTTGCAACCACTGACGTTTATGCCGATATTGTCAAGCAGGTGGGAGGGGACAACGTAGACGTTACCCCCATTATTGCGTCAACTAGCACTGACCCTCACTCCTATGAAGCAACCGCAGCAGACCGTGTTAAAACGAAGGACGCAGGTCTTGTTGTCGTCAATGGAGGCGGATACGACCAGTTCCTTGAAGATATGGCAGGCAAAGACAATAGCTCACAGAAGGTTGTCAATGCCGTCAAGCTGAGCGGGAAACTAACTGACAGCGAATATGATCATCTCGCCGAAGACCACAAGGACGGTCATCATGATCATGAAGACGGTGAAGAACATAAACACGCCCACGAGTTTAACGAACACCTCTGGTACGACTTCGACACCATGAAGAAAGTTGCCACCGAAGTAGCAGAAGACTTGGCACAGCTGGATTCCGCGCACGCGGACTCCTACCGTGAAAATGCTAAGAAACTCGGCACAGAACTTGATACTCTGGACTCCTCAGCGAAGAAGATTAACGGTAAGGGCAAGAAATATATTTCAACCGAACCTGTGCCGGATTACCTGATTGCCTCCACGGGAGCCGAGAATGCAACCCCTGAGGAATTTGCGGAATCTATCGAAGCTGAGAAAGACGTTCCGGCACTTGTGCTTAAGGAAACCCAAGATTTGGTGACTGAGAAGCAGGTCTCCCTGGTGGCATACAATGAGCAAACCGAAACCTCACAGACCAAAGAGGTGCTTCAAACGGCTAAAGACGCGGGGGTTGCCCATGTTTCCTTTACCGAAACTCTCCCCGAAAACACCGATTACCTGTCGTGGATGAAGACGAACGTTTCAAATCTCGAAAAGGCACTTTCCTAAGTGAAAAATACGACACCGTCAGGCACCCCCGTGATAGAAATACGCGGGGGTAGCCTCGCTTTTGGCACCCGTATCCTTTGGAATGACCTCAACCTGTCCATTGCTCAAGGAGAATATTTCGCGGTCCTTGGGCCGAACGGTTCCGGAAAATCCACGTTCCTCAAAGTAGCCCTCGGACTCACCGTGATGAATACCGGCACAATCTCTGTTCTGGGTAAGCCGGCCCGCGCCGGAAACCCCGGCGTAGGCTACATTCCCCAGCAAAAAGCAATCGACCCATCAACCCCGATGCGTGCCCGCGACCTCGTTGGCTTGGGCATCGACGGTCACCGCTGGGGAATCCGGTTAGGCGGCAGAAAGTATCGTGCAAAAGTCGATGAACTCTTAGAGGCCGTCGGCGCTTTAGAATACGCCAATGTTCCGGTTGGTCTGCTTTCAGGGGGCGAACAGCAGCGACTGCGCATAGCCCAAGCTCTCGCGAATAACCCCCAAATGCTGCTTGCTGATGAAGCTCTTCTCTCTCTCGACCTGAACCATCAATACGCGGTTGCTGATCTGATTCATCGGTTTAACCGCGATCAGGGTGGCTCTGTTATCTTCGTAACTCACGAGATTAACCCCATCATTGAGCATGTTGATCGCGTCTTATATCTCGCCAACGGGCGATTTACCGTAGGAACTGTACCCGAGGTCATGAACAGCGAAACCCTGAGCGATCTTTATGGAACCCCCATCAACGTGCTGAAATCCAACGGGCGCTACGTTGTGGTAGGGGAGACCCATGCCAGCGACCATTGCCATGTGGTAGGTGGGGAGCAGAACCTTCATGGTGCGCATCAGGACCTTCGAGAAATTGCAGTCGAGACGGATCATGATGCATCCTCGGGCAAACCGGTCAAAACCGCGAGCGCGGCGGGTGCCCTAGAAGATTCTTCTAATACTACGAAATATCACGCCGAGCACAAGGGCGGAGGGACACCCCAATGATTCTTTCCACAGTAATCTCTCCGGTGCTTGCGGCAAGCCAGCAGCAGAACGATTTACTTTCGCGGATTTTTGTTTTCGACCGATACAGCGAACTTGTTCAGCTGTTGCAGAACTCTATTCTTGCGGGTGCAGTCCTCGGTATCATCGGCGGTTTCGTCGGCATGTTTGTTATGATGCGCGATCATGCCTTCGCCGTGCACGGTGTATCTGAAATGTCGTTTGCAGGTGCCGCGCTGGCACTTCTGCTGGGGTACGATGTCATTACCGGGTCAATGATAGGGTCCATTATCTCCGCCTTGCTGATCGGCATGATGGGCGTGAAGAAAAGCGAATCAAACTCGGTCATTGGTGCCCTCATGCCCTTTGGCTTGGGTTTAGGCATTCTCTTTCTCTCGCTCTACCAGGGCAGGAGCGCCAATAAATTCTCGCTTTTAACCGGTCAGATTGTTTCGGTTGACGGCGATCAGCTGAACGCCATGATCGCTGGAGCCATCGTAATTATCGCAATCCTGACTCTGATCTGGCGGCCACTGAGCTTCGCTTCACTCGATCCCGAAGTGGCCCAGGCAAAAGGCGTTCCTATGCGTACCCTATCCCTGGTCTTTATGGTGGTTCTGGGTATCGCTGTAGCGCTTTCGGTTCAGGTCGTTGGCTCCCTGCTGGTGCTGGCCCTCTTGATTACTCCGTCTGCCGCGGCGCTTCAGGTGACTGCATCCCCGCTTAAAGCGCTTATTCTCTCGGTGATTTTTGCGGAAATGGCTATTGTGGGCGGTATTTTGCTTGCGCTTGCTGGTTCGTTACCGATCAGTCCTTATGTCACCAGTGTATCCTTCGTAATTTATCTTATTTGCCGCATTATTGGCGGAATTAGGAGGCGGCACAGTGCATCGGGTCGCATCGCCCGTCAGACACAGGAGGATGCACATCATCACCCTGCGAGCGTCTAGTAGCGACTCTTTCTAGAGAATCTTAAAGTCTGTTGCCCACAACTCAACCAAGAGTTGTGGGCAACAGACTTTAAGAGTAGTGCGTACTCTGCGGGATGAACCAGGATTCAGGTCTTATTTACTGGCGCCCCGTCAACCGATTTTCTTCATCACGGAGTTCCAGAGTGCATTCAGGGCAGTAGCCGGTAACTTCAACTACATGCTCCAATTCCGAGAACCCGTATTTTTTCCCCATATCAAGGGCCCAATCCTCAATAGCGGGTGCCTCAAGCTCCACGGCCTTACCGCAACGGCGGCACAGAAGATGATGATGGTGCGTATCGCCTTGACAATGACGGTAAAGTGACTCGCCTTCGACACCCTTCACGACATCCAGTTCTCCCGAATTAGCGAGAGACTGGAGCACACGGTAGGTCGTCGCCAAAGACACCTGCTCTTTACGGTTAGCTAGGGTGAGGTGCAAATCCTGCGCCGAAATAAAATCGCCCAGTTCGGCCATCGTGGCCTTGATAATGCGGCGCTGCTTGGTGTTGCGCGCCTCTGCCTGTTTCACGATCTTGCGGACGGGAATATGAGTATCCAAAACATAACCTTCCGGGTGGGGCACACCCAAGTAGTATGCGGGTTTGTGAGCCTTTTTAATGACTCTACACTAAAATTTTGCATATCAAGTGCGAGTTATTAATTCTCTCACGTGGTGAAAATTCTAGATTACCCTGTAGTTAGCCATGGTACAGCACTAGAGCAGGCTCGATTCTGGCGAGTAGACTGGAACCATGGAACTGACAAAATATACCCATTCAAGTGTGCGGATGGAGCACGACGGTCATGTACTAGTGTTTGACCCCGGAAATTTCGCGCCTGAGGGAGAACATGCTCAGCTGCTTGATGGCGCGGACTACCTCTTGATTACACACGAGCATCCCGATCATTTCGATGCCGATCGTGTGCTGCCTTTGATCGCCGAAAAGCCACAGTTACGTATTTGGGCGCCGCAAGCTGTCGCAGAGAAAATTCTTGATACCGCGCCAAACGCCCACGTCACCGTTGTATCGGCAGATAGCGAATTTTCGGTGCCCGGTTTTGATGTACAGACCTTTGGCGGTCAGCACGCGCTGATTCACCCTTTGATCCCTACGATCGCCAATATTGGATACCTCATTAACGGTGTTGTGTACCACCCCGGTGATTCCCTCGTGGTGCCACATGGCGTGAAAGCTCCTCATGTGTTGGTGCCGGTGCACGCGCCCTGGAGCAAGGTTCAAGAAGTTATCGATTTTGTGATCGCGGTGGGAGCACGGCATGCGTACCCCATTCACAATGGCATGATTAATGAGAATGGTACGGGAATTATCGAGGGTTTGATTACTACCTTTAGCAACAAGTACGGTACCGAATATTCGCATCTAAACCCCGGTGACACGGTCAAGTTCTAGATTTTGGAGGATAGAGTGAGCAGTATTTTTACCAAGATTATTGACGGCGAGATTCCGGGCCGTTTTGTCTGGAAAGATGAGAAATGCGTGGCGTTTATGGATATTCAGCCGGCATCGCACGGGCATCTGCTTGTGGTCCCGCGTGAAGAAATTGACCGTTGGCCCGAGCTGCCGGTGGAGCTTGCAGCACATCTTTTCGCAGTAGCACATAAGATTTCCGGTGCGCTAGATCGAGCTTTCGATAAAGACCGGGTAGCGCTTATGATTGCCGGGTTCGATGTGCCACACACGCATATTCATCTGTTCCCAGCGGACAGTATGGCGGAATATGACCCGGCGAATGCGCTCGCTAACGTGACTGCCGAGGAACTGGATGCTGACGCGGAGGCGGTGCGTACCGCCTTGCGCGACCTCGGACACGGTGAATTTGTGCCGGAGGCTTAGGAGAGCCTGATCCTCTTAATATTCCATGTCTGTGGTGAGCATGATGTACAGCTTGCCCCTCAGCGGTACGCTTTGAACGGTGCATGCTGCCCTGTTGTTGCTGCTGTGAAACAGGCAAAAGCCTCCGCATACTCGCAAGAAAAGTATTCGGAGGCTCGCCCTCGCCCGTAGGTAGGTTTAATGTTTTTCCGCCTTTGAGATCTGATCTGCCAAATCTTCGGGGGAGAGGTTGGCGGAAGAGAACTCGGGAGTCAGCGGCAGATGCAGCTGTAAACCGGTACCGGGGCAGATTTCTACGTTTGCTGACTTTAATTTGAAATCGACCACGTGTCCGCCATGAGTACGGTCATCGTCAATAAAGTGGGCGTGGCACCCCGGAACGGAAATGCCCTGCTCATAGATGGGGGTACGGAACCCTACAATCGTGCCCGTCAGATTATCGAACTGAACGATATCCTCATTCTCGGTTGCATCCACCATTTTCGGGTAGGGCTTTTCCTGCTTGACAACGGTACGAGTACGAACCCACTCAAACTCGCCATAAATCTTGATAGCGTACATGTAGTTCTTTGACACCGTAAAATTATCGAGAACCTGTGAGGTGGAGGTGCGCAGCATGTTTTGCGGAAGCTCACGACGGATCATGGGTACGAAGTTTGTGACCACTGCATATGGGGTTCGATCAGTAAGCTGGGGGATAGAAACCGAGCCGTCATGGCGCACCTGGTAACAATCGCCGTCGAGCACCACCATCTCCCCATCAAGGCCGTTAAAAGTTCCTACCCCAAAGTTACCGTGGCTCAACAGTTCACCAATTGTCATTTCGCCGTCGTACACGCCGTCGAGCAGCTGCGACATAAGACCGGTCTGGAAGACCTCGTTGCGGAATACGGTTTCTCCATTGAGCTGAGTCGGCTGATATGCCATCGTTTTACCTTCCATCGCGTATATTTGACTACACCATCATTCTACGCCGCATATTCCAAATGCCGTGTTTGTATATAAAATATGCCCATGCTAGAGATCGAGTACCATTTCAATGTGCTTGATTCCAGCTTCCTGATAGGGTTCACCGCGAGCCACAAAACCGGCCGCCCCATAGTAGGTATCTCTTAAATATGCTTGCGCGCTAATCACAATCTGCCGTGCAGATGTGTTCGTGCGAATCCAGTCAATGGCCGCGTGTAAAAGTTTACGTCCTAGCCCATTTCCGCGTACTTCTTGACGTACCGCAACACGACCCAGCGTCCATGCATCTGCGATGGTGCGGTGATTACCGTCATTGACATGTTCCAGATCAAACATGCGCAGATACGCGAGTACACGACCAGAATCATCAGCGGAAAAGAAATGGACGCATTCAAAATCGGTTTCATCAGCCTCGGGCTCAGTAATCTTCTGCCCCGCAGTAAAAACCAGGGTGCGTGTTATATGAATCTGCTGAAGTTCATGCAGTGTGAGCTCATCAAATAGTTTGGCCGTAAAACCGGGAGAGGAAGTCATGAATCCTGCTTGTCTGACGAACGGTCTGTTGAGAGCGGGCGGGCATATAATGCGTAAAAACCTACACTACTAGAGGCACATATCCGGCACTGTAGTTTCCTAAAACTTGCCCGTCCCGCATCATCCGTGGATGCGCTAGTGCTCAATCGCCGGATTAGCGCTGCAAATCGAGCACCATCTCGACATGCTCGATTCCAGACTCCATATAGTGCTCACCGCGCTCAACAAACCCCTCAGGACTGTAGTAGGTATCTTTCAGATATGCTTGAGCGGCGATCACGATTTCTTTTGCGTCCGTGTTATTCCGGATCCATTCCAAGGCTGCGTGTAAAAGCTTGCGTCCCAGGCCGGTACCGCGTGCATCTGGGTGAACTGCCACACGACCGAATGTCCACGCGCCCGGAATGTAGCGGTGGCGTGCATCCTGAACCTTCTCAAGATCGAATAGACGCAGATACGCGAGCACTTTTCCCGAATCGTCCTCATTCACCATATGGATGCATTCGAAATCAGCGTCATCAGGCTCCTGATCAGTTGATTGCTGACCCACTGTGAACACCAGCGAACGAATAATATGAATCTGCTGCAACTCGTGAGCGGTCAGTTCGTCAAAATGCTTGGCGATGAATTTGGACACGGGCTCTCCTGCGTTGGTCATATCGGTGAAAAGACAGTTCTCATTATTCTAACGTGATGTGTGCGAATCACACGAAATCTAGAGAATATACGGTGAGAATGTGCGGCGTGTACAGCTAAAGCGTACCAATAAGAACGCCGCCAATAACTACGAGGGCGAGTCCTCCTAACACATACAGCAGCTCCAGCCTCGTTTTCTTCTCTCCCAGTAGTAAGATACTGCCCAGAGTGGAGATAATAACGTTCATCTGTGAGAGTGTAAACCCGCTGGCAACACCGTTGCGATGCGGCTCAATAGACACTAGGTAGGCTAACGCAGCACCCGAGAAAATCACGCCACAGATAATGTTCTGTAAAGACTTCTTATCCCAAGGGCGGGTACCGTCACGGGTCAGCATAGACATCGTGATAGCTGCTACCACCATACCCACTGATTGGGGCAGGAATTTATACCACCCGTCTACACTCACATAGTTGGGAAAGAATGAATATCCGACATATCCGATGGTAGAAATTAAGAGTGTGATAATACCGGCCCGCATATTCCCGCCCGACTGTGGGTCAGGATTCTCTTGCTTCGTGGTCATCCAGATACCGATGATAATGAGAGCCAGAGCTACGGCCCCAATTACTTTAGCTTGAACGGTACCCCAGTCACCGAACGCCACCACACCCATTAACGAGGTACCTACCAGCTGCATGCCAGTTGATAAAGGCATGGTTTGAGAAACACCGATCTGGGTAAACGCGCGGTACTGGTTTATTTGCCCGAACGCCCAGCTTGCCCCGGAGAGGAAACATAGGAAGAACGCCCAAGCGTCAAGGCGCATCGGGAAGAAAAGCAGAGAAGTCACAATACCCGTGAGAAGCACACCCATCGTGGTGCCCATAATTTGCTGAGTCGGTTTGCCGCCAATCTTAGAGACACACAGCGGCAGAATGCCCCAGAATAGCGCGGGTATAAGACCGATAAGGATATTCATGGAAAATATTTCCTTAGGCACTATGAGAGAACACAGAATATACAGCTGTTCCTTGGAAGGAACGTTAAACTACCATTTTTTGAAACGTCTATAGCGACTATAAGCTCACTCTAGCTTATCCTGTTTTATAAACTTCGGGTCCAGCAGATACCCGTGCTGTTTGAGATTTTAAAACAAAAGATGCCCTCCTTACATAAGGGCATCTTTAGGATAGTTCGGTCGAGCTTTAAGACCATAGGGAGGCGACAGTCTTCGTAAAGTGCGTACCATCGGGGTGTATCTGCGATACAAGCTGGAGATTCCAGGTTCCATCGCTCCCATTAATATTTGCGGTCGTGCGCGTGCGTGCTACGAGCTGAGCTCCATTGTCACTTCGTTCCACGCGAGCAGATATTACCTCAATATTGCTGTAGGACATAGTTTTGTCGGCAACCGACTGTACCCACTCATCGCGAGTCTGGATTTGGCCTGTGATGTGGGTGAGTGTAGCATCCTCAGTGAGAGTGGAACGGAGAGATTCGGCGTCAGCATCCATCATCGCCATAAACATACGCTCTTGTGTGCGAATAGGCTGTTCATCGGAACCTGTATAGGGCTCGCCTGGTGCAGAGGGTAATAGCTGGTCATTCTTATATAGTGCTTCATCGGATGACAGCGAGCTGGAAGCGCAACCTACGAAAGTTGCAACTGCTGTAAGACCAGCTGATAGACATACAGTACGGCGTGATAGTACATGCGACACGTCAAACTCCTTTAGAACGTGGAGGCAGTAATCCCCTAAGAACTTACTTGCGGCTTCATCATACGTGAAGGTTAAGCCTTAATTCCAGATTTTGTAAGTATTCCACATTATGGCCACTGAGGGAATCAAGTACCTTGTGGAGCTGTTCTTTCTGAGTGGGGAAACTTGCGAATAGGTCTATCTTCTCAGTGTTTACTAGTTAAGGAAGGCTACTATGCTAGGCAATGCCGCAGTGTATTGTCAATATGAAAGCACAACCGGAATATACAAATTCTGGAAAGGTTAGTATGTGCATGCTCGCCATGAGCATAATCTATGATGAAGCAAAGGCAGACAAAAAACTATAAGAATATCTCAAAATTATTATAAAGCTAATAAATATGCTTGTCAGAGGTCATATTCTTAAAATCTCAGGACCTGTCATTATGAGTTTTTGATAGGCATATATATCGGAAATTAGGTTCCGTTACGCTAGAAAAAGAGAGATCTCTTTTGCTCTATTTATATCTTAGGGTCAGAGGTGCAGACTTATCTTCTATGACACAGAAGAATGCTCCGTGTCCTCATATATGAGGACACGGAGCATTCTAACCTCTATAAATAACGGTTAGACACCGTAGTACAGCTGGTATTCCAGCGGGTGAGGAATCAGCGAGAGCGGTTCAAGCTCGTTCGTGCGCTTGTAGTCAATCCACGCATGAATCAGATCCTCGGTGAATACGCCGCCTTCGAGCAGGAAGTCGTGGTCTGCCTCAAGCGCGGCCAGCGCTTCCTCAAGGTTAGCGGGAGCCTTCTTGATATCCTTGGCCTCTTCGACGGGCAGCTCGTATAGGTCCTTGTCGATCGGTGCTGGTGGCTCAATGCGGTTGCGAATACCGTCCAAACCGGCCATAAGCTGAGCTGAGAACGCGAAATAGGGGTTACATGAGGGGTCAGGGGCACGGAACTCCAGGCGCTTAGCTTTCGGGTTGGCGCCAGTAATCGGAATGCGAATACCGGCAGAGCGGTTACCCTGCGAGTACACCATATTCACGGGGGCTTCGTAGCCAGGCACAAGGCGCTTGTAAGAGTTAACGGTTGGGTTGGTAAACGCCAGCACAGCGGAGGAATGCTCAATCAGACCGCCGATGTACCAGCGAGCGATATCGGAGAGGTTTGCGTACCCACGCTCATCGTAAAAGAGTGGCTCGCCGCCTAACCACAGTGACTGGTGGCAATGCATCCCCGAACCGTTATCGCCGAAGACAGGTTTCGGCATGAAAGTCACCGACTTGCCCCACTCATCGGCGGTGTTCTTGATAACGTACTTAAACTTCAGCAGGTCGTCGGCGGCATTGGTGAGGGTTGAGAACTTGTAGTTGATCTCTGCCTGTCCAGGGGAACCGACCTCGTGATGGCTGCGCTCAACTTCGAGCCCAACCTGATCCATCGCTACGCACATAGCATCACGCAGATCGGCTTGCTTATCGACAGGGGAGACCGGGAAATAACCGCCCTTGATAGGGGTCTTATTACCAAGATTGCCGCCTTCTTCCTTGCGGCCGGTGTTCCAATATGCTTCATCGGAATCGATTTTATAGAACACGGAATTGGGCTCTACCTGGTAACGGACATCCTCAAAGACGAAAAACTCGGCTTCAGAAGCAAAGAACGCGGTATCGGCAACACCTGTGGACTGCAAGTATGCTTCGGCGCGTTCGGCTACACCGCGAGGGTCACGATGGTAAGGCTCACCGGTGCGGGGATTCACGATAGAGCAGATAATAACAAGGGTTTTTTCAAGACGGAAAGGATCAACATACGCCGACTTAACATCAGGAATAAGCTGCATATCAGATTCGGCAATGCCCTGGAAACCACGAATAGACGAGCCATCGAAAAGCTGACCGTTGACGAAGAAATCCTCGTCGATCGCCTTCGCCGGAAGGTTGAAGTGCTGCTGCACCCCGGGCATATCGGTGAATCGAATGTCGACGAAGACAATTTCGTCGCTCTTAATAAAATCGAGAACTTCTTGGGGACTGGTAAACATACGGACTGCTCCTCGTGGTGTTTTGTCCTTGGTGTCTGGTGTGGCGCCCAGTTTATGAGTTGTGCACCACTATCTAGCATAGGGGGTATTTTTTGCTCTGTCGTGTCTATTATGTTTCGGTAGTGTTACAAAGTTGCCGATGTGGTAGGGTGGCGTACGTTGAGGAAAGAGATACAGGATAATAGAAACCATGATTGAACGTGACGATCTTGGGTCGTGGCTCAACGGCGCGCCCAGCGACCAAAAATACCCCGGAGAGATCATGGGGCGACCAGAGACAGGACCTGGCGCTATAGCCCGTCCGATGCGTCGCCTCCTAGGTTTCATCATAGATTGGTATCTATGCTTGGGTCTCGCGTTTCTGCTAGTCGGAGCCCAAAACGTACAAATACATGGTCTAACAACACTAGGAATTTTTCTGCTGTACCTGATCGTACTCGTAGGATTTATGGGGCACACTCTGGGGCATTTTCTGGTTGGAGTCCAAGTGCAAACTCTAGATGGCAGGCCTGCTGGTTGGAAGCGAGCCCTTATCCGAGCTGTGCTGACCATGCTGGTGCTGCCCACCGTAATTTTGGACGCGAATTCACGCGGTCTTCACGATCGCGCGGCAGGAACTATACTTGTGCGCATCCGCTAGATGCGAACTGTATTGCCGGAGAGCTTATATTATTTTCCGGGTATTAGACAGACAAGCTGAGCCCCGACCTTACCATGAGGTCGGGGCTCAGCCATAGGATGTACCGTTTCTAACGCCCACGCATTGCGCGACGATCGGGGCGCACACGGTTCGGATCTATACCCTTTGGAATGCTGTTCATGGGGTTACGCACATGGTTGAGGGTACTAAGACGATTAGAAACTCCCTGAACTTCTTGCTGAGTCAGGGCTTTAGGCAGCTTGTTCATAGTCTTGACGACATCTTTTAACTCAACCTGATTCTCGTCGTGACCGGTCTCAATCACGTGTACGGGAACGCCGGGAACTACGCGGTTAAGATGTTTCTTCTCATTTTTCACAAGGTTCTGCACACGCGATGAAGGTCCCTCGGTTACCAGCACAATTCCCGGCCTACCGAGACCCCGAAAGACAAGATCCTGATTGCGGTTCGCAGCTACAGGCTGCTCTTCCACAATCCAGCCACGGCGCACGGAGTTCATGGCGGCACCCGCACGCCCAGGTTGTCCTTCGATCTGCGTGAATGCTGCTTTTTGTGCGCGACGACCCAGAATAATCATGGCGGCAAGAACGCCAACCGCAAGACCAAGAATAATAAAAGTGATGATGTTGTTGAGTAACGCGCCGATCAGGACAAAAACAAGCAGGGTAACGACCACTGCAAGAAGCAGAATCCACCCGATATTCGGGTCAGATTTTTTGGTCATCTGGTAGACCTGCTTCATCTGGGCAAACGTACCCGGAGATTTATCTTTCTTCTGCTTTTTCTTCTCTTCGCGCTTTTCTGCCACGGTGCTTCCTCTGGACAACGGGTAGGAAAATGCAGTATATGACTGCAGTATTTATTCTATCTTAGATTGTTCTTGACCTGGATGCCCGTGCATTCTCCTAAGGAAAAACTCACCTAACAGCCAAACCCGGCAAATGTGTCTAAAGTTTGGCCCTCGTTGGGGTAAACAAAGTTCCCCGATTCGTAACCTTCAGGAGAAGATGAACCGGGGAATTTTCTAAATCTATGTCTCTGCAGACTGAACTATTCTACTATTCTAGAAACCCGCTGCGACGAGGGAAGAAGCCTCTTGCAAAGCCGCACCGCCATCTTCGATATGCGCAAGGTTTTCTGGAATCTCATAGCCGTTCTTCTTCATCGCGCGTGCCCACAGACGACCGGCACGATACGAGGACCGAACCATCGGACCAGCCATAACGCCAGCAAAACCGATGGATTCTGCCATAGCTGAGAACTCCAGGAATTCGGCGGGCTTCACCCAACGCTCAATGGGATGGAAAAGGGGACCGGGGCGCAGATACTGAGTCAGGGTGATAATATCGCATCCGGCGTCGTACAGATCGCAGAGTGCCTCGTAAATCTCATCGTTAGTTTCACCCATACCCAGAATCAGGTTGGACTTCGTGACCATGCCGGCCTCTTTACCCTGGGTAATCACATCGAGTGAGCGCTCATAACGGAATGCCGGGCGGATCTGCTTAAAGATGCGCGGTACGGTCTCTAGGTTGTGGGCAAAAACCTCTGGACGTGCATCAATGACTTTCTGCACATGCTCTGGCTTACCCTTGAAATCAGGGATCAGCATCTCAACACCGGTATTGGGGCACATCTTGTGAATCTGGCGTGTAGTCTCTGCGTAGAGCCAGGCACCGCCGTCTTCAAGATCGTCACGTGCCACACCGGTCACCGTGGCATAACGCAGACCCATAACCTTAACGTTTTTAGCGACTTTGAAGGGCTCAGCGTAATCAACTGCAGCGGGTTTACCAGTGGCAATATTGCAGAAATCGCAACGGCGAGTGCATTCAGAACCGCCAATAAGGTAGGTTGCCTCGCGGTCTTCCCAACACTCATAGATATTAGGACAGCCAGCTTCCTCACACACTGTATGAAGCCCCTGGCCCCGGGCCAGTTCCTTCATTTCATTGTATTCAGGCCCCACAACGGCTTTGGTCTTAATCCAGTGAGGCTTCTTCTCGATGGGAACCTCAGCATTGCGAGCCTCGACGCGCAGCAGCTTGCGGCCTTCAGGCTTAATGCTCATGTGTGTTGCTCCTTCTAACTGGATGCGCCCTCGGTTTAAAACGGGCTGAAACCTATTTTACGCCTGCATCGTGCAGGCGAAAAACACTGTGGCGTGGATTATGGTTTGTATGTCTTTAAGTCTTGTTTACGCACACAAATTTCTATTCGGATTACTCGCCGAATATCGATAAGCAGTACTGACAAGGGGAAATACGTGAACCTTGTGGCTACGCAGCCGTCTCGTGTGCCACCTTGTGCTCCTGCGGAACAAGGGGCTCAAAAGGCATTGCCAAACGATCCTGATACTTAATAAGCTCACGCTCAAGGGTCTCTAGAATATCTGCCGGGGTTACTGTACGACCGAGCTGCTCTGAGATTGTTGTGACGCCAGCATCCGTAATACCGCAGGGAATGAACTGCATGAACGGTGCGGTCTCATTGCAGCAGTTAATGGCGAACCCGTGCATTGTGGTTTGCTTTGAAACGCGAATCCCAATGGCGGCGATTTTCTTATCCGGTGTGATGCCATCGCCCAGAATCCATACGCCGCTACGCCCTTCCACGCGTTCGCCTTTGATTCCAAAGTGAGCGAGTACATTCATAATAATCTCCTCTAGGATGCGTACATACGCTACTACATCAAGAGGCTCAGGAAGTTTCAGAATGGGATACCCGGTCAGCTGTCCGGGACCATGCCACGTGAGTTTTCCGCCGCGGTCAATTTTCACGACTGGAGTTGAACGGTCAGTGGGGTACTCGTGATCTTCAGTGCGCTTGCCAGCCGTAATCACGGGCTCATGTTCGAGCAGAAGAATAGTGTTTTGCCGAGCGCGTGCCGCTACCTCTGCATGAAGGCGAGATTGCATATCAAGGCTCTCAACATAATTCACATAGTCAGGGGCAAACCCCACACGTTCAAGTATTACGGACATAGCTTCTACCTTAGTACCGGAACGACCACGATAAAAATTAGGGCTTCCTGATTACACGTGCTCTGGGCCGCAGCATCGCTCTAGGAAAACAACTCGTACTTTGTGTGACAGATTATGACGTCATAAACAAGGCAGAAGGCGAGCAGAAACGCGTTATACAGCATGAAAATCGCTAAAAACCTTGTGTCTGTGGATAACTTTCACGGTGCTTTTCCAAAATCCGGTACATCTAGAGTATGAACACCGATAGCATCACATACCTTGAAAATCTTCACGAAGAACCAAACCTGAGTATTTGGACAGTTAAGATACATACAAATAGAGATTCATCGGTTAAGAATCGTATACTTCCCAAACAATTAGCCCCGGGGCTTTACACCCTTGCGATAAGTCATGATTCTCAGCAAATACCATCGCACCAGATCAAAACACTTTGCGGTTTACCACCCTTACCCGGTGTCGCCACTGTACTAGCCGTAACGCGGGACGAAAGGCAGTCGTCTGGCACAGAGACAGGAACTTATTATTGGTACGAACCGGTTGAGGCAGGATCACTCGAATCCCTTGTGCATGCACGCGGATCCTTACCGCTCGCCGAGGTTGCGACCCTAGCACACCATATAGGATGGGGCTTCAAAAGCTTACACGCGGCGCATATCTATCCTGAGCATCTAGAGCCTCAGTACGTGATGATAACCGTTGCTGGACTCCCCGAGTTTCTTTGCCTGCCCAGTTCTATCAAAGCGAGTAAACACCAGCCGGATGAACATGAACATGTCGGAGTTCATGATTTTGTGGCTCTTCTGTGGTATGCGCTCACCGGAGAGTCGCCTCGGCAAACTCATCAACGCATCCCGCTGCCGCTCCTTGCCGATGTACCGCAGACATTGGGAACCGAGCTTGAGCGTCTGCTTGATGATCCTAAGGCCACTGTACAGGAGGTTCTTGACGCATTCAGCGCATTCCAGACGCAGCCTCTCAACGCTTATACCAGCGCGCCTGAGTCAGTACGGTCTAAACTCCCTGTTGCTTTGCGAGAACCGAATACCGTTAAAAGCACTAAGACCCTGCCCAAGGTTAGACATCAGAACGCTCAGAAACTTATAGGGAAGAGCACTTTCAAAGTTGGGCATAGCCGTGGACATTCAAAGGCTCGTAATTTTACGACCCGCAAACTCGTGATTCTGGGGGTTGGGAGTCTCATAATCTTAGGAGCTGGAGCAATAGCTGGGGCAACCTGGGTTCCGGAAGCTATGCATCATCACGAGTCTCACGCTACTCAGCCTGCCGTTGTGAGTACTCCGCAGGATGAGCAGGTTATTCTCGCTCAGGTTATAGAGGAGCGCAATCAGTCGTTGAGCTCTCAGGGGGCGGCGACGCTGAAACTGCGCTCATTGACCCGTATTCTGCACAGAGACTCTGACTCTTTAGGAATAACCGCAGAAGTAGAGTCGCCCGGATACGCCCCAACGGATGCGGAGCAGAAAGAATCCGGTGTTCACATTGTGGACGGCGTGCCGGTGCAGACAGTTATCTTTGAGCTGCATCGCGACGAGGGGGTATGGCGTATTGTCACGGCAATGCCAGTCACGGATGAAACACCCAACGAGCCCGATGCGCAGCCTACGGTTGTCCGTGAGCCGTGAATAAAAATAACCACCAGGGGAGAGCTACATGTAGATGAGGCAGCTGCGAGTTCAAGCGTGTAGCTCTTAAAAATATATCCCCGGTAGGTCTATAAAAACTACCGGGAACATGGGCAAGAGTATTGTGCCGAAGTGAAGAGCTGTTTAGTGCCAGATGGTGGCAACGGCAACATTAATGACGGCAAGACCGCCCACTGCATGCGCTAAGCCTGTTGAAATTGGTTCTCCCGCCTTGTACTTGCGTTGACCGATGAATGCGGCAATAGCGATGCCCAATGCAATGAGAATTTTGACCGCAATCTTAATGTGGTTAGGACTGCCGGTAACCTCAGCAATTCCTACCAGGAGTAAGCCCGTTATGAGCATCAGAAGCGATGCGTGAAACTGCCCGGGCAGAACTTTAGGTGTGCGAAAATGAGCAATCCAGAGCCCAATAATAATCGCGGCACCTATGATGTGCAAAAACACAAGAATGTTGTTGAGAAGAAACATAGCTAATATTCTGACACTCTGTCACTATAATGTCTACTTTAATAAACTCGGCATAACGACGAAGAATAAAAAATAAAAAAGGGGTGCGTTGGCTTATACGCCAACACACCCCTTGAAACACGATGCTACATCATGCCAGGACCCCTTTAGAGACCGAGCTCAGCCTCAAAGTTTGCCTCTTCCAGGCGAGTCTTGAGGGTGTACAGGAAGCGACCTGCATCCGCACCATCGACCACGCGGTGATCGTAGGTGAGGGAGAGGTAGCACATGGAGCGAATCGCAATTGAATCGTTGCCATCAACGTCCTTAACCACCATGGGGCGCTTCACGATGGAGCCGGTACCCAAGATCGCCACGTTCGGCTGGTTGATAATCGGGGTATCAAACAGAGCCCCGAAGGAACCGATGTTGGTGATGGTAAAGGTAGAGCCGGTCAGCTCTTCGGGAGCGATATCGCCGGTGCGTGCACGTCCACCCAAGTCACCAATTGCCTTAGCCAAGCCAGCGATGCCGAGATCCGATGCGTTCTTGATAACGGGAACAAGCAGACCCTTGGGGGTATCTACAGCGATCGCGACGTTCTCGGAATCGGGGTAGGTAATCTGCTTCAGATCCTCGGTCATGGAAGCGTTCAGTGCGGGGTGCTGCTGCAGAGCCTCGGTAACAGCCTGTGCGAAGAAAGGCAGGAAGGTCAGCTTTGCGCCCTCGCGAGCGAGGAAGCCGTCCTTAGCCTTGGCACGCAGCTGTGCCACACGAGTCATATCCACTTCGGTAACCTGAGTCAGCTGAGTGGAAATATCGAGGGACTCACGCATACGTTTTGCAATAACCTGGCGAATGCGTGCGGTCTTTTCGACGGTACCACGCTTGGGCGAAACTTCGAAGGTATGTGCTGCCTTGGGAGCACCGTCTGCGGCGGGAGCTGCTGACGCGGCGGGTGCTGCAGCAGGAGCGGTCGAGCCCTTAGCGGCAATAGCTGCCTGAACATCCTGCTTGCGGATACGACCGCCTACGCCGGTGCCCTTCACAGTGGACAGGTCAATGCCATTGTCTTTGGCGAGCTTACGAACCAGCGGGGTTACGTATGCTTCGCCATCGGCGGCGGGAGCCGCCGGGGTAGCAGGGGTGTCGGGCGCAGAAGCAGGAGCTGCAGGCGCAGCGGGAGTTGCAGGAGCCGGTGCTGCCGCAGCAGGTGCGGGGGCGGCCGGTGCAGCAGGAGCAGCTGCGGCGGAAGAATCACCAATGATGGCGAGAACCTGGCCGACCTCTGCTTCCTCGTCTTCCGGAATGCGAATTTCGAGCAGGGTACCTGCTACGGGCGAAGGAATCTCGGTATCGACCTTATCGGTAGAAACCTCTACGAGAGGTTCGTCTACCTCGACCTGCTCGCCAACTTCCTTCAGCCAGCGGGTCACGGTACCCTCTGTGACAGACTCGCCCAATGCGGGAAGAGTCACTTCCTGACCAGATGCAGAGCCAGCTGCGGGCGCCGCAGCAGCTGCGGGTGCCTCAGGAGCAGCAGGGGCGGATGCTGCAGGAGCCTCGGCAGCGGGCGCGGCAGGTGCAGCTTCGGGAGCACTGGAACCATCGCCAATGACAACGAGAGCAGCGCCAACCTCAACATCTTCGTCTTCTTCCACCAAGATCTGCTCAACAACGCCTGCTACGGGCGAGGGGATCTCGGTGTCGACCTTATCGGTAGAAACCTCGACAATAGGATCGTCCACAGCAACAGTGTCGCCGACAGCTACAAGCCAGCGGGTCACGGTGCCTTCGGTCACGGATTCGCCCAATGCGGGCAATTCTACGGTGTGGGACATATCTCTTCCCATTCTCCTTGTGAATGCTTGAACTAGAAAAACTTTTACTGGGCAAGGCCACCCGCGCATAATTTTCGTTTGATAACAAAACACGGGGTAACTCTCTGCCCTGGTGATAGGGCATCTCAGTCTATTGTGACATACCCATAATTTGATAAGGCGATAATTAGCCGTGTAGCGGGGTACCGTTCAGAGCCATGGCAGCCTCACCCAGAGACTCATTTTGAGTCGGATGAGCGTGGATAAACTTAGCAACATCCTCGGGGAATGCTTCCCAATCAACCCACATCTGAGCTTCGCCGATCTGCTCGCCCATACGCTTACCGATAGCATGAACGCCTACGATCGGACCGTCCTTTTCACGCACGACCTTGACGATGCCGGAAGCGCCCAAAATTGAGGACTTGCCATTACCGGCTAGGTTGTATTCGGCAACTTCAACATTGTCCTCACCGAATTTCTCCTTCGCTTTCGGTTCGGAGTAACCCACGGAAGCAATCTCAGGATCGCAGAAAGTCACCTTCGGAATATTAACATCGGGAACAACGGTGGGGTTCAAACCAGCAATTTCTTCGGCAACAAAGATGCCCTGCTGGTAACCACGGTGTGCAAGCTGAACGCCAGGAACAATGTCACCCACAGCATAGATATTTCCAACACCGGTGTGCAGGCGCTCGTTAGCAAGCACGAAGCCACGATCCATGGGGATGCCTTGCTCTTCGTAACCCATATTTGCAGTGTTGGGGCCACGGCCAACAGCAACGAGCACGATGTCGGCCTCAAATACCTTACCGTCTGCCAGGGTTACCTTTGCACCGTTAGCGTCCTGCTCAACCTTCTCAAAGAAAGTACCAGTATTGAACTTGATGCCGCGCTTCTTGAAGGCACGCTCAAGAACCTTGATGATGGCGGGATCTTCGTTCGGAACGAGGTTGGGCAAACCTTCGATAATAGTGACGTCTACGCCCATAGCTTTCCACATGGAGGCAAACTCACAGCCAATCACGCCGCCACCGAGAACGATAGCGCTCTTCGGCAGGTAGTCCATTTCAAGAGCCTCGGTAGAGGTCAGAACTCGACCTTCAATAGGCAGGCCAAAAGTCTTAGAAATAGAGCCGGAAGCAAGAATAATATTCTTGCCCTTGTAATCCGTACCGTTGACGGTCACGGTATCTTGAGCGGTCAGCTTGCCTTCACCAGCGATAACTTCTACGCCCTTCATCTTCAAAAGACCGGAGAGACCCTTGAATTTACCCGCGACAATACCATCTTTGTAATCGCGTACCTTACCCATTTCGATGGACTCTAGGGTGGCGTTTACGCCTACTTTAGAGGCTTCACGAGCGTCCTCCGCCAATTCTGCGGCGTGTAGGTATGCCTTCGTCGGAATACAACCGGTGTGCAGGCAGGTGCCGCCTACTTTTTCCTTTTCAACGAGGCCAACGGTAAAACCCAGCTGGCGCGCGCGCAGAGCGGCAGAGTAACCAGCGGAACCGCCGCCAAGGATGAGGATGTCGAATTCTTGAGCCACGATGTTGCTCCCTTGCATAGATTGTGGGGCTGTAACCCCGGTGCAATGCGTTCTTTATCTATATTGCTTTTCTGTCAAACAGCAGACCCGCACCTTCCGGTTTGCGTGAGGGCGCGCATCTACGAGAGAGCAGAAAAACACTCACTACAACAATACCCCTGTTTTAGACCCTTTAAGTTCACCTGACGCTAATTTGGGGCAATAATCGCACAAACTGTGCAAATTTTTTGAAGAGCGTAACCATCCTGGAATTTATGATGTGAGATTTTGCACGTAGAAGAAGAGCAGTATCGGGGGCCCTGAGACCGTCAGTCTAGGGACCCCGATATAAAGCGGATGTTTCCTTTACTATGCATACGATTCGATGAAATTCACCAGGGTCGCGGTACCAAAACCGGTACCTTCCTTAGGGGTGAACCCATAAGCACTTTCTTCGTTAAAGGCAGGACCAGCAATATCGAGGTGAGCCCAGGGAATGCCTTCACCCACAAACTCTTGAAGGAACAACCCTGCGATCATCATAGAACCGTAGCGTGAACCCATATTTTTAATATCTGCCACTGGAGAATTCATAGAGGCACGCAAGTAGGACTCAAGCGGGATTTGCCAGTAGGCCTCACCAGATTTTGCCCCCGCCTGCTGTACTCGATCACGGATATCTTCATCGCCCATAAGCGCAGCTGTACGCAGTCCCAGTGCTGCCATGGCTGCGCCCGTGAGCGTCGCAATATCAAGGATGACGGTGGGGTTCGATTCGGAGGCGAGGGCAATACCATCCGCCATGACCAGGCGACCTTCGGCATCGGTATTGAGAACTTCAACCGTGCGGCCGTCACGAATAGTGATGATGTCTTCGGGGCGCAGGGAGGCGCCACCGGGCATATTCTCGGCAAGGCAAAGGTATCCGGTGACCTCAACCGGAATTTCCAGCTCGGACGCCGCAAGAACTGCGTGCAGAACCGATGCTGCACCTGCCATGTCGCATTTCATCGTCATCATAGATGCCGCAGGTTTTAGGGAGTTTCCACCGGTATCAAAAGTAATCCCTTTGCCAACGAGAGCCACATGTGCAGAAGGGGTCTCGGGGGTGTACTTAACAACGGCGAGTGCGGGCTTTCGCGGGGAGCCTTGACCGACTCCTGCGATGCCTCCAAAACCTTCCTTGAGCAAACGGTCATAGGGGTAGACTTCAATGCTGACATCTGAATAATCTTTGACAAGCTCTGCGGCGAGATTTGCAAAAGATTCCGGGTACAGGTGTGAAGGGGGCATATTGACGAGGCGGCGCGCATCTTTGGTAGCCTCGCCCAGGATGACGGCGCGAACGAGGGCGGGCTCGGCTTCGCTGGCATCGGCTTTTGCCACAATGGTGATGGACTCCGCTTCGTCTCGAACGGAACCTGCAGTTTTGCTGCGTACTCCTTCTTCGGAGAATGATCCGAGAACGGCACCGTGAGCTACAGCTTCAATTTCGTCGCGTGAGGTAATACCGAAGTCAAGCGCGATATGTGCAGTTCCTAAAAGCTGACGGGTTGCCGAGCCAGCAGCGAAGCGAAGGGCATCTAGGCGCTCCTGGTCAATTGTGGTGTCTGAGCCTAAGCCGATGAGAGCGATGATGTCGGACGATGCCCCTTCTACGCCGGGGAGGCGAAGTATTTGGTCGAGAGCACCTGTGGCACCTAGAGACTCCAGAAGTTTATTGATGCTCTGCGCCGAGTCATCAGGAAGTGAATTTGAGGCTAGGTAAGGTCCGTCTTCTCCCGAAAAGACGCCGAGAACAAGTACCTCAGCATTCAGCGATTGCAGGTCGTTGGTGTGAAGAGAAAGTGCTGTCGACATAGTTCCTCCGCGAATGGGTTGGAATATTGATATTGGGTAATGTGTTTCTACTGTACACTGCGGGTATCGGAAATCTTGACGAACAGTACGGTGAAAATACCCTTCTAACGCTTTTATGAGTGTTCGCCTCGCGCGAGAGACTAGGAAATAGTACTGTTGCGGTTAGACACATACATTAAAATAAAAAGTTCAGAGACTAAACCCGGCGAGGGAAAGGAGTGAAGATGTTAAACCCTGAAGATTTATATTTGGCGAATAATAAAATTCTTCATGATGCACGGTTGAAAAATCTCACTCTGGTTATTGCTCTCTCAAGCCCACAGGATGCAGGATCCACAGCGGGGCAGCTGGGGCATTTTCTTCTCAAGGAACTTAAGAATATTGAGGTTGTGGAGTTTGATACGGATCAGCTTCATGATTACCGTAGCCGCAGACCGCATATTTTCTTCAATAAAGACCATTTTGAGCAGCCAATTATGCCTGCTCTGAAGCTTTATGCGGTCGAAGATACCCTTGATAAGCCTTTCTTGCTTTTGACCGGTTCAGAACCTGATTATCAATGGCAGCGTTTTCAGCAGGCGTTGTTGTCTATTGTGCGGACGCTGGACCCTTCACTTGTGGTGCTGGTGTCGGCGTTTCCAATGCCTGTACCGCATACACGTCCTATGCCTGTGACGGCGCATGGCTCTCGGAAAGACCTCATTGAAGGGATTTCGCCATGGCGTCCTAAGGCTGATTTGCATGCTAATATGACGAATCTTTTAGAGGTTCTTTTCACCGAGAATGGCTTTGATACCGTAGGATTCGGCATTAATATTCCCCAGTATGTTTCTGATGCTGATTTACCGCAGGGAACGCTGACCGCGCTTGAACACGTGAGTATGGCAACCCGATTGGCTTTTCCGAGTGATGAGCTTAGGGAGGCTGCGAGGGCTGTTCATGGGCAAATTAATGAGCAGGTCAAGGAGAACCCAGAGATTGGGCGTATGATTTCGACGATGGAAGCGAATTACGATGAAAACTTCCGTACCTCAAACGTCGCTATTCCGCTCTCGCAGCGCGACGCCCATAAGATTCCTGGACGTGATGAAATCGGTGCCATGTTTGAGCGATTCCTTGAGGAGCATGAAGAATAATTAAGGCTCACCCATGGTTTAACTCAGGGGCGCACGCAACATAGAAAATTCAAGCTATGGTGGGTGCGTCCCTAAACTTTTAGGGGTCACATATGCCTTGTGCTGCTCGTGTGGGTTATGGATCGTAATATTTGGATAGAAAACAGCTAATTCTTATCCACAGAAGCGAAATATGTGTCTTAACGAAGCGAATGCACCTGGGTTATCCACAGGTTAGTTGGTCTGCGAACTTTTAAGGTGAGCAATCTTGCCATAGTAAAGATATGACAACAACGAGTAACCTAACGACAACCTATAGCTTACATACCGAAGAAGACTTGATAGCTCTCGTGCTGCATCAGTTTGGATACTGGCCGCAAGAATCGCTGGTGCTTTTAAGCGTGACGAAGCATGCCGTAGGGCCGTGTATACGCGTTAATCTTCCTGATGAGCAACAAGATCTAGAACAATATTTTGATAAGTTAGCGAATCTGGTACCCGCCACCGTTGACGGGTTCGAGCCCATTACTGGGGTCTTTGCTTTGATCTTTAGCGGCAATGCGGCAACTCGAGAGCGGCAACTTTCACCTGCTACACGCACTGTCTTACACAATACGGATTTGTATATCGATAATCGCGCCGGAATCTCATTCAACCAGTGGCTGCCCACACTCTACGCAGCCTGCAACAATGTTCATCTTGATCTTTACGATGTGCTGTACTGCGGGTCCGTATCGCGATGGTCACTTGATCGAAACCAGCTTGCGCTCACTTACCGCGGCCCTATTGAAGACATTATGCATAGCTCGTACTATCTCGATCGGGTGTATGAGGGACGCCGAGTATCCGCAGAACCCCTGTCTGCATATACGCAATGCCTCTGGGATACTGCAACCAGTGCCTCCACGAATGAGGTGACAGAATGGGAACAAGCAAGTCTGTTGTGGATGCATACCTTTGAAGAAGAACTTAACCAAGCTACGGGTCGGCATACTGTTTTAGAACATCCTGGTTACTACCGTCAGAAAAGTATTGAACTCTGCTACTGGGAAAGCGCCCTTGAGGCTGTACGCTGGGTAATGCGTACCTATCCTCCTGAAAACGCCGAAGAGCACGATAACGCCATAAGTTTTGGGGATCGTTTACGTTCGCTGATATCGCCCGAAATAGCCGGCTATCTGCTGTGCAGCATGAATACCCAGGCAACCCCAGAATTTATACTGTACCAAGCGGCTAAAGACCTGCCGGAAGCACTGGGGGTACTAGACGGATATGACTGTATGCATGCCGCATGCGGTGAAGGATCATACGAACCGGTGGAACCTCTATGCTACGGCAAACCAACAACTCGTCGGCGCACGACGCTGCCGGAGACCTTTTATCAAACTTTTCGGGGCGAAAGCCCCCGTATCGGAGGTATCGGGCACGGTCGCGTGAGCTGGCACGACTGGATACGGCGTACGCATCGTATACTTCAACAGCAGATTTTAGACGACACATGCGACTCGTCTGAGACCAGACCGGAAGAACACATAACGAAGATAGACCGGATGGTGGAATTTCTAAGCGGTCTAACAAAGGACTATAAACCGGCCTGGAGCCGTCTTAACGCTCTCGAAGTTCTCTGTAATCTGTTGGTGCATGCGGTTCAATCGGGTGAACAGTATGGTCGACTGAGGCTTCTTCAAGCCTGGATAAATTGGCTACGTGGAGGAAACACCTATGCAGGTATTCTCGCCGATATCGCTAGGCTTCACTGTGATGAAGATATGCCTCTTTTTCAGGCCCTATCAGAATCTGTATTTCCGCTCTGGATTACGGATCCCGTGCGGTGTTGGCGTGGCGACCTTTACTTCAGTACTCTATTGCCTCACGAGGCAACCGACGCCAAGGTAGAGACGATTGAGCCCAAGGCAGGGTAGCGAACGTTGTGTTTGCAGGGAATAAAACAGGGTTGTCTAGGCGAGCCTTATTTGAAAGAAAATAAGATTCTGCCATACTTGATGATGACCCCGTAAAGTCTGTGCTTTTGCGCGCGCCTTCATGAGGTGAAAACGCAGGGAATAATCCCCAGTATTTAGCGGTTATATTTATTCCGCTAACCCTGCTTTCACCAGTAATGTGAGGAGCAAGACTTGACAGGGTCTTAGGTGTTTTGCAGACAAAGCACCCCAACACGAGTTAGAAAGGGTTCTTGTGGCACCTGCAACCAGCAAGAAGACCGCGACCGGTGAAACCTCTGAAGAGACTGTAGCCGAAACCCCCAAAAAGACAACCCGCACTAAAAAAACTGCAGCCACATCCAAACCTGCAAAAAAAGCGCCTGCTAAGAAACGCGCAGCAGCCAAAACTCAAGAAGACGCAAAATCTGATGCAGAGGACTCGGTCGAAACCACTGCCGAGGCCGTGCCTGAAGAGAAGCCTAAGCGCGCGCGTAAAACAACCACTAAACGTAAAACCGGTGGACGTAAGAAGAAGACCGACGAGGACGAGTTTGATCTTGACCTTGACGACGAGCTAGATCCCGAGAACGTTGACGGCGAAGAGCACGAAGACGCTGACGAAGATGAAGAAGCCGTTGCCAAAAAGGAAGAGAAGAAAGCTGCCGAAGAAGTGGCAGCTAAAGGCTCTGGCTTCGTGCTGACCGCCAGCGATGATGACGATGCACCTGCTCAACGCGTCGTTACTCCCGGAGCAACAGCTGACCCTGTGAAAGACTACCTGAAGCAGATCGGTAAAGTCTCGCTCCTGAACGCGCAGCAGGAAGTCGATCTTGCGATGCGCATTGAAGCTGGCCTGTATGCGGAGCACAAGCTTGCCGACAACCCCGATATGGATCCGAAGCTCAAGAAGGAACTGCGCTGGGTGATCCATGACGGTAAGCGTGCGAAGAACCACCTGTTGGAGGCGAACCTGCGCCTCGTGGTCTCACTCGCTAAACGCTATACGGGCCGCGGAATGCTATTCCTTGACCTTATTCAGGAAGGTAATCTTGGTCTGATTCGCGCGGTCGAGAAATTCGACTACTCGAAGGGCTTTAAATTCTCCACCTACGCCACCTGGTGGATTCGTCAGGCGATTACTCGTGCAATGGCGGACCAGGCGCGTACTATTCGTATTCCTGTGCATATGGTTGAGGTCATTAATAAGCTCGCCCGTGTGCAGCGTCAGATGCTTCAGGATTTGGGGCGTGAACCCACCCCCGAAGAGCTCGGTAAAGAGCTGGACATGGCTCCCGAAAAGGTTATTGAGGTGCAGAAGTACGGGCGCGAACCTATTTCTCTGCACACGCCGCTGGGTGAGGACGGCGATTCCGAGTTCGGCGACCTGATTGAGGATTCGGAGGCTGTCGTTCCGGCTGACGCGGTGTCATTCACTCTTCTTCAAGAGCAGCTGCACTCGGTGCTCGATACGCTCTCCGAACGTGAAGCGGGCGTGGTTGCTATGCGATTCGGCATGACCGACGGGCAGCCTAAGACTTTAGACGAAATTGGCAAGGTATACGGCGTGACGCGTGAGCGCATTCGTCAGATCGAATCAAAGACCATGTCGAAACTGCGTCACCCCTCGCGTTCGCAGGTTTTACGTGACTATCTAGACTAGAGACAATACCCCTAGTCGTAACGTGTTGAGTGCGCCCATCAGACCTTTCTGATGGGCGCACTTACGTATAACACTTAATACAATTAAGCAGTATGCGAATAGAAAACACCCCTACTGAAATCTATCTTGAGGGTGAAAGAGTGTAACTCGCAGCCTTGAATACCGCGCTGTTGCGGCTTGGAAGGGCCCGCTAACAAGGCGGTGGTAAACAACGCAAATCTGAGGCATGTTCGTGCGTATAAAGTCGACCCTGCAAGTACACGACACGGAACGCAAGGTATGGCATAGCGTGTTTATCTGTGATTACCTAGAAGTAGTGGTTACCACAAGATAACGAACCCGCATTTTTCCGGAAATGCAACCAACAACCGCATCCCACATCCACATCACCGATAGGGGACGATACTGTGAGTATTCTTGAAAAGACCGCTCTTGAACAACAAGCTCTGAACGTTATTGACCGCATCAATGCACAGCAGATATCGCCTGTTATTTTCTTTGACACTCAACAAACATCAGAACCTCTGCCAGTGACCGCTTCTAAGGTTGGAGGTGTTCCCTACGTTCCGGTTGGTACCGCGGCGCCGACCAACGGCAGTGGACAGAATTTGGGGCTTATTGCCCAGATTAATTGTTCTGAGCTTCCCACAAACGACATTTACCCCGAAACCGGAATCCTACAGTTCTGGCTTGATCCGCACGAAGACTTGTGGGGGCTAAACTTAGACGATCCCACCAGCCAACAAAAAACTCGAGTTGTCTATTATCCGACTCTGGATGCGCCAGACTCCGGGGTCGGTACCGCCGTAACGGAACTTATAGTTAATAATCCTCAAGATGACTTATATTGGCCGGTCAGCGGACGTCATGGGTATGGTCTTATCGCCAAATCCCAGAGTAATGAAGAATGGATTTTTGACGGACGCCCACATTCGGAATTTACTCGAATCTGGAACGATATGTACCCTGAGCAGCTTATAGCGAGCATTTGGGACCTTCGAAAGTTCGACGGCGGTGCTGACACTCTCAAGACTTTACGCGATATGACGGGCACCCCCGAAAGCTATACCCATCACAAAATTGGTGGTTACCCCCTCTTCGAGCAACGCGATCCGCGTGATGGTGATGCGGCTCTTACTCAGTACACCGTGAATCTGCTGACGCTTATATCACGGGTGGAGTCAGGTAGCCATGAGGGCATTATGTGGGGCGATATGGGAACCGCAAACTGGATGGTGACCTCGCACCAGCTTAAGAACCGAGACTTCTCGAAGGTTCTCTTCGAATGGTCATAAGGTCCAATATTTAGAACCAGCTGGCTGTACGCACAAAATTCTCCGGCGTGTATCTTCTCCGACCGGGTGTAAAGATAATGCTTCATGCTAAGGTGTGAGTCATCTTTATATAGTACTGGGAACCCAGCCCACGAGGAGAACGCGTGACGGATAAACAGACAGAAATACTAGAACGGGCTCGCACTTTACTGGCTGAGATGAATGTGGGACATCAGGTTCCTACAATGCGCATCAACACACAATTCGCTAAGTATAAGACGTTGCCGGTCACCGCCTCCAAAATCGGGGGAATACCGTACCTGCCCAAGGGCCAGGACGGACCCGTAGACGTTAACGGTGAACCTTTACACATGATTGCGCAGATTAACTGTGCCGATCTGCCACCGAATAGTATTTACCCGGCGGAGGGGATGCTGCAGTTCTGGATTAGCCCGATCGAGACCGATACGGAAGATTACACCTCATCACGATATGATCGCGTGATCTACTATCCTCAGCTGGGAAAAGCGAACAGGAAGGCTCATAAACTAGTCATTACCGAGGATAACGGCTTTATATGGCCTCTTTTGGGCGGAGAATACGCCCTGAGTTTTGAGCCTGAAAATCTAGAGCCCGGGCTAAAACTTAAACAATACAGTACCGGGCAGTTATTTACGCGGTTGTGGAATGAACGTTACCCGCAGGAGCAGATTGAAAGTCCTTGGGATCTTGATGAGCTTGCAGGGCTTGAAGGCGATGGCCTTGCGAGCACCTTTTACGAAGATCTTGACCACCACCAGCTGGGCGGTGTTCCCGAGTATATCGACTGGGACCCCCGAGATGACAAGGAAGAATGGAAAGACTACACGATTAATCTGCTCACTCTTGTCTCTGCGTATGAAGGTGAAACCATAACCATCATGTGGGGCGATGCCGGAGCGGCAAACTGGCTGATTACCCCAGAGCAGCTGAGGAATTTAGATTTCTCTAAGGTCTTTTATTCGTGGGATAGCTGCTAAAGAAAATACACCATGAGCACTATTTTTGAGCGGGTCAAACACCTTAATTATCTGCTGAGCCAGCAGGATTGCAAACCCACTGTGCGCGTCATTCCTCGCGCAGCTCAGGGAACTGTGCCGGTGACCGCCTCTAAATTTGGGGGAGTGCCGTACCTGCCCGCCGGGGCTCAGGCCCCCACTAACCAGAACGGTAGGCCGCTGGGTATGGTCGCGCAGATTAACTGTGCCGACCTGCTGCAGAACACGGTCTATCCGCAGACTGGGATGCTTCAGTTCTGGCTGGATCCGTATGATGATTTGGGACTGGGCGTCGATCTGAAGAACCCGGTGTCGCAGGTCAATACTCGCGTGATCTATTATCCTAATCTTGAGGAAACAAACCCGTGCGCCCACACTCTTGTTATGCCAGATCAAGAGAAACAAACCGAGATGGAATTTATGGCCTGGCCAGTACACGTGGATCAGGGATGGAAATCGGACTCAGCTTTGAAGAAGCCTCAGAAGGAATAACCCCACAGAATTGGTGGGTCTACCAGAGCCGGTTTGTAGAGTTGCGGAATGAACTATACCCCCAGCAGCCTATCGGCGATTTCACGGGTGTTGATGCATACGCGCCCACAGATGAGGAACGCCCGAGCATGACGTTCTACCGCGACATAGATCAGAGAAGTTACCACAAACTTGGCGGGTACCCCGAGTTTACCCAGCAGGACCCGCGTCAAGAGCATGATGGGCTCGGTAACTACACAATCAACCTGCTCACCATGTTCTCTGAGGACGCCGAAAAATTTGTTACTGTTTGGGGAGATCAAGGCACTGCAAACTGGCTGATCACCCCCGAACAGCTGAAAAACTGGGACTTCTCGAAAGTCCTTTTTGAATGGTCCTGTAGCTAGCCGCTTCGCGCCGATTGTTTGCGTGAAATATAGTCTATAGTCCAAGTTGAGCAAGAAACCGCTCAGCAACGGCCTGCACTTCATCAAGACCCCGAACACGTTTTATCTGCGGCTCCACCAAGTTGCCGAGCTGAAAACAAAGCGCCACGAGAGAACCCATCACAGACCCGATGGAATCCGAATCGGAATCTACCGATACGGACTGCGTGTAAGCGTCGAGCAAAATATGACGGGTTAGACCGGAGGAGGCGCGGGTGCGCGATTCCGCGTAGAGCGCCACCCACACGGCGATCCCCAACACCGTCGTAGCCATCCAATCGGTACCGAACTCTTGTGCTACCGTCTCCGCAGAGGGCTCTACAGGATGTTCTCCGCTCCCGAGACGAAGCGCCTGCTCTAGAACATAGCGGGTCTGCGAACCGTCACCGGGAAACACACCATCCGCATTTACCGTGCCGCACCACTCGATAATTGTCTTTACTGATGCGGCGAGTATGTCTGAAGATCGTGAAGGTTGGTCGGAAGTTACCCGACCCAGAACATCACGAACCAGCAGAGCATATGCCGCTGCAGAAACCAGAGCCTCCGGATGCCCATGCGTGAGCACCGCACCACGTACCGCCAACGATACAACTGTACGTTCCTGCTCCACCGGTAAAAACCCGAAGGCAACCGACCGTACAAGAGCACCAGAACCTAGCCCCTCAGGATTAATGTTCTGCGTAGCGGTCTGCATCTCTCCGCTTGCTAAAGCATGCAGAGTTGCTTTCCCTGGACCTTCCTTCCGGGTCATATACGTACCATGATCGATGGTACGAGGCAGAGCATAAGGAGCGTTCTCGGGTAAAACGAAACCCATACCTCGGTACCAGCGCAGATAGGCGAGCCACAGACATGCCGCTTCATCGGCAGCTACCCCTTGATTGTTCCACTCCAAAACCTCGGTCAGGGCATCAACGGTATAGCAGGTCAGCTGGGTATCATCGCTAAAGATCAGCGGGGTATTTTCCGTTACGATGTTCTGCGGGCGTTCCGCGATCTCGGTGGCGCTCAGAAGCTCTAAAGGATACCCGAGCGCATCGCCTAGTGTACCCGCAATCAGGGCAGACCGAAGGCGTTCGACATACATTGGAGAAGAAATATGAGGCACCCGAGTAAAATCACCCATAACGCACATTATCCCATACCCCCATAACGCCAAAGTACGGGCGTAAGTTACGTACATGATGAAATCAGGGTGCATGTTCCAGCACCCAATGTAATACTAAAAACTATGAAGATTCTGCACACCTCCGACTGGCATTTAGGGCGTACCTTCCACCGGCACAGCCTGCACGAATGGCATCAACGGTTCATCGATGAACTTATCGACTATGCGACTGCCGAAAAGATTGATGTGCTCCTTATTAGCGGAGACGTGTACGATAGCGCCCACCCCAGCGCCGAAACCACCGAGCTTCTTGGCAAGACTTTAGACCGTCTGGCGCTCGCGGGAATTCAGGTAGTTCTGAGCGCGGGAAATCATGATTCCGCTCGTAGGTTAGGGTATGGGGCAGGTACTTTAGCGCGGCAGGGTATATACCCTGTGACGACTTTGAAGGAAACATTTGAACCGGTAGAACTTACCCGAGACGATATACGAGTGCGTATTTACGCCGTACCCTACCTAAACCCACGTTATTATGGGCGTCAGCTTGATATCGAACCTACCCATGCAGCCGTGCTGGGAAATGTCTGCACACGAATTCGAGAAGACAATGAGAAACGGAACGCAGGGGAGAACCCCGCAGATTTCACCATTGTCATGGCCCATGCCACCGTGAGCGAGCACGGTGACTTCGATGAATCTGTGCGTTCTTCTTCGGAACGAAATATCAGCGTAGGCGGCGTGGACTGGGCGCCAGCTGCGCTTTTCGAGGGATTCGATTACACGGCCTTGGGACATATTCATCGCCGCTATCCGGTGACGGATCTTACACGATACAGCGGCTCGCCGTTGCCCTTTTCCTTTAGCGAAGAAGCTAATAAGAACGGAGCTTATTTGCTGAACCTCACATCACGCGAAGGGTGCGTGAAGGTGCAGATTGAATCCCATGAATGGCGCACTCGGCTGCCCCTCAAGACCCTGACGGGAACTTTCGATGAACTGATGGGAAGTGACGAATTCTCGCCCTACGAAACCGAGTATTTTTGCCGTATTATCCTGCGCGATGATAAGCAGCCGGTAGGCACTCTCGACGAGCTCCGTAAACGATATGAGAATATTGCCTCGTTTGTTTTTGAGCCTCTGCATCAACAACCGCGCGCAAATACTCGCCCGCGCATCACCGAAACTACTAACCCGGCGCATGTGTGCGAGGAATTCTACGCTACTGTGCGGGCGCATCCGCTGGAGGCGGCAGAAACCCGAGCCCTTGAACATATTGTTGATGAGGTTATCAGCAGCGGGAGGTCAGCATGATTTTTCATCGCCTAGAATTTGAAGCATTCATGGCCTACCCCAAGCGAGAGGTCATAGACTTTGATGCCCTCAACGAAGCCGGTATTTTTCTTCTTAATGGTCCCACCGGGTCGGGAAAAACGACCGTACTCGACGCTATCTGTTATGCGCTGTACGGAATGCCCTCTTCCGAGCGTGATATAGGATCTTTGTACTCTACCCATGTGCCCCCTGGAGAAATAAAACCCCATATTTTTCTGGAGTTGAGCATACAGAATCGTCGTCTAAGGATCGACCGAACCCCAGCGTATCGTCGGCTCATCACACGCGGGAAAAATAAAGGAACACCCACCCTCGAAAATCCGCAGGCTTTAGTTTCTGAACTTATTTCGGGCAGAGACCCGCAGGATGAACAATCCTGGCGTAAAGCCGCGGAGGGCATGGCAGACTCGGCGGACTACCTGACAAAACTTATAGGACTCAACCGAGAACAGTTTTTGAAGGTTATGCTCTTACCGCAGGGGCAATTCGCCGATTTTCTTAAAGCTCGCAGTAAAGACCGAATTCCGTTGCTTAAACAGCTTTTTCCGGTTGATACCTATGAACAGGTAATGAATAGGCTTCGAGAGGAAGAACAGATTAGTGAGCGTGCTGTACAGGATATTAAACATGCTTTAGACAGGACTCTTGAGCAGACCGTCACGACGTACACAAAACTATGTGAACGACTTTCGCGTAGCGGCACAGACCTTGACGACAACAAAAATATCGTTGATGCGCAGGAGCGTGAAGTTTCTGAAGCATATACCAAGCTTGACCTAGCGACCGATCTTGAGACTGCACGGCATGATTTCGAGGGGTGGTTCACGGAGCATCTTCACGCTGTACGCCGGCAAGAACAGCAGGATGAGCACGCCCTGGCCGACCTCAAAGATAAACGTGAAAAACTTGCCGCGCAACAGCAGGACATAGCCCAGCGAATACAGGATTGGACGGAATATGAGAAACTGCAGTCGGCATGGGTGCGACACGAATCCCAGGAAGAGGAACATAAGAAACAGTGCCGAACGCTCAGTAACTCTCGGGCAGCAGCCCCTGTGGAGGCTGAACTGGAACGTTCCCGCCGTGATGAGGAACGCCGGATGCACGCCGCCGAGCACGCACAGGATACGCTGAACATGGCTCGGAGCAGCGCCTCACAAGCTCTAGAAGCCCTAGGGGACTGCACCGAGCACCTTGAGGCTTCACTGTACCGGATAGACACGGCGCAGGATCTTCAACGGGTTCTCAATCAAGCTCCAAGCGTGATGGCGCAGCTTCGGGTATACCAGCACGATGAACAAGCTTTAGAAGAGGCAAAAGCAGCCCTTACAGCGCTCAAGCGGGACTCCGAGAAAGCGCAACGAACGGTGGAAGGAATTGCGAAACGCGAGCTCCAGAGCCAGCAAAAACTCAGTGATATTAGCAAACGGCTAAGCTCCCTGCACGATATTGAACAGAACTACGCTCGGGCCCAACTTGCCCTAGAAACTGCGAAAAAGACCCAGCAAGAAGTCGCTGCCCATGCAGAAAAATTAGAGCAGGCGCAAACTGCTCACGACCAGGCTGTGCAGGCGTATGAGCTAATTCAGCGGGTATCTATCACCGCTTCAGAAGAGTACACGAGGCTTCAAAAACGGCGCTTAGAACAGGTTGCTTTCACTCTTGCAAAGGAGTTGGACGAGGGGCAGCCCTGCATGGTGTGCGGCTCTCGGGAGCATCCGCAACCGGCCCAGCCTAGTGTCAACGGCATTACCTTAGTGGAACAATCTGAGATTGATGCCGCCGAGAAGCGTGCCCACCGGGAGCAGCAGAAAGCATCGGCAGCAGCTACTTCCGTGGCGCAAACCCAGACCGTTTTGGAGCAACTTAACGAGTCTCACATGCCTGATTCTCAAGAAGCGCAGCGTCAAGTTGCAGAGGCACAAAACGTCTATAACCAAACTCAAGAAAGCCTAGAGAACAAGCGTGAAGCGCAGCATCAACAGGAAAAAGAGACGCTTGAACTTCAGAAAATTTTGGAAGAGCAGACCCGTGCACGTACATCTTTAACCCAACTGCAGACTCAGCAGGCGAGTGAGCAGCAAACCCTGACAAAGCTTGAGAAAAAACTTTGTCAGGTAGCGGCTACCATAAGTTTTGCCGACCGGGTACGCTTGCTTGAAAGCTACGTGGAGCAGGCGCATCGTGCCGTTGATGCAAGCCGTCGTCTTGACGACGCCACAATTAGCGCCGCAGAGAGCGCCCATCAGGCACAGCAAAGTCTGGAACGGTCGGTTTTCGAGACTTTCGAGGCGGTTCAGCAGGCGGTTCTCACAGAGGTACAGCAACAGCATCTTGAGCAGGCTATTTCGGCTTATCGAGAAGAACATGCCACTCTTCAAGCCTCTCTTGACCGACCAGCCATGTGTACCGTTGCCACGCTTATTGAGCATGGACAGAAGGCTCCTTCCCAAGAAGAACTTACCCGCATACGTCAAGAACGCGATAATGTTGAGCAACAGTATGAAACTTTGATGACACGCGAGGGTATCCGTACAAATGGTATTGAAACTTTAGAATCTCTGTTTCAGGACTACCAAGAACAGCAAGGGGAATCAGCCCATGCCGTGGAACAGGCCAATCTTTACGCCGGGCTGGCGAGCATCGCTCGGGGTGACAATCCTGATAAAAACCATCAGATAGATCTTGTGAGCTATGTGCTCGGCGGTGAATTTGAGCAAGTCTTACAAGTGGCTTCTGAGCATCTGCAGCGTATGAGCGATAATCGTTACCGTTTGGTACTCAGCGACAAACGAGAGAAACGAGCGCGTATTGGCGGTGGTCTGAGTATTAGCGTTGAGGATAACTGGAATAACGACCAGCGTGAGGTGAATTCTCTTTCCGGCGGCGAGTCTTTCCTCGCATCGCTTTCATTAGCCTTGGGCCTTGCCGAAGTTGTTCAAGCACGTAACGGCGGTATAGAAATTGAGACACTTTTCATTGATGAAGGTTTTGGAACTCTCGATGCGCAGACTCTGGAGCTTGTAATGGAAACGCTGGAGAATATTCGAGAGAACGGTCGTGTTATTGGACTTATATCACACGTTGAAGATATGAAAGAGCGTATTTCTGCCCAAGTCAGTATAGAAAAGCGACAAAATGGCTCGACTCTTCGAGTTAACGTTTAGGTTTGGACGAATGCGGGGGTAAACTATCCAAAGAGATATCACTTAGACGGTTGAGAAGACCGGCCTCAAACACCCCCAAGGAGAACAGGATGCGCCCCACCACATCCGGAAGAGACGGCGGTGAGAGAACCTCACCTACACCGTTAGGTTCTGGTGCGTCTGGTACGCGCATTACTAACAAGCCCTCGCAACAGCGGCATAGCTCTTTAGGGACCGGAGTACCCCGCTGGAGCTCTGGGCTTCAGACAAATATTGTGGTTCCTCACGAAGAATACGATCTGCGAGAAGCGACCCGTGCTCACGGTCGCAGCTTTCTGGGAATGTTGAGGATTCGCCTAAGATACCTTATCCGCACACGGCGCGAAGAAGGATTTCTTTACAGCGCATTTGACGTTATGATGCACATGCCTGTTGCCCTGATCGGTATGACCCTTTTTCTGGTAATTGCACGAAATCTGCATACAGTGCATGATGGCGGCTATGCTGTAGGGGCTCTTGCCTTTGCCTATACCCTCAAGATATCGACAACCCCGATTTTGGAGCGTTATTGCGGTCTTAGACTCGTATTAGGAGGCAGCGCGGTTCTGCATATTCCTGCGGTACTGTACCTCATGCATCTGTCAAATATGCTGGCTACGGAGGCCGCAGCCTCGGTCACGACTTTTGAGTATGCGGCGGCATGTATGCTGGCGGGCTATACCCTTCCGCCATGGCCTGTGATTGTGCATGAAGCTCGGTATAATCCCACAAAAACTTCTGATCCTGAGTGGCTTTTTGTCATGGTTGCATGGACGAATGTCGAAAAGCTGGCGCTGTATCCTCTGGCTGCATTTGTCTTGGTGCTTCTGAACAGCCTTATGGGTATTAACGCTGGGTTCTGGGCGGCTATTTTATTGGCTGGTTTGTTAATATTTGTTGTCGTTCTTATCCCCAACGTACTTCCTAGAACTCCAAAGTCGCTCCCCTCAGGTTCAGACGTGGCGCGAGCAGATGGAACCGCACAACCGCATGTACAGGAGACACCCTCAGATTCTATAAGTATGGTTCTGATCTTGGGACTCATGGTTATCAGCGGATGCATCGGATCTATCGGTTCAGCTCTGCTGGGATTCGCTCTCAATCACAATGCATTATCGCTCTACCCCTTGATGATTACAATATGCTTGGGGACGGCTGTTATCACTATGCTTCCGGTGCTTTTAGGCGCAGATAAAATTGTTCCTTGGCACGGTTGGCTTTCGAGCGGCGTTGTGCTCACACTGGCTGCACTTTTACTGCCTACTGTCGATCGAATATCAATGATGATGGTAGGCCTAGCAATCTACGGCGTGGCGTTAGGAATTGTTGTTGGCGGCCATAAATTAGCTTTGGCGCATGTGCTGGTACGCACTCCCGACACCCAGATGAGCTTCTATATTAGTGGTGCTATGGCACTAGGGCTTACTTTTGGCGCTACCTGGGGAGGGTACCTGGGAAGCGGGCCCTACTACCGTAACGCCTTTATCGTTCCGATCGTTGCCGCTTGCCTGTACTTCTGCATGGGGCATCTTTACGGGTATCTCTGGCGCCGCCGCTACGAGGAACAACTGGCGCCATTAGACGGCTGATCAGCAAGCAGGACTTACCCTTATGAATAATATATGAGGTGGTACGGGTCTTCGAGAGGAAAACCTGTACCACCTCATATATGAGCAAAAGAGCCGTGAGGTTCTTAGTGCCCGCGTTTCTTCCAAGCGTCTAGATCGGGTGCCTCTACACCGATGCCTGTGGAGTCTCCGTGACCCGTGAGAACCGCAGTGGATTCGGGCAGGGTGAGCAGCTTCGACTCGATGGAGTCGATAATAGTGTCGAAGTCGCTGTAGGAACGCCCAGTCGCTCCGGGACCGCCCTTGAAGAGAGTATCGCCCGAAAAGAGTACGCCTTCGCTGTTCTCCCAGCTCAGTTCAGGTGCATAGAAACAGACCGACCCGGGGGAGTGCCCGGGGGTAGCGATCACATGTAGCTCGGTATAACCAGCACTGATTTTCTGCCCGTCATGCAGGGGCTCGTCGAAGTCCCAAGAGGGGTACACCATTTCCCAGAGCACCCGATCCTCAGGGTTTAGGTAGACAGATGCTTTAAAACGCTCGGCGGCTTCTTGCGCGGAGCGAATATGATCATCGTGAGCGTGGGTAAGTAGAATCCTCTCGACCGTGCGCCCGGCAACCTTTTTTGCGATTTTATCGACGTCATGCGCGGGGTCAATGATTGTCACACGCTGGTCATCACCAATAATCCACACGTTATTATCGACTTCCCAGGTGCCGCCGTCGAGCGAGAACGTTCCGTGAGTAACAACCCGTTCAATAATTTCAGTCATATGAGAGTTCCTTTCCCGGTTTTAAAGTTCCACCACGGAACGCAGCACTCGACCGGTTTTCATGGTTTCAAAGGCATCATTGACGTCTTCCAGCTTAATACGCTCGGAGACAAAGCCGTCTAGATCGAGGCGACCGAGCAGGTACTGATCCACGAACTCGGGGAAGTCGCGCGAAGGCAGCGTATCACCATACCAGGCGCTCTTAATAGAGCCGCCGCGCCCGAAGACCTCATCCAGGGGAATATCCCAGGTGGTGCCAGGCTCAGGAACTCCCACAAGTACCACGCGCCCGGCAAGATCGCGTGCCTCGAAAGCCTGCTTGAAGGTGGGGGCGATACCTACCGCATCTATTACCAGATCCGCACCAAACCCGCTGGTCAGTTCCCGAATAGCCTCGACCGGGTCTACCTTGGCGGAGTTCACGGTGTGTGTTGCACCCTGCTGACGTGCGCGTTCGAGCTTATCGTCATCAATGTCAACGGCGATAATGGTAGTTGCTCCGCCCAGCTGCGCGCCAGCGATTGCTGCGGTGCCTACACCGCCGCATCCAATAACGGCCACGGATTCTCCGCGTTTGAGCGCACCCGTATTGAGAACGGCACCCAGGCCTGCGGTCACACCGCACCCGAGCAGTCCAATAGCGGCGTACTGCTCGGGCGAAATATCGGCGGTAATCTTCGTGCACTGACCCGCTGCGACAAGGGATTTCTCAGCAAAAGAGCCAATGCCTAAAGCAGGAGTGAGCTCGGTGCCATCCTCTAGAGTCATTTTCTGGGTAGCGTTATGGGTAGCAAAGCAATACTGTGACTCGCCCTTACGACATGCACGGCATTCACCGCAGACCGCACGCCAGTTGAGGATCACAAGATCTCCGGGGGCAATATCGGTTACGTCATCGCCAACTGCCTCCACTACGGCTGCTGATTCGTGCCCCAACAGGTAGGGGAAATCATCGCCCACACCGCCTGCAACATAGTGGTGATCTGTTTGACAAACACCGCAGGTAAGAACCTTCACGAGAGCCTCGCCCGGACCGGGATCGGGTACGTGAATAGTCGTTACGGTAACGGGCTCGTTCTTAGCTAGCGCTACAACAGCTTTAACCTTGTGCATGCTTTGGCTTATTCCCTTCGGGATCGTTGAAGAAGTTTTCGGGACCTCGTGCGGCTTTACCCGTCGCATAGAGCATGTATGACCACATGTTCTGACGCATCAAGATTTCTTGATACGTCTTTCCATTCTAGGGCTATCACTAGGGTCTGTACATATGAATAGCTATAAGCTAAGCGTGTTGGTGCGCATGAAAGATGCTTATACTGCTTGCCGGTTACTTCCCTGAGAATCGTGCGCAAAGGCTAAAGCGTTGCGCCTAAAAACGCCTGAGGTTAAGGCGCTCACATGATCCCGCCCCGGAATATCAAGAAATTTTAGATACGGATGTACCCTCTGGAGCAGGGGATATAGCCTACGTCCGTCGGCAGCGATGGAGTCTTCGGAACCGATTGCGATCAGCAGAGGAACACGAGGGTACGGGAAAGGCGGGTTCGCAGCGTGAATAACGGGAATGCGCGTAGAGTCTGCAAGCACAGACGGCAGTGAGAAGAACTCGCCGAAGGGTATATGCACAAAATCAAGGAGAGCATTGGCGCGTAGCGGTGACGATTCAATAATGCTGGTAAAGGCTTCTTCTGTCGCAGGATCTTGGGTAATGGCATCATCAGCGCACGAGGCAGAAAGCATAGAGTGCAGGGCTTCGAGGTGATTGTGCAGGGGCATACCGCCCAGAATAAGCGATGCAACGCGAGATGGGTGCCTCAGAGCGAGCTCCCACCCTACCCTAGACCCGAAGGAAAAACCCACGCCATGTACTTGCTGGATAGCAAGTTCGTCAAGGAGAGCAGAAAGCGTATCAGCAAAGAGAACCATGCCGTTCTGCGGTGAACCATCTTCTGACACTGTGGTCTGGACGACCGGAAAAATACCGTGTTCTTCGATTGTTCCCACCGGGAGTTTGGCATGTACCGTAAAGTTGGAGTCTTTGAGGTATTTTCGCCCGTGAAAAGGTAAATCGACGGTTAGCACGGGTATACCCGCCCGAATGTACTGACGAATCCAGCCGGTACCGCCCCAGAGCTGGTCGCTACGGGTTGCAAAGCCGTGCAGAAACAGAACGGGAGTTGTACCTTTTTCCGCGTTTGCAGGTGTGTAGCGGGTGTATTCAAAAGGCGGTATGGGAGTCTCACACATATGTATATTTTTGCACCTGCGCGTGCTGATTGTGTAGACGAAAATATATATGACGTGTGGGGCGAAAAATCACGTTTATGACAAACACAATCGTGGTGGGTGCGGTATATTTCCGCCAACTACCACGGGTCTATCCGGTAGTGCATGTGCCGCTCATGCTGCACTTAAAAAAGCGTGTCTCGCGAAGAGTCTTGACGCTTGGAGCTGCCGTTTTGAGGATTATCGCTGTGTGGAGTGGAATCGCGGGTATGTTTTTGAGAGGACTCCGAAGCCTTCTCCTTCACGTCCCCAGAATCCTCAGAGGATTGTGCCTCCGTCGCCCCTGCACGGGTATCGGAAACAGCCTGTCGAAGCATCTCAGTGTTGGTAGAAACAGCAGTCTGCACCCGTTCGAGGATTGAGGGCTCGGGCGGTTTGGGCAGCGTCTGCTGACCGCTTGCAAGATCTTGGATCTCTTGGGCACTTGAGCTTAGGACCTCTAACTTTTCCTGGTACTTGGTAATGGCTCGGGTGTCGCGGGGTTCCACACGCAGTTTTCCGTCGATATCCTCACCCGCCACAATCTGGCGCATCCGTTCAAATTCAGCATCGACATGAGCGCCAAAGACCAGCATATTGTTCATGATCCAGAGGAACACCAGCATGACGATGACACCACCGATAAGTCCGTAGGTAGCGTTATATTTGCTGAAATTATTGGTGTAGATGGTAAAGCCTAATCCGCCTAATCCCATGCCAAACAAGGCGATAACGGCTCCCGGCGAGGTCCACCGAATTTTAAGACGCCGCACATTGGGTGTTGCAGTGTAGAGCATCGCAATGAGAAATACCGCAAGAATGAGAATTAAAACCCAACGTCCATTGAGCCACAGAACCTTGATGAGTTCTATATCTACTCCAGGCATATAGGGCGCAACCCAGTCGAGAACTGATGCTCCCAAGAGGAACATCAGCATCATGAGAACCACAAGCACTATAACCCCGGTAGTGATGAGTACGTTATAGGGTTTGAGGAACCACCCGGGTCGTCCTTCGCGTACTCCGTATACGTTATTGAGTGCGCGCCCGAAAGACCCTACATATCCGGAGGCAGACCAGAGCGCACTGAGAATACCAATGATTAATGCAAACCCGGCGCCTTGTCCATTGGTTAGCTGATGAATAGGTCCTTCCAGAATCGAGTACATTTGCTGAGGGGCACGCTCTTGGAGGAACTCTAAGATTACCTTGGCGCTGTCTTCTCCCTGCCCAAAAATTCCCAGGAGTGACAGGATCGCGAGCAGAGCAGGAAATGCAGAGAGCACCGTGAAATAGGTGAGCGCTGCGGCTAGATCTGTTCCCCCGTGCGCTCCAAAGGAAAAACCCGCGCGTCGAAAAATATAGGCGATACTGCCCTGAGGAAATTCGCGTATTTTTACATATTCTGAATGAGGAAGTGATTTTTTGCGGCGTCGTGCCATAGAAGCGTTCCTTGTCTTGGTGTTTGCGTGCGGCGCTTAGGAGTACCAAGTACTTGTGGCAATAATACAGGAAATAGTTTTTCTCATGAGGAGGAACGATAGAGCGCGGCACGTATGAGTTCTCTCCACTGAAGAGTTGTACTATTACTTAACAGCGAAAACCTCCATCCAAAAACCTGCGTATGGCAGGGAACAGGACGAAGGTTTTCGAGTCAGCACCTCAAGTGTATCTTAGTTGGCGATATCTAAGGTATGTGCAGTGTGAGCCATAATTTCGTCAGCGAGATCCGGATTATCGTTGAGTTTAACCCCATACCCCGGAACCAGAGCACGGATGCGCGACTCCCAACCTGCAAACTGAGAGGGAAAGCACCTCTTGAGTAGGTTCAGCATAATGGGTGCTGCGGTTGAAGCCCCCGGTGATGCGCCAAGCAGAGCGGCGATAGACCCATCGGCCGAAGAAACAACCTCGGTGCCAAATTGCAGAATTCCGCCCTTCTTCGCATCCTTCTTCATAATTTGCACACGCTGACCCGCTTCAATGAGTTCCCACTCGTCGCCGTTAGCCTCAGGGTAGTAGCGGTGCAGGGACTCCAGACGCGCATTCTTATCTTTAACCAACTCGGTGAGCAGATATTTGACGAGCGACAGGTTATCGAGACCCGCACGAGTCATGGGATAAATATTGTGCAGACGAAGTGAGAGAGGCAGGTCAAGGAGAGACCCTTGCTTCAGGAAATTAGTCTTGAACCCAGCATAAGGTCCAAAAAGCAGAGAACGCTTACCATCAACATATCGAGTATCCAGGTGCGGAACAGACATCGGAGGAGCGCCTACGGATGCCTGACCATACACCTTTGCATTATGCTTAGCGGCGGTAATTTCATTGGTATTGCGCAGGAACAGACCCGAAACCGGGAAGCCGCCGTACCCCTTGCCTTCCTCAATTCCCGACTTTTGGAGTAGATGCAAGGCACCGCCCCCAGCACCAAGGAAAACAAATTTAGTATGGATTTTCAGGGGTTCTTTGGTATTGATGCGGTTAATAGCAGACACAGTCCACGCACCGTCAGATTCACGGTCAAGGTTCTTAACCTCGTAGCCGTAGCGTACTTCGACTCCCTGAGATTGCAGATAGTCGATCATGCCGGAGGTAAGCGCACCAAAATCAACGTCGGTACCTTCCGGAGCCCAGGTAGCTGCGACTGATTCTCCCTCGGAGCGGCCCTTGACCGTCAAGGGTGCCCATTGAGCGATCTGGTCGCGTTCCTTGGAGAACTGCATTCGCTCAAAGAGCTTCTGCTGGCGGAAGGAATCGTAACGTGCCGCAAGGTACTTGGAATGATCTTCGCCGAATACAAGGGACATATGGGGTACAGGGTGGATGAAATCGTTATTGGGCAGAATACCTTCATTCACAAGGGAAGCCCAGAACTGACGTGAAATCTGGAACTGCTCATTAATACCTAAGGCTTTATCGGCGCTTACTTTTCCGTCGGGACCAGCGGGGGCGTAATTCAACTCGCACAGTGCAGAGTGACCGGTGCCAGCGTTATTCCACGGGTTCGAAGACTCCTGTGCGGGCTTATCAAGGCGTTCCAGAAGAGTAATATTCCAGGTGGGTTCCAATTCCTTCAAAAAGACACCAAGCGTTGCGCTCATAATACCGCCGCCCACAAGGACGACATCGGTCTGTTCAGTACGTGCTACCACTGATACTCCCAGGGGTTTGGTGCCCGGCTTTGGGCACGGTCATATGACAGTTGTATGACTCTAGCGTACTCCCTGAGGGTCTGTAGGTACACATTCCACTGAGAAAAATCCAGAATCAGTAATGTAGTTCACAAAAGAGTGAGGAAATTCTGCGAAATACATTAAATTCCACAACAGAAGCCTTAGGAAATTCGCACTTTAGCAAAGAGCTCGATAGCGCTTTGTTCGGTTTCGTAACCAATAATACGTCGATTAATACCTATGTTAGACGTAACGTTCAAAAGTGGGACCGCAGGCATAAATGCCGCTAAATCCTGGTTGATGGAACGATATTTTTCACGTTGTTCGTCTAAAGAAGTGGCGCTGTCGGCTTCGCGGATCTTACTCATAATCTGTTCCAGCGTAGGCGCAGGTTCTACCTTTGCAGGAGTGATGCTGGGAGACGGGGTAGGCGATGTTTCGGCTTCGGAACTGTCCTTCGGGGCAGCGCTTGCTGACGGTGATGGAATCGGAGAATCGGTGGGATGCGCCTTCGCCTCGGGGGTATCGTGCGATACGGGGTTTAATCCCATAGCATCGATCCACTGCGCCACCAGAAGAGGTGCAAGAACCGGCCCAAGAAAAGCGTAAGGATCACGATAGGTTCCGTAGAAACCACCGAGGAGAATGCCGCGAGTAGTATTTATTTCCGTAGCGCGGGCATGATAATCGGACCAGTTCAGTGGAATAGGTTTAATATTGAGCCCAATATCGAGAAGAGCTCCGATCATCTCAGAATAGACTTTTTGGGGTGACATAATCCACGGAAGTGAAACATCAATAGGGTAGTAGCATTCGATAGTTTCGCCTGTGTAACCTGAGGCTGCGAGCAACGATTTTGCTTGGTCAACATCTCGCTTATACAGACGTTCCAGAGAGTCATCCGAGGTACGAAAAAGCCTAGGCATAAGGTGCAGTGCTTCAGAAGTTCCAGAAAGGTAATATCGGATGAGGGCACCGCGATCGACAGCTCGCGCGATAGCTCGGCGCACCGAAATATCTTTGAGAACCGGATGCGCAAGGTTGAACCCCAGATAAAGAAGCGAGAAGGGATCACGCAGCGGGTACAGGAACCCTTCACGCCCTAGAGGCCCTAAGTCATTGCCGCTTACTTGATCGCAGGCATCAACTTTATTGTCTACGAGAGCATAGTAACGCTTGTCGGAAGAATTGAGAGTCGAGAAATGTATTTCGTCGAGTTCAATCTTTTCCTGCTTGATACTCACAAATTTATCGTTGCGTATGAGAACGATATCGGTATTTTGCGAAGCGGGCGTTGAGATTTTAAAGGGCCCAGTACCGATGGGCATCTCTTTGATACGGTGGTTCTCGGTAAGTGCCTCAGGTGAAACGATGCCGAAAGCCGGTTGGGTCAGAATCCGCAAGAACGCTTGTGAAGGACGTACAAGCGTAAACACAAGTTTGGAGTCGGTGACGCGCACATCGGAAACGAGGGGAGCATAACGTAAAGGTATCTGCTCGGTGTGTTCATCAGTCTTTGGTGTATCGGCCTTGGGTGTATCTGTGTCTTCCTGAGCCGAAGGGGTTTGCGTTGCGGCGGCAGACGGTGAAGAGCTTGCCTCCTGTGATGCTTTACCTGCGTGTGGCGAGTTGGAGTGCACAATGTTACCAAAACCCCAGCCGTAGAGCGGCTGAAAGGGAACGCAGCGTGCCGCCGTTTCTGGGGATGTTGCTAACGCCTGCCACCGCTGTACATTACGCAGTACTGCTTCTGCAGTGAGGGGAGTGCCATCGCTAAATGAGACCCCTTCCCGGAGCGTAAACGTATAGGTCAGACCATCCGGGCTAATCGTCCACGAGGAGGCGAGCGCCTCTTGTGGAGTACCTGTGTAGTGGTCGGCGCCCACGAGAGTTTCAAGAATCTGTGCTGTTACACGGTACGTTGGGGAGACTGGGTCAAAGGCGGGATCTAGAGAGTAGGGTGCCGCGCCTTGAGCAAATCTAAAGATCCTGCGGCTGTCTCCTGAATCGTTATTAGGCGTCGAATCACCGCAGGCCGTCAAGGTATAACCTGCTGCCAGAAGAGACCCTAACCGCAGCGCAGTGCGGCGGCTGATACCGCTATAGCTGATACCGGAGGCATCGGTTGGGGAAAGATGATTCACGGACAAGCCCTTTCATGGTGATTACTGAACCGTGATAGGTAATGCGTGGTTGATAAGGCGTTTATGTCTGGGCGAAAACACTATTCTTTTAGAATACAACGTCACGATTAAACGCCGCGATACCCAAAGAGGGTTTTAGGCACGACTTACAGTGAATTGTAAGCTTGGGGGTATAGCGCCAGGGTACTCTGCTGTGCGGTATATAACAAAAAGTCCGCAACTTCTTCGGTAAGGAAGACGCTGCGGACTCAAGATTGGTGCGCGAGGGGGGACTTGAACCCCCACGCCGTAAGGCACAGGAACCTAAATCCTGCGTGTCTGCCAATTTCACCACTCGCGCGCGGTGAGCAAAGCTACCTAGGAAAGTCTACACGAGGATATAAGACTATACAAACAGAAAAATTAGGTTATTTGGGGTCAATCCCCAGGTCGCGGCGCAGCTTAGCAACGTGGCCGGTGGCGCGTACGTTATATTGCGCCAGCTCTATGATGCCCTGCTCATTGATGACGAATGTAGATCGGATAAGTCCTTCGTAGACTTTGCCGTAGTTTTTCTTTTCGCCCCATGCACCGTAGGCGAGTGCGACAGCGTGATCGGCATCGGAGAGAAGGGGGAAGGTGAGAGACTCTTTGGCGGTGAACTTCTCTAAAGCTGCGGGCTTGTCGGGGGAAACACCTAAGACAACGTATCCGAGTGACTTCAAAGAGGCAAGGTTATCTCGAAAATCGCAAGCTTCTTTGGTGCATCCGGGTGTTGAAGCCTTGGGATAGAAGTAGAGAATGACCTTATGCCCTGCGTAATCCGCTAGGGAATATTGCTGACCGGTGTAATCTTCAAGGGTAAAACTTGGGGCTTTTGTGCCGGGCTCTAGTCGGGTGCTCATGGTTTCTCCTTAAAAGTAGATGTTCTCGGTATTGCATGTGTTGCCGTAAACGTTCTATTTAGTGTACGGGGTTTATAGGATCTCTGGGAGGTTTTTCGTGAGGGCGTGCCATGAGATGAGGTACTGCGGTGCCATCGAGAGCATGAGCGAAAACAAAAAATGAGAGTTTGTGTGAAGCGTCACTTATATGTAACTTGCGTGAAATATTAATTATCCGTATAGTATTTATCTGTTGTCGTACGAATGCGATACATCACCCCAAGTAAGCGCCTCTAGCTCAATTGGCAGAGCAATTGACTCTTAAT
>NZ_KV797900.1:541118-706584 GCF_001809525.1 Rothia sp. HMSC064D08 | reverse complement strand
CTTAATCAATGGGTTCTGGGTTCGAGTCCCAGGGGGCGCACAAAATAAACCCCGTCGGTTATGGCGGGGTTTTGTTGTATACCATGGTGATTTGCAGTCGTGATGCTGGACGTCGATGTTCGCCAAAATCGCTGACTACAGCCGTATTCGTAAGTTGCAAAACGCGCTTGATGCTCGTATAGTATTTATCTGTTGCCGTTGCGAAGCTGCAATATCTGTTACCTAAGCGCCTTTAGCTCAATTGGCAGAGCAATTGACTCTTAATCAATGGGTTCTGGGTTCGAGTCCCAGAGGGCGCACAGAATAAACCCCGTCACTATCTGTGACGGGGTTTGCTTTTTATACAGTCCGGCTGGATTAGTGTATATGCATTATCCGAGACAGCCCTGTATGGTACAGGCCGCTTAAGAGCCTAGAGAACAGGCCAGCGTGAGGTTACAAACTCGCGGAAAGCAGAGACGTCGCGACTCTGGTTGAGAACACCGGTCCCGTGAATGGTGGTAATCTCAGGCGCATCCTCAAAAATAAGCAGGAAAGAGCTGCCGTTCACCGATTCAATAGCCACCGAATGTTCACCTACCCGGTATGCGTGCAGCGCATTTGTGTTATCAATGGTGGATGCGGTGCCAGCAGGCGTAACATCTGGCATGCGGATAGGGGCGATAATAACCTCGTCAGGAACCTCTTGGTAGCCCACCAAAAAATGCTCCTGCATAGGTTCTTGGTGTTGGTCGATATCGGGGTTGCGGTAGATGGCGCTTCCGGTAGCGTAGACCAAGTCGTAGGCCCCATAGTTAATAATCTGCTCATCGAATGCAGGGTGGAGTACCTTGATAAGCTGTCCTCCCGTAAGAGCCTCGGCGCTCTGTGGTTGGTTAGACTGCTCCGGTGTAGGGGAGGGTGAAGCAGCCAGGTTTTGCGAGTCGGTCATGTACTCATTTTACCGGCGAAGGCGTTCTACGTCACTGCATCACGTCACATATTTACCTGGGGGATTTCTGGAGCTCGCAGATTACCGCAAGAATCAATTATTGTCTGTGCCGGTGCTGACCTGAGTTAGGCTCTCTTGGAAGCTGGGAATACAACAGGATGTCCTACAGAGCCGGGTAAGCGCTCGAAAATATATCGAAAGTACACGCAATGCGAAGAAATTAGAGAAACTCTCATAAAAACGGCGTGGAAATTTGACTCACGACATCAAGAGCGAGACTATATAAAGGTGCAAACACGCAAGACACAGCAAATTCTTAGCCTTATCGTCGTCGCCTAGGGCGCTTCACAAGGTAGATTTTCTGTGAATAGAATGTGCGCCCTTCGCAACACCATAGCGAAGGGTATTTTTATAGCTAAAGGCGCCCGACCGGAGCCTACAGCGAGCGAAACAGTGCGTAAGATACCCGAACAGGCGGGTTTCATGCGCATCTGTCGAGAACTAGAAAACAATACAAACGAGGCATCATTATTATGACCACGGGATTTTCGATTAACTCCGCGGGTAGTGGGCAGGCTGAAGAAAAAGCCCCTGCTGCCGAACGCATGACCGGCTCGCAAGCGATTATTCGTACACTCGAACTTTTGGGTGTTACCGATGTCTTCGGTCTGCCAGGTGGCGCAATTCTGCCCACCTACGACCCTCTGATGGATTCTTCCAAAATTAACCACATCCTCGTTCGTCATGAGCAGGGGGCAGGGCATGCAGCTCAAGGGTATGCAACTTCCACCGGCAAAGTCGGCGTGTGTATTGCAACATCAGGGCCGGGCGCCACAAACCTGATCACCGCGATTGCGGACGCCAATATGGACTCCGTTCCGCTGGTAGCTATCACCGGTCAGGTTTCCACCAAACTTCTGGGCACCGACGCCTTCCAAGAAGCGGATGTGGTGGGCATGACCATGCCGATTACCAAGCACTCCTTCATGATTTCTGATCCACAGGATATTCCGCGTGCGCTCTCTGCCGCGTTCCATATCGCCTCCACCGGACGTCCCGGCCCCGTGCTCGTGGACATCACCAAGGATGCGCAGGTCGGTATGATGGAGTTCAACTGGCCTCCCAAGGTTGAGGTGCGTGGGTATACCCCCGTAACCCGTGGTCACTCCAAGCAGATTCGTGAAGCGGCCAAGCTCATCAGTGAATCCAAACGTCCCGTGCTGTACGTTGGCGGCGGTATTATCCGCTCCGGTGCATCCGAGGAGCTGGCAAAGCTCGCCGAAATTACCGGGGCTCCCGTGGTGACCACGTTGAACGCCCGTGGTGCTTTCCCAGACTCCAACCCGCAAAACCTGGGCATGCCTGGTATGCACGGCACCGTTCCCGCCGTGTTCGCTATGCAGAAATCCGATCTGCTGATTACTCTAGGGGCTCGTTTTGACGACCGTGTGACCGGTAAACTCGACTCTTTCGCCCCCGAAGCCAAGGTCATCCATATTGACGTAGACCCGGCAGAAATCTCCAAGATTCGCTTCGCAGACGTGCCGATCGTGGGTGATTTGCGCTATGTGCTCCCCGAACTCAATGAACTGCTCTCCACCGAGTTCGCCAACAAGTTGCCGGATTTGGGGCAGTGGTGGGTTGAACTTGATACCATCAAGAACGACTACCCCCTTGGGTACACCAAGACCGATGATGGTTTGGGATCCCCCCAGCACGTATTGGAGCGCCTGAGCGCCCTCACCGGCCCCGATGCTTTCTACGTGACCGGCGTAGGACAGCATCAAATGTGGGGCGCACATTTCATCGGCCAAGAGAAACCACGGCATTTCCTCAGCTCAGCAGGACTCGGCACTATGGGATACTGCGTTCCCGCCGCTATGGGCGTGAAAGTTGCCAACCCAGACTCCGTTGTGTGGGCTATTGATGGTGACGGTTGTTTTCAGATGACCAACCAGGAACTTGCCACCTGCGCACAGAACAACATTCCCATCAAGGTTGCCGTGGTCAATAACTCCTCGCTGGGTATGGTGCGTCAGTGGCAGGCACTCTTCTACGATGGTCGATACTCCAACACCCACCTGCGCACCGGGCACGGAACCGACCGCATCCCTGACTTTGTGAAGCTTGGCGACGCCTATGGATGCGCCACTTTCCGCTGCGAGAGGGACGAAGATGTGGACGAGGTTATCAAACAAGCGCTCGCTATCAACGACCGTCCCGTGGTGATTGACTTTACCGTGAGCCCCGATGCCATGGTGTGGCCGATGGTGCCCGCCGGTGTATCGAACGACCTCATCCAAATCGCTAAAAACACGTCACCCGATTTCGGTCGAGAAGAGGGAGAAAACTAATGAGCCTGCACACCCTATCCGTTTTAGTTGAAGACAAACCCGGTGTGCTCTCACGCGTGACCGGTTTGTTCTCTCGCCGCATGTTCAATATTCAGTCTTTGGCGGTGGGTCCCACTGAGGTTCCCGACGTTTCGCGCATCACAATTGTTGCTGATGGCGAGCCTGAGACTTTGGAACAGCTCACTAAGCAGCTCAACAAGCTGATCCATGTGCTTAAGGTGGTGGAGCTAGCCCCAGAGACTTCAACACAGCGTGATCACATCATGGTTAAGGTCAAGGCGGATGCCGCCGCTCGCCTGCAGGTTGTGCAGGCCGCTGACCTTTTCCGTGCTTCGGTTATTGATGTCTCTACCGAGTCCGTGGTGATTGAGGCAACCGGTTCTCCCGAAAAGCTCAACGCCTTGCTTGATGTTCTCGAACCCTACGGAGTGCGAGAGATCGTGCGTGCTGGAACCATCGCGCTCTCTCGTGGTCCGCGTTCCATGAGCGAACGTATCTAAGCACCAAAACCCTGTCAGGATGCGGGAAGCGTTGCCCGTGGTTTGATACTTCCCGCATCCTGAGATTTATCACAGAACGCCCATGAGCGGCGCCACGTCTAGTAAACTTAACGCCTGAGCCTGAGTTCGGGCTAAACCTATTATTTTGAGGAGACAAAATGGCAGCAACCATTTTCTACAACGACGATGCAGACCTCGCCCCAGTCCAGGGACGTACCGTTGCGATTATCGGTTATGGTTCTCAGGGACATGCACACGCTCTGAACCTGCGTGATTCTGGAGTCAAGGTTATTGTTGGTCTGGCTGAGGGCTCCAAATCCCGCGCTAAGGCTGAAGCAGAAGGTCTGCGTGTAGCTACCGTTGCTGAAGCTGCAGCTGAAGCGGACCTCATCATGATTCTGACCCCGGACCAGGTACAGGCTCAGGTCTACAAAGAGAGCATTGAACCTAACCTGAAGCCCGGCGATGCTCTGTTCTTCGCACATGGCTTCAACATTCACTTCGGGTACATCACCGTTCCCGAAGGCGTGGATGTAGCTATGGTTGCGCCGAAGGGTCCCGGCCATACCGTACGTCGTGAATATGAAGCAGGTCGTGGTGTGCCCGCTCTCGTTGCCGTTGAGAAGGATCCGTCCGGTAAAGCTCTGGATCTTGCTCTGTCCTACGCTAAGGCACTCGGTGCAACCCGTGCAGGTGTTATTAAGACCACTTTCACCGAAGAGACCGAGTCTGACCTCTTTGGTGAGCAGGCGGTGCTGTGCGGTTCGCTCTCACAGCTGGTTCAGTACGGTTTCGAGGTTCTTACCGAGGCAGGATACCAGCCTGAAATTGCATACTTCGAGGTTCTGCACGAACTCAAGCTCATTGTGGATCTGATGATTGAGGGCGGTATTGCTAAGCAGCGTTGGTCCATTTCCGACACCGCCGAGTACGGCGACTACGTCTCCGGTCCTCGCGTGATTTCTCCTCAGGTCAAGGAGAACATGAAGGAAGTTCTCGCCGATATCCAGAACGGCGCCTTCGCAAAGCGCTTCATGGACGATCAGGCCGCAGGCGCACCCGAGTTCAAGGAACTGCGTGCTAAGGGCGAGTCTCACCCGATTGAAGCTACCGGTCGCAAACTGCGCGAGCTGTTCTCGTGGAACACTGTTGACGATGACTATACCGAAGGTTCGGTGGCTCGCTAAGCACTAAGCTACTAGCGTTTCTGGGGGTGTCTATCATGATGGTAGGCACCCCTTCGTGTGTGCTTGGTCTTTGAGATATTTACGGCGACTAATAGCAATGCTCTGGAATTTCTTTCCTATTGTATATACCACCTACCTGAGTGGCTGGATCTATATGGTGCTGTTCCTGCTACTGGACAAAATAGGTAATGACGAAATCGGTTGTGTATTGGCTCGGGAAGGTGCTCTCATTAAACCAGGGCGCAGGCGGAAACACCTGCACAACCCAGCAATGACCATAGATAGAACCGTTAAAGGAGGGTTCCCCGTGAGCGATATTGTTGAGAAAGCTGCTGCCCTTGTTGAAGAGCTCTATGCCGAGAACCCATTACCCACTATTGGGATTAAGCCATCTGAGGCTGCTGAGCCGCTGCCGGTGACCGTCTCGAAGTTCGGGGGAGTGCCGTATCTTCCCGTCGGCGTGGAGGCACCCACCGATTCAGATGGGGTGCCGATGGGCATGGTTGCGCAGATTAACTGTACTGAGCTGCCTGATAATCCCATTTATCCGCCCACCGGCATGGTGCAGTTCTGGGTGAGCACAAACGCAGGGTGGGGGATAGATAAGGAAGAGAACCACCGTGTGATCTACTATCCTCAGCTGGGTGAAGCGAACCCGGATGCGGTAGCGACTTGTGAAGATCATGAGCGGGAATTCTGGTGGCCTATCAAACATGAGTGTGCACTCGAATTTACGACGCTTGGACGCGAAATATTTGCCCCGAACGATTCGATAAATCACCCGCTGGTTGAGAAATGGAACCAGGCATACCCGGAACAGGCCATTACGAGTCTTGATGACTTTGATGTGTATGATGTGGAAGATATTGAGGATTTTACTGGTTCAGGGGACTACTCAAGGCTTGGTGGGTTACCGCACTTCATGCAGGGCGATCCACGCCGTAAATACCCTGAAAACTCTGATATTCGCAGGCGTACCGTGAACTTGTTAACGATGGATTCGTATGGGAACACGGTGCTCTGGGGTGATGTTGGTACAGCGAACTGGCTGATTGCCCCGGACCGGTTGGCAGCCCGTGACTTCTCGCAGGTCTTCTATGAGTGGTCATGCGGCTAGCGGGCTCGGCGCGCTGCTGTAAACACAGGCGACCCCTTCTCACATGCTGCGTGCTGAGCACCGTCACGGGGTGTAGCGTGCAACATGTGCGAGGGGATCTGCTACTGCAGCTGGGATTGTGCGCGGGTACATGACGGCGGCTTGTCGTATTACTCTTTCGCCGCATCTATGCTGAAAAACTGCGGTAAGATTAATAATTATGAGTGCTACCCCCTTCTACATCACGACTGCGATTTCTTACCCCAATGGAAACCCCCACATCGGTCACGCCTATGAGACCATTGCTGCCGATGTGCTGGCACGTTTCAAGCGACTCGACGGTTTTGACGTGCGCTTTATGACGGGCACCGATGAACACGGGCAGAAGATGCAGACCACCGCTGAGAAACAGGGGAAAACCGCTAAAGAACTCGCCGATGAGAATTCCGCCCGTTTCAAGGCGATGAATGACGCTCTCGGCATTAGTTACGATCGCTTTATTCGCACTACGGATCCGGACCATTATGAGGCATCCCAGGCAATCTGGAAGCGTATGGAAGAGAACGGGGATATCTACCTCGATAAATATGCTGGATGGTACTCCGTGCGCGATGAAGCCTATTACGCCGAGGACGAGACCGAAGAACGCGACGGGCAGCGCTACGCCATTTCTACCGGAACGGAAGTCGAATGGACTGAGGAAGAATCTTATTTCTTCCGCCTCTCAAAGTATGCCGATAAACTTCTGGATCTCTATAAGAATGAAGGGTATGTTTTCCCTGAATCGCGTCGCAATGAGCTGATCTCATTCGTCAAGGGCGGTTTGAACGACCTTTCGATTTCACGCACCACCTTCGATTGGGGCGTTCCTGTGCCTGGCAACGATAAACATGTCATGTACGTGTGGGTGGATGCGCTGACTAACTACCTGACCGGGCTTGGCTACCCCAATACAGGCGGGGAATTATTCACGAAATACTGGCCCGCCGATCTGCACCTGATTGGTAAGGACATTACCCGTTTCCACTCTATCTACTGGCCTGCGTTCCTCTGGTCTGCCGGTCTTGAGCTGCCCAAACGCGTATTTGGGCACGGGTTCCTGCTGGTCAATGGCGAGAAAATGTCGAAATCGGTGGGTAACGTGGTGGACCCCGCAGATCTTGTGGCAGCGTTCGGGCTGGATCAGGTCCGATTCTTCCTATTACGCGAGGTTTCTTTTGGACAAGACGGCTCATACTCCGAAGAATCTATTATCAACCGTATTAATTCTGATTTGGCGAATAACCTGGGCAATCTGGCGCAGCGTTCGCTCTCAATGGTGGCGAAGAACTGCGATGGCAAGGTACCGACCCCCGGAGAGTTTACTGAGGCGGATCGCAAGATTTTGGCTGATGCTGCCGCCCTGTATGAGCCGGTTCGCGCGGACTATGATGAGCAGGCATTCCACCGTGCCTTAGAGCGCATCTGGACGGTTCTTGCCGATACGAATGCTTACTTTGCGGAACAGGAACCGTGGACTCTGCGCAAAAACGGCGAGTTTGAGCGCATGAATACCGTACTCTACGTGACCCTTGAGGTGGTGCGCCAGGTTGCTATCCTCATGCAGCCGGTGATGCCCGCCTCCATGGCGAAGCTGCTGGATCTGCTGGGTGTTGCTGAAGGTGATGCGCGCCAGTTTACCGCGCTGGGTGATGCCCTGGTCGCCGGTGCTGAGCTTCCGGCCCCGTCGCCGGTGTTTCCCCGGTATGAGGAGCCGAAAGAGGCGTAACCGGCACGTATCTTCATACGCTAAAAGTCCCGGAAGCAACGAATACCGTTGCCTCCGGGACTTTCTGTTGCTCGTAATGTTGGCGGGCTACTGCTGTGAGGGCAGGAAGAAGCCCCCGGCTCCAACCGACAAAAGCACCGGGGGCTTTTCCCCTTCCGGGGATCCTTATGAGGTTAGCGGGACCTTAGCCCCTCCACTGGGGATTGCCGTGCCGACCGGAAGGCCGGGATGGCCGATGCCGCGAATGCGGCGAGTAGGCCCACTACCAACACGAGTACCATGCCAGTAATTGGCAGGGCCGGTACCATTTCCATGGATTCACGTATGGACCGCACCAGTACTCGTGAAAGAACTAAACCAATGAGTACGCCTGAGACGATGCCCATCGCCAGCGCTCCGAGGGTGATCATGACGGCTTCGGTTGAGACCATGCGGCGCAGCTGCTTGCGGGACAGGCCCAGTGAGCGGAGCATCGCGTTCTCGCGGCGGCGCTCGTTCACCGACAGGGTCATAGTGTTTGCCACACCAATCACCGCAATAACGACTGCCAGTGTCAGCAGGATCAGGGACGCATTGAGCATAATACTCAGATTCTGATCGTTACTCTTACGAATACTCAGTCCGCCCTGGAACTCGGTTCCGTCATTTGCCTTAGCAAGCTCGCTCTGCAGCTGGCTGTTATCGGAGCTGGTGAGCGGGGTCTTTGCCCGCATGAGCACCATAGTTGCGGTACCGCGTGCCGCAAAGCTGCGTGCCAGGGCCGGGTTTTCCTTGGCAGCCTTCATGAGCGCTTCCTGTGCGGCGGGGTCTTCCGGCATAGCCTGCTCACTAGTGGCTGGCTGCGGGTTGGAGGCATCCTGCACCTTAGCACCGGTTGCCGGGTTCACCACGAAGAACGGCTCTTTGGTCTCTGCCTTAATGGGTTTGGCCTCGACCGTTCCCAGCGGCCCGGTGAGCTTCAGACGGGTGTTGTTATCGAACTTGCCCAAGTCCCAAATATCCTGGGGTACGAGCACCTCGTCGTCCTTCAGGTTAATGTTGGAATCGCCGGTGGATACCTTGTGCAGGTCGTCATTGCTCAGGGACATCACATTGTCTTTGAGGTTAATGGAGTCTGCATTATCGGGTTTTGCGGTGTATTCGATTACGCCCGCAGCCGAGCCAACACTAACGGCTTCAACGTTTTTAAGGCCCTTAATCTTATCGGCCACGTTCTTTGCCTTGGTCACGCTTGCACTGCTATTGGTCACGGTGGACTCACCGAACGGTGCGTACGCTGTTACCGGGTATAGCCTATCCAGCTCTTTGGCGATGGATGTGCTCAAAACCGAGTGGCCAGTTAGCACGATGCCAATCACCAGGGTTCCCACCAGCACGGCGCGCCCGGTTGAAACGGTGCGTTTGGGCGAGCGCAGGGAGTTCGCCAATGCGAGTTTACCGGTCTGCCCGCGCAGTACCGACCCAATAATCCGAACGAGCGGCAGCAGGATCCACGGGGTGAGCAGGAATACCGCCAACGCGTAGAAGAGGCACGCCCACATGATGGTGGTAATGGCAGTGCCGCCGTTATTATCCTTCAGCGCGACGGCGGTGAGAATACCGCCCGCAATGGCGAAGACGACGCCGATGATTCCCCCAATGATGCTGGGCTTCTTCACGGCCTGCTCGGTGTTTGCGCTCATGGCGCTAATGGGGGAGATGCGCAGGGCAGTACGGGCCGGGACGAGTGAGGCGAGCACGGTCACAACGGTGCACATGAGCACACCCACAATAAACGCTACGGGGGAGAAACTGACAATAAACGTGCTGAACATTGCGTTCAAAATCCCGCCGACTGCATACACCGCCGCCGAACCAATAATGGAGAAGAACAGGCCAATCACTAGCGACTCCATAAGCAGCATTCGCACCAGCGAACCACCGCGGGCACCAAGGGTGCGCAGTAAGGCGAGCTCACGAGTCCGTTGGCCCACCAGCACCGCGAAAGTGTTCGAAATGACGAATGAGGAAACCAGCAGAGCCAGAATTGCGAAGGCAATGAGGATAGTACCCAGTGCGTCGAAGAGTGATGAGAGCTGCTTCTTGAGGTGGTCCATCATCTGCGTGTTAGAGAGCACCTTGGGGGTGGTGTTCTTATCGCCGGTGTTCAGCTCTTTCTGCAGGGCATCGCGCGATTCCTGGGTATTATTCTTGAGCTTAATGAAGGCCTGAGGTGCCATGGGTTTGGAGGGGTCTGAGACGATCCCACCCTCTTCATCGGCAAGCTGACGCGCGATATCCGCAAGGCTGGTGCCACCAATGAAAATATTGTCGCTCATCTGCGAATCTGAGATACCGGTGTTGAAAGTAGCCGTGAGGGTATACTCGGTGTCTTTCGCATTGTCCTTATCGGTAGCTGAGGTGACAATATTAGGCATGGTCACCTTATCACCGATTTTCAGATTGTGTTTCTCAGCGAAACTCTTAGCAACCAGGAGTTCTGTATCTTTAGACGGGAGATTCCCCTCAATATTGAAGGGCGAAAGGTCCTTTGACGACGGTGTAGAAGCGTATGTTACCTTCTCTTTATCGGCCCCGTAGGTGCCGGAAAAAGCGTATAGAATCCAGGATGAGCTAACCTCTGGGGACTCCTGAAGCTTCTTAATCGTGTCATTGGACATCGGCAACTTAGCGGTGGAGTTCGCGCCTTGGCTCTCCATACCCGCAGAAATCACCACGTTTTGGGAGTTAGCGTAGATATCGCCAATGGTCGCATCCAGCGTCGCCTGAAGCGAGGAGGTAAGCATTAGCACCGCCGAAATGAAGAACGACGAAATGGCAATACCAATACCCGTGAGAATATATTTCTTCTTGGAGGCGCGCAGGTTCGCCCGCGCCACCGTATTAAGCGTTGCAGCCAATGTTATTCACCTTCCAACTGGCCCATAGCCTGAAGCACCGCGTCGTGGGTGGGATTAAGCATTTCGCCAGCAATCATGCCGTCTTTGAGGAAGACCACGCGGTCTGCGTAGGAGGCAGCGTGCGCATCGTGCGTGACCATGAGGATAGTTTGCTGGTGCTCGGTTGCCGCATCCCGAAGAAGCCGCAGGACCTCAGCTCCGGAGTTTGAATCGAGGTTGCCGGTGGGTTCGTCGGCGAAGACGACGTCCGGACGGGAGAGCAACGCACGCACAATAGCGACGCGTTGCTGTTGACCGCCGGAGAGTTGTTCGGGACGGTGATCCAGACGTTTTTGCAGCCCTAGGGTTTGAACAAGGTAGTCGCGCCACACCGAATCGGGCTTTTTACCGGCCAAGCCGAGCGGCAAATCGATGTTCTGCCCGGCGGTAAGGGTTGGAACTAGGTTGAATGCCTGGAAAATGAACCCGACATGCTCACGGCGGAATTCGGTAAGCTGATTGTCTTTTTGTCCGTAGAGGTCGGTATCGCCGATGCGAATAATCGTCTCTGGATTACGATCTGGAGTATCGAGCGTGGCGAGAGTTTGCATTAGGGTTGATTTACCAGAGCCGGAAGGCCCCATGATGGCGGTGAACTTGCCGTACTCGAAGTCGATGCTCACATTGTTAAGGGCATGAACGATGGCTTCGCCCGTGCCGTAGGTCTTGGACAGATTACGTGTTGCTACCGCAGGTTCGTATGCGGGAATTGTTGATGTGCTCATGATTTAATTGTTTCAAGATTGCAAAAATATATCCCCTGACATTTGTCATCCTTTGAGCTGAAATTCTTGAAGGCAAAATAAATGGCACTCATACTTTTGGATGAGAAATACTAGGGATTGAAAAAAGCAAGCCTCCTTAAGGATGAAAATACCCACGAAGAAGAAAAATAATTAAAATAAAAAATTTAGAGTCTATGCAATAATTATGGACAGTATTTTGATCCCTAGAAAGTAAGAATATATAGACTATTTAGATCTATAAAAGTGGGTTTTCTAAGTTTTATATCCGGGACTTCTACACGTAAAAATAACTCGGGAGCGCGAACCACATAAAAAGGGCAAACTCCCTAATGTGGGGAGTTCGCCCTTTTCGATGCAGGTTATTTCGCCAATCGACTAGCCTCGCATGCCCTCCACAGGGGAGAGACGGGCCGATCGGGCCGCTGGTAATATCGAGGCAACGAACGCCGATACCAGACCTACCAGCAGAACAAAGAACAATCCAAGGTAAGGAAGATCAATGACGACTTCAGTAGAAGAACTGGTACCTGCAATCACAACCTTAGCGGCGGCAATACCAATTCCAACACCCGCGAGGATGCCTAGGATCACGGCTCCTAAGGTAATCAGAATTGCCTCGGCTGAAATCATGCGACGCAGCTGTTTGCGGGAGAGACCCAGTGAGCGAAGCATCGCATTCTCGCGGCGACGCTCGTTCACCGACAAAGTCATCGTATTGGCTACACCGATAATCGAGATGACTACGGCCAGGGCAAGAAGAACTAATGTGAAGATCAGCATGATCATCATAATCTGATCAAATTGCTGGCGTCCCTGCAAACCACCGGTGAATTCGTTACCGTCATTAGCCTTGGTGAGCTGTTCCTGAAGAGTCGAGTTTGCACTTGAGGAAAGCGGTGACTTGGCGTGAACGAGCACCATAGTCTGGGCACCGGTAGCCCCACTTGTCGATGATGCAGCAGAGCTCTGCTCCCCAGCATCCGGGGCAGCTTCTGCAGGAACTTGAGCGTTTTCAGGAGCCTGTGATGAATCCAGCAGAGGCTTTGGATCTGAGGCGTTCTGCAGCTTGGCACCGGTCGTGGGATTCACAATATATAGCGACATATTGTTGCTGGTGGACTTGATGGGTTTTAACTCTACCGTCCCCAGAGGACCACGTGCTTTAAGGCGAGTGGAGTCATTGAAGTGGGCATTATCATAAAGGGCAGCCGAGACAAGCACGGTATCATCTTCGAGCTGATGTGACCCTTCAGTCGGAATGACCTTTGTGAGATCGTCGTGGCTGAGTGCTACCAGATTCTCGGTGCGATTCTGTGCTTCACCACCGTCTTTCGGAGGAACCGTGAAATCAACGGTACCCGCTGCAGAAGCCACAGCAACACTATCGACGTTTTCCAAACCGCGAACTTTATCAGCGACAGAGCGCGCCTTATTGACGCTCTCAGATCCTGCTGTAGGTCCGGTACCGTAGGTGGCTGCCGCAGAGATCGGGTATAGCTTATCCATCGCGTTCGCCACGGTGGATGTCATGATGGAATATCCGGTCAGTACTGTAGTGACGACAAGTGCGCCTACCAGGACCGCACGCCCGGTCGAAACGGTACGTTTCGGGGAACGCAGTGCATTTGCTACCGCCAATTTTCCGGTCTGGTTGCGGAAGACTGAGCCCAGGACACGAACAAGGGGCAGAAGAAGCCACGGGGTCAGCATAAAGACCGCAATGCCCAGCAGAAGCGCGGCAATCATAACGAGAAGAACAGAGGTTCCTGCATTTGAGCTATCGTTATTCTGCGTGATGGTGTTGAACGCAACGATCATGAGTGCACCGCCGCCAGCACCGATAACAAGACCCGCAATAAGGCCTGCGATGTTCGGCTTCTTGACCGCCTGAGCCGTAGTTTCGCCCATCGCGCTGATGGGAGAAATCTTCAAAGCGGTACGCGCCGGAGCAAGCGAGGCAATAACCGTGACCAAGGTGCACAGTACAACACCGACAACAAAAGCCATCGGATCGTAAGAAACCATGAAACTATTATTGGATAGCGCACTCAGCAACGCCGCGATCGGATACACGAGAACCGCGCCGATAGTGGAGAAAATGACGCCCACAACAAGCGATTCAACCACAAGCATACGTACCAAGGACGAGCCCTGTGCCCCTAGAGTACGTAACAACGCCAGTTCGCGGATGCGCTGTCCCACGAGAACCGCAAAGGTATTCGAGATAACGAACGAAGAAACCAACAGCGCTAATGCGGCAAAGGCGCCTAAGATGACACCGAGGAACGTGAATATCGTGGAGAGCTGTTTCTTTACAACCTCCATGTACTCAGGACCGGACATAACAGAAGGCTCAGTTTTTTTGTTACCCGTGTTGAGTTTCTTCTGCAGCTCTGCGCGAGCAGCGGCGTCGTCCGTTCCTTTGAACTTGACGTATGCCATGCTGGCACCGGGAACGGCGTAGTTTGCAGAAGAAGCACCCCCAGCATTTTTGAGCGCCTTGTTAGCTGCCTCCCCATAGGAAGTTCCGCCAATAAACATAGCATTATTCGTATCGGAGCCTGAGAATCCGACATCAAAAATACCGGTGATGGTGTACTCGCGCGTAGTTCCTGTATTTGGGTCAGAGATCGACGCGACTACATCGGGGGAACTGACCTTAGAATTAAGTTGAAGATTATGCTTTTGTGCAAAATCTTTCGAGACCATCAGCTCGGTGTCTGAGGTCGGCAATTTACCTTCAAAGTCGAAGGGAAAAAGATCTGCACTGTTAGGCGCTTGGGTATAAGAAACTTGAGTTTTATCTGGACCAAACTTACCCCGACCCTGGTAGACGATCCACGACTGATCGACTGAATCATCATTCTGAATATTTTTGATGCTCTCTTCATCCAGATAGATATTTGCTTCAGTGTTAGAGTTATCGCGCGCATAGGAAGAGACAACAACGTTATCTGCTTTGGAAAGAATGCCATTTACCGATGCATTTAGAGTTCCCTGCAGAGAGCTGACTAATACAATAACGGCAGCAATAAAAAATGAAGAAATTGCGATACCGATTCCAGTAAGAATATATTTTCCTTTAGACGCGCGTAAATTAGCGCGTCCCACCGTATTAAGCGTTGTAGCCAATGTTATTCACCTTCCAACTGTCCCATGGCGTTTAGAACAGCATCGTGGGTAGGTTTGAGCATTTCGCCAGCTATGGCACCGTCTTTGAGGAAGACTACACGGTCTGCGTAGGATGCTGCGTGTGCATCGTGGGTCACCATGAGGATGGTTTGCTGATGCTCGGTCGCTGCGGTTCGCAGGAGCTTGAGTACTTCGGTGCCAGAGTTTGAATCGAGGTTGCCGGTGGGCTCGTCGGCGAATACGACGTCCGGGCGGGAGAGTAGTGCGCGTACGATGGCGACGCGTTGTTGCTGACCACCGGAGAGCTGTTCGGGACGGTGGCTGAGCCGTTTTGTTAGACCCAAAGTCTCCACAAGATAATCGCGCCAAATAGGATCAGGCTTTTTGCCTGCCAGGCCGAGCGGCAAGTCGATATTCTGTCCGGCGGTGAGGGTTGGTACCAGGTTGAAAGCCTGGAAAATAAAGCCGATATGTTCGCGACGAAACTCGGTTAACTCTTTATCTCGCCGACCGTATAGCTCGGTATCGGCAATTTTGATGCTGGTGTTGGGGTTAACATCCGGGGTATCTAGGGTTGCCAAAGTCTGCATAAGGGTAGATTTACCGGAGCCGGAAGGCCCCATAATAGCGGTAAATTTACCCTGTTCGAAAGAAACTGTTACGTTATTGAGGGCATGTACCGTCGCTTCACCTGTGCCGTAAGTCTTGCTCAGGTTTTGGGCGGTAACAGCTGGTTTAACAGAAGTATCTAATGTAGTAGTCATAACACCAATTATCCCAAACTAGAATGAAAACCTGTGGGAGGTTTTATCATACTTTTGGGTGATTTCTGGAGTTCTGTCTCTAAAATAACCGTAACTATTTTCAAGGTAAAGTTAGTGAAAATACAGGCAATATTATAAGTAGAGTACTTTCTCAGGAATGTATGCGAGAATAATATATTAAGTAGGAATGTGTTCTATTAAATACTTGGTACAGGTAGTAATTTTTATATGCTGCATAGAATCTGCACAGACTCAGTCTTCTCGAAGCGCCTGAACTGGTGAGACTTTTGAGGCGCGTACGGAGGGAACCCACGAAGCTAAGACAGCAAGTCCTAAAGCGCCGAAGAATGCTATACAGTATTCCGTCAGGGGAATTCGGTAGATGATCTCAATGTTCTGTGGCGTGATAGCGCGTGTCAGGATAAACCCGGCAAGCGTGCCGCCGATGAGAGCAACCAGCAGCGCTGAGAGCGTGATAAGAATAGCTTCCATCATGATGGCGGAACGTAATTGCTGACGAGAAAGCCCTAGAGTGCGGAGGAGCGCATTTTCGCGGCTTCGTTCATGGGCTGAGAGCATCAAGGTATTACTTACCCCTAACACCGAAATCAGCACCATAAGAGCAATAATAGCCAGAATGGCGTACATGATAACGATAAGGGAAATTTCGACAGCAGCGCGCATCTCTAGAATGCCCGCGAGATATAACCCGTGTGTTGTACGGGAAATATCCGTTAGATCATTCCGTAATTCTGTACTTTCATCAGAACTCAATCCTTGTTTGGCGCGCACTACCACATAGGACTCTCCAGTGGAAGAAGAACCTTCAAGAAGCTGGGGATGATCAAGATCCTGTACCTTGGCGGCGGTCTCACGTGAGATATAGGGGGTATGGTCATCAGTTTGTGAGTACACCGCAGTAAGTCGTACGTCTCCACGCGGTCCATGAAGTGTAAAACTAGGTGGCTTATGCCCTTGCAAGGCATGTTGTTCTGAGCGAGGCAGAACCACCACATCACCCTGCAATATCGTTTCGGAGGTACCAGGCAATACTATGTCAATATCCTGGGGTGAAACCGCATAGGCAGCGGGAAGATCAGTATGGTCAGGAGTGCCAGCTGCAGCACTGGGATTACTGTTTGCTTCATTCACCGGCCCATCTGAAGTTGTGGGAGTATGAGAATCATCATCGCAGGTGAGGTTTCCCGCATATTGTATAAACGCTTCAGACTGCACGGACGGCAATTCTTGGACCCTGCGCTGCGCATCCTGTGCCTGGTGCATATACCGTTCTGCAGTGGATTCAGAATTCTGAGAATTGCGTGCAGTAGAGGAGTTACCCTCCGTATCCTTGGAGCCATTAAACGTTAGAACCGCTGCCGGATGGTCTGTCTGCTGTATAAAGCTTGTGACAGATGCCTTAAGGGTCACATAACCTGTAAGCACCATAGCTATAAGCATCATTCCTACGAGGAGGGCTCGCCCGGTCGATACCATACGTGCCGGAGAACGCAGTGCATTTTTACACGCGATAGACCCCGTTAGGGTACGCGCTATCAGAGAGGACCAGAACTTCACGAGCGGTGAAAGTATTTTATGGGCTGCCGTCAAAATAGCAAAGCATAAGAGAGCAGCAGCAATAATACCTACAACAAGCACTTGAACGCTATGGGTGCCCTCCATGCCATCAGGTACGTGCTCAGAGGATTTACTCATGAAGACTGCATACGCCGTAATACCCGCCACAAGCAATAACAGAGCGATAACCCCCTGACGCTTACCGTAGGTAGAAACCTGCTGTATTACGCCATCACGAAGCCCTTGCACAGGCGATACTTTTGATGCTGCATAGGCGGGTTTGAGAGCGGCGATCCAGGTGACGGCAACACACACTGGCAGAGTAACTCCCAAAGGGACCAGGGAAAAAGTGAAAACCAATGTATGAGCGGCCCACGACGTGATAACCGCCCAAAGAGCGTAGGCAAGTGTAATACCTAAAGAAGCTGCGAGAACTCCCAAAACCGTAGATTCTGCCAGCACTATAGTGAGAAGATTGGGGCGGCTGGCTCCTAAAGTACGCAGCAGAGCGAGCTCGCGGGTGCGCTGAGAAAGCAACACGCTAAATGTATTGGTGATAACAAAAGCAGAGACCATGAGGGCTAATGCTGCCAGACCTAAAAGGGCTGCGGTGAGCAGATCATTGGCAAAACCTATGTCCGGTTCTAATTTGTGGGCATATTCATGCGCTGGCACTACATACCCATGATCGCCGTGGTGCGCGGTAAATTCCCGCTTAAAATCTTCAACCGAAACACCCTCACGAAGCTTGACCGCAACTATATGTGCATCATGAACAATATTTGTTTTATGCTCGCGATGAGCAATTTTAGATGTCGTTGTCAGCATAGTGCCACCGGCAAAAACTGTTATTGAATCTTCAGATCCCAGGGGCGGAGAGTGGAAAGTACCAGTGATCGTATATTCCTTGGTGGGCAAGGAATCTTCTAAAGATAGTGTGCCGCCCTCAAAATTTGTAATGGATGTGGGAGTGGGCAGCTTTATTGTTGTGACCGGGTCAATGCCGTGAAATTTATCGCCTATATTGAGATGCAAAGACTCACGAAGCGACTCTGGGAGCAGAATTTCATGATCATTCTGTGGCATTCGCCCCTGTACCTGATAAGGAAACAAATCCGGGTCAGTGGGAGCTTGCGAAAGCGCATAGGGCACAGGGTCGCCCGGTGCGTCATGATACATAGATGAAACTACCGAGTCTTCCCGGATACCAGCCACCTGGGGGCTATTACGGATATCTTCAACTTCCTCAACCGAAAGAGCGCCTGACGAGTTCTCCTTGGCTTGCCCCGAGATGTTGGTAGCAACAACCGCATCGCTGTTACGTACCTGATTGCCGTAGTGCTCCACATATGTGGCGGAAATGATTGTATTGAGAAGAAGCACGGCACTCAGGAAAAAAGCTGCAACCGCAATGCCCAGCCCCGTCAAAATATATTTACGCCAAGATGCGCGCAGATTTGCATATATCAACGAGAGCAGAGAGGAGATCATGTAAAAAATCCTGTGGCGTACTACATCATAAATATCAGTCTACTGTATAACCGTAAATGTTGGCTTGACGGATATTCATCATTCTCAAGAATGATTTTTCAGCCTTTTTACAGGTTCTGTCCTCAACGGTAGATGTAGACAAGGAGCCTATGAAACAATCCCGGCCTCATACGCCATAATCACGGCCTGAACCCTATCGCGGGCATCAAGTTTTGCCAGAACATGGGAGACGTGGGTCTTAATCGTGGCCTCTGACAGCACGAGCGCACGGCTGATCTCTACATTGGAAAGACCCTGCGCAATCAGACGAAGTACCTCATGCTCACGCGGAGAAAGAGTCTGCATGAGTTCTTGGTGCAGAAGCTGCGGCTCCTCCTGAGGAGTGGGGGCAACACTGGCAGAATCCTGTTCCGAATGAACCTCCAACACCGGAATCATATGTTCCAGCAGGCGGCGTGTAGCGGAAGGGGCGATCACCGCATCACCGCGGTGTATTGTTCGAATCGCCCCCAGAAGTTCTTCGGGAGGTGCATCCTTCAGCAAAAAACCGCTTGCCCCGGCACGTACCGCCGCATAGACATATTCGTCGACGTCGAAGGTAGTCAGCATAATAACCCTGGAATCAGGAACGTTGAGCTCTAGAATACTTTTTGCAGCCTCCAGCCCATCCATAATAGGCATACGAACATCCATAAGAACCACCTGAGGGGCGGTACCTTCTTCAGCCATACGGGCATAGCTATCAACCGCCGCTGCGCCGTCATCAGCTTCAAGAACAACCTGCAGATCGGGCTGAGAATTGATAAGCATCTTCAAACCGCCGCGCACAAGTTGCTGGTCATCAACCAGCATCACGGTAATCTGTTCGTTCATAGGATTTCCTTCAATATGTTCTGTCACTTTTACAATACTGGCTTCCTGTTACGTTTCGCGGTACGGCAGCCAAGCCTTCACGCTAAAACCACCCTGCAGATCCGGGCCGTAATGCAGGGTTCCGCCATACATTGTGATGCGCTCGCGCATACCCAAGAGACCGTTACCGCTGCCCGGCACAAAGGAATATGGAGCATCCGAGCTGTTGTGATGAGCCGGAGCGCTGTTGTACACGTCCAAATACAGGCCATCTCGTTTCCACGCAGCCGAAAGGGTAACGATCTCAGCATCGCGGGCGTGTTTAACAATATTGGTGAGCGCTTCCTGGATTACACGATATGCCGCTAGATCAGCTCCCTGAGGGAGGGCGCCGTTTATGGTACCGGTAATGCCAGCGAAGTCGATATTAACTCCCGACCTGCGAGCCTGCGCAACCAGAGCGGGAATTTCGTGAATTGTAGGCGCTGGAGCGTACATGGTGTCTTCGTCGGTACGAAGAACCCCCAGAAGGGAACGCATCTGCGTGAGAGAATCGCGTGCGGTGATCGCAATAGTTTCGAGCGTCTGTTCCGCGATAGAGGCGTCATGCTCCTGAAGGTTAGTCGTTTCGGCGGGCTGAGCCGTCGTGGTCCGTATCGCGGCTGCGGCATACCTGGCGCCGTCAGCCTGCGTGATAATGCTGGAAAGTGAATGCGCCACAATATCGTGCATTTCTCGGGCGATGCGGGTGCGCTCGTCCTGTGCCGCAAGACGCCGTTCCTGTTCCTGCTCAAATTCGAGGCGCATCGCTCGCTCTCGAAGCTCATCCTGGCGAATAATGCGAGTACGCCTTGAATCACCGATAAACCAGAGCACGGAATAAATCGCACCGCATAAGGTTGTAATGATAATCGAGCTTATAACAGCGGCAAATTGTTCGCCCCGCGGAAGTAGCATGACGAAAAGCTGAACCCCTACCGCAAAGGCACCAATCCAGCCCGCAATAAACATGCGGACCCGCAGCTTCTTCTTCCAGTGCCTGCCGATATGATAAGCCGCTACGCCTACCGGAAAATACAGATGAACGGGCAAAACATCCGGAATAAATAGAGTGAGAGCGGTGGAGACGAGAACAAACCAGATTGCCCCGTAAGGATGCCGGTACCGAAAATAAAGGGCGGTCGTATTGATGCATGCAATGAAAAAAGTAATGCCGCTATCCCTATAGGACATTGCAAGAGCTATGAGCAGAACAAACATCTGCATGAAAGCAACTACCGTGATATTAAACCAGCGGTAGTTCCTATCTATGTAGTTGTTAATTCGGCTCGTTAGATCCATGGGTTAAGTGTAACGTTCGCCCTCAAAACAGGTAATCACTCGGAAGGATGAATTTTGTACGTACTCGTGTAGGTCATGAGGCTGCAAAATCTGGAATAAGACCTCTCAAAACTGCGAGATTATGCGGGAATATATATGCCCATACTCTGAGAATCATGGCCTAAAATCTGCGCAATTGTTCGTGCCAGCAGTAGGGTAGAGGTATGACTACTGAACGTTCCATCAACCTTGCCGTGATCGCTGGCGACGGCATCGGACCTGAAATTATTACCGAGGCGCAGCGTGTGCTTCAACGCGCCTGCGAGCTTGACTCTATTCGCGTAGATTCCACCGACTATAAACTTGGCGCCGAGCACTGGCTTAAAACCGGCGAGACCCTGCCCGAGAGTACGATGGAGTCTCTCAAACAGCACGATGCGATTCTTTTCGGCGCTATTGGTGCCGATCCGCGCAGCGGCAAGATCCCCTCAGGGCTGATCGAACGTGAAATGCTTTTGAAGCTGCGCTTCTCATTTGACCATTACATTAACCTGCGTCCCGCACGGCTGTACCCGGGGGCAGTGTCGCCGCTGAGCAATCCCGGAGAGATCGACTTCGTGGTGGTACGCGAAGGTACCGAAGGGCCCTACGTGGGTAATGGAGGAACGATTCGCGGCGGTACCGATGCCGAAATCGCAACCGAAGTATCCATCAATACCGCGCACGGTGTTCGTCGGCTAATCCGCTACGCCTTCGAACTGGCACAGTCCCGCCGTAAGAAGCTGACCCTCATCCACAAAACAAATGTGCTCGTACACGCTGGTCGTTTGTACACCCGTCTTTTTGAAGAGATCGGGCGCGAATTCCCCGAAGTGCAAACCGATTACCTGCATGTTGATGCGGCAACAATTTTCATGACCACCGATCCCTCGCGTTTCGACGTGATCGTAACCGATAACCTGTTTGGCGACATCCTGACCGATCAGGCGGGTGCAGTGACCGGAGGTATTGGCTACGCGGCCTCAGGCAATATTAACGCGGTAGGGGAGTTCCCCTCAATGTTTGAGCCCGTGCATGGTTCAGCCCCCGACATCGCGGGGCAGAACAAAGCGAACCCGACCGCCGCAATCCTCGCGGGAGCAATGCTTCTGCGGCACCTAGGCTATGAGTCGACGGCGGTCCGTATTGAGGATGCGGTCGAGGCCGATATGCGTGCCAACGGCGCCCGCACCCGAGGCACCGACGAAGTTGGTAACGATGTCTTAGGGTTCCTAAGCTAGTTAAGGCTGAGGCAGCTTACGCCCCGCCTTCGATTTTCACGATATGGGCGGCGGTGGGTTGCGTGTGCGTTGTGCCTATTCATCAGGTACTCTAAAACATGTGCAACGGGCACATCCGCCCCGTCGTCCGCTGGCGTGGTCACAAGCCGCACTGATGAGCTTCGTAAGCGATGCCGCTTCTGCCTCCCACCTTGAGGTTCGCGCCGCCGATGCTATTGGCAGAGAGAATTGACAGAATAGGATTACACCATGGCACTTGAATTTAGCCGTGAAAAGAACCCCGCCCCCGCGAGTGACGAACGCCGAGCCGAGATTCTTGCCGACCCCGGGTTTGGCGACTATTTTACGGATCATATGGTCAGCATCGACTGGAACGGTGATTATAAAACCGGCGGTGAATGGTCGAACGCGCGGGTGCATGCCTACGGTCCGCTCAGCTTAGATCCCGCCGCTGCGGTTTTTCACTATGGTCAGGAAATCTTCGAGGGTATTAAAGGCTACCGTCATTCGGATGGGTCGGTGTGGACGTTCCGACCCGAGAAGAACGCGGCGCGCTTGAACCGCTCGGCGCATCGTATGGCGCTGCCTCAGTTGCCCGAAGAGACCTTTATCGAGTCCCTGAAGCAGCTGGTACAGGCAGACGAAAAATGGGTTCCCAGCGGTGAGGGAGAGGCGTTTTACTTCCGTCCGTTTATGATTGCAACCGAGGCATATCTGGGGGTTCGCCCTGCTCGTCACGTGGAGTATCACGTGATTGGGTCGCCTGCTGGCAACTACTTCGGTACCCCCGAGCCGGTGGACATTTGGCTGTCCACGAAGTATGCTCGCGCTGGTGAAGGCGGTACTGGCACCGCAAAATGCGGCGGTAACTATGCTGCCGCCATGATCGCCCAGCTTGAAGGTGAAGAAAACGGCTGTAAACAGGTGATCTTCAAAGACTCGCACCGCAACGATGCTCTTGAAGAGCTGGGCGGCATGAACGTATTCTTCATCTACGGTAAAGAGAATAAGTTGGTAACCCCCGAACTTACCGGAACTATTCTAGAGGGCGTTACCCGTTCCTCAATTTTGCAGCTGGCGAAGGATCGCGGAATGACCGTTGAGGAACGCCCCATCACCCTCAGCGAGTGGCGTGACGGTGTGGCTTCTGGCGATATTACAGAGGTGTGTGCCTGCGGTACCGCAGCGGTCATTGCCCCTATTGGAAAGCTCAAGGCTACTGATTTTGAGATTCCCGCGGCTTCCGAAGGATTTGGCGAGATTTCCAAGAGCTTGCGTGAAGAGCTCGTGGGCATTCAGACCGGTACGGTAGAGGACCGTCATGGCTGGCTGACCCGCCTCGTCTAATAACCCCCGGTTACTGCGCCGGGCGCATCCGTGAAACGTGCAGAGAGTGACTTTCCGACGATAAGCTCTACTTTTCAACCGGAAAGTCACTTTTTTGCGTATCGAGAGGGGCATGAATGACTGGTACTCTAGAAGGTATGCGTATTGCACGATTTACCGTAGATAACGATCTTCATTATGGTGTGGTTGAAGGAGAGGACGGCAGCGAAGTTTTGCATGTTCTCGCGGGCGATCCGTTTTACTCCGGTGTTGAAACCACCTCGAAGACTTATCAGCTTGAGGACGTTCGCCTGCTTGCCCCCATCATTCCACGCTCCAAGGTGATTGGTGCTCTTGCTAATTGGGCGGGTACCCCGGCTCCTGCTGCCCCACAGTTCTTCATCAAGCCAAATACGACGGTAGTCGGCCCTGGTGATCCAGTGATTCTCCCCGAGTATTCTGAGGCGGTCAGCGTTGAAGGCGAGCTGGCGGTTATTATCGGTCGTATTGCAAAGTCGGTGCCGCTGGAACGTGTGCATGAGGTCGTTTTTGGGTACACCGTAGCCAACGATCTGACGGCACGTGACGTTATGGAGACGGACACGCAGTGGACTCGTGCGAAAAGCTTTGACGGCTCAACCCCACTGGGACCCTGGATCGAAACGGAGCTTGATACCGACTCGCTGAATATCACGAGCTGGGTTGATGGTGACGTAGTGCAGGAAGGCAATACCTCTGATATGCACTACTCGGTGGCGGAACTCGTGTCCGCTGCATCTGAGATCTTTACGCTTCTTCCAGGAGATATTATCTTGACCGGAACCCCTGCGGGTACCAGCGTCCTTCGTGATGGTCAGGAGGTCGAGGTTGAGGTCGAAGGCATTGGGGCCCTGGTAACCCGCATCCGCAGTTAGAGCCCAGTTTAGGCTGAGAGAGCTAAACATAGATTCCTCAGCGCTATAGAACGCACAGCAGCATGATTTTGAGATACACAAGTTCAGGAGAAAACTTACTATGACCGAATATCCCGGTCCTAATCTGCACGATCCACGCGAAACTCGCGTACGCTTTTGTCCTTCACCGACCGGAACCCCGCACGTGGGCATGGTACGTACAGCCCTGTTTAACTGGGCTTATGCGCGCCATACCGGCGGTAAGCTCATTTTCCGTATTGAGGATACCGATGCGGCACGCGATTCGGAAGAATCGTTCAATCAAGTGCTCGACAGTCTGCACTGGCTGGGCATTAACTGGGACGAAGGTGTGGGCGTAGGCGGCCCCCATGAACCGTATCGTCAGTCTGAACGCAAACGTGAGGACATTTACCAGAAGGTTTTCGAGAAGCTCATTGAGGGCGGGTATGTCTATGAGGATTTCTCGACCCCCGATGAGGTGCGGGAACGCCGTAAAGCAGCGGGGCAGGATCCTCAGCTCGGCTACGATAACTATGATCGTCACCTGAGTGACGAGCAGAAAGAGGCTTTCCGCGCCGAAGGTCGTAAGCCCGTATGGCGTTTGCGTATGCCCGATGAGGATATTACGTTCAACGACCTTGTGCGTGGTGAGATTACCTTCAAAGCCGGGTCTGTCCCGGACTACGTCGTAGTGCGTTCTAGCGGTGACCCCCTGTATACTTTCGTGAACCCTGTGGACGATGCTTTGATGGGCGTAACCCACGTGCTTCGCGGCGAAGATCTATTGTCTTCAACTCCGCGCCAAATTGCACTGTACCGGGCACTGATTGATACGGGCGTTACCACATTTATCCCCGAGTTTGGGCATCTTCCCTATGTGATGGGGCAGGGGAATAAGAAACTGTCGAAGCGCGATCCCGAATCGAATCTCTTCCTGCTGCGCGATGCCGGTTTTATTAAAGAAGGTCTGCTGAACTACCTGTCTCTGCTGGGCTGGTCACTATCCGCAGATCAGGACGTTTTCTCAGTTGATGACCTAGTGGCTCACTTCGACATTCACGATGTGGTAGGCAATCCGGCACGTTTTGACGTCAAGAAGGCAGAGGCTATTAACGGCGATCATATTCGTCGTTTGGAGGCGGACGATTTCCGAAACCGCCTGGTGCCCTATCTACAGGCCGCTGGTGTTGTTGGTGAGGAACTTTCAGCACGTGAAGAGCAGATTCTGACGGAGGCTGCTCCCTTGGTACAGGAACGTATGCAGCTCTTGGGGGAAGCCCCGAAGCTTCTGGCATTCCTCTTCAAAGCTGATGAAGAGATCACGATTGCCGATGACGCCCGTAAACAGCTTAAAGAATCTGCGCCTCAGGTTCTTGCTGCCGCTTTAGAGGCACTTGAACCCCTCGAAGTCTGGGATGCAGCAAGTATCGAATCTGCCCTGCGCTCCGCTATCGTGGAGGGGCTTGAGATCAAACCGCGTTTGGCATTCGGACCGGTACGTATCGCCGTTTCGGGTGAGCGTATTTCGCCCCCGCTCTTTGAATCCATGGAGATTCTGGGGAAGGAATCTTCTCTCAACCGTGTGCGGGCTTTGGCTGCTGAGCTCGGGGCGTAGCCCGAACGCATAGCCGTATCTTTTTTGAAAAGAAGAACTCGGTGGTTCACGAGTTTGCGCGAGCCACCGGGTTTTTCTGCGCGCAAGAGACGCCTACACATTGTGCGCTAGAGGAATGTAGGGCTCTCGGCTTATGCTGGTTATACGGTCGTGCATCGTGGGAGGTGAAGGTGAACCATAACAAATACATTGTGCGTGCTTTGCGCAAAGGAACCGTGATGGCGTTTGCGAATGCATCAATTGTGTTGCTTATTGCCACTATTGCGGATGCAGTGAGATCTATCTGGACCATTGTGATAATTGTGTTAGCCAGCGCCTTAGCGTATTTCGCGGCGTATCATGAAGCTAAGTTTGATGATGAACAGATTGCACGTGAACGTGAAGCAGGCGGACACCAGCCGGGAGGCGAAGCCCTGGTGGGGGATAGCCCCCTAGAAAACACCCAAGAGCGGCTGGAAATTGGTGAGGAGGATAAAGCATGACTCGACGCGATGTAACATTTGCCGCCATCATGTCTGCCGTAGCATTGGCAGTTTACATAGGCGTGAAGGTTTGGTTGGGCGGTCACTGGGACTGGGTAACCTTCGTCATTTGGGTTCTGGCCGCGCTTCTCTTTGGGTTTGGCATTATTTATGCGAAGTCGTTCTTGATCCGCATGGTAGATGAGATGACTGAGGATGGAGTAACGCCCAGCGAAGGGGAGCGCCGCACTGGGGTCGGTACGGGTTCCGAACGTAATTCTCATGCGGAATCCATCGCGGATGCTGCCGTTGAGTCTTCTGCTGAGCACGCGCATCACCTGGGACATCAGCATCATCGCCGGCAGGAATCCTCGAACTTGTAACATCCTGCAGCGTATTGGCGTGCTCTAAACGCCTGTAAAGGGCATCATATAGAAAATATACGTGCTTGCTCTCATGTCTATAAGCCCTAGTCAGCATGATGTAGGTCTGAGGAAAATAGTGAGCTGGAGAATATCATGAAAAGATTTATGCGTGTAAGAGTTGCGGGTTATCAAACGGTACAGTATAGTATTTACCTGTGAGCGCGTCGGAATGAATGAAGGTTCCGGCTCGTTATTTTGTGAAAACAGAATATTGCGGTTGTAGCTCAGTTGGTAGAGCACCACCTTGCCAAGGTGGATGTCGCGAGTTCAAGTCTCGTCAACCGCTCTGAGAAAGCCCTGAAGTAATCTTCAGGGCTTTTTTGTGCGCATGTCGTAAGGAACCGTAAATGTTGGTTTATCTTCCGTGGAAATTCGGGGATTCTGCCGTGCTCCAAGATTTTGATGACGATAAGTCTCTAAGAAAATAAACGTCATAGATGATATTTCTATTGCTTTTTGGGAGGAAAGACGTGAGTATAGGGGGTACACCTTCTTAGGTACTCCTACCCTAAGTTTTAACTATAGGGTAACTAATTTTTGTTACTCGTCATCCTCTCAAGGAGTTCATATGGTTCTTTTATCAGCTACAGCTCAGCATAGGTCTTTCAAGGTTGCTACCGTTGGGGTACTATTGATGTCGCTCATGGGGGTATCTCTTACGGTGCCCGCGTCCTTTGCGGTAGAGTCTCCTGCCCCGCAGCAGATTACTGCTGCTCAGGCTCAACAGGTGCAGGGGATTCCAGGGCAGTATCAGATTCGCCATTCAAAAAACGGCAAAATCTTCATTGCTGGCTCTAACCGCGATATGTCCGTATCGACTATTGCGCGTCTGGATGAGAAGACTCTCCAGATAGAAGCAATAGCCACCTTACCTATCACCCGAGCCGGTACCGGATACAACGCTGGGTATAAGAATTTGGGTGCCTTTGGTATTGACGTGGATGATGAGAATGGCACCATTTGGGTGACGAATACTCGTGATAACGCTGTGTCTGTGTACGATCAGAATAATCTCAATCTCTTGTGGACCAACTACGGAGCTCAAGAGGGAGATGAAAACTGGATCGAGCATCCGCGTGAGGTGAAGGTAGATACTGCCTCCGGCAAAGCATTCGTAACGGGCCGTTTCTTTGTATCTGCCATTGATCTGAAGACCCATAAGGTCGAGAAGATCAAAGTGGGTGGAGACGAAGAAGGTAAGCGCTACATCAGCATGAATACCACTATTCATGATGGTAAACTCTATGTTCCCGAGCGCACCACCGGCAAAATCTATGTGATTGACACGAGCACTTTTAAGGTTTTGCAGGAAATCCAGACCCACGCTGATGTCGAAGGCGTTGATGTTCTTCCTTCCGATATTGCCATTGATATTTCTGAACAGGAGATCTACGTTTCTGCACAAGGCAGTTATGACCGTCAGAGCGGCGAGTCTAAGGGTAATTCCGGGGTGACTGTGTATGACCTCAAGACTGGGGAATATAAGAAGTCTATTCCTTTCGGTAAGCAGGCACTTGCACTCGTCAATGATGAAGATCGTGACCTCGTATACGTTACGGATTTTGCTACCGGTAAGGTTGGCGTGATTGATGGTCGCGCTGATCGTCTTATTGGAGAAGTGCAGTCAGCATCTAAGGGTGCCAACGATATTACCTTGGGTGCTGATGGTGAGGTCTATATCGCTAATAAGGATGGTTTTGCTCCCGATACGACCATTCCCTTCGGCATGGATTACGCCCAGGGAACGCTAACTTCCAAAGAAGAAACTGCTGATTCTATTACCAAGATGATGGTTACCCCGGAGAATGTGACAGCGGAAAATCCAGGGGTAGAGATTAAGCGGATCACCCCGCAGCAGGAAACTTTCGCGGGCTATCCCATTCCTCTGACAGGCGGCGACAACAGGGCTCTAACCAACGTGTCGTATAACGATATTGCCGGTAACCTCTTTGAGAACGACATCATCAAGCTCGGGGAGAAGAGCATTACAACCGGTTACCCTGATGGCGGATTCCACCCCTTGGAGAGCATCGAACGTGGAGCAATGGCAGCGTACCTATATCGCCTGGCGGGTTCTCCTGAATTTGAGGCACCCGTGGAATCTCCTTTCAGTGATGTTCCTACAACCCACCCCTTCTATAAGGAAATTGCGTGGCTGAAGGCAACCGGTATTACGACAGGTTGGGAAGACGGTACCTTCCGTCCTGAAGACTCAATAAACCGCGAGGCTATGGCGGCCTTCTTCTATCGTGCCGCAGGATCCCCGGAAGTTCAGCAGAAAGCGACCTTTATGGATGTTTCGGGAAGCCCCTTTGTCAAGGAGATTTCGTGGTTCCAGTTCTCGAAGCTCTCCACTGGTTGGCCCGATAGTACGTTCCGTCCGCATGACTCAGTCAAGCGCGATGCTATGGCAGCCTATATGATGCGTTACATGGGTAATTTTGATTCCGTGAAGGTTTCAGCGCCCGAACCCGCAAAATAGCGCATAGCAGGTGAGATGACTATCATTGCTTAGCCGGTAAGTTTATATTGCTGCTTGAATAACATGTATGAGTCGGGTGAAGGCATCTCTTGGGTGCCTTCACCCGACTGGCGTGCATTCGGAGGTTCTGGAAGCGGGGTATAACTTTTGTGACGACCATCTCAAGGTACGAAGTTGCATGATGCAACAAAGCACCGGTATAGTTATTACTCGTTGCGGTGAAAATCGTTGAGGTTTTACCGGAACAACATAGTGAAATAGTGGGGTATGGTGTAATTGGCAACACAACGGTTTCTGGTACCGTCATTCTAGGTTCGAGTCCTGGTACCCCAGCGGGCATCACTCGATGCTATGGCCCCATCGTATAGCGGCCTAGTACTCCGCCCTCTCACGGCGGCAACACCGGTTCAAATCCGGTTGGGGTCACACTAGGAATAATCCTCAGATCACGGAGATCTGGGGATTTTTTGTTGCTTCTGGCCGGACCCCAAATGCCCTTCTGATGCCTCAAATAAGGGCAACAACCCATATTTGACGCGCTATCTTCCCACTCGGTATAGTGTTTACCTGTAGGCGTGATTGGCGCAGTGGTAGCGCGCTTCGTTCACACCGAAGAGGTCACTGGTTCGAACCCAGTATCACGCACGAGCCACCCCCCCCGTTTGTACATCCGCAACGGGGGTTTTTGTATACAGCCCCAATCGCTATCCGCAGATCAAGAAGGTACTCGGTGACAGCACCAGAACTAGCAAATCCAACCGATTACGGTCGCATGTACTCTCGTAAACGCGGCGGAGAGCTGCTAGTTCCTTCCATCACGACCGTTATCGGTCAGCACGCTACCGATATGAGCGGGTGGCACGGCTATATGGCTGCAAAAGCTGCTCTCGAAGACCAGAGAGCTTATCGTGCTGCCGGATCCTCGGGGCTCAAGTACGCTATTATTCGTGATGCGGCGGCCGCATCCGAACGGTACCGAGATGCTGCAGCCGAGCGCGGTGACAGGGTACATAATTACGCCGAGAATATTGCGTTACGCACCATGGGAGCGGAACACAATGTCGAAGAATGTCGAGAACAGCTTATCCTCAACGGCGAACAAGCCTATGCGGATAGGTTCGATGAATGGTGGGACGCTTTTCGCCCTCAACCACTCGCCGCAGAAATTACTATCTGGAATAAGTCCGTAGGTTACGCCGGAACGCTGGACCTTGTCGCTCAGATCGCCGGACGAACCTGCATTATTGACTATAAAACTAAAGGCACCGACCGGCGAGGGCGTGTTAAACCCCTTGACGACAAGGTGGTTATGCAGCTGGTTGCTGGGCTCAAAGCCGAAGAATCGCTGGTAGACCCTGTCGCGGGAACCTGGGAACCCTGGAAATACGGCGATGCCCCCATCCTGATGGGCGTGGCACTGGGCGAAACGCAGGTGGTGCCGCATCAGGCAAATCCAAAGATTCTTGAACAGAACTGGTATAAATTCTGTGCATTGCGGAGGGTCTGGGAGCATAACCGTACAGTTCACGAATTCCCGGACGACGCGCTCATGCCGGTAGTTCCGCCTCCTGTGGCAGGTCAACCACCTTCGGGAGATCACACACAGGTAGCCTAGTAAACCCGGTAGAAGAAAAACAAAATAATCACGAGTGTTCTATTTGGACGGATACCTCAGCCGGTACAATAGAATGCTGGTATTTGACAGCTCTTCACCCTATTCGGAGCATATCTGCGTACCATAACAAACGCGTCAGGGAGATATATGACAATTCTGAGTATCCGTACCGTAGGCGACCCCGTTCTTCGCAGCGAATGTGAGCCTATCGCCGTTTTTGATCGGGAGCTTGCCAAACTGATCGACGATATGCTTGACACCATGTACGACGTTGAGGGAGTCGGGCTGGCTGGGCCTCAGATTGGTATCTCCAAACAAATTTTTACCTTTGGCGGTATTGACGACCGCGAAGGATATATTATCAACCCCGTACTTGAGACCGGAACGGAGCCTCAAGAGGGAGGGGAAGGATGCCTGTCGGTACCCGGTATGAAATCGGATACTCCGCGCATGAACTGGGCCCGGGTGAGAGGCGTAGACAAGATGGGAAAGCCCCTGGTGCTTGAAGGGGAAGGACTATTCGCGCGTATGCTCCAACACGAAACCGATCATCTTCACGGCAAACTCTTTATCGATCGCCTTGTCGGCGAAGATCGTAAACGGGTTATGCGCGCCATCCGAGCCGCAGATTACAACAAGGTGACAGCGCAGACCTCTGCCGAACGAGCAATGCGGGTTGGAGGAAGCTTCGGCGCCTCCCTAGGCAGCTTCAGAGCATAGACATACCGTATTCCACCAGGTTTAAGGAGGCACCCATGACCCTCAAAATTCTCTACGCGGGAACCCCCGAGATCGCTGTGTACCCTCTCGATACGCTTGTCCAGTCCCCGCGGGTTCAGGTGGTTGGAGTGCTCACGCGCGAGGACGCGCCGGTAGGTCGAAAGCGCATCCTTACCCCCTCGCCCGTAGCACAACGTGCTGAAGAGCTCGGGCTGCCTATCGTTAAAGCGAACCGGTGGTCGCCAGAAACTCAACAGCAGATAGCCCCGCTGGGAGCCGAAGCTGCCGCCGTGGTCGCATATGGCACAATTCTGCCCCAGCAAGCACTAGATATGCTTCCCTACGGCTGGGTTAATCTGCACTTTTCGAAGTTGCCTGCGTGGCGAGGTGCCGCACCTGTACAGCGTGCCCTCATGGCGGGAGAAAGCGAGATTTTCTCGAACACCTTCCTTCTAGAAGCCGGGTTGGATACTGGCGCGGTTTTCGAAGAAGAATCCACGTTGGTGACGGAAGACGATACTGCCGGGAGCATTCTTACACGTCTAGCGCAAAGCGGGGGAGAGCTGTTAGCGAATACCTTTGTACGGCTTGAGGCAGGCGAGCACGGAACCGCGCAGCGCGAGGACGAATCCGTCAGCTATGCGGCAAAGGTGACCAACGCCGATGCGCGCATAGATTTCACCCAAAGCGCCCACAAAATTCTTGCTCAAGTTCGCGCAGTAACCCCGGAACCTGGAGCCTGGTGTGAATTTTCGGGGAACCGACTCAAGATCGGCGGTGTGCGTCTGAGCGATCAGGCCGGTACCCTGGCTCCTGGACAGCTTGAACTCCGTGGTAAAAAACTCTATGTGGGTACGGCGGACGGTGCTTTAGAACTGGTGCGTGTACAACCTGCCGGTAAAAAAATGATGGACGCGCTCGCCTGGGCACGCGGTCTCGGTAGCGGCCTCGCCGAAGGAAAGGTAGTGCTCTCATGACGGAACGACGTTATAACGACAAAAATGGCTCACGGAATCCGCGAAATCGCGGTGCATCATCAAAACGATTTGACGGTAAGACTAGTGAACAACGCCGAAACGAACGTGCCCAGCGCTCCCACGATGGCATGAAACGCGGCGGAGGCGGTGCTTCCAAACGCAATAAGAGCGGACATGAGCGCAACCGTAAGCAGCTTTCATCCCGCGAGTTCTCTGCGACTGCGCCCTCACAGCGCTCACGCTCTGCAGACCCCGCGCGCCTCGTCGCATTTGAGGTTCTCAACGCGGTAGCGCAAAACGACTCCTACGCAAACCTCGTGCTGCCCGGCACGATTCGTACCCATCATCTTGACCATCGGGATGCGGGTTTTGCCACCGAACTCACCTACGGAACCCTGCGCAGCCAGGGTACCTACGACGCCATTTTGGCGCATTGTGCGGATCGTCCGCTAGAGAAAATCGGTACAACCACGTTGATCGTACTTCGGATGGGCGTTCATCAGCTCTTGAGCATGCGCGTGCCCGCCCATGCAGCCCTTAACCAAAGCGTCGCATTAGCCCGTGCACAGATCGGCGGTGGTCCCGCAAACTTTGTGAACGCGGTGCTGCGCCGTGTGAGTGAACGCAGCCGTGAGGACTGGTACGCTCGTCTGGAAGCTGATGCTAAGGACGACACCGAAAAACTTGCGCTCGCAAAATCGCATCCGACCTGGATTGTGCGTTCCATGCGTCAAGCGCTTGCGGCTCATGGCAGGTCTCCGGCCGAAATCCAGGAGCTTCTTGAGGCCGATAACCAGGCACCTGTGGTAAACCTTATAGCACTTCCAGGAATAGGCGACCTGCAGGAAGCCTTCGAGAAAGGTGCGGTAGAGGGTGAACTGGTAGAGGACTCCGCTTTATATTCTGCTGGCGATTTGGGCAGGTTGGAAAGTGTTCGCGAGGGTACCGTGCGTGCACAGGATGTAGGTTCGCAGCTGGTTACTCGCGCGCTTGTTGCAGCTCCTCTTGAAGGGCAAGACTCTGCGTGGCTTGATTTGTGTGCCGGTCCGGGCGGTAAGGCTGCACTGTTGGCGGCTTTGGGCGCGCAGCGTGGTGCTCGGGTGGTGGCGAATGAGTCGGCAGCGCATCGTGCAAAACTGGTTTCACAATCTTTACGGCCGCTTTCTCACGACGAGTATGTTGTTCTCACCGGAGATGGGCGTGAGATATCCCAAACGCTTGCACAAAATGCTGAGCGGTTACCCGCGGGCATCGAGCCGGAACAGAAATTTGACCGTGTTCTGGTTGATGTTCCCTGCTCGGGGCTAGGCGCCCTTCGCAGGCGTCCGGAGGCACGCTGGCGTAAATCCCCGCGTGATATTGCCGATTTGCTGCCTCTGCAGCGTCAGCTTCTGGAGGCTGCGTGTGAAGTTACGCGGCCTGGCGGTGTGATCGCGTACGTAACCTGCTCACCGCATGCTGCTGAGACTCAAAATATTGTTGCGGAGATACTGGAGACTGGAAAAGTGTGTCTGCTGGATACACAGTCGATACTTCAAAGCGTTGCCCTGCCGAGTGCTGAAGGACGAAGCGCTCTTGCGGGCGATAAGGCTCCCGGGTATCGTCCACAGGTACGCCTTAAAAAATCCTCCTCGGTTCGTCAGGAAGATATTCTGGGTGAAGCATCAACGACTGCACAGCTGTGGCCGCATATTCATGGTACTGATGCTATGTTCCTTGCACTTTTCCGTAAGAATTAGAATCGCCCAATGCAACCGTATTTTTAGTGTGGCGATTATTGTTATCCGAATATCCGTATGTCATGTTGAGGAGGTTTTCTCATGTCTGTTGCTATTAATCCGTCTATACTCTCTGCCGACTTTGCAAATTTACAGCACGAGTTAGAACGCATTTCGACTGCGGATGCGGCACACATTGACGTGATGGATAACCACTTTGTACCAAATCTGACGTGGGGGCCTCCGGTTGTTAAGCGTCTGCGCGAAGTTTCGCCCGTGCCTTTTGATGTGCATTTGATGATTGATGATCCTGATCGTTGGGCTCCCCAGTATGCCGACGTAGGCAGCGAATCGGTAACCTTCCACGCGGAGGCGGCTACCGCACCTATTAAGCTGGCGCGTACTCTGCGAGAATCCGGGGCAAAAGCTGGGTTGGCGTTACGCCCGGCAACTGCCGTAGAACCATACCTCGATCTGCTTACAGAAATAGATATGCTCCTGATTATGACGGTAGAACCAGGCTTCGGCGGGCAGAAATTCCTTGATGTCACTTTGCCTAAAATTCGTCGTGCCGCATCGGCGCTTGAAGGGTCCGGTATCCCGGTGCGGCTTCAGGTTGATGGCGGGATTACGGAGGAAACGATTGTGCGAGCTGCGGAAGCCGGAGCAGACTGTTTCGTCGCAGGCAGTTCGGTGTATGGGGCAGAAGATCCTCAGGCCGCGATTGCTGCTTTGCGTTCTCTAGGGGAGAGGGTGCGAAAGACGTGGAGGTCACATCCTCACACCGGGATAAATCTGTCTGATGGATGCAGTTGTTCTTAAAAATGTGCGCGTATTATGACGATGTAAACGATTAAAGCGTGAAATATTTTTGATGACATAACGTCTTTATAGCTTTATGTAATGACTATAAAAACCTGTATTTCCAATGAAAAAACCACATATCGGTAAAAAGATTGACGATTCTTAACGTTAACCATGAGAGTTTTTCCTTGAAGTAGGGCATATATGACGGTAAGGTTAGGTAGAGTTTATTTGTCTTAGGAGAAATATGTCTTTTGAACACCCAGCGTCACTAGCTCAATTCATGGTAAATCGCCGTAACTTTCTAGGTATGGCGCTTGCTTCAGGCACTGCATTCACACTTGCAGCATGCAGCCAGGAATCTACGACTTCTGACTCTTCGGAATCTCCCGAAAGTGAGACTCGCGTTGTTAAGAATGTAGATGAGGAAGAAATTACGGTACCTACTAAACCGCAGCGCGTTGTAGTTCTCTCAGAACCTACTTTGGATGCGGTACTCGCACTTGGCGTTAAGCCTGTAGGCGCTATTTCTGGTCGCGGTCAGCAGACTGTGCCTAACTACCTCAAAGATAAGGTAGGAGACGACGTTACACTTGTCGGTTCTGTGTCTGAGGTTAACTACGATAAGGTTGCCTCCCTCACACCAGACCTTATTCTGGCTGATTCTACAGGCGTGGATAAACGTTCAGAGGCATACAAGACTCTGCAGGATATTGCTCCCGTGGTGTACACCGGATATGCCGGCGGTGATTGGACCATCAACTTTGAGCGGGTAGCGGATGCTCTTAACCTGGTAGACCAGGGTAAGAAGGTTGAGGAAGACTACGAAAAACTTACTGAGCAGCTCAAGAAGGAGCTAGAACCTCTGTACGGTGATAAGACCTTCTCGATCGTGCGTTGGGCGGGTAACGGTCCTGCACTGATCTTGAAGGAACTCCCAGCCGGTCAGGTGCTTTCAGATTTGGGGCTGCAGCGTCCCCCGGCACAGGATCGTGAAGGGCAGGGTCACTCAGAGCCGGTCTCTTTGGAGAACCTCTCGGATATTGACGCCGACTACATGTTTATTGGTACTTTGGGCGGCGCAAGCCAGAAGAACCCGAATGTTCAAGGTGATGCTAGTGCCAATGGTGCATCAGAAGTTTTGAAGAAGGCAGAGGCCACATCTGGCTTCACGAATTTGAAAGCCTACCAGAACGAACATATTATTACGGTTGAGGGTTCTAAATGGACCTCAACCGGTGGTCCCCTGTTGATGAACGGTATTGTTGCGGATGTTCGCAGCAAACTACTCGAAAATCAAAACAATAATCAGGGACAGTAGGATTAGATTTTAGACGCGGCACCTCACTTGAGGAGGTGCCGCATCTAGACTCTTGAATACTCAACGACGAATACGCTGAAGATACACAAAATGCTTTTGAAAGACAGCAACATGCCCCTGGGGCTGTCTTGAAAGAGTTTGAAAACCTTATACACGAAACGGAACATAACGATGACACAGCACGCACATCATGCCGCCCGCTACAGTGCCGTGGTAGCGCTTGCGGGTGCTTTGCTTGCACCCGGCGTAACAACCCCCGCAACCGCTCTTGAAGATCCGGGCCAAACTCCGGATGCTACCCCCGCCCAAGCCGGTAATAATGTGCAGGCACAGGATCCTGCTGTGAAGGTTCCGGGTGAAGGCAACGAGAGAATGCCTCAAGGTAAGGTAGAACAACCCGCCGCGAAAGCAAACGATACTGCTACCGTTGCAGGCTCTACGGTTATTAAGAACGGTCAGGGCCTTGAGATTAGTGGCTCGGGGTGGGGTGCCAACGCCGTTATCGCTGTGAAATATGATGACGGTAAGGTTAAACCCACAGAACCGGTGACGCACGATGGTAAGGATCTGTCGGCACGCGGTGTTATAGCGGTTATTAAGGCAGACGAGAACGGTAACTTCACCACAACCATCCCTTTCCCTACTAATGCTAACTGGACCGTCGGTTCAGAACACAAGATTAACTTCCTGAGCGGCAGTTTGCAGAAGGGCGATGAGCAGCACTCAGCAACTCATACAGTAACCGTGGGCGAAGAAGCTCCGGCAGTCGAAACCCCGAAAGCGGAAGAGACTCCAAAGGCGGAGACTCCCGAGCAGCCTCAGGTGAAAGAAACCCCCAAGAATGAGGCCCCTGCAGAAGCTCCAAAGGCTGAAGAAACGCCTGCACAGCAGCCTCAGACTGATGAGGCAGCTAAGAATGAGACTCCTGCTGATACTCCGAAGGTAGAAGAGACTCCTAAAGCTGAGGAAACTCCGGTACAGCCCAAAGCTGACGACGCTGCTAAGAACGAAGCAGAGCAGCAGCCTAAGGCAGATGAGAAACCAGCTCCTCAACCGGCAGAAAATAATCCTGCTCCTGCCGCTTTTGAGAACTCGCAGACTGTTGAGTCCGACGGCGTTACTGTGACCGGTGTGAAATACGCGAAAAACGGTCAGGAAATCGAGGTTAGCGGTACCGGCTGGAAGAATGCCGACGGTACCGGTTCTGTGATCGCCGTGAAGTACGACGGCGGTGAAGTCAAGTCTACGAATCCCGTAACGTATGACGGTAAGGATTTGGCTGGACGCGGTGTTGTAGCCGTCGTTACGGCTAATCCTGATGGTACGTTCACCGCAAAGCTGCCGTTCCCGAACGCTGAGAATTCAACCGGGTTTGAGAAGTGGACGGACGGTTCACAGCACGAGATTACTTTCCTAAGCGGCAGTTTGCAAAAGGGCGACGCTGCGAAGCATTCGGTAACTCTCAACGTGACCATAGGTGATGCTCCTGCCACTGCCGAGGATCCAAAGGATAATGGTCAGCAGCCAGGTAACCCTTCAGCTAATGACACCAAAAAACCAGAGCCTCAGCAGCCTGCAGATCCTCCTGCACAGGATCATCAAAATGACGGTAACATCGATGTTCAGCCTAGCCCAGCAGATAATCAGGGCGGTACTGCGAACCAGGGTGCACAAAATAATGCACCTGCACCTACTGCACCTGCTCCTGTCGTTGAGACTCAGACTGCGTCCGACGGTGATGCTACCGTAACCGGTCCTAAGACTGTGACCCACGGTCAGGGAATCGTCGTTAACGGTTCTGGATGGAGCCCTTATAGCGTTATCGCCGTTAAATACGATGGTGGAGACATTAAACTTGACCGTGCCGTGGTTTATAACGGTAAAGACTATGCGTCTCGTGGTGTTGTGGCCATTATTCAGGCTGATGCTGATGGCAAGTTTACCTATACTTTGCCGTTCCCAAATAGCGATAAATGGGGCGTGGGCACCGTTCACGATATCACGTTCCTGACCGGTAGTTTACAGAAGGGCGACGAGCAGCATTCGGTGACGTTGTCCGTTACGATTGCTGGCGCTGATGGCTCCACGTTAGCCCCTGTAAGTAGTAATCATGCCTCTAACAATGGTTCAATCGCAGGCGGCTATGATGCCGGGTCGGGTAACAACGGATCAGGATATGGCTCTGTGGCACCTATTCCCCCCCAGAGCTCCGGAATCAACTTTACAGCCCGTCAAGGCACCATTACGAAGCAGGCTTCTCTTGGGGCTGCTGCTGAACTGGAAAACGATACGCTCATCAACCGTGTGCAGGCACGCGCTAAAGCTGCCGCAAAGAACGGTAGTAACAGCGGTGCCCATGCCAAGAGCTCACCCAAGAAAACCCGCACGGCCAAGGCCGCGCCCGGTAAAAACGGTACCCAAGGCAATGCAACTACCGCGGCAACACAGTCCGACAGCAATAGTGCCCCCAATATCATTGGCGCTGAGCTTAGCGGCTTCTCGCGTTGGTTCGCGAACAATGCAAATAACGTGTTGCTCTCTATCGCGGGTCTGATTATCTTGGTGCTTGCACTAACCTTCCGCAAGAGGGCGTAATCACCTCTCACACCTGAGGAAATATACACAATATCTCAAACATCAGGGTTCCCTCCCACACCGTCGGTGGGGGAGGGAACCGGTATAAATTACCACTAGTCGCACAGAAGAGGAAACTCATGCGAACCACAAAGACAGTATCAAAGGCGCTCACTGCCTGCGCGGCAATATCCCTTAGTCTTGGCCTGGGGATGGGAGCTGCGAATGCGATCCCACCTGGAGGAGCATCAGAGAACACCCCAGGAACCAGCTCAACTGTAAGTCCTCATGTGACTCCTGGAGGCGTAGTTAACTTCACTTTGACAGGTTTCCCTGAAAACACGCAGGTTACCGTCAAACTAGATGATGACGGCGTCGTGCATAGGCAAACAACGGATAGCAAGGGGAACCTAAACGGTTCATTTGTGCTCTCTAACGCAGGCTCCGGCGACCATACGCTTCGCTTCCTTGCAACGGGAGGAGGCGGAGGTAAAGACGCCAACGGTCGTAATAAAGGTAATACGGGAGGGCGGTATACCAATAAGAGCCCTGTATTTACCGTTGGAGAACCCGATAACGGGGGCGGCAATAATGGCGGCTCGTCGAATAACGGAGGGTCCTCTAAGGGCGGCTCCGATTCTTCGTCCAACAATAACGCCGGATCTGCAGGTTCGGATAATAATGGTTCCGAAGATAACGGCGGTAACTCGGCACAGGACGGTGGTTCATCTGAGCAAGAGACCGTCTATCTTGATGCTGATGGCAACCCTATCTCTAAAGAAGAGTATGATCGTTTAAACGCTGAGGCTGACGAGGGCGGGAATAAAGATTCCTCCGATCAGAAAAACGACCAGAACGCTAACAAGGGCGAGCAGAAGAAGACCGCCAGCGCCTCTGCATCCAGCAGTGCGAAGAGCAGCGCGTCGGCCTCTAGCTCCGCAAAGACACAGGCAGATAGCCATAAAACCAGCAACACAACGGTAACGTATGGGCAGGAATTCCCATGGCTGGGCGTATCTGTGCTTGGCGTTGCTATTATCGGTGCTATTGCCGTACTGATTATTCGGAAGCGTCCATAGACAATGGTGATAAGCGCGCGCCGCAGGGGGGATAACGCTCCTTTGTGGCGCGCGTTTGGCACTCTTGCTCAGGAGAAGAACCAAAGGTACCCTAACGCCATAGGGATCAAGACACGGTATCGAGATAAGGCGGTCTTAGCTATCTTTACGGTAGCGTTGTTGGTAGCACTGTATCTTAGACCACATATAATAAAGGAGTCTCGTTGAGCGTAATCTTGGAACGCACAGGAGCCTCACGAACCATGAAAAGTGGGCGCAACGAAAAAAACGGCCGACGAATAACCTGGCTTATTATTTTTGCGGTTCTGCTCGGCGTGAGTATTCTTGCCTCGCTAACTATTGGGCTAAAATCACTCTCCCCCGAAACCATCGTAGAAACCTTAGCGGGGCAATCAACCCCCGAAAGTCATGCCATTATCTTTGAGCAGCGCATTCCGCGGACACTCATCGGGATAGCCTGCGGGGCGGCCCTCGCAGTTGCCGGATCACTCATGCAGTCACTCACCCGTAACCCACTCGCCGAACCTGGTCTGATGGGTGTCAACGCCGGTGCCGCCGTTGCAGTCATCCTCACTGTTGTACTTTTCGGTGTTCTCGGTATTTGGCAGTATATGATTGCCGCCGCTGTTGGGGGCGCTATAGCCGCCACTGTCGTTTATACCCTCGGGCGTGGTCGAGACGGCTCAATTGTTAAATTAGCTCTCGCCGGTGTGGCCATCTCTGCCGCTCTTGCCGCTGTAGCACAGGGACTTATGCTCTCGAACCAAGATGCTTTTGACGAATTTCGTGTGTGGGTTACCGGGTCTTTAGAAGGGCGCGATATATCAGTTGCACAGGCCGTTGCCCCCGTGATCCTCGTGGGTCTGCTTGTAGCGTTTTTTGTAGCACCCTCGATCAACGCGCTAAGTATGGGTGAAGAAGCCGCTATCTCCTTGGGCGTACGAGTGTATCAAACTCAAAACCTCACACTTCTTGCCGTAACGCTTCTTGCAGGTGCAGCAACCGCTGCTATCGGACCAATCTCCTTCGTCGGTTTGGCAGTTCCCTTTGTAGTGCGTGCCATAATGGGCAATGATGTGCGCTGGGTTAACTATGGCTCCGCACTCTTAGGCCCCGTCTGGCTGCTCATGTCCGATGTCTTAGCCCGTGTTATTATGGCGACCCCGGAGCACCCGCAGGAAACTCAGGTAGGAATTATCGCTACCCTTGCAGGGGCACCCCTCTTCCTATTCCTGATGACTCGTCGTAAGGTGGAAGCTCTCTGATGACAGATACACAGACTAAGGCGACGAACCTCAAGACTCAGAAACAGGAATCTTCGCTCCCTCGAGGCGCACGGCGCGGTCACGATTTGGCTGGCAGGCTTGTTCTTAACTCACGCGGACTCATTCAGGCGCAGGTTCCCTGGCGGGTTTTGACGCTGTACATTGTGCTGATCGCTCTCATCGTGGCACTTAGCCTGTGGGGGCTGCAACAGGGCGACTACAAAGTGACGACGATGGACGTCATCAATGCTCTCGTTGGGCGGGGTAAACGCATCACAGTGGTCTTAGTACAGAAGCGTGAAGCGCGCATCGTGGCAGCTCTGCTTGTGGGCGCAGCTCTAGGACTTTCAGGGGCGCTGTTCCAGGTAATCTCGGGTAATCCGCTGGGCTCACCAGATATTATCGGCTTTACACACGGTGCCGCAACTGGTGCACTCCTGCAGATTATCGTCTTCGACTCTGGTCCAATAGAAGTTGCTATCGGTGCCCTCATTGGCGGTATCGCAACATCCATTACGGTGTGGTTACTGACTCGACATACAGGTTTACGCGGATTCCGCCTAGTGCTTGTGGGTATTGGTGTAGGATCGACTCTTGCGGCGTTCAACTCGTTGTTGGTAGTTCGGGCATCACTGACTCAGGCGCAGACAGCAGCATCCTGGCTTGCCGGTTCTCTCGATGATATGTCGTGGCCGCGTACGATTACACTGATGATTTTTCTGATCGTCACAGTTCCCGCGCTTCTAGCCCTAGTACGCCCTCTCGGGGCCATTCGGTTTGGCGATAGCGTGGCGTCAGGACTAGGCGTGAATGTCAACGCTTATCGGGTGTGTGCGCTCTTCCTCGGTGTGCTTCTCGTATCCCTAGCCACCGCGACTACCGGTCCCATAGCATTCGTGGCACTTGCTGCCCCGCATATCGTGAAAACCCTGGGGCGAAGCGGCGGCGTTACCCTTTTCGGATCTGCCCTCATGGGCGCGTTGATGGTGCTGGCCTCAGACCTTATTGGAAGGTTTGCAATTCCCGGCCGTACCCTACAGGTCGGTGTGGTTACCGGAGCCCTAGGCGGTTTATATCTGATTTACCTGATTTACCTTGAAAGGAAGAAGAGCTAGTGAAGGCTCGTGCAGAGATTAGCGAAAGCCGACTCGCAGGCGAAGACATGGTCGTAGCCTATGGCGACCACACAGTGCTCAGCGGTATAGACTTCAAGGTGCTTGAGGGTGAGCTTACCGTTATTTTGGGTCCTAACGCCTGCGGTAAATCTACCTTACTCAAAGCTCTGGCGCGTGTGAATCCTCTCAAAGGCGGAAAGGTCTTTCTTGATGGTCTGCCGCTTTCAAAGATGAAATCCCGCTCCATCGCGCAGATTCTCGCCATGCTTCCTCAAACGCCGGAGGCGCCCACCGGGTTGACCGTGGCGGATGTTGTGGCACGCGGCCGGTACCCGCATCAATCCCTTCTGCGTTCCTGGTCTGAGAAGGATGAGGCGGCCTGCGTTGAGGCTATGGAAGCCGCGAACGTGTTGGAACTGGCCGAACGTCCTATTGAGGCGCTTTCCGGCGGTCAGCGTCAGCGCGTGTGGATTGCCATGACCCTTGCCCAGCAGACGCCTTTGATTCTGTTGGACGAGCCAACCACTTACCTGGATATTACCCACCAGATTGAGGTGCTAAACCTTACCAAGAAGCTCCACTCTGAGGGGCATACCGTTGCGGTTGTGCTGCACGATCTGAACCTAGCTTTCCGATACGCCACTCATGCGGTGCTCATGAAGGAAGGCAGGATTATCGCTCAGGGTGATCCTCAAGAAATTGTCACTGCCGAGCTAATTCAGGAAGTTTTCGACCTAGAATCTGTTATATGCGATGACCCCTGTACCGGAACACCACTGGTAGTTCCGGCAGCTCACCAAGAGATTACTATTGCCGCGGACGCAATTGCCGCCGCCCGCGAAGGTCACTAAGGAGCCTTTTATGGGTGATTTTGAGACCCTTCCACATAAAACCACACAGAATCTCAAGTCAAAGATCATGGCGCGTCCTATGCCGCCTAAAACCCCGCGCCCAACACCTGCCCCGCGCGTACCCAGCCCGCTTATGACGCGCATCGTAAGCGAAGCCGTGGACGCGCAAGAACTTAACGCCCGCATCACAGAGATCGTAGCGGATGGGACTCCACTTATCGAGCAGGCTTACTATGACGACGGAACAGCGAATGAGAACGAACGCATTGTCACATTCCTGTATCAGCATGCCACGGCAGAGCAGGTTCTCATTTTTGTCAATAGACTGACAGATGAGAAAAACCTGCCGTTGTCTCTGATGGAACGTATTCCAGGCACCGATTGGTGGGAGCTGAGCTTCCAGATGCGCACCGACTGGCGGGCTTCCTATAACTTTATTCCCACACTGCCAGGGGAACGCCCGATCTGGCTGGGGGAGGACGATCAGGTGACATTGCGCACCGCTCTCGATTCTGGTGAAGGCGACCCGCTTAACCCGAAGACCGTCTGCAACCGTATTGGCCGTTGTATGGGTGTGGTTGAACTTGCCGATGCGCCGGTTCATGAGTTTCTGCTCACCCAGCAGGAACTCGACAACCTTCCTGAACCGCGCTGGATGAGTACTGCGGACGGGCATGAATATTTGTTGGGACGGGTAGGAAACCCAAGCCCCGATTCTCCACTTTTTATCCTTTTCGACGGTGAAGTCTGGTACGGGCACGGTATGGAGCATATGCTCAACCGAGCCTGTGCCGCCGGGCGTATTCCGGATATGAATGTCTTCTTTCTGCACTCGGGCGGCCGAGAACGCCGCTGGCAAGAGCTCAATGGAGACAGCCCCATAGCCGACTATATTGTAGAAGAAGCGCTTCCGCATTTGAGGCGTCATCACGGGCTGCGGCCAGAGCCACAGGATATTATCATCAACGGACAATCCTTAGGCGGGCTGTCTTCTCTGCTGGCGGTTTTCTCGCGCCCAGAGTCTTTCGGAGCGGCAATCGCTCAGTCGTCTTCGCTGTGGCAGCCTCAGGTTTTCGACAAACTCTCACAGCTGCGTGAAGCCAATGAACTGCACCGTTTGTCCCACCTTCGCCTTGAGGTTGAGGTAGGCGAGCAGGAATGGATTCTGCTGCCACCGCATCAGCGTTTTGTTCAGGAACTCGAATCCGTGGACACACACCTGAACTACACTGTGTTCAACGGCGGCCACGACTACGCCTGCTGGCGTGGAGCTATCATACCCGCGCTGAATCGCATTCTTATGCCCAACCCCTAAAATCTTATAGCCGAGAAAGACATAAACAACATGACCGAACAGATTGTGGAACGCTCCGAACTGCTCGAAACCCCACTGATTCCTGAGGATTTCGCACGGCGTTACCGTGAAGAAGGGTACTGGATCGATCAGACCATACCCGAGTTTCTGCTTGATGCCTGCCGTGCTAAGCCACATTTTCCGGCGTTAGTGGCACTTTCGCATGCACAGAGCGACGCAGAGGGCAAACCGCAGCAGATTCGACTGAGCTATGGAGAGCTGGAGGCGGCTGCTCGTGCCGCAGCACGTCGCCTAGAGAATGCCGGGGTGCAACCCGGCGATCGTGTGCTTTTACAGTTAGGAAATATCGCCGAATACCTGATATATCTCATGGGTATTTTTTGGACAGGGGCCTTACCGGTCTTTTGTCTGCCACAGCACCGCACGAGTGAGCTTGTTCATTTTGCAACCCGCACTGATGCCGCTGCGCATATATTTTCCTCGAAAACTCCGGGGGCAGATTTTGCAGCGCTCGCCGACGATGTGGCAAAGACGATGCGCGCTGATGGTCTAGAACCGCCTACTGCCCTTGATGCTGCGCTTCCGGTAACTCCGTTGAGCGAGGCGGAGCTGGCGGAGCCGTTCCATCCCGGTGTTGTGCAGAATACCCAAAATACTCTGGCAAGCGAGCAGATCGCATTTTTGCAGCTTTCCGGCGGTACAACCGGTATGTCAAAGCTAATTCCGCGCACTCACGCAGCCTACTTGTACTCGGTGCGTGGTTCCGCCGATATCTGCAAGCTAAATAACAACACAACCATGTTGGTGGTGCTTCCTGCGGCACATAATTTCACGATGAGTTCGCCTGGAATCCTGGGCGTAATGTGTGTGCAAGGTAAGCTCGTATTTGCTGCCGATCCTAGCCCTCAGACGGCGCTTAATCTGATTCAGATGGAAGGCGTTACCTTCACCTCACTCGTACCGCCCTTGGCGCAGGCCTGGCTGGCGTCTGTAAAGAAACGTGACGTGCAGCTGCCTTCGCTCCGCGTGCTTCAGGTGGGCGGATCGAAACTTGCTCCGACGGTGGCGGGGGAGCTCGAAACAACCCTAGGTGTGAGAATCCAACAGGTTTTCGGCATGGCGGAAGGCTTGGTGAATTACACTCGTCTGCGTGATGAACCCTATATATGCATGAATACTCAGGGATACCCTATCAGCCCGGCTGATGAAATCCGCGTGGTGGATGAACAGGATAACCCGGTCAAGCCAGGGCAGAGCGGTCATCTCCTCACGCGCGGGCCCTATACGATTCGCGGGTATTATCGCGAAGAAAACGCTAATCAGCTCAGCTTTACTGAAGACGGTTTTTACCGTACGGGCGATATCGTGCGTATAGTCGCGGGAAAGTATCTTGAAGTTACTGGACGCGCTAAAGACCAAATTAACCGTAACGGTGAGAAGATTTCGGTGGATGAAATTGAGGAGTTGGCGTTAGAGCATCCGGATATTTTGGATGCGGTAGCCCTCGGTCTGCCTGATGAAGCCGTGGGCGAGCGCGTCTGCTTGATAGTTGTACCTCAGGCCGGGAAATCGCTCGGTGAGAATCCGCGCCGTACCATGTATGAGTATTTCACCGAAAAGAAGCTGGCTGATTTTAAGATCCCCGAACGTGTACAGGTATTGAGCTCTCTGCCAACCACAAACGTGGGTAAGATCTCACGCCGTGAACTTCGCGTTAAACTAGTTGAGATGCTGGCTCAGGAGTAAGAGTAACTAAGGTAAGCATTAGCGCGGGCTAAATAAGCGTGCGGATACCATAATACCGGGGTAAGAATCTTGAGGTTCTTACCCCGGAAGTTTAACTCAAAAGCAGGTGCTCTGTGAGGCATGCGCAGAGAATAATAGTCACGTATAGGTGGTCAACACCCTCTATATGACGGTGATGTAAAGGTTTACATAGTTTTCATATAGGGTAACCTCATTTACAATTTACATGTATCTAAATTTTGGCATACATAAGACATGATGCCAGAGAGGAACATGATGTCCGCAGAGACTACTCTTCGCCCCCTGCTTGCTCAGTACATCCACGAGGCGGATTCGCTGGATACCGCCTTTTCTGAGTCTACGACCGACCTTTTTTCTCTGGGGATGGACTCAATGGGCGCTTTTGCCCTGCTTGATGACCTCGCGGGCAAGGGGATTACTATCGAATTCACCGAATTGGTAGAAAACCCGACCGTCGAATTTTTGCTCAATCGCATCAGCTAACTTTGACGAAATCGGTACCTGTATAAGGCCGATACTCACCCAACCAGCACACGACACCGCCTGAAAGAATAGACCGGACTATGAGCATCACCGAGCATAGTGGGTCCAAGCATGACTGGATTCCCCTGACCAAAAGCGCTCAAGGTATTTATCTTGCCGCTAGTATCGATCCCAAAAATCCCTGCTATAACACGGCGGAGATCATGGAATGCCCACCCGAGACAAATCTTGATTACCTGCGTGAGGCTTTTATTCAGCTCTATCGTGAAAATGAAGGTTTCCGGGTGCAGACGCGCGTGCAGACTGGGCGTCCAGAGCAACGAGTCGTGCCACTTAATGAGTTTTTGACTAATCTTGAGGTACTTCCGGTAATTTCCCTCCCGACTCAGGAAGAAACGGAAGAACAGAATCCCGTTCCGGCAACGGTACGTGATTGGGCATCCGAGCTGATTCGCGAACCGCTGATCACCGATGCGGGTGTTACGGTACGCTCCGCTGTCACATACTACGGGGGTAAACTCTGGGTTTACCACAGCTTTAGCCATGTGGTGGCAGACGGTTTTGCGGTGTTTAACGCTCTGTCTCGCGTAGCAGCTATCTATCGTGCTTTGAGCGCCGGAAAACCTCTGCCTACCGTTAAACGCGCCTCTCTAATGGAGCTTCTTCAGGCTGACCACGCAGCCGAACATGCCCGAGAAGAGGACCTGGCCCTGTGGACTTCTGAGCAAGCGGAAGTACTTAGCCAGCCTGATACATCGCTGGCGGCACGGAGTGCATCACCGGCACCACAAACCTTGCGTGAGGTACTGACCCTGCCTGATAAATTACAGCGAGATATGCTGGAAATTGGCAAAATGTACGGAACCTCCTGGCCCGTTACTGTAACCGGTGCCGTAGGGTCTTATCTGGCCCGTATTGGTGGGCATAGAAGCGCTGCTTTTGGTATACCCCAGATGAACCGTATATTTGGGGCCCAGGTTCCCGCAGAAACCCGTGCTCTCGGCAAGACCAGCGCTCAGACTGGAACCACCGCCGTGAACGTGCTTCCTGTACAGGTTTCAGGTATGGGAAGTATTGCACAGGCACTCGATAGCGTAAAGAACCAGTATGCACGAAACGCCTCACATCCGCTTGCTCGACAAGAAGACCTAGAACGTTTAGCGCAGTCCAATAACAGCCGCCTCTTTGGCGCCCAGATCAATGTTATACCGTTTGATGCCGCTTTACCGCTAGGTGCACCTACCGAAAACACGCCTGCTTCTGTGGGATATATTCATAACATATCTGCGGGACCAGTTGCGGATATGACCATTACCCTGCGAGGCATACCCGGGCGCGGTCACACAATTTCTGTAGAGTTCGATGCCAACCCGAACCTCTATACCCGCGAGCGCGTAGAATTTCACGCCCGGCACCTGCAAAATTGGTTGGAATCTTGGGCTCAGGCTGCCCTTGAGGAGCGGTCGATGGATACCCTGACGACTGCGTTATCGCATGAAGTAGAGCTGCTGGAATCGTTTAACGCTACCGCGCATCCGATAGAGTATAAAACTTTGCTTCAGCGTTTTCAGGATGCGCTCACACGCTACCCGAACGAACCCGCACTCTACGCCTGCGTGCCAGATGAGGACGGTACGCTGTCCCCGCAATCTTCGCAGGCCTATGAGTTTTCGCAGGTGCTCACGTATCACGAGCTGGATGTGCGAGCCCGCGCCCTAGCAAAGGCGATGCTGGAAGCTGGCGTGTGCCCTGGAACTGCTGTAGGCCTACGTTTTCATCGAGGACTTGAACAATATATCGCCTTATATGCGGCGCTCTATGCAGGGTTTGTCTATGTGCCGATTTTGCCGGATCTGCCCGCCGAACGTGTGAGCTCCATGATAGAAGATGCGCAGTGTTCGGCGCTTGTGTATGGTTCCGGGCTGAGCCCTATTGCAGAGGCGGAGCTAAAACCAGCGAATACAGGGAGCTCGCGCGGGCTGCAGCAACTTGAATTTACTTCCTTAACTGCTCCTGTCGGAGAACCTCTAAACCTTGTAGATGTTCCCGAGGCAAAAACATTCCCGGGTATCGGCACAGCACTGGATGATACCGCGTATATCTTGTTTACCTCGGGTTCGACAGGGCGACCCAAAGGTGTTGCGATTAGTCATCGTTCCATTGATAACCGGTTACGTTGGCAGCAGTCACAGATTCCGGTCGGCGCATCCACACAAGACCGTGCGGGGGACCGCATCTTACATAAAACGCCTATATCGTTTGATGTTCATGTGTGGGAGCTTTATTGGCCGCTTCAGGAAGGGGCCGCCGTCGTTATTGCCGCTCCTGATGGGCACCGGGATCCGGCCTACCTGGCGCGTGTTATCGCCGAACAGAACGTTACCTGTCTGCATTTCGTACCCACGATGCTTACCGCCTTCTTGGAGGCCCCTTCCGCAAAACGTACTTTAGCCGAAGCAGGTTTTGGATCGGGTGAGCAGCAACGCCATGTGCGCTATCTTATCTGCTCGGGCGAGGCACTTCAGAAGGATCAGATTCTCAGCGCGCATAATATTATGGGTGTTTACCCTTTAAATCTTTATGGACCTACGGAAGCCGCCGTCGATGTTACCTTCTGGGATAGCTCCCAAAACCCAGAGTGCAGTACTGTTCCTATCGGCCAGCCCGTTTGGAACACCCAAACCCGTATTCTCGACCAGGCTTTACAGCCGATACCGCCTGGATTCGTAGGGGAACTCTACCTTTCGGGTGCACAGCTTGCTGCGGGGTATCAGAACAATCCCGAGGCAACTGCACAAGGCTTTATCCTGGACAACGCTACGGGGGAGCGGCTTTACCGCACTGGCGATCTTGCGGAGTGGAACCTCACCGCCACAAACCAGGAACCCGGCACCTTGGCCAAAAACCCTCGCGGAGTCATCCTCTACCGTGGTCGTGCCGATCACCAAGTAAAATTACATGGGCAACGTCTAGAGCTTGGCGATATCGAAACTACACTCTCCCACGTTGAGGGAGTCCATAGCGCCGTCGTTTTGCTCTACACGAAGATGCCCGAACCTGCTCTCGCGGCGTTCCTAGAGATAGGTAACGTTTCTGAAACAGAACGCAACCGTATCGTTGCTCAAGCTCGCCAACATTGTGAGAACACCTTGCCGGACTATATGGTACCGCGCCTATGGCACACCATGGCTGAGTTCCCGGTTAGCCCCTCAGGCAAGACAGATCGCAAAAACCTGGCACAGATCGAGTTTACCTTTGATACCAACACCGCAGACGGCCCCCATGGACTTTTAGAACAGCAAATTAGCGAGATTATCGCGGGTGTGCTGGGACGCTCACAATTCGGCGTAACCGAAGACTTCTTCGCAGCGGGTGGTAACTCCCTTGCGGCACTCTCCGTCATCGCCAAGATTGAAGAAAACCTTGGAAAGACGCTCAGTATTGGTGCCCTCTTCGCTAATCCTACGGTCAAGGGGCTCGCTGCGGTCTTGAACGAGGATTCTCCTGATATCGAGTTCGCCCCGGTTCTGCCTCTGCGTGAGGTGGACTCGACGGACTCCGCAACATCGAAAAATACCGTACCGCTCTTTATCCTGCCGCCTGCCGGCGGCCTGGGATGGTGCTATGCCGCCTACCTGCCCCACATACCCGGGTATCCGCCGGTTTACGCACTGCAACATGAGGCATTCACGAACCCAAATGCTGGCTACGCCCAGAGCCTTCGTGAACTTGCCGAGGGGTATCTTGTGCGTATTCGTGAAACCCTTGAGGAACGTCAGCTTCCATCACAATTTTCCTTGATGGGCTGGTCCGTTGGCGGTACTGCCGCCGTCGAGGTAGCCGCGCTTGCCGAGACTGCCGGTTACGATGTACAACAGGTTACGCTTCTGGATGCATACCCCGTCGAACAGTGGCAGGGGATTCCTGAACCGGACGAGCAAGAGAGCTTTCGTGCCCTCTTACGTATGGGCGGTCTTCCCGAAGTATCGGCGCAGACCGTTCTTGACTTGCCACAGACGCTCGAACGACTGCGAGATGCCGGGTCGGCTATGGGATATCTACCCGAAGACAAGCTAGAAGTATGTTTGGAATCTATGCGTGCCTCTGCCGCCCTTATGCGCGGCTCGAACCACCTTAACTTTGGCGGAAAAGTCGTATTGATTGGAGTGAGCCATGACGATCAACCCTATCTGGATGCGCACGGCTGGGAGCCTCATGTGGGCTCGTTCCGTACCGTCACGTTGAAGAACGGTACCCATCCCGATCTGGTGAACCCGGAGCGCATTCCTGAAATTATTGCAGAAGCCTTCTAAAAGCGCCCTATGGGTATTGGGGGAAGAACAGAGACATCAACAGCACCACGCTAGGAGTTCGGCATAGGTCACGCCTGCGGGCCTTTTGCACTCTATGAAGGCTCAGCAGGAACCTTCCTAAGCACCTTCGCCAAATGCGAGGCATCAGCGGTAGTGCGTCCATCCTCGGGTTGAGGGAAACGCACCCCGCAGGTCGTCACATGATGTTCCGCAGACATAGGTGCCTGAGGATACGCCCCGGGTTCGCCTACCGTCAGGATCCTGCCTAGAGTTCCGTTACCGGCTACCGGATATGCTGTATAACCGTCCGCACCCGTGCGGTACGCGACCGCCAGCATTCGGTACCGTTCATGCTCGGATCGCTGCATTAAATCTTCACAATACGTGGTGTACCTGCCATCAAGGGTTGCGACCAGAATGCCTCGGGAATACAGCATCATATCTGGTTTCGCAAAGGCCGCACCCTGCTGGCGACCCTCAGCATTGCGGTGATAAAGCATACCAACGGGGCTTTCCACACGCACTTCTAAACCGGTATCCGTGAGGGCCCGCACCAACATTTTTCGCCATAATGACGAAGTATCAAATTTAATATTTGCCAGCACACCCGCTTCATACGGACTATCGCTTAAACCAAAGCCATATTGTTGCGACAAAATAGATTGCGCATAGTGGTAAGCGCGCAAAGTTTGTGCCGACAATCGCATAGCAAAAGCAGGGGAGAGCGTTTCGGTCAGCAGACTACGAATATTCTGCGTGCTCACATCACGCAACACAGACTCGTACCCTAAAGCATCGTCGACGACCTCATTATCGGCGGCATGAGTTGCCACCTGCTGTAATCCGGCGCGGATCATTTGCCATAAATGCGTATCCGTCGTCAGAGAATCGAACTCGCAAACAACCCCAATACGTCGGTTAATCCGCCGGTTTACAAGCTCGCGTGGAAGCATACGACCACGCACAAAAAGTAATTCATCCACCTCAGGCTCAAAAACCGGACGACGATGCGCCAAAGCCTGCCCGCTTGAATCAACAAAAACGCGGTACATAGCCTCTTTGAGCGAAGGAATATGCGGAAAAAGTTCGGAACCCTGCGGGGTAATGTCACGATGTCCCTGAATAATTGCCTGTTCCTCATGATGCTCTGCCAGCATACGCCATAGCAAAGAAACCTTCTGCCAGCCAGTACCTTGACCACCTGCCGAAAAGTCCATATTCTCACGGGCCGTAGCCGGCCCTAAAACCCGTCCACAAACCGTAGCAGCCACTGCATAGACAGGCTTTTCAGGGTACTCCAGCGCTGTCCACAGTGGATCTGAGGCACCGCCCTCATTATCATCATCATGCGGCGGCAGGGCAGAGCCCGAAACCGTCTCTAAATACCCAGCCCAAGGCTTCGGAAGCACCAGAATCTCAGTCTCATAGACATAGAGAGATAACGTACCGTCATCGCTATGCTCGTAAAGCGAAGACTCAGGATCCTGCACAGAGGCGAACTGTCCGCCTGCCTCAGGGGCGATTTTCACATTAAAAGGCGCAATAACCTCCGGCTGCTCAGCCGATACCCATTGTTTGCACCAGAGCTTGGGCAACACATGGATAACCAGAGTATGCACGGCACCCGGCTGAGGATGCGTGTGTTTTAGGATCGTAACGCCGACACCGTTACCGCGCGCGCTCGCTTGAAAGTAGCGAACTTCACTCACCACTCGTTACTTCCAACCAGGGAATTTGACCTGCGGGCTTAGGAGCAGAAGGCAGACCGGGACCGCTCCATGAACCAACCACGCGTGGGCGGCTGCCGAGTCGCTGGCCCACCATCTTGACGGATAGCCCATTGATAGAACCGATCTTTTCGAGAATGCCGGAACTGATATTGAAAGTCGCTGCAATTTCCGCAAGCTGGGTTAACAAAGCCCGTGCAATGTCTTCGGGAGTGGAATTTCGAGAGAAGAAATAGGAATGTCCTAGACGTGCATCCGGGCCAACCTCGGATTCAAGAATGGCGTTAATATCCGCATACCGTTCTATAACGATGTCTAATTCTTCAGAAATAGCACCTCGTTCAGCTTCAAGCTCTGTACGCAAATCTGTTTCATTGTGAGGATTCATTTCCATCCAGATAAAGCGACGGCGCAAAGCCAAATCAATGGTACCCACAGAGCGGTCGGTAGAATTCATAGTTCCCAGAATGTGCAGGTTATCTGGAACTACTAAACGGTTATATATTTTACCCTGATAATAAAGCGGAGTTTGCAAAGTCGCATAGGTGAAACCCTGGGGAATATCCGCATCAGCCGCAAATACTGAACCGTAAAGTTTTTCACGATGATCCTGAAGTTTTTTTACGGAAACACGCTTTGACGTTTCAATAACGAGCATAAGGTCGCCGAAAACACGAGAGGTATTGGCACGGTTAATCTCGTCAATGAAAAGCAGATGTGGTGTCGTGGGGTTCTCAACAGCTTTTCGGCAGGCTTGAAGAAATACACCTTCGTGCGACACAAATTCAGGCTCATCTTCTTGGCGTGAAAAGTTTGGACGCAGACCGCTCACGAACTCTTCGTAACTCGTAGACGGGTGGAAGACTACCGTTGTAATGTTGGCCTTGCCGTACCCAGTATCCTCGCGTGAGAGAGTATTGATCTGGTAAGACTTTCCACAGCCCGCGACTCCCTCAAGAACGACACATTTATTTTTAAAAAGAGATTTTGCAACAGGCCCGGTGGGATAAAACCTGCCGCTTTCTTCTTCAACAGCATTGAGGGTATTCTCAAAATCTTTAGGCGTGGGTTTTTTTCGTTGAGTAGGCGGTTTTTCGATTAAAGGTTTAATATGCTGCGAAATGAGATCCTGAAGTTTTACAGGAACTCGGGAATATGGCATTCCGGCAGAATTTCCAAAATAGATGCAAATACGAATATCGCGGTATATGGAAAACTTTTTTACGGTATCTTGTGAACGTTTATGGGCTTCCTGTACTGCGGTATTAAAAAGAGGAATGCACTCCACAAGCTGGAGTGCAGAAATATTAGGATTTTGATTCTCGGCAGCTTTAATTTGACGATCGATAATACGGTTCATGCCACCCGGAAGCAGGTTGTCATGGCCGTCAAGGATCATGCGCAGAGTTTCCCGAAAACCTTGCCAAATATTCTCGTAGAAAGCATGTTCTGTTTGAACGATAGTGTCATTGTATTTAAAGGAGTAATATACCTGCACGCTACCATTAAAAGGTTTACTCGGTAGTATTTGAGTATTCTTTTGTTGCGCGGATTTAATTTTCTCGACAAAAGTATAAAAAGATACAAATTCGGAATCGTGGATACTTTCTCCAAAAGCCCACGACGATGTAATCTCCGCGTCTATACTTTTAAAGTTTGCCTGGAGGTTGTTAGACACTGAAGTCCCTTGGTGATTGTGGTGATTCTGACCTTCCAATTATATACCGAGACATGGAGTAAAAAATATCATCAAAACATATTTATTTGATAAAGCTCCACCTGTGATAGAAGCCCCTCGGAAGTTGTACTGGACGGTTTTCAAGGGTAAAAAGTTCCCTCGCTCTTGCACCGTACAAGAGCGAGGGAAGCAGTTAATTTGGCTTTCCGCTGAAAGCCTGGCTAGAACACAATGGAACTAGTCATCGATATGTGTTGCCTGAATTGCGTTAACGTTATTCAGATCGTACTTGGCAAACGCCTTGGCAGCCGCATCGGCGGGCACCTTACCGTCCTTTGCCAACATCTGCAGGGCACGAACTACCATTGACTGAGCATCAATGTGGAAGAAGCGACGTGCACCGGGGCGGGTATCCGCGAAACCGAAGCCATCGGCTCCCAGAGTTGCAAAATCGTTCGGGAGGAACTGGCGAATCTGGTCAGGCATAGCCGACATGTAATCGGAGGTCGCCACAATAGGACCTTCAGCACCGGCAAGCTTCTGAGTCACGTAGGGTACACGTGCAGGCTTATCGGGGTTGAGTAAGGTTTCTTCTTCGGCGGCAAGACCTTCGCGGCGCAGCTCGTTCCACGAGGTTACCGACCATACATCAGCCGAAACGCCCCAGTCCTCAGCCAAGAGCTTCTGAGCTTCCAAAGCCCACGGTACAGCAACACCGGAGGCGAGCAGCTGAGTCTTGGGTCCGGAGGTAAGCTCAGAATCCTTGAGCTTGTAGATGCCCTTGAGCAGACCATCAACATCCAGGTTCTCGGGTTCTGCAGGCTGGTGGATCGGCTCGTTGTACACGGTCAGGTAGTACATGACATCGTGATCTTCATCGAGGTTGCCGTACATCTGCTCAAGACCACGCTTGACGATGTGTCCGATCTCGTAGCCGTATGCAGGGTCGTAGTGCTTCACGGCAGGGTTGGTGCTTGCCAGGATGGGGGAGTGGCCATCCATATGCTGCAGACCCTCGCCGGAAAGCGTGGTACGACCCGCAGTAGCGCCGATAATAAAGCCTCGTGCCAACTGGTCGGCAGCAGCCCAGAAAGCGTCGCCGGTGCGCTGGAAGCCGAACATCGAGTAGAAGATGTAAATCGGGATCATCGGCTCACCGTGTGTATCGAAGGAGGTACCGGTCGCGATAAATGCTGCGGTCGCTCCAGCCTCGTTAATACCCACGTGCAAAATCTGACCCAGAGGCGACTCCGTGTAGGAGAGCATAAGCTCGTGGTCAACAGGAACGTAGTTCTGTCCGTTCGGGTTGTACAGCTTAGCTGAGGGGAAGAATGCGTCCATACCGAAGGTACGTGCCTCATCGGGAGTAATAGGCACAATACGGTGGCCGAAGCCCTTGACGCGCATCAGGTCCTTCATGAGACGCACGAATGCCATTGTGGATGCGGCAAGCTGCTTGCCTGACCCCTTCTTGGTACCCGCGTAGACCTTGTCGTCCGGCAGTTGAATCTCAGGCTGAGTATTGGGGCGACCGGGGAGGAAGCCACCGAGCTCTTCGCGGCGCTTGAGCATGTACTGAATTGCCGGGTTGTCCTGACCGGGACGGTAGTACGGTGGGTTGTAGAGGTCCTTCTCCAGCTCTTCATCAGAGATCGGGATGTTCAGATGGTCACGGAAGCCCTTGAGCGCTTCCATGGTGAACTTCTTGATCTGGTGGGTCGAGTTACGGGACTCGAAGTAGGGGCCAAGAGCGTAACCCTTAATGGACTGTGCCAGGATAACGGTTGGACGTCCCTTAGTCTCCAGCGCTTCTTTGTATGCAGCGTAGATCTTCTTGTAGTCGTGACCGCCGCGGCGAATAGCCCAGATTTCGTCATCGGTCAGGTCTGCAACAAGTTCCTTGGTTTCGGGGTACTTGCCGTAGAAGTGCTCACGGATGTAACCGCCGTCTTCGCCGCGGAAGTTCTGGTAGTCGCCGTCCAAGGTTTCGTTCAGCAGTTGGGTGAGCTTACCGCTCTTGTCCTTAGCGAGAAGCTCGTCCATCTCGGAGCCCCAGACAACCTTGATGACATGCCAACCAGCGCCGCGGAAGAATCCTTCGAGCTCCTGGATGATCTTGCCATTACCACGCACGGGACCGTCGAGACGCTGCAGGTTGCAGTTCACTACAAAGGTCAGGTTGTCGAGTTTTTCGTTAGCCGCGAGCTGCAGTGCACCGCGTGACTCGGGCTCATCCATCTCGCCATCGCCGAGGAATGCCCAGACGTGTTGCTGTGAGGTGTCCTTGATACCGCGGTTCTGCAAGTAGCGGTTAAAGGAAGCCTGGTGAATAGCATTGAGGGGGCCTAGACCCATCGATACTGTGGGGAACTGCCAGAACTCAGGCATGCACCGGGGGTGCGGGTAAGAGGGAATGCCGTGCTCGCCCTTGGTCTTCTCCTGACGGAAGCCATCCATGTCTTCTTCGTTGAGGCGGCCCTCAACGAAAGCACGCGCATAGTTACCGGGAGAGGCGTGGCCCTGGAAGAATACCTGGTCACCACCGCCGGGGTGATTGCGCCCGCGGAAGAAGTTGTTGAACCCAACTTCATAAAGATCAGCGATACCTGCATAGGTGGAGATGTGTCCACCAACACCGATGCCCTGTTTCTGTGCGCGCTGCACCATAATGGCAGCGTTCCAGCGAATCCAGTTACGGTATTGTTCTTCAAGATCAGCATCGCCGGGGTATTCAGGCTGCTGGTCGACTGCAATGGTGTTAATGTAGTCGGTCTTGGTTAGAACCGGTACCTCAACGCCTTTCTTGCCTGCTTCCTGAATTAGGGATCGCAGGATGTACTCGGCACGTTCGGTGCCGTGAGTTTTGATGAGGTCCTCAAGGGACTCGGTCCACTCCTGGGTCTCCTCAACGTCGACGTCCTTGAGGCCGTCAAGTAGAGTACTCAGGGAGTGTTCGTTCGGTACGTTAGCCAAACTAATCCAACCTCTCTTCTTATCCAATTGTGAAGGCGCTTGTGGCGCTGGTGCGAGGCACCCTTCGGTAAGCATGCGCACAGTGTTCTAGGAGCATACTTCTTTCTCTACTATCTTAGACCTTATTTTGATCTCCGATGACTGTTTTTGAGGTTTTTTCGTTGGAGGCTTTGGGTTATGAATGAAAGTAGGCAGGTTGGTGCGATATTCCGCGGTAAGAATTTTTGCCTAAAATGTGCAAATTTCCCGATATAGGGGCTTTCCCCCTTAAAATTTGACACCTTGAGGCATGTTGTTATCTGTGTTTATGTGGTTTTATGAGGGGTATAGTCATGGGGTGAAGACTTTGAGGGCGTAGTAACCACTATCTAATTCTGATGTGACATATAACATGCACATCTCAGTTGCGAGTACATGAGAAACCCCGTATAGTATTACCTTGTTCGCAGGAAAACAAAGGTTTTTATGGCGAAAATTGGGTCTTTAGCTCAGCTGGTAGAGCGCCACGTTTACACCGTGGATGTCATCGGTTCGATCCCGGTAGGACCCACATATAAATCCCGTACCGTAACAGGCGGTACGGGATTTTCCTTTATATCCACTCTCTCCGCGCATTATGGGTATATCGTGGAGTGCTCACAATAATCATTCAAAGACTGCCGAATGTTATTCCTGTCTAATCCAAACGCTTAATTCCTTGGATACACGCGGATAAAACGTAAAACAGCGTATTCTTGTATACATGACTGAAAACAAGAAGGCACAGATTGGTGTTACCGGGCTTGCCGTCATGGGCGCTAACCTAGCACGTAACCTAGCACGTAACGGGTACACCGTAGCACTGCATAACCGTTCTGTTGAGAAGACCGATGCCTTGCTCTCTGAGCACGGCGCAGACGGTGACTTCATCCGTACCGAGTCGCTTCAAGGTTTGGTGGACTCGCTCGAATCTCCCCGCCGTATCCTGATTATGGTGAAGGCGGGTGCCCCTGTAGACGCTGTTATTGAGCAGTTAACCCCTCTTCTTGATGAAGGGGACATTATTATTGACGGCGGTAACTCTCATTTCCCCGATACTATTCGCCGTGAACGATCTCTTGCAGAAAAAGGTATGCACTTTGTGGGCGTCGGCGTTTCTGGCGGCGAAGAAGGTGCCCTCTGGGGACCCTCGATTATGCCGGGCGGTTCGGCTGAATCCTACAAGCATGTAGGTCCTATGTTAGAGAAAATTTCAGCAAAAGCGCCGCAGGATGGTTCTCCCTGCTGTGCCTGGATCTCTACCGATGGCGCAGGACATTTCGTCAAAATGGTGCATAACGGAATTGAGTACGCCGATATGCAGGTTATTGGTGAAGCCTACGATATTCTACGTTCTGTTGCAGGTATTGAACCCGCCGAGCAGGCTGAAATCTTCAAGAAATGGAATGAGACCGACCTCAGCTCGTATCTGATTGAGATTACCTCGGAAGTCTTGGCACAGGTTGATGCGAAGACCGGTAAACCGTTGGTAGACGTTATTCTTGACCAGGCCGGTCAGAAGGGTACCGGTCGTTGGACCGTTCAGGCCGCTCTTGACTTGGGAGCTCCAGTATCCGCTATCGCTGAATCTGTCTTCGCTCGTGCCCTGTCTTCTTCAGATGTTAAGGCGCGTGCACAGGCTCAGCAGGAACTTCCTGCTGGTCTCATTGCGACCACCGGAGTCGGTGCAGGCGATCCCGAATTTGTCGAAGACGTGCGCCGTGCGCTCTTTGCCTCCAAACTGGTGGCGTATGCACAGGGTATGGATATGATCGCTCGTGCCGGGCAGGAATACGGCTGGGAACTGCACCTTGACACTATCGCATCGCTTTGGCGTGCCGGATGCATTATTCGCGCGGAGCTTCTGGGCGATATTATGGCGGCTTATGCGGGCGAGGTACCGGCCAATATGCTTCTCGCACCCGCCTTCAAGAATCTGATGGAAGAGCTTGTTCCTTCTTGGCGCCGTGTGGTTGCAAAGGCTACCGCGTTGGGTGTGCCGGTTCCGGTCTTCTCCTCGGCGCTCTCTTACTATGACGGACTGCGCCGCGACCGTCTGCCCGCAGCCCTTATACAGGGACAGCGTGACTTCTTTGGAGCGCACACCTATGGACGTGTGGACGCAGAAGGCGCATTTCACACTATGTGGAGCGGTGACCGTTCAGAAGTAAACGCTGCAGATATCCACGTTCACTAGAACCTGGATCTTAAGAACAGCATCAATAAAAGGGGTGTGGCCGCTTCGTGAGAAAGCAGCCACACCCCTTTTTATTTTTTATATCAATGCAGGTGGTTCAGCGACTGGTCAGAGTGATAGCCTCACAAACATGTTGGCAATCAGCGATACTCCTCCGTCTGTCTAAGAAAATTTAAAGCACCACATGGAAGGTGACACTGGATTATCTTCCCTAAAAAATGGATTTAATACCTTATTCAGGGTACAGAAACCTTATATCGTAGTAGTTGCACTATTGAGGTTTGCGGCGAGATGCCGTCATAGATAAAACACCACAAACCTCATAGAGAGCACCACTCAAGATTAGATCCACATTGCCGGGTCGATATATTCCACAGCATCGACCAGAGGTTTCTTCTTCTCGGGTGTACGCAGACGATGTTTCGCAGGGATACCCGTAATTATGGAATCACGCGGATGATCGTTTACCACCACGGCATTTGCTCCGATAGCGCTATCTGCCCCAATAACTACTGGCCCCAAAACCTTAGCACCAGCACCGATTGTTACTCTATCTTCAATCGTAGGATGGCGCTTAACTTTTTCAAGCGAACGGCCACCGAGAGTAACGCCGTGATAGAGCATCACATCGTCGCCTATTTCGGCGGTCTCACCAATAACAATTCCCATGCCATGATCGATAAAAAAACGCCGCCCAATGACAGCCCCCGGATGGATCTCGACACCGGTCAAAAAACGGGTGAGCTGCGAGAGGGTACGAGCTAGAGATTTCGTGCCGTCCTTTTGCCAAAGTTTGTGTGTAAGCCGGTGAGCCCATATCGCATGCATGCCCGAATAGTTAAGCATGATTTCGCCAGCCCCACGCGCTGCTGGATCATGCTCTCGAACATTTTCAATGTCTTCGCGCAGACGGGCAAAAAATCCCATAATCTTCTTTCTGTTACCGTAGATACTTCCCCAAGGTACCAACATCGAAGCCAGTTTTCATATTAGGCGCGCCTGCGCCGCACAATATTGATGTTGACCCTTTATTGCGTACAACTAGAAAAGAATGCTGAAATTCCCTATTCTTCTCAGAGCAGAGAAACGCCCCACAGCACCGTAGCGAACGGAAGCGTGGGGCGTTGTTTCTTGAGGAAGGTTAGCCACGGATATCTTCGTAGAGTACCGTAGAGATATAGCGTTCACCGAAGTCGGGAACAACTGCAACGATCAGCTTATCCTTATTTTCGGACTTCTTAGCTTCTTCCAATGCTGCATAGACGGCTGCGCCGGAAGAAATACCACCCAGGATACCCTCCTGGGTTGCTAGTGCGCGGGAAGTGCGGATTGCTTCCTCACCAGATACTGCGATGACCGAATCGTAGATTTCGCGGTCGAGGGTATCCGGCACGAAGTTAGCGCCCAAGCCTTGAATCTTGTGCGGGCCAACGCGGCCTTCAGACAGGAGCGGTGAATCCTGAGGTTCAACGGCAACAATCTGCAGGTTAGGGTTCTTCTCCTTCAAGTACTTGCCTGCACCGGAGATAGTACCGCCGGTACCGATACCCGATACGAAAATATCAATCTTGCCGTCAGTCGCATCCCAAATTTCAGGGCCGGTGGTCTTGTAGTGAATAGCAGGGTTTGCCTCATTGGAGAACTGCGATGCGAGAATTGCGTTGTCCGTGGTGGCAACGATTTCCTGTGCCTTCTCAACAGCGCCGCGCATGCCGTCGGTGCCGGGAGTGAGAACAATTTGCGCACCGTAAGCGCGAAGCAGTACTCGACGTTCAGCCGACATGGTCTCGGGCATTGTCAAAATAACGTTGTATCCACGCGCTGCACCAACCATTGCAAGGGCAATACCGGTGTTTCCAGAAGTCCCTTCGACAATGGTACCGCCGGGCTTGAGAGCTCCGGCTTCTTCAGCGGCATCAATGATGGCGCGGCCGATGCGGTCTTTCACAGAGCCTGCGGGGTTGTAGAATTCGAGCTTGACGGCTACGTTGCCGGGCAAACCAGCATCGAGGCGGTTGAGTCGAACAAGGGGAGTCTGACCAATAGCATCAACAATGCTGTTTACGATCTCTGCCACAGTATTTAATCCTTTAGTGTGTGGTGAAAAATCCGATTGATTTTCCGGGGAACCTTGGGTACGTGAGAAACTTTACTACGCTGCGGGTAGCGGTGTAAGTTTACCCGTCACAGTTCGTAATATGCTACTGAGTTGGGAATAAAAACGCTGGCGGCGGTGTAGCAGGCAATAATTTTTCACCCTTAATAGTCCGCGTGCCGTATATATTTCCCATTGGAAAATTATACGGCACGGCGTTCCTTCTCGAGGCTCTAAGCGGTACTAATGGTCGAGTGAAAGAATAGTCCAAGCGTTATTCTGGTACTTTGCTTTGATATCGATATCTTGATCTAAATTTAATCTGTTGTTTTGAGTGTCGGTTGCCGTACCGTCTTTAACAGTCCATGCGCCAAAATCGACTTTGAAATGACCCGGCCAGGTATATGTATCACCATCTTTGGTGGGAGAACCAGCTTTGAGGGCGATGGTTACAACGGGGTTATCGGTCCACGTAGTACCCCCGAGGAAAGGGGAGTTAGACATAAAGAATACTTTGGTTCTCTCAGGAATATTGACCTCTTGAAGATAGCTCGTATCTCCAGTGCGCAGTGCATATTGCATGGCAGCGGCGGCAAAAGCGAGGGTTGAGTATAGCCCGCCGGTTGAATCATCGTTGATGTCTTGAGGCTTCTTGGGTTTTGGAACATTCTGCGCTGGATGCTCCTTTGTTGCGGGCTCATAAGAACCTGCAGATTCGTCATAGGAATCAAGTTTGACTTCGCCTTGGTAATCTTTGCCGCATGCGGTGAGCATTGGAATAACCGCGAGACTCAGTATTCCTAAACTGGTAAATCTGAGCGTGTTACGGCGGGAAAATATCCCGGAAGCAGGCATGATGAAGTAGTCCTCTCTCATGGGATGGGTTGGTGATGGTTTTAGCTTACCTAAACTTTATTATTTGGTACAAGCTTTTAATGTACTTCGCACAAAGTTAACACGCACTCTAAACGCTTTTGTTCGAGTCGCATTTATACAAGCGTGGAAAGACAGCATTTTGACGAGCAGGTGACTGACTGCCAGCTGCTCGTAGAACTAGAGTTAAGCACAAGAGTCGAGAGAGTCGTCGCACACATTCTGATACCCGCGTTGTGTCGTCTGCTGGACTCTTGTTAATTGGTGTCTTTTCGGTACGAAGACTGCTGCTTTGGTGGGTAGGGGGAGCCTCACATAAATATTTTTCTGCCGCACGTATCTTGGTATGCGGTACAGAAAAGAGATTTGAAAAATAATCGAGAAGATATAAAAACACCGTATACTCAACGTTTGTGAGCATACGGTGTTGTGCTGCGGAACGATACCTATTAGTCGATATCCATGTGTAGATCCCACACGTTATTGATGTAGCGGCCTACAGCCTCGCCCTGCATACGTACGTAGCGTTTATCAGAAGGGGTATCTTGCTCTTTACCCTTATTGAAGAGTTTTTCGCCCAAATCAATGGTGAAATCGACGGTCCAGTTATAGGCACCCTGCGCGATAGTAGGCTGCTTGCTGCTAATAACCATTGTGGCCGAAGGCTTTTCGTACCATGTCTTTTCTTCGATACCCTTCATCGTACGATCGGCGTATTTCTGGAGTGCATTCAGAGTATCAGCATCGGTGCTGACCTCCCGAACATACTTCATATCGCCGGTCTGCAGGAGGTAATCGACAGCAGCACCAAAATATGCAAGCGCAGAGGCAAAGCCCGCAACGGTGTTCTGGTGCATTGCTTCGGGAATAACGGGGGTGGGTACGTTCTGCGCGGGAGATTCCGCCGTAGCGGGCTGGTACTCTCCGGGGGTTTCGTACTGCTCTAACTTAGCGACTCCGGAGTAGTCTTTACCGTCGTTGACGAGTTCCGTAGGAGTCGGGGTGGGGGTAGGTGATTCGGAAGCTGAGGGGGTAGCAGAAGCTGAAGAGGAAGCGCTGGAGCTCTTCGTCTGAGAAGTGCTTGCGGAGGCTGAAGAATTAGATTCTTCTTTCTTATCGCTGCCGCACGCCGCTAAGAACGCGACACTTCCCATACTGAGAATCCCCAATGCTGCACGACGATTCAGAGCCGAAGACATCGTTATACCTTTCGTGTGAATGCATTAATCCCGTATAAGTCTAAACGTAAAACAAAACGAGATACTTGATTGTACCGAGGAATGTGACCTAACCCTAACCAAAGGTGAGTAACGTTACCGTATAAGGTAATACCTGGCATGGAGAGGGTATGGGTCTCATACGCACTTAAAACGCCCGGGCAAAGGCTTATTGCCATGCCCAGCGCAGACTTAGAAGTCCCGTATTTTTCTCTAGAGAATCCGGTGAAGACTAGTCAGCAATGTCCCGAATAGCCCATGCGCCATCGGTGTATTTTGCCTTGATTTTTCCTTCACTTGTAACTTTTTGCTCATTTTCTGGAACGTTGATTGCTCTGTGTTGAGCGACCGCCCAGTCGCCCTTGGTGAGTGTGAGCTTTGCAGACCAAAAGTATTCGTTGTCCTTTTGCTCCGGTTGATCGGTAGTGAGCTCAATCGTAACCGTGGGATTGGAGAGCCAGGTAGAACCATTGGTGATCTCTTCGATGGAATCTACAGTATGTTCTAGCTTGACCTCTTTGAGGTACTGGGCATCGCCCGTAATAAGCCGGTATTGCAGTGCAGCCGCAAAGAACGCGATAGTCGAGTAAAGGCCCGCTACTGAGTTGTCATTCATATTATTAGGCTTGACAGGTTTGGGTACGTTCCGTGCCGGATGCTCGCGTGACGCTAATTCATAAGTTCCGGCAGATGTATCGTAGCTATCAAGCTTAGCCTCGCCCTTATAGCTCGATCTTTCGGCGCTGTTTTGCGACGTATTGCCACACGCAGAGAGTACGGTGATTCCGCCCAGTCCAACAGTACCGAGGGCGGTGATGCGCAGGAGGATTCGGCGCGAAAAAGTGAAAGACATAAAATGCCCCTTCAACGTTGAAATAGCACTAGCTTCTCAAGTGTAGCTCTACATAGAAGACGCCCTGGCAAGATAGATATAGGGGACCCGCGAAATAGTTATACGTTGCTGTGCAGGAACCCCAATAGTTCACAGGGAAAGTAACACTGCTGCGCAGATAATACCGTATATGCAGGGCTCTCCGACATGTGAGGGAAAATACATATCTAGAGGGTATATGTCGAGACATAAAACCCTTAGTTTGACTTTGAAGAACGCAAGGTGAAGAGCAGGAATTCAAAATACCCAGCCTCCGGGTTCCTGCATCAACAGAACCCCGAAGGCTGGGCAAGGGTAACGAACAGCTATTATTTCTTGGGATTAGCTGCTTGTTCTTCGGTTGCCGCAGGATCTGAGGCTCCACCCGTTGCCGATGCAGCAGGACTTGCTGCCGCATTTCCCGAGCTCTTCGTGCCATAGGATAGATTGAGTTCCCAGGATTTCGTGGTGGGATTGTAACGCCCACGGAAATCACAGTCCTGGGTAGAGACTCGCTCTTCCTCCTTAACCGGTTTTATTTCGCCGTTTGTCACGCTTTCAGCACCGTAATCGAACGTGTAAACGCTCTTGAAGAGCAGGTTTCCATCGCTCATAATGGCGGGCTGCGACTCCTTGAGCTCATACCAAGCAGATGGATCTACATACCAGGTTTTCTGTTCAATTCCTTGAGCGATGGATTTAGCAAGCGCCTCATTTTCTTGGGCATCGTTACCTGCAAGTTTGACCTTTTTTACGGCGTCAAGGCTGCCGGTTTTCACTAGGTAATCCATGGCTGCAGCATAGTAAGCGACGGTCGCGTGGAAGCCTGTCACGCTATTTTCGTTGGCGTTATCAGGCAGCTTAGGCATAGGTGCGTTTTGTGGGGGATGTTCGGTGTTGCCTGGTTCATAAGTGCTACCCGGTTCAAAATTGTCAAATGTAATACGCCCGGAATAGTTATTGCCGTCGTCGCTATACCCGTGTGGGTTTGAGGATTTTGGGCTTGGTGCAGAGCCGTTAGCGTTATTGCCGTTTGATGTGTTGGTGGAGCTGTTCGAGGAACAAGCGGCGAGCATAGTGAGTCCGGCACCTGCTAAAACGGCTGTAACAGCTTGCCTGCGAGTTAAGTGCTGTGACATGGAAGCCTTTCGATGATTATGAGGGTTAAAGCGCATAGGCACCTTCACCCGGATGCGGTTGGAGAAGAAAATATTATGTCTCTATATTCTCATGCGGAGGTGCCGCTGAGCCTTCTTAGTTCTAGGACGGACTCGCGCCTGCCGTGGACTGCTGGTCACGAACTGTGAGTGTGAGGGACCAGGCTTCTTTCTCGAAGGTGCCTTGGATAGTACCCGCATAGTGGAATTTCTGCTGCTCGGCAGGTATTGCACTGGCCTGAGAGTTGACGACCTGCTGTTCTCCCAAACTGATATCGAGGGTGTATCGCCAATCTTTTCGATAATCGTTCACGGCTGTTGGCATGCGTGAGGTGAGGGAGAGCGTGGCTTGAGGAGAAACATACCAGCTTTTGGCAGCCTGACTCTCACCAGTCTCGTCAGTGAAAAGCAGGAGAGCTTTGGTGAACTCGGGGTTGATCGTGATGACTTCCAGAGGATTGGTGTCACCGGTAGCCAAGAGATAATTGAGCGCCGCATTGAGGTAACCGATGGTATCGTAAAAACCTGCAATGGAGTTTTTGCCCATATTCTCTGTTTTGATGGGGACCGGAACGTTTTGCGCCGGATGTTCTGCGTTTGCGGGTACATAAGACCCTGCCGAGGTGTTGAAGCTCTCGAAAGCCACCTCACCGCTAAAATCGCTGCGTACATACTGACTTACCGAAGGGTCACTCGTAGCATGAGTTTGCTGGTTTCGAGAGCATGCGACTATCAAAGTGGTGGCTGCAGTGCCGAATAACCCTGCCCCAACGGTACGTAATACACAGCGTCGGGAATAGGGAAGTGAAGTTATCACGCGGAACCTTTCACGTTAAGAAATAAAGGATTAGGGGTTTAGTAATCGGCGGGTATGGTACTCACCTTTGGGGTATAGGTAGAAGTCGGTTGTGGAGCGGGTGTATAGGCTCGTGTGGGCTTTGCCGCTGGGTCAAACTGCTGTGGGGAGATGATGAGCCACCTGTCCTTCATCCATTGCGCGTGGAGAGCCGTAAAATCGCGTATTTCATCCTGCGAAAGCGGTTTCGTCACGTTTGTCGTTTTATTGATGAGCGTTCCGTTTTCCTGGGTAGCGGTGCATTCCCACGAGAATTTGCCGTTATGCTCTGTCGGTTTCTCCGAGACGGAGATTTTCCAGGTACCTCCAACGATCCAACTATTATTAGGTTCGGCGTACAGAGTTTCCCAGGCCTTAAGCCGCTCAAGATCGACGGTGTTTTCGCTATGTACCACTTTGAGAGCAGGGGTGAGATCTCCAGTCATGCGTGCATAGTTAATACACGCCACATAATAGGCGAAGGTGTTTCGCAACCCCTGAAAATCCTCTTTGAACATCAGGTCGTCTTCTTGGGGGATGGGAACGTTCTGAGCCTTGTGATCGGCAGTTGCCGGGTCTGCCTGGGGAATCGGCACGACCTTTTCCCCGGTTTCGGGGTTCATACTGGGAGTGACCGGGGTGGCGGAATCGTAACGCTGCCAGAGTAGCTCTCCCGAAAGATTTCCATAGTGTGCGCCTGTCTCTGAGGGGGATGCTCCCTCAGCGGTTGCTAAACCAGCGGCAGAATTAGAGGAATCGTTAGAGGAACATGAAACTAATAATGGTGCGGCAGCAACGGCGCTGCCAGTAAAGACGAAGAACTGGCGACGTGAAGGGCGCATAGCAACTCCCAAAATATCGTTATTTCCAGAAAATCTGAAACCCGGGTTTAGTGTGTAAAACCAGACTAGGGCGTGGTGGGTGAAAGCACAAACGTACAGCGACCTAAACCATGATATTAGGCTAGAGTTACGCAAAATACAGCGCTTCGACTCTGTTTACGGCACCTAAAATTCGTGAGGTAAGCAACTTAAACTCACAGGAAACACTCTAAGTTTCCTCAGCAAGCATGCAATAAAGTGTGAAACAATAGCGCACGTGCAACACACAAACGATGAGCGTGTATATTCTGCACGCAAACTCCTAGATGAGCTCACTCTACCTCTCGATACCGCTGATGTTACTCGGGCGAGGGAACAAGTGCGTTCTCTGAGTAAACAGTACGACGATTACATTCTGCCGCGGCTTACCGCTTTGGAGGCACCCCTTACCGTGGTAGTTGGTGGTTCTACGGGTGCCGGTAAATCGACTTTGGTGAATACCTTGATGGGAACCCCCGTATCCCGTTCCAGTGCGCTTCGCCCCACCACTCGGCAGCCAATCTTGCTTTATCGTGCTGAAGACTCCGAATACCTGACCCCTGAACGTTTTCTGCCTACCCTAGAACGGCAGGAGATGGCATCTATCTCTGAAACTTCACCACGCCGGAGTGACATTTGGGAGCTGCCAGGTGCCGAACATCATCTGCACGATACGCTTATCAGCGTGCAAACTAGCGCTCTGCCGCGCGGCATCGCCCTGATCGATGCCCCCGATATTGATTCGGTCTCCGACGAGAACCGCAGGCTTGCCAACGAGCTCTTATCTGCCGCCGACCTGTGGCTCTTCGTCACAACTGCTAACCGTTATGCGGATGCCGTACCCTGGGATTTGCTGCATCGCGCTGCCCAGCGGAATATTGCTGTAGCAGTCGTTCTCAACCGAGTTCCCGAAGGGGCTGCGGATGAGATCGAGTCCGACCTTATGCGGATGCTCACCGAAGCCGGTATAACACCGGTTATTCTGCATAGTATCCATGAACAGCCGCGAGACGAACAGGGGATGCTGCCCGCAGAAGCGGTAGCGCCTCTAACATCCTGGCTTGAACAGCTTGGTGCGGATGCGCCAGCCCGTGCAGCGATCGCGCGTCGCACCCTGGCGGGCGCTATCACCGGTGCCGGTAACTCTCTACAAGAACTTGCTGATGCACAAACCCGTCAGGTGGAAACCTACACCGGATTAGAAACTGCGGTGATCTTAGCCTATGAGGATGCGCTCGCCCGTGTGGAAGATTCTCTCACTGACGGCTCATTGCTTCGTGGCGAGGTTCTGGCCCGGTGGCACGATTTTGTGGGAACGGGCGACTTCTTCCGCTCTTTGGAGAACCGCATCGGACGGCTGCGGGACAGGTTTGCCGGAATGTTGACCGGTAAACCGGCAGCGACCACGCGGGTTGAGCAGGCTCTCGAAACGGGTCTGCACGCCGTTGTTCTTGATGCCGCTCAACGTGCGCATGAAACTATCCATCGAAGCTGGGGAGCGGAACGAGCAGGGCGCGTACTCTTACAGGAGATTGACGAGAGCCCGTACCCTCCGCACAGCGCCCAGGCTCGTGCGGAGCTTGATGAGACTATCGCCGCAGAAATACGAGCCTGGCAAAGTTCTGTACTTGATATGATCCGTGCTGAAGGCAGCGGCAAACGCCAGCGAGCGCGCGTGCTCTCCCTGGGAGTTAACGCGACAGCGGTGCTGCTCATGATGGTGGCTTTTTCGGCGACTGGCGGACTCACCGGCATCGAAATTGGTATTGCGGGAGGATCTGGGGTCGTTGGATCTAAGCTTCTTGAATCGGTCTTCGGTGAGGACGCTGTGCGCCGCATGGCGACTCGCGCTCGCAGTGATCTAGTGGCACGCCTAGAAACCCTGCTCAAACGGCAATCCGAAGATTACCGGCAGGTGCTTTCTTCCCGTGAACCGCGCATACAGCCGGACGAAATTCGTGTCGCTGCCGAACAGCTTCATGAATTAGGTCAAGAACTAGATCATGATCCCTTGGCTCGACGTGAAGACTCGCTTCAGAACTCGGGGCTTGTTCAGCACATGCATGACGATACAACACAGCCATTACCTGTTAAGAACTCTCGCCAGGAGCACACACGATGAACTCATCTTTAGCATCCGCTACGCCGCGCGGGTCTTTTGAAGAACGTGCGCTTCGCCTTCACGATGCGCTCGGCCTGGGTCTTGACGTTATTCCTGATACCGTGCAGGAGAACGCATCCGCAACGCTGAGCCGTGTCATGGAACGTCGGCAGCTTTCGGCAGAACACACTGTAATTGGTTTTTTCGGGGCCACCGGAAGTGGAAAATCCACCCTTTTCAATACCATTGCTGGGATGCCCCTGGCACGTACCGCCGTTACACGACCGACTACCTCAGAAATTCAGGCGGCGATTTGGGGACGGGACGGAAGCGAAGAGCTTCTGGACTGGCTTAAGATCGAACATAGGGTCTATCCCGAGGAGAACGAATCGATACGCCAGATTCATACCCAAACACAAAATTCGGCGGCAGATTTTGCAGCACCCCACGAAATCGTAGAGCCCGTTCCTGGCATGTGGAATAAGCTCAAAACGGCGGTTGGGCGCGGGCAGACCCGCACACGATCTGGCGGGCTGATCCTGCTGGATCTGCCCGACCTTGACTCGGTAGCGCATCACCACCGGGAGCAGGTAGAGCGCATGCTCTCCTATGTGGATGTGTTGGTGTGGGTCCTCGACCCCCAAAAGTATGCGGATGCGGCGGTGCACCACGATTTTCTGGCTCCTCTCTCCACTCGTGGACATCGCATGGTATGCGTTCTGAACCAAGCAGATACCCTAGATTCCCATGAGGTTCCACAAGTACTTGATGCGCTCACGGAGCTTTTAGAAGCGGACGGTATTACGCCTCTGCTCATTACAGCCCCATTTGCACTCTCGGCGCATACCGGCGAAGGCGTTTCTGCCCTGCGGTCGTTGTTAGGACGTGTGGCGGCTGAGAAAAATGCGGCGTATGAGCGTACTGAGGCGCAGCTATATGCGATTCGCCGTGATCTTGCAGCCTATAAGGGCGGTGAAGTACCTCTTCATGAGCCTGACTACGCTGTTGATGAGCTGACGGAAGGCTGCTTTCAAGCCTGCGGGGCTGTTGAAGTTCTTGATGCTGCAGAAGCCTCGTATCGTCGTCGTGCCGTTGCCAACACAGGATGGATAGCTACGCGGTGGGTTGCTAAGTTCCGTGCCGACCCGCTTAAGCGTCTGCATCTTGGAGACGATACTGCGGGGATCCAGAGCGCGAGTGAATCTGCACCACAGAAATCTCCGATGCATCTAACGGCTAGTTCGTTACCACCGCTTACTGCAGCTCAGCAGGCAGCATTAGCTCAGGCCGCGCGCGGTTATGGTGAGTCTGTAGCCCAAAATATTGAAGCTCCCTGGAAGCAACGTATCCAGAACGCCGCCTTGACCCGAGAACAGGATTTTCCGGAGGCCTTTGAGAGGGCGATCGCGCGTGTAGACTACAACACTACCCAGTCACGTTTCTGGTGGAAGCTACTTAACGCGGTGCAATGGATTGCATTTCTAAGCCTTTTGGGAGGCGTAGCCTGGCTGACGGTAATGGCATTTGCAAGCTACCTGCAGATACCTCTGCCGCCTGCGCCCGTACCCGAAGGATCCCCTGTGCCGGTGCCCACACTTCTACTTATCTTGGGGGTGCTTTTAGGGATCCTGGGTGCCGTATTGGGTAGGGCACTGGTGAATGTGAGTGCTCGTGCATACCGGCGCTCCTTGCGAACGCGTATGATCCAACAGTGCGAAAACGCGGCACAGCAGGTTATCGTGGCGCCCGTATTGGCAGAATGCGAGAAGCTCAGGCGTTATAGGCAGGCTCTGACATAAGAATGAACATCTAAACAGCATTGAAGGGTGTGGAACCAACTAGTCGGTTCCACACCCCTCTATGGTTTTGACCTAAGCTACTATACGTTCCGAAGCGCTTGTGAAATCTTATGAGCCGCATCAACAACGACCTCGGCGTATTTGCGACCGGGCTGCATACCGAGTCTTTCGATAGGACCGGAAATAGAAACGGCTGCAATAACTTTGCCCGACGGTGAACGCACAGGGGCAGACACGGAAGCCGTGCCGCGCTCGCGTTCACCTGCCGACTGCGCCCACCCTAATCTGCGCACGGAAGCGAGCATGGCAGCGCTGAAATAAGCGTCTTGCAGACCCTCAACAAGGCGGTTCTGGTCTTCCCATGCCAAGAGAACCTGGGCGGCGGAACCAGCCTTCATGGAGAGCTGCGTTCCTATAGGAATTGAATCATGCAGTCCAACGGGACGTTCTGCGGATGCTACGCATACGCGCCAGTTTCCCTGACGCCGGTAAACCTGTGCCGACTCGCCGGTTACATGGCGAAGCTGATTTAAAACCGCTCCTGAAGCCGCTAAGAGGTGATCGGCACCAGCCGCATTTGCCAGTTCCATCAGGCGAGGACCCAGCATAAATCGCCCCTGAACATCGCGTGCCACCATACGGTGGTGAGAGAGCGCCACTGCCAAACGATGCGCCGTTGGACGGGCTAGCCCGGTGGCCTTAACAAGCTGCCCCAGCGTGACCGGACCAGCCTCTAGGCATGAAAGAATAAGCGCGGCTTTATCAAGTACCCCCACGCCAGAGGAGATGTTTGGTTCGACCTCAACAACCTGTTGGTCATCCGTGAGAGTATGGGGAGTCTTCAAAGGAGTCGAAAGCCCCGACGTATCGCGAGGGTGACGTGCTCCAGGCAACGGTGTAGACGATGGTGCAGATGTCATAACTCTAGTTTAGCTCAGTGCATCTCAAAATGTGGAAGATAGGGCGCACTTCATAGACTCTTCCTCTGAACCTGCCCATGATGGAGGAACCCTGAATACCAAATTTTTGAAATATATTCCAGGGCAAGAATATATGTGTTATAAGGCACTATATATCTATGATTGGCGGAAAGCCCGCCATATCAAAGCAGGAGGAAAAATGGCAGGGGACAATACTGCTGCGACAAGCGCTATACCCACATCTGTGAAGCGCCCGCGTACTCTCGCCGAAAAAGTCTGGGAGAACCACGTCGTGGTGCCCGGGCAAGATGGCAAACCCGACCTTCTCTATATTGACCTGCATCTTCTGCATGAGGTGACCTCGCCCCAGGCTTTTGAAGGGCTACGCCTCGAAAACAGGCCCCTGCGCCGTCTCGACTTGACGATCGCAACTGAAGATCACAATACCCCCACCGAAAATATTTTCTCGACCATTGCTGATATTACTTCGCGAACCCAGATCGAAACCCTGCGTCGTAACACCGCGGAATTTGGCGTGCGCCTTCATCCGCTCGGCGATATCGAACAGGGTATCGTACACGTAGTCGGCCCGCAGCTGGGATTGACCATGCCCGGAATAACCGTCGTCTGTGGTGACTCGCACACCTCAACCCACGGGGCTTTCGGTGCACTTGCCTTCGGCATCGGCACCTCTGAGGTTGAGCACGTGATGGCAACCCAAACCCTGCCGCTGGCGCGCTTTAAAACAATGGCAATCAATGTCGAAGGAACCCTAAAACCTGGAGTAACCGCCAAAGATATTATTCTTGCCGTTATCGCTCAGATCGGTACCGGAGGTGGGCAGGGATACGTACTCGAATACCGCGGTTCCGCGATACGCTCCTTGTCTATGGAAGGGCGTATGACCATCTGCAATATGTCGATTGAGGCAGGCGCGCGTGCGGGTATGGTAGCTCCCGACGAGACTACTTTCGAGTATGTTAAAGGACGCCCTCACGCACCCAAGGGGCAAGATTGGGAGGATGCGCTCGCCTACTGGAAGACCCTTCCCACCGACGAAGGGGCTGTTTTCGACAAAGAAATCTTTATTAATGCAGACGAGCTTGAGCCCTTCGTTACCTGGGGAACAAACCCGGGTCAGGGTGTGCCGCTGAGCCAAGCGGTTCCCGCACCTGAAGACTTTGAGGATGAAAACGACCAGGCAGCCGCATCCCGTGCCCTGGAGTACATGAACCTTAAAGCTGGAACTCCCATGAAAGATATTCCGGTGGACGTCGTATTCTTAGGTTCGTGCACTAACTCACGCATTGAGGATTTGCGTGCTGCCGCCGAAATCATTCGTGGGCGTACCCTTGCCTCAGGCGTGCGTATGATGGTCGTTCCCGGCTCACAGAAAGTTCGCGCACAGGCCGAAGAAGAAGGCCTAGATAAAATCTTCAAGGACTTTGGGGCAGATTGGCGCTTTGCCGGATGCTCTATGTGCTTGGGCATGAACCCCGATCAACTGGCGCCGGGGGAGCGATGCGCATCCACCTCGAACCGCAACTTTGAGGGACGCCAGGGTAAAGGCGGACGAACCCATCTTGTCTCGCCGCTAGTCGCTGCCGCAACGGCGGTTCGCGGAACCCTCTCATCACCTTCTGACTTAGAACCACACGCAGACAATGCCCCTGCGGCGGCGTAAAGGAGAACATTGTGGAACCAATTATTAAACACACCGGAATTGGTGTTCCTCTGCGCGTCTCGAACGTGGACACCGACCAAATTATCCCGGCGGTTTACCTCAAACGCGTAACGAAAACAGGCTTTGACGATGCCCTCTTTGTGAATTGGCGTAAGAACCCCGAATTTGTTCTGAACCAAGAACCTTATAAAAATGGGTCAGTGCTGGTGGCGGGCCCCGATTTTGGCACAGGGTCCTCGCGTGAGCACGCGGTCTGGGCGCTTAAGGATTACGGGTTTCGAGTCGTTATATCGTCACGATTCGCCGATATTTTTCGTGGTAACTCAGGTAAACAAGGACTCGTTGCCGCTCAGGTGGCTCAGGATGATGTCGAGTTGATTTGGAAGGCTCTTGAACGGGAACCCGGTACCGAAATTACCGTTGATTTAGAAAATAAGACGGTAACTGTGGGTGCCCTCGTGGTGCCTTTCCAGATTGATAATTATGTACGCTGGCGTTTGATGGAAGGGCTTGACGATATCGGGCTTACCCTTCAGAACATTGAGGCCATTAAAGACTACGAGGCGCGCCGCCCCGCATGGATGCCTCGGACTCAGGAAGTCTAGTCTGGATACTCGGTGAGGTGCGTACCCTGTGACATCAGGGTACGCACCTCACCGAGTATTACGGGGTGTATCAGATACACATTTATCGGTATGTTGCTGGGGTTTGATGGTTATATGAGGTGGTTCTTCGAGGAAGTTTATGAGCGGCATCTTTGAACTATCTCGATAAACATCGCGAAGCACAGGTTCTACACAGCTCTTCCGTTTGTAGCAGCCCGTTCGAGAACGTAAAATGATAGCTTGAAAGTCTGTGCAGACCTATTAATAATTCGTTAATGGCGCCGGACCTCAGCACTAACAGCAGTTCTTGTCGGCCCCACCGAGCCGACCGTTCGAAGGATTAGTTATGTCCCTTAACATCAGCGAACTTCGCATTGAGGGTGGTACCCCTCTTAAAGGCGAAGTCCACGTTCGAGGCGCCAAAAACCTCGTACCTAAAGCGATGGTAGCAGCGTTGCACGGATCCACCCGTTCGACCTTGCGTAACGTACCAGACCTAAGCGATGTTGAGATTGTAACTACCCTTGTTGAACTTCACGGTGCGAAAGTTAACTATGATCCTGAAGCCGGTATTCTCACATTAGATCCCGCCCAGGACGCGAAGACTGCGGCCGATAACGCTGAAGAGATTCAACTCTTCGGCGGTAACTCACGTATTCCGATCCTGATGGTAGGTCCGCTTCTGCACACGCTCGGTACCGCGCGTATCCCTAATCTAGGTGGATGCAAAATTGGTGATCGTCCTATCGATTACCATATGGATGCGCTCCGTAAATTTGGTGCCGTCGTTGAGAAAGATGATGAAAGCGGCACTACTCTGAACGCTCCCGATGAAGGCCTGCACGGTGCTGAAATCGAACTCAATTACCCCTCCGTAGGGGCTACCGAACAGGTTCTTCTGACTGGTGTGCGCGCCCGCGGCACCACGGTTTTGAAGAACGCCGCTATTGAGCCCGAGATTATTGATCTTATTGCGGTTTTGCAGAAGATGGGTGCAATCATCTTCATTAACGAAAACCGCACCATTATTATTGAGGGGGTTGACGCCCTAACCGGGTACGACCACACCGCCTTGGCAGACCGCAATGAGTCCGCTTCCTGGGCATCCGCCGCGTTGGCAACCGGCGGAGATATTTTTGTGCGCGGCGCTTCACAGAAGGATATGACTGCTTTCCTCAACCAGTTCCGGAAGATGGGCGGTGAATTCGAGGTTACCCCGGAAGGAATCCGCTTTACTCACCCCGGCGTGATTACCCCCGGCGCAGAGCTGAACCCTATCGTGTTTGAGACCAACGTGCACCCCGGTTTTATGACCGACTGGCAGCAGCCGCTTGTCGTTGCGCTCACGCAGGCAAAAGGAACTTCTATTGTGCACGAGACCGTGTACGAAGAGCGTTTTGGGTTTACTAATGCCCTCAAACAGATGGGCGCCGATATTGTGGTTATGCGCGATTGCATCGGCAGCGAGTTTTGTCGTTTCCACGGTAAGAGCTTCGGGCACTCCGCTATTATTAGCGGCTCTACCCCGCTTAAGGCCGCTGACATTGAGGTTCCCGATCTGCGCGGTGGATTCTCGCATATTATCGCCGCTCTAACAGCAGAAGGTACATCCCACGTTACGGGTGTTGAAATTATCGCGCGCGGTTACGAGAACTTTGAAAAGAAACTCGAAGCTCTGGGCGCAAAGTTTGAGGTACTTGCCCGCAAACAGAGCAAGACTCCTAAGCCCGATGCAGAAATTGAGATTGTTGTGCCAGAAGAGGTTGAGGTACAGGGCTAGTATGAGCGGTCAACAGGGGAAAAAAGCACTACCCACACTTGAGCCTACCCCTCAAGGAGATAAGCTCTTTAAGGTTCTTGGTAACGCTGCGCGCGTGGTGTATAAAGGCATAGCCCGCATCGAAATTATCGGGAGCGAGAACTTCCCGACCGACCGAGGCTATATCGTGGTTGCTAACCATTCCACCGAGATAGACCCTGTAACCGTTGCACTCCCTATCTTCAATAACGGAGTCTTCCCGCGGTTTTTAGCGAAGGACTCTTTGTTCCGAGCGCCCGTTCTGGGATATATTATGCGTAAAATGGCGCATATTCCCGTGATACGCGGCTCTGTAGACGCTCGCAAGGCGCTTATTACTGCCCGTAAAGTTGTAGAGGCTGGCGGCGCTGTAGTGATTTACCCTGAGGGAACAACTACCGGTGATCCTGAGGGTTGGCCCATGCAGGCCCGTACGGGTGCTGCCCGTCTTGCCCTCGCAACTGGTGCTCCCGTAGTACCGGTGGCGCACTGGGGCGATGAGCAGATTCTTGGGTATGACTACGAAACCGTGGATGGTGGCCGCGTCAAAGAGCATCGTAAGGTTTCCCTATTTCCCCGTAAAACGGTCAAAGTGAAGGTGGGTAAGCCTCTCGATATCGCCTCTTTAATCGATGATCCTTCGCCGGAGGCAAAGCATACGCGTACTGAGCTTGGGGTCGTGACCGACGCTATGCTTGATGCAGTGACCGAACTGCTGGAAGATATACGTGGTGAAAAGGCTCCAACCGGTCGTTGGAATCCCCGAACCAAGCGTCGTGAAGCTCCCGGTGAAATGACCGGGATAGCTGGTAACCTGGGCGAACCGGATCCTAAATAGGAGGCGAGGTTATGGCTCTTTTCACGAATTCCGCTGACAACAGCGAACCGGCTCCACGTAAGGTATTAAAAATTGCAATCTTGGGTGCGGGAAGCTGGGGGACAGCATTCGCCAAAATTGTGGCTGATTCGGCGCGAGAAAATAAAACGGGCGTGCAGGTAGTCCTTATTGGCCGCAGCGAACAAGCGATGGCAGAGTGCTCTCAGACTAGGGAAAATAGTAAATATTTTCCGGGGATGAAGCTACCCGAGAACCTGGAATTCACGGCGGATGCTCCTACCGGGCTCACTGGCGCCGATTTGGTGGTACTGGCTTTACCCTCACAGGTGCTACGTTCGCAGCTTCAACTTTATGCCCGCTATATTGAGCCGCATGCCCTGCTGGTTTCGCTTGCAAAGGGATTAGAAACCGGTACCGGTTTGCGCATGTCCCAGGTGATTACCGAGGAACTTGAGGAAGCCTTGGCGATGCGCGGCGCAGACATCCGCACTATCGGGCATATACCGCATCGGGTATGCGTGCTTTCAGGGCCGAATCTTGCTACTGAGATTATGGGGGAGGAGCCCACCGCCTCTGTAGTCGCAGCACGCACACTGCCTATCGCAGAAATTGTCGCGCAGGCTTGTGCCTGCAGCTATTTCCGCCCCTACACGAATACCGATGTGGTGGGTACGGAAATCGGTGGTTTGGTGAAGAACGTGATCGCCTTGTGCGTCGGCATCTGTGAAGGCCGCAATTACGGTGATAACTCCAAAGCCTCAATCATGACGCGCGGACTTGCCGAAATTACTCGTCTTGCGGTCGCACTGGGTGGTGAAGCAGCAACAATGAGCGGGCTTGCGGGGATGGGAGATTTGATTGCTACCTGTTCATCGCCGCTTTCACGAAATCATACTGCCGGGCGTCTACTTGCCGAAGGGGTAAGCCCAGATAAACTCAGCGAACATATGAGCCAGACAGCGGAATCCATCAAATCAGCCCCCGTCGTAGCGCAATTGGCACGCCGTCACGGAGTCGAAATGCCTATCGTGGAAGCGGTCGTTGCTGTCCTGACTGGACGCATCGAGATCGGACAGCTGGCACCGCTGCTACTGGGACGGCGCCTGAAACACGAAGGCCATTAACATCGAGATCTTCCGCAAGAAAATTTTTGCGGCAGATAAAACAACTAATACAGCACGTGTGCGCAGACATGGGCGCTTGAGGGGCGCCCTCTTACGAAGGAGATACAATGACCGAAAACGCACAGAAGAAAACTGTTGCTCTACTGTGTGGCGGACGTTCTTCGGAACACCCTATTTCTCTGATTACTGCCGTAGGCGTGCTAGGCGCCATTGACAGCAGCGTCTACGACGTGGTGACTATTGGCATTACAAAAGATGGTCGTTGGTATTTGACGAATCTGGAAGAGCTGAGTGCACTTCTCGACGCTGCCCCTGCACATGCAGAGTTTACAGGTGGTTCGCACCAGGTTTTCCTGCCTCTTGGAGCCGGGGATTCGCGAGTGCACCTAGTAGATGCTGACGGAAATCTTGAGTACGGTCCTGCCCTTGACGTGGTATTCCCCCTCATACACGGTCCTTTCGGCGAAGACGGAACAATTCAGGGTCTTCTGGAACTCGCTGAGTTGCCCTATGTAGGATGCGGCGTGACGGCATCAGCCGTAGGTATGGATAAGCACTTTATGAAGGTTGCATTTGAGTCGGCTGGGCTGGAGGTCGGGCCTTATGAGGTGGTGACCGATCGCCAATGGACTCATGAGCGCGAGGAATCGCTTAAACGTATAACCGCCCTTGGTTACCCCATGTTCGTTAAACCTACGCGTGCGGGTTCTTCTTTTGGCATTACCAAAGTGGATAAATTTGAGGAACTTGTTCCGGCTATCGAAGAAGCGCGCCTCCATGACGCAAAGATTATTGTGGAAGCTGGCATTGTGGGGCGTGAAATCGAGTGTGGCGTCTTAGACGGTCACCACGGTGATATGCCGCGTGCATCATACCCTGGCGAAATCGAGGTTGTTGATGAGGACCACGGTTTCTATGATTTTGATGCTAAATATATCTCAAAGTCTTCGGCAGTTACCCGGTGCCCCGCCGATTTACCGAAGGATATGCAGGAGCGTTTGCGTGCTCTGGCGGTTAAGGCGTTTTTGGCCCTTGACGGCGAAGGATTATCCCGCGCAGATTTCTTCTACACCCCGGATGGTCGTTTGGTGATCAACGAGGTGAACACTATGCCAGGATTTACCCCGATTTCAATGTACAAAACCATGTGGGAAAACACCGGAATTTCCTATACCGAACTGATTGATGAACTGCTGACTCTTGCACTGGAGCGTCCTTTAGGGCTGCGCTAATGAAGTCTTAAATAGAGAAGGAAATTCCAGTGTTAGAGCCCTCAAGACCTCAGGTTTTGGGGGCTCTAAAATTTGCGTTTGCGTGAAGCGAACTGACGGTAAGGATCCAGAGGTCTTGAATCCTCTATTTTCCGGTTTTGACACCGTTGAGAGTATCGTTGATGTTCGTGCATTTCTTCTGAGACGGAATTTGTTTGACCGCCGAGTTGAGCTCAGCAAGAAGAGTTGATGATGAAACCTTATCTGCGTCGAAGGTTACTTCAATGGCGGGCGTTCGTCCGTACGTGGTTGCCGTCCACGTTCCCGTCGCACGGTTTTCAGGGCCTGCAGCGGCGGAGGAAGACGCTGAGACTGGCGGTGTCGAGTTCTCTGGCGCATTCTTGGGACGCAGCACCCAATCAATCCCATTGACCTCAGCGCATGGGTCCGATACGGGTTCCTGAACGGTAACACCGCATTTGAGAATCACGGAGGCTGGTTCGCCCCAAGCGGTCGTTCCTTGCGCCGTAGTTTCACGCTGCTGTAGGCCAACGAGTTTTTCTGGCATAGCAACCATCGCATAAGCGCATACAGGGTTGGCGGCATCTGGAGCCGGATCAAGATTGACGTTGCCCGCTCCACACGCGCTGAGCGACAGCACCCCGGTGAGCGCAAGACCCAAGCCTGCTCGCTTCGCTGGGGACATGACGAAAAAGTTAAAAGACGTAAAAGTCACTCTCTCATTCTAACGTACGGTATATTCACTGGCGTGTCGCAGAAACATAGCGCGGCAGATCAGAGGAAAGCAAAAATTTGAATACCAATTTAAAGCTCAAAGTCACGACAATTTGCCCATAGTCCAGGTACCATGAAAGTAACAGTTAATAGTTGATCGTGAAAAGATTCTTAAAATTCGATAAACTTTTGAGAGAAGCACATCCTTGTTATTTAGGGTGTAGACTCACCCAAGCACGCATATTGTTCGGTAGCTATTCGGTATAAGGACACTTTTTGGGAAACAGACAATGCAAAGTAGCGTCGGCTAGCCTAGCGACTGCATTGATTGCATTCGGTAGTGTGCCGATCGCCGCAACGCTGACACAGGAGGCACGTGGCGCTTCCGGGAAGGTCGCAAACCATCCTGCGACCTCTGAGGCTGCCGCGCCCGGTCAAGCTATCACGCAGCCTGCCGTACCAGCTACCTTCGCAGCTTTAGGTCAGAAAAATGCCGTGACTCCTATGCCCATGCCGTCTGCAACCGCTACCTTGACTATGTACGGCATGGCCTCGGGCAACGTGACCTATGCTGCTCAACCCGCCGTTGCCCTGCAATCGGAATCTCCCATTGCAGGTGCCGAGTTTGCCGCTGCACCTCCGCTTGACTATGACCAGCAGGACGACGAGATTTCTGAGGCTACCGAGACCCCTGCGCAACGAGCTACCCCGGCTCAGAAAACTGATGAAGATAAAGCGGAAGTTCAGCCTGTCACCCCCGAATATGAGAGTCCACAGGCGCAGCCTTATGATGCCGAAGTTCCTACTGAGGATTCTGAAACAGAAGCTATAACTCCAACTCCTGCTGCTCCCGTTCAGAACCTTCCTGCTGAGGACGCTGAGGCAGCTTCCCCGGATCTCGGAGAAGAACCAGCGGCTACTCCTGTGACGCCTACTCCGGCTCCTACAGATCAGACTCCGGTGAATCCCGCACCAGTAACCCCTACGCCCACACCGGTTAATCCGACCCCGGTGAACCCGGAGCCTGTGCCTGCCAACCCTACTCCTGTAACGCCTACTCCGGCTCCTACAGATCAGACTCCGGTGAATCCCACACCGGTCCCGGCGAACCCTACGCCTACACAGGCCAACCCGACACCAGTTAACCCTGCGCCTGATCCGGTACCGACCATTGTGCCTAGTCCGGATCTGACTCCGGTTAACCCTGCTCCGGTGAATCCCACACCGGTCCCGGTGAACCCTACGCCTACACAGGCCAACCCGACACCGGTGTATCCTACCCCCACTCCCGTAACACCGGCTCCGGCTAAGCCAACACCCGTGACCCCCGCACCGGTCCCGGTCTCTCCGACCCCGTCGCCCGTAACACCTACTCCTGCAGACCCCGCACCCGCACCGTCTCAGGATCCTGGGTGGACCCCTGCGCCTTCGGAGCAGCCTACTAGCCAGCCTGTTCCGTTCCCGAGCCCAAGTGCTTCCGAATCGGCAGCTCCAACTCCTAGCCCGAGCCCTTCGGGGCATGGAAACCCGGGGTCTGACGATTCGCCAGCTCCAGATGCCAGCCCTTCGGCAACGCCGTCGAGCAATGTCTCTCCAGCACCCGCGCCGTCTACATCCGCTGAACCCTTCCCCAATAGCATCGCGACGTTGGGGCGTTTTGCAACAAATTCAGGGTTCCCCAATGCGTTCCCCGGCGCTGCGGACTGGGTACAGGGATATTTGTCCCGTGGAGAGAACGCCCGGAACGGCTCGCCAACTTTGAGAATGGCGAACCCACAGGAGTCTAGAAACGGTTCTTATTCTGTTCCATCTGCTGTGAACCCGGTTGCTCGTCCGCCCGCAACGTCCGCTGGTTCGCAAGCGCAACGGAACGGCGATAGCCCTAAGAGTGTTCAGGAACGTTCAACGGATTCTCGTGGCCCTGGACTCTCAGGTTTCGTGCCGTTGGCGTTCTTTTCCCTGCTAATTCTTGCGATTACCATTGTGGCGATTCGGTACTTTATCCGTGCCAGGTAACAGGGTATGGGCGATTATTGGGGAATGATCCCTCGGACCAAAAAGCATAAAGCACGGGAAAGTTCACTCCGGAAGAGCACATTGGCTCAGCTGGGGGAGTCCCGTGTTTTGCAATTGTTTATGCCCATGCTGGATGAGCATAACCGCTCCGTAATCCAGGTTGTCTCCGCACATGGGCAGGAACCGGTGCTTGAAGTAGGTCCCGGTGACGACTGCGCAGTGCTCACGGGCGATAACCGACGCACGGTTATCACCACAGATACTCTGGTACATGGGCAAGATTTTCTCGATATCTGGCCTGCCGGTCCGCGTAGCGGCGGTTACGAAGTAGGGTGGAAAGCCACCACCCAGAATCTTGCCGATATTGCGGCTATGGGTGCTGAGCCCGTTAGCCTTTTTGTATCTCTAAGTCTGCCGCCCGAAACCCCCTATGGTTGGGTTGAAGACTTTGCCCGCGGTATCCTCGACTCGCTGCATGCATGCGGCGCTACAGTCTGTACGGTGGGCGGCGGTGATCTAGGCAGCGCACGTGATGCCAGCGTTACCATAACGGCTGTTGGACGATGCGAGAACCCTGTGCTGAGGTCTGGGGCGCAACCGGGAGATACCGTAGCTTTGGCGGGCTGTACCGGGTGGGCTGATGCAGGGCTGCGGTTACTGACAACCACAGGCTCTCTCGACTCGATAGAGCAGCTGCCTTCCACGCAGAAAGAACGTATCGAACGCGCTGTTACCCATCAGCTAAGGCCCGTATCGCCCATACCCGCAGGGCGACGCGCTGCAGCATACGGTGCCAACGCAATGCTAGACCTTTCAGACGGACTCGTTAAAGACGCGCGTCGAATTGCCGAAGCATCCGGCGTCGATATCGTGTTCAATGATCCTGCGATTACAGAGCTGGCACGTGAGCTGGTACCAGTGGCAAGTCTTATTCTTGAGCATCAGCCCCATAACGATCATGGTGATTCTGCGGTCAGCCTGGCCCGTGAATGCGTTCTGGGCGGTGGCGAGGACCACGGGCTTTTAGCATGTTTTCCGGCGGGTGCCACGATTCCTGAGGGATTTGTCGCTTTAGGCTCTTGCAGTGCTCAAGAACGGAGTGCATCACGAATTTTGTGCGATGGATATGAGCTCCAAAACTATGGTTGGGAACATTACCGAGCATAACCGTCGTATGCTAGAAAGAGCACGGTTACCCAACCCCGGATGGGAAGGATACGTTATGACGAGCGAGCACTTTGCCGCACAAACCCCGCTTAACTTCGGGGTCACGTGGATTGGCGAGGCGCTCTCAACGGTGCGAGTATATTGCGACACACTTAACTCTCTGAACGCTTTCCCTGTTCCCGACCAGGACACAGGCTCGAATTTGGTACACACTTTAGAGGCCCTCAATAAGGCCTTTAGTGAGGAGCTTGATACCCTTCTGCATGATCTTCACGCTCTCACGACGGATATACAGAGCGTTAACCAACGTCTGGGTGAAATCTATGAGAACGCTCTCGTGCAAGCTAGTCGGATGGCTCGCGGCAATTCTGGGACGCTCCTGTGTGCCTGGGCGTTGGAGGCAGTGCGTACCTACTGGAATTTTCCCGGCCGTCTAGCAGAAGAGCTGGGCGAAGAGGCACATAATCTGCCGCTTCTTCAGGAACTTGAGGCGATGTACCGCGAAATACCCGTTACGGAAACCGGTACACGCGAGAGCGCGTACCGTGAGAGCTATGCGTTAGCGCTTGCCGCTGAACGAGTACGCCGTATTATTGCGGATGAAAGCCTAGAGCAGGGCACTATGGTAGCGATTATGGTTGCGCTCGCAGATTACCGTTTTCACTATCGTGCAGGATCGGAGCTCACCGATGTGACGGCACGTGCAGAGTTTCGTCGCGCCACGATGCGCCGAGCGCTTGAGGGCACGGCGCAGAATCCGCCGCTGCCAGAACTCAAGGGATACGTAGATGCAGGTGCCCTAGGCTTTTATTTGGCAGCGGTACAATCAAATCCGCGCTGGATGAGCTCGCGTATGCCTGAGCAGGAGGTTTATGCCTTGGCGGAGCCTCCTACAGATGTTACAAAGCCGAACAGTACGTCTGCTCGGAAAGCGCGAAAGACCGAAGGAACGAAGGACCAGGCAGAGCATCATACTGATGCGACCGGTACTCGGGAAAGCCCAGGGTCAACCTGGGAAATCATGGGGACGCTAACTATAGACCCCCTTACTCTCGTGCAGCTTCGAGCAGAATTAGAAGAGCTTGGTGACTCGCTGTTGCTCACCCCGCTCGATTTTAAGAACAATATGTGGACCTTACACGTGCATGTGCCGTCTTTGGAAGAAGCCCGCAAAGTTATCGCTCACTACGGTGTATTAGCGGACGAACGAGTAAGCTCGCTGACTGTTCACGAGGACGAGAGCGCCGCACCATCGTGTTCTCAAGATTTCTAGAGCCTGCGTTCACGGGGAGGGTGGGCAATCAGGACATGCGTTGCATGGTGACATGAGCTGACGGGGTTCGTAGCGTGCCCCAAATGTGCAACGGTAGTATTAAACCTACGCTACGTCTTATATGTCCGTTCGAGCCGAAGGTATTCGGGTTGGCGGAGTGCTGCGAGCAGAAAGGAGGGAAAACGTGTCACCTCAAAACTCGAAAGAAGCGCATGATGAGGGCGCGACTCCCAGCCTTTTTGCTGATGAATTTTTAGAAAGCGGTTTTGGACAGGCCAAGAAAGCTGCCAAACAGCAAACAACCGATACCGAGCATTCTGACCCTAAATCATCTGCCATTCTCTCTGAAGACGAACTTGTAGCCCATGAATATGTAACGGTTCGCGACCTTGCCGAGTATGCACGCGGCACTAAAACGTTAGCGGAGCTCTCCACCCTCGCGCATCAGCGTGAAAGTTCGGAGTATCAGCGTATTGTGGATGCTCTGAGTGCTTCTTTGGGTGCGGCAGCTCAAAGCATGGACACAGCGGAATTGTACGACCTTGCCGATATTGCGTATACGGCGCGTACCGAAGCACCGTCCCAGCGTGGAACGTCTATCCGAGGAAAAACCAAGAAGAGCACACAAACAGCATCGCAAAAACCAGCAGCTAAGGGAGCGAAACCCCCACGAACCAATCCAAAAAATTCTACGCATAAGCAATTAAGTACGGATATCTCTCCGGAGAAAAACAATAATCTTGCTTCTCTTGTAGAAGAGCCTCATCATGAAAAGGCCGAACCGAAGAACGCCGTAAAGACACCGGGAAAGAAACCTTCGCGCAAGAAAACCGCCGATCCAAAGAAAACAGATAAGCCAGCCGCGCGAGTGCGGAGTATAAAATATAATTCGGACTCTTCTCAAGAGCAAGAAAAGCAACAGCAACGTGCTGCACGGTCGCGGGCTTTAGCACACTATAACGATGAGAAACGCCTGGAAAACGCACCCTTAACACGCTACTTGTCAGCGGCAACGGCACGCGCCCTCAAAACTCACCTGAGCATAAGCACGGTGGGGGAGCTGCTGGAATATTTTCCACGGAAGTATCTGCCTCGCGGAGAACTTAGCCGGTTTGCCGACCTTGTTGAGGGACAGGACGTGACAATTATCGCCAGGGTCACGAACGTTTCGACCCGAACCATGGCGGCACGCAGAGGAAAAATCACCGAAGTCACGATTACCGATACCCTTGCAGAATCCGACCAGAATTCGGTCGATAGTTCTTCATCAGGTACCTTCGCCGTACGCGAGGGCAGGGCCAATACATCGCAACGAATGCCTGCGGGTAAAGCCAACCCGCGCGTGAGCGGATTAGCCGCGCCTTCCGCCGGTTACTCGGGCTATGCTGATTCCTACGGACAACAGAACGGCGGAAATGATCTTTTCGGAGTTCCGCAGTATAGTTTCGGCGGTTCAGGTGTACCAGGAACCGGGCGGGTGGGCTCCACCATGAAGCTTTCCTTTTTCAACGCATGGACCGCGGCACGCGAGATCCACGCTGGTGAAACCATGATGTTCTCCGGGAAGGTAGGGATTTATCGCGGGGAGTATACGCTGACAAACCCGCATTACGCCCTGCTTTCAGACGACGGAAATGCGAACGCCCCCGAACGGGCCGAGGCGCCCATACCCGTTTATCGTGCTCCGGTAAAACTGCCAACGGATCGCATCGCGACCGCTATTGCTCAGCTCATCGAATCTGTGCCCCTAAAAGAACTTGAAGACCCGGTACCGTATAAAATACGCCGCGCCCGAAAAGTCCCTTCGCTGGAGTGGACCTATCGCGCCCTGCACACTCCCGATAGTGAGGACACCTGGCGCGCCGCTCAAGCTCAGATGCGCTACCGAGAAGCCTTTGTTCTGCAGAGCGCCTTGGCCCGGTTACACGCCGCACGTGCCGCCCACGCCACCGTGGCCCGGCCCGCCCTGCCGGATGGGGCAGCAGATGCTCTGCTGAAGGTGCTTCCCTATGAGCTCACCGAGGGGCAGCAACGAGTGGGCAAGGAAATTTCCCGTGATCTCGCCTCACCGTCACCCATGAATCGGCTTCTACAAGGCGATGTCGGCTCGGGCAAAACGGTGGTAGCCCTTCGCGCTATGCTTCAGGTAGCCGACTCTGGTGGGCAATCCGCGATGCTCGCACCCACCGAAGTGCTCGCCGAACAGCATTTCCGTTCGATTCTCGATATTCTCGGGGATTTAGCGGATACCGAGGGCATACCGGGATATGAGACTACGCTTTTTCACCCCCAAAACCGAAAAGAAAGCAAAAAATCCGCGCATCGCGTGCGGGTTAGGCTACTCAGTGCCTCAATGCCTAGTGCACACAAGCGTGCCGTACTCGCCGAGATCGCTGACGGCACCGCCGACGTGGTAATCGGAACCCACGCCCTGCTTTCGGACACGGTCACCTTCCGCGACCTTGGCATGGTTGTGGTCGATGAACAGCACCGTTTCGGCGTGGAACAGCGTGACTCTCTGCGTGGGAACAACGGCGAGCTGCCGCATCGTCTGGTGATGACGGCAACCCCCATTCCGCGTACCGTCGCCATGACCGTGTTTGGCGACCTTGATGTTTCCGTACTCGATCAGCTACCCGCCGGACGGCAACAGACCGCAACCCATGTGGTGCCGCTTGCCGAAAAACCGACCTGGGCAGATCGCCTGTGGACACGCGCTCGCGAAGAGATCGATGCAGGGCACCAGGTCTACGTGGTAGTTCCCAAAATTGGCGATGACGATGAAGAACTTGAAGAAGGCCAGCAGCTCTTCGGCGATGCCGGGCGTGAAGGTTCTCAGAGCTCTGACGGCAAAATACGCCTGACCTCCGTGACCGCGATGACCGCCTATCTAAAACAGAATCCGGCGCTGACCGGAACCCGGATTGCAAGCCTGCATGGGCGCATGGACCCCGAGGAAAAAACTGCTGTAATGACCGCGTTTGAACGCGGCGAGATAGATATTCTGGTGAGCACCACTGTTATTGAAGTGGGTGTGAACGTACCGAACGCAACCCTCATGATGATTATGGACGCCGATCGCTTCGGTATTTCCGGGCTGCACCAGCTTCGCGGCCGCGTGGGGCGTGGCGGTTTTGCCGGAACCTGCCTGCTTGTTACCCGGCAAGAAGCGGGAGGGGCATCTCGTGAACGTCTAGATGCGGTAGCGGCCACCACCGACGGGTTTAAACTTTCGCAGATAGACCTGCAGCAGCGCCGTGAGGGTGATATCCTAGGTGCCGCGCAGTCCGGGAAGAAGAGTACCCTTAAGTTCCTGAGGGCTCTCGCCGACGCAACCATTATTGAGCGCGCTCGTGAGGATGCGCGGGCGCTGATCACGGCGGATCCCACGCTGGCGAAGCATCCGAACTTGGCACGTACAATTGACCGGGCGCTTGATGCCGACCGTGAGGCATTTTTGGGGCGTGGCTAACACACGGGTTTGGCGGTTTTGTCACCTTGGGGATCCGCCACTAGAGACTATCGACGAACAGACGTGAGGAACGCATGAGCCGTATTATTGCCGGAACCGCTGGTGGTCTACGCCTTGCCTCGGTGCCGGGGGAGAACACTCGTCCCACAACCGACCGAGTGAAGGAATCACTTTTCTCGAAGCTGGAGAGCTATGGCGTTGTGCAGGGGGCACGTGTTCTTGATGCTTATGCCGGATCGGGTGCCCTAGGGTGCGAGGCGCTTTCGCGGGGTGCCGCATCCGTCGAGTTCGTGGAGAAGCATCCCAAGGCATGTGAGGTTACCCGCCGAAATGTTGCGGTAACGTCGAAAACTGCAACCGGCGTTACCCGAGTGACTCAGGGGAGCGCGCAAAGCTATGTAGCGGTCCATAGCGGCCCCTGGGATCTTGTATTTCTTGACCCTCCATATGCGTTTACACAAGATCAGATTCTCGATATTTTGCATGTCATCGCCCCGAATCTAGCGGAGGGTGCCATCGTGGTCGTGGAGCGTTCTTCGCGCGACGCGGAACCCGCGTGGAAATCTCAGCTGCGCCGGTTTGCAATGAAGAAATATGGCGAGACAGTGCTGTACTATCTTGAACCAGATGAATCATATGCGGATACTGGTTCTGAACCCGCCGAAAGCGAGAATGCTTCATGTTAGCTATCTGCCCCGGATCGTTTGACCCGATTCATCACGGGCACCTAGAGATTATTGCTCGTGCCTCTGCGCTCTTTGATGAGGTGATCGTGGGGGTCGCGCATAACTCCTCTAAAAAATACCTTTTTTCTCTGCAGGAGCGAGTGAACTTGGTGGAGCGTTCCCTCGCGGAGCGCGGTATTACCACCGTGAAGGTTGAGGTTATTCCGCCGGGGGTACTTTTAGCACAGTGGGCTCAGGAACACGGGGCACAGGTGCTTGTTAAGGGTCTTCGTTCGGGGGCGGATTACGAGTATGAGGCTCCAATGGCGAGTATGAACCGCCATTTGGCAAACTTGGAGACGGTGTTCTTGGCGGGAGAGGACCGTTTCGGCGGGGTGTCTTCGACGATTATCCGTGAGGTTGCATCCTTAGGCGGCGACGTTTCGGTTTATGTGCCGCGTGTGGTTTCAGATGCGCTCGTCGCTAAGCACTCACAGGCTTCGGACCAATAACACGATTGCGTAGTTTTATGCGCGATTCTCCCATGATCGAAGGCGTCTTTCCTGGGTTTGCGCATATTTTATGTGAATTTTGATGCGTCGAATGTCATAGTTTGCCGCCCAAACCTTGATTAACGGCGGTTGAGGGGATAGAATATCTCTTTGGTTTAAGCATTTTGTATAAGGAGATATGCCATTTCACCTCAAAACTCCTCTGATTTGGTGGTGTCAGTCAAAAATCTGGTGCACCGTCCCGGATCTATGGAAACCCTCGACGAGGTTGTACAGGCACCCGCTGAGATGGGTAATGCCCTGATTGGTGTACAAGAAGGCACCGACATGGACCTGAACATTCGGCTGGAGTCGGTAGTAGATGGTATCCTGGTAAGCGGCACAACCGTAGTGGATGTACACGGCGAGTGTAGCCTATGTTTGGATCCGATTGATTACGAAATGTCGACCAACATACAAGAGCTTTTTGTTTTCGAGAAGGCCCCCTCTGGCGGCCCCGAAGACGAAGACGATGAGCAGTATGCCGTTGAAGGTGAATCTATTGACCTTGAGCCGGCACTGCGGGATGCAGTAATCCTTCAACTGCCGTTCCAGCCCGTCTGCCGGGAAACCTGCCAGGGACTGTGCTCTGAATGCGGAGCGCGCCTGGAGGAAGACCCCGGGCATCATCACGAGGTGTTGGATCCGCGCTGGTCAGCCCTACAGGGCTTGCTGAGCGAGGATACCGAAAACTAAATTGTTGTTACGAGAGAATGAGAGATAGCTGTGGCTGTTCCCAAGCGCAAGATGTCCCGCGCTAACACCCGCGCGCGTCGTTCCCAGTGGAAGGCATCTGTGCCGCCGCTGGTTAAGACTGTTGAAAACGGTCGCGTGACTTACAGCCTGCCTCACCAGGCAAAGGTTGTAACCGACGCTGCAGGCAATGCCCTGTTCCTGGAATACAAGGGCCGTAAGGTCGCCGACGCTTAATCACGCGAGTATTCCTGATGACTAACATTCCTAGCGAAGCTGGGGAGTTGCTTGAACGTCTCGGTGTCGATATTGACGCCGAGACGTTTTTGCTGTCTCTCACGCACCGTTCCTACGCCTTTGAAAACCCCGGAGTAGAGCATAATGAACGCCTAGAGTTCCTGGGGGATTCTGTACTTTCTCTCGCCATCGCCGAGGAAGTGTACCGCCGCCACCCCGAACTTCCCGAAGGTGAGCTCGTGAAACTGCACCATGTGGTGGTTTCGGCTCCCGCTTTGGCAATAGCCGCCCGTAAACTAGAGCTGGGTAAGCATATCCGTTTAGGCAAGGGGGAAAGGCTTACGGGAGGTGCCGATAAAGATTCGATTCTTGCCGACACCATGGAAGCTATCTTTGGAGCCACATACATCAGCTTGGGGCGGGAAGCCGCCCGTGAGCTCGTCCTGCGGTTGATTGCGCCCATGTTAGAAGACGAGCAAATTCTCAATTCCGGACGCGACTGGAAAACCGATCTGCAGACGTTGGTAACCTCGCGGTCTTGGGGAGATGTAACCTACGAGATCGAAGCAGAAGGCCCCGACCATGCTCGCGTGTATACTGCCCGCGCTATCGTGGCAAAGCAGACCGCGGGTACCGGAAGCGGACCTAGCAAGAAGGAAGCAGAGCGTCTCGCCGCAGAAGCTGCGTATCGCATACTAGTCTAAAAATAAGTTTGCGCCGCCCGGTGGGAGAAACTAGCTCTTGCGCCGAGTGGCCGAGTTCATGACGCTGTGAAGGGGAGAGATGCCGGAGCTACCCGAGGTTGAGACTGTGCGTGAGGGTGTGCATCATCATGCTGTCGGTTGTGTAATCGAGAGGGTACGCATTCTCGATGAACGCTCTATTCGCCGCCATATCGGGGGTTCTGCGGATTTTACGATGCGTTTAGAAGGAACCCGTATTCGCGGGGCATATAGGCGCGGCAAGTATATGTGGCTCACGCTCTCTGCCTCTGATGACGAGCCTTCCCCGAAACCCGGTGACAGCGATGACACGTTACTGCCGTACGCGCTTGTTATTCATCTGGGGATGAGCGGGCAGCTACTCGTGAAGACTCCAGAATTCCCCGCTGAGAAGCACCTCAAAATCGTACTTGAACTCGAACCCGCCGATGGTGAGAGTACCAATAAAGCCACTGAATTACGGTTTGTCGACCAGCGTATCTTTGGTGGAATGTTCCTCTCGAATCTAGTTCCCGACATTCCTGCGGGCACTTCGCCCGCTGGTGCGGAAGAAATATCGGAAGAGTTCTTGGTTCCTGAAACTGTTGAGCATATTGGGCGTGACCCGGTAGATCCATCCTTTGATGTGGCAAAGATTCGCCGCATCATGCTACGCACTTCCAGCGGCATTAAACGCCTGCTTCTGGACCAGTCCGTGGTTTCTGGGATCGGGAATATTTATGCGGATGAGGCGCTCTGGCGTGCCAGAATACACTACGCAAAACCTGCAAAATCTCTCAGTGCCGCCCAAACCCGGGAGCTATTCGCCGCCGTACACCAGGTACTGACCGAAGCGCTCCATGCGGGCGGGACCAGTTTCGATGCGCTCTATGTGAACGTCAACGGACAATCCGGTTATTTTGACAGGTCCTTGAACGCTTACGGTCGCGCCGGAGAACCCTGTCGACGGTGCTTAGAGGCCGGGCGCACCAGCATTATTGTGCGTGAACCATTTATGAACCGTTCCTCATACCGCTGTCCGCACTGCCAACGCACCCCGCGCGGGCTAAAAATCAGCTAATGTTTTTCCTACACTGCTGAAGAGGAACGCGAATATTTATCCCCGTAAAAAAGACCCAGACGACGGTACCCCTCATCGATCGTAACGGCGGGCTCCCACTGTAAAAGTTCGCGGGTGAGCCTCTGATCGAACCAGTGCGCCGTTGAAAGCTGCTCCGCCAAAAATTCGGTCATGGGAGGCTCATCCCCGGCTGTTACCGACTTCGGCAGACGACCCCACACCTTTTCGATCAAACGCCCCGCAAAAGCCGCCGCTGGCGCGGGAACCGAGAAACGCGGCGCAGGAACCCCAACCGCCGTGCAGAAACCACTCAGTAACTCAGCAATCGTGCGGGGCTGGCCATTTGTGACCACCAGCGCGCGCCCGGCTATCGACTCTAGACGCTCATAACCGCGTACCAGCGCATCTGCCGCGTTATCAATATAGAGCGTATCGATCAGACCTGTGCCCCCGGAAAGTAGGGGCAGCCGCCCGGACCGAGCCCTATCTAGGATACGCTCCACCAACTGAGTATCGCCCGGTCCCCAAATCAGGTGCGGGCGTAACGCCCCCACGCGCATGGTAGAGCCCGAGGCGAGCTTTGTGCCGTTCGCCGCCAAAACCGCAAGCTCTGCCGTCGCCTTGGAACGAGCATAGTTTCCGCGAGCATGCTCGGGGGACGCCGCCCCGTTCCCCTCGCCGATGAGAGCCGTTCCGGCATGAGCAACCGAAGGAGAAGATACATACAAAAACTTAGAAATCGAACGCTCTATAGCGGCATCCAGAAGAGCCTGCGTGCCCACAATATTGGTACGCTCATAATCCTCCCAATCGCCCGAAACCGAGACTTTCGCAGCGGCATGCACAATGCCGTCCACTCCCACAAGAGCCTGCTCAATAACCTCAGCATTATTAAGAGAACCGCGAACCTGATCGAAACGAGGGCGTATCGTATCTGGCAGTAGCGCTGCAATACCCGCATCACTGCGCTGGAATACGCGCACATCATACCCGGCACGCAACAGCGCGATGGCGGTTTCACGACCGAGCATGCCGCTTGCACCGGTAATAAGCACACGTTCGCCGCTACGGGCAGCAAAATACGATTCATCGACGGGACGCAAAGACCGCGGCGCAGGGTCGGTATACCGAGCCGCTAAAGGAGCCGGGGTAGCCATAAAAGCCTCCAAAATTCAGGTTTCTCCTGATCTTCAAGAATCTACATGCGAAAACACAACGGGAGAACAGTATCAGGCAGATTCCCTGCGTCCTCTCACCGCTATCTTAAGAACTAAGCACCCTCAAGTACCTTTGAAGCCCACTCGCCAAGGGCAGACCTATCAATCTTCGAGTTATGGCGAATATCGGTCGGATGCTCCTTAATAACCAACACAGCCGCCAGCTCGATACCCGTATCATCCTGAACGCGCTCGCGGATCTGTCGGCTCAGCTCGAAGGGTGCCTGACCCTGCTTGAGTTTACGGTTGGCGGCCTCAATGACGAGCACGGGTGCTGCTGTGCCTGCAGGACCGACCGAGACCAGTGCGGCACGGCGAACCGCATCCAAGGTCTCAGCGGACTGCTCAGCGGCAACCGGGGTCAGCACACCTTGGGCAGTCAAAAGGACATGCGCTAAGCGACCCTCAACCCAGAGACGACCGGCAGCATCAAGATGTCCCACATCGCCGGTGTGATGCCAACCAGGGGTTGAAATCGATTGTTCTTCGGTCACCCAGAGGGTATCGTAACGGTCTTTTACATGGGGAGCCGATACCAAAATCTCACCGGTCACACCCGGTTCGTGAGTCATCTCCGAAGCCACGGTTCCATCCTCCTGCAAAGGAGCGATCGCCACCGCCGCACCATATACCGCGTGCCCTACACATACCCCGTCTCGTGCAAAAGGATCAAGAATATCGCCCTCGGCATTCGGGGTTCCCTCAGCTAGTGCCTGGCGAATCATATCCAAAGATACATCGGTAACCGGCAACCCCTCGGTCATGCCATAAGGGGTGTGCAGTGAGGCATGAGGCACCAGCTTCGAGAGTTCGTCAAGCAGGGGAACAGGAATAGGCGCCCCAGCCGACAGCACGGTGGTGACCTCCGCTAGGGCTGCGCGCTGCGAATCAGTGAGTTCGGAGGCGCTTGCCACCACGTTCACGAGTGCCGCAGGGGAGGCGAAGACGGTGGATGCGCCAATCGCCTCGGTTGCGGAGGCTAACGCGGTTGCGGTGAGCGTCTTGGGCTTGGTCACGTCCATCTTCGGGGTAACACTCGTAGCGCCCAGTGCCGGGCCTAGGAGTGCGAAGGGCGCGAATCCAGCTACCAGACCTGACCCGGACTTGAATCCGTAGGTGTTGACGATGGCATCGCGCATACCCGCCAGCTGGCGCTGGGTGTACACAACACCCTTTGCGGGGCCGGTTGAGCCGGAAGTGTATAGGACAGCGGCATCCGCATCCGGATCGGGGTCGGGGAACTCGATAACCGCAGGAGTGGCAATAGGGGCGCTGAGTGTGTTTTCGGATGTTTTAGAACGTGCCGAACGTTTATGAGCGGACTCAAAGACAGAACCTTCTACACCAAGCACCCGATCCTGGAACTTACCGAGCGGTTCTATGGAAATGCGGTGCCCGGGCCACAACAGGGATCGTGCGGCGGCGAGAGCGGCGGGAATGCCCACGATAAATTGCGGGTTGGCGCCCTTGAGCGCGCGCGTAAGACCCGTAAGCCCCAAACCGGTATCCGCCACCACAATAACCGCACCTAGTTTAAGGCACGCATAAATAAGCGTTGTCAGGCGTGACCCAGGTGGCACCATCAGATTCACACGGTCACCGGGACGTACCCCTAGGGCGTGCAGGCGCGCCGCCGCCGCATCCACATGCGTTGCGAGCTGCTGCCACGTAAGCTGTGCTGCAACCTGGGTGCCATCGCCTGCGGAGTCCATATCTACAATTGCGAGTGAGGTGTCCTGCGCGCGTTCGTTCAACGCCGCTATCATCGGGCGGAATTCTTCGTGTGCTTCTTCTTCGGAAGTTTTCAGATTCCGAATACGTTCGTCCAAAGCTCGCCGCGCCTCACGATGCTGTGCCTCTGCGTTGACCGGCTTCTCTAGATAACCCTCAACGAGCGTGCCGAAGTTCTGCCCCAGCCAAGCAAAGATAGGGGCGGCAATATCTTCATCTTCGGCAACTAGGTGCGATGCCTTTTCGTAGCGGTGCACCTTGGCCTGGGGAAAACGATCCATCAGATCGAAGAGGTAGCGCCGCTGAAAAACCGGGTCTTTAGTACCCCACTGGAAGAACGCGGGAACCTTCAAATCCCGAACACCTTCCGCAATGCGCACCATATGAGCGTATGAGGGTATATCGGTTCCCGTGGGAATATCGCCCACAAAATTGCGGATACCTTCGCGCCACGCCGGATGCACATAAGGCGCCCGGTAGGTGCGGCGAATCCCCTCGTGAAGTTTGCTGGGGTAAAGCGCACGCGGTTGGGATTCCTGTGGCCCGGCTAGAGCCCGTTCCGAAGAGCCTGGCTCACCTTCGGAGGGCACCCGGCCCTGGTTCTGTGCCAGCCCCAGAGTAACGTCTAGAAAAGCTGTAGAGTCTCGTGTACCCAGCTCGTGAACCCCCAAAGCTAGGCGCAGCGCCGCCGGGATGCGCTCAACACCATCGTGATATACAGCCGTGTTCGTGAGCATGACGCCTGAAAGAATATTTTGGTGTTCAATCGCCCAGCCCAGCGAGATTAAACCGCCCCAGTCATGGGCGAGGGTCACCACCGGTTTATCGGTTGTATCCAGCCCGAGTTCGCGGGTAAAATCGCTCAAGTCTGCTATGCGGTCTTCAAGCGAGCGCCGTTCATCCTCCAGATCGAGGTGAGTGCGTTCGGAGTACCCCATATCGAGCTGGTCGACAGCGATAACACGCCACGGTGCTGTACTGTTCACGCCGGCATCGAGTACGGTACGCCACAGATACGACCAGGTGGGGTTGCCGTGTACGCACAGGATCGTGCCGATAGGGTCAAGCCCATGTTCCTGAAGCGCTGGTGTGTTGTCGAGGTAATGCCACCGTCGTGCCTGCGCCTGGGCGGCCCGCACCTCAATCGGGGCGGTGGTAGGTACCTCAAGCATGTGCGAGTAGCGAGGATCAACGCCCGTCCACTCGTGTGGGTTATATGGTGGTTGGGTCTTCGGGAAGTTAAGGTGGCGCATATACTGTCCTTGCTGTTGCGACGGCTCGTCGCCGGTGATATTCAGAGTACCTTGGCGTGGGGCTATGTACCGATACAGTGAGGAGCCCCGCACCTGCCGAGGCTCCCACGCGATGAGACGATACTAATTCACATTACCAGTCGATTTCCATGAGCGCAGTATTCAAACCGGAACCCACACCCATGCATAGAATACGGTCACCTTTTTTATAGGTAGGGGCGCATTCCGCAAGAGTCATGGGCAGTGCCGCTGCCGCTACGTTACCCCAAACGGGGAAAGTCAGCGGAATACGGTCGCGTTTAATTCCTACGGCTTCGATAATAGCGTTGGTGTGAGCATTAGAAATCTGGTGAGTCACATAGGAATCCATATCGGTCCACTCCCAGCCGTCCTCATGAGCTTGTTCCCAAGCCTGAGCTACCAGCTGCAGACCATGCTCAAGAAGACCAGCGGCATCAGTATTCATGCCCTGATCAGCTTCACCGCCAATGCACAGATTACGATGCTCAGTTCCCGCACGCGATACTGAACCGATGATGCGGTGCCCTTCGGGATGCGCATCTGCCTTCCCGAGTACCGCTGCCGCCGCACCCGAGCCGAGGGTGAGGGTAGCAAACTGGGCGAGCACATCCTCACGAGATGTATGAGGCTGGCTCAAAATCCGCAGGGCGGTACGATGCCATGGGGAAGGATCTTCACCGGCAACAACGAGAGCGTAGTCAATAGCACCGGAATCGATCATCGTAGACGCCACAGTCATAGCGTTTACAAACCCTAGGCAGGCGTTCGTAATATCGAAGTTTAGGGCGTGACGAGGCAGATTAAGGCGGTCATGAATACCCACAGATACTGCGGGTTCAAAATTATCGCGGGTTACAGAAGCATTAATGAGCAGCCCCACTTGGTCCCGGTCAACCTTCGCAGCTTGAAGCGCTTTCTCTGCTGCAGCAACGGCACCATCTTCAAAAGTTTGGCCCTCAGCCCAGCCACGACGTTCGCTAATACCCGCCAGACGCTCCAGTAACCCCTTAGGCATCTTCAGACGCTTATAGGTGTTGGACAATTGTTCGTCAAAATATGAGCTTGTAACTACACGGGGAGGAAGTTCATGCGCGATAGAAAGTAAAGCAGCGTTACAATGCCGGATATCAGAATTTACGCCGGGCTTATCTGCGTCAGAAGTCGCGGCTGCAGTGTGTTCGGACAATCTGTATGACCTTTACGGGGAGGTACGTCTATGATGGGTACAACGAAGAAATAGCGGAGGCGCTGGTACGCTCCCCGCATCGTCGACTTAGTTAAATCTACCGTACCCGCGCCCTAAAATCCGAAATTCCGCATTCATGACTCCGTGCGCCGCATGGCAGACATCCCTAGAATATCAAGGCGTAAAGTTATTGTGCAGCCCTTGGCGGCTTCGAGATACGGAATATTAGTTCACCTATCGCTTAAGACCTTCAACTGGAAGCCGACGCTTCCCGGCAGTTCAGGATGCAAACTTTCCTAAAGCCGGGCAACGTCCGTTGTGCGTCCTTAAAATCTGGATAAGCTCGTTTCATGCCCGGAACGCTGATGATGCATCTGAGTACAATAGAACTACTCTGCGCCTGCTAAAACCCCGGCGCGGTTTCCACCCGATGAAAGGCAATCCGTGCACCTGACTTCGCTCACCCTACGCGGCTTCAAGTCTTTCGCATCGTCCACCACATTTGAATTCGCACCCGGCATTAACGCTGTGGTAGGACCTAACGGCTCGGGAAAATCAAATATTATGGATGCGCTCGCCTGGGTTATGGGGGGGCAGGGGGCAAAAACTCTGCGCGGTGGCTCCATGCAGGATGTTATTTTTGCGGGTTCTGGTACGAGTGGAGCCGAAAACGGCGGAAAATCCCAATTAGGGCGTGCCCAAGTTGTTTTGCGCCTAGATAATACAGATGGTGCGCTGTCGATACCCGCCGACACTGTCGAAATCTCACGTACTATGTTCCGTGCCGGTGGCAGCGAATATGAGATTAATGGGTCGCCTGCTCGTCTGGCCGATGTGCATGATATTCTCGCGGAAGCTGGAATGGGGCGTGAGATGCACGTGCTTATCGGACAGGGTCAGCTCGATAAAATTTTGCATGCCTCTGCCGCCGAACGCCGCGAAATTATGGAAGAGGCCGCCGGAATCCTAAAATACCGCCGCCGCCAGGATAAAACCGCCCGCAAACTTGAGGCCATGAGCGCTAATCTGACCCGCCTGAACGACTTGGCTGCCGAGCTCAGCAACCAGTTGGAACCGCTTGGGGATCAAGCAGAGTCTGCGGCAACCGCGCGTGAACTGCAAGCACGCATCCGCGAACTGCACGGCATACTAATCGCCCGAGAAACCCATGCGCTCAACGCCCAAGTACAGGAACAGACCCGGCGACTTAGCGATACGAGTGAGCAGGCGCATGAACTCGATGAAAGCCGCGAAAAAATACGGACGCGGCGAAAAACCCTCGACGAGAACCTTGAATCAGCCCGCCGCGAGCAGACGGAGGCGAACGCTCATCTAGCGCGCATCCGCGAGCTTGTGGCACGGGTTAACGCGGTAATCGCGGTAGCGGCTGAGCGTGCCCAAGCGGAAGAAAACGCTCCTGCCCTTGAAGACTATCGGCAGGAAGTTGAGCGCTGTGCACAACGCCTTGCAGAGGATGAAAAAAATCGTGACAGCGCGGCTGTTGAGCACGAAAAAGCGCAGACGGAGGCTCAGGAGTCTGAACGTCGAGTACAGGAACTTACAAGCGCTCTCGCCACATTGGAAAACACTCGTGCTAAACGCGAGGTTGAGCGTGACCGCGCTAGGAAACGCCGTGCCGAACTTGCTGAAGCTACCGCCGTGGCACGCGCCACCTATGAACGCGCTTGTGCCGTGGAAGAGACCCGCCGTGCTGAACACGAAGACTTGACCGCCGAATCTGCGCGTATGGCTAAGACCGTAGCGCACTCAGAGGCTGCCCTGCAGACGGCGGCAGCGGAAGAAGAAACTCACCAGCGAGATCTCACCGCCGCCGCTAGCGTACGAACTAAAGCCGAAGAAACCCGTGAGAAGGTTCGTGCCCAGGTACTAGAGGCCTCCCAAACATATGCTGGTGCCCATGAACGTGCCGCAACTCTGCGAGAAGCCCTTGGGCAAAGTCTAGAGATAACCGACAATCTCTCGGAAGTACATCTTGATCAGCTCGTGCGTGTTTTTGAGGTTCTTACCATCGAGAAAGGCTGGGAGCGCGCCGCTTCCGCCGCACTGGCTGCTTTTGCATCGGCAGCAATCAACGCCCCGCAAGACACCCATATTTCTCGTCTTATCTTTGACGTTGGGAAGAAGACAGCAAAGACTAAGAAGACATCTCGAAAGACAGAAGAATCAGCGGAAAAAACTCTGGACCTTCCAGATGTACCAGATGCCGTAGCGGCGCTTACAGTCATTACTCCTGCCACAGACTCGGCAGAGAATCTACTCGATCAACCCGCCCGCACAGCTCTTAACGCGGCACTCTACGCACGCCTGCACGGAGTTTACTTCGTACAGGATGCGCCCGCAGCTGCCTTAGCACTTACCGCCGGCGCTCAGCGTGTTTACGACATACAGGGAATCGAATACACCGCCTTCAGTGTTCTGCACCCAGCACACGAACAGAGCACTCTCGAACTTGCCGCCGCCGCGCAGACCGCCCGTGACGATGCCGAAAAAGCTCTAGAAAAACTCAACCGTGTCAAGAAAAAACTTACGGCCGCCGAACGCGCTCTCACCGATGCAATCGAGACAGAACGCAGCACCGCCAAACTCCTAGGCGAATCCCGTGCCGCCCGCGCCCGCGCCGAGGCGGAGCATGCACGTATCCTAAGTCGATCCGAAAGTCTGCATGCCGAGATCGCGCGCGCTGCCGAAAAACTGCACCATGCCGCAGATGAAGCACAGGAACTTCAGAGCGCATACCAACAGACATGCGACGAGCTGACCGCCCATGAAGAAGCTCGTATGACGCATAGGACCATGGGGGGTGCAGAGGCCGAAGCCAACGGTACCCCGGATAACCCCGCCGATCTCGAAGGCTCTCTCGCGCAGGCACGCAAAACACTGCATGAGGCAGAACAGCACCATGCCCGCATCCAGGCCGAAGCTGCACAACGAGCCGCCGAAATGCATGCTGCAGAAGCCTCAATGGAACGCACCCGGGAGGCTTATAGCCGTGCAGAACGTGCTCTCACCGCAGCGCAGGCAGCGCGCGAGCAAGCGCATCGCCTAGCTACCGCAGCACGGTCACAACAGCGCCAAGCTCATGCGCTAGCTGATGCTCTAGCCACTGAAGCAGAAACCTGGAAAAATCATTTTGACGAAATCGCTCATAGCATGAGCAAAACCGCCGAACAACGTGCCGAAACCTACACCGAAGAACAAGACCTTGCGACAGCCCATCAAGCAGCCCTCGCCCTCATCTCGCGCGCCGAAACCGAACTCGCACGCCTCGAAACCCGTCGTGAAACTCTGGCAGAACGCTCACGGCTTCTGACCCATCTGCCTCTCGACGAAATTCTGCAGACGCACCCCATCCCTGACGAAAACGCCGAAGATTATGTACCCACCGAGACCATTCAAACACGGCTTGCCGCCACCGAACGCGAACTCGAAAAACTCGGCAAAATCAACCCCCTCGCCCTCGAAGAATACGAAGCGCTCACCGAACGACACACCTACCTGCGGGAACAAATCGCTGACCTCAAAAAATCTCGCGGCGATGTCATGACCGTCATGGACGAAGTCACCACCCACATCGCTGAAGTTTTCACGCAGGCATTCAACACCGTAAACGAGCACTATGAACGTATCTTCGGCATACTTTTCCCCGGAGGCGAGGGACGCCTGGAACTCTCCGACCCTGACGATATTCTTAACTCAGGCGTAGATATTTATGCCCGTCCGGCTGGCAAAAAAGTCAAACGTCTCTCGCTTCTTTCCGGAGGGGAACGATCGCTCGCATCCCTGGCGCTGTTAATCGCCATCTTTATGGCAAGCCCCTCACCGTTCTACGCCCTTGACGAGGTAGAAGCAGCCCTTGACGACCGCAACCTAGGGCGAGTCCTCACAGTACTGCAAGAACTAGGGGAGCGCTCGCAGCTCATCGTGGTCACCCACCAAAAACGCACGATGCAGATTGCACAAACCCTTTACGGCGTTTCGATGCGCAACGGCGTTTCGACTGTAATCTCACAAAATATGGATGAGCTGCGCGAACTTCTCTAACGTTTTCTAGGCGCAAAATAAAATGCTGTGGGCTAAGAACGCTCGAAGGTGTTCTTAGCCCACAGCATTTTGTGAATGTTCCCCTACCTTCCGGTATAGTTCTCATCCGCCAGTTCACTGGGCCAGCGTGGAGTACGGAATGGCAGCCAGGTGAGTGAAGCTGCCAGGAGCAAACCTCCGCAGAGCATGAATGCAGGTGTGAAGCCCCACGTATCGGCGACAGCACCGGCGAGAAGCGGGCCCAGAATCATGCCGAAGTCACTATGCATTTGGAAGGTTGCAAGTACGGGTGCGCCATCGCGTTTGCTGCCGATCACATCGGCAACAGAGGCTTGCAGCGAGGGCGTGATCAGTGCGGCACCAGCACCCATACCCACGATGAGAGCCACAAGCATCCAAGGCGCCGAAGAAATACCAATAGTCGAAATGGCGGTTCCGGCAATAAGCAAACCGATAAAAATCATGATGCGCCGCCCCAAGTTGTCTGATAGATGCCCCGAAACGGTTTGGGTAAGAGCATTTGCTAACGAACCGACCGCCATCACCGTAGAGGCAAGGACGGTTCCCTCCGGTGCCCTAGACGCATCGCCGCCCGTCGCCAAATACGCCGCGAGCAGAGGAATCAGAGAAGACTGTATGCCTAAAACCGCCCAGCCAATCGTAAAGTTCGTGAAAAGCGCCGAGCGGTAGTTCGTAAATTTGAGTGCTTGCCGAACGGTCATCGTGGCTGGCATAGGGGTTTTCTGCCGGGGTGATTCCTTGCCCGAAGCTGGTACATCGGTTGTAGAAGCATCGTTAGTATCGGGCTCGTTTGCATCGGGGGAGGCGTTGGAGCCAGTATCATGCTGGGTGGGAAGGCTGTATGCCTCACGTTCGGCATCGATCTGATCAGCAGGAGGCATCATGAACCAGACGATAGCCCCAGCTACTAGCAGCGAGCAGCCGTAGAGGGCGAATGGCAGGCGCATTCCCAAGCCGCTGAGTGCACCGCCGACGACCGGCCCCATAATGTTCCCGAGTAGGAATGCGGTAGCGTAGTATCCCGAAACCCGCCCGCGCATATGCGAAGGTGCTGAACGCACCAGAAGACCCATCGCAGAAACCGTGAACATGACTGAACCGATACCCGCGAATGCGCGCGAAGCGAGCAGCACCCAGTAATCCCAGGCAGCGGCATTTACGAAGGATGAAACCGCCACAATAATCATGCCGCAGGTGTAGATTGGGCGCTCACCAAACCGTGAGATGAGCTTGCCCGCACCCGGTGCGAAGACTAACCGCATGGCCGCCAATGCCGAGACCACAATCGTTGTTGCCGCTACTCCCACGTTAAAGCTACGCGCAAAACTGGGGAGTACAGGTGCTACGAGTCCGTACCCGAGCGCGATCATAAAAGATGCGGCAATGAGTACCTTCAACCCGGTAGGAATACGAGTTTTTGCAGGTGTTTCAGGCGGCGTACTTTCAGCTTCGTCAGCCTTCGTGAGCTGGATGCGCCTGCCGCTCTCATCCTCAATAGTTGCGGATGCGATGGCATCCGCACCGGGGCTGACGATAGGGATCGCACCGGTTGCTGCACTCATGTAGTCCGGTGTGCATTGCTGCGTGCTGCCGGTATTGGAAGGTTCGTTCTTCCCGGTATCCTGCTGAGTTTCTGCGGGGGAGGAGCCTCGGGACTGTGCGTTGTGTTCGTGCGGAGTCATAACTTTTTCTGAGTATTTGGCGGTAGAACCACCCTGGCGGCGAAGCTGCCGTGCGTGTTGGTTAGAGGGAGCGCATCATCTCGTCTGATGCCGCTTGCTCTCACTAGTCTACTCCTCTTAAGAATTGTGGGTCGGGAGCATTGAGGATATTCCTCGCCTACCGCGAAACGCCTGAGCGAAGAGTCATTTTATGCGGAAGCGCACGCTATGGAATTGTTTTTCCTGCGCAGTCCCCTTTTCATCTTCATACCAGCCGGTAAGCTAGTAGTGTGAATGAATCAATGTGGATAATCCTGGCAGTTGTGCTGGGTGTATTAGTGATTGCTGGCGTTATTTTCGCCTTTACACGCGGTGCTAAAGCGCCGCGTGGCGGGTATCCGAGCACACGTGATGCTGATGATACGCAGGCGGAAGACACATCGGAAGAGACCGAGCAACCAGCCTCCCGTTACGATATTCCTGATCCTTCGGCGGGGCGTCTGGTGCGTCTGCGTGCCCGTTTGGCGCGGTCGAACAACATGCTGGGCAAGGGGCTTTTGGCTCTGCTCTCACGAGATCGCATCGATCAGGATGTCTGGGATGAGGTCGAAGAGACTCTGCTCATGGCTGATTTGGGGGCTGAGCCGACCACGCGCCTAGTGGAGGCACTTCAGAAGCGGGTGCGTGTGGAGGGAACCGATAATCCCGCCGCCGTGAAGAAGATGCTTCATGAAGAGCTTCTTGAGATTATCGGTCCCACAATGGATCGTGAGTTAAAGACCGAGGGCACCGACGGTAATCCCGGCGTGGTGCTTGTGGTCGGCGTGAACGGGGTAGGGAAGACCACGACGGTCGGTAAGATCGCCCGCGTGATGGTTGCGGACGGAAATTCGCTTCTGCTGGGCGCGGCTGATACCTTCCGCGCTGCGGCTTCCGAACAGCTGACGACCTGGGGCGACCGTGTGGGCGTGAAGACCGTGCGCAGCGAGAAGGAAGGTGCTGATCCTGCCTCTGTTGCCTTCGACGCGGTAAAGACCGCTAAGGCTGAGGGTATCGGCACGGTGCTGGTAGATACCGCGGGTCGCTTGCAGAATAAGGCCGGTCTGATGGATCAGCTCGGCAAGATTAAACGCGTGATCGAAAAGGAAGCCCCCGTGACCGAGGTGCTTTTGGTGATTGACGCGACAACCGGGCAGAACGGTATGGTGCAGGCGAAGGTCTTCGGCGAAATCGTGGATGTGACCGGTATTGTGCTCACCAAGCTCGACGGTACCGCAAAGGGCGGCATCGTGGTGGCTATTCAGGAAGAATTGGGTGTTCCCGTCAAGCTCGTGGGACTCGGCGAAGGTCCAGACGATCTGGCGCCCTTCGATCCCGAAGGCTTCGTGGATGCGCTTCTCGACTAGCTCCTGAACCCTGCTCTCGTGCATCGGGCATTTTAGCGGGGCACATAATGAGGCGATATTTCCGGGAGTGTTTTCTTCATCTTAAATTGCTTCCAGATGAAGAAAACACTCCCGGTTCGTGCATTCACTCGCCAGAACACTCTATTCATAGGTTGCCAGGTGCTTGAGTTTTCCGTTCCACTGCGGCAGTTCGTGCACGAGAAACTCTGGTTTGAGCGGATAATCCGCCAGGGAATCGAGCGGTAGCCAGACACAGGGGTAGCGATGCTCCTCTTCGCAGGTGGTTATCGGAACCGCTTCAGAATCAACCTCCACGAGGTAGTGAAATTCAATGCGGTGGTTCGGTATACCGTGCACTGTGAAAAGGTGCTCTCCTACGAACGCAAGCTGCCGAACCGTGCAGTCGATGCCTAGTTCTTCGCGTACTTCGCGACGCACCGCATCCGCGCTGTGCTCACCAACTTGTACAGCGCCGCCGGGCACAAAATATTTGCCGTCGTGACTGTAGGTCAAGAGCTTACCGGCGTGTATGATCAGTGCCGAAGCTCGCACACCGTACTGATATCCTGCAGCTGTCGTTCGAAAATCCATACCTTTATTATCTAACTGCGTATTGTATACAGTTTCGCCAAACGCTCATTGGAGGGTGTCATCGACAGTAGATCTTGGCACATCCTGTATCCTTGGAGATTGAGTAAGCATCTTAAAAATGGGCGACCATCTTGGGTTCAAGCTGGGTGCAGTCCGTTTCCTCGACGATAAGAAAGTGATCACGGCTCGTGTTCAATTCTCTCTCTGACCGTTTGACGGCAACCTTTAAAAACCTGCGTGGCAAGGGCCGCCTCTCTGAGGCAGACATTGACGCAACCGTCCGCGAAATTCGCCGCGCTCTGCTGGATGCGGATGTCGCCGTGCCTGTTGTCCGTGAATTCGCCGCACATATTAAAGAGCGTGCCCTCGGTGCTGAGGTCTCAGAGGCACTCAACCCTTCACAGCAGATCGTCAAGATTGTAAACGAAGAGCTTATTACCATTCTGGGCGGGCAGACTCGCCGCATTAACATGGCTAAGACCGGTCCCACCATTATTATGCTGGCTGGTCTGCAGGGCGCCGGTAAAACCACGCTGGCGGGTAAACTCGCGAAGTGGCTCAAGGGGCAGGGGCATACCCCCATCCTGGTGGCATCTGACTTGCAGCGCCCAAACGCGGTAACCCAGCTGAAGGTTGTGGGCGAGCGCGCGGGCGTACCCGTTTTCGCGCCCCACCCGGGCGTGACCAGTGAATTTGATACCCCTACTGGCGATCCTGTGCAGGTTGCACGAGATGGCGTTGCTGAAGCGCGTGCGAAGCTCCATGACGTGGTGATCGTTGATACTGCAGGCCGTTTGGGTGTGGATGCTGAACTCATGCAGCAGGCGCGTAATATCCGCGATGCTATTGAGCCTCAAGAAGTCCTGTTCGTAATCGACGCGATGATTGGTCAGGACGCCGTGAATACCGCAAATGCCTTCAACGAGGGTGTGGACTTTACCGGCGTAGTGCTCTCTAAACTTGATGGTGACGCCCGTGGTGGTGCGGCTCTTTCCGTTGCTTCGGTTACCGGCAAACCGATTATGTTCGCATCCACGGGTGAGAACGTGGATGATTTCGAGCAATTCCACCCCGACCGTATGGCCAGCCGCATTCTGGATATGGGCGATGTGCTCACCCTGATCGAGCAGGCAGAGGCCACGTGGGATAAGGCAGAAGCCGACCGCATGGCCAAGAAATTCATTGATCAGGAAGATTTCACCTTTGATGATTTCTTGGCGCAGATGCAGCAGATTCGCAAGCTGGGTTCCATGAAGAAACTTCTCATGATGATGCCCGGTGCCGCCCAGATGCGCCAGCAGCTAGAGTCTTTTGACGAACGTGAAATTGACCGCGTTGAAGCTATTGTACGTTCGATGACCCCGCATGAACGTGTGGCACCGAAGATCATTAACGGCTCACGCCGTGCGCGTATCGCGAAAGGTTCGGGCGTGACTGTTTCTGAGGTGAATCAGCTCATGGAGCGTTTTGCTCAGGCACAGAAGATGATGAAGAAGCTTGCCACCGGCAAGATGTCTGGTATGCCCGGCGGCATGCAGATGCCCGGTATGGCCGCGGCTGGCGGAAGTAACCGTAAAAAGAATAAGAAAAATAATAACAAGAAGAAGGCGGGTCGCTCAGGCAACCCCATGAAGCGTAAGCAGCAAGAGGCAGAGGCACTTGCCGCTCAGAAGGCACGCCAGGGTGCGGCTTTCGGGCAGCAGGCGCAGCAGCAAGAAGATCTTGATCTTTCGAAGATGAATCTGCCGAAGGGCTTTGAGAAGTTCCTACAGTAGAGAGACTGTGAAATGGTGTTCGCGGTGTTCTGGCGGCTTTATGAAAGAGCCGTCAAACATCGTGAACGTTGTTTGACAAGAATTTACCGGTGTATGAAGACGACTCACTCCGTATTCACACATCATGAAGACATACGCGTTACTCTGGTATAGAGGATTCGATAATACCGCGCCTATGACACACACCATCAGGTCACGTGCTGCAGGCTGAAAACCTGCATGAGAAAACGGATCCGATTGATAGGCGTGGAATGCAGATCTCTACAGTGTGCATCCGATGATTCGTAACGCCGTTTCTCACCGGCGATGCCCTAAAAGCGAACTGCGCCTACAAATTAGCAGAAGGCTTTACGGTGTTAGTAGCGGGGCAGATGAGGCAAACGGCAGAACGCTATTAAGGGGAAGAATGCAGAACAACGAGCAACATCACCGAGAATCAGCGCAGGGCGGCGCTGAACAGAACGGTCGTGAGCGCCATGAAACTGCCAACCCTTGGACTTACACCAAGCCGGAGGCATCTGCCAGTCAAAATGGCCCCATCCCGGACTATTTATGGGTTCGCCTGTCTTTAGAGTATGGTGAAAACACCCCCGACATCGCCGGTTCTAAAGTGGTCTATTCCAGTGACTCTAGTGATGATGCTGATCCTGAAACTGCGGATGTTGCGAGCGCTATTATTGACCTGATCCGGCGGGCGAAACAACTTCATGAGGATAAAGAACACCGTATTGATCCGCGTGAAGTAGATGATGTTGCCGCCTCACTAGCCCATGATGATCTGACGGTCGAAGAACTTAACCAGATGTGGCAGGATACTCCGGCTCCCCAAGATCCGGATAACTCCGAGGAAAACGGCGAACATTATTCGGCTCCTCAGCATGACCATGCGGGTTCTCCCGAAGAAATCTTTGATGTGACTTTTTCTGACGTTGAGGATGAGAACCTGCACCGTCGCCGCATGTTGGCGCGCGCCGCCAGCGATCATGATGTGATTCAGGCTCTTATAGAGCTGACTCGGGAACGACCCGAACTTATCGCCTATGAGATGGGCGAGCGTGAAGTTCAGATATATGTTTTGTGTTCGCTTAATCCCGCAGGTTACCTGAACGTTTTGCATGTGGCACACGGACAGATTCGCAAGGGTGAACCCTTGGAAGAATACGTTGAGTGGCTTCTTGAACGAATGCCAGTAACCGGTATTGCTCTTGAAGAAGAACCAGGGATGTGGGTACCGGTACCGCATGATGTTTACCAGATCGAATTTTTAGTTGATGGCGATGCTGCGGCGCTTCTAGATATTAACCTGGACGCACTCACCAGCATGCTCCTCACCCAGCCGGAACGCCAGATTGTCGCAGCCCCGGCAGGAACATGGACGATTATTAGTGGCGATCCGCATGACATTTTGGCTGTTATCGCCGAAGCAAAGTGTCACGCCTTGATTGCGGAGGGGAATGCGCATCAACAGCATCTCATCTTTATGGAGGCCCCTCAAGAGCTAGAGCAGAACGAGAACGCACCTGCCTGGATGTTGGGCGAGCCGGAGGAGAAGGACTCGACCATTCTGGAGTTCTTCTGGCAGTCTGTTCCGAAGACCCTCACACGAACTATGACTCGTGAACATTGCGATTCTTATGAGGGTTCTTTGGAAGATATTCTGACGAGTCTGCCAGGTTTGCCGCCCGAGCCTTTTGGTCTGGACCAAGACGAGCTTACTCGCTCTATTGTTGAGCTTTCCCTGCTTTTCGGCGTTCCTTCTGGAACTTCTGCGGGAAGGCGCCTTGAAAGCTATCTGCGAGATACGAAGAACACTCTTGCTCTCGAATCGGTGCTTCAGCTATTGCATGTTCCCGTTGAGCTGGCAGCGGTACCGACGGAAGGTCTTGAGATCGGTGCGATTGGGACCGCTCGTGTGTTCGGCGAAGACCCTGCTGAACTGCTGGCGGCACCTCATGACGAAAGTTCGTCTCAAGCAGACATGGATCCGGCACAGAGTGACGATAACTCACTGTCTGCGCATTACCAGTCCGATAAACTTCCTGATATAGAGGCTTTAAAACGTAGCTATCGTCTGGTAGCTACAAACCGCCGTGTGACTCTTGCGGAGTGGCTTGCTGCGTCTCAAAGCGGCGAGATTCCTTACGAATATACTCATGTGGGTACCACCAAACAACGTGATAATCAGCAGAACGAGTCTTTGGTGAAAAAGCCTTCCTCAAGTCCGCGTGTGGATGCGTATAGTCCTAGCGGTGCATCAGGCAAAGCGGTCGTTGAGACGAACTCTTCAACGCATACAGTTCAGCCCGCACACTCGGAATCGCCTGGTGAGACTTCTGCTGGAAAAGATCCCAAAAATCGTTTGCTTACCCGTGTTTTTCGGGTGGACGGTACCGCGCAGTTGGGGCTGGCAACCGTGTTTTGGACTGTTGCGCGCCGCAAAAAAGCGCAGGGTAAGAGCGCCCCAATTTTGACAGCTCTGAGCACTGTTCTCGCGGCTGGCGGCACGAGTGAGATTCTCTTAGCGCCTCGTCTCGCTCGGCTTGCTGGCGAGAAACTTGATGAGCATCGCAGTAAAGAAGCTTCAGACGCTCCCGTAAACGCGGAGCTCGTGCGCCGGGGCGATAACCCGCAGGGCGCATCGTCGGAGGGGCTGCACCGGCGAACCTTGGTTGATGACCTGCGTGACGGCATCTACGTGGAAGCTCCGCGTAAGTCCCGCAAAGCCTGCTCGCAGGCCGCGAGTTCCACGTCAGATACTTCGTCCGCCACAGAGCTGGGGGAGAGGGTACGTCGTACCGTCCGTAAGTTCTTCTCTTAAAACCTTCAACGCTTGCAAGAACCATGCTTAAGTACAGACGAAAGCGGAATCTATGAAAGATACATATTTAAGCCATGAGGAACTGGTAGCTTTTATTGCAACACTTCCAACACGTCGACTTGCCGCCGGAGCGCTTATTCGCAATGAAGAAGGCGAACTACTTGTGGTGAAGCCGAACTACAAGGACGGCTGGATTCTTCCGGGCGGAACTGTAGAGGCGGGCGAGGCACCGAAAACAGGATGCTTCCGTGAGGTTCAGGAAGAGCTAGGGCTTACCCTGACTCCGGGTCGTTTGGTGGCTATTTTCCATGGGCTCGCATTAGGTGTCTGGGGCGACTCCACATATTACATGTACGATGCGGGCGTTATTCCGCGTGACACCCCCATTACTTTGCAGAATGATGAACTGGTGACCTATGAGTGGGTGGCCGGTGAAAACTTGGGCGATTATGTGCGCCCGGCGATGGTGAGGCGGCTGCAAGAAGCCTTGAAAGCCCTCGAAACCGGCGAAGTTCTTGAGATAAGCTCCGACGATTAACGCTATAACAGCGACATATGCCCGAAAACGCGAGGATCCGCTAGATTTAAATCGCCCTATTTGTTACCCTATCTGAGTACCCGACATTGCGTGACCCCTCTCTTCGCGCTTTGTTGTGTCCATAGAGACTTCGTGAACGGCCCGCCCCACGGGCGCTGAAGCGCGGTTTCGCACCAAGTATTGAAACAGGAGTAACCACTACAGTGGCTGTTAAAATTCGTCTCAAGCGTATGGGTAAGATCCGCGATCCTCGCTACCGTATTGTGATTGCGGATTCTCGCGTGAAGCGTGATGGTAAGACTATCGAAGAGATCGGTATCTACCACCCGACCGAGCAGCCCTCGCGTATCGAGATTAACTCTGAGCGTGCTCAGTACTGGCTGTCTGTTGGCGCACAGCCGACCGAACAGGTCTTGGCTCTGCTGAAGCTCTCAGGTGACTGGGCAACTTTCAAGGGCGAGAAGGCTGAGAACAGCATCAAGCCCGTTGAGCCTAAGGCTGAGTTCGTTGTCCCCCAGAAGGGTTCCGTTATTCTTCCTGAGGCCATCACCCCCAAGGCCGATAAGGCTGAGGAAGCAACCGAGGAGGCTCCTGCTGAAGCTGAAGCAGAGGCTGCCGAGGAAGCAGCTGAGTAATTATGTTGGCTGATGCACTCGAACACTTGGTTCGAGGGATTGTCGAGCATCCGGACGATGTGAAAGTGCGTTTGCGCCAGCAGCGCCATCGCGAGACGCTGGAGGTTCGGGTACATCCCGATGATTTGGGTCGAGTGATTGGTCGTTCGGGCCGAACCGCTAAGAGCATTCGCACCGTGATGGATGCGATTTCTGAGGGTGATCAGGTTCGGATTGATATTATCGACACCGACAGAAAGCGTTAGCTGATATAGCATCAAGAGCGTTCCACCACCGGCAAGGTGTTGGAACGTTCTGCTTTAAGCGTGAGAATTTTCATCAGGTAATCGCACAGCAGGTGGGCACTTCCAAAGCTTGTGAGAGTCTGCGCTTTTTCGGACCTGCCGGTAGAATATTAGGTGTCTACAAGCCCCAGTTTTCCCAGAGGTTTACAACATGCAGGTTTTGGTTGCGCGTATCGGCAAACCGCACGGTATTCGCGGTGAAGTTACGGTTCAACTCTTCACAGATATCCCCGAGGAGCGCTTTGCCCCCGGAGAAGTTCTCGACTTGGAAAACTTCACCCCGAAAAGCCCTGTGGCTACTGTTGCACCAACGGGAAGGCTTAAAGTGGTGGGGCATCGTTGGAATAAGAAGATTCTGGTGGTGCGTTTTGAGGAAGTCACTACCCGCAACCAAGCGGAAGAGCTGCGGGGCAGCCGCCTGATGTTTGAGGTTCCCGAGGACGAAGATGATGAAGGCTTCTACGAACAGGAACTCGTGAACCTGCCCGTATATCTTCTGATGAAGGTTCCTGAGGGGGAGAACCCCGTCAATAATCCTAAAGCGGGGAAGCCTCTGGGGAAGGTTACCGGTCTGCAGACCATGCCCGCGCAGGATATACTGCTCGTTAAACTTGCTGCCGAGCACGGCGGTGACGAGATTATGATTCCCTTCGTCGAAGAGATCGTTCCTGAAGTTGTGACCACCGCTGAGGACGAACCCGGTTTCGTGCTTCTGACCCCGCCACCCGGTCTTATCAACGTGGCTGAAGCAGAATCTGCTGCATCGAACCCAGAAAATACGGGGGAGTAGCCCGTGCGCTACGACGTTATCACTATTTTTCCCGAGTACCTGACTCCGTTAGACCTCTCGCTGGTAGGGAAAGCCCGCGAAAACGGTTTGGTCGATCTGCGTGTGCATAATCTGCGTGACTATACCTTCGACCGTCACCACACGGTTGATGATACTCCCTACGGCGGTGGTGCCGGTATGGTCATGAAACCGGAACCTTGGGGGCTTGCGCTTGATGAAGTGCTTGTGAATTCACCGCAGCGGGCGGGGGAGGAGCACCACGAAAATAATCGCGATGAGCCGGAAGAACAGCGAGAAAGAGCAGAGGAAAATTCGAGTCCTCAGAAACTCGTGCCTGCGCAGGATAATCGTCCTCTCCTGATTGTTCCTTCCCCGGCAGGCGCGGTTTTTAACCAACAAATGGCTTATGAACTCGCTGAAGAACAGCATATTGCCTTCGCACCCGCGCGCTATGAAGGTATTGACGAGCGTGTGCTCGACTGGGCACAAACCCGCTTCCGCGTGCTTCTCGTCTCGATGGGGGACTATGTGCTCTACGGCGGAGAGGTAGCGGTCATGGCGATGATCGAGGCTATTACTCGACTAATTCCTGGGGCATTGGGAAACCCAGAATCTCTTGCAGAAGAGTCGCACACCGGCGGGCTTTTGGAGTACCCGGTGTATACAAAACCGGCGCAGTGGCGCGACTACGAGGTTCCGCCTATCCTGCTTTCGGGCAATCACGGTGCTATTGCCAGGTGGCGGCGCGAGCAGCAGATTGAACGTACCATGAGCCGCCGCCCCGATCTTTTTGAGGCGTATCCTGAAGAAAATTGGGATAAGAAAGACCGACATTTTCTTGCCGAGCGCGGTGTACATTTCCCTAAATCTCGTTAAGCAAGCTAGACCGGAAGAGCTCTAACACGCAGCACCGTTGCATTCGTTGAAACCCCTTACAGTTAGGGGTTAAAACGTTCAAAGTCGAGAATATCGTAAACAACGGCGCGCCCCTGAATCCAATAAATCTTACTCGGGGCACCCGGATCCTCCGCAGGCTTATACCTACTGCCCAGAGCACGGGAGAGCGAGCCGCGCATCGACAATGATAACGGGCGGTGAGTACTCGTATGCTCGTAGCGGGCAAGATCTAGAGGTTCAGGGTCAGTAAATTCCTCTACCTGAGCGAGAGCAAGCATCCGATCTTCTAAACTACCGTGACGTTCCGCCGAAAAACCGGCATCCAACCAACTATCACGCAACTTGGAAGGCATCAGCTGAGGAACATCATCACGCCTCTCAAAACCGTGCGATTCGGGCGCCGGAATAACCGGCAGATCAGGCTCACGATAGATCATCAAAATTTCCAGCTCACCGCCTAGCTTACGGGCACGCAGAATTTCCTGGCGAATGTGCCGAACCGTTTTCTCAGGGCATGAAAAGCCCCACGGAACCGCAGGAATACCGAGAGCATGCGCCTTCTGAAACCTATCACAGGCGCGCAAGACCACCCCGCCGGTACGTCCATGCGCCATGTATGCATAGTTGTAATCAGCAGAAAGCTTCAGAAAAAGAACGGGATCGCTGGCAGGAATATACATGTGAGCCTGCAGTATCTAATGTTTTTCGGGAACCGGGCGCTCGCGGAATTCGATAGGGCGTTTTGCCTTGGGCAGGGCGTACATAATACGCAGGTAAGCATCTTCAATGAGCTCTTCAAGAAGCTGGCGCGTAACACCCTTGCCTGCGCCGACCGAAATCCAATGCCGTTTATTCATATGCCACCCTGGAATAATGCTTGGGTACATGCGCTGCAGAACCTCGGATTCTTCGGGGTCGGTCTTCAGATTCACGATCGGGTAGCCGATACCGTCCGTGTACATCGCAAAAATTTTGCCGCTAATGCGGTACACCGTATTACGTGGTCCGAAAGGCTGATCGGAGGTCGCCAACGGCATAGTAAGCGCAATCTGATCGACAACCTTATGGAGGTCTTCGGCGGTTATTTCGTGAGAATTCGGTGTACCCATACCTTCGAGTCTAACTGGTCATAAGTGAGCCTTAAAGTGTTCACACAAAAACTGGGGTGTATGCAATAGTCTGCACACACCCCAGAAATCTTAATGATCTACTTATTCATGAGCTTATTGCCAAGTCCCTCTTGGGTAAAGACTCGAATTGTATCTTGCAGATCTTCACCTAAGTGGCCCCAGGAATCAGTGTGAGCAATGTATACACGTTGAGCTCCTAAGAGCTTCGCGGTCTTTGCGGCATTCTCAGCGGTCATGGTCATATCAAACTCCGGACCAATGGGATGGGCTGCCCCTGCAAAAAGAACAGCATCGTCAACGGGGGCAATGCGCTTAGCGATTTCCTCTACAATGTGGAGCTCGGAGTTGTCGCCGGAAATGTATACGGTCGGTTCTCCTTCGGCTTGAAGGAGGAAGCCAATGACAGGACCGGCCTTCTCCTGAATTGCAGGGATATCCGGGCCGTGGAGTGCGGGCATTGCGGTGACAGTAACTTCGGCAGAATCCTTTGACACGATGAAAGTATTCCAAGGTGCCAGGCCGGTGACGTTAGTGAGGCCTTCTTCCTGAAGGTTCTTTTCGCCGTCTTTGGTGGTGATGACGTGACCAACCTCGGGGAGGAGGGCGCGACCACTTGTGTCGAGGTTGTCGGGGTGGGTGTCGTGCGAGAGTAGGACTGCATCGATGGGGAGAACCGACTCAGGGGTGATGGGTGCGCCGGCAGTCTTCTTGAGAACGGTAATGCCCATGTCGTAGTCCTGAGGGGCATCAAAGGTAGGGTCGGTCAGGAAGCGCAAACCCGCGTATTCGATCAGGACGGTAGGGCCGGTGATGACGTTAATCGTAGGCATAAAAATAGTCCTCTCATGGATAAAATATATTTTTGCCGTGATTAACAATAGGGTCATTCATGGAAAAAGGCAAGTGATACCATGAGAAATATGGAAAATTCTCACCGAACCTCCCACCTTCCGGCGGCACCCGGAAGTCAAGAACACCCCTGCATAGCGCTAGCTAATACCCTCCATAAAACACCCGGTGGCGAACAATACGATCTGCTCGCAACCCCAGAAATAGCTACCGAATGGGCGCACGAACACCACATCGTGAATGACTCATATGAATTGCAAGGCTATTGCACCAGCAGATTCATCAGCTTTCGGTACGTCATCAAAGAACTTCTTGACGCGTATCTAAACCAGCGTCCTCCCTACCCGGGTGCGCTTCACGCCGTCAATAAGACAGCACATGAAGCACTCACCATGAACGCTCTAGCTTGGGATACGGAAAACCAGCGGTACACCCGGCGAGTTGAAGACCCCCTCACCCAAGAGGTGGACTATGCAATCGCGCGCATCGCCTACGATGCCATCACATTACTGACTGGCGAAGAAGGAGATAAACTCTCTCAATGCGAAGCTCCTGACTGCGACCGCATAATGCTACGAACCCACGCACGACGTAGGTGGTGCAGCGTACGTTGTGGCGACCGCATCCGAGCTGCCCGCTCCTATGAACGTAAACGCGCACAAGCTGAAGGTGACTAAAAACCGCGTGCGCATCCCAAAAATAGCGGTAGAATAGAACACTATGGCTGAATTTATTTACACGATGACCAAAGCCCGCAAAACTGTGGGTGATAAGGTCATTCTTAACGACGTTTCCATGTCGTTCTTCCCGGGCGCCAAGATTGGTATGGTTGGTCCCAACGGCGCCGGTAAGTCGACCATCCTGAAAATCATGGCTGGCTTGGATCAGCCCTCGAACGGCGAGGCACGCCTCTCGCCCGAATACAGCGTAGGTATTCTGCTTCAGGAACCGCCGCTGAACGAAGAGAAAACCGTGCTCGGCAACGTCGAAGAAGGCGTGGGCGAGATCAAGACGAAGCTGGACCGTTTCAACGAAATTTCCGCGCTCATGGCTGAACCTGACGCCGATTTTGATGCCCTCATGGAAGAAATGGGTAAGCTGCAGGAAGCTATCGATGCCGCAAACGCCTGGGACCTAGACTCCCAGCTGGAACAGGCGATGGAGGCGCTGCGCTGCCCGCCCGCCGACGCCCCCGTCACTCACCTCTCCGGCGGTGAGCGCCGCCGCGTGGCGCTGTGCAAGCTCCTGCTGCAGAAACCAGACCTGCTGCTGCTGGATGAGCCCACCAACCACCTAGATGCTGAGTCGGTGCTGTGGCTTGAGCAGCATCTGCAGTCTTACGAAGGTGCGGTCATTGCGATTACTCACGACCGCTACTTCCTAGACCACGTTGCCGAATGGATCGCCGAGGTTGACCGCGGCAACCTCTACCCTTACGAAGGCAACTACTCCACCTACCTTGAGAAGAAGCGTGCCCGCCTTGAAGTTCAGGGCAAGAAGGACGCGAAACTCGCTAAACGCCTGAACGAAGAACTGGAGTGGGTGCGCTCAAACTCGAAGGGTCGTCAGGCGAAGTCGAAAGCACGTTTGGCGCGTTATGAAGAGATGGCGGCCGAAGCTGAGAAGACCCGCAAACTCGATTTTGAAGAGATTCAAATTCCGCCGGGACCGCGCCTGGGCAACCTGGTGATTGAGGCCGAGAACCTGCAGAAGGGTTTTGACGGGCGCTCGCTCATTAACGGTCTGTCGTTCTCTCTGCCGCGGAACGGCATTGTGGGCGTGATTGGCCCGAACGGTGTGGGTAAATCGACCCTGTTCAAGACCATCGTCGGTTTGGAAGAGCTTGACGGCGGCTCGCTCAAGGTCGGCGAAACCGTGAAGATTTCCTATGTCGATCAGAACCGCTCCAACATTGACCCCGAGAAGAGCCTGTGGGAGGTTGTCTCGGACGGTCTGGACTATATTCAGGTTGGCAATGTTGAGATGCCTTCGCGCGCCTATGTTTCGGCGTTCGGGTTCAAGGGACCGGATCAGCAGAAGAAAGCGGGTGTGCTCTCCGGCGGTGAGCGTAACCGCCTGAATTTGGCGCTGACCCTCAAACAGGGCGGTAACCTGCTGCTGTTGGACGAGCCTACCAACGACCTTGATGTGGAAACCCTGGCGTCGCTTGAGAACGCTCTGCTGGAATTCCCCGGCTGCGCCGTCGTCGTCTCTCACGACCGTTGGTTCCTCGATCGTGTGGCAACCCACATCCTCGCATGGGAAGGCACTGAAGAGAATCCGGATCAATGGTACTGGTTCGAGGGTAACTTCGAGTCCTACGAGAAGAACAAGATAGAACGCCTGGGACCGGAAGCTGCGAAACCGCACCGCGTGGTGCACCGCAAGCTGACCCGGTAGGGTTTTGCACGGTAATAAGCCCCGCCTCCTAACGCTGTTGAAGCGTGCGGAGGCGGGGCTTTGCTGTGCCTGCTGGGGGAGGGGGATATGGTTCCGCTATCTCACGTGTTGCTCCGCTACGTGTTGGCTGTTTGCCGGTAGAAATAGTTCGCCCAGTGGTGACCAATATGTTATGGCGGATTTCACATTCGTGGTTTATAATGGGTATGTGCATAAGTACAACTGACGTATTTGATACGAAGGGTAGAGTATCATGCTTTCAAAATATAACTGGATGTCCTTGGTCACCGGTCTGCTACTGGTTGCAACGGCGATCTACATGTTCGCCAACCCCGCTACTCCGCTGGTAGTTCTGGGTTTTGTATTCTCCATTTCGGTGTTGCTCGGTGGTGTGTTTGAGCTGGTGCGTTACTTCGGTGCCCCGAAGCCGGCACGTACCGGTTGGGACCTGATCAACGGCATCCTGACCGTGGTGGCTGGCCTGATTCTGCTGTCAGCCTCGGCGGGCGCACAGGCGACCTACATCCCAACCATTGTGGGTGTGTGGCTGATTACGTGGGCGCTGATTCGTATGATGACTGCCCAGAGCATGAAATACCTAGACTACGCCGCCGGACGCCAACTGCAGTTCTCTGCTATTGGTTCCCTGATCCTGGGCTTGCTCGTGCTGCTGTTCCCGATGTTCTTCGGTACGGTGGCAGTGTGGCTGATCGCTCTAGCGCTGTTGGTAGCGGGACTTGTATTCATGGGTGACTTCTTCGTTTCCCGCCACACCAAGCGCACCGTGCACATTTCCCCGGACGGTGTGGTTGACGTCGAAGCCCGATAAACACCCGTTAGCGGCGTTGAGCGCATAAACTAGATACAGAAAGACCGTGTGAGACAACCACCTCACACGGTCTTTCTGTATGCTCTGACGTTTTACGCTGTCGCAGCGCCGAAACTCTAGCGGTATTCGGGCAGGCGGAACATCATTTCCTGCGCCACGGTCGCCACCAGCTCACCGGAACGATTGAAAATCGAACCCTGCGCGAGCATCCTGCCACCCTGCGCGCTCGGAGAATCCAGCACGTACAGCAGCCACTCGTCGGCGCGTGCCGAACGGTGGAACCACATCGCGTGATCCAGCGAAGCGCTCTTCAGCCCCGGCTCCAGCCAGAACTTGCCGTGACGGCGCAGGGCCGGCTCCAGCGGCAGGTAATCCGAAGCGTACGCAATAGCGGCGCGGTGCTCCGCCTCCGAGGCCTCAGAACCATCAGCATGCACTAGGCGGTCAAAGGTCTTGAACCACACGCAGGCACGCGGCTGTGTCGAGGAGGCATCCGGCTGAGTGTACAGGGGCGCATCCACGTGGCGCATATCAATCGGGCGTTCCCATGCAACAGCCTGCGCTACCGGATGCGCCACCTCGCCAATGTAGTCGCTCACGCTTGGCAGCCCCTCGGGTTCGGGAACCTGCGGCATCTCAACAGCCGTATGCTCGGGGCCGCGACCGGGCTTCTGAAATGATGCAATCGCAGAGAAAATGGGAATATCGTCCTGAAGCGCCTGAACCCGGCGAGTCGCAAAAGAACGCCCATTATTGAGCTGTTGTGAGGTAAAAATAAGCTCTTTCGTAATATCACCGGGATGTAAAAAATATGCATGAATCGAATGAAGCACCTTATCGGTAACGGTATTATCAGCCGCCATAATAGCCTGAGCGAGCACCTGCCCGCCATAGGTGCGCGGGGTCTCACGGGTTAGCGTCACAGCGGTAAAAGCGTCGTCACCGCCCACCGGCTCAGCGGGGGTCAGGTTCAGCATGGTCATCAAGTTCTGGGTGGGGGTGGGCTTCGTCATTCTTTAATTCTGACACGAAGGGGTAAAGTTGAGGATGATTTATCGAAGAAAATATGCGAGCGAGAGGCAAAACATGACCGATGACCTGCACACATCCGACGCAGCACCTCTGCCAGAACCGGAACCGCAAGAACCTCCACGCTCAGCCACAACCAACACCCGGCGTATAGACCTCAAATACAATCCGCACGAAGGCATCGACGAACCCTACTTTATCTTCCCCAACAACCAGCAAGGTATAGCCGCCGCTGCCGACCTCAGCACCTATATTTCACGCGCACGTTCCCTCGATACCCAAGCGGCAATACGACTTACCGCCCGTGGGAGTGTGCTTGCCGTTTTCGCATGCTCTCTCGCCCCCGAAACCATGCTGGATAACACCCCCACCATTCTGGGGATGCGCGCCCTCAACCTCGCGAAGCCTTCAACCCTTGATATTGTGGTAGATTCAGCCGCCCTGCTCGAACGCCTGGCACGCATTGAAGAATCCGAGATGGTGCTGTATCTGCCGCCCGTTACCGTACACACCGAATGGGCTGGGAAAGCCGCACCCCTGCAAGGATGGGAAAAGCTAGGAACTATTGATGCTGATCAATTCCGCCGCGCCAGCCGTGACGGACTTACCGCCGTCGAAAAAGCACTCCCCGAAAACCCTGGTGCCGCAGTGCTCACCACCGTGCGAACCCGTATCTGGTCATCTCCCATGGTGCTTGAGCACCTGCCGGAGTTTGACCGAACCCCTATACCTACAGGCGCAGCTTTCGCCTTGCAGGTCTTCGGATTCCTCCCCGAAACCTTCACCGGTGAGCTCGCTATATATGCCGCCCGTACTGGTTCCGACGGCTGGGTGCGCATCGCTGCCCCCGGCGGGCATGTGCTAGTGCGTTCGGGCTCGGGAGCGCTCGCATGAGTTATTCTGCAAATCAGCCGGGCGAGCAGGTCAGCATTTACGACCAGGTGGGCGGCGAGGAAACCTTCGATAAGCTCACCCGCAGGTTCTATGCGCTCGTGAAAGCCGACCCCGAGTTTGCTGCCATGTACCCGGATTTTGACCCGTTTCCGCCCGAACACCTCACAGAGGAACAGACCGCCGAGATTGAAGCAAACGATACTGACCACTTCGATGCATCGGCGCGACGGCTGAAACTGTTCCTGATTCAGTACTTTGGCGGGCCCAGCATCTACCAGGAACAGCGAGGTCACCCGCGTTTGCGCATCCGGCATAACCCGTACCCGATCGGTGCGAAGGAACGCGATACCTGGCTGAAATATATGCGGCAGGCAATGGATACCCTCGATCTTCCCATGATGATTGATGCGACTATGTGGGACTATTTCGAGCGTGCGGCACGTGCCATGCAGAACCGGGCATAGTTCAAGACAGCATTGCATTTCAGACGTTGCTTTTATAGGTTGTAACAATGCGTATTGTTTCTTATAGCCCTATATATCGGGAAGCTCTTCTGGAGATTTCACTTCGCGCCTGGGGATCCGTTTTTCCGCGGATACACAACGACGTCCCCGAGTTCGTTTATGATGCTTTCTATCCTCAGGGATGGCAGCAGCGACAGCTTAGCGATTTAGAGGAAGTGCTCGATCAGGAGCCTCAGAATGTGTCTGTTGCGATTGAGGGTGAGCACCCGGTCGCTTGGGTTTGCACACGTATTCACCCCGAGGATCAGATGGGTGAGATTTATGTGATTGCTGTCGATCCCGAGTACCAGCGGCGCGGCGTGGGGCAGCAGCTCATGGAGCACGCCTATGCGCAGATTAAAGACGCCGGGATGCGCATGGTGATGGTCGAAACCGGCGGCGATTCAGGGCACGCACCGGTCCGGGCACTCTATGAATCCGAAGGATTTGTTCGCTGGCCCGTTGCTCGGTATTTCAAGGATCTTAGCGAATAGAACTGTTGCCCAAAACAATAGCTCTCAAGATCCACTTGGCCCAACATAACCCATGGGCGCTAAAAAAGGTTCTTGACGTGAAATAAGCGTAATTTTCGCGGTTTGTTTCACATCAAGAACCTTTTTATATAGGTTGGGGACAGCAAGCTTAGGGGATTATTGCCCTAAACGTCAGCCGCCTGAACCTTCAAGGCACGAGCCACGCCATCGCGCGCCTCCGCAATCTGTCGTCGCAGAGCCGCCGCATCCTCAGGCAAAGACGCTAAATAGGTTTCGGTGCGTTCCAGCAGTTCGGCGGTGGGTTCCGAAGGGTACATGCCGCCAATAATCTGCATCGAAATCTCGTGTGACCGCGAACGCCAAATGCCCTCAATTAGCTCAAAATACGGTTCAATGTACGGCGCAATGAGCTCGGGCTCGCCCGATTTGAAACCGAAAATGGCGTAGCGCTGAATCATATTAGACAGCTCGCCGGTTACCATAATCTTGTTCCAGTACTCGGCTTTCACCTGTTCACTCGGCTGAGACGCATATGCCTGGGCCGCATACTGTTGACCGGTTGCCGTGTTATCGTTCGCCGCCTCAGCATCGATCTGCGTGGCGCTCACACGGCCACCCGTCGCCAGGCGGCAGATTAGGGTCCACCGCAAATCGGTGTCAATCTCCAAGCCATCCAGCACAATATCGCCCTCAAAAAGCCGCTGCACAATCTCATACTGCGCCTCGGTTCGGGTCTGGTTCACAAACGCCTGAACCAGCTGCAGCTGCGAGTCTGAATCCGGCTGAGCGGCGCAAGCCAACGACCACAGGCGATCGGCGGCACGTTCACGAGTTTCATCCCTAAACTCAGGATTAACAAAGGAACGCAGAGCAATGGAGAGGTTACCCAGCTGGGTTCGCAATGCAGTTGAATTGGTCTCTTTGCCAATATTGTTGAGCACAAATTCTACATACTGCCGCGCGGGCATCTGGGCGTCACGCACAGTATCCCAGAGGGAACCCCAGACCACGCCGCGAGCCACCGACGAATCGATGTCGCCCAGATGCTTCACCGCAGTATCAATAGAACGCTCATCCAGGCGAACCTTGGCAAACGCCAAATCTTCATCATTGAGCAGAATCAGGTCGGGGCGTTTCTTGCCTACGGCCTCGGCAACCTCGGTCAGCTCGCCGTCAATATCCAGCTCAATGCGGTCGGTGCGAGTAAGCTTTCCGTCTGTCAGATTGTAGAAACCGATAACTGCGCGATGCGGGCGCAGCGTCTCATAACCGGCAGCATAGGATTGGCGGATACCAAGAGAAGTAATAGTGCCCTCGGCATCATCGGCGACCTCGACCGTAAGCGTGTTTACCCCTGCGGTTTCAAGCCACTTGGCGCTCCACGCGCGTACATCACGGCCGGAAGTCTCTTCCAGCTCGACCAGCAGGTCGTCAAGAACCGTGTTACCCCAAGCGTGCTTGTCAAAATACTTCTTCAAGGCCGCCATGAAGTTTTCCTGACCAACCCACGCAACCATCTGCCGCAGTACCGATGCGCCCTTCGCGTAGGTAATGCCGTCAAAGTTCACCTGAACATCATGAAGGTCACGAATCTCAGCCACAATTGGGTGGGTTGAGGAGAGCTGATCCTGCCTATACGCCCAGGTTTTTTCGGAAGCCGAGAACGTAGCCCATGCTTCCTGTGCGTATCGGGTATTCTCAGCCGCAGCCAGTGTAGACATAAACTCGGCAAATGACTCGTTCAGCCACAGGTCATTCCACCACTTCATGGTGACCAAATCACCAAACCACATATGCGCAAGCTCGTGAAGTATCGTAATGGCGCGGCGCTCACGCAGCGCCTCTGCAACCTTGGAACGGAACACATAGGTTTCAAGATAGGTTACGCACCCTGCGTTTTCCATAGCACCCGCATTGAATTCGGGGACGAAGAGCTGATCGTACTTCTCGAAAGGATACGGCGTCTTGAACTGCTCCTCATAAAACTCGAAACCCTGGCGAGTCAGCTCAAAAATATCGTCCGCATCTACATAGGGCATCAGCGATTTACGCGCGTAAACACCCAGCGGAATAACACGCCCCTCAGAATTCGTCAGTTCGCTCGTAACCTTCTCATATGGGCCCGCCACGACGGCTGTAATGTACGAAGACATACGCGGGGTAGGCTTGAAATACCATGTTTGCGCCCGACCGCAGCCGCAGTCCTTGGGTTCAATCTTCACCTCGGGCTGGTTAGAAACCACAACCCAGTGCGAAGGAACACGCACGCTGAACTCAAACTCGGCCTTCAAATCTGGCTGCTCAAATACAGGGAAAACACGGCGAGAATCCGGAACCTCGAACTGTGAGTACAGATAAATTTCACCGTCTGCCGGGTCCACAAAACGATGCAAACCTTCACCGGTATTTGTATAGAACATCTCTGCATCGATCTTCAGAACATTCTGCGCTGCAAGATTTGGCAGAGTAATGCGCTCCCCATCGGCAAGAGCAGGATCAAGCCGCTCGCCGTTTAATTCAATCGAATTTACCTGAGAGGTAATAGCGTCAATAAACGTGGATGCGCCAGGCTCAGCATCGAACCGAATCTCAACAATCGACGAGAAAACATCTTTGTCTGTGCGAAGGTCGAGATCAACACGGTAGGTGTGAACCCGCTTAATAATTCCCGCACGCTCAATCGCCTCATCGCGGGTTAAATTTAGACCGGGCATGATTCCCTTTCTCGATATGTGTTTATAAATCTTCCTGTAGTGTTTTGCAGCGGACCTACCAGGAGAAACAGCGCAAAACTAAGTTCAAGAATATGGGCATCAAACAAACTCAGATATGTGTATGTGCCCCGACAAAAAGTGCCTAGTACCACAGTCTAACGCATCCCGTCAGAGAGCACATTATTACTCATCACATGCGCAAAATACGTGTCGATGGTAAGGGCAGGTGTGGGCAGAAAAATATGTGCCGAAATAATACCTGCCATTGCCCCGATACCGGTTACAGGAATAAGTTTAAATTCGCTACAGTTATAGAGACACAACAGCTGAGGGCGCCCAGAATAGAGACGACTATCGCCGTGCACATTTCGGGAAGCCAGTCCACCACTCACTGCAAAGATATAAATATCCACGCTGTGAGCGCCACGGAACACCATCAGGAGAACCCCTTGCGCGTACATATCGCCACCGACCATGCAGGTCTTGAGACGAGTCAATACCTGATCGAACAGCTCACCGCCGCAGGATACGACATGATTGATCACGGGCCCCAAGAGTACGACCCGCTGGACGACTACCCAAGTTTCTGCATTAACGCTGCTCTTGCCGTTAAACGAGACCGTGAGCAGGGGCTTGACTCACTGGGCATCGTGCTAGGCGGTTCTGGCAATGGTGAGCAGATTGCCGCTAATAAAGTAGAAGGAATTCGCGCCGCACTGGCCTGGAATAACGATACTGCCGCCCTTGCCCGCCAACACAATAATGCCCAGGTCATTGCGGTCGGTGGTCGTCAGCACAGCAACGAAGAGGCGCTAGAGATTATCAAGGTTTTCCTCTCTACCCCGTGGACGAACGAAGAACGTCACGCCCGCCGCATCGGTCAGGTTGCCGAATACGAGCGAACCGGTCGTATTGAAGGTAAGCATATCGACGCATAGCAACGTAGATCAGTAAGCCACAGATTTTTTATTTTTATACGGATGCGGCAGCAGCGTACCCCGAAACATCGGGGAATAACAAATGTCGCTGCATTCGCCGTTTAGTTTATAGGTGTATGAAACACCCCCAAGGCGCCGTCCGAATGATATGCGGTGTACCGTATTAAAGGTGCGGCTTCTAAAGTTTAGACCCCAGATGCATGCACCAAAATACAACCACAGACACGCGTTCGCAGGAGAATCCCATGCCCGAAGGACACTCAATACATCGTATCGCCCGCCAATTCAACGATGTTTTCACGGGGGAGAGCGTGCGAGTCTCAAGTCCACAGGGGCGTTATACGGATGGCGCAGCCCTTCTTGACGGAGCCAGCGTTCTCAACGCATATGCGCACGGTAAGCATCTCTTCGTGCCCTTCAACAATGAGCTGACCCTCAACGTGCACCTTGGCATTTATGGCAACTGGAGCTTTGGAGGGGACGAAACCTTTACGGGTGCATCCAGCATAGGCGCACCCCGGAAGATCGGCGAAAAAGAATATACGGCGGGGGAGGCCGAAGAATATACCGGACCGCCCGCGCCGAAAGGCACTACCCGGTGCCGCATCGTTTCAGAACACGGTTGGGCTGACCTCGTTGGTCCCACTATCTGCCGAACCTTAAATCCAGACGAAGTTGCTCAGGTACGCTCCAAACTTGGGCCAGATCCTCTCAACACCGATGCAAATCCCGAACGTTTCTATGCAGCAGCCCGCAAAAGCTCAAGGCCTATCGGCGTGATCCTCATGGATCAGGCCGCTATCTCAGGCGTGGGCAATATTTTCCGTGCCGAATCGCTTTACCGCCAAGAAATAGATCCTCTTCGCCCCGGTAAAACTCTCACCGATGATGAGCTGAGTAGACTCTGGGAAGATAACAAACATCTGCTCACCATCGGCGTGCGTGTCGGCCGCATCATCACCACCGAACAAAAGGACCGCCCGGGAATCCATGAAACCGAAGCCTGGCCTGAGCATGCTAACTACGTTTACCAGCACCACGGAGAACCCTGCCCCCGATGCGGCACCACCATTCGTATGGAGGAAATCGCGGGCCGTAAACTCTATTGGTGCCCTGGATGCCAGAAATAGCGTTAGCTACGGTCCCTGCAAACGATGCGCGCCGAACTTGACAGTCTCCAGCACAGGCAGGTAATCTTATCTAGTTCTTGCGGGGATGTAGCTTAATGGTAAAGCCTCAGTCTTCCAAACTGATGACGCGGGTTCGATTCCCGTCATCCCCTCGGTATACATAAAACGCCTTGGTGCTTCGCACTGGGGCGTTTTCCTTATGCCGAGGATCTGAGGCGGGAATCGCTGACGGGCACGGATTTGGTGCCTCGTTTGCTCAGAATACGTACCCTTCAGCTCGTCACCCCCTCTCGGGAATAAAAATATCTTAGTGTTTTCGCGCTGGGTTGTTTTACTGAAAGGACAAAACAGGGATCTCTTACAGGTTTTTTAATCTCTCGCCAAAGAGCCGATTGTATCCATCCTGGTATTGAATTAGAAAAATTTCTGAATACAAGGAGCCTATTTAACGCGGCAATCCGATGAGACTAGGACGTGCAGAAGCGTCTGAATAAGCCAGCATGCATGATAGATGGGCGTACTCAGATAATTCCTCAGAAAGACTTAAGGTTTTCGTGTTCTAAATTAGACATTCGAATGTTAGGCATTTATCCTTGTACACGGTAAACTTAAAAACCGAATGCCTAAAAGCATTCGCGTTTCACGGGGCGTGGCGTAGCTTGGCTAACGCGCCTGCTTTGGGAGCAGGAGATCGCAGGTTCGAATCCTGTCGCCCCGACGTGAAGCGGGCGTCGCATATGCGGCGCCCTTTTCCAGTAACCAACTGCGGTTCACAGGCTTGTGCCGCATTCGACTATATGAGGAGAACACGGACGTGAAGACCGCCGTCGAGAAGCTCAACCCGACCCTCGCGAAGATCGAGGTCGAGGTTCCCTTCGCAGAGTTCAAGTCCTACCTGGACCGCACCTATAAGAACCTGGCTCAGCAGATTAACGTTCCTGGGTTCCGTAAGGGCAAGCTGCCTAAGCAGCTCATTGAGCAGCGCACAGGTTACGACTACATTGTCGAAGCATCTCTGAACGACGCCTTGAATGACTTCTACTCACAGGCATTGGGCGAGAACGAGCTCTCCCCGCTGGCACAGCCCGAACTTGATGTGCAGAGCCAGCCCACGGTGAACGACCGTGAAGCAGACGTGAAGCTGAACATCACCGTGACCGTTCGTCCTGAAATTGAGCTTCCCAACTATGAGGGTATCGAGGTTGAGGTTGACGAAATCAAGGTTACTGCAGAAGACGAAGAGCAGGCTCTCGAAGCTCTGCGTGAGCGTTTTGGTACCTTGAAGAACGTTGAGCGTCCCGCAGCTAAGAATGATTTTGTCACCATTGACATCACCGCTGAAATCGATGGTCAGGAAATTGACGCAGCAAACGACCTGTCTTACCAGATCGGTTCCGGCACCATGGTGGACGGTATTGATGAGGCCCTGATCGGCCTGTCTGCAGGCGAAGATGCAACTTTCGAGACCACGCTTTCCGGCGGCGATCACGCGGGGGAGGATGCAACCATTAAGGTGAAGCTCTCCGCCGTTAAGGAGCGTGAGCTTCCTGAGGTTGACGACGAGTTCGCGCAGCTTGCCTCTGAGTTCGATACTGTTGATGAGCTCAAAGCAGACATGAAGAACCAGGTTGCCGAGGCCAAGGTCTCCGAGCAGGGTGCGCAGGCACGCGATAAGGTGCTGGCTAAGCTCATCGAAATGGTTGAGGTTCCCGTACCTGAAAAGGTCATTGAAGAACAGCTGGAGCAGCACTTCAACAACCCCGAAGCCGGTGAAGACCACGACACCGAAGAGCACCGTCAGGAAGTTCGTGAGAACACCGAAAGCGCCTTTAAGAATGAGATGGTGCTTGATGCTATTGCTGATGCTGAAGAAGTTGAAGTAAACCAGAATGAGATGATCAACTACATCATCACCATGAGCTCGCAGTACGGCATGGATCCGAACCAGTTCGCACAGATGCTTGACGGTTCCGGCCAGGCTGGAATGCTTGTGGGCGAGGTACGCCGCTCCAAGGCTCTAGGCGAAGTTCTTAAGAAGGCTGTCGTCAAAGATACTAAGGGTAAGGCTGTAGACCTTTCCAAGTTCCTCTCTGAAGGTGAAGAAGACGAGAAGTAGTCCTTCTCGCCGCAGATACCTATAACAGATGCGGGCGTGCATGCGCAGGAAAGAATCCTGCGGTGCACGCCCGCATTGTTGTGTTAAGTTTTGGCACACGCTCCAACAGCGGAAATGGATATGATGTGCTGAGGGCTGAGTGACGTTCGCCCTTTGGCGAACTACGGCGAAACTCCGCCCGAATACAGTCATGACCCGGTATTGTAGTAGCAATGAATATTTTCACGGGCCCGCATGGTAGGGAGCGCGTGAAACCCATCGAGAAGAAGAGGGAAGATGTCTAGCTACATGCCTCTGCCTATTGGATCTGGGAATAACACCCCGACTATGGCTGCTAACCCCGTCACAGGGCAGGAAGATTACGTCTATAATCGCCTGCTTAAGGAACGTATTATTTGGCTGGGGTCTGAAGTAAGGGACTCAAACGCAAACTTAATTTGTTCACAGATGTTGTTGCTATCGGCTGAAGATCCCGAGGCAGATATTTACCTGTACATTAACTCTCCCGGTGGCTCGGTGACCGCTGGCATGGCTATTTACGACACAATGCAGCTTATCCCGAATGACGTGGTGACCGTAGTAACCGGTATGGCTGCATCTATGGGGCAGTTCCTTCTGACAGCAGGTGCCATGGGCAAACGCTATGCGACCCCCAACGCCCGAATCCTGATGCACCAGCCGCTTGGTGGTATTGGTGGTACCGCATCCGACATCCGTACTCAAGCAGAACTCATCTTAGATATGAAAAAACGTCTGGCAGAGATCACGGCTGAACGTACCGGTAAAAGCCTTGAGACCATTCTGAAAGATAATGACCGTGATAACTGGTTTACTGCTGAAGAAGGCTTGGAATACGGCTTCTTCGATCACATCGCACTATCCACTGGCGGTAATCTGACCGCCGAGGGTAAGTAAAGAGGGGAAATACACATATGAACTACCTACCTCAAGATTCTGCACCGCAGATGCCCTCGAACCGTTACGTGCTCCCCAGCTTTGAGGAACGTACCCCCTACGGTTATAAGCGTCAAGATCCGTACGCCAAGCTATTTGAGGATCGCATTATTTTCTTGGGAACCCAAGTCGATGACGCTTCGGCAGATGATATTATGGCCCAGCTTCTCGTACTTGAGGCCCAAGACCCCGACCGCGATATTACCCTGTACATCAACTCTCCCGGTGGTTCTTTTACGGCAATGACCGCCATCTATGACACTATGCAGTTTATTCGCCCTGAGATTCAGACCGTATGCTTAGGTCAGGCGGCATCGGCTGCGGCAGTGCTTTTGGCTGCTGGAACCCCGGGTAAGCGTTTGGCTCTTCCGAATGCTCGCGTGCTTATTCACCAACCCGCCCTGAGCGGTCAGCAAGGCGGACAGGCCTCTGACCTTGAGATTCACGCGAACGAAGTTATGCGTATGCGTGAGTGGACTGCACAAACCCTGGCTCTGCACTCCGGCAAGACCTATGAGGAAGTTGACCGTTCGATCGAGCGCGATAATATCCTGACTGCTGCCGAAGCTCAGGAGTACGGCTTGGTAGATAAGGTACTGGATTCGCGTAAACTTAACAAGCCTGCTACCAATACTGCTACGTCGCACGATTAGAAATATGAGTGTAGTCCTTTCTGTTGTCTAAACGTATATACGATTATTAGGTGCCGCATACTCAAAATTAAGGATGCGGCACCTATACGTTATACCCCAAAAAGTACATAAAACCTCAAGTTACACAGCGTCATAATTGTCAAATTACATCGAATACGACACGCCGCATCGCAGTGACAGCCTGTCTTCACACCTCAGCGAAAAACTAGGGTAGCCTGGTAACAAGCACCTTGTGATAGCTTGCAAACACTCGTAGAAAGGAGAGAGCGCGTGGCTAACACCGACAACACCGGTGGTACGGAAGAAAACAAGAAAACTGTTGCTCCGGGTATGCGTTGCTCATTCTGTTCTAAGACGCGTACCCAGGTTTTCAAGATTGTGATCGGTCCGCATGTCTCCATTTGCGATGAATGTATTGCACTATGCAACGAGATTTTGCATGAGGAACGGCAAAAAACAAAGAAGCCGCAGACCAAAAAGATCAAGAAACTCGCTACTCCTCGCGAGATTTACAGCTATCTGCATGATTATGTGATCGGTCAAGATTCTGCAAAACGCACCTTGGCGGTGGCGGTCTATAACCACTACAAGCGCATCCATGACTTAAACAATCCGGTACTTCACTCCCGAACCCTTTCGGCAACTGCGGGTGAATCCGTAGACCTGGGAAAATCTAATATTCTAATGATTGGTCCTACCGGCAGCGGAAAAACTTATCTTGCGCAGTCTCTTGCAAAGAAGCTTGATGTTCCTTTCGCCATTGTCGATGCTACTACGCTCACCGAAGCTGGGTACGTTGGCGACGATGTCGAGAATATTCTGCTTCGACTCATTAATGCTGCCGACGGTGATGTCGAGAAGGCGCAGAACGGCATTATCTATATTGACGAAATCGATAAGATTGCCCGCAAAGGCGGAGAAAACCTATCTATTACCCGCGATGTCTCGGGGGAAGGCGTGCAGCAAGCGCTTTTGAAGATTATTGAAGGTACTCTGGCAACGGTTCCTCCAGAGGGTGGGCGTAAACATCCGGCACATACCAATCTTGAGATTGAAACCTCAAATATATTCTCTTCATTGTCGCTGGTGCTTTCGATGGGCTGGAAGACAGGATCCTAGCCCGCACCGATCGAACCAGCATAGGCTTTGGGGCCGAGCTGACCGCCGCACCGGATACTGATCAGACGCTTTCGCAGATCATGCCCGAAGATCTGACCCACTACGGTATCATCCCTGAGCTAATCGGTCGTTTGCCTGTGATCTCTACGTTGAAAGAACTCACCACCGAAGAGCTTGAACAGATTCTTACGAAGCCTAAAAATGCTTTGCTGAAGCAGTATAAGCATCTCTTTGCGCTTGATGGCGTTGAGCTTATCTTTGAAGATGATGCTTTGCACGCGGTCGCCGAGCTCGCAGAAACCCGTAAGACCGGGGCACGCGGGCTACGCTCCATGATGGAGGGTATTCTGCAGCCAATTATGTTTGAGGTTCCTGACCGTCAGGACGTTACCACCGTGGTAATCACAGAAGATACCGTGCGCACCGGTGCTGAGCCCGTATACGTTCTTGAAGCTGATGAAAAGTCCTCTAAGAGTGCTCGTACTCGTGCCAAGAAGAAGGCTGCGTAGGTTATTCGTGCAGGTGAGAACCTGGCGGAATATTGGAGGTCTCGATGAGGTTTGAACTTATACAATGATGAAAGGAAATACCCTCGTGACAACAACCGTTGATTTTTGGTTCGACCCTACCTGCCCGTGGTGTTGGATTACCTCGCGCTGGATTGGCGAGGTGCAGAAGGTGCGTGATATTCAGGTGCATTGGCGCCCATTCTCACTCGCTGTTCTGAATGAAGGACGCGAGCTTGATCCTGGATACCGCGCTATGATCGACAACACCTGGGGCCCCGCCCGTGTAGTGGCTGCCGCCCGCGAACTCCACGGTGACGACGTTTTGAAGGCTCTCTACGATGCTCTGGGCGAGCAGATCCACCATCAGAAGAACATCTCTGAAGGAGACAAATTTTTGCCTGCTATTGAGGAAGCTCTCAAAGAAGCGAATTTGCCTGCGGACCTGATTCAGTACGCTACCACCGACGAATACGATACGCAGTTACGCGCCTCGACAGCAGAGGCGCTTGATAAGGTCGGCGATGATGTTGGCGTGCCGCTTCTTGCGATTAACGATGTAGCTTTCTTCGGTCCCGTGCTCTCGCCCTCACCGCATGGTGAAGAAGCCGGCAAGGTCTTTGACGGTGCCGTAGCAATGGCATCGTATCCTGGGTTCTTTGAGCTCAAGCGCAGTCGTACCGTGGGACCTATCTTCCACGGTGAAGATGGGCAGTAGATTTACCATGTACTATAGCTGAGCCGTTACGCTTTCTCTGGAGGAGCGTAACGGCTCAGCTATGCGTATTTGAATTAGCTACTCGTTTGCTTTCGCCGAGAACCCCGATGCCGCAAGCGAATATCGCGCATATGGAATGTGCGTGCAGCTGTATAGCTGACCGCCGCATCCGAGGTGAAACCTAGCATGGCAAAAACACTGACTCCAAGCTGGAAGAAAAGCGCGCTCAATGGCATATGCTGGTGCCCCCAGATAACACCGCCAGCGGTTACTGTAAAACTCACCGCAAGGAGTAAGAGAACCAGACGACGAGCCTTCGACGAACCCCGGAGCGTACTCCAGAGTAGAAATAGGTGTACGAGAGAGAAGACAAGAGTTACCGCAAGAAGCACACCGCTCAGCACCGTCAAAAATGTCTGCCCTTGTTCCCCGGCAAGCAAGGCCGTAATTTCTTCACTCGCTTCGCTTCTGAGTACCGTGCTGCGTAATTCCTGATGATTAACCACAGTCAGAACAGCGTTAGCAAGCTCTAAGAGAGTTGAAATAATCATCATCACAGAGGCTATCAGCAGACCCGCAGGCATCTCATAAGCTAGGTCATGAGCGCTCGCCAAGTTTAGGTCTTTAACCTGGCGCGGGTCTTTCACGCCCCCATTGCTTAACGTGATAATAGGTAGCGCGCCGTCCGTACGAATTGTATCTCCACCACCGTTTCGGGAGTGGTAGCCGGTCGAAAAATCTTCGAGAATATCTACCCGTGTGCTCGGATGCGCATACTGAATAGACTCGACAATATAATCACGCTCAAAATCCGTATCGGCATCGATCCGATGCGTCACCTGCAGGGTGAAAAAGCTAAAGCCGACCCCCGAATCGTAGGTTCCTGCCGCCAGCCAATCGACGCGGTGACCACCGGGAAGCAGCCAGCCATCTGGAGTTCGCCAAAACCGCACATGGTGGCGTTTCCCCGGGTTCCCTTCAACCTCCTGCTGGTATGCAAAAGACTGTACGCGCCCAAAAATCTTGAGAGGAGATACCGGTGCTTCACTATAGGATTTTCGGGTAATTGTCGAAACAATAATCTTCCAGCTGGAACCCAAAGTGACTTCATCCGCGCGAGTCCAGCCAGCATCCTGCATCACCTGGTGAATTTGCTCTTCTGAGCCGATAATACCGATATTGACGGGGTCGCCTAATAATCCATCCGGGGTGCGGGTGCGCCCAATAAAATAGTCGGGAACATAGATGCGCGTCATGATCGCGTGAAATCGGGGGAGCGTCAAATAAGCGGTGACTGCCCAGAACGAAAGTGCAATCGGAATGCCCCACCAAGAATGTCCCACGGTATTAAGCAGGATCAGAACGGTAAGCACCACAGAGGCTATACCCGCCAGCGTGAAAAAAGCCGTATCCCAAATACCAACCCAGAAGGTTCTCGGAATAATATCCTTGTGCTCGCCGCGCGACTCAAAGTCGCCCCGATACACTGGAGGAGATGTTGGAGGCGCGACCGTTACAGGTTTGCTCGCCATAACATGTTCTTCTGCTACACCCTCATTAATAATGTCAGAAGGTTTATGTGACATGGGGATTCCTTCTGCCTGCATAATCTGTGCGTTTGCGCGTTCGGCGCTTATGTGAATTCTACAGGCTACCATGGGGCGGTGCGCAATAGGGCGTCGTTTCGCTGAACCGTTCCCCACCGTATAAAAAATGCTGGAGCGAAGAACCTAATTCTTCGCTCCAGCACGGAGTCTATGCCATGCGGCATATCCAGAAACAACGTGAGAACGTGGCTGTTCTAGAGAGACTACTCGGCAGCTTCTTCTACAACAAGCACTACATCACGAACTTCAAGTTCGCCTTCCGAAGGCACCAGAGAAACCTCGCGAGCGTTGCCTGCCGCCCGCAAATCCTCAAGACCAGACTGGATGCGCTCCAGCTGCTCCTGAGAGGCGGCAATCGTAGCAGACTCAACCTCGGTGCGCTGCTTAACCTTTGCATCGCTCTTCGCCTTACGCAGACCGCCGAGTGCTTCTGCGACATCGGGAAGGACCTGCTTGAGGTTCTCAATCTGGGCGGGATTCACATCAGCAAGTACCCACTGTGCCGAAATACCGGCAGTTGGGTTGTTTGCTGCATACTCCGCCAATAATGCACCTTCAAGAACCGGCAGAGCCTGTGGCCAGGATGCGCGGTGCACGCTGCCTGCACGCCACCACGACCATATCTCTTCGGTCACAAACGGCAGGAAAGGCGCGAAGAGCCGCAGAAGCGCATCCAGGGTGGTGGCGAGAGCCGCCAGCACGGAAGCCTGCTCGGTCTCGCCACGAGCGCCGTAAGCGCGGTCTTTAATGAGTTCCACGAAATCGTCGGTGAAAGACCAGAAGAAACTCTCTGCAATCTGGAGGGCACGAGCGTATTCGTATTTCTCGAAAGCTGCAGTTGCTTCCTCAATGAGGTACGCCAAACGCACAAGCAAGGAGCGATCCAGCGCGTTGGTAAGCACCTGCCCCTGAGACTGCGAGGTAATCACCGATTTCTCGGTAGCACCCAAATTCAGCACGAACTTTGAGGCGTTGAGAAGTTTAATTGCCAGGCGGCGGCCGATCTTCATCTGACCTTCGTCATAGGCGGTATCGGCACCTAATCGGGCCGAGGCCGCCCAGTAGCGTACCGCATCCGAACCGTATTTATCGAGTACATCGTGCGGGACAACAACATTGCCCTTGGACTTCGACATTTTCTTGCGGTCGGGGTCAAGAATCCATCCCGACAGTGCGGTGTTATACCAAGGTACAGAGGATGCAAGGGTCTCGGCGCGCACAGCGGTGGAGAAGAGCCAGGTACGAATAATATCGTGTCCCTGCGGGCGAAGATCCATCGGGAAGGTTTTCGCATGCAGCTCAGGATCTGTAGCCCAGCCGGTTGCAATTTGCGGGGTGAGTGAAGAAGTAGCCCAGGTATCGAGAACATCTGGATCGGCAATAAATCCGCCAGGTACACCACGCTGGTCTTCCGAATATCCGGGGGCAGCCTGCGAGGCCGGATCCACCGGAAGCATATCCTCAGCCGGCAGAATCGGGTTTTCATAATCCGGCTCACCCTCGGCATCAAGCGGGTACCAGAGCGGGAACGGAACGCCGAAGAAACGCTGGCGGGAAATCAGCCAGTCGCCGTTAAGGCCTTCCACCCAGTTTTCGTAGCGGCTGCGCATAAAGGAGGGAACCCAGTTGATTTCGCGTCCGCGCTCAATAAGCTTTTCGCGGCGCTCGGCGTCGCGACCACCGTTGCGAATATACCACTGGCGTGAAGCCACGATCTCAAGGGGCTTATCGCCCTTCTCATAGAACTTGACGGGGTGTTTAATCTTTTTCGGCTCACCCTCCATCTCGCCAGTTTCAACAAGCATTTCGACTACGGTCTTCTGACCGGTAAAGACGGTGGTGCCCGCCATGCGCTCGTAGCGTTCGCGGCCTTCGGCAGAGGTAATCCATTCGGGAGTCTCGCGGGAGAAACGGCCGTCACGCCCGATGAGGGCTCGGGTTGGAAGCTGCAATTCGCGCCACCAGGTAACGTCGGTGGTATCACCGAAGGTACAGATCATGGCGATGCCAGCCCCTTTATCGGGCTGAGCCAGCGGATGCGCCATCACCTCGACCTCAACGCCGAATAGAGGAGAAGTCACTTTCGTTCCGAAGAGCGGCTGATACCGTTCATCATCGGGATGCGCCACCAGCGCCACGCAGGAGGGCAGCAGCTCGGGGCGGGTAGTCTCAATCCAGACTTTTTCGCCATTTTCGCGGTGGAAACTAATACGGTGGTAGGCGCCGTCGCGTTCTTTATCTTCAAGTTCGGCCTGCGCTACAGCGGTTCGGAAGGTAACGTCCCACATGGTCGGTGCCTCCGCCATGTAGGCGTTGCCTGCCTCAAGATCTTTGAGGAATGCAAGCTGCGAGACTTTGCGTGAATGCGCGTCAATGGTGCGGTAGGTGTGGGACCAGTCGACGGAAAGCCCCAGGGCTGTGAAAAGATGCTCGAAAACTTTCTCGTCTTCAACAGCGAGTTCTTCACATAGCTCAATGAAGTTATTGCGTGAAATACGTGGCCACTTTGCTTGGCTGCGGTCGGGTTTGGGCGAGCCATCGGCCTTGAGCGGAATCAGCTGGCGAAAATCTGGGTTATCGGGAACGGAGGGGTCGCACAGCACACCGTAGTAGTTTTGTACGCGACGTTCGGTGGGCAGACCGTTATCATCCCAGCCCAAAGGATAGAAAACATTCTTACCGCTCATACGCTGGTAGCGGGCAATAACGTCGGTTTGAGTATAGGAGAACATATGCCCCACATGGAGCGAGCCGGATGCGGTCGGCGGTGGGGTATCAATCGAATAAACCTGTTCGCGCGTCGTGTTCTCGTCGAAGGCATAGGTTTTCTGCTGTGCCCAGCGTTCGGAGAGTTTCTCTTCGAGGCCTTCAAGCGCGGGACGATCAGGAACGTTAATCTGTGCGGGCGAGTCTGAGCCCTGAGTATTTTCAGCCATAGGGGCTATTTTCTCATACTTTATGGGCTGTGGCGGTGTATCGCATAGCGTAGGTTAGCGCCTTTACGCTAAGTGCGTTTCTAGATGTCCTATATAGCGCGGAAACGTATCATCACGCAGCATATGCCCGTACTTCATACTCTGCCAACGCACGCTCAACTCGTGCAATAAGCTCGCGTTGCGAGGAGAGAAAACGGCGCTGTTCCCGGCGTGGAAGATGCGAAAAATAATGATAGAACTTTGGGTCCCGATAGGTCTGTCCAAAGAGGAAATGTAGATCGGAGCTCCAGGGGCGACGCGTTCTTGCACGGATTTGCTCGGCCCGAGCACGAAGCTGCTCGCGGCGGGTATAGAGAGCATTGCATCGTGCGCTGCGAGAGCGAAATGCTAAAAGATCCATAGGTATATCTGTAGTTTCCGTGCCTTATGTGATGTATTTATCTATTCACCGTGTGTTATCTCTCGAATCCCTATCACAAGATACCGCATAAGAGTAGACTGGTGAGTATCACACAGGAAAACTTTTCAAGGGACTTCCATGTTTGAGATATCAGCTCCTGTTATGACGGTACTTGCTCTTCATCTCGCGATCGTTGCGGTTTGCGTTTGGCATTTAACAACGCGAACCGGATACAACGAAGAGCGTCTGCACATGATACTTCCGCTTGTGCTTTTCTTGCCGGGAGCGGGGATTTTATACCTCATGTCAGCAAAAGCAGGAACCGTTCCTCCCGATACTACGAAGACGGGCAGCAGCTCTCGCCATTTTGAGCATCGTCTGGGTTTCCGTGACGGTAAACGTTCTAAATGGGGTTTTCCCCAGCGGAAACGCTAAAAGTACTGCGTTATGCACCTTTAAAGGTGAGCGTTCATGAGAGTGGGAAGAATCGATAATGCTGTCTGCTATCCCGCAGATGTACGATGCGCGTGTGACTCTGTTAGCGCGCATTGCCTATCTTTCTATACGATAATTTTGTGTATGGCATCATAGATGAATAAGACTTTCACCACCGACGTGGAAAGGTAAGTTCATGATGCTAGACAATACTCGTATTCCTGCCAATCCATTTGCCCCCAACGCTTGTGAGGGTAAAGTTGCCGTCGTAACAGGAGCCTCCAGTGGCATCGGTCGCGCAACCGTTGAACAGCTAACGGCTACCGGATGGACGGTTTATGCGCTTGCTCGCCGTACCGAACGTCTTCGCACGCTTGAAGCAGAGACCGGAGCGCATCCTATAACCTGTGACGTTACTGATGAATCGGCAGTAAACGCAGCTGCAAAGCAGATCATAACGGAGCACTCACAGCTTGATGCGCTGGTTAATATCGCTGGGGGAGCGATTGGTCTCGATCCTGTTGCTGATGGAGGTCCGGAAGACTACCTTGCGATGTACCGCCTGAATGTGCTTGGAATTCTACATACGGTGCGTGCCTTTGCTCCCGCACTGAGGGTTCACGGTCAGGGGAGTATTCTGAACCTGACCTCCACAGCAGCCGAAGGCGGTTATGAAGGAGGTGCAGGGTATAACGCCGCGAAATTCGGTGCTCGGGGACTTACCGAGGCTCTGCGCCTTGAGGAAGCTGATCACAATGTGCGCGTCATTGAGATTCGCCCGGGTATGGTGCATACAGAAGAATTTTCATTGAATCGCTTGGGGTCTGTGGAAGCTGCTGAAAAGGTATATGCCGGGGTACAGAACCCTTTGGTGGCAGAAGACGTTGCTCAGACAGTAGTCTTTGCATTGAATATCCCTCACCATATCAATCTTGATCATGTGACTTTGCGCCCGCTTGCTCAGGCAAGCCAGTTCAAGGTCATCCGGTCCTCGTAGATATTTAAAGAGGTATTTAGGACAAGTACAGACACGGCGTGCAAAACTAAGGTTTCGCACGCGGTATCTGGCGTTCTTATTACTCCTTCAAGAGAAACCTGAGGTTTACTCCCAATATTCGTAATATATGCGCTATTGGTCTGATTTTAACGTGGATTAAGTAATGGTAAAAATAAATATTTGGTAACACTTTTGGGGTGGTGGTACAGTTTCTCATTGCAAGCCCCTCACGAATGCTAGTGTTAGGGCGTCACCGATAAATTGAGATGGGTCAATGAGTAACTGAATCTGGCACTCACATCACAGAAATATGCAGTAGCTCAACTCACATAACTTCAAAGAGGGAAACATGGCTCCAAAGAAGTCAACCCGTGTCTACGCACTCGCCGCCGCGACCGTTATTACAGCAGGAACGTTAAGCTATGTTCCTGCTACTTTTGCATCTGAAGCAGGTAGTTCGACCGGTTCAGATACCTCCGCTACTGAATCGACGCATGAGAATTCCTCATTGCCGCTTCAGACTATCCCTTGGGCAAAATCCAGCGCATCTGCTCAACCGGCAGGTGCTCAGGAAACCGCTTCTGCGGCCTCTACACAGGTGCCTGAACAGGAAAAACCGGTAAAATCCGAATCTCCGACCGCCTCTGAGACTGCTTCAGCCTCAACCCCTGAAGCTAAACCATCTGAAACCTCTGCCGTTCCAGACCAGACCGAGAAAACCTCAAAGGCTACTCCCGGCACAAAGGTTATCGGGGTTGAGAATGAGGGTGATGAAACCTCAGAGGGGCGCCAGAACGCTCCTAAGGTTTCTGTTGATTCCGCCACTATCTACACCGATAACGAATTTAGCCCTTTCACCGTGCGTGTCAGTGGTTTCTACGGTCCGCGCGTTGGTAGCTCTATAGAGGTTCGCATTCAGGAAGTAAATGCTCAAGGCCGCCCTGTAGGCTCCCCTCTTGCAACCGGTCGTGTCTCTGCCCAAGAACTCATTGATGGTACTGCTACCGCCACTGTGAACGTCAGCTCAAGCAGACTGAAAGGCAATAAGAGCTATGCAATTGTTGCTGTCAGTAACCCCGGCGGTAAAGATCACCTTGTAGCAGGTACCATCGTTGAACTCAAGCAGCGCCGCGTTGCTCATACTGTAGCGAGTGAGGCTCCGGCTCCTCAGGAATCTAGTAACAAAAAAGCCCCGACTGCCGCACCGGCGCAGCCCGAGAATACCCAGGCGCCTAAACCTACAGAGACAGTAACTCCCAAACCCCAAGAGTCGTCCGCGGCTCCCGCACCGAGCGTATCCGCTGATACAGGGAAGAGCGAGGCTTCCAGCGCGTCTGAATCAGCTAGTGCAACCCCCTCCAGTGCATCTGCTGAAGCTTCAGAGACCGCATCTGCTAACCCCTCCGCAACTTCTTCAGCTCCCGCCCCTGCATCGCCTGCAGAAGAAACCACGATGGATGTAGCGAATAAGGCTTCTCTGCGTGTCGATAGCGCACATTTCTCTGGTGATGCAGCAACTAACGTCGTTGTAGTCCGGGGCGCTGGTTTTAGCGGCGAACACGTCTCAGAAGGCGTTGAAGTTACTATCTTCGAATTGGATAGCGAAGGTAAAGCACAAGGCGAAGCCATCAAGAGCGTCTTTGTGAAACCCTCAGAAATTGTTGATGGTTCGTTCACTGCACAGCTGGAAGTCGAAGCTGCAAAGCTGCGTCCAGGGTACTCATACGGTATCGTCGCGATTAGCAATCCCAAGGGTGAAGAACACGTACAGGCATACACAGTAGCGATGGTTTCTGATGACTCGCACCCGGCACCCGGTGGCGAGGATAACAATGCCAACGTCGCCGCAACCCGTCCCGGCGCTAAGAAGGCTGGACACAACAACGGCGGACAAGGCGGTGCAGCTGCTCTGAACGGATCTGCAGAAGGCGATGCAGTACAAGCTGAACCGGACGCCAATACTGGTAATGCGCACAGTAACTCGAGCTCTGCAGCTACGACCTCAGCCAATAAGCGTAACCTGGCTCGTACCGGTGCTGACGGCGTTGTACTCTTCACGACTCTTGGCGGCTCAACGCTGGCGGCAGGTACCGCTCTCGTTGCGGCTCGTCGTCGTAAAAAAGACAACGCATAAGAGCCTCTGCGGTAGTCCGCAGGTTATCACATAGGGAAGCACACGAATTCCGTGTGTTGTGAATAGGTACAAGGATGGGTATCCGCATCGTACGGGTACCCATTCTTTATGCCCTTCTATAAGGTGGTAATTACCTTTATAGGTGAGTCGGGTTCTTCAGACGCGTACACTTGAGCTATGTCTGTTCTCAATATTCTTGCGACCTCTCACGGTACTGACTCTTCAGAAGGGCGCCAAGCGATTGCCCTCGTGCGCGCTGAGCTTCAAAAGCTACTTCATGAACGAAGCACATCTGATGGGCGAGAATATAAAGTTCACGAAGCTTATGTAGACGTGCAGACACCGAGTGTAGATGAAGCCGCTCAAGCCTTACCGGATGGCGAGCCTTGTGCTATTGTGCCGGTTCTACTGTCCACAGGATTTCACACCCAGGTTGATCTAAGGCGTGCTGCACGTACCAGCGGAGTTAAAGATATTCATATTGCTGCCTCTCTGGGGCCGGATGCGCGGCTTGCCCATCTTCAGCGAACTCGGCTTGAGGAAGTTGGATGGCATGAAAAAATAGCTACCGGTTCTGCCGCACCACCGATTGTTCAAGGGGCTGCGGGCTCATCCCGCCAAGATGGGCGAGCAGATATGCAGCGTGCCGCCGATTTGCTCGCAGAAGTTCTTCACACACCTACCAGAAACGCTTTTATCGCAGCAATTGAGCCGACAATAATTGATATAGCTCGTCAAGAGCAACCAAGGTTCGCGTCCCCGTACCTGCTTGCAGATGGATTTTTTGCCAAAAAGATGAGACGTGATATCGAGGCGGTTAGCGCTTCAACTATAGTGGCTGCACCGTTGGTATCCTCTCACGATATTGCCTCCGCACGTATTATTGCTCAGTGCGCTCTATCTCGTCTTGACGAGGCGTTGGTCGCCGCTACCGAATAATACTCAAATACGGTAAAGCATATAAAATGGCTTCCGCCTTCGACAACTAGGAAAACGAAGACGGAAGCCACGTTGTATGCGCCAGAATTAGCGGATAATCAATCCGCTATGGAGCAAGTTTCTGAGCGGCAGAGAACTCAAGACGTGGATTGCTCACGCAGCCGTTCATGTACATGACTGATGAACTGATGCCGATCGTCGCGTGCATAATAGACGACCTCACCAATGACTGTAATAGCAGGTGATTTAACGTCTCGGCAGTCTTGAAGAGCTTGCTGCAAGGTCGTGACGATAACGCGCTCTTGGTCCGTGAACCCCTTCTCAATAGTGGCCAACGGCATATCGCTTTCAACACCGCGCAACATTATCTGCTCGATAGTATCCGGCAGAGTACGCACGCCCATCAAAAGCACCACGGTACCATGAGCGCGCAGCGTTGAAACAACAGCTTGTATATCGGTTTCATCAAGCCCCGAATGGCCCGAAACTACAGTAAAGATCGACGATACTTTACGCAGAGTCACGGGGATAGAAGCTTGGGCGGGCACCGCAATAGCGCTAGTAATGCCCGGAATAACCTCAGCATCCAGTCCGGCTGCAAAACAAGCATCTAGCTCCTCAGCACCGCGACCGTATACATATGGATCGCCGCCTTTGAGCCGCACCACGGTTTTGCCTGCGAGTGCATAGTCAATCATGAGTTGCTGGATGCGTGACTGCGGCACCGCATGCTTACCGGGTACTTTGCCTACGTCAATGATCAGGGCGTTTGGAGCGTATTCGGCAAGCTCTTGTGGAGCTAAATGATCTAGCAGCACGACATCGGCTTCACCGAGCGCTCGAACGGCACGTAGAGTCAGCAAATCGAGAGCACCGGGACCGCCCCCGGCGATGTACACCTTACCGGGTACATCTACCCGGGAGCTTGGAACTAAGGGCGCGTCTTGAGCAACACCCGCCGGAATATTGGCTAGAACCTCATCTATCGTCGCAAATTCACGCGGTGGAAACGGCGGAATTTTAGGTGACATGGGCGGGTCCTTATGCGTTCGCTGGAACAGGATTATGCGCGCTGGGTGGGCCGACTGGGATTTTCGCTCCCGTCACCAGCACGGTATTGCCTTCACCCTTCTCTGCGGCAGCAATTTCCTCGGGCGTTGCTGGGCGAATCTGCTCACGTTCAAGAACAAACAGGTGCGCTGCTTCATCGCTGCCATCGGGCTCGTTGATGAAGGCGCGGAAGCGGCGCAGACGGCGTTCGTCTTTGAGGGTGGCAGCCCATTCGTCCTGGTAAGAATCCACGTGGCGCTGCATATCTCGTTCCAGGTCCTCGCAGACTCCCAAAGAATCTTCGATGAGTACGGATTGCAGATGAGCCAAACCATCACCGTGCTCTTCGTCAAGGTCTTCAAGCCATCGGGCAGTGCGTTGTAGCTTATCCGCTGTGCGGATGTAGTACATGAGGTAGCGGTCGATGTAACGAACAACTTCTTCGCTGGAGGCATCCTTGACGAACAAGCGCCCATGCGCGGGGTTCGCGCCGCCGTTACCACCAAGGTATAGGTTCCAGCCGTTGGTGGTGGCGATCAGGCCCACGTCTTTGCCCTGTGCTTCAGCACATTCACGGTTACAGCCGGAGACACCAAACTTGAACTTGTGGGGTGAACGCAGACCACGGTAGCGATTCTCCAGCTCGACGGCCATACCCACCGAGTCTTGAACACCGTAGCGGCACCAGGTTGAGCCGAGGCAGGATTTAACGTTACGCAGCGACTTGCCGTATGCCTGACCGGACTCGAATCCGGCATCGACAAGGCGTTCCCAAATGTAGGGCAGCTGCTCCAGTCGGGCGCCAAACATACCGATACGTTGCGCACCGGTGATCTTGACGTAGAGGTTGAACTCATCCGCAACGGCAGCGATGACGGCTAGTTTCTTAGCGGGAATTTCGCCTGCGGGAATGCGCGGCACAACCGAATAGGTACCATTCTTCTGCATGTTTGCCAGAGCACGATCGTTGGTTTCCTGTAGGCCGCCGCGACCGGCATCGAGCACGTAGGAGTTGCGGAAAGATGAAAGAATGGATGCGACCGTTGGTTTGCAGATAGCACAGCCGTCGCCGCCGTGCCCAAAGCGTGCAATGACCGAATCGAAGTCGTCGAGGTTGGTCAGGCGTACCGCTTCCGCAAGCTCTGCGCGGGAGAAGTCGAAGTGCTCGCACAGCGCCTTGGAGACGGTCATACCCATCTTCTTCATCTGCTGTTCGAGGGTTTTCTGTAGCATGGGCACACAGGAGCCGCACTGGGTGCCAGCCGTGGTGCATGCCTTTAGAGCGGGTACGTCGTGGTTGCCGTCAACCACTGCCTGACGGACTTCGCCGAAGCTAATGTTGTTGCACGAGCAGAGAATGGCATCGTCGGGCAGCTCCGTATCGGGAATACCGTCGCCGCCACCTGCCGCCGTGAGATACACATTGGGCTCTGCCGGGAGTTCTCGTCCCAGCAGCGGCTTGAGGGAATCGAAAGGAGCGGTGTCTCCCACGAAAACGCCGCCGAGGAGAGTCTTGGCGTCGCCGCTGGTCACGATCTTCTGGTACATGCCGCGCGCGGGGTCTGCGAAGAGAATTTCGAGGCAGCCTTCCGTGGCGCCGCGGCGGTCACCGAAGCCTGCAACCTGTACGCCTGAGAATTTGAGTTTCGTGGCGATATCGAATTCTTCGACCTGAGCATCTTCGTTGCCGTTGAGCAGATTCTTGGCGACCGCATCCGCCATCGCGTTGGCGGGGGCAACCAGACCCCAAGTTCGTCCAAGTACGCAGGCTACTTCGCCGATAGCCCAGATATGCTCGTCGCTTGTGTGGCATGCATTATTGACGAGAATACCACCGCGTTCGCCAGTCTCTAGTCCAGCGGCGCGTGCCAGCTCATCGTTGGGGCGAATACCTGCAGCGAAGACCACGAGGTCTGCATCAATCTGGTGAATAACGGCTTCGTCCGAGGTGGAATCTGCTACGGAGACCGAAATAACCTCGCCTGAGGCATCTTTGTTGATAGCGGATATGAACGCACCGGTTTCGATGTCGATCCCGGTTGCTTTGATCTGGGCGTTAACCGCGTAACCGCCGCCCTGATCGACCTCCACGGAGAGAAGCCATGGGGCAACATCGAGGATGGTGGGTTCGGCACCAAGGTCTTTGAGACCTTCTGCGGCTTCCAGTCCGAGAAGGCCTCCGCCGACAACAATACCGCGCGGTGCGCGCCCAAGTTTAGTCTGCAACCGTTCAACTTCGGAGACCATGTTTTTAACATCGTCTGCGGTGCGGAATACATGGGCGCAATCTGCGTTAGGAATCGGAATGCGCACCGCACTTGAACCGGTAGCGAATACAAGCACATCGTAGGGGTAGTCTACGCCGTCTGAACCTTTAACAACGCGCGAGTCACGGTTGAGTGATTCGCCACGGGTATTGTTAACCAGGTTGATCGTGGACTCGTCCCAGAGCGTTGGGTCGCCAAGGGTAAGGTCTTTGTCGGTATCTTTAAAAAGCTGTTCGATAGCAACGCGGTCGTACGGAATATACGGTTCATCATTGAGAACGGTAATGGTGTCAGAGGCGCGTCCAGCGTCTTGGGCACCTTCATGATAAGCGCGTACAAAACGCCATGCTGCGGGTCCTGCACCGACGACCAGAATATTACGGGCGGTGTTCCCAGGGCCGTTCTGAGACATATTTGTCCTTCCTAGTTGTGTGTATACCGACTTCAGCAAAGAATGACCTGCCTCTAGAAACCGGCAATGCAGGAAAGCCGGGAACAAACCTTGAGCCAGAACAACAAGAGTGTGGGATTATGTTGTTTTATACGCAGATTCTTGCTTGTAAAAAGTCGCTGTGTTTATCTTACACAGAGGCTATACGACGAAAGTGCCAAAATCGGTATTTTTGAGAAAAATTTTAAGGAAATTCCTTGAAATATCTAGGGATTAATGGGTGTTTTTGACCCTAAGGATTGTTGTTTTAGGTAAGCCTAAACTCCCTAAAGCGCTGTGTTTTTAAGGGTTTTTCAGACCTTTAGTAGCTTAGGTATGTCATATTTTTATCTGTGGTTTTTATAGGGTAGACTCCAAGCAGAACACACAAGAAATACTTGTGCTTTCGTATGCCGCCTTCTGTCTATGCTGATTTGATATGTAGCTCTTGACTGTGACCGGTTGCATAGATAGCACCTGTCGAAAGGTAGAGCCGTATGACTGAAAATGCCGCCGTAGCATCTTCCTGGGTTCGCATCTGTCCCGAAAGCGAACTCGAAGAAAATTGGGGCGAAGTTGCCCTCGTTGACGGACAGCAGTATGCAATTTTTAAGACTAAGTATGGGTACTATGCATGCGATCATCGTGACCCTAATAGTCAGTCTCTTGTGATTGCTCGCGGCATTGTTGGAGAGAAAGACGGGCACTCAACTATCGCCTCGCCTCTTTATAAAGAGGTATACGATCTCACTACGGGTGAGTGTGTCTCAGGCGCTGACTATACGATCGGTGTGTACCCTCTAGAAGTGCGAGACGGCGATATTTACCTACAGGTCTAATTCTTAGAATTTTGTTCTGTAACTTTTAGGCTACTCTCAGGTTGTGGGTACGAAAGTTCAGGGTCTTTTCAGACGCGGTTGTTACGGTGCAGAGTAATCACTCAAAAACATACGCATACTGAAAAGAGAAAACCAATGAATTCGCCATACACCACTTTCACCTCTACTCCTTCACGTCGCGCTACTCTTATTGGTTTTGGGGCTTTTGGGATTGCAGCCCTCGCCGGATGCGCCCCCTCCGTCAAGAGTGTTCAAAACTCGCCGAGCAACAGCTCATCCTCTTCAAGCTCTAGCGCTTCGTCAACAAGTTCACCTAGCGACTCGACCTCACCGGAAGAGTACGCAAAGTTCGTTGCTGACTGGAATAAATATGTGGGAGACATAAAACTTCCGACTAAAGATAAAGGCGGTTATACTCCCGCAACCAACACCGAGCCTGCAAAGAACGTTCCCGAACCTGATATTGACGAGAATGCCATACGCCAGAAGACCCTGGAAGGCTCATATAAGGCTCTTGCCGCTTATGAGGCATCATTCCTTTATGCGGTTCTTACCGGAAATTCTGAATATGCGAAGAAACTTAGCCATGAAGATGATCCGAATCTTCGACCACAATTTGACTTGTATCGCGATATTTATAACGGCGGTGGCTGGATGGAAGGGTACGACCTCAAGTGCTGGATTCGTGATAAAAGGCCTACGGTAGTGTTCGAATCCGATATCGTGGCTGTTGCTTGGAATTATGGTGAAAAATTTGAAGCCTATAAAGCCCACCTTAGTAAGGAAGAAGTGGCAGACCAGCCAGCGGATACAGCAGATAATATCTACATGGTGACTATCTACGATGGTGGGTCGTGGACGTACGTCACCAATACCTATCTGAAGCAAAAATATCCTCAGCTTGTTGAAAGCGGCAACAGCTCTTCCTCCGCTACCTAGCTACATTACTCTTACGGTTTTATCCACAGAACTTTCTAAAGTAATTTTCAAAAATTTTTCTGGCTCCCCAAATACTTTCGGGGAGCCAGAAGATAATAATTATGTAAAAATCCTCGACTGTACATTCCTTGAACTAACCGGATACATTAAGAAGCTTTCTGCCGAGGGAATTTAATCCTCCATTTCTACCCAAAACGTTATATGTAGTAGCGATGTGGCAGATGCCTTTAACATCTCTTAACGTCATATGCCAAGTGGTCTTTAGCCTGTTGACGGCACTTTCTGGCGGCGCGCGCGCGAGACGAATAACGCCCCACACAGCAGCAGTCCCCAAATGAGGAAAAGGGGACTCCATAGGTAGGTATGCCCGGCTATGAGCGGGTTGCTTAGGGAAGCTTGACCAGTTACTACACGCTGCCACCCCGCAAAAGTTCCACGGCCGCCCCAGCCTATAAGCACTAAAACGCCAACCCAAGAAACAATGCGAACCCATGCGTGCGCAGGTGGTCGTAGATGGTCTATAAGCGGCACAAGTGCGCCCGTAACTTTGGCGATAAACACGGCAGCCAGTAAAAACCGCACCGGAACGTTACCCTCTTGCTGTAGTTTGACAGCCATCGGCCCCACGGTATCTAACAGCCACATCCCACCGCACATCCAGTAAAAGCTGGGTGCAGCGTGCAATAAACCTGCGATAGCGGCTCCAATAAACAGCGGTGTTCCGGCGGATCGCGTACGGGTTTTCTTCATGTAATCCAGTCTAAAATCCGTCACCTCTTCCTATCTAGAGGGAAGTGTAAATATTGTGCAAAGATGTTTTCTGTTTCATAACCCCAAAAGTTATATTGCTAATAGAACATAACGGATTGCTTTCTATGGAGAATTCCGAGATTCTGGGGCTTCCCGAATTAGCAACCGAGACGACTCTGTTTGCCGTGCACATGAAGAACGCGAGCTACACTTACCCGAGCAGAGCCTTCAGGGGCTAGGGACTTCTGTTAAAAAATCTATGTTTTTCAGACTCAATAACCCCTTATTTCAGAGGGGGTGCCGAACTGGTGCGGAAGGTCAGAAGTGCATCATTGAGGAAGGAAGTCGATGTGGGGAGACCCGTGAACTTTCCCACAGCATTCTGGGCGTGTTCTTCAGAGAAACAGGATGTCCCATGTGCTGTATAAACGCTAGATAAACGAAAATTTTTTCGTTGACAGAGCACGTAAAAATGCATATTTAGTGGATGCTGGCAAGAATGACCCCAATATCTAGTGTCGAGGGTTAATATTCAACTGAAAGTGTATGAAAACATTGAGTATATCTGTAAAAACATGCATTTACGACACGCCCGAGATGCGTCACAGAGAGTCTGAAGGCGGGTAAAAATTGGGTTTTTTGTAGCTTGCACCCGTAGCTGCAAACCCCATAGAATGTAGATGTTTGCAAAGACCCGGCGATCACCGGCGAGCAATTCGGAAGAACAGACCGCACCTGCGGGACCCCACCTTTTCGCTGCGGCGAGGGGCGCCTTAGCGGAACAGATGCAGTCTTAGTAGACCCGGACGGTTAAGCCCGATACAGCTGTTAATAAGCGACTGATACTCGCTCAACGCGCCGCTCTCCGGGGGCGTAAGGACGTTCCTGATGAACAGTTCATAGCCCCGGGGGAGGTCGGTGCGTTTGTCTGTATCAGTAAGCAAGGTGGTACCGCGCCAGCATATACGCTCCATGAGGGGCGCACGATGAAGGCGTCCTTGCACCCGTTTGTCCATCCTCGGCAAAGGGTGCGGTTCACGTACCTAATGGCGGGAATCTGAACAGAAATAGGGCGCACTGCATGTCAGAAAATATCTACCCCAAGGTGAGCGCGTTTGAAACCTCAGGCTACGGTGTAAGCGCATCACCTAAATTTCCCAAGCTCGAAGAAGCTGTACTCGACTATTGGAAGAAAGACGGAACCTTCCAAGCATCTATCGATAACCGCGAAGCCGGGCCCCACGGCGATAACGAATTCGTCTTCTACGATGGCCCTCCATTTGCAAATGGTCTGCCGCACTACGGGCACCTGCTCACTGGTTACGCGAAAGACCTTGTAGCACGTTACCAAACTCAGCGCGGGCATAAAGTAGAACGCCGCTTCGGCTGGGATACTCATGGTCTGCCTGCCGAGCTTGAAGCTATGAAACAGCTCGGCATGACCGATAAACAAGAAATCCTAGAGATGGGCATCGATAATTTCAACGATGCCGCACGCGCCTCCGTGCTCAAATACACCAACGAATGGGAACAATACGTTACCAGGCAGGCGCGTTGGGTGGACTTCGAGAACGACTATAAGACCCTCAACGTTGAGTACATGGAATCCGTGATCTGGGCGTTCAAGCGTCTCTACGATCAAGGACTCACGTACCAAGGGTTCCGTGTTCTGCCGTACTGCTGGAAAGACGAAACCCCGTTATCGAACCACGAGCTACGCATGGATGATGACGTCTATCAGGATCGCCAAGATCAGACCGTCACAGTAGCTTTCACCCTCACCGCAGACGACTCGCTCGCTACCAATAAAAATATTGTCGCTGAACTGGCAGGCGTTGAGGCGCTTGCCTGGACCACCACCCCCTGGACCTTACCCACCAACCAGGCGCTCGCCGTCGGACCCGACATTGAATACGTCGTAGTTCCCGGTGCCAGGGAGTTTAGCGGGCGGCGCTTCCTGATTGCCGCTGATCTGCTGGGAACCTATGCGAAAGACCTCGGGTATGCAGGGGAGAGCCCCGCCGAGGATGCGGCAGCCGCCATCACAGCGCGCTACACCGGCTCCCAACTAGAAGGTGTGCGTTACACTCCACTGTGGGATTACTTCGCCGATGCCGAGAAATGGGGCACAGGAACCTCATGGCAGATTCTCGTTGCCGATTACGTAAGTACCACCGATGGTACCGGTATCGTTCATCAGGCACCCGCCTATGGTGAAGACGACCAGAAAGTTTGTGAATCCTACGATATTCCCGTGGTGCTTTCGGTAGATGAAGGCGCCAAATTCCTTCCCCTGTTCGGACAGCCTAGCCCCTCAGGGTCTACTGCGCTTGCGGGTATCGCCGGAGTTCAGGTTTTCGAGGCAAACCGCACCATTATTAATGCTCTTAAGGCAGATGGGGCGCTCATCGTGGAGAAATCCTATGTGCACTCCTACCCACACTGTTGGCGCTGTCGTAATCCTCTTATTTACCGCGCCATTACCTCTTGGTATGTGAAGGTGACCGAGTTCAAAGACCGCATGTCTGAGCTGAACGAGCAGATCAACTGGATTCCCGAAAATGTCAAGTACGGGCAGTTTGGTAAGTGGGTTGAGAACGCTCGCGACTGGTCAATTTCGCGCAACCGTTTCTGGGGTTCTCCTATTCCCGTTTGGGTTTCGGACGATCCAAATTATCCCCGTGTTGATGTTTACGGATCGCTCGAAGAACTCAAGGCTGACTTCGGTCGCCTGCCGCTGAACAAGGAGGGGAAGCCAGATCTACACCGTCCCTATATTGATGAGCTGACGCGTCCAAACCCTGATGATCCAACGGGTAAATCTACGATGCGTCGCGTCGAAGACGTGCTGGACGTATGGTTTGACTCCGGGTCGATGCCGTATGCGCAGGTTCACTATCCCTTCGAGAATAAGGACTGGTTCGAGAACCACTATCCGGCGGATTTCATCGTTGAGTATATTGGTCAGACCCGCGGCTGGTTCTACACCCTGCATATTTTAGCGACCGCACTATTTGACCGTCCTGCCTTCAAGAATGTTGTCAGCCACGGCATCGTGCTTGGTTCTGACGGGCAGAAAATGTCAAAGTCGCTGCGCAACTACCCGGATGTCTCTGAAGTTCTTGACCGCGACGGTTCGGACGCTATGCGCTGGTTCCTCATGTCATCGCCGATTCTGCGCGGCGGCAACCTGATTGTGACCGAGCAGGGGATTCGTGAAGGGGTACGACAGGTGATGCTTCCGCTCTGGAACGTCTATTACTTCTTCGCTCTCTATGCGAATGCTGCCAACAAAGGCGCGGGATATACGGCACAGGTGAAGTACGATTCGCAGCATGTGATGGACCGCTTTATCTTGGGCAAAACCCGGGAGCTAATACAGCAGGTTACCGCGGACATGGACTCTTACGATATCTGGAGTGCCTGCGAGCATCTGCGTCTTTATGCTGATGCTCTTACCAACTGGTATGTGCGCCGTTCACGTGAACGCTTCTTTGACGAAGACCCCGATGCCTTCGATACCCTGTACACTGCTTTGGTGACGGTATCAAAGGTAGCGGCATCACTTCTGCCGCTCACGACCGAAGAAATCTATCGTGGCCTGACCGGCGAGCGTTCGGTACATCTTGCCGACTGGCCTATCGCTGAAGACTTTGCTGATGAATCTGAGCTGCTTTCGCTCATGGAAACCGTACGGGCGGTATGCTCTGTAGGGTCTTCTCTGCGTAAAGAGAAGAAGATCCGTGTGCGTCAGCCTCTGCAATCGCTCACGGCGGCCATTGCCAACGAGCAGTTCGCACAGCTGGAAACCGCATTCGGTGCTAAGGGCGCCGATTACTTCGCCAAGATTGTGAAGGACGAGCTGAACCTGCGTGAGGTTATCCTCGTGAATGCACAAGACACTAACCCTGCCGACTACGGTATCTCGCAACAGCTGAAGGTGAATGCCCGTGCCGCAGGTCCCCGCCTTGGTAAACAGGTTCAGACAGCCATTAAGGCATCGAAATCTGGCGATTGGACAATCGCCGAAGACGGTACTGTGACCGTTGCTTTCAACACCATCGACGGCGGACTTGCACTAGTTGACGGCGAATATGAGCTGGCAACCGTAGTAGCTTCCTCGGACGACGGTACCGAGCGTGAAGCGGCAGCCGTGCTACCCGGCGGTTTCCTAGTGCTGAACATCGAATTAACCGATGAACTTGTAGCAGAAGGTATTGCCCGCGATACTATTCGCGCTATTCAGCAGGCCCGTAAAGATGCCGGACTGAATGTCTCTGACCGCATCAACCTAACAGTTAGTGCGCCGCAGGAGACCTTGGAGGCTCTGCGCACCCACGAGGAACTGGTCACTGGCGAGACCCTAGCGGTTTCCCTGGACCTCACGGAGGGCGAGAGCCTGACCATTACGGTCGCAAAGGCAGCATAGAATAGGGGCAATATAGCCTCTAAGCCGCCCCAGCACATATAACACACTGCGGTATGTACCGTGCTGGGGTGGCTATACACCCAAATATATATCTGTACATAAGGCAGAATCCTGGTAAAGACGCTGTGCCGCACAGCTTAATACCATCCAAAGAAAGAACACTATGAGCGAGATGAGCTACCCGGCAATCCCAGACCCCGAAGGGGTTGAACGCGTCTACGGTGAATTGCTGGCACGTGCCCCCGAAAATAAGATGGCTCCCCGGCTGGATGCGGTTCGCCGGGCCGTTGAAATCCTCGGGGATGTGCACCGCGCCGCCCCGGTCATCCACATCACTGGAACTAACGGTAAAACCAGTACCGCCCGCATGATTGAATCGCTTTTGTTGGCTCATGATCTGCGCACCGGGCGTTTTACGAGCCCGCATCTCGAAAGCGTTACTGAACGCATCAGCATTAACGGTGAACCGGTGCCTGATGCCACGTTCGTGCGCGTTTGGGATGAAATTTTGCCATACCTCACTCTTGTGGACGAAGAATTTGCTGCACGCGGAGAACCAAAACTTACGTTCTTTGAGTCCATCACTGTGCTTGCTTTCGCTATTTTTGCCGATGAACCCGTGGACGTGGTGATTCTAGAAGTCGGGATCGGTGGTTCGTGGGATTCTACGAATGTAGCCGACGGTATTGTCTCCGTCGTGGCACCCGTTGGCCTTGATCATACCGATGTGCTGGGGGATACCCAGGCTGAGATTGCAACGGAAAAAGCCGGGATTATTAAACCCGACGGATACCTTATTTCTGCGGCGCAAGACCCTGAAGTAGCGACCATACTTCTTGATACTGCTCGTAAGCAAAACGCCAAGTACGCCTTCGAAGGTGTTGAATTTGGTGTGGTTGAGCGTGACCGCGCGGTCGGTGGGCAGCTTTTGACTCTCCGAGGTTTAGCAGGAGAATACCCTGATATTGAGCTCCCCCTACACGGTGAGCACCAGGGGCAGAACGCATCATTAGCTCTTGCCGCAGTCGAGGCATTTTTCGGTGGGGATCGTGCCCTTGCGCGAGATGTAGTACTCGCCGGATTTGCTCAGGTACGTTCGCCAGGGCGACTTGAGATGATTCGTAGCGAGCCTTTGGTGGTGCTTGATGCCGCTCATAACCCGCATGGGGTGCGCGCCGCATCTACGGCTTTTAAAGAGGCATTTGAACTGTCCCATGTGCATGCAGTCGTCGGTATTCTAGGCGAAAAAGACGCTCTCGGTATTTTTGAAGTGCTTCGTGAAGAATACGTAGACTCAACCGATGCTACCTTCCGGTTGTATCTTTCTGCCTCAGATTCTTCCCGAGCCATTGCCCCGGAAGAACTTCAAGAGATCGCCCTCGACGCCGGGTTCGACGAAAACATTATTACGGTATGTGACCACTTGGATGAGGCGCTTGCCACCGCTATGGAAAACGCCCTCTTTGAGCAGGAATCTGCTGGTGTGTTGGTAACAGGATCGGTCACGGTCATTGGGGAGGCGCGTACCCTGCTGGCACAACCCGCCCAAGAATCCACTGCACAGCATAACGCCGAGCCTGAAGAACTCGCTGAGGCTGCAGAAACCGATTCCGATGAACTATTCGGCGAGATTATGGCTGAGCTGGCGGGGGAGGAACCTCGTGAAATCCCGTTAGAAGACTCATTGGGGCTGCCTCTGGCAGACGGCACCGATAATCCTGAGGAAAGCTAAGACCATATGGCAAAAAAGCAGTTTATGACACGCGCTCAACGGGAATGGAAGCCCGGGACGGTTAAGAAACCACGTTCTACGAAAGTCATGTTTGCTTCCACCATTTTGGTACTCGAAGCATTCACGATTTTCTTCGGCACACTAGCCGTTTTCGGACTACATTTCAACGATCCGAGCACTGTAAAAATTATAATCTGGGTTGCAGGTTTGGTTCTTGCCGGTGCGTGTATATTCCTACCCGCTAAGCTGGCAAAACCGTGGGGATACTCTGCTGGTTGGATGCTTCAAGGCACCATGCTTCTTGCCTCAGTCATTGCGTTACCCTTCTCGCTCGTAGTAACAATCCCGTTTGTTGCCTGCTGGTGGTATGCGCTACACGCCGGTACCCGCATCGACGCCGAAAACGAAATACGCGCCGCCGAACAAGAAGAATGGGAGCGTGAAAACTTACATGAGAGTGAGTAAGCAACGATACAGGCGATTACGCTATGATCGCGGGCAACACCAAGATATAGGTATAAAAATCCCTGTCTTTATGACGAGAAACTTAACCCTAGGCGCCGAACACGTTAGGATAGCTACAAAGGGTTTAACGCATCATACTGCGGCTGCGGTATGATGCGTCACTTATCACCGATAAACAGGTATATGTAAAGGAGCAGCACATGGGTGCCGTTGAGCAAACATCGGAAACCGACGATCTACTATCTGAAGATGTTATAGACTCCCAGGTTTCCTCTCGTGAGCGAGATACGGCTGAAGGGTCGGAGCGTTCCTTAGCGATCTGGCTCTTTATGACGGGAGCTATAGCCCTGGCTTCATCGGCAACCCTTGTTTTTGAGCGTCTTCAGATTTTCGTGGATGCGGGGCATACCTCGGTCTGCGACATCAACGCCCTTCTTAACTGCGGCACCGTGATGCGTACCCCGCAAGCTGAAGCCTTTGGATTCCCCAACCCCTTCATCGGACTCATAGGGTTCTCCATCGTTATGACGATAGCCGCCGCCATGCTTGCAGGAGCTACCTTCAAAAAATGGTTCTGGGTAGCCACCAACATCGGCTTAGCGCTCGCGACAGCGTTTGTCTTCTGGCTCTGGTTTGAGACTACCTTCCACATTAACGCACTATGTCTTTTCTGCATGATCGTATGGGTTATGACGATTACTATGTTTGTAAAAGTGACGGTACGCAATATTTCTCATAACGTTATTCCTGCCCCTGAGAACATTCGTGAGAGTATCGGTACGTGGAGCTGGTTTACTATCACCTTGGTGCTCATTCTCATCTTTGGGATTATTGTGATCCGCTTCTTTGACGTGATCATGAATATGATGCGCTAATTTTTATGTAAACACAGTGAGGGTGGGTCTTCTAGAAGATTATGGAAAGACCCACCCTCACTGTTATATGGTTCAACTCTAAGACAACCAAAGAGCAATCTCACGAGCTGCAGATTCGGGGGAGTCTGAGGCATGCACCAGGTTCTTTTGCACACCCTCACCCCAATCACGTCCGTAATCTCCACGAATTGTTCCCGGTGCTGCCGTTGTCGGGTCTGAGGTTCCCAGCATTGTACGTACACCCTCGATTACACGATCTCCGCTGAGAACAGCGGCGACCACGGGACCAGAAACCATGAAATCTACGAGAGAACGATAGAAAGGCTTGCCTGCGTGCTCAGCATAGTGCTGGGCGAGAAGTTCTTCGGTGGGCTGAAGCATTTTCAGTCCTTCAATCACGTAACCCTTAGTCTCAAAGCGGCTCAAAATCTCGCCAATAAGCCCGCGTTCAACACCGTCAGGCTTTACCAGAATTAGGGTCTTTTCGGTCATAATTTTCCTCTATCTTGTTTGCGTTCATTCTGTGGCGGTTGTTCAATATCATAGGGGAAAGAGGCACCGACATGTGTGCTTCTGCCAAGCTACGCCATCGAAATTTTTAAGAAGAGGCGTATAATCGTAGCGTTATTGTTCAATCACCGAGGAGAATCCGTGAAAGGCTTTGGCACAACATTGATGCTGGCGTCAGCAGTAATTTTTTTGGCGGCGCTACTCTTTCTGACCGCAGGAAAGTTCTCGATGGTGTGGGTTATTTTACTGATCGCAGCTCCTTTCGCTTTCATCCTCGGTATTCCCTTTGCCACAGGTTCCGGGCCAGAGTATCTGCCTAGTAACCCAAAACTGGCGCAGAAAGCACGCGAAAAACGTGATGCTGAACTAGGTCTCGGCTAGGTTTTTACTCTCGTGATAAGCGCAATGTTGGTCACACCAACGTTGCGCTTTTTATGCATGTATAGGGTGTTCTGGATTGCACACGGTATAATGATGAGCGGTACGTTTTTATGCCCCGCACGCATAAAAGATACCCAGTATATTGATCGAGAGAACGTGCACGCGCATCCGTCATAGCAAAAGTTCAGATAAGACGTTAGCGGATGATGACCCCAGGCATTGGCATCTTAGTGACATCTCGGTTAAACATACTGGCCGAGAACATCATGAAGAAACGCATCCGCCGTATTTGCGGAGTAAGCCGACTTCGTGCTCGCCGTCTTGTACGCCCGGAAGCAAACGAAGGCAGACACAAAGAGCAGGCTTGAGCCACGTATTTCTTGGTAATTAGGCTTATGACACGCTAACGCGTTGATGCAGAGAGTTTTACGATGCGGCGTAAAATTCTTGAAGGAAGAAGAAAGAAAAGAATGGCTGACGAAAAGAACGCCCATCAATCTAGCATGAATATGGATGTTCTTGCTGACATGATCTCTCTCGCTGATAAACAGGATGTCTCCGGCGAGACGATGAGAACTCATCAGGAAAAAAATAATACCCGGGTTGAAAAACAGGCAGATTCCCTAAAGGATAGTGAATCTGCAGTATCAGCAGCACCGCGTCGTAAAAACTCATCGCGCGCTAAGAAAGTTGCTGAACCCACGCCCGAAGACGCTGTTGCGGCTGGGTTAACGGATTTACGCAATCAGAAGGCTAAGCATGCCCCTGCACCAAGGAAGACTGTGGCTGCGGCCTCTGCCGAAGAAGTAGCGAACACTCTTGATACTCTTTTTACCCAAGCCGCCGAGTCTGCAGCATCAGCTGATGAAACTATGCCTCAACCCAAATCTCAGAAAACTGAAACCCGCGATTCTTCTGCCGAAAACCTTGCCTCTCCCGAAGTGGACACTGAGGTGTCCGAACTTGCCGAACAGGCTGAGGTAGCAGAGCCTGTCTCTGATAGCCGTGAAGAAGCCCAGACTGAAGAAGCTGCTCAAGAAGATAAGACAGCCATTATATCTTCGGAAGAAAACACCGAAGAAGCTGAAGAACCTCATACCATCCAGTCAGAGGAATTAGTGGCAGAGAACGATGAAGACTCTGAGCCTCAAGCGACCTACGACGCTGAAGAGGATGAAGCTGAGACTTCTGAGCCGACAGACGAAGAGAGCACTGCCAGCACATTCGAAGATGAAAAGTCAGACGAAGAGGAAGCGGTGGAGCCAGCAAAAACTTTGCGTGACGTACAGAATGAGAAGATTGCGCAGTTGCGCGAATCGGTGCGCCCGGGCGCTATGCCTCTATTCTATTCGCCCGAACCCACTGAGCTTTCTGAGCTTGCTTCTGCGGTTGCTGTGGAGCGTGAGCGTTTGCGTGCCGAGCGTTTGGAACAAGAGCGCCGCGACCGTATGGAGCGCCGTCGTGAAGAGGCAGCAGCTGAAGCTGAGGTGACGAGTCACCGCCGTCGCCGTCGCCGTCGTGGAACCGAAGATATAGAAATTGAAGGTAACGCCGATGATGAGGTCGAGACCGTTACCAAGGTCCGCACTCCTCGCCTTGCAGATTCTCATGCTTCTGACACCGTGACTGGCGTGCGTGGTTCTACCCGTCTTGAAGCTAAACGTGCGCGCCGCCGCGAGTCCCGGTCGCTGGGTCGCCGTCGTCACATCGTGACCGAGGCAGAGTTTTTGGCGCGTCGCGAGTCAGTAGATCGTCAGATGCTTGTGCGCCAAAAAGAGGGGCGCATTCAGATTGGAGTTCTCGAAGACGGCGTGCTGGCAGAGCACTTTGTCTCTAAAACCCAGCAGGATTCCTTGATTGGGAACGTCTACCTTGGCAAAGTGCAGAATGTTCTTCCGTCCATGGAGGCAGCATTCGTCGATATTGGGCGTGGTCGTAACGCTGTTCTCTATGCGGGTGAAGTGAACTGGGATGTTACCGGTCTTGACGGTGCACCCCGCAAGATCGAGAATGCACTTAAACCGGGCGATTCCGTGCTGGTGCAGGTGACCAAAGACCCAATCGGTCATAAGGGCGCGCGTTTGACGAGTCAGGTTTCGCTTCCCGGGCGCTTCCTGGTGTATGTGCCCGGTGGCTCAATGACCGGTATTTCACGTAAGCTCCCCGATACTGAGCGTGCGCGTCTCAAAAAGATTTTGAAGGATAAGCTGCCCGATGGCGCAGGCGTGATTGTGCGTACTGCAGCGGAAGGCGCATCCGAAGAAGAGCTGACCCACGATATTAATCGCTTGCGCGCGCAGTGGGAAGAGATTCAGGAAAAAGCGAATTCCCGCAAGGTGCTTGCCCCCGAAATGCTCTATCAGGAACCTGACCTGATGATTAAGACCGTGCGCGATGTCTTCAACGAGGATTTCACCTCTATGATCGTGCAGGGCCAGAGCGCATGGGACTCTATTGAGGCCTACGTGACCTATGTTGCCCCTGATCTGCTCTCACGCCTGCAGAAGTGGGAGGACGAAGATGATCTTTTCGACCATTACCGCATTAATGAGCAGCTGGCGAAGGCACTAGACCGCAAGGTATATCTTCCTTCGGGGGGTTCCTTGGTGATCGACCGTACCGAAGCTATGACCGTGGTAGATGTTAACACCGGTAAATTTACCGGTAGCGGCGGTAACCTTGAAGAGACCGTCACTAAGAATAACTTGGAGGCGGCAGAGGAGATCGTGCGTCAGCTGCGTCTGCGTGATATTGGCGGCATTATTGTTATCGATTTTATTGATATGGTGCTTGAATCAAACCGTGATCTTGTGCTGCGTCGTCTGATCGAGTGCCTGGGGCGTGACCGCACTAAGCACCAGGTTGCTGAAGTAACCTCACTGGGCCTTGTGCAGATGACCCGTAAACGTTTGGGAACAGGTCTTCTTGAGGTCTTCTCTGAGCAATGTGACTCATGCGGTGGCCGTGGTTTGTTGGTGCACGATCAGCCGTTAAGCGGACGTTCCGGCGGTGCCTCCGATTTCATTCACCGTCAAGAGCGCACCGAACGTAAGCGTTCACGAGCGGCTTCGCGCAATAATACCCGTGATGCTGCTGAGGGCGTGGACTCAGAGAAGGACGAGAAGAAGGCAGAGCGCCGCAACGCTATGGCCTCTATTGCTGCAGCCTCGCACTCGGCTGATGAGCTTGAAGCTGAGGACCAAGCAAACCGTAAGAAGCGTAAACGTCGTAAGCGCTCTCGTCGTACCGAAACTGCCGAGCTTTCGCTGGAGCAGGAGATTCAAGGCATCAAAGCGGGGGCGAAGGCACACCGCGAAGTCTCATCCCGCGAGGACAAGGTTGCTGAGGTAACCGAGACCGATTGGATTGGTGAGCAGGGTGACTTCACACTGGAACAGCTTGCTGGGGCATTCGATCGTGATTTGAATCCAGAACATGATGCTCGGTTTACCCGTGAGTCTTCCCGTTCGGAGGCTATTCGTGCTGGAGAAGCGAAGGCTCGTGCCTCCCAGAAGGCTGGCCGCATTACCCGCAGCGAGAGCGGTGGGTTTAAATCAAACCAGGACGCCGAGTCTTCTGCAGAGCAGAAGTCACCTCGCGCCGAGCGTGAGAATCTGCAGGTTGAAGATGTGCACGAGAGCCCGCGTAAGCGCCGCCGTTCGCGCCGTTCCTCTGAGAAGGAGCGTTCAGGTCGAGGGCAGGAGCAACGTGCGGAAGAGTCAGCTTCGACCCCCCGTGTAAGCGGTGTTATTGGCGGTGCGCCGCGTGTGTCCGGTGTGATTACCCCCGGCGGGTCTGCCTCTAACTCGGTTGAGACTCAGAATGATAAAGATGGTTCTCAGCAGAAGATAGCTGTGCCAGCTGCTTCATCTGCACCGCGTAAACGTCGCTCCCGTCGAGCCGCTTCGTCGGCGGGCGCGCAGTCGAAGGTCGTGACGGTGGACGCCACCGAGTCGGCTCACGGTTCGGTCGTGGCTTCGGCTTCTGTGGCAGATGCGAAAGCACCCGTCGAATCTGAGGGTCCGACTCTCTTCGGCATCGGTGTTTCTGCTGCAGATATTAAGCGGGTCGGTAAGGAAGACTAACCGTATATGATTCCTTGTCGCAGATGATGAATATAACGTTGGCAATGCAGGACTAGAGGCTGTATTGCCAACGTTATTTTATAGTTTAGGGATATAATTGCGCATGACCCCGCGCATACAGTATCCTTAACGATTGGTATTTATCTCAGTGAAGCCCTATCGACGCAGGGTCAGCGGGAGATACCGCTTCTGGTTTTCCCCATAGTGAGGACTTCCGGAAGACACCACCGGCAGACCGAGCGCGCATCCAACTGGGCAATCCCACAAGGAGCGCGGGTCGCATCCACTCCTTATTACTCACCAAGAGAGATAAGATACCTGTGGAGCGCACAGCAATGAAAGCGCAGGCTGTCTGCACGTGTGAGATACGAAGAAGCAAGATGTCGAGAAAAGTGAGTCCCAAAGTGGCATACGCGATTGTACGCGCTGGCGGCCGCCAGGAAAAAGTCTCTGTCGGAGACAAAATTACCCTTGACCGTGTTGCAGGTGAGCCCGGTAGCACCATCGAGCTGCCCGTACTGCTGCTCGTTGACGGTGACAAGATCACCGCTGACGCAAAGTCCCTGGCTTCCGCCAAGGTAACTGCTGAAAAGATTGAAGACCTGCGCGGTCCGAAGATCGTTATTCAGAAGTACAAGAACAAGACCGGTTACAAGAAGCGTCAGGGCTTCCGCGCTGAGCTGACCACCGTTAAGATTACCGCAATCAACGCGTAATCTTAACCACCGGATACAAACCTTAAGGTAGGAAAACAGAATGGCACATAAGAAGGGCGCAAGCTCCACCCGCAACGGTCGTGACTCGAACCCCCAGTACCTCGGTGTTAAGCGCTTCGGCGGTCAGACCGTCAATGCAGGCGAGATCCTTGTTCGTCAGCGCGGCACCCATTTCCACCCCGGCCTGAATGTTGGTCGCGGTGGCGACGATACTCTGTTCGCTTTGGCAGCAGGCACCGTCGAATTCGGTACCCGCAAGGGCCGCAAGGTCGTTAACATCCTGGCAGCAGCTGAGTAAAACTCGCTCACGCTAGGAAGAGGGGGTAGGCGAAAGTCTACCCCCTCTTACCATAAGATTTTCCGCATCTACTTGAGGATGCGCCCCTCGCCAAGCTCAAGCAATCTCGTGTATTTCAGGCTTGTGCGAACCAGGAATTTACCAGAAGGAGAACACCCGTGGCAGAATTCGTGGACCGCGTGGTCCTGCATATATCCGGTGGTCACGGAGGCAACGGATGTGTCTCTGTACGTCGAGAAAAATTCAAGCCTCTCGGCGGCCCCAACGGCGGTAACGGCGGTAACGGCGGGGACGTGATTTTGCGTGTTGATAACCAAACCACCACACTATTGGAGTATCATCACAGCCCGCACCAACACGCTCCCAATGGAGATATCGGCCGCGGCGATATGCACCACGGCTACAACGGCGAAGACCTAGTGCTTACCGTACCTCAGGGAACCGTCGTCAAAGATCGTGACGGCAACGTGCTTGCCGATCTGCTGCATGTGGGTGACGAATATACTGCTGCACGAGGCGGCCAGGGCGGTCTTGGAAACGCTGCGTTAGCATCCACCAAACGTAAAGCACCTGGCTTCGCACTCCTCGGTATTCCGGGGGAAGAAACCGATATTGTCCTAGAACTCAAATCTATTGCAGATATTGCGCTTGTTGGGTACCCATCAGCCGGTAAATCTTCGCTGATTGCTGCTATCTCTGCGGCTCGGCCTAAAATCGCTGACTATCCTTTTACCACTCTTATCCCAAACTTGGGTGTTGTGCAGGCAGGTGATGTTCGGTACACCGTTGCGGATGTTCCTGGTTTGATTGAGGGGGCTTCCGAGGGTAAAGGGCTTGGCCACCGTTTCTTACGTCACGTTGAACGTTCCTCCGCACTAGTGCATGTGATTGACTGTGCCACTTTAGAACCCGGGCGTGACCCCATCAGCGACTTTGAAGTTATTCGTGGTGAGCTTGAAAACTATGCGGTAGACCCCACTGCTGGGGTAACTGTGCCGCTCAATGATCGTCCCCAGATTATTGTTCTCAATAAAATTGATGTGCCTGAAGCGCGTGAACTTGCCGATTTCGTGCGACCTGAATTTGAGAACATGGGGTACAAAGTTTTTGAAATTTCGACGGCGTCCCATGAAGGGCTTAAACCGCTCATCTTTGCAATGGCAAACCTTGTGGAAGAAGACCGTCAGAAGCGTGTTACTCAAGAAGATAATTCTACGATTGAAGCCCCAGTTATTCGCCCCCAGGGCTTCCGTTCCAAGAAAAAACAAGAATTTATTATTCGCCGTGAAGAACGTAATTTGGAGCCGCTCTTTCGGGTTATTGGGGAGAAACCGGAACGTTGGATTCAGCAGACCGATTTCAATAATGATGAAGCTGTTGGTTACCTGGCGGATCGCCTGGCAAAACTGGGGGTTGAGGACGAACTCTTTAAATCCGGTGCCCGTGCCGGAGATGCCGTGGTTATCGGTGAAAATGATAACTCCGTGGTCTTTGACTGGGAACCCACTATGGTAGGCGGCGCTGAACTTCTGTCTTCCCCTCGTGGTACTGACTCTCGCCTCGAAGAGATTATTCGCCCCACCCGAGCCCAAAAACGTGAGGAATATAAGGAACGCATGGATGCAAAAGCAGAGGCTCGCGCCGAGCTTGAGCAAGAGCGCGTTGCGGGTGTGTGGACTGAATCGGTGGAATATCGCCGTAAGCTCAAGGAAAAAGGTAAAGCTGAAGGTATTAATATGCCTGAGGCCAAGCAATAGCCCGGTAAGCCGGGGAATTAGGCGGCCTGACGACGTGGAAGATGTCTCAACTATCACGCATTAAATAGGCCCGTCGTTTCGCGTATTTTCGCCCCTAACCGGTAGCATAGAGAGTAGCTTAACCATCGAAAGGAAGCACACACATGAACTCGGTTGTCCTAGCAGCTCACGGTGCTGAGCACACTGCGGGAATGCTTAACGGCATCCCGACCTATGTTTACGGCATCGTTGCTGCCGTCGTATTTACCGTTCTGCTGCTTGTTACTCTCTCGTACAGCGGACGCGGTATTGTACGGCCCGATCACACACCGGAGCTCATGGAGGGTGACGAAGCACAGGCACTGCGTAGCTATAGCGAGAAGCATAACCGCTAGTCGCTAAGGAAAGTATCGTGACTTTTCAAGCTCTGCGGCCCAGCCTTGAGTCGATTCCGTCGCGAACTCCTGGGCGTGTACGTCTAGGAGTTATGGGCGGCACCTTTGACCCTATTCACCACGGGCATTTAGTAGCCGCCAGCGAGGTTGCGGCGGTGTTTGATCTTGACGAAGTAGTATTCGTACCGACTGGTCAGCCGTGGCAAAAGACGGGGGAGAGGCACGTGAGCGATCCCGAGCATCGTTATCTTATGACGGTGATTGCGACTGCATCTAATCCACGATTTACGGTAAGCCGGATAGATATAGATCGTGGCGGCGCAACGTATACCTTTGATACCCTTAATGAACTACGTGCTCTGCGACCCGATGCAGATCTTTTCTTCATCACCGGTGCAGACGCGATTAGCCAGATCATGACGTGGCGTAATGCTCATAAGCTGTGGGAGTTGGCTAACTTTGTGGGAGTGACCCGTCCGGGACACGAGCTTGATCCTCCGTTAGGCGAAGGACGGCAGATTACCACACTTGAAATTCCCGCGATGGCAATATCGTCAACCGATATTCGCCAACGCGCCTCTAAGGGTGCCCCTATCTGGTATTTGGTTCCTGATGGCGTGGTGCAGTACATCAATAAGTATCGGTTGTATTCTCCTGAGGATGCTGCCACGCACTACGGCGGCGGGCTGCCTCGCCAGAAAGACTCAACAGATATTCAACCAACTAGTGAAGACAAAGTAATGGAACAAGAGGTTTTACATGGCTGAAGCTAAGGGCAAAGAAGAGAAGCCCTACAGCGAGGGAGACGCGTACCTCTACGAAACATACGTGACTGAGGACGGCATTGAGGTGCCGCCTCCCACGCGTGTGATGGGTCCGCGCCGTCTAGCACGTTATCGCGAAGACGTGGCGAACTATCTGCGCGCTATGGGTCGTGGCGAGCGTCCTAACCCTGTTGAGAATATGGGGTCTTTGGCAAATACCCACGATATAGATCCGCGCGTTCTTGCAGTACAGCGTCGTTTTGCTGCACTCGCTACTCAGGGGTCTATTAAGCTGAATGCGAATGATGAAGAGAAACTGCATGAACCTGAGCCGCTAACCAGCACTATGCGTGCTCTTCGCCCGGAAGAGGTTAAAGCTAATAAGCCTGCGCCAGCTGCTGCACCTGCCGCGCCTCCGACGCCTGCTCCTCAGCCACAGCCGGAAGATTCCCTGCTTCAGGATTCCCTCCATGTGGAGGCAGACGATTTGACGTTCACCTCGTCAATCCCGATTATTTCTCCTGATACTTCCCCGAAGATGCACCAGTACATGGTGCGCGATGAGCCTGTTGTCGAGGGTGAAGATACTGAGATCGTTGAGACCGAGGATCAAACTGTTTCCTCGCAGGCTCGCCCGGCAACTGCACCGCAGCCTACAGTAAAATCCAGTAACGCTAAAGCTCAGCAAAGCCGTCATACAGCTGATGCGCAGAGTGAAGCCGATGAGAACCGCATCAATGTTGCTCCTGTGCCGTTGAACCTTCCTTCACCCATCCGCGCGATGGATGCTCAGGGACTTGACCTGTCGGTTCTGGACGAGAAATCTCAGCAAGATAGCGCATCCGCTCAAGCTGGCTCTGAGGCTAAGGAACAAAACGATACCGTCGCAGCAAAGAGCTCGGCGCAGCATGCTCAGACTGGTGCTCTTCCTGCGCAGAAAGCGGCAAAGAACGGTTCTGCTAAACGGCAGCCGTCGGCAACCGGTACCGTTCCTAAGATTCCTGCCCGTACTGGATCTATGCCGAAGGTCTCGGATCGTACCGGATCAACCCCCAAGGTTTCTGAGCAGAAAGACGCAGCTCCGAAGGTTGTAAACCCCTGGAATACTGTCCGTTTACAGAATCCGATGGGCGCAGATTCACCATCGCAGGCGTCCGATCGTACCGGATCAACCCCCAAGGTCTCACCGCGTACCGGGTCTGTATCGCGGGTGTCTTCTTCGCGTACTGGGTCTGTGCCTAAGGT
>NZ_KV797900.1:506047-541018 GCF_001809525.1 Rothia sp. HMSC064D08 | reverse complement strand
GTTTCCGAGCGTACAGGCGCCACCCCGAAGGTGAACACCCGTACAGGTTCCGTCTCGCAGGTTTCTTCTTCGCGTACTGGGTCTGTGCCTAAGGTACCTACTCGAACCGGTTCGATGTCGAAGGTCTCGGATCGTACTGGCTCGACCCCGAAGGTTTCCGAGCGTACAGGCGCCACCCCGAAGGTAAACGCGCGTACTGGTTCGCTCTCGCAGGTGAAGAAGTCTGATTCTACACCCGCTAAATCTCCGGCAACAGGTTCTACCTCTGCTGTTAAGCCATCGCCTCAGAATAAGGATGCAAAGCCTGTTGCACCTTCGAAGAATAAGCCAGGCTTTGATAAAGCTCTAAACGATGGCAAGAACCTGACGTCAGACCAAGCAACTGAACTCGCACAGCGTGTGTCTGCACGTACAGAAAAGGCGATGACCTCCTCAATTGCGAAGGTTAACGCTGCTAAGTCTCCTCGTAGGCTTGGAAATACTGCAAGTATGAAACAGGTTCCTGCAACGAATACGGATGAAACAGTGTCAAAGTACGAATCCATTGAGACAAGCGAAAATAAGTCCTTGTCCCTGCTGTCCTGGATTGTAATTATCGGGTGCATTATCCTAGCTATTCTGGGTGTGTATATGTTTATCTCCAATCAAAGGTAACGATTGGCATAAGCATTTGCTTGCTTTGGCGCCTGTCCGTCAGAGAAACCTGACGGCAAGAAAGGAAAAAATGACTGCTGCACAGTCCTCTTGTGAGGCTCTGCGCATTGCCGCCCGAGCGGCGGAAGAAAAACAAGGAACCCAGCTTTTTGCGGTGGATGCTTCTGACGCTATGGGGCTGATTGACGGTTTCTTGGTAGTTTCGGCACATAATGAGCGCCTCGTCAATGCGGTTGCTGATGAAATTGAGGATGCGCTTCGAGAACAGGTTGATTTGAAGCCTGTACGCCGAGAAGGACGTGCATCTGGTCGTTGGATTCTCCTAGATTTTGGGGATATCGTAGTGCATGTTCAGCATGAAGAAGATCGCGAGTTCTATGCTCTGGATCGTTTGTGGGCGCAGGCTCCGCGTATTGAACTAGGTGTTACCCATGAAGTTCCGTTTGATCTAGAAGGCGAAAGCGAAGAGGAAGCATCTCGGGTCGTTCCTGCTGACGAGTAACAATTTTGTTGCATCATGTGGGGCACCGCTGAGGCATACCAGAATTTGGTATCTTCGGCGGTGCTCTGCATTTTATGTCTGTAACAGTGCGAGAACTTGCATGCCTAGCAGAAAGATGTGTATTATGTTTTCTGTTGCTAAGGCAACGCAAAACTATATGAGGGGATATGGCGCAGCTGGTAGCGCACCTGCATGGCATGCAGGGGGTCAGGGGTTCGAGTCCCCTTATCTCCACTATTGACCGTCTGGTCCGAAAGGACTGGGCGGTATTTTATTATTTTTCTAACAGTACATGGTGCTTTCACATGAATGTACCTTTGGCGCGTAATAGTATTTGTCCCTTACACGAAATAATAGTGCGAAGAGATAAGAGGGGTATGGCGATTACCCCGAACAATACATTTAAAAACCTAGCTAAGATTCTAAAAAGAGTTTAAAGAATATGCTCCTTCATCCAGGGAAGAGAGGGGTGTGCATCCTATTGAGAGCTCCTATGTTGGAGCGCACGATCGACTATTGTCATGACGAAGCGCTTAGGCACCACGCGGGTTACAAATCGCGCCACAATGGCGTTCCCCACTCCATCCACAAAACTGGGTTTCGTGGTTTTTAGAGTACGCAACGTGTTGTCTAGCAGCTGATGGACAGAGCGCATTTTTCCGACTGCTGCAGATTCACCGGCGATTTCAAAGAATGAGGTATCGGTGGGGCCGGGACAGACCGCAAGTACGCGGATGCCGTCTTTTCGGGTTTCGGACCAGAGCGCTTCAGTAAAGGAAAGCACGAATGCTTTGGTTGCGCCGTACACCGCCATATGGGGCAGTGGCTGAAAGGCAGCAGTCGAAGCAATGTTGATGATGGTTCCGTTTTTGCGTTCACGCATGGCGGGCAGATACCGAGCCGTCAGACCTGTTAAGGTGAGGCAGTTAAGGCGTACTTCTTGTTCCAGACGCTTAGGGCTCTCATCAGCGACGTCACCGGAGGTTCCAAACCCTGCATTATTGACAAGTACATCAATCTCTAGCTCAGCACGGTTCGTTTCTTCCCAGAGCCGCTCAGCCGCATCTGGCGCGGTAAGGTCACAAGGAATTACCGTTACTGTAATACCGTGCTCGGCACGCAGCTTTTCGGCTAGAGCCTGGAGTTTACTCTCGGTTCGCGCTACTAAGACGAGGTCATGTTTCTGAGCGGCATAACGGTGTGCGAACTCCTCGCCGATCCCCGAAGACGCACCAGTAATTAATGTAGCCATGATTCTCCTTTCGTAATTTTCGTATCAATGTCAAAGCTACAATATACGGTCGTGCTAAAGACCTGCAGGACACGAAAAACTACCTGAAAGCAGAATTTGCCCTAGCCACTGGGAAGAGGAAAGGGGAATACACCTACGAACAGATGGAATAGTTAAGCCATATTTGGAGTATTTAATGCGTAAAAGCTAAACTTCAAGAAGCTAGGACTTGGGCAGAATCTTCCCACCGCGAAGACGCATGATGTTTCTATGCCCAAGAAACTCACACCGTGTATTAGGAAAATATCGTCCGTCAGGAGGGAACTCATGCATTCACCGATACCGAGCTACCTTGACGAAGTCCTTCAAAGCGTTGCGGACGATAGAACGGGTGTACTCGCAAACTATATTCCTGAACTTGCCGAAGTCAATCCTGAACGGCTTGGCGCCTCTATCGCTATGGTTGATGGGGAGCTCTATGCATCCGGTGATACTGAAGCACTGTTTACCATTCAATCCATCTCAAAGCCTTTCGTGTATGCTTTAGCCCTTGCTGATCGCGGGTTTGAGAGAGTCTTAGACAAAGTGGGAGTTGAACCGTCCGGGGAACCTTTCAACGAGATCTCCCTTGAAGACAGTTCCGGTCGTCCGCTAAACCCCATGATTAACGCTGGCGCAATTACCACGCATTCTTTAGTCGGTACAGAAACAATGAATCCGGCAGAGCGTATGGAACGTGTGATTTCTGGGCTCTCTGCCTTCGCTGGCCGCTCCCTTGATGTTGATGAAGCGGTGTACTCGTCTGAAATCGAACACGCGCATCGTAACTTGGCGATCGCTCATATGCTCCGCAGTCACGACATTCTCACGGAGAACCCCACCGGCGTAGTCGAAGGCTACACCCGTCAATGCTCTTTGCTGGTAACCGTGCAGGATTTGGCGATGATGGCGGCAACTCTGGCAAACTACGGAATTCAACCCGTTACCGGGGAACAGGTAGTACCTAAGACAGTGGTGCGCCAGATACTGAGTGTTATGTTCACCTGCGGTATGTACAACGCTGCAGGGGACTGGGCAACGCAGGTCGGAATTCCCGCTAAAAGTGGGGTAGGCGGGGGAATTATTGGCGCCGTACCGGGCCAGCTGGGACTAGCAACATTTTCACCACGCCTAGATGTACACGGCAACAGCGTGCGCGGTGTATCTCTCTTCGAACGATTCTCCTCAGATATGGGCATGCACGTTATGAACATACCCACTGTTGCTCGGTCCGCAATACGAGCTAACTACCGAATAGGCTCCGGTGAGAAAATAACCCAGGTAATTCAACTGCAGGGCAGAATTAGATTTGCCGGTGCAGAGCGAGTTATCCGTGAAATTGTTGATACACACTACACGGGAACACGAATAGCACTCGATATTACCCGAGTTTATTCTGTGGATGAGGTCGCCCAGCATATGCTCCTAGAAATTATGAGAAGAATGAGACACGAGGGATACACTGTATATCTGATTGATCAAGATGACACTATTACAAATCTTGAGGCCCTGAGAACTATGGATGTTGCCGTATTGGGCAGCATTGACGAACTCGAATACTACTAGTCTTTGAGAATTTATAAGGTGTCATGATGAAACGTATTGCTATTTTAGGCCGCGGAGGTGCCGGCAAAAGTACCCTGGCTTCCTATCTTGCTACCCGCTATAAACTACCTGTTTTCGAGCTAGACCAGTATTTCTGGGATGAAGACCTTACACCTACTCCAGTAGATCAGTGGAATGTTATTCATCAGCAGATCATCTCTGAGCCTGAATGGATTATAGACGGTGATTTAGGCGTATATGATACCAAACTACTAGAACGGCTCAAGGCTGCAGACACGGTTATTCTCTTAGACTTTAGCGCTCGCGTATGCGGTATGCGTGCGTTACGGCGCTCCCCGGAGAACCTAGAATTTTGGAAATGGATTCTGCGCTATAGGCGCGACAGCTTGCCGCGTATTATGGCGGCATGCGCGCATCCAGAAGTACAAGCCCATATATACCGGTTCTGTGCTCCTGCCGAGCTCGATAATTTTCTCGAAAACCTTCGATAGTAAGAATATTATGCTGAATTTTGTGAGGCTTCTAGGGAAAATCTGAAGATCTTCTGGAGAAGACACTCATTATAACATCAGAGATAAAAACTTCATAATAATGAACCTGTTCTAAGAAACATATGTCAAGATACGACTCCATTGGGATTTTCTCAAATATAAAAACACGGAGTATTAGAGACCATAAGTTTAGGCTAAACTAGTGCAGAGAGCTAAGGTAGCTCTCCATGAGGATTTATTCACCACTCATTCATGAGGAATAATTGTATATGAGAAACCACATTGTCGCGGTGGCGCTTATTGGTGCCGTGTTGTTTACCGGATGCTCCGGCAATAATGCCCGCAAAGAACAAACCCCTTCTTCATCCCCATCAATCTCTGCGACGGCCTCTACGAGCGCCTTTGCAAGCCCTACGGCTTCCATAACTCCGTCACCAACCCCTACTCCAACTACCTCTCCCACTATTTCTGAAGTAACGCCAGAACCAGCTGCCACTGCTGACGCTGAACAGCATGAGGATGTTGTCGAGGTACCTCTTGATGACGCCTCTACTTCTGCCCCTCAACCCGAGGCAGCTCAACAACCTTCTCCGGTTCAACAGCAACAGGATTCCGTGCAGCAGCAACCTGTTGCTCCCGTGCCTGCGCAGACTTCGGCGCAGCAGCGGCATATTGCCCCGGTTCCAGAACAGCCTGCGTCTGTAAATAACGGTGGTGGTGTCTATTACAAAAATTGTGCTGCTGCACGGGCAGCAGGGGCTGCGCCCTTATACCGCGGACAGCCGGGGTATGGAACTCATCTTGATTCAGATGGTGATGGTATCGCTTGCGAACCTAAAAAGAAATAAATCCTAATAGTTACGTTATAAAAAGTTGGGTGGGAACGTTCCCACCCAACTTTATAAGTTATGCAAAAGCACTATGCCTCTGCACAAGAGCACGATAGGGTAGAAGTATATGTACCCATATAAACACCAGAATCCAAGCAACGAAACCCCACATCGTAAATCGGCGGATCGTTTCACCCGTATACCACGCCGAGCGGCTGTTTTAGGTATGCTCACCCCGCTTTTGGGTGTAGGCGTGCCTTATGCCGTAACACGAGATGAAAAGGTCGCGGGCATTGAGGAATCAGCATCATGGGTAGATTCGTCCTCTGCATCTTCGGCACCAGCATTAGATTCCTCAGAAGAGGATGACCAGCAGAAAGCGGCCTTGCCGGAGTCGATAAATCCCATAGAGGTGGCGCACCCGTGGGATGAACCGCAAACCGCTTTGGAAGGTGCAGGGAACTATATTGCTTGGACCGTTGATGACGGGAAAAGCCCTGATGTTGTGCGCGCCTATGCAGATTTTGCCGCCCGAACGGGAACCCGGCTTACCTTCTTTATCAACGGGTCATATAACGCTTTTGAACCGAACCTAGACGTTCTTAAACCGTTGGTAGAATCAGGGCAGATTCAAATCGGCAATCATACGTGGTCGCATGCGGCGTTGACTACGCTAGATGATGCAGGAATTGCCGAAGAATTGACGAAAAATGACGAAGAGATACAGCGGCTTTTCGGCGTGTCTTCTAAACCATATTACCGCCCACCATATGGATACTATGATTCTCGTGTGCTTGAGGCTGCGGCAGGTGTAGGATTCGACAGGGCGGTTCTCTGGTACGGGTCTTTAGCTGATTCTTCACCCATACCTGCCGAAGAAATATACGCATATTCCGAAAAATATGCGAACTCGCAGACTATTCTCATTGGCCATTTGAACTACCCCGGAGTTATTGAAGTGCTCGATAAGATCAAAATGCTTTTGGACGAACGGAATCTTACCCCCGTAACCTTGCGTGACTATTACGGGTAGGACGTACGCCGGAATAAATTAGTGCTGTGCGCGTTTTGCCGGTGTAATCGTTAGTTTTTTGAAAGGTACATGATGCGCGTAGATATTTGGTCAGATATTGTTTGCCCTTTCTGCTATTTAGGTAAGAGGAATTTTGAAATAGCTCTCGCCCAATTTGAGCACCGTGATGAAGTAGAGGTTCGTTGGCATAGCTTTGAGCTCGACCAAAATGCCCGGGAGGACAATGCGTTGCCGCTTGCTGAACGCATTGCCGCGAAATATTCCCTCAACCTAGAAGAATCTATTGCTACTCAAGAAGGAATAGCAGAACGTGCCCAAGAATTAGGCTTGGACTTTAACTGGCGAAACGCAAAGTACGGCAATAGTTTTGATGCTCACCGTATTATTCATCACGCAACTGCACAGGGGAAAGCAGCAGAGGCTCAAGAGGCTTTCAAAAAAGCATATTTTACGCAGGGACGCTCCATTGAAAAACACGAGTCCATTCGGAAGATCGCCTCCGATATTGGCCTTGATTCACGTCAGGTTGATGAAATACTCGCGGGCGACCACTATGCTGAGGATGTACGCGCTGACGAGCGCGTGGCGCAGGAATTGGGCATCACTAGCGTTCCTTTCTTTTTGATTGAAGCGCAGTGGGTTATTAACGGAGCCCAACCGCCCGCGGCAATTTTGGAAGGTCTTAACCGGGTTTGGACTGAAACTCACAAGCCGCAAACTATGCCTCCTGTACGACCACATGTGTCTCAAAACCCCGAGGTTCAAGGGGGAGCGGAAGGAGCATCCTGAGTACCTGATAAGGCGCGGCTGCACCGACGGGGACCAGGCAAATAACGCTATATCAAAACATGTGCATCTTTGACTATAGTTACAGGAACGGCCAAAGACACACTTATATACTTCTATTTTCCGGCGGCGCCAAGACCAGATCCCGCAGCTGGGGCCGGAGTAGCTGGTTCTTCTTTCTTATCGTCCTTCTTCTCTTCGGATTTTGGCTCGGAGGCCTTACGTTCTTCCTCGGTTAGCCCCTCAAAATAGTCGTTGAGTGTGACCGTGATGAGCTTACGCTCGGCGACTAACCCAGCAAGACGATCAAGAAGCGGAATAATGGTCGTGAAATTCAGATGCCCTAACAGGATTCGTTGCGGCAGAACGTATTTGAGCGATCGCATATAGATGACACGCGCTGAGGTTTTGGCCTCATCTCCGAGAGTTCCCTCCCACAGGACCGGGCGCGTGTATCCTACGCTAGCGGCTACCTTGAGCACTCGCGCATCATAGCTGCCGTAGGGTGGACGAAAATAAGGCTTTGCCGAGACCCCAAAAACTCTTTGAATCTCAGCCTCGTTCTTCTCTAGTTCGTGCTTAATCTGATCATCTTTGAGAGTTTTTAAATCGGGGTGACTAAAGGTGTGGTTTGCAATTTGAAGCTGTCCAGTTTGCACTAGCGGCTTAAGCACATCAACATTTTGAGTGAACCCCACATAGGTCATATTGACAAAGAAGGTTAGGCGCACACCGGTACGCGCAGCAAATTCTGCGTAGGCTCGAATTGTTTCTGGGCTGACTCCATCGTCAACGGTCCACGCGATATAACGTCCTTCACCCGGCAGGCGGGTCATAGGGGCAGACCACGACTGTTTCGCAATAGTTGCTACGTTGAAACCTTCATTCGGCTTTGGCGGCGCTGCGGGAGAGAACGTGAGCGACTCAGGAACATTATCCTGTGTTTCATGAGCGGTAGAGGAAAAATCGCTAGTAGTCGCATTAATGGTCTTGGGCGTGGAGGCAAAAATAATCGGTGCTAATGCACCGAGAGAACCAGCGAGAAGCAGACGGCGTGAAGGAGAGTGCGGCATACTCTTAAGGATAACGTGCGGTTAGCTCAAGAGATGACAATCGACGCTTTTGCGAAAGTGTCAGATTTTAACTAGTACGGATACAACGCTGAAACCTTGCATCATCTAGCGTTTTCGCCTGTAGCCTACTGTTACCATGGACATATGGTCAAGAAAATTACTCTCGTTGCGGCCGCTTCGGTTGCATTACTCACCGGGTGCTCCGCAGAAGTTGTGCCCGGTTTGTCTCTGAATTCCGCTCCAGACTATGGAAATCGCGGCGATATTACCGTCTCCGCCGAGGTCCTAAACGGCAGTGAACATAATGGTTATAAGGCTCAAACTGGAAAGCTTCGGATCTTTCAAGACGGTCAAGAAATCAATTCTGCCGAGCAGAGTCTAGAAGCGAAAACTAACTACTATCGGCTGACTTCGGCTGATAACCATGAGTTGGCTGGCAAGGTTATTCAGGTGGCTGTTTATGCGGATAACCCTAATGACGTAGTGAAATGCGGTATCAAAGTTACCGGTGAAGAAGAGCCTGTGCACCACGTAGAACAAGCAGAAGGTAAAGGCGCGGCGTACTGCCAGGTAAAACTCAGCTCAGGCCCATTCCAGCTGCATACTGAAGAATCCGGGCAGTCTGAGCATCACTAGAAAGTGGTGAGCACTGAACTGATACTTGTTCCTTCATCGGCTGAGAGTATCTGATCTATCGCACACACTAAATCTGTAGCAGCCCTAACGACGAAAGAGAAGGACTCGGTCTCCACAGTAGAGGGGAACCGAGATCCTTTTCTCTTTAAACCCGTTTGAATACCCCCCTGAGAAGAAGATTAAGCGGCTAAGAAACTAATTGATGAGGACGCTTTAGAGGTCGAACTTGAAAATAGGGTGTTTTATTGCAAGATATGGAAAACTAGAAAGCATGGAGAATCTAGGCCCACAAGAATTGCGCAGCGTGGTCACCGAAGTTGCCGGTGAAGCCGTTAACCTAGGGTATCGTATGGGCGATGCCGTGCATCGTTGGCGTGAACAGCGAGCTGTGGCTCACGGGCGTGAGCCTATTGTGGTGCCTTCTGAAGGATATGGACGGGTAGCCACAGATACTGAATCCGGGTGGGTGCGTATTCTTGGGCGTGCCCTCTATAAGACGGCTGCTTTTGAAAAACTCCTGCATGTGGTGGAAGGTACCGAAGATACCGATAACCCGACGCGCGGGTGGCGGGCTTTTACCACCGTTGCCATGTCGGATGTGTATGTGACTATTCTTATTGCAGGGCATACGTTTGAGGTACAAACCGACCGTGGTGGAGTGCTGGATGTGCGCCTTGACCTAGACTTACCGGCCGGAATGCATAAGGTCATCATGTATGTACCGGGTTCCCGCGCCGTTGAAACTAACGTTTATATCGTCCCGGAATCCCAGAAAATTGGGGTTATCGTAGACGTCGATGATACCGTTATGGTGACTATGTTGCCGCGTCCTCTTGTCGCTGCATGGAACTCTTTTGTACTGGATGAGCACGCGCGCATTCCGACCCCGGGCATGGCGGTGCTCATGGACCGCATTCATCGAGCGCATCCTCAGGCACCTTTTATGTATCTTTCCACTGGCGCTTGGAATATTACACCGACACTGCGTCGCTTTCTGACCCGCAATGGCTACCCGCGTGGAACCTTCCTATTAACAGACTGGGGACCAACTCCTGACCGCTGGTTTAGGTCGGGGTCCCAACACAAAGTGAACTCTCTAAAACGACTTGCCCAAGAATTTCCCCAGATGCAGTGGATTCTTATCGGCGACGACGGACAGCGTGACCCGGATATATACAACGGATTTGCGGTGCGCTACCCGCAGAACGTCGCCGCTATCATGATTCGTAACCTCACCGTGGGGGAGAGCGTTCTCGCCTCTGGGCGGGTCTGGAGCGATCAGAGAGCGCAAAAAATGACAAATTCTCCATTGTGGATGGAGGCGAATGACGGACATACGCTGAGCCGACTGCTTCGTGAGCGAGGACTTCTCTAAATACGTATTAGGTTATCTGTATGGCTGTTCTCTGTGGCGTGGGGAAGAGCTGACCTCATCTTGAGGGCCAGCAGGGGAACATCAACTATTGAGACAGCAGATCATTACGCTTATCCACAGGCGAACTGTACTGACCTCATACGAGATGTGGGTTTTAATGGGTTTGACGATTTCTTTCACAAAAATCCAACAACACGCCGATCATCTGAATGTTTCAAAAATTTCTTAATCACATCTTTGCCGTACTCTCAAAAGCCATAAAAACCTTCCAACACGACGCATGTAGGTGGAATCCAGTCGAGTTTTTCAGTCTCGTTCCGCGCAGAATCAAGGGATGGGTATAAAAACTTAAAAATCAAGAGGGAAGCAATGCCAGAAATCTCACACAAAAGCCTGTTCGCCCTGAAAAAACAGAACAGATTTTCAGTTTAAAAGAGCAATGCACGTTCCGCTCACAGAGCCGATATGTGGATAACTCTGTATTGTCCGCAATAATTAGCGGAATTACACTCTCCTGAGGTGTGGATAAACTGAATGTCCTTGTGCTCGCGTGTGGGTTTCTCGAACAAAACATTCACACTTCACCACAGCATCTTGTGTCAGAGAAATTTTCAGACACAACATGTAGTATTAATACCCGGCTCGATTCTTTGCGCGGCCGATGACGAAATGCTTCCAGCCTTCTAGAGCTAAAGGAAGTCTCATCGAGCACAAGAATCCTCTGCCTTGCACACAAAGTATTCACGCAATTACGCTCCGCCTTGGGGGCTGACAAGGAGAAAACCGATGGTAGTGACCGTGTACACCAAACCGCAGTGCGTTCAGTGCAACATGACCTACCGGGCGCTAGACGCCAAGGGCATCAACTACGACAAAGTAGACATTACGGAAGATTCCCGGGCGCTAGAGATGGTTAAGTCCCTCGGATACATGCAGGCACCGGTCGTCATCGCCGGTGAAGAGCATTGGTCAGGATTCCAGCCTGACAAGATTAACGCGCTTGCATTAGCATAGGCGGCAGCGTCAAGCACGACTCAACCCACAGAATTTCCGTGGGTATTTGATCGTGGAGTAAGGAGAAATATGAGCACCCCCCTCGCACAAAATCCTACGCATGAGAACGCTGAGATTCAGAAGATTATTCTTCAGGCACGTGATGCCGCTGAGGGCCGAGCGACTCAAAGCTCGTTGGGTAAGGATTCGCCGCTCGTTGTCTACTTCTCCTCAATTTCAGGCAACACACACAAGTTCGTTGAGAAACTACAGGCACGAAACGTGCGCCTTCCTCTGCGAACTAAGGATGAGACTCCCGTTATGCACGAACCCTATGTGCTGTGCGTACCCACATACGGGAAACCAGAAGGGGCAGGCAATGTTCCCCCGCAGGTCGTCAAATTCCTGAACAACGAAGAGAACCGTCGCCAGCTTCGCGGTGTTATCGGATCGGGAAATACAAACTTCGGATCTCTCTTCGGAATCGCGGCAGATATTGTGGCGAAGAAATGCGATGTTCCCTTGCTCTTCAAGTTCGAGCTTATGGGAACCCCCTCAGATGTCGAAAAAGTAAACAAAGGATTGGAAGAATTTTGGACGCAAAACTGCCTTCAGCGCTAGAGACTCTCGGTGCCGGACACAGCTCCAAAGCGGTACCTGACAAGTTCAAAGGTATGAGTTACCACGAGCTGAACGCTTTGCTGAATCTCTACGATGAAAACGGCATGATCCAATTTGACGCCGACCGTCAAGCCGCACGTCAGTATTTTCTTCAGCATGTTAATAACAACACGGTTTTCTTCCACGATCTCGAAGAAAAAATCGAGTACCTGATTGAGAATCAGTACTACGAGCCGGAACTCTTCGACCGGTACAGTTTTGACTTTGTGAAGTCTCTTTTCAAACGTGCCTATGCGGCCAAGTTCCGTTTTCCCACCTTCCTAGGCGCCTTCAAGTTCTACACTTCCTACGCGCTCAAGACCTTCGACGGTCAGCGTTACCTGGAGCGTTTCGAGGATCGTGTATGCATGGTGGCTCTGCTTCTTGCTGAAGGCGATGGAAAACTTGCAGAAGAGATCGTAGATGAGATCATTTCCGGTCGTTTTCAGCCCGCAACCCCGACCTTCCTGAACGCTGGTAAGAGGCAGCGCGGTGAGCTCGTTTCCTGCTTCCTGCTGCGTATTGAGGACAATATGGAGTCGATTGGCCGTTCCATCAACTCTGCCCTGCAGCTTTCAAAACGTGGAGGCGGCGTTGCGTTCGCCCTCACGAACCTACGTGAGTCTGGGGCTCCTATCAAGAAGATTGAGAACCAATCTTCCGGTGTTATCCCTGTGATGAAGCTCCTTGAGGATGCGTTCTCATATGCAAATCAGTTGGGTGCTCGTCAGGGTGCAGGCGCGGTTTACCTGCACGCGCATCACCCCGATATTTATGCTTTCTTAGATACTAAGCGTGAAAACGCGGACGAGAAGGTGCGCATTAAGACCCTGTCTTTGGGCGTTGTGATTCCTGATATTACCTTCGAGCTGGCAAAGCGTAACGAAGATATGTATCTGTTCTCGCCCTACGATGTAGAACGTATCTACGGAGTAGCTTTCTCAGATATCAACGTTTCTGAGAAGTACTACGAAATGGTGGATGACTCGCGGATTCGCAAGACCAAGATCAACGCGCGCGAGTTCTTCCAGACCATTGCTGAGGTGCAGTTCGAGTCCGGGTATCCCTACGTGATGTTTGAGGATACGGTTAACCGGTCTAACCCGATTGAAGGCAAGATCATCATGTCTAACCTTTGCTCGGAGATTCTGCAGGTTTCAAAGCCGTCGATTTACCACGACGATTTGAGCTACGCCGAAATTGGGAAAGATATTTCGTGCAACCTTGGGTCTCTCAACATCGCAATGACCATGGACGGTGATGACCTAGGGAAAACCGTCGAAACCGCTATTCGTTCGCTTACCGCAGTTTCCGACCAATCCGATATTCGTTCCGTGCCGTCTATCGAACGCGGTAACGATATGAGCCACGCGGTCGGTCTGGGGCAGATGAACCTGCACGGGTACCTGGCGCGTGAGCACGTTTACTACGGTTCCGAAGAAGGTCTGGACTTCACCAATATTTACTTCTACACGGTGACGTACCATGCTATTCGCGCTTCCATGGAGATCGCCAAGGAGCGCGGCGTGACCTTTGAAGGGTTTGAGAGTTCAAAGTACGCTAACGGTGAGTTCTTCGCCAAGTACATTGAGAAGGAATGGGAACCGCAGACCGAACGGGTACGTGAGCTGTTTGCTAAGCATCATATTCCGACCCGCGAAGACTGGATTCAGCTTGCCGCCGATGTAGCCCAATACGGCATGTACAACCAGAACTTGCAGGCCGTTCCGCCCACCGGATCTATCTCGTACATCAACGGTTCGACTTCTTCGATCCACCCGATTGCTTCTAAGATTGAGATTCGTAAGGAAGGCAAGCTGGGGCGAGTCTACTACCCGGCACCGTTCATGACGAACGATAACCTGGAATACTTCCAAGATTCCTACGAAATTGGGTACGAGAAGATCATCGATACCTATGCCGTGGCAACTCAGCACGTGGATCAAGGTCTGTCTTTGACTCTCTTCTTCCGCGATACCGCGACTACCCGTGATATTAACCGTGCCCAGATTTACGCATGGCGTAAGGGTATCAAGACTATTTACTACATTCGTCTGCGTCAGATGGCTCTTGAAGGCACCGAAGTTGAGGGCTGCGTATCCTGCATGCTGTAAATGAATCAGCATCTTACGGGTTTCGGGGTGCAAGAGGTTCTTCTTGCCCCCCGAAACAGACTCGATTAGTAACTTTAGAAAACATTACATGCCTGTGTGGGCGTGACATCCAATCTGGGAGATACACATGAGTGAAAAAGTGCACCTCGTCGACCACCCGATTGAGGCTATTAACTGGAACCGTCTTGAAGATGATAAAGACCTTGAGGTATGGGACCGTTTGACCGGTAACTTTTGGTTGCCTGAAAAGGTTCCGCTGAGCAATGATGTTCCCTCATGGAAAACCTTGACGGCAGAAGAAAAAGAGCTGACCATGCGTGTTTTCACCGGGCTGACTCTGCTGGATACTATTCAAGGAACCGTTGGTGCTGTGTCTCTTTTGCCGGATGCAGTCACCGCCCACGAAGAGGCCGTATACACCAATATTGCCTTCATGGAGTCGGTGCACGCTAAGTCGTATTCTTCGATTTTCTCGACTCTGAGTTCGACTAAAGAGATTGATGATGCCTTCCGATGGGCCTCCGAAAATGAGCACCTGCAGAAGAAAGCGAAGATTATTCTCGCATACTACACGGGGGATGATCCGCTCAAGAAGAAGGTTGCCTCTACGCTGCTGGAGTCCTTCCTGTTCTACTCAGGGTTCTACTTGCCCATGTACTGGTCGGCGCACGCTAAACTGACGAATACCGCCGATCTGATTCGTCTGATTATTCGTGACGAGGCTGTTCACGGCTACTACATTGGCTATAAATTCCAACGTGGTTTAGCAAAAGAGAGCCCGGAACGGCAGGTAGAACTTAAGGAGTACACCTTCAACCTGCTGTACGAATTGTATGAGAATGAGGTAGCCTACACGCATTCACTCTATGACGGTGTGGGCTGGAGCGAAGACGTCAAGAAGTTCCTGCACTACAACGCGAATAAGGCTCTCATGAACCTGGGGTATGAAGCGATGTTCCCCGCGAGCGTGACCAATGTTTCGCCTGCTATTTTATCGGCTCTTTCGCCCAATGCCGACGAGAACCACGACTTCTTCTCGGGATCTGGCTCATCTTATGTGATCGGTAAAGCCGTGAACACTGAGGATGAGGACTGGGATTTTTAGTCTTAAAAACTGATTCTGAGATCAGGAAGATATAACTTTAAGAAACCCGTATATTTCCTTGAAAACATAGGGAATATACGGGTTTTGTGCGTCAAATTCAGGGGAGTCTAGGAGACTCGTAAAAATTTTTTAAATCTTGGGTGTGTCATCTTTATGTAACTCTTCACTTGAGATTTAAAAACTTATAGGGTGGAGGTGCAAGCAATTGTCGAGCAAAGGAGCGATGCTCATGTTTAAGACTACGCTGTCAGCCGTTCGGCGTGCCACCCTGGTCGGGGTCGGCGCCGTCTCTCTCGCGTTGGGCGCTTCGATGCTGTCCGCCCCCGCAGCTTCTGCATATGTGCAGGCGTTCGTTCCGGTCATTCCTCCGGCAACTAGCTCGGATGCAGGTATCTCAGCTCCGGCAGTACATGATTCGAACTCCGTCCCCTTGGAACATGAACATGTTGTTAACTGGTCGGATTATGAGGTGACGGGTGATCACGAGATTACCTTTAGCGTACCGACCGGTACCGCAACTTGTTTTGATGTACGTGCCGAAGCTGCTGAAAGTAACGGTACTCTCCACGTGGCCACTGTTGAGGGTTCCGTGCTTGGAGCGCCCGATAAATGCACCATGGAAGGGCGCACCGTTAAGGTAAGGGTTTACACCAATGCTCCTGCATCGTCTTTGAAGGTACAGCAGCTTCCTGCATCACAGGTAACCCTTCATGAATAAGAAGAAGATCCAGCCTGTGTAAGGTGGCGAGATCCAATGCTAGAGAGTATCAAAAGATAGCTTGGGTAGACGGGTCTTTCACACATACTCTCTGAGAGGGATAATGATCGGGGTACCTCACCTATATGGTGTGGGGTACCCCGATTTATATTCGATATTCACTAATAAATTGAGCGCTAGGTTATGCATGCTTCTTATTCTCTTGCGCCATTAAATCTTGGTAGTACGCAATTTTTCGGTCCACAAAATCAATCCTTCGCTGAGCATCAAGTAGCTGCTGACGGGCAACGTGTGCGTAATGTTCGATAATGTGTAAACGCTCCGATGCTGTAGACACGCCACGACGGCTGAGGTCTACATAGGCTTTGACATCGTTAATGCTCATACCGCATGCACGTAAGCAGTGAATCGTTTCAAACCACCCCACGCATTCTTCGGTGAAAACACGCCGTCCATGTTCATCTCGTTGCACAGTGGGAATAAGGCCTTTGTCGCTGTAATACCGTACCGTATGCGGGCTTATGTAAAGCTTTTCTGAGATTTCTTTGACGCTGTAACTCATAATTCCAGTATCTCACGGCACTCCAAAGGTATAAGATACTAAGTTTTATTCTCAAAAATACACGTGGAATAACATACCTTTTATCTTCCATAGCGCTTGCTTTCGAGTAACTCGAAGGGCGTACTCTAATACAACGACTGGTTAAAACCTAAAGAATCTACATGAAAGTGAGTACAGCTAATGCGTTCAGTCATTATGGAAGAACCCGGTAAGGTCGTCGTAGAAGACCGCCCCATGCCCACCCTCCTGGAACCCACGGATGCCGTTATTAAACTTGCCGCATCCTGCATCTGCGGTTCTGACCTGTGGCCCTACCGTGGCGCGCAGCCTGTAGACCATCAGCAGATGGGGCATGAATATATCGGTGAAGTTATCGAAGTTGGCGACGATGTTAAGACCGTCAAACCTGGTGACTTTGTCGTTGGTTCTTTCTGCATCTCATGCGGCGAGTGTGCAACCTGCCAGGATGGTTACCCGTCACGGTGCCTTAAGGCCATTGCTGCAGGCGATGGTTTCATTGGTATGCGCTCGAACGGTACCCAGGCGGAATACGCCCGTATTCCTTTCGCAGACGGCACTTTGGTTAAGACTCCCGCATACCCTACCGCAGAACAGATTCCTCATCTGATGGCAGCATCCGATGTGCTGGGGACTGGCTGGTACGCAGCCGACGCCGCCAAGGCCGGCCCAGGTAAGACCATTGCTGTGGTAGGCGATGGTGCCGTTGGTCTGGGCGCAGTTATTGGGGCTAAGCAGCTGGGCGCTGAAAAGATCATCATAATGTCTCGCAACCCCGAGCGTCAGGCGTTAGCTAAGCAGTTCGGCGCAACCCATGTAGTGGAAGAACGCGGTGAAGAAGGCATCGCCAAGGTTCTAGAGCTTACTGACGGGGTGGGAGCGCACGGTGTTGTGGAGGCTGTGGGTACTCAGCAGGCCTTTGACCAAGCCCTCGGATGCGTACGCCACGGCGGCTACATCGGTTTCGTAGGCGTGCCCCACGACAGCTCGATCGGTACCGACGTGCTCTTCGGCAAACAGGTTCACCTTGAAGGAGGTCCCGCGCCGGTCCGTAAATACCTGCCGACCCTGATTGACCTGATTTACAAGGGGGAGATTGAACCCGGTAAGGTCTTCGACCTAGTATTGCCCATCGACGAAGCTCCCAAGGGCTATGAGGCAATGGATCAGCGTACCGCGACCAAGGTGCTGCTGACGATGTAGTAACTATATTTACTGTCGAGCGAAGAAACTCCTGCGAGCATGAACTACTGAATCATGAGCGTGGGAGTTGCTTTGTCTTTGACCTGGGAACATTGTGTCAAGAGACCTTCCGCAAGATGGCATATTTTCCTCGCCGTATATCTCACATATAAATTTAGGCGACAATCCGTGAGCTAGAGCATAGAATGGGATATGGAACTGTTGGTTTCTACTTGTTAAGGACAATGATGACGAACAAGCCTTTCCCTTCCGACCTCGAAATTGCTCTCGCTGCTGAGCTTAAGCCTATCACCGAAATAGCCGCCGAGAACGGCATCAGCGAAGATCGTTTGGAGCCCTACGGTAAATATGTTGCCAAGGTCCTGCTCGACGAAAGCACCAACGCAGAAACCGCCCAAAAGCGCGGTTCCAAGTACATTGTCGTTACCGCTGTAACTCCCACACCGCTCGGCGAAGGTAAGACCGCAACCTCTGTCTCGCTAGCACAGGGATTCGCCCAGACCGGACGTAAAGCCGCTTTGGCGCTTCGCCAGCCTGCCATGGGCCCAACCTTCGGTATTAAGGGCGGTGCCGCTGGCGGCGGTTACTCGCAGATAGTTCCCATGGAGAAGCTAAATCTGCATCTAACCGGTGATTTCCACGCCGTTACCGCAGCCCACAACCTACTGGCTGCCATGATCGATAACCACCTACACCAGGGTAATGACCTGCGCCTCGACCCCCGTGCTATCGAGTGGCGCCGCGTTATCGACATGAACGACCGCTCCCTGCGCAACATCGTAGTCGGTCTGGGCGAGCGTATTGACGGCGTGCCCCGACAGACCGGGTTTGATATTACCAGTGCCTCTGAAATCATGGTGATTCTTTCGCTGGCAACCTCCTTTGAGGATCTGCGCAAACGTTTGGCGAAGATTGTTATCGGTCTGAACTACGATGGTGAGGCAGTCACCGCCGCCGATTTGAAGGCTGACGGCGCAATGGCTGTTATTCTGGCGGATGCCATTAACCCCAACCTGCTTCAGACTCTCGAACACACCCCGGCACTTATTCACGCGGGCCCCTTCGGGAACATCGCTACCGGTAACTCCTCAGTTGTTGCTGACTACGTTGGCTTGGAATACTCCGACTACGTGATTACTGAGGCAGGCTTCGGCGCTGATATGGGTGCTGAGCGTTTCTTCAACGTCAAATGCCGCATCTCAGGGCTGAAGCCTGATGCTGCTGTGCTGGTTGTCACCGTGCGTTCCCTCAAGTCGCACTCGGGGTTGTACAAGATCGTGCCGGGCAAGCCGCTGCCTGAAGGCATGCTTGAAGAGAACCCTGCCGACGTTGAAGCAGGGGCTACTAACCTGAAGAAGCACATTGAGATTGTGCGTGACTTCGGTGTGCAGCCGGTGGTGGCTATTAACGCGTTCCCCACCGATTTCGATTCTGAGCATGAAGCTATTCGCCGTATTGCCGAAGAGGCTGGCGCTCGTGTAGCTATCCATCATGGTGTTGCTGAGGGCGGCAAGGGCACGGTTGACCTGGCAAATGTGGTTGCTGAGGCTTGCGACGACGTTTCGAACCTGGAGTACACCTATGATCTTGAGGATTCTCTCGAAACTAAGCTTGAGAAGGTTGCCACTAAGGTTTACGGGGCAGACGGTATCTCGATTGCTCCCGCAGCGGCAAAACAGCTTAAGCGTTTTGCTGATTTGGGTTACTCGCATCTGCCGGTGGTGATTGCAAAGACCCACCTGTCGATCTCTTCAGATGCTTCCCTCAAGGGTGCACCTACCGGTTGGACTTTGCCCGTGCGTGAGGTTCGTCTTGCCGCAGGAGCCGGTTATGTTTACGCTATTTGCGGCACGATGCGCACCATGCCCGGTCTGAGCAAGAGCCCTGCTGCAGAGCGTATTGGTTTTGATGAAAACGGTACGATGATCGGTCTTTCGTAGTGGTTTCTGTGCCATATTTCGCCCATAAAAGGCGAAGGCAAGCTTGATAAGGTGCCGTGGGCATCCTCGTTATGTTGGGATACGCACGGCACCTTTTCTGCGTCTTCGTGGGCTGTACCGAGGGGTAGCTTTTACTGATTTCGTGCGTGTCGCGAAAAACCATTCAAACAGACCAATTGGTGTATAGAACCCGCATGATTACGCGGGTTTAACAATACTGTTATTTAGGGGTGTACCTTGAAAAATGGCTGTATGACGCGGAACTTCTAGAAAAAATTTTTAGTGATTTATGCCATATAAAAATCAATAAAATCTCGATTGGTATTTAAATGCCCTGCTTTCATGCGGGGTAAAAATAACAGAATGGTTACAAATATGCGCTCAGCTTATCTAAGGTGTTTGGGGAGCAAAAACCATGTAGAAAACCGACCCAAAAGTAGGCTAAACTTGAGTTATCAAGTGATCGAAGGTTTCATGAATTGTCCTCGAGTTGCTTGTGTTTGAGTGAGTGATAGATACCCCCGGGTGTCATAAAACGACCGCGCTATGGTAGCGCGGTCGTTTTGTTTAACCAGACTTGTGCTGCTAGAAAGCCTACAGGATGTACTGGGCTACCAGCCCCGTGAACCCCATTCTTCAAGGTGTGGACGCTCGGTGCCTAATGTCGTGGAACGCCCATGACCCGGAAGCACAATCGCTTCATCATCAAAGTTTCCAAAGAGTTTTTCAAGAACGTTTGAGAAAAGTTCGCCAAACTGCGCGGGAGAATCGGTCTTGCCTACGCCGCCGGGGAAGAGTGCATCGCCGGTGAAAAGCAGGGTAGCGGGGGAGCCATCTTCCCATGTGGTCTGCACAGAATATACGATGGATCCGGGAGTATGCCCGGGAACGGAAATAGCGCGCACCTGCAGCTCTGTATCGTAAAAATCAAAAACTTCGCCGCCGTTTAACTCGTTTTCAATCGTGAAATTTTCTTGCGCATGAATGGCCTCGGTGTCTGCGGATCCTGCATAAGTAATGGCACCGGTGAGAGATTCAAGATCGCGCAGAGCACGAATGTGGTCCCAGTGCCCATGGGTGACCATAATGCCCGTCACGCCAAGAGCACGGCGGGGGATGGGCTCGAAATCTTCTTTAGATTCGAGAATGCGCACTCGGCGGTCGTTTTCTTCTGTAAGGGCTAGGTTTGGGCAGTCCTGCATGATTGCCTCAAGCGTGAAGGTATACAGTGCTTCCGCATCATAAGCGGGATCGATCAGCATTTGCTCGCCAGTATGGCGAATCGTGATCAGGTAGACGCTGTTATCCATGTCTGAGACGCTTAGGGCACGTACCGTAAATTCCGGATTTTCGAAGATAAGAGTTGATTCGGGATAAGTAGCCATATATCCAGTGTACTGATGCGGTGTATATCCCGTTTCTAGCGGCAGGTATAAGGGGGTAACGGGAACGAAAGTCGCCAGGAAAAAAGTTCGCCACGAGTCAAACCTGCATCATAAAGCATGCTATCCCCGCCGAAAGAGCGTAGAATGTAGATTCGAAGATAGACGAAAGGATTTTCGATGCCTCCCCGCGCTGGATCAGCAACCACCCCTTTGCAGTCAAACGACTTGAGTAGCATTCGTGTGCAGGGTGCCCGTGAGAACAACCTCAAAAATGTTGATCTTGCGATTCCACGTGACGCAATGGTGGTTTTTACAGGGCTATCGGGATCGGGTAAATCTTCACTTGCTTTTGACACCATCTTCGCAGAGGGACAACGCAGGTACGTTGAATCACTATCTTCCTACGCGCGTATGTTCCTTGGGCAGGTGGATAAGCCCGATGTTGATTTTATTGAGGGGCTATCGCCAGCGGTCTCTATCGATCAGAAATCTACTTCAAAAAACCCGCGGTCGACAGTAGGCACCATCACCGAGATTTACGATTATATGCGTCTGCTGTGGGCTCGTGTAGGGCGTGCGCATTGCCCAGTGTGCGGTGAAGAAATTACCAAGCAAACCCCGCAGCAGATTGTCGATGCACTGCTGGAATACCCCGAACGTACGCGTTTGCAGGTTCTTGCCCCCGTGGTATCAGCTCGCAAAGGTGAGTTTGTTGATCTGTTCAAAGACCTGGTGACACAGGGCTATTCGCGTGCCCGGGTGGACGGAAAAACAGTTCAACTCTCGGATCCTCCTAAACTAGCGAAACAATACAAACACACCATTGACGTTGTGGTAGATCGCATCGTGATTAAGGAAGGCATCCACCAGCGACTGACCGATTCCGTGGAGACCGCACTCAGACTAGCCGATGGTCGCTCGCTCATCGAATTCGTAGATGTACAGGCAGATTCACCCGAACGCACCCGAACATTTAGTGAAAACCTGGCGTGCCCCAACAATCATCCTCTGCAGGTGGACACTATTGAGCCACGTGCCTTCTCCTTCAACTCGCCCTTCGGCGCATGCCAAGCTTGCGATGGTATTGGGTCCAGGCTTGAAGTTGATGAGGATCTTTTAGTACCCAACCCAGACATGACTCTGGGCGAAGGCGCTATTGCTCCGTGGTCGCAGGGAAAATCTACCACCGAGTATTGGCTGCGTCTTCTTGCAGGTCTTGGCGAAGAGCTCGGATTTGACCTTAACACTCCGTGGAAAGATCTTCCTGCCAAAGTTCGCAAAGCAATTCTGGAGGGCAAAGATTTTAAAGTTGAGGTCTCGTACCGCAACCGTTTTGGGCGCGAACGCCGCTATACCTCCGGGTTTGAGGGTGTTAAAGCCAATATCATGCGTAAACATCAAGAAACTGAATCTGATTTTGCGCGTGATCGCTACGAACAATATATGCGTCAGGTTGCATGCCCGGTATGTCACGGTGCGCGGCTTAACCCTACTATTCTCAGCGTCAAAATTGAGGGTAAATCCATTGCGGATGTAACCGCTATGCCGCTTCGTACCGCCTTAGATTTTATGCGCGCCCTAAAGCTGACCCCTCGCGAGGCTAAGATCGCCGACCAGGTACTTAAAGAGCTTGATGCACGCTTGCAATTCCTCTTGGACGTAGGACTCGATTACCTGACGTTATCACGCTCTGCTGGCACGCTTTCGGGCGGTGAGGCCCAGCGCATACGACTGGCAACCCAGATTGGTTCCGGGCTCGTTGGTGTGCTTTATGTGTTGGATGAGCCCTCTATAGGTTTGCACCAGCGCGACAACCGACGTCTAATCGATACCTTGACAAAGCTACGTGATATGGGAAATACCCTCATCGTAGTGGAACATGACGAAGACACGATGCGGGAAGCCGACTGGATTGTCGATGTTGGTCCAGGTGCGGGCGAACACGGCGGTGAAATCGTCCATTCGGGCACTTACAAGGAACTTTTGTCCAATAAAAAGTCGATAACCGGTGATTATATGGCGGGTCGGCGCTCTATTGAAGTTCCAAAGAAACGCCGCCCACATGACCGTAAACGTGTGTTAAAGGTCTATGGAGCTCGCGAGAACAACCTCAAAAATGTTGATGTTACCTTCCCCCTAGGTGTTTTTACCGCGATCACAGGCGTATCGGGATCGGGTAAATCAACCCTCGTGAACGATATTCTCTATACCTCACTGGCGAATAAACTCAACGGTGCAAAACAGGTTCCCGGACGGCACAAGAAGGTAGACGGTCTGGAACATCTAGATAAGGTTATTCACGTTGACCAATCGCCTATTGGACGTACTCCGCGGTCGAATCCTGCGACATACACCGGCGTGTTCGACCATATTCGTAAGCTCTTTGCCGAGACGAATGAGGCTAAAGTGCGCGGATATACCCCCGGACGGTTCTCGTTTAACGTTAAAGGCGGTCGATGCGAAGCATGCTCGGGTGACGGCACCCTCAAGATTGAGATGAACTTTTTGCCGGATGTTTACGTGCCTTGCGAAACCTGCCAGGGAAAACGCTATAACCGCGAAACCCTCGAAGTGCATTACAAAGGTAAGACTATTTCTGATGTGCTTGAAATGCCGGTGGAGGAAGCTGCAGAATTTTTTGCGGCCTTCACCCCGATCGCTCGGCACTTGAACACGCTGGTTGATGTGGGGCTTGGCTACATTCGTCTGGGGCAGCCCGCAACCACGCTTTCAGGTGGTGAGGCGCAGCGCGTGAAACTTGCCGCAGAGCTGCAGAAGCGTTCTAACGGTCGTTCGATCTATGTGCTTGATGAGCCTACAACGGGTCTGCATTTTGAGGATATCCGTAAGCTCTTAACTGTGCTTCAGTCTCTTGTTGATAAGGGCAATACCGTTATCACGATTGAACACAACCTTGATGTCATTAAATGTGCCGACTGGATTATTGATATGGGTCCGGAAGGTGGCGATGGTGGAGGCACCGTAATCGCCGAAGGAACGCCTGAAGACGTCGCACAGGTTGAGGAGTCTCATACCGGACGTTTCATCAAGGAACTTTTGGTGTGAGTCATATTTCAGGTAATCATCCGCGAGCGCAAATGCGCGGTGCTGTAACAACTCTCGACAGAGTACGCCATATTCTTGCTGCTCAGTTAGAGGCAGATTTCTGTTTACCTGCGGGAGCTATCTCTCAAGCACAGAATCTGGGTGCTGAGGTCTTGAGTGCACTGCAGCTTCCAGCAGAAGAGATGAGCGCATCCCGCCGCCGCAACGCTGATACATGGGAACTTCGGGTAGGTAACTATCTGGGCGTGGGGTTACTTTGCGCAAAGTATCCCCGAGTTTTGAAAACGGCCACTGAGTATATGCGTGGGGATCTCTCAAATTGGTTGGGCGATTATGCACCGTTACGCCAGCTGAATGAACTCTTGACCCCTTACAGCCAGCAGGTGAGCGGAACAAGCGTATATTACACGCCTTCACGCAACCTGCTTGAATCTGTGGTTCCGCCGGATATTCCGGCGCAAGAGGTTAAATGTGCGGTACCCGGAATCGGCATGATGCGCCGGGTAGATAGCGGGGCGCTTCGAGAATCCTTACGGCAACATATTTGCGGTCTTCACACGGTGACGAAAGCGCCGAACGCCTCGGCAGATGCTTTAGAGGCAGACGAAGATGATATGGCGGCTTCGGAATTCTCGGTACGAATAGAGCTCCTTCACCCCGAGCAGTACGAGCGTTTTCGCGGTGATCCACGGTATGCGAACGCTTTAGGGTTTAGCAATCGTCGCCCCGATATTATGGTCCTTGCCGCGTTTGACCCTGCCGCCGCCACTGCTTTGGCAGATCCTTTAGCAATGGCGGGTGCAAGTGACGATTCGCCACTGATGCGTCAAATCGGTATTGATGTGCTGCCACAGGTGCGACAACGTGGGCTTGCTGCGCGTCTTGTATATGAACTCTCCCGAATGGTTCTTGCCGATGGGTACGTTCCGTTTTATGGGACCAGCCCTTCGCATGTGCTCTCACAGCGCGTGGCTTTGGCAGCCGGATTCATCCCTACATGGTGGGAGTTTGTCTCAACGAGCATGCACGATATGCCGCTCGATGAAGCATCGTAAGGTTCGTAAATTTTTGGTGAGAGTCAGAGAATTTCAGTGAGCGCCCGCTGCGCCATGAGAAAACCGATAATTGCGGCTATCCAGAGTATGGCACCGTCGGCGTTACGGGTTGCTAAGCTAACAAGGCGGTCCAGCTTAGGCGTTAACCATGATACGGAAAAACTACGTATCACCAATAGGGTAAGTGTGGGAATAAACATTATGATGCAATAGCTCACCAGTACTATGAGTTTGCCGATGATAGTGGATTCCCAAGTGTTAATCATGCTAATGGCAGCAAGGTAAGGAAGCATTGTTGCGGCTTCGAGGACCCCGGCAAGAAGTGCGATGAAGATTGTCGTGCGCGGATCGGCGACCTTTTCGAGGCGAGTGCGCCATTTTGTTTCGCTGGCACGGCTGTTGGGATCGGGTGAGAGAATACCGTATGCGAAGAGAAGAACTCCCAGAACCAACTGAATCCAGTAGCGCTCTTGAGATGAAAAGACAGGGTGGTGCGTCCAAGTGATAGTTTCTACACCGAGCAGAAGTAGGAAGCCAAGCACTACATAAAATAGTCCAAGCGTAAAGCAATAAAGTATTAGTGTACGTGCCCTAAGCTGTGACTGCGCGAGAAAAATGAGCGGAATAACTAGTGTTCCTGTGCTAAGAGAATCAAGTAGAGCCAAACCGAGAAGCGTCATGAAAAACAAGGGTGACCTCCTAGATGCGGAGTGAAGGATACCGCATATCTTTTTGGTACAACTGTATTATTTAAAAGTACCATGTATTTTAAGCAGAAGACGTAAGATAGACATGTGCCGAAAAATGTTAATCATCAGCAGCGTCAAGACGATATTGCACGAGCCGCATTTGAACTTATCGCTCGTGATGGGCTAATGAACGCCAGTGTTCGAGCCGTTGCTGATTATTCCGGTTATTCAGCTGGATCAATTCGACATTATTTTCCCGCACATGAAGAGCTTCTACGCTATGTTTCAAACTATCTGACGCAACGCATCAGTAATCGTATTTCAGCTATTACACAAGATGAAAAAATTACGGTACGGCAGCGTGTAGAAAAAGTTTGCGAGCAACTTCTTCCACTTGACACCATACGTAAACAAGAGATCATTGCCTATGCAGAATTGGGCCGTCTTGAACGTACCCAGCCAACAGGACGTTTAGAGGAAGGACAAGGAATCGACAAGGTTTGCGAGATTTCGCTCGCTGCATTAGATGAGCATCATATTCTCAGTGAGGCACGTCGTATACAGCTGGCACATCGGTTGCACTGGGTGCTTGACGGTTTAGCTGCACAAGAAATCATATATCCAAGTTACATAACTCCAGCGGGTATTCAGGCAGAGTTACATCAAACTCTCGACGATATTGAGCAGGAGATCGCTGAAGCAACCGTTACGAACAAGCACCCCGAAACATAGGAAGAATTTACTCAAGACGCATGAACCTAGATCCATAAATGCATAGAAGCGCCCACAACACGGGATTGGTCTTTCGGAAACTTACCCGAAGACCAACCCCGCATTTCTCACAAGATTTACTAGGAGTTCTCAAGATCCGCACCGTTAGATGTGATCACTCGACGGTACCAATCAAAAGACTTCTTACGGTAACGGGAGAGTGACCCCGAGCCGTCGTCATGACGATCTACATAGACGAAACCGTAGCGTTTCGACATCTGCGCTGTAGACGCCGAAACCATGTCGATACAGCCCCACGTAGTGTAACCGAGTAGCTGCACGCCATCGGCAATAGCTTCGCGCACCTGTTCCAGGTGTGCCCGCAGATAATCGATACGGTAATCGTCGATCACGGTCATTTCACCATCGACCTCAACAAGTTCGTCGCGTGCGCCTAAGCCGTTCTCGACGATGAAGAGCGGTTTCTGCCAGCGGTCCCAGTACTGGTTGAGTACAATACGCAGCCCAACAGGATCGATCTGCCATCCCCATTCGGAAGCGGTCAATGTTGGGTTAGATACTCCACCGAGAATATTCCCTTCGTTGCTTTCGCTGCGGCTTGGGTCGCTGCTGGCACAGGTGGACATGTAGTAGCTGAACGAGACAAAATCGACTGTATTTTTGAGGTCTTCCCGATCTCGTTCGGTAATGTTGAGCTCGATACCTTTTTCGTGGAGCATGCGTAGGAAATATCCGGGATAGGTTCCACGAACGTGCACGTCGCCAAAGGCAAAGTTAGCGTGTTCGGCGTGCAGGGCGGCGAGCGCATCCTGGGGTGATGGTGTGAGCGGATAGGTTGGCATTGCTAAAATCATGCAGCCAATCTGGGCTTGAGGTGCGAGCTCGCGGGCAGCACGGGTGGCGCGCGCTGAGGCGACAAGCTCATGATGAATTGCTTGGTAGAGGTCTTGCTCACTCAGCTGTTCTTTGGGGGTGTTAATACCGCCAGACATAAACGGTAAGTGCAGTACCGAATTGATTTCGTTGAAGGTGAGCCAGTATTTTACCCGGTGGCCGTAGCGTTCAAAGAGTACCCGGCAGTATCGTTCGTAGAAGTCGATAAGATCGCGGCTTACCCAGCCGTTGTATTGTTCTGCAAGGTAGAGCGGTGTTTCGTAGTGGCTGATAGTGATGAGCGGTTCGATGCCGTATTTTTCAAGTTCATCGAGCACACGGTCGTAGAAGGCGAGGCCTTCCTCATTCGGTTTTGTTTCATCACCGTTTGGGAAGACACGTGACCAAGCGATGGAGAACCGGAATACTTTGAACCCCATTTCCGCAAGGAGAGCGATGTCTTCGGGGTAGCGGTGGTAGAAATCGGTGCCCTCAAGTTTGAGGTTATCGGGCGTGGGCGCGGCACTTCGTGGGTTCAGCCCTCCGTGAGGGAGTACATCCTGGATGCTAGGACCCTTGCCGCCTTCATCCCAGGCACCTTCACATTGGTTGGCTGCGGAAGCGCCGCCCCATAGAAAATTTGGGGGAAACGCGCCGTGCAGGTGGGGTTTGATGATGGGCAGCGATTGGGTGTCATGCGTGAAATGCTGGTCTTGATGCATGGGGCTCTCCCGTAGATGGCGGACAGTTAATGCTTAGATGGGGAATACGTATATGGCGGATGGAACACATCGCCGTTGTTGTACAACAACCCTAACAGTTTTAGCGCATATTCCTGCAGGGATGCGCAGTAAGATTACGGAAGATGGCTTAAGTTTCAGCGCTAGAACCTTGGTGCATCGCTTTGCTGCGCCAGGCTGTATCAGGTGCTTTTGGGTGTGCAGGCAGCATGCAGAATATCGGTAGAAATAAAAAGCTCCGGGCGCTGTACCCTAGAAAAGGGTTCAGCGCCCGGAGATTATCCGGAAGAGCTTAGCGAGCGCTCACTAGGGAGTAGCGTATCCGAGAGCGAATAGCCACGCGGTGCCCACAGCACCCCAAATAATAATATTCACGAGCGAAGACAAGAAGCCCAGCTTGAACCATTCGCCCACACTGAAATACCCCGATCCGTAGTACACCCCTGCCGGTCCAGAGGCATAGTGAGTGATACCGCCGATAAGGTTGCCGGTAAAGCCGAGGAAAAGTGCGGCGAACATTGGGGGAGTACCCGCCGAAATTGCTGCCCCCAGGAATACAGCGTAGAGGGCGACAATCTGCGCGGTGTTAGAAGCAAACATGTAGTGAATGTAGAAGTACACCAGAATCAGAATGCCGAAGGCGAGCGGCCAGGACATACCCGCAACGCTGTGTGCGGCGCGGTCACCTACCCAATCAACAACCTTGAGTTTCTTGAGCTGATCCGCCATGCCCACAAGCACCGCGAAGAAAATGAGGGTGGACCAAGCGCTGGAGTTATTCGCCATATCTTTCCAGGTGAGCACTTTAGTCACGAGAAGAATTGCGATGCCGAAGAAGGCTGCACTGGTCGCGCTAATACCCCAGGACGTGCCGCCAATCCATAGGGCTAACAGCAGTACGAAGGTACCGAGCATAATCCACTCCGGCACGCTTAAGGGGCCCATCTCGGCAAGCTCTTTGCGTGCATGGTCGGGAGCATCAGGGGTGTGCTTGATAGTCGGCGGGTATACCTTCGAGATAAACCAAGGCATAACAGCAAGGGCGACCAAACCGGGGGCTAATGCGGCAAGCGCCCAGGTGCCCCAGTCCAGATGCAGTCCTTTTTCTTGAGCAAATTTTTGAGCCAGCGGGTTACCAGCCATTGCCGTCACGAACATTGCGGCGGTGATGGTATTGACCTGCGCCTCGGTCATGAGCAGATAAGAGCCTAGCTTGCGGCGTTTCTCGGGGGTCTCGTTGGTAGAGCCATTCACCTCAGCAAGAGAGCGAATAATCGGGTAAATCACGCCACCTGCGCGAGCCGTATTTGAAGGAGTAGCCGGTGCAAGCACGAGGTCTGTGATCGCCATGCCGTAAGAAAGCCCGAGGGAAGACTTACCGAGCATGCGCACAAACAATAGGGCGATGCGCTTCCCTAGCCCGGTAATGAGGAACCCATCGGCGATAAAGAACGCGGCAACAATAATCCAGATTGAGTCGTTGCCGAAGCCTTTAAGCGCTTCTTCTTTAGTGTTCATGGTACCGGTGATCATTGCGGCGCCGAGACCAATAAGCGCCACTGATGGGGTTGGCAGCGGCTGGAAGATAAGACCTAGGATAGTACCGGCAAAGATAGCGAGCATATGCATTCCACGTGGTTCCACCCCCGGGGGTACGGGAATAAACCAGATGGCTACAGTAACCGCGAGAATCACCGCAACTTTGACGATGAGAGCAGTATTAGCCTGCTTGGGTTTTTCGGGAGGTTGCGATTGCTCATTGCGAGCGGTGGCATCGGGTTCGGATGTCGAGGACGATTGGCTCATGTCCGTACTCCTTTGAAACGAAACTTGATAGGCGCACACGTGCAGTGTGCATACGGTTTCGTCAGCGTTCTTATGCTGTGAATGTGTTGGTATCTGATGGTTTGTGTGGGAATACTGTTCAGATGTTTTAAGTTTACGTCTAGACTCACCTTTCAGAAAAGGGTTTGCCCGCAAAAACACAGGGCTTCCTTGGTTTCCCTTACTTTTGCTGAACAGTCGGGAATGATGCGCCAACCCGGTAGAATAAAATCCGTGGAAATCCTTCGTGAACAAGGCCCAAAATCCGGTGAACTCCTAATGCACCACGACGATACCGTGGCAATGCTGCGCGAGGTCGCTGCGGGAAAACGCCCCGCAACCCTGCGCATCTATCAGCCGAACCCTACCGTCGCCTTCGGCCGTCGCGATGAGCTCAATCCAGGATTCACCGCCGCCGCCCAGGCGTGCCGTGATCTCGGATACGACATACTCGTGCGTAAAGTAGGCGGTCACGCGGCCGCCTACCACACCGGCTGCCTCGTCATCGATCATTTTCAGCCCGCCGAAGACGCAAAAACCGGCAACAACCTGCGTTACAAACTTTTCGGAGAAATGTACGCCCAAGCCCTGCAACTAGTCGGAGTGGATGCGGCAGTCGGCGAAATCCCCCAAGAATATTGCCCCGGAGAATACTCCGTATACGCCCGACTAGGCGGTGAACACTCTGGGGAACGCATCAAACTTGTGGGGACCGCACAGCGCGTTATTCAGGGTGGCTGGTGGTTCAGCACCGGAATCGTTGTATACAATTCGGCATCTCTACGCGAGATTACCTTGCGAGTATACGATGCTTTAGGCATGCCTCTTAACCCTGCAACTGTAGGTGCCGCCGAAGACGCAAACCCCGCTCTGCTCATGGAAGACCTCGAAGACGCGATTTTAGAGATTTATGCACAGAACGGCTTCAAATAGCCGTTATGCACCAAGGCGGCGTTCCCGCCTTATGACTAGCTAAGACAGCCGGCGGTTCCCACATAATCCATGCAGCTGCACGGCACCCCTAGCAAGACAATAAAGACAAGTTCACCGTAGACTGGTAATACGACCGCCCTCACACCTCAAGGAGAGCATATGCGCTGGGGACAAATCCAAGACGACAAAGGCCGCCGCGCCGTCTGCATGCACGAAGACACCATCTATGAACTCCCCGCAAAACTCTCACCCCTACTCCAGTTCTACAGCCGTTACCGCACCAATTTCGGCGATCCTGCCAACGCGGTGAGTATCCTCCGTGAAAACGGTGCTACAACCCTGGGACATGGCGAAGAACTCTGGAATACCCTACCTTTTGTACGACCGCTGGATCGCCCTGGAAAAGTCCTTTGTGCCGGGCTCAACTACCGTGATCACGCCGAAGAAATGGGACTCGAAATCCCAAAATATCCCACCATCTTCACGAAATATCCAAACGCGCTCATCGGCCCCAACGAAGAAATTCAGATGCCTTCCGCAAACGAAACCGGAAGCACAAAAATAGACTGGGAGGTCGAACTTTGCCTTGTTATTGGGCAAAAGATGCGCCGGGTAGACGACGAAGAAGCGCTCGCTGGACTGCTGGGGTACACCATTCTCAACGATGTTTCGGTGCGCGACTGGCAGGGACGTACCAGCGAATGGTTCCAGGGTAAAAACTGGGATAGCATGACACCGTTTGGTCCCTATATTGTGGCGACGGACGAACTTGACCCTACCTGCGGACTTGATCTTACCTGCGAAGTTGACGGCGAGATACGTCAGCACGGTAATACCTCTGACATGATTTTTACTTCTGCACAGCTTATCTCATATATTTCGCAGTTCATGACCCTAGAACCCGGCGACCTCATCGCTACCGGAACTCCCGCCGGAGTAGGGCTTTCCCTGCACCCACGGAACTGGCTTAAGCCTGGGCAGACTCTAGTAACTCGCATTGAAGGAATTGGCGCTATCAGTAACAGGTGCTCGCAGCCTTATAGCGGATAAGACAAGGTTTATTCAGATGGTTGGGTAAACGCTGCAAAAAATGCAGTATTGTATGGTCTGCGCTTTCGTTCTCCGTTTTGTATTTAAGGTACCTGCATCCTCATCCATGTAAAGGAGAGGATGCAGGTACTTTTGTTGACCTGAACCTTTGTGCGCGATAAGAGGGTGTTAGGAAACGTAACCTAAGGTTTGACGGAGAAGGGTGCCTGCTAGAGTGAGAATAAACGGAACGATGGGGCGCGCATAGTCTAAGAGGACTGTGAGGTTTTGGGCAGTCCATATTTTATGTAAAGGAGGAAAACGCCTAGTCAGTACGTTAATGTCACAATTTGGTGAGAAGTTTGTAGCGTATTGACCTATAAAAAGGCGTTTATATAAAATTATGTTTATGGATAACGGTTCAGGTCAGACGGAACCACGAGACTGGGAACAAGAATTCGGTGCATCCGTAGCAATTTTCTCAGCACTCGCTAATCCGTTAAGACTTGCGATTGCACACCATTTGGTGGAGCGTCCACATAGTGTGAGCGAACTGCATACCTGCTTGGGTATTTCGCAGCCGCTCGCCTCGCATCATTTGCGCATCCTTCGAGAGGCGCATGTTGTTGAAGGGGAGCAGCACGGCAGAACCACTATCTACAAATTGTTAGACCACCACATCAGTCACATTGTGAAGGATGTGCACGAACACACGAAACACACCGGCGATTAGCTCGGTTTATCTGAGGAGAGATCATGACTACCGTTGCACCCCACCGTCATTCCGAAAGCCATGCACATACCCACGGACCTGCATGTGGTCACCAGGCAGTCATTCACTTAGATCACGTAGACTACCTGCATGACGGGCATGCACACCGCGAGCACGAAGGACACTATGACGAGTGTAACGCATGCTCCTGCGGCAATTGCTCTGACCTGTGCGTCAACTGCACCTGCGATAACTGCACCTGCCCTACGTGTAACCATGCGGTTTGCGAATGCGCACACTGCAATGATTCTTGCGCCAACTGCGCATGTGATGACTGCGCATGCCCCACATGCCAGCACGCAGCATAAGCAATTTTTAGACTATAAACCCGCCCGGCGTACTCTATGAGGATGCGCCGGGCGGGTTTTTGTATAAGGGCCTCTGTTGTATTCAAAGTGTATAGGGCGCGTGTCATTGTGTGCGTTATCTAAATATAGTCTTTTGGCTGCAATTCCTAGGGGTAGTTTTGTGTGGAATTTGAGTTTCTAAATGTAAACTCGAAAGCCTAATATCTTTAATGTTTTGAATAAAATCCACAGAGTTGTTTATTGATAAATGGTTATATATGTCGCGGGTGAATCGCTAAATATTTTGAATCATCGTAGAGTAATAGATATGACTTCTTCTGAGTCCATTTAGTACGTGCGAATAAGCTGTTCCATCGGAGGAATGGCGCATGGAACGTGTGGTTTTCAGAATTGGTCTTATCTTATTCACCCAGCCACAATTTTTTTGAGGATGTGTTCACCGATGAATACTCGTATCCCTGTTTTGTCTCGCCGTGCCCTTATGAGCACTTTAAGCATTTCTGGGCTTGCTGTGTTGTTATCTGCCTGTGGGGAGGGATCGAAACCTGCTGGAGCGGCTGTTGAGAGTTCTCGTTCTTCTAGTGCGGAAAGTGCTGGTGCTTCCGGTTCTGCGTCTGTTTCCTCAAGCGAGAGCCCTTCGCCGTCGTCGAGTGTGCCGCAGCCTTATTCGGGGAACTCGAAAGCACCAGATGGAGAATTCCGTGCCGCTGATGTGTATGGTCCTGCGCAGAATGTCCCGAAGCCCAAGACGGAGGAGGGATATACGAACGCTTCCTTAGAAGGGATGCGCAAGACGGTGCAGGCGTGGACGGAATGGCGTAACTATGGGCTTCAGACTGGGGACTTCAAAGAGGCCCGGAAATTTTTGAGTAAAGACTTCAAAGATGAGGACGATACCTACAGCTACGATGCCGATCTTTACAAAGACGGTGGCTGGATTATCGGTGGAGATGAACACAAATATGAATTTCACGGTGAACCCATCAACCAAGGTAACGGCAAATACGAGTGGAAATTCTTTCTAGTGTGGCCTTATATCATCCATGTCGCTCCTGATAAGACCTATAAAAAAACTTTAAACAAGAACTACGAGGATAACTGGTACACTCTCTCACTTCATCATAACGGTAACCGCTGGCTTATTGACGGAGTAGCGCCTATTAAGTCGGAGAAAAAGTAAGAACGATGAAAGCAAAAGTTGGTTCTATACTAGCGGCATTTACCTTGGCATTTTCTACGCTCTGGTATTACGTTCCTAGCTCGATAGCCGTAAATTGCAGTAATGATGAAAGGTCGTATCGGTGCTATGAGCAAGAAGAAGTAAGGAGAGAAGAGTGGAAGCATGACAGCTCCGGAACTCCTCAGAGTACAGGCTCCTATCAAGGCGCGGAAGTAGAAACTTCTGAACAATCAACCAATGCTGAGGATGTTGAGGCTTATAGGAGGTGGTATGGGGAGCATCATCATGGTGAGTTTGGGTTTACCCAGGATAAGAATGGTACTGATAAGTCGTTTGGGTTTGATGTCGCTAACGACGGCTCGTACTGCCTTAGTCGTGATGGGCAGGCTGGCACGTTTGAGAAAGCCCCAAAGACCGGGCGTGCTATCCCGGATATGATCAATGAACTCTATGGAAACAAATGCACCCTGAACGACCCGGAAGCAGCCAAGGAAGCCCAGGGTGAGTACGAACGGATTATCACCGAGATGCACACCCATTTGCTGGAGCTGATCCCGGCACATCCGCACCTGACCCTGGATAGTGCGCATCCACCACACACGAGCAAGGGTGAAGAAACAAACTTCTACACCACCCTAGAAGGCAGTTCCAACTTATTTGAAGGGGACTTACCGATTGGACGCACCAGGATCCGGGCGGTACCGGTGGCGTACCGGTATGAGTATGGAGACGGGCAGGAGCTGAGAACCCATCAACCCGGTACACCCCGAAGCAGCAGCAGCAGTAGTACCACCACCACCACTTCCTCCTCTTCGGGAGTGAAGGAGACGTCGACGAGTTATGCGTATCCGCAGGT
>NZ_KV797900.1:373589-505947 GCF_001809525.1 Rothia sp. HMSC064D08 | reverse complement strand
ATGGTGGGCCGTGGCAGTTTTTCGGAACCGAGATCACCCGTATCAGCGAGCCGGTACTGGTACGGGTGTGGGAGTCTGAGGTGCATTCGGTGGGCAAGACCTGTACTGAGGACCCGGGAGCGAAAGGGTGCCCAGGTCATGCGGATGAGCCTGATGTTGGGAATCCGAATCCGCAGTTGCGTAAGGTGGATGTGTATACGGGTCAGCGGTGGCATTTGGATGATGTGGGGGTGGGGGATAGTGAGGGTCGGTTGCACCCGACCTGGCCCAACATGTAAACAGATTGTCAGTATATAAAGAGTAATACCTCACATATAAAAACTGTTTTATTGTACAGGAGAAAGTCTCGTATACCCCCTGTCGTAAAAATTAGTATGACACTACCAAAACGTTGATAAAAGGTTGAACTTTTCGCTAAACATAAAGATTTGGTTACAATTTCCGAATATCTTTGAAGTTCGCTTACAGATAAGGCTAATGTTAGAAGTGAGGTAGTTCTGAAGGGTTACCTTGGGCAACAAAACTTCCGGGTTGCTCTTATATCGCACCGCACAACACGATTATTAGCGATTTCGCTAAAAACGCTATGTCCTGAAGATTTAGCTCTGACGCTAGAAACAGGACATAGCGTTTTTGTATATCCGGGGGAGGCAGAATATAAACCGACTTCCCGAGCTGTCAAAATAAGAAGCATTACAAACATAGGGCTGTGGGTGCAGCATCTTGCGATGCCGCCCCACATCCCTACGGTTCTAACGGAGTAAAGCTTTACCGAGTGGCCCGCTCTAGAAGCTGCAGTACGTTCTGGAAGGTATGTCCGGTTGCTTCGGTCATACCCTGCTCACAGGTTCGGTTTGAGGACGCATACGCGGCGAACTCGTGCTCGTTTAGCTCAGCGGTCTCGGCACGGGTAGCGCTCTGCGTGAGCTCGGGGTGCAGCATGCCGCGATCACCCGCGTAACCACAGCATCCCCAATTCTTGGGAACGTATACCTGCTCGCTCATGGCGTTTGCAATCTTCTCGAACGCTGGCTGCACACCCAAGTGAGTCATCGAGCAGGTAGGGTGCAGTGCAAGCGACGGTAGGGGAGCCGATACCGTGAGCTTAGGCAACAGCGTATCGGCGGCAAACTGCACCGAGTCAATAAGTTTCAACTGAGCGTAATCGGCCTCGCCTGCCCCCAAACCCTGCGTGATTTTATGCTCCACAGCGGCTGCAACTTTCGCGCGCATCACCTCAAGGCCCTCAGTACATGAGGAAGCATCGCACACAATCGGGATGCGCCCGCCGTCGGTCGCCTGCCACAGTGCTTTGAGCACGCGGTCGCTCATAATTGAGTAGCCGTCTGTGTACCCCTTGGACTTCCACGGCGTGCCACAGCACATTTGGTCGATACCTTCGGGAACCCGGTATTTCACACCTGCGCGTTCGCAGAGGCGAATAAACGCCTGGGTCGCGTTCACCGGGTCGTGCTTACCTTCACCATCAACACCGCCGAACATGGCATTCACACAGGCAGGGAAGAACACGATATCGGGGGTTGCTTCCGCATGAGGCACACGCGGTGCGCCACCGGCAGAAAGCCCCTTCTTATAGGCGGGCACCATATCGTCACCGAAGAGTTTACGACCAATATCGGTGGCTCCGCGCACCACCGGGAATGGCAGCATTTTTGCGGCCGTGAGCGCTTTACCCGCCACTTTATCGATTGTGCCCCAGTGTTTCGAGGCGAATTTCCACCCGGCGGCGCCGAGCGCATCCTGGTTCTCAGCACGCAGGCGGCGTATCAAATCACCCGTATTGATCAGCACCGGGCAACGTGTAACGCACATACCGTCTACCGCGCAGGTATCCACACCGTAGTATTCATATTCTTGGCGTAAGCGTTCAGCAAGTTTACTATCACCATTAGCTTCTGCCGCAGCAATTTCGCGGCGCAGCACAATGCGCTGGCGCGGGGTCAGCGTCAAATCCTTAGACGGGCACACCGGTTCGCAGTACCCGCATTCCACACACCGATCAACTTCCTCTTCAACGGTTTCAGCAACCTTCAGATCGGTGGCATAATCGGTATCTTCGTCGGCAAGAACCACACCCGGATTCAAGAAACCCTTCGGGTCGATCAGGCGCTTAATTTCGCGCATAACCTCGAAGAGTTCGTCACCGAATTGGCGGCGTACAAACGGCGCCATAATACGCCCAGTTCCGTGCTCTGCCTTGAGTGAGCCGTCAGCATCCAGAATGAGCTGTACCATTTCCTCGGTGAACTCGCGGTACCGCACAAGCTGCTTGGCATCGCGGAACTGCTCGTTGAGCATGAAGTGAATATTGCCGTCTTTGGCGTGCCCGAAAATGACCGAGTCCTGGTAACCGTGGGCATCAAAGAGGGCGGTCAAATCGCGGCAGGTAGCACCAAGTACGTCCACCGGGACCACCACATCCTCAAGCAGCGCATTCGTGCCGGTTGGGCGGTTACCCGCAACCGTGGTGTACAGCCCGCGCCGTGCAGCCCAGAGCGCATTACGCTCAGAAAGTTTGCTGGTCATTTCGACCGGCGACACCACCGGGAGAGCATCAAACATAGGTGCGGCAGATGCGGCAAGATCGGTGAGCTCCTGCTCAGAGTTTCCCTGAAATTCCACAAGCAGAGCCGCATGATCACGCACATCAATAGCAGCAAGAGCCTCCGCCGCCTGCCCGGTACGCTGTGCTACGCGAATACTGGTGGCGTCCATGAGCTCAACTGTTGCCAGGTGGTTAGCCACAAGTTCGGGCACCGAACGGGTTGCGTCTAAGAGGTTATCGAACACGAGCAGACCGGTTGAAACGGACTTGAGTATGGGCAGAGTGCGGTAGGTTGCAGACGCCACGAACCCGAGTGTTCCTTCGGAACCGATCAGAAGGTGCTGCAGAATATCAACCGGGGTGCTGTAATCCAGCAGGGAGTTTACGCCGTAGCCCATAGTGTTCTTCATGGAGTATTGCTGGCGAATGCGCGCAACCGACTCCGGGTTTTCGGCCACGCGCTTGCGCAGACGCAGCAGTCCTTCGTGAATTTCGGGTTCGAGAGCGCGCAGGCGGTCATCGGCATCGGGCGCAGAAGTATCAATAACGGTTCCGCTGGGGAGCACGAACACCATAGATTCCAGCGTGTTGTAGGTGTTGAATTCGGTACCGGAAGACATGCCCGAGGAGTTATTGGCAACCACCCCGCCGATAGTGCATGCCGACCATGAGGCTGGGTCAGGCCCGAGCTTGTACCCGTAGGGCGCCAGCATATTATTGACCGCCATCACCGTGGCGCCGGGCTGAACGCGCACCCTCTTGCCGCCATCAAGCACCTCAATTTTCTTGAAGTTACGGCGGGTATCGACCATCAGCCCGTCCCCGCTTGCCTGACCGGATAGAGACGTGCCGCCCGACCGGAAGGTGAGCGGCAGGTTGAAGGCGCTGGCAGCACGGAAAATATCGGCGACCGCCTCCGCTGAATCGGGGCGTACGATTCCGGCGGGTACCAGCAGGTAATGCGAGGCATCATGTGAGATAGCGAGCCTGTCAATTTCTTTGACACTGGAATCGAGGGCGTGCGCGCGGGTTTCGGCGAGCATATGCTCAAGGGCGTTGGTGTAGGGGGAGTTCAGAGCTTCGGATGTATTGGATACAACTGTCATGGGCCTTAATCTCCTTACCGGTGTAGGCATAGTTCTCTTCCTATCCTTCCAGTATGTGCTTTTGCACACGTTATGTCTGCTTAGCTTTGGCTAGGCTTACACGCCGGAATACCCGTTTTGCTGAGGTATTATGACGGGAAACTATCGTTGATATTGTGTCTACCCTGAGCCGTTACCTGAAAATTTGCTGTGAACGCCGTAGAATGGTGATGTCCGTGCACCTGTACAGTGCGGATTAGTCTGCACGGCTGCGCCTATCCTGGCCCCGTACGCTGGGGGAGTAGGCCCCGTGCCTAACCTAAAGGAGACACATGTCTGCCGCTGAACTGTCAGCACCTATTAAGATCAGCGTATCCGGTGAGGAGCGCGAGGTTACTGCCGCCACCGCCGCTGAACTCTTTGCGGATAACGCGAAGATTGTGGTTGCCCGCGTGAATGGCACGCTGGTCGACCTTTCTCACAAGCTGTCTGAGGGCGATACCGTTGAGCCCGTTTTCATTGACGAACCTGATGGCTTGAATGTGCTGCGCCATTCAGCGGCGCACGTGATGGCGCAGGCGGTGCAAGAGTACCGCAAAGACGCCAAGCTGGGTATTGGTCCCTATATTACTGACGGCTTCTATTTTGATTTTGATGTGGCTGAGCCCTTCACGCCCGAGGATCTGAAGAAGATCGAGAAGTCGATGATTAAGATCATCAAGTCGGGTCAGCTGTTCCGCCGCCGCGTGGTGACCCATGCTGAAGCGGTTGAAGAGATGAAGAACGAGCCGTATAAGCTCGAGTTGCTTTCGCTCAGCCAAGGCCCTGGTTCGGGTGCTGATGCCGCCGAGGGCGCCTCAGTTGAGGTCGGTGCGGGTGAGATTACGATTTATGACAATGTGCACCCGAAAACCGGCGAGGTGCTGTGGAATGACCTGTGCCGTGGTCCGCACCTGCCAAATACTAAGCTGATTGCTAACGGTTACGCGCTCATGCGTGCCGGTGGCGCGTATTGGCGTGGTTCTGAGAAGAACCCCATGCTTCAGCGTATTTACGGTACCGCCTGGCCCACGAAGGATGAGCTGGTGGAATATAAGCACCGTATTGCTGAGGCTGAGCGCCGCGACCACCGCCGCCTGGGCAAGGAGCTTGACCTGTTCTCGTTCCCGAAGAATATTGGCCCCGGCCTTCCGGTGATTCACCCCAAGGGTGGCGTGATTAAGCGTGAGATGGAAGATTATGTGCGCGCCCGCCATATTGCTGAGGGTTTCCAGTACGTGAGCACCCCGCATATCTCAAAGGAAGACCTGTTCTATACGTCCGGGCATCTGCCGTATTATGCGGACGGCATGTTCCCGGCGATGGAGCTCGATAACGGCAACTACCGTTTGAAGGCTATGAACTGCCCCATGCATAACGAGATTTACCGTTCGCGTGGGCGTTCGTACCGTGAGCTGCCGCTGCGTTTCTTCGAGTTCGGCACCGTGTACCGTGACGAGAAGTCGGGCGTGCTGCAGGGCTTGACCCGTGTGCGCATGATTACGCAGGACGATTCCCACTCGTATGTGACGAAGGAGCAGGCACCCGATGAGGTGCGGCACCTGCTGAATTTCATGCTGAGCCTGCTGGAAGATTTCGGTATGACGGACTTCTACCTGGAGCTTTCGACCCGCGACACTGAGGGTGATAAGAGGGATAAGTTTATCGGCACCGATGAGCAGTGGGAGCAGGCTACCGCCGTGCTGGAGCAGGTGGCGAAGGAGACCGGTCTTGAGCTGGTGCCTGACCCGGGTGGGGCTGCGTTCTATGGACCGAAGATTTCGGTGCAGGCGAAGGATGCGATTGGCCGCACCTGGCAGATGTCTACCGTGCAGTATGACTTCAACCAGCCCAGCCGGTTTGGTTTGGAGTACCAGGCTGCGGACGGGTCGATTCAGGAGCCGGTGATGATTCACTCGGCCAAGTTCGGTTCGATTGAGCGCTTCCTGGGTGTGCTGACTGAGCACTATGCGGGCGCGTTCCCGGCATGGCTCTCACCGGTGCAGGTGATTTGTGTGCCTGTTGCGGAGGCTTTCAACAACTATATGACTGAGATTGCGGATAAGCTGCGTGAGCAGGGCGTGCGTGTTGAGGCCGATTACGGTTCGGACCGTTTTACAAAGAAGATTCGCACCGCCTCTACCGAGAAAGTGCCGTTTATCCTGATTGCTGGCGGCGAGGACGCGGAGGCTGGTGCAGTCTCATTCCGCTTCCGCGGCAACAAGCAGGAAAACGGTGTGCCCGTCAATGAGGCGGTGGCACGTATTGTCGACCACATTCGGAACAGGGTAAATGAAGACCCGAAGCCGAGGGGGGAGGAATAAGCTATTTCAGATGTAAGTGGAGGAAGATTATAGCCTGGATATCTTTATACTGAAATTCTAATTTACTAATAAAATGCACGTTAGTGCATACTCTAAAAGGAAGGGCAGGAATGGGAGACGTATTAAAAATTGAAGCTCATGGAGTCATTGATAGATACAGTTATATTATTAATTTTAGTGACATTCAAGATAATTTAAAAGCGTTGTATGCAGAAAATGGGCATGGAAAAACGAATTTATTAAAAGCTATTCGTTATATGTCTATTGCCGATAGTGAATCCATAGGTCAGCTTTTAATGGCTCCAGTACAATCTATTGAGATCGAGTCAAAAAAAGGCATAGTTAAATATATCCGAGAAGATCATTATAATGCTGTCTTTAAAATTATAAATAACACTGAGAGCGAGAGTAAGAGTCATAAATTTAATGTTTCAATATCTGATTTTCGTACAGCGCCTGGAGAGGATAATGAATTTATTATTATAAATAATGATATAAAAAATAGGTATACGGAACTCAAAGAGATGGTTGATGATATTATAGGAAATATAGAATTATTGGGAACAGATAGGCTATATCTTTCTGAAGAAGAGCATCAATTTAGGAAGTTCTATCGCTATAAAATGGCAAGGCAGCGTCAGAATATTATTTATAACCAAATTTCTATGAAAGATTCAGGTTTTAATTCAGGAATTACTGTCGAGACATCTTTAGATTCACTTGGTGAATTATATGAAAAAGATATACGGGATAAATCAACATTATCTCGAGGTGATCAAGGTGTGTATGCTAATTTTACCAGGAATATTCTGCAAAAAACTAGTGTCAGCAACAACAGTAGGAACCTGATATTTAATAGTGCACGAGACGCCCGTGAAGCTATCGATAAATATATTCATGAAATAAATGGAAGCGATGAACTTATTCGTAAATACAATTTAATTGATTTTAAGGAATATGATTCTGTTCAGAACTTAATATCAAGCGCAAGTCCTGTTAATAAGAGTGAGTTTAAATATGTAGCTCCATTTTTGTTACCTTACTTGGAGAACCTTAGTGAAAGAATGTCTGAAATTTTACCCACTGCAGAAAAGATTAATATATTTGTTGAGGCAATAAATACATTATTAGGAGATATACGTATATCTTACTCATTAAATGCTGGATTTAAATTGCATAAATTAAAGAGTTCAGGCCGGGAAGAACTCGGCAGCGAAATTGATCCTGGATTATTATCCAGCGGTGAGAAACATATAATTCTACTTCTAGCAAATGTAGCACTCGCCTCTTCACAAAACAGCATGATGCTTATGATTGATGAGCCAGAAATATCACTAGGAATTCAGTGGCAGAAAGTTTTAGTAAAATACATACGGGATCTTACCAGGGAATCGGATTTTCAGGTAATTTTGGCAACACATTCTCCGATTATTCTTGAGGATTATATGGATGAAGATATTATTGTTAGTCATGAGTCTGAGGAATTAGTCTAATGTATTCATATAGAAATGCCTATAATAGGGAGCGTGTTGATGCGCTCGTAGCACGTTCTCGAGATTCTAGCTCAATAAGAGTAATGGAGATATGTGTTGAGGGAAAAGATGATGTTGATTTTTATGAAAGATGGATTACCTCTATTAAAAGTCTGATATCATCTAAGACAGTTATTCGTGTTAAAGAGATAAAAAATATTGTTGGGTCTTATCCTAATATTGATGAAGCTGTAGGAAACTGTGATCTTGTCGTTCAAATTGCTCAAGTCGATAAAGACAAGAATAGACTTTTTATCAGAGATAGAGATCTGCTTGAGGATAAAGATTTAGTCTGCGCAAATAACTTATTTTATACAGATTACCCAGCTATTGAAAGCTATCCTTTTACAGAGGAATCTTTTAATTTATTTAATAAAGCAGTATATTCAGGGGATTATAAAGATATTGATATTCGTTATAAATATTCACTTCATTTTCTATTTTCCATGTATTTCTTACGGTTATCAAATAAGGGAAATAAGGGTACAGTGAAACTTGAAATCGATCAACTCAGGAAAAAATATGGGTCTTATTTTAAAGACGGATATTTCAGGATTGAAGATTTCTATCAGCACAACGACCCAGATATCAAAAATTCTGTAGATGATGTGTTGAATAAACTAAATAAAAAAGAAATTGATGCTAGAAAATATATCTATTCTCATGACACTGAAGATATATTAAATTTTTTGTTTGCAATGGATAAAGATTTTCTAAAATCTATGAAGGCTCCACCTTTTAAAGGGAGGCATATTATAGACTGGATGTTAAAAAAGTTTATAGATGATAGGTTATGGGAGCAAGAACTGATGTTTCAAGGTATTATTAACAGATATATACTTTCTGAAAATTAGTGATTTAGGATATTGCATTGAAATTATTACGGTGAATCAACCGCACCCCACAATTTCAGATAGGTTAAACTCCATCCGATACGGTCCAGATAAACGGTACGCTTACCATTTGGTAGTATAACTTTCTGCTGCTCTTCAGACAGCTTGGCAAGACCTGCCGCAGAGCTATAAATTTCTTTAGTGGTCAGACCGTTTCAGATACTCCACCACCCACCGGCGGGTAACCGACGAACGGCAGCTGCACCGGAATTGTCTCTGTAGGCGATGGCGGAACGCAGTACTGCATCTGCAGATTATCGTGACTCTCCACCACCCGCACCGTTACCGTTGCTGCCTGCGCGGGAGCGCTATCTGTAGCCTCCGATTCGACGGTGATTGTGTGCTCTTCGCCAGGCTGCCAATCCTGGGGAATATGCGCCTCCGCCACAAAATACGTATCAAGAGCCAGCTGCTTACCCGTAACCTCTGCGACAGATTCGCCATCAAACTTCACCGTTAACCGTGTGGGAACCTTCAAACCCGGGAAATACGGCGGAACATCCGGGTGCTTCTTCTCACCAGCAGACCAGCCCACGCCCGAAAGCTCAACACTCTCACCGGGCACAACCGCGGCGGGAGCCCCAAGCGTCGAACCATCCTCACTGCTCGCTATCGTGAACGGAACATCCGCAGGGCGAGACTCCACATGCCCAGGCTGACTACCGGCATCGTGCACCGTAATCTTCGTCAGAGCATCCGCATGAATAGGCACAGAAACACCCGAATGCACGTCTGCACTGGCTGACGAGAACTCACCCGTAAGAGCATCAATATGAAAATCAACCGTCACATTCGGGTAATCGCCCGCCTTATCAAGCACCATCACAGAACCATCAAGCAACAACGTCAAGTGATTAATCCTCGCCGAAGAAACCCGCACCTGCCCCAGCACGGCACCGCTGCGGGCATCAATCACCGCCACGGTTCCGCCACTAGGTTCCGTTGTGTGAACTGTACCGAAATCGCCCAGATAAATAAGGTCACGAGAATCATCAACCACCATATCGGTCGGGTTCACTCCGTACCGTATAAACCGCTTAAACTCGCCGGTACCCTGATCGAGCACCTGAATGCCCGCATTCTTGCCCTCAAAGCCCTGAGTCGAAACATAAATCTCGCCCAAAGAACTATTGACCCCCACCGCATGCACCTTTACACGGGTAAAATGCGGTACATCCCCAGCGGGCACGTGCAGAGTGCGCACCACAGCGTTCGCTACCGGGTCTATCTCATAGACGGTATCCAGATAGTAGTCAGTCGCGTAAAGGTGCCCGGTCAGCCGATCATACCCGAAGGTAAGCGGGTGCGTAAGCCGCCCCGGAGTCGGGTCAATCTTCTGAACCTCATAGGTGGCGGTATCAATCACCCACACTCCACCCATACCCGTAACAAAGGCCTTGCCGGTCTTGGTGTCTACATAAACCTCGCGGGGATGCGTAATATCTTGCTCGAACAGCCCCTTCGCGGGATCATAACTAGTCCACAGCGGCTTAAGAGTCCCGTGTTCCAAAGCGTCTTGGCGGTACACCGAGACACAATACGAACCGGCATCGGTCACCCACAGCGTGCCGTGCTCATCATCAACATCTATGCCGAAAGCGCCCCGGAACTGGTACTGCCCGGCAAGGTTTGGGTGAACCTCGGCGGCAACAGGCATTTTCGCGGTTGCCTCAATCTCCAAAGTATGCGGGTTCACGCGGGCAATCGTCGCCACCGTTGAACCGTGCTCCGGAGTGATATTGAAAATACCGGTCACATAGAGCTTGTCGGTCTTCGCCGAATACGCTGAGAGGTATTCACCGGGCAAACCCTGATTCTGCTTTGCCTCAATCTCAATAGAACGGTAGGTACAATCCTCTGCTGTAGAATTTTCTTCCAGATGCGGCTTGTGCGGGGTCTGCTGTTTTTCCGGGATAGGGTAAGGCATTCGCCGATCCTTAACTATGGTTGATAGGCTGCATAGCCTGCACTAGTGACCTGCCCTGTGCGGTAAAACCTTACGGTGTGGCGAGCACTCAGCGGACTATTGGTTTCTCAGACTAGCAGGGGCGCTTTGCCGTGACTAGAGGTTTGTTAGATATTACTCGACGGCTTCTGACAGAGTAATCTGTGCAAACCTATGTTCCCGGAGCTAAAACCGCTCTGAGTAGAGTCTAGAAACGGCGGGGGAGTGTGGAACGAATCTGCCTTAACTCTGCCTTCAGCTCGTCCGGAATACGGCGTGACTCGATAGCCTTTGTGAGCGCCATGCGAAGTGTCACCGCTGGTAAACCTGACGAATCGGTGCTGCCGGAACTATCGGCGAGCGCGAACCAGGGGAGAGCTGCACATTCTTGGCGAGCCAGCGCCTCCGCAAAATACCAGGCCACAGCAACCCGAACATAGTACTCTTCAACGTCAGGCTTGCAGCGTCCACAGATACCTGCAGAAAACCGATATGATGGCTGTAGAAAGGTTCGCACGGGAGCCGACAATTCGCGGCAGACCTGCTTCAACGAAGAGCATGTAAGGACTGGGCAGTATGGCAGAGGCAAACGGTACAGAAACACCACACACCCGTACCGTACTCGAGCCTGAGAACACCGCCTTCGCCGATACCCCAGCTAACCGCCCGCACAATGAGCGCCGCCCTAAGATTACCCGCGGCGAAGAAGGACTCACCGAATGGGAGCGCCGCACCGATAAACCGCTTTTTATTGCCTCTCTCCTGTACCTTGTTGCCTACGCTGCACCCATTGTGAGCACACGCATTAGCGCACCACTTGACGGCATCCTCAATATTTTTCAAATGATACTGTGGGCGCTTTTCGCGGTTGATTATTGTGTGCGTCTCTACCTAGCGCCCCGGCGCATCTACTTCTTCACGCACAACCTGATGAACCTCGCCATTGTGCTTCTGCCAGCCTGGCGTATTGTGAGTTTCTTGGCGATGCTTCACATGACCGCCAACCGCCAATACAAGCTGCTCTCAGAACTGGCCGTTAAACTCTTCGGGTATACACTGATCTTCGTGATCATGGCGGCCCTCGCTATCTTCTCCATTGAGCAAGGTGCCCCAGGTGCCCTCATCAAAGATATCTGGACGGCGTACTGGTGGACTCTCGCAACACTGGCGACTGTGGGCTATGGCGACGTATACCCCGTGACCGTACCCGGCAGGGTTATTGCCGTGGTTGTCATGATTTACGGGGTTGGCCTGTTCGGCGTGATTACCGGTGCGCTTGCTACCTGGGTGATCGAAAAAATTAGCGGAGTCACTGAAGAAGACCACGCTGCAACGAAAGCCGATATTGAGGCACTTCACGCCGAAATCGCTGAGCTGAAAGCTATGCTCGCCATCCGTATGGGCGACGGCACGGTACACCATCCACCCGAAGAACTTACACAAGAGTTTCTTGCCTCTCACCGCAATCTTGCCACTGATAACGAAGAAGACGATCACGAGCCCGAACAACCAATGGAACTGCTGGAAGAGACTAAACAGACGCTCACGGTGATTCGTCAGAAGATCGCGGTGCGCCTGGGGCGTGATTCAGATTAGAGCGCACGTGAGCCGCTCGCGGAGTTAAATATACGGTTTAATAGGGATATGAGCGAAAACCAGAATGCCCAGAACACGAACGTCACCGATGACTTCGAGCTGCCCGGTGTGCCCGATGCGTTCCAGCGGCTCTGGACACCGCATCGTACCGCTTATGTGAGCGGTGGGCAGCAGGATCATACTGAGAAAACCTGCCCATTCTGCACGGCTCCTTCGCGCAGCGATGAAGAATCGCTCATTGTTTATCGTGGAGAGCACGCCTTCGCTCTGCTCAACCTGTACCCCTATAACCCGGGGCATTTGCTCATCTGCCCCTACCGCCATATTCCTCTGTACGATCAGGCAAATGAGGAAGAAACTCTCGAAATGGCACGCCTGACTCAGCGTGCAATGCGGGTTTTGCGCGAAGTTTCCCATAATGACGGGTTCAATATAGGCATGAATCAGGGCAAAGTCGGGGGAGCGGGTATAGCTGATCACCTGCATCAGCATATTCTTCCTCGCTGGAGCGGTGACACCAATTTTCTGCCCATTATCGCCCACACGAAAACCATGTCTCGAACCCTTGATGACATGCGCCAGATTATCGCCGACGGGTTCGCTCGCATGCCCTCATAGCCCCGCCTGAACGTTTCCGACAGTTATGTTACTTTGAGGGGTCATGAAACATTCACGTTAAACCGCGTATGCAGGTATACTTCATGAGTGTTCCTGAAGTCTTAACGCGACGTAAAAATACGCTCGTGACCTGCTCTTTAATCGCAAAATTGCTCTTGAAATCCTCCACACTAAACCATCATCTGGTACATTAATGCTTTTAGCGTGTGCATGTGGCAGGATAGAGATAGCAACATCACCGCTTGAAGCGCTCTTCCGGCTTCAACATTAACCGCATACCAACCACTCTCGAAAGCTGGTTTGTTGATGACAACATCCGCCGCTGGGTACAAGCGTACCCTTTTATCTCTCGCTCTCACGGGCTGCATTCTAGCTACGCCTGGATGCGTGGCATCCTCCCCTATGAGCCACAGCGGCGGAAATTCCACGGCCTCTGAGGACAATCGAAACTCCTATGACGACGCCAGCGGCAACCCGACGCCAACAGCAGAACCTTCCCCCGCTAAGATCAAGCCCAGCGGGCCTGCACTCTTGCCCAGCGGCGCACAAGCACCCCTGACACCCAGTGAACAGAACCGTTATGACAACGGAGAATTTGTTGCGGCTACCGAAGAGCACCCCGCGTATAACGTTCACGAGCCTGAATTCGACCCTAAAGTCAAAGAACAGGGTATTGAAGGGCCAGAAACGTTGCTTAAACGTCTCGCAAAATTCCATGAGTATGAGATTCTTACGAACCACGAAATGACTGATGAAGAGTCGCTGCAATTCTTCACCAAAGACTATAAATTTACCGAGCGTCCTTCAACGTTTGACACCCGCACCCCCGAAGACCGCGGGGATACGCCCGAAGAGTCCATGAAGTTTGACGATATGACCTCGGCGGGATATTGGCCCGTAAATCCACTCTATAAGGTAGAGATTCTAAGCTCGGAAAAAGTTGGTTCTGGGGACTCTGCCGAATGGGTGGTAACGTATTCCTACAAACGCAACCGCTACGCCTGGTATAACGAAGAAAGCCTGCAAAACAACAAAATCTACCGCAACCGCGGTATGAACCGAGAAATGAAAGCCACGTTCGTCTATGTGAAGGGCGAAGGCTGGAAAATTAAAGAACTCGAAGTTTTGAAGAAGCTCTCCGTCTCGCTCAGCAGCGACGAATTCTTCAAGAATGAGGAGTACTAGCCTCAGAAGAAAACGGCAGCTCTATTCGCGTGTGAAAGGCAGGGTTACACTGAACGTATGAGGTACCCTAACCTGCTGGACTCAATTTTTGATGTTTCCACAGCAGCCGAACACGCACATGCCCTTATCTGGCGTGATGTGCAGTGGCGTGAAAGGCAGCCTTTTCTACGCCTTGAATCCGTGGTGTTGGCGGATGCCTCAGGCAGCACAAGCGTAAAACCCAGCGGCGATGTTATGACCGTTCCCGTGACTCCGGGCGCGTTTCTTGGACTTCGGCTCGCGCTAGACGGCACCGGGAACCTCCAAAAGTTCTGCGCCGGATACACACGCGGCAATACAGAAACCGGGCAGATACAGCGTGTAGCGTGCCCACAGGGAAACCGCCTAGAGAGCGGGAAACAATGCGAATATTGCGCCGCGCATGACGAGTTCACGGCTCTGCATACCGCGCATCTTTACGCGGGAACGCTGACCCCCGGAATGCGCGCCTACGCACAGCAACCCCACAGGCTTTATATCGCCACTTTTCCTGACGGAAGCTCTAAAGTCGGCACCAGCTCGCAAAGCTCAACACCGCGTCGTCTGGATGAGCAGGCCGTCGCCACAGCAACCTATATAGCCCAGGCGCCCGATGGGTTGCTAATTCGTGAAGCTGAGGATGCGGTAACTCGCATCGCCAATATTCCGCAGGTCAAACAGGTAGCGAGTAAATACCGAGCTTGGACTGAGCCGCTACCCGGGGCTCAACTGCGGGCGGCGCATCAAAACACAGTGGAGCGCGCACATAAAGCGCTTACCGAATCTGGGCTATTAACGCAGCTTACCGCCCTAGATGAATCCTGGGTTCCCTCCGTGGCAATGAACCGCCCTTACGCGGCGTTGCGTGCGCAAAACCCGGAACCACTTGACGCATTCCCCAGCATCCTCAAAACCCGCGAAGCAGGTTTCTTCTGCACCGGAGCCGCAGGAAAATTCATGACCGCTCACGTTGGAGACCCGGATGCCGCCGTGCTGATCAACACCGCAGAACTCGCTAACTATGTGGTGGAACCGACGGATACTCTCAGCGCCGTCACGGTACAGACCTCGCTTTTCTAGGTCGTCGTGTTCAAAACTCTCTGAGGGGACCTTATACAGAGGAATATCGTTGCATGCTTAGTGCTTATAGCAGGGGAGCGGTATCCAGCCCGGTGTATAGCCGGTGCTGCGTTGCGAAGAACCCTCGCACAGGAATACACCACAAACGGTATAGAATGGTGAACATGTCAAAACCCCTAATTCGCCTTCTCGGACAGGGCATTCGCTACGCCAGCACGCTACGCGGCGGCGGATCAGCATTCCCCGGTCTCGTGATGGAAAAACTACACCCACGATTTGTTGCCGAAGAACTCGCCAAACTGCCCTATGGCGTCGTCGTCGTTTCGGGAACCAACGGCAAAACAACCACCACCAAAATGGCTGTGCAGCTCCTCGAAGCACAGGGACTCAAAGTCTTCACCAACCGCACTGGATCAAACTTCGTGCGCGGTGTGGCGGCGGCACTGCTCGGAGCTATGGACCTTAGCGGCAAACTCGACGCAGACATTGCCGTACTAGAACTTGATGAAGCCCACGCCGTGCACTTCGTCAAAGCCGTCAAACCAAACTACGCATTGCTACTGAACGTGCTGCGAGACCAGCTCGACCGATTCGGCGAAATTGACACAACCCGCCGCATGCTCTCCACTGTAGCTGAAGCCACCACCGACACCGTGGTGCTCAACCGGGAAGACCCGCGCATCCTCTCGCTTGCTCAATCCGTAAAAACCGGAACAAACATCAGCTACTTTGGGCTCAACGAAACGCTGCGTTCCTTCTTCCCCTCGGATGACGAAATGCGCGCCGGAATCAATAACAACCGCGGCAAACTGCCCTCCGCAGACGTTACCCTCACCGCGTTCTCAGGTACCAGCGCAACCTTCGATCTCGCCGGTGAAACCTGCGAAGGAAACATCAACCTCTACGGTATTTACAATATCTACAATGCCGCCGGTGCCATTGCCCTCACCCGTGTGGTTCTGGGCGAAAAACTCAACAAACAAGCCCTTATTGACGAACTCGCTAAAATCACCCCGGCATTCGGTCGCGGCGAAACCCTCAACATCAATGGCCGCCCGCTGCAGCTTCTGCTTGTTAAGAACCCCAGCGGATTCCGCCTCTCACTCGCCAGCGCAAGCGCAGACGACTACGCCACCATGATCACCATCAACGACCAATATGCAGACGGCCGTGATGTCTCCTGGCTATGGGACGTAGACTTCGACTCGCTGAGTGACACCGGTGTAGACATGGTCTCAGGGGTACGCGCCTGGGATATGGCGCTGCGCCTTGAACACGACGGTGTACGAGTAGATGACGTCAACGAAAACCTCAGCGAAGCCCTTAGGAAATTCATCACCACCAGCGGCGACGCACCCATGCGAATCTTCTGTACCTACACCGCAATGCTCGCCCTACGCGAAGAGCTCACCAAATTCACCGACGTCGAAAGGGTTTCGTAATGACCCACACCATTGCAGGAGAACCGGTTTCAAGCCCTAATAACGGCAAAACCCTGCGTATCCTTCAGCTATACCCCAAAGACATGAATATATACGGGGACTGGGGAAACACTCTAGCGCTGGCACGCCGCGCACACGCCCACGGGTTCGACGTTGAAATTCTCGACTACAACCCTGGAGATACCTTCCCCGACGACATCGATATTATTATCGGAGGCGGCGGCCAAGACTCCGGACAAACCGTAATTCAAGAAGACCTGCACGCCATAGGAGCCAAGCTCAAAAAGAATGCAGAAGACGGCATGCCCATGCTCGTGATCTGCGGGCTCTACCAGCTCTTCGGCAAAGAATTCCGCACCCACGAAGGCGAAACCCTCAAAGGTATCAACATCTTTGATGCTTACACGGTCGGCGGCAACGAACGTCTGATTGGCAACATCGTTGAAGACTCACAAGAATTCGGCACCATCGTGGGATTTGAAAACCACTCGGGACTAACCTACCTCGGCGCAGGATGCGAGCCCCTGGCAACCGTGACCAAAGGCGTAGGGAACAACTCGACAGATCATCACGAAGGCGCTCGCGTGCATAACGTGGTGGGTACTTATCTGCACGGTTCGCTTCTGCCGAAGAACCCGAAGATTTCGGACTACCTGATTGAGGCGGCAGCACAACGCAAATATGGGGAGTTCACCCCTGAAAAAATTGATGACTCGATGGTCGAAAAAGCGCGCGCATCCGCCATGAAACGCCCCCGCTAGGGCAGGTACCCGCCACAACATCCAAAACAAGTCGCGGGGTGCACACCAAAACTTTGACGGTATGCACCCCGCGAAACGCAGGTATGAAACTATCCGAGAACCGCGCGAAACCGGTATAGTGTAAAAGTATTGTGACGTGGCAACAGGGCAAGTACGCCGCCACGGGCGAAGAAGAGACAAGGGAGATACGAATGTCGGGTCACTCTAAATGGGCCACTACAAAGCATAAGAAAGCCGCAATTGACGCTAAGCGTGCAAAGGCTTTCGCAAAATTCATTAAAGCTATTGAAGTTGCGGCTCGTATGGGCGGCGCAGATATTTCTGGTAACCCCGCACTCGACCTAGCCGTCTCCAAAGCAAAGAAAAACTCTGTACCCAACGACAACATTGACCGCGCTATTAAGCGTGGCGCTGGGCTCACCGGCGAAACCATCGATTACACCGAGATCCTATACGAAGCTCGCGGGCCTCAGGGCACCGCACTCTACATCGAGTGCCTTACCGACAACCGTAACCGTGCGGCGTCAGATGTTCGCCTGGCAGTCACCCGTAACGGCGGCACCATGGCAGATCAAGGTTCGGTCGCCTTCCTCTTTGAACGCAAGGGCGTTGCCGAAGTTACCAAGACCGACGGTCTGACCGAAGACGATGTCCTTATGGCTGTGCTTGACGCAGGTGCCGAAGAAGTACTCGACGAAGGCGATGTCTTCACGGTTGTATCCGCTCCCACTGACCTGCCTGAAATCCGCAAAGCACTGGATGAAGCGGAACTCGACTACAATAACGACGACCCCGTATTCCGCCCCACCATGCAGGTAGATCTCGACCTCGAAGGCGCTAAGAAATTCCTCAAACTTGCAGACGCCATCGAAGAACTCGACGACGTGCAGAACGTATACTCCAACGCCAACGTCTCTGCCGACGTCATGGAACAGCTAGAGGCAGAGTAAAAGCCTTTTATTCCTCATGCCCGAGCACGGTTACGATACGGTACCAAACACCGGCATCGCAGCCACTCGGGCATGAACTATATACACAGCCCCGCAGCGCAACAACGAAAGAGGACCATGAACGCATCTACGCAAGAAAACCATCCTCTTCGCAATGAGCCGCGCTCTGCTGGCGCCACCCGCATTATGGGTGTAGATCCGGGGCTTACCCGCTGTGGGCTTAGCATGATTGACATGACCGCCAATCGCAAAGCCAGCTTCATTAACGTGGGGATCGCGGGAACCGCCGCCGCTGAGCCTCTTGATGAGCGTATTCTGCGGATTTTTACCGTTACGCAAACCTGGCTTGATACCTATCAACCTGATGCTCTTGCTATTGAACGCATTTTTGCGCAGGAGCAGGTCAATACGGTGATTGGTACGGCCCATGCCTCTGGGGCGGTTATTTCTGCCGCGGCAGTACGCGGCATTCCGGTCTTCTTTCATACGCCTTCTGAAGTGAAAGCTGCCGTTACCGGCTCGGGGCGTGCAGATAAAGCCTCGGTCGGTCGTATGGTTACCAAGATTTTGGGGCTGGAAAAAATTCCTAAACCCGCCGATGCAGCAGATGCTTTAGCGATCGCAATCTGTCATGGCTGGCGCGGTGGCGGCATTGGTTCTGGCATTAATATGTCAGCGAATACGCAGACTCACCAGGGGTCACGCCCCGTGCGTGCACAGCATGCGAAGCTGACACCAGCACAACGAATCTGGCTTGAAGCTGAGGCAAAGACACGACGCTAAACTTATATCGGAAATATTTTCGATAAAGATTGCTATAAACTGTACATTCAGAAAAATATTCTAATATACTGGATGATGGCACCCTCGTTGGCAGGGTCAAGGTAACAAGAGAGGGAAAAGATGATTGCGTCGTTAACGGGGCATGTAACCTATGTAGGGCTAGAGAGCGCAATTCTTGATGTCAATGGGTTTGGTATGCTCGTTCGGGCCACAGCACGTACCCTCTCAAATCTGCGCACGGGATCGACTGCAACCTTGTTGACCTCTATGATCGTGCGCGAAGACTCCATGACTCTCTACGGGTTTGCAGAACCTGCAGAGCGAGAGGTCTTTGAGATGATGCTCTCGGTTTCGGGGATTGGCCCGCGTATCGCCCTTGCCGTCTTGAGCGTGCATACTGCCACCGAGGTTGAGCGAGCCGTTGCAACCGGCGATGATAAAGCCTTTACCAAAGTTCCGGGGATCGGGCCGAAAAGTGCGCGGCGTATTGTGCTAGAACTGGCTGGTAAACTCATTTTGAGTGAAGGTCAGGCCGAAGAAAACGCTCCCGCCCAGGGCATCGCGTGGAAGCCCCAGGTTATGGATGCGCTCACCTCTTTAGGGTGGAGCGAAAAAGACGCAGATGCCGCAATCGACGCTTACGTGCAGCATAACCCAGCTGCAGAAAAGGAAGCCGTGGGCGTTGCTCTGCGAGGGGTACTTGCCTCTCTGGGAGCACAGAATACGGTGGGGCGGCATTAGCGGTACGCTATGTCGTGGGTTAAGAAGACTTGGTGTTCTCTTCCATAAAGGACGATATTGTGACTCAGAATCCATACGATAACGCTACATCCGGCGGATACGCGCCAGGGCAGGTTCCTGGGCAACGTCTGGTTGCAATGGAAGAAGAACCTGAGGAGAAAATGATTGAGGCGGCGCTGCGCCCTAAGTCGCTTGACGACTTTGTAGGGCAAAAGCGCGTGCGGCAGCAGCTTTCCCTTGTGCTCGAAGCCTCAAAAATGCGTGGGCGCAGTGCCGACCATGTATTGCTTTCCGGCCCTCCCGGGCTGGGCAAAACCACCCTAGCAATGATTATTGCCGCTGAGATGGAGGCACCGCTTCGTATTACCTCCGGACCAGCAATTCAACATTCGGGTGATTTGGCTGCGATTCTGTCTTCGCTCACACCGGGCGAGGTACTCTTTCTTGACGAAATACACCGTATGAGCCGCCCGGCAGAAGAAATGCTCTATATGGCGATGGAAGATTTCCGTGTGGATATTGTGGTTGGCAAAGGCGCCGGAGCAACTTCGATTCCGCTTGAGCTTCCTCAATTTACGTTGGTAGGTGCAACAACCCGGGCAGGTCTGCTTCCCGGTCCGCTGCGTGACCGTTTTGGTTTTACCGGGCACCTTGAGTTCTATTCTGTGCCTGAGTTAGAACTTGTACTTCGCCGAAGCGCTGGTTTGATGGATATGCGTATCACAAGTGAAGGATATGCCGAGATCGCCGGTCGTTCGCGCGGAACCCCGCGTATCGCAAACCGTTTGCTGCGCCGTGTGCGAGACTGGGCACTCGTCAATGATGTTCACGATATCAACTCTCATGATGCCGCGACCGCCCTTGATATGTATGAGGTGGATGCGCGCGGCCTCGACCGTCTAGATCGAGCCGTTTTAGAGTCTCTTATCCACAAATTTGGTGGGGGACCAGTGGGTCTTTCAACTCTTGCTATTGCGGTGGGGGAAGAAACCGAGACTGTAGAAACTGTCGCTGAACCTTATCTGGTGCGTGAGGGTTTGATCGGTCGCACTCCGCGCGGGCGCGTAGCACTGCCTGCGGCTTGGGAACACTTGGGGCTTGAGGCACCTGAAATTAACCTCTAGTACCCGCTGCTGCTCAGCGAGATCGGAGACCAGGTACAGACACCGTCTTCGTTGCGATACACCTTTGTGTGGGTTATAAGCTAAAAATGGCGCGTTAGCTATCCGCATAAAAGATGCCTGAGTATCGCCAAAACGGCGAATAATGCTTGAGAAAACCTACACGCAGATCATGAAACGAGTAGGGAAACACAGCCCTCTCGCGTAGGATGGATAGGTAGTGCACAGATAAAACGTCAAAATATCCGTAGGAATTACCAACCTGCGGCGGTGGGCTTGCGCCTACGGAGAGGAAACATATGGACGTCAATTCGCTTATGATGATTCTTGTCGTCGTCTTTGCTGGGTTTTTGATTTACAGCAGTTTTAGGCGGCAGAAGCGTCAGTTCCAAGCGCTGCGGGATATGATCGCTTCGCTTAAACCCGGGGATGAAGTCATGACACGTGGGGGTCTGTACGGCAAAATTGTCTCCGTTGATGCTGAGGCGCAGAAAGCTAAACTTGAGATTGCTCAAGGCACCGTCATCACCATTAACCCACACTCGATTGCGCAGGTTATTACGGCTGCTGAAGATTCTGTCGAAGGTGCTGGCGCATCCGAAGAAACAAGCTCTGACGTTTCAGAGACCAAAGAATAACTGGTCAAGGAGTTTCGCCGCTAAAAGGGGGAGCTCCTTATCTCATGCACATAAGAATATCTAGAACATAGAACTAGTAAGGGGCACATATGGCTAGGCGTTCACCGCTTGCAGCCGCGCGAGGCGCCCTCGTCTCGATGGTTTTGCTCATGATCCTTATGGCCGCTGGTATTTTCGGTCCCACGCAAGCCGGTGGATCGTGGGGAGCAAAACTAGCACTTGATTTATCTGGTGGTACCCAGATGATCCTCTCACCCAAAGTGAACGGGTCGAACGACACCAACGTTAGCCAAGAGCAGCTGAAACAGGCTGTTGAAATTATTCGTCAGCGCGTTGACGGTGCGGGCGTTTCGGAAGCAGAAGTTACGACGTCCTTCGGCTCTGGAAACAACGTTGTGGTTTCGGTTCCTGGAAATATCAGCCCAGAAACCCGTGAGCTTATTCAGGCATCCGCCAACATGACCTTCCGCGCGGTGCTGCAGTCCTCATCGCCCGGTACAGCAGTACCTGAGGAATCACGCACTCCTGACGATAAACTCCCAAAGCCTACCGCAGAGCCACAGGACGGTTCGGATACCAACTGGATTACTCCCGAGCTTTATAAAGAGTTTGAGGCTAAAGATTGCTCCGCGGGCAATAATGAAGATGCGGAAGCGGCAGACCCCAAGAAAGCTATTGTGGCGTGCTCTACCGATGGCAACGAGAAATACATTTTGGGCCCGGTAGAACTCAACGGTAACGATATTTCGACGGCAAGTCACTCGCAAGAAACTAGCGGGCAGGGCATTAACACCGGTCGCTGGACCGTGAATATTGAGTTCAACGACTCGGCCCGTGAAACTTTTAAGAAAGTGACGACTCGTCTGAACGCTATTCGCGGTCAGAGCCCGAACGATCCCCGCAGCCGCTTTGCTATTATGCTCGACGGTAAAGTTTTGTCGTCGCCCGTCTCGCAGGCGGTTATCGCGGACGGCAAGCCGCAGATTACCGGTAACTTCTCAGAGCAGGAAGCTAAGAATCTTGCCGATCAGCTGAAGTACGGTGCTCTCCCGATTAGCTTCTCTATTCAATCAGAGCAGCAGATCTCTGCAACTTTGGGCGCAGAACAGCTTAAAGTGGGTATTCTGACCGGTCTGATTGGTCTGCTTTTAGTCTTTGTGTACTCACTGTTCCAGTACCGTCTGCTCGGGTTTGTGACAATGGCTTCTTTGGTGGTCGCGGGCATTATCTCGTATGAAGCCATTGTGCTTTTGGGATGGGCCCTAAACTATCGCCTCTCCCTGGCGGGTGTTGCCGGTTTGATTGTGGCAATTGGTGCGACGGCAGACTCCTTCATTGTGTACTTCGAGCGTATTCGTGATGAAATTCGTGCCGGACGTACAATACCGGCGGCTGTCAGTCACGGGTGGAAGCGCGCGTCCCGAACTATCCTGGCTTCTAAGGCTGTGAACCTTCTGGCGGCAGTAGTGCTGTACGTTGTCTCAGTCGGTTCGGTGAAGGGCTTCGCATTTACCTTGGGTCTTACCGCGATCGCAGACCTGATTGTGGTGTATCTCTTCACTCACCCGGCGCTTACTCTGCTTGCAAATACACGATACTTTGGCGAGGGGCACCGCCATTCCGGGCTTTCACCGGAATCCTTGGGGGCAGCACCCCTATACCGAGGCGCCGGTCGTTTCCGCTCGTCAAAGGAACCTACCCTAAGTATTGCGGAGCGTCGACGTGCCGAGCGTGCCGCCGCTGCGGAAGAAGCAACAAATGATGAGAAGGAGGCGTAATCATGGCTGCTGAAGTTAAGCCTAATGTTTTTGCGCGCTTCGGTAATGACTTGCACTCGGGTGCCCGGTCTTATCCTTTCATCGGCAAGCGCCGCCTTTGGCTCTTACTTGCGGTTCTACTGATGGCGGTATCTGTTGCCATACCGCTTGTAAGCGGTGGATTTAACCTGGGTATTGATTTCCGTGGCGGCTCGGAATTTGTGGTATCTCGAACCACCCACACTGAGGTGTCTGAGGGCGAAAACGCAGTGAAAGAGCATGCACCCTCGGCATCGGATGTGCGTGTTACAAATATCGCCCCCGGAACTATCCGTGCTCAAATGAGCAAGCTCTCTGATAACGAAACCCTCAGTGTTAAGAAAGCTCTGCAAGATGCTTATGGCGTGAGCGAGAACGACGTAACCTCTTCTTACGTTGGTCCTACCTGGGGCGAAGATGTAACTCGCCAGGCATTCTTCGGGTTGATCGTGTTCGTGATCCTTGCCCTGATCGGCATGGCGTTCTATTTCCGCACGTGGAAGATGTCGCTGGCCTCTATAGCCGGGTTGCTTTTTACCGTAGTTGTTACGGTAGGAATTTACGCGGCTCTCGGATTCGAGATTACCCCGAGTGCGATCATCGGTTTCTTGACGATTTTGAGCTACTCACTGTACGACTCGGTGGTGGTTTTCGATAAAATCCGTGAGAACACCGAGGATGCTTTCTCCCGTAAAGACAGGACATTTGCGGAAGACATTAACCTTGCGGTGAACCAGACGTTGGTACGTTCAATTAACACCGCTATTGTTGGTGTTCTTCCGGTGGGTTCGATCCTCTTTATCGGCGCGTTTATGCTGGGCGCCGGTACTCTGCAAGATCTCTCGCTGTCATTGTTCGTCGGTATTCTGGTCGGCATGGTCGGTACACTCTTCGTATCGGCGCCGCTTTATGGAACCCTACGTTTGGGCGAGCGGAAGATTCTCGCCCACACACGTAAGGTTGAGGAATACCGCGCGAGTGGTCAGGCAGAGGCGGATGCCGCATCTGAGGATGACGATGATAAACCGCGTAAACGCCGTAAACCGAGTTTTGAAGTCAACGTTATAAACGCAGACCAATAACTTGACTGGGGCATATAAGTGAATAATCATAGGGGGCGTTCTCACAAGAGCGCCCCTTATGGTTTATGTAACACCTACAATAAATCTTGAAAGTTTCACTACATGAGTTTGCCGCATTTGCACAACAGTGAGTAGGATAAATAAACACATGAGAGTCTCACTCAAGATATCGTGATATCGCAGGTTTTATGGTGATGCGTGGGTCGACGATGATTCTCAATACGTGGAGGGCACGAGGAAGAAGGCAGAAAGATGAGCGCAGCAGGATCTCCCGTAATCCCCGATAACGAAGGCGGCATGCAGACGCAGCCGCCTAAGAAAATTGTGCGTGGCTCTCACCGTGTGATGGCGGCATCCGGACGTGTGCCTAACCGTTTGGTTTTTGGTCGCCGCATGCTTTCAACATCTGGGGGAGCCAACGAAAGCGCATCCGTACGTTTCTCACCGCTTTTAGCGCCTGTTGTACGCGCCGTGCGGAAATATCACCCCGATGAAGATATTCAAGTTCTGCAGCGTGCCTTTGAAATAGCGAATAAATATCATGAAGGTCAAAAACGTAAAAGTGGCGATCCGTATATTACCCACCCCGTTGCCGTGACCGCGATTCTTGCTGAAATGGGCGCGACCGGTCCTGTCTTGGCAGCGGGGCTTCTACATGACACAGTCGAAGACACCGAATACACCATGGAAGAGCTCACAGAGGAGTTCGGCGAAGAGGTTGCTTACCTTGTTGATGGTGTGACAAAGCTCGACAAAATGACTTATGGCGAGCACGCATCCATCGAGACTATTCGCAAACTCGTGCTATCGATGAGTAAAGATATTCGCGTGCTTCTTATCAAACTTGCCGATCGTCTGCATAATGCACGTACGTGGCGTTTTGTGGCTGCAGGGTCGGCGGCGCGGAAAGCTGAAGAAACTCTTAAAATTTATGCTCCGCTGGCCCATCGCTTGGGACTCAACACCATCAAGTGGGAGCTTGAGGACCTGTCATTTGCCGCGATGAGCCCCGAAATATATGCCGAAATTGTGCGTATGGTGGGAGAGCGTACTCCTAAACTTGAAAAATTTCTTGATGAATCACGCAGCAAGATTACAGAGCGTTTAGACTCGGTGGGGCTTGAGGCTACGGTGACGGGCCGCCCGAAGCATTACTATTCCATTCATCAAAAAATGAAAACCAAAGGGCGTAGTTTTGACGAGATTAACGATATTCTCGCGGTGCGCATTATGGTCGAAACGGATGAACAATGTTACACCGTTTTAGGGCATATACTTTCACTCTGGCCTGCTATGCCGGGGCGTTTCAAAGATTATATTAAGAATCCTAAAAATAACAATTATCAATCATTACATTTGACGGTTTATGGGCCGGGTAATTTACCGTTGGAAATTCAAATCCGCACCTATAAGATGCATGAGGAAGCGGAATACGGTGTTGCCGCGCACTGGCGATATAAAGCGGCTTCGCGGGGGGAGAAAATAACCCAGCAGAAACACGAGCCGGGGGCGCATACCTCTGCCATGAATGTGGGGATTTTGCAGTCTATTGCCGAAATCTCTAATTCCAACCCTGAGTCAGATAAATTCTATGAGTCTTTGGCAGAAACTCTCGATACCGATGAGATCGTGGTGCTCACTCCCGACGGTGAAGCAATTGCTCTTCCCGCCGGGTCAACCCCCGTAGATTTCGCTTATGCTATTCACTCTGAAGTGGGGGATCGTACCGTTGGCGCTAAGGTAAATGGGCGCCTAGTGCCACTTCATACAGTGCTGCCCACGGGTTCAACAGTCGAAATTACGACCACCAAAAATGAGGATGCTGGCCCCAGCGAGGACTGGCTCAAATTCGTGCGTTCATCGCGAGCGCGAACAAAGATTCGTCAGCATTTCGCAAAAGAACGCCGTCTTGAGGCTTTGGATCGCGGGCGTGAAGCTCTCACTAAGAGCATGCGCAATAATGAGCTGCCGCTGCAGAAGATGATGAGCCCAGAGCTCATGACGCAGGTAGCTCAACAGCTGCACAAGAATGACGTTGCAACGCTGTACCGAGCAATTGGTGAGAACGAAATATCGCCAAAGCAGGTGATTGACTCTCTTGTCGAGCTCTATAATGGCGACCAGATTGAAGAATCTGAGGTTGAGGTTAGCGACTTTGATGAGACCCTGCTTAAGCAGACTCACCGTGCTGTCAGCGATAATGGCGTGGTCGTTCCAGGTGCTGAGGGCGTGCTGACGAAGATTGCGCGATGCTGCACACCGGTTCCGCCCGATGACATCATTGGCATGGTGACTCGGTATAACGGTATTTCAGTACATAGGCGCGACTGCCCCAATATGCGTAATGCCGATGAGGAGCCCCGTATTACCACGGTGGAATGGGCTTCCTCACCTGATGCCATGTACCGCGTGCAGATTCAGGTGGAGGGCCTGGACCGTAAGGGTCTGCTCAGCGACCTCATCCGAGCTATTTCAGAGGCCGGAGTAAGCATTCTGGATGCGCGCGTGCACACCTCTGAGGATCGTACCGTCATCGACCGGTTTGCGGTTGAACTAGGGGACAGGTTTATGCTTGAGCATGTCTTGAACGTTGTGCGTAACGTTGCGGGCGTCTATAAGGCGTATCGTCTCACCGGTGCCAAGCCAGCGGCTGCATAGTCTACAGTAGGTGCGTGAAAATCTGCGCATGGTGTGTAAAGCGTGTAAGTAGGGCATAGCTTGGCAGATAAACACAAAAAATCCGGGGTCTCCCGATTGGGAACACCCCGGAATTTTTGTACCTTCGTAAGAAAGGAAGGAACAAGCTTTAGGCGTTGAAACCTTCAAGGGTTGCCGCCCAGGCGCGGCGCGCCTCCAAAGCCTCCTGCGCCTTGGCGATCTTCTTAGCATCGCCGGAGGCCTGTGCTGCCTGTAGCTCAGACTCAAGCTCGGCGAGCGAATCCTGGATCTGGGTAAGCAGTGAGTTTGCGCGGGCTGCCTTAGCGGGATCGTTCTTCTTCCATTTAGCGGCTTCTGCACCGTTGATTTCATCCTGAATCTTACGAAGCTCAGAATCTATACGGCGCAAATCTGCGCGCGGAACTCGACCGGCTGCATCCCAACGATCAAGGATCTTCTCAAAAGCCTTTTTAGCGGCAGAAATGTCGGTTACCGGCAACAGGTCACGAGCTTCAACTAGGAGAGCCTCTTTAACCTTGAGATTCTCGGCATATGCTTCGTCCTGTTGTGCTTCGGCGGCGTTGCGGGCATCAAAGAAGACATCCTGAGCGGCACGGAAACGCGCCCACAGTTTATCGTCCTCACGGCGAGAACCGCGCGGAACTTCCTTCCAAGCACGCATCAACTTGCCGTATTCACGTGAGGTTTCAGACCAATCGGTTGAAGAAGACAGCTGTTCAGCGCGAGCGATCAGCTCTTCCTTCGCGCGTTTGATGCGGGCGTTACGGTCGTCAAGCTGCGAGAAATGCGCCCGACGGTTGCGGTCGAAGGTGGTGCGGGCGGCGCGGAATCGTTTCCACAGTTCGTCTTCAACTGATTTCGCCAAATGAATTTCACGCTGGGCTTGTTTCCACGCATCGAAGAGTTCGTTCATACGGGCGTGAGAATTCTTCCAATGGATTTTCTCAACATCCTGAGCCGCAATCTGCTCAGCCTCAACAACGATCTCTTCGCGCGCCGCCAGAGCACGTTCACGGTTCTCGGCACGTTCCTGCTGCTGAGCCTCGCCCAGCTTAATAATGCGTTCGTTCAATGCGGACAGGCGCTCCTGCAAGCTTGCGTAATCGCCCACCATATTGCGCACACCAATTTGCGCACCGATGGAGGTGATACCCTTTTGCAGATCTGCCGCCGGGGAATTATTCTCAACACGCGATTCGAGCAGAGAGACCTGTGCCTCAACGTTCTCGAACTTGCGGGCGAAATATGCCAGGGCTTCTTCTTCGGAGGCACCAGGCAGTTGCCCTACGGCGTACTCTTCACCCTCAACAATCACAAAAACATGACCGTCATCGGATACACGACCAAACTTACGTGCCTGCTCAAGGTTTACCTGGGTGTCGTCGGATTTAATAGTCACCGCTATAACTCTCATTCACTAGGGGCATGAAAAACCCATCGGAAGAATAGGCTCTATGTCATGCCGGGGAAACGTCTCATGGCTATAGGCCGAAACATATAGCGCATCTATACAGCATAGCGGGTGTATACGGTTTATACATCCTATAGCGGCATGTGACGCGCCAGAATAGGCGCGAAGTTTTGCGGTTCGCTGTGGGCGCATCCTTGCTATGATTAAAAGGCTGTGCGCGTCACACAATATGGCGCACATCTGATACCACGATTTCAAGGAGAGAAGCATATGGCTCGCAAGGCATCGCTGTCTGGTTTTCCGGAGTATTTACCGGCTGAACGACTTGTTGAGAACCATGTTCTTGACACTCTGCGTAAGACCTTCGAGCTTCACGGTTTTTCTTCGATTGAGACCCGTTCGGTTGAGACTATTGAGCAGCTTCTTCGCAAGGGTGATATTGATAAGGAAGTTTACTCGATCTCTCGCCTGCTGGATGATAACGCCACTAAAGCTAAAGAAAAACTTGCTCTGCATTTCGATCTGACCGTACCTTTCGCGCGGTACGTCGTTGAGAACGCTGGGTATTTGAATTTCCCGTTCTCTCGCTACCAGATTCAGAAAGTTTGGCGCGGCGAGCGCCCGCAGGAAGGGCGTGCACGCGAGTTTACCCAGGCTGATATTGATGTTGTGGGTGATGGTGAACTGCCTTTCCGCTATGACGTGACCCTCGCTCTCGTTGTCGTGGATGCACTCTCAAAACTTCCTATTCCCGATTTCAAACTTCGGGTGAACAACCGCAAACTTGCGGAGGGTTTTTATCTTGGGCTGGGACTTACCGATACAGCCGCGGTGCTGCGTTCCATCGACAAACTTGAAAAAATTGGCGCGGATGCGGTGGCGCAGGAACTTCAGCGTGAGGTTGGCGCCTCTGAAGAGCAGGCTCAGGCAGCCCTAGAGCTTGCGCAGATTCGTACCGAGGATTCATCTTTTGTGGCCCAGGTCCGTGAACTCGCTGAGCGGTACAAGGTTGAGCATGAACTTCTTGATCGAGGTGTTACCGAGCTTGCCGAAGTTATTGATGAAGCTGCCCGTCGCGCCCCCGGAAAAGTTCTTGCCGATCTTTCTATCGCACGCGGGCTGGATTATTACACCGGTACCGTCTACGAGACTGTGCTTGTGGGGCATGAATCGTTAGGGTCGATTTGCTCGGGTGGTCGGTACGAGTCGCTGGCCTCGAACGGGAAGAAAACCTATCCCGGAGTTGGGCTGTCAATTGGGGTAACCCGTCTGGTTGCGCGCATCCTCTCGCAGGGGTTTGCGCAGGCTACCCGTAAGGTTCCCTCTGCGGTATTTATCGCCCTCACTAATGATGAAGGCTGGTCTGCCGCTAACGATGTTGCTGATGCACTCCGGTCGCGTGGTATCGCCTGTGAAGTTTCGGCGAATGCAGCCAAATTCGGTAAGCAAATCAAATATGCTGAAAAACGCGGTATTCCCTTCGTCTGGTTTATTTCGACGGGGGATAACGGCGAGCTGGCGCACGAGGTCAAGGATATCCGTTCGGGGGAACAAGTTGCTGCGGACCCCGCGAGCTGGATGCCGCCAGAAGAAGACCTGAACGTGCGTGTAGTGCCTGCCGAGAGTATCGGCTCATAAAATATTGAGGGTGTCGCCACACTATAGTGAGTGGCGGCATTACAATGGGAAAATGCGCACGCAGTGTGCGTATCTTAAAAATCAAGCGCATGCACCCGGCTACTGTCTATAGTCGTGAGGTGCCTGCAATGAAAGGAATGCAGTGCTTCGCACCCATACCAATGGCGAGCTCACCGCCGCCAACATCGGAGAAACCGTAACCCTCACTGGCTGGGTAGCTCGTCGTCGTGACCACGGCGGTGTAGCTTTCGTCGATTTGCGTGATCGCGCGGGCGTTACCCAATGCGTGTTCCATAACGAAGATGATTTTGAACACCTACGCAATGAATACGTTCTGCGTGTAACCGGTCAGGTGACCAAGCGCCCTGAGGGAAATGAAAACCCGAATCTTGCAACCGGCGAAATTGAGGTTGAAGTTTCTGCGGTCGAGGTTCTTAATACTGCAGCACCGCTTCCATTCCAGATTGACGAGCATGTTGAGGTCGGTGAAGAGGCGCGTCTGCGCTACCGTTACCTCGATCTTCGCCGCCCCGAACCTGCTCGCATCATGCGCCTGCGTTCCGACGCTAACCGCGCGGCACGCAACCTGCTTGCTGATGACGGTTATCTAGAGGTTGAAACCCCCACTCTTACCCGATCAACACCCGAAGGTGCCCGTGACTTCCTGGTTCCTGCGCGTTTGGCACCTGGTTCTTGGTACGCGTTGCCGCAGTCACCCCAGCTGTTTAAACAGCTCCTGCAGGTGGGCGGCATTGAAAAGTACTACCAGATTGCTCGATGCTACCGCGATGAGGACTTCCGCGCGGACCGTCAGCCTGAGTTCACTCAGCTCGATATTGAGGCATCCTTCGTAGATCAGGACGACATTATTGACTTGGGCGAACGCATTGTCGAGGCTGTCTGGAACCTGATTGATGTGCAGATTCCCCGTCCTATTCGCCGTATGACCTATACCGAAGCGATGGAGAAATACGGTACCGACAAGCCAGATCTGCGTTTTGGTCTTGAGCTGACCGAACTTACCGATTACTTTGCCAACACCACGTTCCGTGTGTTTAAGGCTCCCTACGTGGGTGCCGTGGTAATGCCCGGCGGCGCTTCTCAGCCGCGCCGCACCCTGGACGCATGGCAGGAATGGGCAAAGCAGCGCGGTGCGAAGGGTCTGGCCTATGTACTGGTGCAGGAAGACGGCGAACTGACTGGTCCTGTTGCGAAGAACATCACTGATGAGGAACGTGCAGGTCTTGCTGCAGCAACCGGCGCCAACCCCGGGGACTGCATCTTCTTCGCCGCCGGTGAAGCTAAACAGGCGCGTGCTCTGCTGGGCGCTGCCCGTGTTGAGATCGGTCACCGTACCGGCCTTATCAAGGACGGCGAGTGGTCGTTCCTGTGGGTTGTGGATGCGCCTCTCTTCGAGTCTGCTGCAGAGGCCACCGAGTCAGGAGATGTCGCACTGGGGCACTCAGCATGGACTGCCGTGCACCACGCTTTTACGGCGCCAAAACCCGAGTTCTTGGATACCTTCGACAAGGATCCTGGTTCGGCGCTGGCATACGCCTACGATATCGTCTGCAATGGTAACGAGATCGGTGGCGGTTCTATCCGTATCCACCGCCGTGACGTGCAGGAACGTGTTTTTGCGGTCATGGGAATTGGCGAGGAAGAAGCACAGGAGAAGTTCGGCTTCTTGCTGGACGCCTTCAAGTACGGCGCACCTCCGATGGGCGGTATCGCATTCGGATGGGATCGCATTATCTCGCTTCTTGCGGGGGTAGATTCAATTCGCGAGGTTATTGCCTTCCCGAAGACCGGTAACGGCTATGACCCGCTGACTGCCGCACCCGCGCCGATCACGCCGCAGCAGCGCAAGGAAGCAGGCGTTGATTTCAAGCCGAAGAAGAAGGATGAAGACGAAAAGTAGTTCTTACTTGAAAATTCCTGCGTGTGAGCGCTGAGAGGAAAGCGGGCTGTAGATACACCACGGTGTATATGCAGCCCGCTTTCGTGTATGGGTTAGTTATTCTGGAAAAGTCCCGCACGAAAGGCAGGAGTTATGCGCATCCTTATGACAGGCGCCAGTGGCAGCGGCAAAACTACATTTGCCGGAAGACTTGGTGCGATTTTAGGCATACCGCATACCGAAATGGATTCTTTGCACTGGGGCGAGAACTGGACGCCCCGCCCCAGTTTTGAAGCAGATGTGGATGAGCTCGCGGCGCAGGATTCGTGGATTACAGAATGGCAGTATTCGCAGGTACGTGAGCGTCTTCTAGAGCGTGCTGATACCGTCATTTACCTGCATTATCCGAGATGGTTTGTTGAGCAGCGGGTTATTCGAAGAACCCTGCACCGAGCAGTGACTCGTGAAGAACTTTGGGCCGGAAATACTGAGCCGCCTCTGTGGAGCGTTTTTACTGACCCCGAAAATATGATTCGCTACACCTGGAGCAGCTACCCTAAATATGCGCCTCTTATGGCCGAAGCACGCAGAAATCACCCGGACAAACGATATATCGAATTCCGAACACCCCGTGAAGCAGAGAAATTTCTGCAAGCGGTACAGCTTCGCGGAAGTATCTAAACATTTTAGAAATACCGAAAGGCAGAGGCATTACCCATGCGAGTTATTTTGCAGCGTGTAAGCCGCGCATCCGTGCGTGTAGAGAATAAAATCGTTGGGGCGATTGAAGAAACCGGGTATCTTGCATTCGTCGGTATTACCCATGAGGACGGCGAGACCCAACTGGCTAAAATGGCGGATAAAACCGCTAACCTGCGCCTTTTTGAGGGCGAAAAATCCGCGCTTGAGGTTGATGCGCCCGTTCTCGCCGTTAGTCAATTCACGCTCTACGGAGATGCGAAAAAAGGCAGGCGCCCGTCGTGGTCGAAAGCGGCTCCGGGCGCTGTCAGCGAGCCGATTTTTGAGGCTTTTGTCCAGAAGCTCCGCGCTATCGGGCTCCGTGTTGAAACAGGAGTTTTCGGCGCCGATATGCAGGTTGAACTCGTTAATGACGGACCGGTAACCCTCATTCTCGATAGCGAAACCCTCTAGATACCGCGTATACGCACGGTAGAGTTGAAATATGGCAGATTCGCTTTTTGACCTTGACCTTCCAGACGACGAAGATCGCGTAAAATTTGCGTCCACACCGTCTTCACGTACCGCATCCCAAGCACCCTTGGCAGTACGTATGCGCCCGCGTCACGTCGATGAAGTTTTTGGACAAGCCCATCTGCTGACCCCAGGGTCTCCGCTTCGTGTGCTTGCTGGTGCCGATAAGTCTGGACCAGCAGGACCTTCGTCTGTTATTTTGTACGGCCCTCCCGGCACCGGGAAAACCACATTGGCGCATGTCATCGCACGTGCGCCGGGGCGTAAATTCGTTGAGCTTTCCGCTATCACCGCCGGAGTTAAAGACGTTCGCGTCGTTATGGACCAAGCACTTTTAGACCGTGACATGTACGGCACCACAACAGTGCTTTTTCTTGACGAGATTCACCGGTTTACAAAGGCTCAACAAGATGCGCTGCTGCCTGGAGTCGAAAACCGCTGGGTTATTCTTGTGGCGGCAACGACGGAAAACCCCTCGTTCAGCGTGATTTCGCCTCTTCTTTCACGTTCACTTTTGCTTCGAGTTCATTCTTTGGAGCCAGCCGACATTGAGTCTTTAATTAACCGAGCGCTCGAAGACCCTCGCGGGTTCAACGGTGCCGCTGTGATTGATGAAGATGCTCGTGCCCACCTTGCTGCAGTATCCGGCGGCGATGCACGTCGCTCGCTAACTTCTTTAGAAGCCGCCGCCGCCATAGCTTTCAGCGAGCATGAACAGGCTGAATCTCACGGCGAGAACGCGGAATCTGGGGGAGAGGTAAACCCTAGCAAGCCTGTGCGCATTACTCTGGCACATGCCCAGGAAGCCGTTGACCGCGCTGCCGTTCGCTACGATAAAGGCGGCGATCAGCACTACGACGTGATTAGCGCCTTCATCAAATCTATACGCGGTTCCGATGCTGATGCCGCCGTCCACTATCTAGCGCGCATGCTCGAAGGCGGCGAAGACCCACGCTTTGTAGCGCGGCGCATTATGATTGCGGCGAGTGAAGATATCGGTCTTGCCGATCCGCAGGCGCTTCAAGTAGCGACCGCCGCCGCCCAGTCGGTGGCGTTGGTTGGTATGCCGGAGGCGCGTATTATTCTGTCGCAGGCGGTGATTTACTGTGCTTTAGCGCCCAAATCGAATGCGGCATATGTGGCTATTAATAAGGCAATAGCGGATGTACGATCTGGGCTTTCGGGGCAGGTCCCAGCTCATCTTCGAGACGCCCACTATGCGGCCGCCGCCGATTTGGGACACGGCGACGGATATATTTATGCGCACGATGAGCCGGGGCATGTGGCGGCTCAACAGTATTTGCCGGATACCTTGCGGGATAAGGTCTACTACGAGCCGACGCAGTATGGATTTGAACGAACCCTGGCTGAACGGCGCGAGCGTATCCGAGAAATTCTGAATCGAGCCGATAGCTAACCGAACAGAAAAGCGGTATGCACCACCTCGGCCGTGGTGTATACCGCTAGAGTGAGATGTGATAGATAAACTCCGAATGCGCACCAGACTCTTATGAGCCCGGAAGTCGGTCGCACATCCGGTGTACTGCCTTTATTCTATGACATGGTAAAGATTCGGTAAAGGAACTTCTGTCATAAAGTTTTGAGGGAGTGTCATAATGTGTTCTTGCGCATGGTTGAGAACACAAAATTTGTGCGGTACTCAGCTAGATTCTGAATGCGAACCACGGTAGACTTGATGGGTCTGGCAGTCTCGTTATATCTACTATATAGCGCAGTATATTGTGTTTTGGTTTAGGAATAACGCTGACGTAGTGCTGGGGTACTCTGCCCCAAACTCTCCGCCCCACCACCCGGTGCGGGTAAACCGAGGAGGCCAGCTCCAAAAAGATAAGAGCCCTTAGCGTGAATACATGAGGGTTCTGCACTATGAAAGGTAATTGTGGCTAAAAATAACCGCACCCGCCGTACCGTGCGTCAGTCCCGTGCTTTGGGCATCGCACTGACCCCGAAGGCAGAAAAGTACCTTGAGCGCCGTCCTTACGGCCCCGGTCAGCATGGTCGTGCCCGCAAGAAGGCTGATTCTAACTACGCTACCCAGCTGAAGGAAAAGCAGCGTCTGCGCGCTCAGTACAACATTCGTGAGGCACAGATGCGCCGCGCATACCTTGAAGCAAAGCGTGTCGAGGGTCAGACCGGTAAGAACCTGGTTGAGCACCTTGAGACCCGTCTCGACGCTCTGGTTCTGCGTTCGGGCTTTGCTCGCACCATTGCACAGGCTCGTCAGATGGTTGTACACCGTCACATTATGGTTGACGGTGTGCGCGTGGATCGTCCTTCGTTCCGCGTCAAGCCCGGCCAGCTGATTCACGTTCACCCGAAGTCTGAGAAGACCACTCCTTTCCAGGTCGCAGCTGCGGGCGAGAACCAGGCAGTTCTGCCTGAGGTTCCGGCATACCTGAACGTCGAAATCGAGAAGCTGCACGCTAAGCTCGAACGCGCCCCCAAGCGCGAAGAGATCCCTGTGGTCTGCGATGAGCAGCTGGTTGTTGAGTACTACTCACGCCTAGCATAATCTCGAATTTTCGAGAAGGGTAACCCCTACCTACGGGTCGGCCGTAGGAGGGGTTATTTTTTATGCATAATGTCTTGTGAGCTATTACCGATTTAATAGACGGTACAACATTTATTGAAGGTGTTTACTTGCTTCGGAACCCAAAATTCAGGTCGGTGGTGTATGACTAAACCTGAGGATTATTCCTTGATGTTACATCTTATGCATGTCTTATAGAGTTTGATGAGGGTAATAAACGTGGAATCTGAACTGTAACGAGATACCGCAGTAAGTGTAAATTTTTTATAAAACCCCTGGTAGAGCTGTATATTTTGACGACAAGCGGCGTTCAAAATGGGCATGCACAAGGTTTTTCATTTATGATGGAGTAAGCCGTGGGTACGGTTTTTCTGTGTGCTCGCTTCAAAACTCGTTTCTCGCGGGCGCCCACTGTGTTTTACTGGTTGATATAGGAAAGAGGTCGTGATGAGTGGTGGAGACATTGCAGGTCTGATAGCTGCCGGTGTTTTCGCAATTCTTGTGGCGTTACTTGCTTTACCTATTATTCGCCTGACTAAAGTTTTCGATGAACTTATCGTGACCATTCGTTCGCTCAACCAGAGCACATCACCTTTGATCGACGAAGTTACTAAAACAGTCGTTACCACGAATGAGCAGCTTGAGAAGGTAGACGGTATCACCTCTAACGTATCCGATGCTTCCGCGAACGTTTCTGCCCTGTCTTCTTTGGTGACTTCAACTGTGGGGCAGCCCCTTATTAAAGTTGCTTCGTTCTCATACGGTGTCCGTCAGGCATTCCGTGGTAAGAAGCCTGGTGACGATGATCGTGCAGCTGGTACTTCACAGGGAGGTGAACAGTAATGGGTTTATTTCGGTCAGTTCTTCTTGTGGGAGCGGGCGCGGCGGTAGGCTATTTCGCGTCAAAACGTGCCAGCGCATCGCCCGAAAAGAAAACAGGCGCTCTTGTTCAGTACCAACAGGGTACACTCGCTCTTAACCCGGAGTCACAGGTGGGAAAGTTTTTCGATTCACCTGTTGGTAAGCCTCTTCAACCCTATGCGCTTAAAGCTGTCGAATTTGCTGCGCGTGTTCGTGAAGGCATGCAGGAAAAAGAAGCTGAACTTCATGCTAAAGTTGAGCGACAGAAACAGGATATACGTCCTGGTTCTATAGATACCTGGGACCGTCAGATGAGTGAGCAAGAAATTGCTTCCACAAATCGGGCTGCTGCCGAGCGGGAACTGCTCGACGTGGAATCGCGGATTGCCGCTACAGAGGAGGAACTTCGCTCCGCCCGCATCCAACGTGACCGAGAGCTGGGTGAAGATTTCTTTAACTAGCCGGTACTGTAACGTAGCCGTAATGACGGCATGACGAACTTGATAGATTTCGTAGAATTTCACACAGAATTGTCTAAGGAAAGCGATGCTCTCACAGGAAATTTCTAAGCGTTGGATCGAATTTTTCGAGAAGCGCGGACATACCGTGGTGCCTTCTGCATCACTCATCTCAAACGAACCCGGTGCCATGTTTACCATTGCGGGTATGGTGCCATTTATCCCTTATTTTCTTGGACGAGAGACCCCTCCGTTCTCGCGTGCAACAAGCGTTCAGAAGTGTATTCGTACCCTCGACATTGAAGAAGTAGGTAAGACCGCCCGTCATGGCACCTTCTTCCAGATGGCGGGTAACTTTTCATTCGGCGACTATTTCAAAGAGCAAGCTATTCCTTTCGCCTACGAACTACTCACTGCTAGCCAGGATAAAGGCGGTTACGGGTTAGATCCGGATCGTCTGTGGGTGACCATTTACGAAGGAGACAACGAAGCCTTCGACGTATGGACTAAAACCGTAGGATTCCCAGAAGAACGTATCCAACGTATGGGTATGAAGGAAAACTACTGGTCTACAGGTCAGCCTGGTCCTGCAGGCCCCGATTCCGAAATTTTCTATGACCGCGGGCCTGCATACGGCAAAGAAGGCGGTCCGGCGGTAGACGACGATCGCTATATTGAGATCTGGAACCTTGTGTTCATGCAGTATCAGCGTGGTGAAGGGATCGGTAAGGAAGACTTCGAGATTCTGGGCGAACTGCCCAAGAAGAATATCGATACCGGCTTAGGCGTTGAGCGCTTGGCGATGCTTCTGCAGGGTGTTGAAAACTTCTACGAAACCGATCAGGTGCGCCCGGTACTTGATGCCGCTTCGAAGCTCTCCGGAAAGAAATACCACGGCTCTGAATCTCCCGAAGACCCGGGGTATGAAGACGATGTGCGCATGCGTGTGGTCGCGGACCATATTCGCTCTTCTCTCATGCTGATTGCCGACGGTGTGACTCCCTCCAACGAAGGACGCGGCTATATTCTACGCCGCCTGATGCGCCGCGCTATTCGTGCGATGCGTCTGCTGGGCGTTACTGAACCGTGCCTGCCTATTCTATTCCCCGCTTCTCGCGATGCGATGGCTGGTGCTTTCCCCTACGTGGCGGATGATTTCGAGCGTATTTCCCGCATCGCTTATGCCGAGGAAAAGGCATTCTTGCATACGATTGAAACCGGCACTGAGCGTTTGGAAGAAGCCGTTGCTACGGCTAAGAAAGACGGGTCAAACTCTGTTTCTGGGGCAGAAGCATTTGCGCTGCACGATACCTACGGATTCCCGATTGACCTGACCCTTGAAATGGCTGCTGAAGCAGGCGTGAAGGTTGATGAGAAGGCGTTCCGCGAACTGATGGCTGAGCAGCGTCACCGTGCTCAGGCTGATGCTAAGGCTAAAAAAGGTTCTTTCGCAGACCTCTCTGAGCTTCGTAAGCTTGTGGATGAACGTGGTTCTATCTTTACCGGGTACACCGAGCTTCGCACTGAGACTCATCTTCGTGCTTTGCTGAAGGATGGGGTTTCCGTTCCCGTAGCTAAAGCGGGCGATAAGATCGAGGTCGTTTTGGACGAAACCCCATTCTATGCGGAGGGCGGCGGACAGGCAGCTGATACCGGCGTGATTACTGGAAACGGTTTCGTGATTGATGTTCAGGACGTGCAGCAGCCTGTCAAGGGTTTGAGTGTTCACCGCGCCGTTGTTCGTGAAGGTGAAGCGCATCCGGGCGCTGAAGTTGTGGCGCAGGTTGATGTGCAGCGACGTCGAGATGGTGAAAAAGCCCATTCGGGTACCCATATTGTTCATGCGGCTTTGCACCAGGTATTGGGTAATGAAGCAACTCAGCGTGGTTCCTTCAATAAGGAAGGCTACCTGCGTTTTGACTTCGCATGGGGTGAGAGCCTATCTGACTCCGCTAAGCGTGAAGTCGAAGAGGTAGCAAACCTCGCTATCCGGGATAACCACGAAGTTATTGCACGTGAGATGCCTCTTGCCGAGGCTAAAGCCCTAGGCGCTATGAGTCTCTTCGGCGAGAAGTATGGCAACATCGTGCGTATGGTCGAAATCGGTGGAGAGTTCTCGCGTGAGCTTTGTGGCGGCACCCACGTAGGAACTTCATCTGAAATTGGTTCTCTGACTCTGCTCACCGAACAGTCTGTGGGCTCGGGTAACCGCCGCGTTGAGGCACTGGTCGGTATGAATTCTTTCGAGCATCTTGCCGCTGAGCGTACCCTAGTCAATCAGCTGACCGGCATGATGAAGGTGCAGTCCTCGGCTGAACTACCCGAGAAAATAAACCAGACGTTGGCGAAACTAAAGTCAGCTGAGAAAGAACTTGAAAAGCTGCGCCGCGAGAAGCTTCAGGCTGAGGCTGGTAAGCTTTTAGAAAACGCGCAAACCATCGGCAGCGTACGAGTTCTTACACATCATGCGGGAGAGCTGGACGCCAACGGTGTTCGTTCGCTAGCGTTAGATTTACGTTCACGCTTCGGCTCTGAAGCTGCCGTTGTGGCGGTGACTGGCGTGGCCAATGGTCGCCCGGTTATTCTTGTCGCCACAAATGAAGGTGCCCGTGAAGCTGGCATTAAAGCCGGTGCCTTGGTGCGACTCGCAGCAAGTGTACTCGGCGGCGGTGGCGGCGGTAAAGACGATGTTGCACAAGGTGGCGGACAGGATGCTTCGAAGGTTTCAGAAGCACTGGATGCTATCCGCAACGCGATAGCGCAGGCATAACTTGACTGAATTTCAACGAGGAGTACGGATGGGTGTTGACGTGGGTAATGCCCGCGTTGGCACGTCATTGAGCGACCCAGACGGCATTCTGGCGACTCCGCTCAAGACACTCCGTCGTGACAGCAAGAAGAACTCGGACCGTCGAGTTCTCCGCAAACTTGTGGAGGTTAACGACGTGAAAGAGATCTTTGTGGGGCTTCCCAAAACCATGCGGGGAGGAGAGTCGGACTCCACCCGCATGGCACGGGATTACGCCCACGCTTTGCGCTCCGAATTGGATGCAGAAGGAAATACACACATCAACATTTGGCTGGTCGATGAGCGTCTCACCACGGTGAGTGCGCATCGTTCCCTCCACGAGGCTGGTGTATCCAGCCGAAATTTCAAGACTATGGTTGACCAGGTTGCTGCTGTTAACATATTGCAGTACAGTCTGGATGCTCTTAAAGCTGGGCAAGCTGTCGCTGGATATCTGGTGCATGAATCACCTCGCGAAGATTCCCATCTGCAAGAGACTATAGACGGCCCCGTCAACGAAACGGAGAACCTTCAGTGACCGAAGAACCTACAAAACAGCGGACGCGAGAGAGTAGCTTAAGCGAGCTTCTCAGTCCGACACTCGCCGAAAGCCAGGCTGGCATTCGCGGTATCACCCTTGAGGATGAGGTGGTAACCGCTAGGGAGCTACGCGCGCGTAAGCGTCGCCGCCACACCATCATGGCAACAGCTTTGAGCGTCTTTGCCGTGGTACTTATTGTGCTTGGGGTGGTCTTCGTGCAGCGTTACGACATTAACCCCTTCAAAAATCGTGACTACTCGGGATCGGGAAATGGCGAGCCGGTAAGCTTCACGATTGAGCAGGGTGAGAGTACCGCGCAGATTGCGCAGGCGCTCAAAGAAAAAGACATTATTGCCGATCCCGGCAAGTTCATTGACGTGTACCAGAAAGAGGCTAACGGTAAAACTCTTAAAGCTGGTACCTATGAGTTGCAGAAGCAAATGAGCAGCTCTTCGGTCGTGAAGAACCTGGTAGATAGCGATAATAATATTTTCTATATCGCGGTTCAGCAGGGTAAGCGTATGAACGAGACGGTCGATATTATCGCTAAAGCTACCGAAGGCAAGATAAGCCGTCGTGATATTGAGGCTGCTATGTCTCACCCCGAAGAATACGGTATCCCGAAGAACTTCCCCTCAATGGAAGGCTGGCTGCACCCGGGCGAATACCGAATTCCGAAGGAAGGAACCGACGCCAAGAAAATCATTGAGGCTATGGTTTCGCGAACAAAGGCTGATCTGCAGGAAGCAGGAGTTAGCGGAGACCAACGAACCTTTGAGGTCCTGACTAAGGCTTCTATCGTGGAGCTTGAAGCACAGCCTAAGGACTATGTGGCCGTTGCGGGCATTATCAATAACCGCCTCAATAACCCCAAGGGTGAGACTAACGGCTTGATTCAGTCCGACGCTACCGTGACCTATGGCTTGGGCGTACGTTCATATCACCTCACGGAAGAGCAAAAGGCAGATAAGAATAATAAGTACAACACCTATGCAAATACGGGGCTGCCTGCAGGCCCGATTGCATCGCCAGGGTTGTCCTCAATCAAAGCGGTAGCAAATCCCGAGAACAACCCGTACTACTACTGGGTAACGGTTGACCTTGATACGGGTGAGACGAAGTACTCGCGCACCTACAAGGAACACCAGAAGTACGTTGACGAGTACAACCAGTGGTGTGAGGAACACTCAGGTCGCTGTAAGTAAGATACTGCGTGGTCAGTACTGAGGCACCGTATTTGTAGGTTCTGTACGGTTCTTCATAAGACGGAACGGATGCTCCTTCCACTAAACTGGAAGGAGCATCCGTTCCGTTTATGTGTATAAAGTGACGGACAACCTAAATGGCATCGCGTGGGAAGGGAATACCATGACTGAAGCAGCGGCAGTACGACGAGCCTATGTGCTGGGGCATCCTATAGCGCATTCGCTCTCGCCAGTTTTACATACCGCTGCGTACCAGGTACTCAAAGAGAACATTGCGTATGCCCGTCGTGACACGCTCCCTGAGGATCTTCCTGCTCTCATGGACGAGGCAGAGGACGGAGAAGCAATCTGCGGGTTTTCGGTCACGATGCCGCTCAAGACCGATATTATTCAGTATCTGCACTCAACAACCGCTTTGGCCCAGGTGACTGAGGCGGTTAACACCGTTTTCTGGAGAAAGACAGAAGATACTGAGGTGCCGTTGCCGCGTGGTCATAATACAGATGTCGGCGGCATCGTCAATGCACTTCTACATGCTGGGCTTGAAACTCACCAAGCAACAACACAACCGGCTATCCTGGGCGGCGGGGCAACCGCTATTTCTGCTCTAGCCGCCTTACACCGTTTGGGGTACACTCGTGTGACGGTGTACGCGCGTTCACTGCATAAGCTCTCTGCCATATATGACGCAGCAAAACGTCTGAGTCTTGAGGTCCAGGCAGAGCCTCTTACCCGGTTTCCGGAAGACTGCGCCGCGTATTACCCGGTGATCTCGACTCTTCCCGCTCATGCTGCAGATGATTTTACTGAAAACATACACAAGGTCTACCCGTACGCTGTTCTACTGGATGTAGCTTATGATCCGTGGCCGTCTCAGCTAGCGCAGATTTGGGAGCGGTGCGGCGGGTGCGTCGTATCAGGCCTTGAAATGCTTCTCTATCAGGCTCTCGACCAGGTGCGCGTTTTTACCGGGCATGCTACAGATCAGCGTCTCCCGCACGAGCTTGATGTGCTCAATGCGATGTGTGCCGCTGTCAATCTTGCTCCGCGTGAACAGCTTCCTGACATTGTGCGCTAAAAGAGACGTTAGAATTTATATACAGATTCAAACTTTGACGGTGCCGGAACTCTCAGGACGGCAAAACGGAGATGAGGAAATACATGGAGCTACGTTGGCTGACCGCGGGGGAGTCTCACGGTGAAGCGTTGGTCGGTATTATCGAAGGAGTCCCCGCCGGCGTGGAGCTTACCAGCAAGATGGTGCGTGATGCGCTGGCTCGCCGTCGTCTAGGGTACGGCCGCGGCGCTCGTATGAAGTTTGAAGAAGATAAAGTGCGTATTCTGGGCGGGGTACGGCACGGCCTGACGCAGGGTGGCCCCGTAGCACTTGAAATCGCGAATACTGAATGGCCTAAATGGGTTGATGTCATGAGCTCAGATCCGGTAGATCCCGCACTTATTGAAGGGCGTGCCCGCAATGCTGCCCTGACCCGCCCGCGCCCCGGTCACGCGGATTTTACGGGTATGCAGAAATACAACTTTGCGGAGGCACGTCCTGTTCTTGAGCGCGCATCGGCACGTGAAACCGCGACTCGAGTAGCTCTAGGCGTGGTCGCCGCTCAGGTTTTAAAAGCACTCGGTGTTGAGCTTGTATCGCATACTGTTGCAGTGGGCGGCGTACATGCGCCCGATGGAGCATCGGTGCCTGCTCCCCGTGATGTTGCTGCTCTTGATGCTGATCCTCTTCGGTGCTTCGATAAAGCTACTTCAGATGCTATGGTCGCCCGGGTTGATGAGGCGCACAAAGATGGAGAAACACTCGGCGGTGTCGTCGAGGTTTTGGCTTATGGTATGCCCCCAGGACTCGGTTCATATGTGCATTGGGACCGTCGTCTGGATGCCCGCCTTGCCGCAGCCCTGATGGGGATTCAAGCTATTAAGGGTGTCGAAGTTGGCGATGGCTTTGCGACTGCCGACCGTCCTGGTACCGCCGCACACGATGAGATTTCGGTCGGTGAACATGGCGTAACTCGTGATACGAACCGAGCCGGCGGCATTGAAGGCGGTATGAGTATAGGCGATCTTGTGCGTGTTCGTGCCGCTATGAAGCCTATCGCTACCGTTCCCAAGGCACTCAAAACTATTGATACTTCAACCGGGGAACCCGCGAAGGCGCATCATCAGCGATCTGATGTGTGTGCTGTACCAGCCGCCGGTGTGGTGGCGGAGGCTATGGTCGCCCTTGTACTCGCACAGGCAGCACTGGAGAAATTCGGTGGCGATTCCATCGGCGAGACACGTCGAAATATGGACTCTTATCTGGCAGAGATTCCCGAATCGTTGGCTTGGGAATCTAATGTTGCGGGATGGGATTCCTAGACTGTGGCTGCTGAGGATCCAGCGCCTTCCGGGCGCCCATCGTCGGGGGCGAACCCTTTCTCTCGCATAGCGGAAGCAGCGCGCCGTGCCCGAGAGGGGAATGCATCGCGCCCGCAGTCAAAGCTTTCGGAACCTGAGGAGAACACGGCTGAACAACATGAGGTAGGCCCACACACTCAAGAACTTCATTCTGCTCGCAAAGCGGCTGTTCCCAGCCCACTCACGGTTTTTGGGAAAGCTGCCCCTCGAGCTATGTCGAAGGTACGGGTATATGCTTCATCCGATTCGGACACACCCGCTCCTCTCGCTTCAAACGTTTTTCGTGAAAAATTGGCGGGCTTTACTGTAGAACCTCATAAACCGCAGGACGAACAGGGGAGTCCTCAAGTTCCTGAAGAGTCTGAAGTATTGGAGACGAGCAAGGCTGCACGCGGTCAGCAATCAGACACTATACCGACGCCCGCAATTTTCGCACGCCCGCGCATCGTTGCGGAACAGGCATCACGTAAAAATGAGGACTTGGAACGGGCGCCTGTGTCTGAACAGCCGCATGAATCCGCAAGTTTTGCCGCGATTACAGCGCGTATGGCACGGGCTGCACACCTGAGGCACAGCGTTGCTAGTTTAGAATCAGAGCGCGAAGGCGTCTCTAAGGAGAAAAGCGAAGAAAGTACCCTTCGCATACATCCGCAGCAGGTACGTGAGCTTCAGGAAGAATTTGCCGAACGTGCCCGTCCAGTAGTTCTCATCGGCCCTATGGCGGCGGGAAAAACCTATATTGGCACCCATTTTGCACGGTTTTACGGCTATGAATTTCTTGATGCCGACCAGCTGATTGTGGAACGTTATGGTGAGGTATCTGAGATTTTTGAAATCTTTGGTGAAGCCTATTTTCGGGAACTTGAACGCAAGACTATTGAAGAGGTGCTGACCTCGCCAACCTATCGCAACACAGTTTTTTCGCTGGGTGGCGGTGCCCCTATGACTGATGCGGTTGCTGACCTTTTGCGTGACGAATGCGTGGTTTACATTCTGGTCGATGTAGATACGGTTGAGCCGCGCATTACAGGCAATAAAACCCGCCCGCTTCTAGAACCTAACCCGGTAGAGCGCTGGTCTGAGATTTTTGAGCATAGGCAGCATCGGTACGAGGAACTTGCACAGCATACTTTGGATGCGCGTGGAGAAAAAAATATTAGCGTTATGACCGCCGAAATTCAGAACTTTGTTCTTGCCTTCCGAAAGGAACACTCTCATGATTGAACAGTCACATCACGCCGCTGAGTCCGAAACCTCTGTAGCTCCAACTTTCGGAGCTTCCGGTGAGGAAGACATTACCTATATACCCGTCACAGGCAGCTCACCACGCGAGAACTACGATGTTCTGGTGGGGCATAATTTGCTTAAGAAAATCCCCGATATTCTAGGTAACACAGCGCATAAAATCTTGGTGATCCACCCGCGCGCCCTACGGGCTACCGGCGAGCTTGTTATGGAAGATCTGCGTAAAGTTGGCTACGAGTCTTTTAGCGCTGAAATCCCTGATGCTGAAGAAGCTAAGCACCATCAAGTGGCCGCATTTTGCTGGCAGGTTTTAGGTCAGAACGACTTTACACGCACGGATGCAATTATTTCAGTAGGCGGTGGAGCCATTACTGATGTTGCCGGTTTTGTGGCGGCAACCTGGCTGCGCGGGGTACGTGTGATTCACATTCCGACCACTCTTCTTGGCATGGTCGATGCCGCTGTGGGAGGAAAAACAGGTATTAACACCGCCGAGGGAAAGAATCTTGTGGGGGCATTTTGGCCACCTTCTGCAGTACTCTGCGAGATTGGTACGCTGCGTACCTTGCCGGAGCATGAGCTTTTAACAGGTATGGCGGAGGTCGTAAAGTGTGGGTTCATTGCTGACCCACAGATTCTTGACATTATTGAGGCTAACCCAGAAAAGATTCGGGATTCTCAGTCGTCAATAGTGCGTGACCTGATTGAGCGTGCCGTTCGGGTGAAAGCGGAGGTTGTTTCCGAAGATCTACGCGAATCTGGCCGCCGCGAAATTCTCAATTACGGGCATACCTTAGGGCACGCTATTGAACGTGCCGAGCGATACCAGTGGCGCCACGGCGCAGCCGTTGCGGTGGGGATGGTGTATGCGGCCGAGCTCGCGCTTGCCGCTGGGTATCTCGATGAAACAATTGTTGATCGCACCCGCTCCATTCTCAAATCTTTGAATCTTCCAGTGGGTTACCGAGGGGATCGCTGGAAAGAGCTTCTCGAAACTATGCGCCGAGATAAAAAAGCGCGCGGCTCGCTTCTGCGTTTTATCGTTTTGGAAGAACTGGGTAAACCGCGTGTTTATGAGGTTCCCGATGACTCCATCCTGTATATGACATACCAAGAAATCGCCGAATAACTAACTGCATTTTAGGTGCTTTTACAGGGGGGGTACCCATGTCTAGGCACTCAAACATGCAGAACGTGATGGGAGTTTTACTTAGATATGTCATAGTAGCGGTGCCATAGTGTAAACTAAAGGGCGACATTATTTGCTCATTGATAACTTAGCGCCTGCGGCAACACGCATCGTGTTGTGTGTAAGCGTCGACAATACGAAGGAGAGCCGCATGGCATCTACCACTGATATTAAAAACGGTGCAATCCTCAAGATTGATGGCGGTCTGTGGTCCGTTGTTGAGTTCCAGCATGTAAAGCCCGGTAAGGGTGGCGCGTTTGTACGTACCAAGTTGCGTAACGTAACCTCCGGTAAGGTTGTCGACCGCACTTTCAATGCTGGCGCTAAGATTGAGACTGCTACTGTTGATCGTTCCGACTATCAGTATCTCTACCAGGACGGTGAAGACTACGTCTTCATGGATCTGAAGACCTATGATCAGATTAACGTTCCTGCAGCTGTGGTGGGCGATGCTGCTAACTACATGCTGGAGTCGCAGACCGCGACTGTAGCCCTCTATGAGGGTACTCCGCTATATGTTGAGCTTCCTGCCTCTGTTGTTCTTGAAATTACCTACACCGAGCCTGGCCTGCAGGGTGACCGTTCCACTGGCGGCAATAAGCCTGCAACCCTTGAGACCGGCTATGAAATTCAGGTTCCACTATTCCTGGAGACAGGTACCAAGGTGAAGGTTGATACCCGTACCGGCGATTACCTGGGTCGCGTAAACGACTAATGAACTCTCGTACCAAAGCCCGCTTACGTGCCGTCGAGGTACTTTTTGAAGCCGATCAGCGTCAAGAAGACATCATTGATGTGCTGAAGCGACGCCGTCTGCATACTGCCGCTCAGATCTCGGCCTATGCCGAAGAGATCGTGCGCGGCGTACGTGATCATGATGACGAGATTCGAGAATATCTTGAGACCTATGCGCGTGACTGGTCGTTTGAGCGTATGCCAGCTGTCGACCGCGTAATTTTGCGGATCGGCACGTGGGAACTTCTCTATAATGATGATGTTCCGGATGCGGTTGCTATCTCGGAGGCAACCGGTTTGGCGCGTGTGCTCTCTACAAACGATTCACCGAAATTTGTTAACGGTCTTTTGGATAAGCTGCGCCAGGTAAAACCGACTCTGCTCGCTTAAACGACTCAAAACTCGTTATTGCTATAAAGCCGTCTCAAACCCCTGCTTTTAGGGGTTTGAGACGGCTTTATATTGTACCTTTTCGCGGCTCAAACAAGGTTATGCATAGAACCCGAGCTGGCGTTTAGCCTCTTCAAAAAGTTCGCTGCCCTCATGGGTGTACCGAGTATTGCGATGCTGGGTAGAAGCGAGATTATTAGCAGCAAGGTTAGACCCTTCACGTACGTGCAGTAGGAATTTGAGCCAGTGTTGTGTGCGCATCATATGAAGCACAACGCTCATATCACGGTCTGAGGACGGATCGGGCCAGCGATTAGAACGCATACGCATAGCGATCATGGCACAGAGGTAACGGCAGTCTTGAATGGCGGGATCGAGCTCAAATGATATGCCGGATACCGTGGTGATTTTAAGAGCGGTTTCAAACTTATTGTAGGTAAATGTATAGGCATCAATATCAGCGTAGTCAAGAGTGATAACGCCCTCGCCAAGCCGGGATCTCATAAACTCGTATAGCCTGAACTCAACGTAGGATCGGCGGTAGTACCAGATGAAGATAAGAGTGCATAGAGCAACGACGCTCAGTAGGACAGTAGCGATAGTGTCAAAAGAGGAAGATACCCAAATCCATGCCATGATGAGAGTACATAGTCCGAAGAGGACTGCACCGATAACTGAGAAGTATGAGTTGCGTTGAGTCTCTCCAAGAGTATGCCGAATCACCTGAGTGGAAGAAGCAAAGCCAAGCTCCGTAAGCTGCCGGGTGCGCATTCGGTTGCGGCGCTTAAAGTAGCGGTGCGCCACGAAAACGATAGGGGCTGCAAGAATCCCAAAGATAATTCTTACCAGGCCCTCAAAGAGATCTTCCATGATGCAGTCCTCGGTGTGGTTGTACTATCGGTGATGCTTTTACTAGCATAATGGACTCTCGACGTTTTATGAGTCTTTGTTCAGGGAACATGAGCGTTTATTGCATGATATGTAGAGGATTTTTGACTCCGAAAAAATTAAAACTTCAGGAACACATACCCCTGAACTGCGTGGTACGTATGGTAGTCTTGGTAAAAGCAAGAAACCTTTAAGTCCGTCCCGTGAGGCGGGGAAGGAGTCGGCTGTGTCGGGGACATCTGTACCCTATGAGCCTGGAGCGCATCCTATAGGCGTGCCTATAAAAACGCCCAATGAAGGGCACACTATCCTTAGCGACGATGAGATCCGTCGCGCTCTTACACGTATTGCTTTTGAAATTCTTGAGTCTAATAAGGGAACCGATAACCTGGTACTTTTAGGTATTCGGTCTCGTGGATACCCGTTAGCACAGCGCCTGGCACAGCGCATCCAGACGAATGACTCAAATTTTGATCTCAAAAATGGCCTGGGTGCTCTCGATATTACCTCGTATCGCGATGACCTCACCGATGAGGAATATGAAAACCGCAGCGCGGGGGAGTCCTTGATCCCGGTGGGCGGTCTCGACGGCAAAAATGTGGTTCTCGTCGATGATGTTCTGTACTCTGGCCGCACTGTTCGGGCCGCCTTGGACGCCCTTAACGAATACGGACGTCCGGCTCTGGTGCGTCTTGCAGTGTTAGTTGATCGCGGGCACCGGCAACTCCCAATTCGCGCCGACCACGTGGGGAAAAACCTTCCAACCAGTGCCTTAGAGAAGGTTCGTGTGGTACTCGAAGAAACGGATAACGCTACAGACCGCGTTGATATCATTCAGCTGGAAGGACAGCTTTCATGAAGCATCTGCTTGACACCCGCGATCTTACACGAACTCAGGCCATTGAAATACTCGATGTTGCTGATTATATGGCACAGGTTAAGGCAGAAAACCGGAAGCTCAATGTGCTTGCCGGTAAGACTGTAGTCAACCTTTTCTTTGAAGACTCAACGCGTACCAGACTGTCCTTCGAATCCGCAGAGAAACGTCTGGGCGCTGATATTACTAATTTTGCTGCGCGTGGTTCATCGGTTTCTAAGGGAGAATCCCTCAAAGACACTGCTCAGACTCTCAAAGCGATTAGTGCGGATGCCTTTGTGATTCGTCATTCGGCTTCAGGTGCTCCGCAACGTCTTGCCGAGGCCGGGTGGACCGATATTCCCGTGCTAAATGCGGGGGACAGCACGCATGCGCATCCGACACAGGCTCTTTTAGATGCGGTTTCGCTGCGCCAGTTTAAGGCTCAGCGTGATGGTCTGGAATCACCGCGAGGAACCGATTTAAACGGTATGCGCGTGCTGATCGTGGGGGATATTCTGCATTCTCGCGTGGCGCGATCGAATCTGTGGTTGCTGAAAAATCTGGGAGCCGATGTCGCTTTTGTAGCTCCGCCTACGCTTTTGCCTGTGCATACTGAGCGTTGGAAGCAGGATTGGGGACTTGAAATTTTCCACGATTTCGATGACGCAATCGCTACAAAACCTGACGCGGTTATGATGCTGCGCATCCAAAAAGAGCGTATGAACGCCGCTTACTTTCCCTCAGCAGAGGAATATACCGCCCTGTGGGGACTCACCAAAGAACGTTTCGAGAATCTGCTGGCGCAGCCTCAGGAAATCGCAATTCTGCATCCCGGCCCCATGAACCGAGGGTTAGAACTGTGTGCTGAAGCCGCCGATTCTCAGAACGCCTGGGTGCTACGTCAAGTCAGTAACGGCGTGGCGGTCCGCATGGCGGTGCTGTACCTGCTCTTGACTGACGGGTCAAGCGAGAAACTATACTCCGGCGACGAATCCTAATGCTATCCGAAAGAAGGAATATACATGAGCACGTACCTTATTAAAGGCGCCTCCCTGCTGGGTGAGCGCGTTGCCGATATCCTGATTGAGGATGGCAAAATTGCGCGTATCGGCCAGGGTTTAGAGGCTACAGACGCCCAGGTCGTTGATGCCTCCGGTCAGATTGCTCTTCCCGGTCTGGTCGATATTCATACTCACCTACGCCAGCCCGGATATGAGGCTTCTGAAACCGTAGAGACCGGTACTCGCGCGGCGGCTTTAGGCGGCTACACGGCTGTTTTTGCGATGGCGAACTCGCTTCCCGTTGCAGATACTGCAGCTGTAGTTGAGCAGGTTAACCGTCTGGGCAAAGAGTCCGGTTGGTGCCGAGTGCAGCCTATCGGCTCGGTGACCGTTGGGCTGAAAGGCGAATTCCTCTCAGACATTGGTTCTATGGCGACCTCTGAGGCCAAGGTTCGAGTGTTCTCGGATGACGGCATGTGCGTCTACGATCCGGCGATTATGCGCCGCGCCCTTGAATACGTAAAGACTTTTGACGGCATGATCGCCCAGCATGCGCAGGAGCCCCGTCTAACTGAGGGTGCTCAGATGAACGAAGGCAAAGTTTCCGCCGATCTGGGGCTTACCGGCTGGCCTGCTGTCGCAGAAGAAGCTATTATCGCCCGCGATGTTCTGTTGGCTGAGCATTTGAACTCGCGTCTGCATATTTGCCACCTCTCAACTAAAGGCTCTGTAGAGGTTGTGCGCTGGGCTAAGTCTCGCGGCGTGCAGGTAACCGCCGAGGCTACCCCGCATCACCTGATTCTGACCGATGAAAAGGCACGCACTTACGACCCGATTTTTAAGGTGAACCCGCCTTTACGCACCGAAGAGGATGTGCTTGCCCTGCGTCAGGCTGTTGCAGACGGCATTATTGACGTTATTGGTACCGACCATGCACCGCATCCGGCAGAAAGCAAAGAATGTGAATGGGCGTGTGCTGCAAACGGCATGACCGGTCTTGAGCAGGCACTCTCGATTATTCAGATGACCCTTGTGGAACCGGGGCATATTACCTGGGCTGATGTCGCACGGATTATGAGCGAAACTCCGGCGAAAATTGGCAGCCTGGATGCTGAGCAGGGTCGTCCACTTGCCGAAGGTGAACCAGCAAATATCGTGTTGGTTGATCCGAAGGCTACCCGTGTTATTAAGCCCGAGGATCAGGCCACGAAGGGCAAGAACAACCCGTATCGTGGGATGGAGGTTCCCGGTGCTGTGCGCGCAACTTTTTACGCGGGGCATCCGACCGTTTTGAATGGTGAGCTCGCGAGTCCTCACAGGCAGGCTTGATCGTTCCTAATACAGGGGTAAAACCGCTGCAATAAACCGAGGAGAAAGAAGAACCGTGGAAAAACTGATTCCCACCCTTATCTGCGTTGCCGTAGTGGTGCTGTGCTTCTTCGGTATTTGGCGCGGCTGGAAATCCCGTCTCAAGCGGCAGTCCACGATGTTCGGTTCGCTCAAAGACGTTCCCGAACGCTACGACGGGCTTGAAGCCGAGGCGGCGTTTGAGGGGGAGTATGTGAGCACTACAATGTTCGGTGATGAACTGAACCGTGTGGGGTTCGACCAGCTAGGGTTCAAAACAAAATCCACGCTCCTGATCTACTCGGACGGCATTATCTTCACCCGCAACGGGGCTAAAGACCTGTGGATCCCCGCGAAGAAACTTGCGGTCATTACCACCGGGCAGGGAATGATCGGCAAGGTTGTAGAACGTGACGGACTTATCGTGATCGGTTGGACTCTTGACGGCCACCGCGTGCAGACCGGATTTCGCACTCGCTATGCCGATCAGAAAAAAATCGCACTTGAGAAGCTTCGCGAGATTTCGCCGGATGCGGTCGATAGCCCCGAAAAATGGGTGCTGGAAGAGACGGCACATCACTAATACACATACAACTCACCCACAAAATGCCCGCTAATTGCGAACGGCATACCAAGAATTTCCTGCACACAGTGTTCCACTTATAACGGGCACAAGCAGGGGAACAGACCACCGAGAAAAGGAAAGTAAGAGCATGACTGAGATGACACGTTCCGGTGCTTTGGGCACGGACCGCGCGTTACTCGTTCTTGAGGACGGCACCATCTACCGAGGCTACGGGTACGGTGCAATTGGCGCATCCTTAGGCGAAGCAGTATTTTCCACCGGCATGACCGGCTACCAAGAAACGCTGACCGACCCCTCCTACGCAGGGCAAATCGTGGTGCAGACCGCGCCTCATATCGGTAACACCGGTGTGAACAAGGTAGATGCAGAATCCCGCAAAATTTGGGTTGCCGGGTACGTGGTACGAGATGCCGCACGTGTTGCTTCCAACTGGCGTGCAGAACGTACCTTGGATGACGAACTCAGGACCCAAAGTATCGTGGGCATTCAAGGCATTGATACTCGTGCGCTGACTCGCCGCCTACGCTCTAGCGGTTCAATGCGTGCAGGTATTTTTTCGGGACGCCACGCCAACCGTCCCGAAGCCGAACTTTTGGAAGCGGTGCGCGCCTCCGAGCCGATGGCGGGCCGTAAACTTGCCGACACCGTTTCCGTGACGGAAGCCTATACGGTTGAACCTCACCAATACGGCTGGTTCGCTCCGCCGGTTGCCACCATTGCCGCACTCGATCTTGGCATCAAATCTATGACCCCGCAGCGTTTCGCGGAACGCGGCGTGCGTGTACATGTACTGCCCGCAAACACAACCCTTGAGACCGTAAATGCGCTTCGCCCAGACGGCGTATTTTTCTCCAATGGTCCCGGCGACCCGGCGACTGCTGACGAACAGGTTGAACTCCTGCAGGGTGTACTGCGCCAGGGCACCCCGTTTTTCGGTATCTGCTTTGGCAATCAGCTTCTCGGGCGTGCGCTCGGGTTCGGGACCTACAAGCTGCCCTTTGGACACCGCGGTATCAACCAGCCCGTCATGGATAAAACCACCGGCAAAGTTGAAATAACCGCCCAAAATCACGGGTTCGCCGTCGATGCGCCTATCGGTGAATATGTAACCGCCCCCAACTCCGAATTCGGCGAGGTCATGGTTTCCCATGTGGGGCTGAATGATAACGTGGTCGAGGGGCTAACCTGCAAAGATATTCCCGCGTTCTCGGTTCAATACCACCCGGAGGCAGCCGCAGGTCCGCACGACTCCGCATACCTTTTCGACCGTTTTATTGACCTCATGACCTCCACCAAGAAGACTGCAAAGGAAGCCTAAATGCCACGTCGTACCGACCTTAACAGCGTCCTTGTCATCGGCTCAGGTCCGATCGTCATCGGTCAGGCAGCCGAATTCGATTACTCCGGCACTCAGGCTCTACGTGTGCTCAAAGAAGAAGGCGTGCGCGTTGTCCTCGTAAACTCCAACCCGGCGACCATTATGACCGACCCTGAGTTTGCAGATGCCACCTATATTGAGCCGATTACTCCCGAAGTCATCGCTAAGATTATCGAAAAAGAACGCCCAGACGCCATTCTTCCTACCTTGGGCGGGCAGACTGCACTCAACGCTGCTATTGCTCTTGATAAGCAGGGAACTCTGCGCGAATACGATGTTGAACTCATTGGCGCAAATATCGAAGCCATAAACCTGGGCGAAGATCGCGAAGCGTTCAAAGGCGTGGTAGAGCGCGCGGGCGGCGAATCGGCACGTTCGATCATTGTGCACTCCATGCCAGAAGCTCTTGAAGCGGCCAAAGAGCTCGGTTACCCCATGGTCGTGCGTCCTTCCTTCACCATGGGCGGACTTGGCTCCGGCATGGCCTACAACGAAGAAGACCTTTACCGCATTGCCGGCGCAGGTATCCAGTATTCGCCTACCTCCGAGGTTCTGCTCGAAGAATCTATTCTTGGTTGGAAAGAATACGAACTCGAAATGATGCGCGACAAAAATGACAACGTCGTGGTCGTCTGCTCGATTGAAAACTTCGACCCGGTCGGCGTGCACACTGGCGACTCCATCACGGTGGCGCCTGCCCTCACCCTCACCGACCGTGAGTACCAAAAACTTCGCGATATCGCTATCAACGTGATCCGCGAAGTTGGGGTTGATACCGGCGGATGCAATATTCAGTTTGCCGTAGACCCTAAGACCGGGCGCATCATTGTTATCGAAATGAACCCGCGCGTTTCACGCTCTTCAGCGCTTGCGTCTAAAGCAACCGGGTTCCCGATCGCTAAAATTGCGACCAAACTTTCGCTGGGTTACACCCTGGATGAGATTCCGAACGATATTACCCAGAAAACGCCCGCATCCTTTGAACCGACCCTCGACTATGTGGTCGTCAAGGTGCCGCGTTTTGCCTTTGAGAAGTTCCCGGCGGCTGATCCGACTCTCACAACCACCATGAAATCGGTGGGTGAAGCAATGGCACTGGGCCGTAACTTCACCGAAGCACTCCAGAAGGCTATGCGCTCTCTAGAGCAGAAAGGTGCTTCTTTCTCGTTCACGAAGCAGCAACTGAACGCCGAAGAACTTGACGCGCTTATCGAGAAGACCAAGATACCCACCACGCAGCGTATCTATCAGGTGCAGCAGGCACTTTTGGCGGGCGCATCTATCGCGCAGGTTTTTGAAGCCACCAAGATTGATCCATGGTTCTTAGATCAGCTGGTGCTGCTGAATGAAGTCGCCGGGATTGTGCGGGAAAACCGCGATAACTTGACCCCTGAAATCCTGCAGCTGGCAAAACGTCACGGCTTTTCCGACCCGCAAATCGCAGAGATTATCGGATCTTCTGAGGACGTTGTGCGCGGTGTGCGCCATGCCCTAGGTATTCGCCCCGTATTCAAGACTGTTGATACTTGTGCCGCTGAGTTCGAGGCGTTTACCCCCTATCACTACTCTAGTTATGATTCTGAGGATGAGGTCGCTCACCATGAGACTCCCTCCATCATGATTTTGGGGTCGGGGCCGAACCGCATCGGCCAGGGTATCGAGTTCGATTATTCCTGTGTACACGCTTCGCTGGTGCTGCGTTCGCTGGGGTACGAGACGGTTATGGTGAACTGTAACCCGGAGACCGTTTCAACCGACTATGATGTTTCGACTCGCCTGTATTTTGAGCCGCTGACGTTGGAAGATGTGCTCGAAATTGTTGAATCGGAGCGCCGCACGGGCGGCTTGTTGGGCGTTTTCGTACAGTTGGGCGGACAGACTCCGCTGAAGCTTGCGAAAGCCCTCAAAGATGCCGGTGTGCCGATTTTGGGCACTACTCCCGAAGCTATTGACCTTGCTGAGGATCGCGGCGAGTTTGCGCGCGTGCTGGAGGAAGGTGGTCTGATTTCGCCGAAGAACGGTACCGCATACACCTTCGAGGGCGCCAAACGCGTTGCCGATGAGATTGGGTACCCGGTGTTGGTTCGTCCCTCCTATGTGCTGGGCGGGCGCGGTATGGAGATCGTCTATGACGAAGCAAATCTTGCACGCTACCTTGAAAATGCGACCGAGGTTTCTCCCTCTCAGCCAGCGCTCATCGATAAGTTCCTGGAAGACGCTATTGAGATTGATGTGGATGCGCTCTTTGACGGCACCGAGCTCTACTTGGGCGGTGTCATGGAACATATTGAAGAGGCCGGCATTCACTCAGGTGATTCCTCCTGCACCTTGCCGCCAATTACCTTGGGTCCCGATGTGATCGCCAAGGTTAAAGAAGCAACCGAGGCTATTGCGCGTGGTACCGGAGTGCGGGGCCTGATTAATATTCAATTTGCTTACGTCTCCGAGAATCTGTTCGTGATTGAGGCGAACCCACGTGCGTCTCGCACCGTTCCGTTTGTCTCGAAGGCAACCGGAGTGCAGCTGGCTAAGGCGGCCGTGATGATCGGTTTGGGGAAGAGCATTGCTGAGCTGAAGGCAGAGGGATACTTGCCTAAGAACATGGATGGTGCATCCCTGCCGCAGAATACTGCAATTGCAGTTAAAGCAGCGGTTCTCCCGTTCAGCCGCTTCCGCACTCCTGAGGGTGTGGTGGTTGATTCCCTACTTAGTCCCGAAATGCGCTCGACCGGCGAAGTCATGGGTCTTGATACCCTCTACGACACTGCCTTTGCGAAAGCCCAGGCAGGTGCGGGGTCACCGCTACCGACCGAGGGCAAAGTCTTCGTTTCGGTGGCTAACCATGATAAGCGCAATGTGATTATCTATGCCAAGATGCTTGAACAGCTGGGCTTCGAGATTGTCTCCACCGGCGGCACTGCAGATGTGCTTCGTCGCAATGGTGTGAATTCCACGGTTGCCTCCAAGTTTGCGGAAGCAAACGGTCAGCATTCGATCGTTGATATGGTGCGCAACGGCGAAATTGATCTGATTTTGAATACGCCTGCCGGTGGTGCTGCTCGTAGCGATGGCTACGAAATCCGTGCGGCCGCGGTCAGTGTTGGTTGCCCTGTGATGACCACGATTTCGGAGTTCGCGGCTGCTGTTCAAGCTATTACCGCGCTGCGCGAGCGTAGCTGGGAGATTATAAATCTGCAAGAACATGGTGAGTTCTTGCGGACTGCCAGCACCGGCGAGCAGGGGCAGGACAAGGGCGAACAGGTGCGTGAGGGGGAACTTTCGTGATCCCCTTCGGTGATCGTCTTGCGGCTGCGATGGAAGAATACGGTTCGTTGTGTGTGGGTATTGACCCGCATCCGAACCTGCTGCAGGCGTGGGGTTTGGAAGATTCTGCCGAATCTATGCGTACTTTCGCTATGAATGTCTACGAAGGATGCGCCCCCTACGCCGCAGCGCTCAAACCCCAGGTTGCCCTGTTTGAGCGCCACGGTTCCGCAGGTCTTGCTGTGTTGGAAGAGCTCTTTGCTCGCGCCGCTGAAGACCGGGTTTTGATCGTGGCGGATGCAAAACGCGGTGATATTGGCTCGACTATGAAAGCCTATGCGGATGCTTGGCTCGGTACCTCTTCACCACTCGGCACGGATTCGGTCACGTTAAGCCCGTACTTGGGGTTCGAGTCGCTTCGCCCAGCGCTGGATGCGGCAACTGCGAACCAGCGTGGAACTTTCGTGCTGGCGCTGACCTCAAACCCTGAGGGTAAGAGTGTGCAGCATGTGGGCAAAGCAGAAGATACCGGCGCGGTAGCGAAGCAGGTTATTGCCGCAGCTACCGCAGAGAACACTGCACAGACCTGGGAACGCATGGGTTCATGCGGTCTAGTTGTGGGCGCCACCGTGGGGGAGGCCCTCAAGGAATTGGCGATAGACCTGAGCACTTTCAACGGTCCCATTCTTTCGCCGGGATATGGTGCCCAGGGGGCTAGCGCTGAGGACCTATACCGAATTTTTGCAGGTGTTGAATCTCAGGTTTTGGTGAATTCCAGCCGTGGCGTGCTCTCTGCAGGTCCGCAGCCGACTGACCTGGCGCGGGCGGCGCAGAGTGCACGTGACGATTTAGTGCGTGCACGTGGCACATCGTAACTCGTTGTGATCGCGTAGTGGCGTACAGAGTTTATCTGCTCTGTGCGCCATTGCGCTGTGTTGAGCCTGAAAGGCTTTACGTTACGAACCTCGGTTCATCGTTTTACAGTGCAACATGCTAAGTTAGAAAACGTAAGAACGCTGATTTATATACATATATCGCTTGATGGGAGACCCCATGCCGATTACGCCGCTAACCGATGAGGTGCGTGCATCAGCACGTGAAAAGGCGTTGCTTGCCCGTACTCGCCGCCAGGAAGTTAAGCAGGCACTTTCTACCCGTGAGCTGTCGGTACGTCAGGTACTCGATCTGGTCGATGACGACCAAGCTCTTGCAAAGATGCCTGTTGATCAAATGCTCCGTGCCCTTCCGGGAATTGGTGCTGTGCGTGCCGAGAAAATTATGGAAGAGCTGCAGATCGCGCCGACCCGTCGTTTGGGCGGTCTTGGTGTGCATCAACGCCGTAAAATGGTGGAGTATTTTAACCGCAATGTTCGGCATACACGCCGCCGCAACGGTCGGTAGTTCTTGCCGCCGAATAAAATAGCATTATTACATCACACCGTAGGAAGAACCCTATGACCGCTCAACCTAGACTTACCGTTCTGGCTGGTCCCACCGCCGTGGGTAAGGGAACCGTCTGCCAGTATATTCGTGAGCACTATCCGAACGTCTGGTTTTCCGTTTCGGCAACTACTCGTGACCCTCGCCCCGGCGAAGAAGAGGGCGTGCACTACTATTTTGTCTCGCATGAGGAATTCGATCAGATGATCGCTGACGGACAGATGCTTGAGTATGCGGTAGTGCACGGTAAGAATAAATACGGTACTCCGCGTGCTAAGGTTCAGGAAGCTCTAAATGCTGGTCGCCCGGTAATCCTTGAGATTGATCTTCAAGGGGCTCGGCAGATTCGGGAGTCTATGCCGGAGGCACAGCTGATTTTCTTGGCACCGCCCAGCTGGAATGAGCTTGTGTCTCGACTGGTGGGGCGCGGTACTGAATCAGAGCAGGAACAGCAGCGGCGTCTTGAGACCGCCAAAATCGAGCTTGAGGCTGAAAGCGAGTTCGACGTAACCGTGATCAATGATTCGGTAGAGCGCGCGGCGCAGGAGATTGCGCACATCGTGGGCGCTGAATCTGCTGAAGCATAGGTACGTATTTGAGCGGCGTGCCGGGTGTTACTGTGCTTTCTCGTTAAGGTACGTGATTTTTACCGAGTTTAGCGGTAAAATATTGCTTTAGTTTTGGCTGAGTTCGTGTATATGAATGTCAGCAGTGTACAAAGACAACATATTGGAGTTTCTGTGGTAAACGAAATCAAAGAGCACGAAGACTACAACTTCGTTGATGGCGTAGCTCCCGAGGGGATTGTGAACCCCAGCGCGGATGCGCTGATTCAGAAGGCTGAGTCTAAGTACGGGCTGGTGATTTTCGGTGCTCGTCGTGCTCGCCAGATTAACGCTTATTACGCGAATCTGCAGGAGAGCGCGGGCGACCACGTTGGTCCTCTGGTTGAGTCTGAGGCTAATGACAAGGCTCTTTCGGTTGCAATGCGTGAAATTATGGCAGATCAGATTGTTGCCGATCACGTGCCGGATGGGCACTTCAACGAAGACGGTTACCTGGTTCCTGAGGAATTCGCATCCTTAGGTCTGGGCGACGCCGATTTCGGTGCTATTGAGGAGGAGTACATTCCTGCCGGTACCGAAGAGGTTATTGCTCTTGAAGAGGTTGTTATTGACGATTCCGCTGAGTAAGGAACGTTTGTAAATACCATGCGCATTATCATTGGTATTGGAGGGGGCATTGCCGCATATAAAGCGGTAATGCTCCTTCGTCTTTTCGCAAAAGATGGGCATGAGGTTATTGCCATGCCCACCGAAGCTGCCCTGGAATTTGTGGGTAAAGCTACCTTTGAGGCCCTGAGCGGAAACCCGGTTTCCACGAGCGTTTTTGAGCGTGTTCCTGAGGTTAACCATGTTCGCCAGGCCGAGCTAGCGGATGCGATTGTTATAGCACCGGCGACCGCCGATTTGATGTCTCGGTTGGCGGCGGGGCGCTGCGATGATTTGCTCTCTGCTACGGTACTGACTACTCACGCTCCGGTGATTATGGCTCCCGCTATGCATACTCAGATGTGGGAACATCCGGCAACGCAAACAAATGTGCAGACTTTACGCGAACTTGGGTATCACGTGATTGAACCGGCGGTTGGGCGTCTAACGGGTCCCGATTCGGGTGTGGGCCGTATGCCGGAGCCGGAAGATATTTTTGAGGCGGCGCAGCGCGTAATTGCCGAGTTCCCGAAGGGGGAGCAGCATCCTTCGCAGATTCCGGGATTTACGCCCACACGTCCGGTTCACCCTGGCTCGGCGGAAGAGCCTAGCAGCTCATTTGCATTAGGTGTTGAGCCCGGGCCTGGAATTTTGGCGGGGAAACGCATTGTGATTACGGCGGGAGGCACCCGTGAGGCCTTGGATCCGGTACGTTTTTTGGGTAACCGCTCAACAGGTAAACAGGGTGTAGCTTTGGCACAGGCTGCGCGTGATCTGGGAGCATCGGTACATCTAATCGGCGCTAATCTTGAAGTCTCCGAGCCCGAGGGCATACAGGTAACCCGAGTGGTGAATGCCCGTGAACTACGCGATGCCGTGCTGGAAGCTCAGAACAACGCCGATATGCTTATTATGTCTGCAGCGGTTGCAGATTTTCGTCCTGCCGAATACGCCGAGTACAAGATTAAGAAGACCGCAGATTCTTCGGACGCTCCCACGATTCAGCTGGTACGCAACCCGGATATTCTGCGTGAAGTCGTGGATCTTCGACAGAAGACAGGTGCCGGTGCGCACTTGATTGTGGGTTTTGCCGCAGAGACTGGGTCAGCTGAGCGAACCCCGCTTGAGCTTGGGCGCGAGAAGCTGGCGCGTAAGGGCTGTGATTTTCTGGCTCTCAACACGGTGGGCGTAAATCAGGGTTTCGGAACCGATGATAATACGATTACGTTACTCTCTTCGCTCACAGATCGGGAACCCGTTTTTTCAGGCTCTAAACAGGTAGTTTCCGATCAGATATTGCGCACTCTTGCACAGTATGTAAAGCCCTGAGAAAAGCACAAATACGCCTAATGTGCAGCCGATTAAGTTTGTGACTTCCTCCCTCCGAACCCGTGTAACGTTCTGTCATAATTGATACACGAGTTCACATCCTTGGGTACTGTATCCCGCGTGCCCCAAACCTAGTAGAGTAGAAACCGTGAGTAATAATCATCTACGCCTTTTCACCAGCGAGTCGGTGACTGAAGGGCATCCCGATAAAATTTGTGACCAGATTTCTGATGCGATTCTTGACGGCATTATCGCGCAGGACTCCACCGCGAACGTTGCTGTCGAAACAATGGTAACAACCGGCCAGGTTCATGTTGCTGGCGAGGTGACAACCTCAAGCTATGTTGAGATTCCATCGATCGTTCGTGAAACTATTCTAGGTATTGGCTACGATTCATCGACCCGCGGTTTCGATGGTGAATTCTGCGGCGTATCGGTATCAATTGGCGAGCAGTCACCCGATATTAATGCTGGTGTGTATGAGTCTTTAGAGGCTCGCAGCGGTATCGCGGTTGATGATTATGACCGCCAGGGCGCGGGCGACCAGGGCATTATGTTCGGGTACGCTTCGAACGAGACGAATGTATTGATGCCTGCACCGATTTGGCTGGCGCATCGTCTCTCGGAACGTCTAACAAATGTTCGTAAAAACGGTACGCTGGTGAATCTGCGCCCGGACGGCAAAACTCAGGTCACTTTGGGGTATGACGCCGATAATAAGCCTGTTTCGGTTGATACCGTGGTGGTTTCTAGCCAGCACACCGCCGATTACGATTTAGCGGATTTGCGTGCGGATATTATCAAACACGTGATTACTCCGGTGCTGGATGCCGCCGAGTTTGATAGCTCAAACACGAAGTTTATTGTGAACCCTGCCGGTCGTTTTGTGCAGGGCGGCCCCGTGGGCGATGCCGGTTTGACCGGGCGCAAGATTATCGTTGATACCTACGGCGGTTCAGCCCGTCACGGCGGCGGTGCGTTCTCGGGCAAAGATCCCTCGAAGGTTGATCGTTCTGCGGCATACGCCATGCGTTGGGTCGCCAAGAATATTGTGGGCGCTGGTCTTGCCGACCGTGCCGAGGTTCAGGTCGCTTACGCTATTGGGCAGGCGGCACCTGTGGGCCTGTACGTTGAGACTTTCGGAACCGAAAAGGTTGATCCCCTCAAGATTGAGAAGGCTGTGCGTGAGGTCTTTGACCTGCGCCCGTTGGCTATTATCAATGACCTTGATTTGCGCCGACCCGTCTATAAAAAGACCGCGGCTCACGGTCACTTCGGCCGCAATGAACCCGAGTTCACGTGGGAACGTTTGGACCGTGTTGAGGCTCTGCGCTCGGCGGTTTCAGCATCCTAATGCGTGAACCTGCGAGTATGCAGCCCAATGACGCGGATGCTCAGAACCCTACCGATACTTCGTCGATGAACGTTTCGGCTTCTGAGTCTGCTCAGCAGGAATCCCTGCAACAGCCTGATCTGTTGCAGGGATTTCCTGCTCTTCGCGATGCCCTGATTCCGCCCGAGCCTGAGCCGGTTGATGTGCACCGGCAGCTTGCCCAGAGCGGAGTTCCGTACCCGGTGGCGCGGGTTCGGTTGGATAATACCCTGCCGCATCTTGACCGTACCTTTGACTACCAGGTTCCCGCTGAGCTGAGCGAAGATGCAGTTCCCGGCGCTCGGGTGCGTGTGCGGTTCGGCTCGCAGCGGGTTACGGGTTTTATTGCGGAGCGCGCTGAAACGACCGATGTTGCTAAGGGCCTGCAGCCGCTTTTGTCGGTCCTGTCGAGGATTCCTGCGGTTTCTGCCGAGATTTTTGACCTTGCAGAGGCGCTTGCCGACCGGTACGCCTCAACCGTGGCAAATGTTTTGCGGCTTGCGGTGACGCCGCGTGTGGCGTCTCTTGATAAACAGTATGCACAGTTTCTGCCTACGTTCTCCGAGCTCATGGGTCTGCCGCAAGGATCTGATGAAACCGCAGATAGGGCGGAAGATAGCGTTTCTGAATCGGTCACCGAAGATGGCTTAGATACCGACCACGAGCTGCAGGAGAAAGAAATTTCCGACGAATCACCGGCGGGCGATTCGCCCTCTTTGACCGATGATATTCGCGGTTTCCTCTTGGGCGGTTTCGCACCCTATCAGCTTCATCCGCCCGTCGATCAAGTTTCGGTGGAAGATTTCCGTGCCTTTAGCGATTATGAGAATGGCGCCGAATTTTTAGAGGATCTGGCGGCTGGGTCTCCGGCGCGTGCGGTCATGAATGTGTTGCCCGCGCATCCCGAGTTCGATTGGGCTGAGCTGCTGGCTATTGCCGTGGTGACGGCGGCTGCGAATGGCCGTGGTGCCTTGGCGGTTGCTCCCGATCAGAAGACCCTCGATAGGCTTGAGTCCGCGCTGAAACGTCGGGTACCGGCGGGTGCTTATGTTCGGTTGAGTTCGAGTGATAAACCGCATAGCCGGTATCACGCCTATTTGAAGGCGCGCCTGGGGTTGGTGCCCATTGTGATCGGTACTCGTGCGGCAGCCTACGCGCCTGTTGCCAATTTGGGACTGGTGGTGTGCTGGGATGACGGTGATTCCTCGCTTGTGGAGCGCCGTTCGCCCTATTGCCATGCGCGCGATGTGCTGTTATTGCGTGCCCAGGCAACGGATGCGGCGGCACTGTTCGCCGGTTACGCAATGAGCAGCGAGTCGGCACGATTGGTACGCACCCGCTGGGCTTCGCATGTGCGGGCACCTCGGGCGACGGTGCACGAGTTTTCGCCGCGCATTTTTTCGACGGGCAACGACTATCAGTTGGCGCGTGACCCGTTGGCGGCTGTGGCACGTATTCCTCGGTTGGCGTTTGAGCGTGCGCGTGTGGCTTTGCAGCATGGCCCGGTGTTGGTACAGGTCGCGCGCAGTGGCTATGTTCCGTCGTTTTCGTGCCAGCGCTGCCGCATGCCCGCGCGCTGTAATACATGCCGGGGGCCGCTCTCGTTGGCTGCGGGTGCTTCGGTGCCGAGTTGCTCTTGGTGCGGGCGTTTGGCACAGCAGTGGCGGTGTGCAGAGTGCGGGTATGATCAGTGGCGTTCGGGGACCGTGGGGGCTTTGCGTACCGCGGAGGAGCTGGGGCGCGCCTTCCGGGGTGTCCCGGTAATTTCTTCGGCGGGAGACCATGTGCGTGCTTCAGTGGGTGCCGAACCTGCACTGGTGGTGGCGACCCCGGGGGCTGAGCCTGTGGCGTTCGGCGGTTATGCGGCGGCGTTGCTTTTGGACGCCGATTCTATGCTGCGTTTTGATTCTTTGCGTGCCCCGGAGGCCGCGTTGAGGCGCTGGTTTAACGCTGCGGCGCTCGTGCGTTCTGCTGCTCAGGGTGGGGTTGTGGTGACGACCGCATCTCCATCCCCGGTGGAGCAGGCGTTGGTACGCTGGGATCCAACCTGGTTTGCCTTATATGAGCTGGATGAGCGTTCGCAAATTGGTCTGCCCCCGGCAGTACGCACGGCGGCTATTACGGGTACCGAGGATGACGTTCAGGCGTTCCTGGCGGAGCTGAAACTGCCGGAAGGAGTTCGGGTGACCGGGCCTGTGCCGCTGGATGAATATTTCTTCGCGCACCAACATTCCGCGCCTGCCGGTGTCGAGGGCGGGGGAGAGGGCGATATATCTGAGCCTTCACCGTCAGGGGCCGAGGATGCAGTACCTGGGGACTGGCGCGCTATTCTCTTCTTCACCTATGCGCAGGCGCCGCAGGTTACCCATGAACTGCGCTCCGTGCGTGCGGCGCTCTCGGCGCTCAAGCGTGTCGGGGCGGTGCAGGTTCGTTGTGATGGTCTGGATGTGGTGTAACCTTTAAGCTACGAGACATCTTCTACTATCAAGAATGGAGCAGATAATAGTGAAATCTAATGATATATCCAGTAATTCAAAAGAAAATATTAAAGATTCTTCTGCAGAAATTGAAAGATTACATCTATTATTAAATGAAAGCATTAATAAATTAGATAATATTTTAAAAAAATTTGACGGGGCAGAAATCATTAAAGAAATATATCGGTCTGGTTTAGCTTACGATGAGGGAAACTCGCGCAGCTCTAATAGACTACCTCCAGCCTTTGGGCGGTCAAATATAATTAAAATTGAAAGATTAGCTATACTCAAAGAAAAAGGCCGTTGTATACCTACAACGGATGATATGGTTAGTATTCACAAGGCAGCTTCGCAGGTTCTTGAACTCGATGCATTATATGAGATTGGGATGGTCTCTTCGAAATATGAAAACGGCCGGGATATTGGATATATAAAATTTACAGACAACAAGAATTATGCAATACCCGAATATGTTCCCGGTAAGATTGATATTTTTGAATACATATATTGCAAGAATTCTAGAAATCATAATGATAGCCAATATGATAAAGATATGTTTCAAAGAATCTTAAAATCTAATAATTGGGTAGAGGAATATGGTCTTAAAGGTGTGTCAGATTCACTACAACAGGATAAATATTTTGGATTCTCTCTATCAAATCTAATATCAGCTTTACTGCGTGCATTAAAAATTATTGGAAGAAAAGATCTACAAGAAATGAGTCTTGAACTATTCTATTCAAAAATGTTGAATGGAAATAAGAGTAAAAGCTTAAAAAATGCAATACAATATTTGATGTATCCCCCTAGGAAAATAGATCTTGACATTGCAAAAATGCGTCCCAATGGAACTCGCCATCAGCCAGCTAGGTTAGTTACTCAACCATTTCTTGTATACAATAATAAAGTATACTTAAATGGTAATATAATCCTTCACTCTATAACTAGATGGATGCGTTATATGGTAAATGGGGATTGGCCTATTCCAGAGAGTATTCGAAGCTCAAATTTTTTGCGCTTAAATGAGTCTCTTAAAGAATATCGAAACACTTACAATCTTGGTAGAGGAAAAATGTTTGAAAAATACTTTCAAGATTCTATTAAAGAACTAAATATTATTCCCTGGGTTCAAGTAAAAAAGGGTTATAAGTTTGAAAACTCTTGTGTGAAAATGAGGCGAGAAGTTGATTCATTCGTAGTTGACTACGCTAAATCTGAAATTTGGGTATTAGACATGAAGGATAATATATCAGATCAAAATGCACTTTCCATATACCATCAGTTACAAGATATACATACGTATAACGAAAAACTAAAAATTACAGTTGACGACATATCGGACTCCAAGTGTGCGTTAACGCATTTTTCTTGCGATATTGTTAATTTGTGGGCCAAGAATGAGAAAATTGATAAAAATATATCGGATAGTATTTTGCAGGAAGTTCGCGATGTGAAAGATTGGAATATCCGCCGAGGGATAATAATTCGGGATCAGCATCCAGGAGAGTTTATTAATGACGAACTCTCTCCAAAGATCATGAGACCAGATTCATTTATATCTTATCTATTGAAATAGAAATATGTATACACAGATCTACTTGAGTTATATTTATCTAAATACACCCAAATCTATATTATTAAAATAAATACGTCCAGCTATAGAGGATCTGATGCATGAAATATAATTTTAATAAGTATAGTATAACTTTTGATGTATATCACTAACTAGAACAGCGTTGCAGCCCTTGTACAATCCTTACCAGCTTCAACGCCGAGTCCCGCCACGAGTAGTGTGAAGCATCCTGCAAGCCTTCGAGGATGACGTGGTCGCGCACCGTGCTGTCTTCGAGGGAGCGGATCGCCTCAATCCAAGCAGGTGCATCCGCCTGTGGATCCTCTGTGACAGGAGCGAAAATGGCATGCGGGGCGATCTCACGGAAAATATCGATATCGCTAATCACGGTGGGACAGCCTGCAGCCTGCGCCTCCACCACGGGCAGGCCATAGCCCTCGGCTCGTGAAGCCGTCACCAGTGCATGTGCAGACTCTAATAGTTCCGCGTACTCTTCATCGGAGACTCCATTGTGCACCACCACGTTCGAGCTTGTCGCCAGGGGAGAGAGCAGCCCCTGATCTTCGAGCTCGGCGCGGCGCGCATCCGGCATCTTTGACAGCAAATGCAGCGTGTACCCCGGCAGCTCACGCATGGCGTACAGCAGAGTCTCCACATTCTTATACGGCATGAATGAGCCCATATATACCAGGTGCCTGCTCGCGCCCCCAGCCCGTGACTTCGTACGGCGCAGAGCCTCATCCTCGCTCACCACAGACCCCGGCTGCGGGGCATTCGGCACCACGTGCAGCGGTTTCTCCGTTAGCCGGTGCTCACGAATCAGCCGCGCCGTCGACTCCGAAACCGTCACAACGGCATCTGCACGGTTCAGCAGCATGCGCTGCGGTGTATAGCTCTTATGGAACAGCCGCCACCCAGCACGCACCGGTGCAGGCAAAAACCCCGGAGGGGTCGGGTGCGCATAATAAATCAGGTCATGCAGGGTCAGCACCAGCTTGAACTTACGCCCCACCGAACCGATCGTCTGCATAGGGGAAAACACCACATCCGGCTTGTACTTATTGAGCTGAAGAGCCGCAGTCGGTTCTAAGGGGCCGGTCGGCGAACAAATCTTCACATGCGGCAGATCAGGCAGCATCTGCAGCTGCCGTTCATCACTAATCACCATCACCAACTGCAGATCGGCAACCTCAGGAGCACCGGAATCCATCAAATCCTTCAACGCGCCCAAAAGCGAAGCGGTATACCGGCTAATGCCGTCGTGAAAGCCAATACGTGTATAACGGGCGTCAACCATAAGTTTCATAGGATTCTCCTCGGGATTACACCGTAAAATCTTCGTGCGTAAATTCTGCAATCAAACCTGCCGCCAATGTAGGCGTCTCATAATGAATCAAATGCCCAACCTCAGGAATCATCTCAAAACGTTCACCAGGGGAGTGCGGGCGCCCCTCAAGCGCGGCAAACATGGCGCGCGCCGTCTGCGGGGTACCCAAATCATCATCTTCGGCAACAAGCATCTGCACGGGAACCCGAATCTGCGGGGCAAACTCGGCAGCGGTTGCCGAAATCGAAACCTCATAAGCCTGCAAAACACCCTTACGCGATCCGAAAGACCCAAAATAGGCGGCATGCTGGTTATTGATAAAGCGGCGCATGGCGGGTTCGCGGGTGCGCATCATCAGCTCGCTCGTCACACGGGTAATCAGTTGTGAACGCAGCAATGGATAACCAATTTTTTCGGGAAGCGCCGCGCCCACGCGATAATAAAACGATGCCGCCCGCGAAGCAATCTTCTGTGACCCTTCGAGTGCGGGCTCGCTAATGGGGTTAATGAGCGTTAGGCGGTCAAGTCCGTGCGGATATTCGGCGGCATAAGCGGCGGTTACGATAGATCCAAACGAGTGCCCTACCATGTGAATATCAGAGCCATCAGGGCATGCAGGGTTTATCTGCCCAATAAGCGCGTGCAACCATGCGGTATAGCCCTGTAAAGAAACAGTCATGGGCAGGTCTTCTGAACGTCCGAAACCTGGCAGGTCGGGGCTGATAATACTAGCTTCGGGTAAGAGTTTCAGAAGCCTGTTCGCAATAATCTCAAGCCCGTGATGATCGCCGCGGAACCCGTGAATCAGCAGGATCTTTGGAGAGCTTTCGGAGGGAAAAACGCCGGTGTTCATGCCCGCACCATACTGCCAATACCGTGTAGTTGCCCCAAGCAGCTCTATTTCAAATCTGGTGCCCGGGATGAGTGCCCCCGGCACACCTTCAAGAACGGTACTGGGTGATGTCACGGCGGGTGCCTTTCGTGTGTTGCGGGCTCGGTCACTGTAAATCCCTGCGGGAGATTCACGGAGGGCGTGCGTAAACCGGCTTACACACGCAATGAGTTCTCTCAGTGTACGTGGAATTTCTGTGTAGGTGCTGGAGATTTAGATGAAAAGTCAAACAATATTCAGAGTTTTTCGTCGTATACGGCTAAAAATGGTTTATACGCGCAGGGTTACTCCTGGGGGAAACGAAAGCGAGGCTGGCGGGGCGGTGGGGCATCCACGATATGAAACGGGAACTCGTGAGTTTATGAATACATCAAGAAACCTTTGTGGGTACACGCTAGAATAGGTTGGTTAGCGAAAATCAAACGTCAAAGGAATCGTAGTGTCTGCTGAGGTAGAGACCGAACGCACCGAGAATGCGTATGACTTCCATGCACAGGAAGCGAAATGGCGCCCCTACTGGGAAGAAACGGGTGTCTTCAAGCCAACCGGCAACGCCGTGAAAGGTCGCCGCTATGTGCTAGACATGTTTCCGTACCCCTCAGGTGACCTGCATATGGGCCACGCAGAAGCGTTTGCTATTGGAGACATGAATGCCCGCTACTACAAGCAGTGCGGCTACGATGTTCTGCACCCCATCGGCTGGGATTCCTTCGGTTTGCCCGCAGAAAACGCTGCCATCAAGAACGGTACCCACCCAAAAGAGTGGACCTACAAGAATATTGACACGCAGGCAGAATCTTTCAAACGCTACGCTATCGCCGTGGACTGGGATCGACGCCTGCACACCTCAGACCCCGAATACTACAAGTGGACCCAGTGGCTTTTCGAGCAGTTCTATAAGAAGGGCCTGGCCTACCGTAAAGACTCGATGGTGAACTGGTGCCCCAAAGATCAGACCGTGCTCGCGAACGAGCAGGTGGTTAATGGCGCCTGCGAACGATGCGGCACCACGGTTACTAAGAAGTCGCTGAATCAGTGGTACTTCAAGATTACTGACTACGCTCAGCAGCTTCTTGACGATATGGAGCAGCTTGAGGGTAAATGGCCCGAACGTGTTCTGCTGATGCAGCGGAACTGGATTGGGCGTTCCGAAGGTGCTGAGGTTCGCTTCGAGATTGAGGCTACCGAGGCACAGCCTGCTGAATCCTTCACGGTCTTCACCACCCGCCCAGATACCCTCTACGGTTCAACCTTTATTGTTGTTGCCGCTGACTCGACCTTTGCCGAGAAGATTGTGGCTCCCGAGCAGGCACAGGCGCTAGAGGACTATCGCGAGCAGATTAAGGCGCTCAGCGATATTGACCGCCAGTCTTCCGAGCGTGAGAAGACCGGTATGTTTACTGGGCGATACGCAATCAACCCGCTGAACGGTGCAAAGCTGCCGGTGTGGGCTTCCGATTACGTGCTTGCTGATTATGGTACCGGCGCTATTATGGCGGTGCCCGCGCACGATCAGCGCGACCTTGACTTCGCTAAGAAATTCGACCTGCCGATCGTGACGGTGCTCGATGTCGAGGGCGAGGAAGACCCTGCCGAGTCGGGTATCGCCGCTGCGGGCGATGGGGTGCTCATTAACTCCGGTGAGCTAACCGGACTTCCTAAGGCAGAGGCTATTGCGAAGGCTACCGAGCTGGTTGAGGCTGCCGGCACCGGCGAAGGTAAGGTTATTTACCGCCTGCGCGACTGGTTGCTCTCGCGCCAGCGTTTCTGGGGCACGCCTATTCCCGTGATTCACTGTGAGGACTGTGGCGAGGTACTGGTCCCTGAGGAGCAGCTGCCAGTTCTGTTGCCGGATAATCTGCGTGGCGAGCAGCTGGCGCCCAAGGGGCAGTCGCCCCTTGCCGCTGCCGACGACTGGGCTATAGTTCCCTGCCCGCAGTGCGGTAAGAGCGCCCGCCGCGATTCCGACACTATGGATACCTTCGTGGATTCTTCCTGGTATTTCCTGCGCTATGTTTCGCCCCGTTACGCCGAAGGCCCCTTCGACCCGCAGGCGATCAGGGAATGGGGCGCGGTCGATATGTACGTGGGCGGTGTGGAACATGCGATTCTGCACCTGCTGTATGCACGTTTCTTCACGAAAGTTATTCGTGATTTGGGGCTGATTAAGCACGGCGAGCCGTTCAAAGCCCTCATGAATCAGGGGCAGGTTCTCAACGGCGGTAAGGCCATGTCGAAGTCGCTCGGCAACGGCGTAAACCTGGGTGAGCAGCTTGATACGTTCGGTGTGGATGCGGTGCGCACCACCATGATCTTCGCTTCGCCGCCCGAAGATGATGTGGACTGGGCGGACGTTTCACCCGCCGGTTCGCAGAAGTTCTTGGCGCGCGCATGGCGTATTGCTCAAGACGTTACCTCCGAACCTGGCGTGGATGCGGCATCTGGCGATGCGAACCTGCACAAGCTGGTGGCGCGTACCGTACACGATGTGAAGCAGCTTCTTGACTCGGGTAAGTTCAACGTGGTGGTCGCCAAGACTATGGAGCTGGTGAATGCTACCCGTAAGGCTATCGATTCGGGCCCTGGGGGAGCGGACCCTGCGGTACGCGAAGCCGCCGAAACTATTGCGATCTTGTTGTCACTCTACGCGCCGTACACTGCCGAGGACATGTGGCACGCGCTGGGATACAATAACCCGGTGCTGACCGCAGGTTTCCCGCAGGTGGATGAGTCCCTGCTCGTGGATGATACCGTCACCGCAATCGTGCAGATCAAGGGCAAAGTGAAGGCGCGCCTTGAGGTATCAAAGGATATTTCTGAAGCTGAGCTTGAAAAACAGGCCCTGGAGGATGAGACTATCGCGAAGCTGGTGGAAGGCTCGGAAATCCGTAAGGTGATTGTGCGAGCCCCCAAACTGGTGAATATCGTCATCTAGCGTTTTCAGAACATCGATGCGGTGCCGTCGGAAGAAAACTTTTCGGGTTTTTCTTCCGGCGGCACCATTCTTTTTAGCTATGATGAGAAAGTCGGGTATAGCAAATCGCCATATTTTTAAGATTCAGGAGGGTGCCTTATGGGACGCATCGCTGTCGTGACAGACTCAGCCGCTGCCATTACCCCTGAAATTCTTAAGGAGCGGCAAGAACGCGGTGGTTTTGCAGTGGTACCCATGCCGGTATCCGTTCAAGAGACGCCCTCACGTGCAGGAATCAGGGGCACCCGAGCCGAGACGAATACCCGCGATTTAACCGGTCTTAGCCCTGAGGAAATTGACGAAGCCATTTTGATGGCGCATGTCCTCGGAAATACGATCCATACCTCCGGTCCTGCCCCCGGTGTCTTTGCCGATACCTACGATACTCTTGTTGATGAAGGGTACGAGCATATTCTGTCGATACATCTCTCGGGAGAACTCTCTGGAACCGTTGAGTCAGCGCGAGTGGGTGCGCAGCTTTCTAAAGCGCGAGTGACCGTACTTGATTCCCGCACCGTCGCCGGAGCCTATGGGCACGCGGCGCTGCATGCCCATGATGTAGCCGATATTTGCGATAGTCCTGAGGAGCTTGCCGAGGTAGTTACCGGTATATGCGCCGAGACCGACATTTATTTCTACATTCCTACTCTCGATGCGCTTCGTCGCGGAGGCCGTGTCTCGCCCGCGTTGGCGATGGTCGGGCAGATGTTCCAGATCAAGCCTATCGGCACGGTCGCGGATGGAAAACTGACCTATGTTGAGCGCCCCCGTACCGCAACGCGCGCGAAAGAACGCCTCACGCAGATTATTCGTGACGTTTGTACCAAGCACCAATCGGTAAAAAAGCATCCTGCAGCTGCGGCTGCGCAGCACGACGTACGACCAACCGGTCACGTGGTAGCGCTTCACCATATGGGTAACCTTGCGGAGGCTAAAGCCTTGCAAGATTCGTTGGGTGCCTTCGCTTCGGATGCGGTTCTTAGCTCTCTCCCGCCCGTATTAGCGGCACATTCCGGACTGGGTGCACTTGCCGCTGTCATCTATTAGCCATGCGATGTGAGAATGTCATATTTCTTTGTGTAGCCGCTAAAATTACCCGATTCACCCGCAAAAATTGGCGCAATCCCTGTGGATAGCCGGTTTTTGTGTCCCGCTCGGATAGTTATCCACAGAATATAGGAACCGCCCGGCGGGGGCATAAGCACGCGGCTAGGCTTGCACTATGACCCGCGATAACGCCCACCAAGCATTTCATCCACTAAGCTCTTCTATGCAGACGCTAACCGAAAGAGCTGAGACGTCGGTACCAGCACAGGAAGCTCAGACAGAGAAGCAAAGCCCCTATGGGATCTGGGATGACGAGCCCACAGAACGTCTTATGCCGCATGATGATTTTGTGGAAGGGTCTGCTTCTTCTGCCTCGGTGGGGAAGAGCTCACGAAGACTCTACTCAGATTCTTACGAACAAACCGTGTATGAGCAGCATGAGTCGGCATCTGAACAGCTTTTAAGACGAGCTAGACAACGCGCCACTCATAGCACCGAACCAGACGATTTGACGGAAAGCTACTACGAGGGCACACAGCAGCAGATCTCCGCGGTAAAACCTGCGCACAACCCTGCCAATGAACAGCACGGCGAGCACACTACTCACGTTATTGCACAGCGCGAGAATATGCCCGAAGAGCTCATTCAGGATGAATGGGACGAATGGGAAACACCAGCGAAAACCCGTGCTTTTCGATGGAAGGTTCCACCCTATGCCGTCTTCGTTTTAGCCTTGGGCGTTCTGGGAATTATTCTCTGGGGGTTGCTAGGATTTACACCCACTCCGCAAGCAAACGAAGAGTCTACCAGTAGCGCCCAGGTGGCGGCGCCAGGGGCTAGCTCATCCGTAATTCCGAGCGCCACCCCTTCGGATTCATCTGCGCAGAATAAGGTTCCGAATAAGAATGGCACTATTCGAGTGCATATAGCTGGAGCAGTCAAAACTCCTGGCGTGCAAACGCTCCCTGCTGATGCCCGCGCCATTGATGCCCTTGAAGCCGCAGGAGGCGCAACCCCGGATGCCGACCTCAACCGGGTGAACCTCGCGGGCAGCCTTAGCGACGGCACACAGCTTTACATCCCCAAGACAGGGGAGACCGCTGCACCGGCACTTGCCGCACCAGCCGGAGGAAACAGTGCTTCACCCAACGGTTCTCCAGGAACCGCGCAAAATCCTGCGGCACCGAAATCTTCTGCGGGCACTGGGCAGCAGGGCGCACCGGGTTCTCCTATCAACCTGAATACTGCGACTGCTGAGCAGCTGCAGACTTTGCCGCGCATTGGTCCTTCTCTAGCCGCCCGCATTATTTCTTGGCGTGATGCTCACGGAGGCTTCAAAAGTGTTGATGAGCTGGATGCGGTACCTGGCATCGGTCCCTCTCTCATGAGTTCGCTGCGCCCGCTCGTCACAGTCTAAATCCGTTAGCGTCAAACAATATAGGTAATGAGCCGCATCATGAGTTTTCTGCACATTCCGCCTAAGCTCAAACCATATCTCACCCGAAATTTCGCCCGTACTGAGTGGATGCGCTATCGCCGCGACCATAACCGCGAATGGTTTCGCGCTGTCAGTGCCATTATTCACCTTGATATACGGCTTATAGTCTCGGCGGTCGTACTCTGGATTTTCACGCTGGCCGCCATGTATCACGGTACTTTTCAGCCCTATAAATACTGCGTTTTAGTGGCTATTAGCCTGCTCGGAATAATCACCATAACGCTCAATACCTTCTATGGACGCAAAATCGCCCATATTCTTTGTCCTATCCTCGGGCAGTTCATGTTCATTATGCTCTTGGTGACTCTGCAAGCTGTCCTGCTCATGCTGACCGGAACGGACTCCAGCCGCACGACCTTAAGAGATGCCGAAGGAACCTCGTTACGTATAACCGGAGTCATCAGGGAAATACGCCCTCTTGACTCGCATACGAATATGATCATTCTCAGCACCGACACGGCTCAATACCGTAATCTTCGAGCACCAATTCATGAAGATATTCGTATTTACAGCAACACACAAAAACAGCAGCTTAACCCCGGAACCCGGGTTAACGCGCTCGGAACCCTTGAAAATAAAGGCACCACCGCATTCCTCAAAGGTGCAAGCATATTCCCTCAACCGAACCAAAATCTTGAGCACACACGCGCACTAAATACCAGGATGCGCGATTACGCCCGCCGACACCTCGATGCCGAAACCACGGCATTACTTCTAGGTACCGCCTATGGCGATGACTCCGCAATGCCCAACACCAGTAAAGAAAACTATAAGCTTAGCGGGCTCAGTCACCTTACCGCAGTCTCTGGAGCAAATATCGCCATTATTTTCATGGCTGGCTACCGTTTTGGAATTCTCGTGCGCGTTCCACGCCGCCTTATGATCGGAATGGGTATTACCGCCGTCGTTCTCTACTCCACGATTCTCACCTTTGAGGGATCCGTAATCCGCTCTATTCTCATGGGGTCACTAGGGGCTTTGGCGATGCTCCGCGGCACCGGGAGAAATACTCTTAGCGCGCTCGCCACCACTATCGTGTTCTGCCTCGCCGCTGCGCCGAAACTCGCTGGTGATCTCGGCTTTGTGCTCTCCACCGTGGCTACGGCATCGCTGATAGCGCTCGGACCCTCACTCACGCGTCTCTTGATGCGCGTCCTACCGCACACCCTCGCCGAACTTATAGCAGCTTCCGCCAGCGCCTCGCTCTGGTGTACCCCTGTGATTTTAGGTATCAGCGGCAAAATACCGCTCTATACCATTCCCGCGAATATGCTTGCCGCTCCACTAACCGCGATCACCATGTTTGCTGGTCTTGCCGCGTTCCTGAGCTACAGCATCAACTTCACGGCCATCACGGATATTGCTCTTATTCTCGGTAGAATACCGGCACAGGGCATCGAATACATAGCGAAATATTTTGCACACGCACCCGCAAATCCACTCGATGTAGATGTTACTCTGGCATCTGTAGCTTTTGCTGGAGTTACTGTCTTTGCGGGTAGCCTGCTGATATGGCTCTGGGATTACCGTATTTACAAGCGCGAGCTTCACCTCGATTATGTACGTATACCCGGTACTCGGCATGTAACTAGTACGCACCGTCAATCACCAACGCACCAAATCGGTCAAAGACACTTCGGTATGATAGAAACAGCAACACACCGAACGAGCAATGAGGTACCGTGACTCCCAGGGGAAGCTCATCACGCGGCAACTACCGCGGCCAACGCGCTAATAAAGCGCTTGATAACGCATGGCGCACCGTAAATCCCGCACCGGTCATCATGCTCCACGGTTCCGAAGAGTATTTCGCTTCACGAGCACGTGAACGTCTGCGCACCGCTTTTTATAGCACCTATCCAAATGCAGACCTAGTCACCATCAACGCTTCCACCTACACTGCGGGGGAACTCACTCTCCTCGCGAGCCCGTCGCTCTTCGGGACTGCCAAAATAATAGATGCTGACAACGTCGCCACCATGAGTGAAGACTTCCTTAACGATGTTCTCAGCTACATGGCTGCCCCAGAATCTGACATTATGCTCATCATGCAGCATTCCGGCGGTAACCGCGGCAAAAAACTCATTGATGCCATACGTAAAAACCACGTTCTTATTCCTTGTAAACCGCTCAAAGCCGAGCGCGAAAAAACGGAATTTGTCACCGGTGAATTCCGAGCGGCTAAACGCACTATCGATCCCGGCGCCCTACGCCTACTTGTAGCCGCCACCAATGACACCGCTGAACTCGCCTCCGCCTGTGCTCAACTTCAAGCAGATGTTGCGGGAAATATTACCGAAGAGATCGTGAACCGTTACTATGGCGGGCGAACCGAAGTTACCGCTTTTCGGGTGGGAGACGCCGCTGTTACGGGAAACGCAGCAGAAGCGCTTAGGCTTTTGCGACATGCATTAGCAACGGGAACAGAACCTATCCCTCTGTTGGGGGCACTTGCCATGCGTATTCGCAATATTGCCCGCGTGCATCATGTGCGTGCCAGTGCCCAGGAACTTGCCCGTGAGGTAGGTATGGCTCCATGGCAGGTTGAACAGGCACAACGTGACGGAAGGCGTTTCACCGGTGAACAGATCGCCCGTATCGTGCAGCTACTTGCTGATGCCGACGCACAGCTCAAGGGGGAGGGTCTAGACCCGGTATATGCGGTTGAACGCGCGGTACTTGCCATTGCGTTGCCTCATAACCGCTCATAAATGCATTTTTATTTTGCTCATATATGAGCTAGGGAAAGATTTACGTCATAAGGCATAATGGACCCCATGCTACAAACACTGAAAAAAGCATTCTTCGCCGTTTTGCCTTCGCTTCGGAAAGCAGCAGAAGATGCTCTGCGCGATAACGCACAACAGTCGCAAGCACAGACCAACCACGATTCTGAACAACCTCAGACGTCAAATGCGCCGAAACCAGGCCCCGGTGCTTCTAAATCTGCTCCCCCTCAACAGCAGAGCTCGCAGAGGCAGGGCTCAGACTATCCAGGAGACTATCGCGGGTCTATTGACTTTGAGTATTCTCCCTCATTGGACGGCGATCCAGATCCTGGTGAGATCGTGTGGACTTGGGTTCCTTACGAAGAAGACCATACTCAGGGGAAAGACCGCCCGGTCATCCTTGTAGGACGTGACGGAGAATACCTGCTTGCCTTCATGATGACCAGCAAAGACCACAACAACCGCGATCATGCAGATTCTAATTATCTAGATATTGGCTCAGGCTCTTGGGATTCCCAGGGTCGGGCCTCCGAGGTCAAACTCAATCGCGTCTTACGGGTGCGTCCTGAGAACATGCGCCGTGAAGGGGCAATTATGCCTCAAGAGACTTTCCGTCTTATCGAACAAGCCTACAACCGCCGTTAGTCCGAGATTGTACCTATCTCAAAAGCGCGAAAATCATATATCATCCTTGAAATAAAAGGTATTCTTACAGGCACTTATCTGCTATGATTTGTGGTTGAGTGTCTGGTGGTCATCAGGCACTGCTGACCGGTTGCCATAGGCATCCCCACGCCGCTCAGTCGATGATCGGTCAGCATAGCCCTCACCGACCAATAAGACAAACAGAAAGTTTAATCGTGGCTAATATCAAGTCCCAGAAAAAGCGCATCCTCACCAACGAGAAGGCTCGTCTGCGTAACAACGCTATTAAATCTGAGCTGAAGACCGCAACCCGCCGGGTTAAGGAAGCTGTTGAGGCACAGAACAAGGAAGCTGCCGAAGAGGCACTGCGTTTTGTGAGCCGCAAGCTGGATAAGGCTGTTTCTAAGGGTGTTCTGCACAAGAAGAACGCTGCTAACAAGAAGTCCGGTCTAGCGCATCTGGTTAACAAACTTTCCTAATGTCAGCCTCTGTATGAGGCGCATTGCGAAGTGATAAGGTTTCCCCGTCGGTTGTCTCCCGGCGGGGAATTCTTTGTGCCCGCCAGCCGTGCCGGTTCGCGCTTCCAGCGTGCATTATGGGAAAATAAAAGATAATTGTGCCAGCTGCCTGATGAACCTCCATGAAAGGAATATGCGAGTGGCTCCTCTGTCGAAAAATCCGCCAATACCGGCGGCTACCGACCCCGCGATTATTCGCAACTTCTGCATCATTGCACATATCGATCATGGAAAATCCACGCTCGCTGACCGTATGCTTCAGGCAACTGGCGTTGTCGCGCCGCGCGATATGAAGGCACAATACCTTGACCGCATGGATATTGAGCGTGAACGAGGCATCACCATTAAATCCCAGGCAGTACGTATGCCATGGGAGATCGACGGCACTTCCTATGCGCTCAACATGATCGACACTCCAGGACACGTTGACTTCACCTATGAGGTCTCTCGCTCACTTGCCGCATGCGAAGGCGCTCTGCTTCTTGTTGATGCAGCACAGGGGATTGAAGCCCAAACTCTCGCCAACCTCTACTTGGCAATGGAGAACGATCTTACGATTATTCCTGTCTTGAATAAGATCGACTTGCCCGCCGCTATGCCCGATAAATATGCTGAAGAGCTGGCGAACCTTATTGGCTGCGAACCTGACGAGGTTCTGCGGGTCTCAGGCAAAACTGGTGAGGGTGTAGAAGCTCTGTTGGACCGTATTGTCGAAGGCATACCCGCGCCTGTGGGGCAGGCGGACACGCCGGCCCGCGCCATGATTTTTGACTCGGTTTATGATTCCTATCGCGGAGTGGTCACCTATGTGCGTGTCGTAGACGGAAAACTTGAACCGCGCCAGAAAATCAAGATGATGTCTACCGGCGCAGAACACGATCTGCTTGAGATTGGGGTAATTTCACCCGACCCCATTCCCTCCAAAGGGCTGAGCGTGGGTGAAGTGGGTTATTTGATCACTGGTGTGAAGGATGTTCGGCAATCCCGCGTGGGCGATACCGTAACCTCTGCTGTAAAGCCTGCCGCAGAATCCCTAGGCGGCTATGAAGACCCGAAACCTATGGTGTTCTCTGGGCTATTTCCTATTGATGGTTCAGATTATCCGGCGTTGCGAGATGCCCTAGACAAGCTCAAACTCAACGATGCTGCGCTTGTCTACGAACCCGAAACTTCTGCAGCACTCGGGTTCGGTTTCCGGTGTGGCTTCTTAGGCCTGCTGCACCTTGAAATCGTGCGCGAACGCTTGGAACGCGAGTTCAATCTCGACCTTATTTCGACCGCCCCCAACGTTATCTACGATGTTGTGGACGAATCGGGTAATGCAAAGCGCGTGACTAATCCAAGCGAGTTCCCCGAGGGTAAAGTCGCAACCATTCGTGAACCGATGGTGGCATGTACGATTATTGCCCCCAGCGACTATATTGGGGCGATCATGGAGTTGTGCCAGTCGCGCCGCGGGCAAATGGGCGGCATGGACTACCTATCTGAGGATCGCGTTGAGATGCGGTACCGCCTGCCGTTGGCCGAGATTGTCTTTGATTTCTTCGATCAGCTCAAGTCCCGTACTCGTGGGTATGCATCCTTGGACTGGAAGTTCGATGGTGAGGAAGAGGCTGACCTGGTGAAGGTCGATATCCTGCTTCAGGGTGAGAAAGTGGATGCTTTCTCGGCTATTACCCATCGCGACAAGGCCTATTCGTACGGTTTGATGATGACGAGTAAGCTTCGTGAGCTAATACCTCGTCAGCAATTTGAGGTTCCTATTCAGGCTGCTATTGGTTCTCGCATCATTGCCCGCGAGAATATCCGCGCTATGCGCAAGGATGTGCTGTCAAAATGCTACGGTGGCGATATTTCGCGTAAGCGCAAGCTGCTGGAAAAGCAGAAGGAAGGCAAGAAGCGCATGAAGATGGTCGGCCGCGTCGAGGTACCGCAAGAGGCATTCATCGCCGCCCTATCTTCGGGCGAAGAGAAAGAGAAGAAAGACAAAAAGAAGTAAATCTTTACCGTCTTTCTTGCGGGTAGAGACCTGACTCCAAGAAAAGAGCGTCTCTACCCGTCATTTTACGCACACGCACTCGGCTAGATTCTCATGAAGGAGGCATTGTATGGCACCCGCGCAACCGGTTGGCGCGCCCGCGCCGCGTGATGGACGCATCCCTGCCTCGTGTGCGCACGGGTGTCAGAACCGTGATTTTAGCCTCTACGTACATATTCCGTTCTGCTCGGTGCGATGTGGGTATTGTGATTTCAACACTTATGCCACCGAAGATTTTGGTGACGGGATAGGGCTGGGTACGTATGCGGACGATGCTACAGCTGAGATTTTCTTTGCCGCTCGCGCTCTTGAAGCATCCGGGGTGGTAAAGCGGCCGTTGCATACGGTATTCTTCGGCGGGGGTACGCCCACGAAACTCCCTGCGTATGATTTGGTGCGCATCCTGAGAACTGCAATTGATATTTTCGGTATCGAAGATGGTGCTGAGGTCACCACCGAGGCTAATCCTGACTCTGTCACCTATGAGGATCTGCAGACGTTAAAAGACGGCGGATTTACGCGTGTTTCTTTTGGTATGCAATCTGTTGTGCCCGAGGTTTTGAAAGTTCTTGACCGTACCCATACGCCCGAAAATGTTCCTAAAGTTGTGGCGTGGGCGCGAGATATTGGTCTTCAAGTATCGATAGATTTAATTTATGGCTCTCCGTCAGAAACGCTGGAGCAGTGGGAGCAAAGTGTGCAAGCGGCGATTTCTTATCAGCCAGACCACATTTCTGCATATTCTTTGATTGTTGAAGACGGTACTAAACTTGCCGCACAAATTCGGCGCGGTGAATATACAATGCCTGATGATGACCTCATGGCAGATATGTATTTGCGTGCAGAAGATCTTCTCATGCAAGCCGGATATCGGTGGTATGAGGTCTCGAATTATTCTCGGTCTGAGCATACTCGAAGTGACCATAATATGGCGTATTGGCGTAATCAAGATTGGTGGGGAATAGGACCGGGAGCACATTCACATATAAACGGTACCCGGTGGTGGAACCTTAAACATCCCGTTCCCTATGCGTATCGCGTTCGAGCTGGGCAGTCGCCGGCCGCTGCGCGAGAGATTTTAGACTCAGATTCTCGTTCTTTTGAGACGATTATGCTGTTGATTCGAGTACGTGAGGGGCTGCCTATGCACGAGCTTCTAGCCGTGCATCCTGCCGCTGACCTGGGGTCTTCTTTACGGTGGTTGCTCTCGCAAGGTCTCATTGAATCCGATGTTTTTACGGATACCGGTATGCCCAATCCTGATGCTTCGGTAAAACTCACGCTGCAGGGGCGACTTTTAGGTGATGCTGTTACTCGAGAATTACTTCCAGATATAAAATAAATGTCTCGTAAAATATGCGAGAATACTTACCTCAAAAATATAATTGCCTTAACTTTCAGGATAAAATAATTGAATTACTAGACATTAGGTTGAAACTAAGGTAGAGTTTATATTGGCAGGACGGTATATGTTACAGCGTGTTGTCGTCTTTGCTGAAGTTGAGTGAATACGGTTGAAGGTCCCTTGTGTATCAGGGGCCTTCAATCGTTAACAGGTGTTTTATATGGTATGTAATATGCGCGTAAAAATAAAGGGCCACATATTCCATATCGAAATAGTGACCCGGGGTGCCTTATACGATGTATAAGTCTGTTTATACGCGGCGCTCGGCTGCCTGTTGTTGCTGTTGCCCTTCCATTTCTTCTCGGTGCTGCTTCTTCTTTTCTTTGAAGTCTTCAGCAGGCTTGAGGAAAAGGTCAAGGATACGCAGGTTGAGCTTGTACCTATGAGGTTCTCCTTGGGCGGCGTAGATGCCCGCAATTACGGAACTGATCGCCATATAAAGCCACAGAATAGCAGTAAAGAACATCATGAGGCTTGCCATGCCGGGTACGAAGCTCAAAATGAGAAGAACAAGAATCATGATTGAAGGCAGAAGCGTAAAGTTCATGGCTTCACGTGACTCTTGCTCAGTGAAGGGGGCGCGGTCACGATACAAATAGTAGATAGCAGCGGCAGGCAAAAACCCGATGATGCCGCTAAAGTGAGCAAAAGTCGCCATGCTCCGGTCCTGCGACACAGGCAAAGGTGTAATGTTTCGTTTATGCCCCTCCGGGCGAGTATCTTGAACCACAGAAATCCTGATTATTACTCGTCTATTTTGCTCTGCCGTACACATGCCTCAGTTGGTGCACCTGTACAACCTAAAATCCTTATTTATTGTAACGTGTTTTGCCGAACGCCTCGCCAGAGGCGCGGCATAGACAACCTGAGCTACTCACATTACCTTATTCAGTCAGAAAATCAATGAGCGACTCAACCGGTCCTAGCAGCGTAGGATCAAGGTCGGAATAAGAGTCAACTCGGGAAAGAATACGTTTCCAGGCGTTTGCCACGTCTTCCTGGTTTTGATGTGGCTGTCCCAACCGACGTAGAATTCCTTTCTTCCAGTCCTCACCTCGAGGCACCTGCGGCCATGCCGGAATTCCGAGAACCTGCGGCTTGACGGCCTGCCAAATATCAATGAAAGGGTGCCCCACAATCTTAATATTTCCAGCAGCGCCGGGAACAGCTAAAGCCTCCGCCACAATACGTTCTTCCTTGGTGCCTTCCAGAAGATGATCCACAAGAATTCCAAGTCGTCGCTCTGGACCGGGGGAGAACTCTTTAACGGCAGTTGCTAAATCATCAACACCATGAAGGGGCTCGACCACAATACCTTCAATCCGAAGATCATGGCCCCACACTTTCTCGACGAGTTCCGCATCATGAAGCCCCTCAACCCAGATTCTGGATGCGCGCGCCACCCGTGCTGGAGCGTTTTCAACTGCTACCGAACCAGAACGAGAAATTTTGCGCCCTGAGGTCTTTCGTGGTGTTGGGGCAACAATCTCAACAGGTTCGCCCTCAAGGAAGTACCCGATTCCTAACGGAAAATTTTTGACCCGTCCGCGAGCGTCTTCAAGCCCGAAAAATATTTCTCCACCGATACGTTCGGCACGCACTACTTCGCCAACCCACCCGTTAAGATCCTCAAGGACCATCCCGCGTTTTAGCTCGACCCGACGAGGAGGAGCAGGCCTGTTATTTATTGAGGCACGTGATAGATCTTGTGCACCCCAAGCGTATCGTTCACTCATATCTTGCATCCTTCGTACAACGGCACCACGGATATTGCCTGGTTTCCACAGGTTAGCTTTTGGCAGAACCCATCCAATTCTAAAGTATTGATAACTCGCTTCTGGCGAAAGACTAGTACCGCTAGGGGTTACCCGGCTATGATAAAAGTAGTTTTTAGCACTCTCTCAACAAGAGTGCCAGATTATGCTTTTCCAGATTATTAACCACCGATAGGGTCGCAAGGAGTACCATGTCACACGAACGCCGCATGCGCATATTGCAGGCAATCGTTGAAGACTACGTGCGCACAGGCGAACCCATAGGTTCAAAGACGCTGGCACAGCGCCACCATCTTCAAGTATCCAGTGCCACAATACGCAATGATATGGCAGCTTTAGAAGAACAGGGGCTTTTGAGCGCACCGCACGCCAGCGCTGGGCGTATTCCTACAGAACAGGGATACAGGTTCTTCGTCGATGCTCTAGCCGCGCCGCGTGCTCTCTCTGCAACCCAAGTTTCGGCGTTACGGCAAATTCTTGAAAGCGCACACAGCGTAGAAGACATGATTGAAGCCGCCACCCGAACACTTGCCCATCTCACGCATCAGGTGGCGCTTATCCAGTACCCAACACGTAACGCTGGAACTCTCTTGCATCTTGAGTTCGTACCCCTAGATTCACGCACGCTCTTAGCATTGCTTATCAGTGATCTTGGCACAATCCACCGGGTCACTGTGATACTGCCAGAGACTACAGCCTTAGCGCATGATGAAACTGTGTCAGCTCTTGCAGCGATTAAAGAGAACCTGCTTAAAATGCTTCAGGGTTTACCTTTCGAAAACATAAGTGCATTGCTGCCAGAAGCGCATCATCCAGCGTTGCGAGGCCGCTCTCCGGAGCTCACCGAAGCTATCGTGGATCATCTGCGAGCACAGCCTTATTTTGAACGAGATATTCGCTTCGCGATCTCTGGCACCTCAAACCTAGCACGAAGTCACGACGACTTCTCGGCGAGCATAGCTCCCATTTTGGATGCGCTCGAAGAACAAGTTACGCTGCTTCGCGTGCTGTCTCACGCATCGGTTCAAGAAGCCGGGTACAGTGTAAGGATCGGTCACGAGAATACGGAGCAAGCGCTTCAAGGAGCTTCTATTGTCACTGGTGAATACGATTCACCCGTTGTAGTTTCATACGGCAAACAACATTTACCAGACAATGAAGGCGCCCTGGGGAAGCATACGGCAAAACTTGGCGTGGTGGGTCCAGTCCGCATGGATTACCGTGGTAACATTGCGGCGGTGAACGCGGTAGCTCGCTATCTAGGTCATGTCTTAGGCACACGAGCATCATGACATCAAGCGGGTAACTCCTCAGAGCCCCACAAATTTACAGATTTTATATTGACACCATACCCGGAGCACTCCGGTACGAAAAGGATAGAAGAAACACGTGAGCGATCACTACTCAACTCTTGGAGTCTCAAAGGACGCAAGCCCCGAAGAGATTAAAAAAGCGTACCGTAAAAAGGCGCGTCAACTGCACCCCGATGTTAACCCATCCGAAGAGGCAGCTGAGGAGTTCAAACGTGTAACCCTCGCCTATGAAGTACTCTCAGATAACGAGAAACGCCGTAATTACGACGCTACCGGCGACGAACAGGGTCGTGCAGGATTCCCCGGAGGCGCAGGAGGATTTGGCGGCTTCGGCTCAGGAAGTTTCGGGTTCCAAGATCTTTTCGATATGTTTACCGGAGGCGGTGGACAAAGCGGTCCCGCGTCCCGCGTACGCCAGGGACAAGACGCACTTATCAACGTCTCAATATCCCTCAAAGACGCAGTTTTTGGCGTCGAAAAGACTGTAGAGCTTAACACGGCCGTCACTTGTAAATCCTGTGAAGGTGAAGGAACAGCTCCCGGAACCCACCCCGAAACCTGTGAGACCTGTCATGGCCAGGGATTCATGCAGCGCCGTGTTCAATCCATCCTAGGAACCGTCATGCAGCAGGTAGAGTGCCCCAGCTGTCAGGGATATGGCACCGTCATCAAACACCGCTGCCCAGAATGCCACGGACAGGGCCGTGTGGGCGAAAAACTCCCGCTGACCTTCACCGTTCCCGCCGGTGTTAATGACGGAGCCCGCATACGTCTGCGAGGTAAAGGCGAAGCTGGACTCAATGGTGGTCCCAATGGCGATCTTTATATTGATCTCAACGTTAAGCGCGATAAATACTTTGTTCGCGATGGTGATAATCTCACCACAACGGTGAATATTCCTATGGTCGCAGCCGTTTTAGGAACCACCGTACCCTTAGAAACCTTCGATGGGGTTCAAGAGATCACCATCCCTGAAGGCGCACAAAGCGGCGACATCGTAACTTTGAACGGCTTAGGTGTTACCCGCCTTCACTCCGATAAACGCGGAGACCTACAGGTACGTATTCAGGTCACAACACCGACCAATGTAAACTCCGAACAACGTGAGTTGCTCCAAAAATTCGCTGAACTTCGTGGAGAAGACTTGCACGAAGGCACCCACGTCAAACAAAAACATGGTCTTTTTTCGCGACTCAAAGACCAATTTAAATAGACAACATTCTTTGTATCCGAAGTGTTCTGAAAATCCTAGTACGGTAAGATGAAACACTTCGGATACAGCTTTATCAAGGATCTTATGAGCGCCCCCATTTTCTACATTACCGCCAAAGAGCTAGCCAGCTGCACGGCAGGGAGTACATTTACTCTAACTGGCCCGGAAGCGCATCACGCCAAGGTGAAACGCTTAGCTATAGGGGAGAACCTTGACCTTGCAGACGGCCAAGGGCATCGTATCCACGGTATTGTTTCAGCGATTTCCTCTAAAGGACTTGAAGTTACAGTCCAAAACCTAGATAAGGATGATAACAGCCTCTCAGTTTCCCTTGTGCAGGCACTCGCCAAAGATAACCGAGACATATTGGCAATTGAGACCGGCACCGAACTTGGAATTCGGAGCGTTATCCCGTGGAGTGCCGATCGCTCTATCGTGCGGTGGAAAGGGGAACGCGCTACTAAAGCTCACCAAAAGTGGCAAAATACTGTCTCTGCCGCCGCTAAGCAATCGCGTCGAGCGCTCATTCCTACCGTGGAAGAGCTGTATTCTTCGCAGGAACTCGCAGAACACATACGCGAGCTCACGGATCAGGGAGCGTATGTCTATATTCTGCATGAACAGGCCACTGAACCCTTAAGCGAATATCTGCGAAAGATTGGGTACAGCCCTGATAATCCCACCAGAATTTATATTCTTGTAGGACCTGAAGGAGGCATCACCGAACGGGAAATCGAACTTTTCACGCGGGCGGGTGCGCACAAGGCACTGTTAGGAACTGAAATTCTGCGAGCCTCCACTGCTGGTGCCGCAGCACTGTGCACTATCAACGTAGTGTTGGGACGCTGGTAAGTAACGTTACACTTATTTAAGAACCAACAAGCCAAGGAGCTTACTTTTGACGACTACCTCACGACCCCTCTCAACGGCACGTACCGTATCTTTCAAAAGCGCCGCAGAGATGATAGCGGTTCTTGGCCCTCAAGACGCGCATCTCACTATTGTTGAGGACTATTTCGACAATATTTCAATTCGTCCCAAGGATCTTGATCTTCTTATTTCCGGTCCGTCCGTATCTGTTACCACGGTTGCGAAGCTTCTCAATGAACTCCGTGTATTCGCTAGTCACGGTACACAGATTACAGTACAAGTTATCCATCGTCTGATGGGTATGCTCGGTGATGAACTTTCAAATCCGGCGCATACGCTCTCAGCGAGTATTCTTTCAACACGCGGTACGACGATTCGCCCGAAGACGGTAAACCAGAAAAAATATGTGGATGCTATTGACGCAAATACTGTTGTCTTCGGCATTGGTCCCGCTGGTACCGGTAAAACATATTTGGCTATGGCAAAAGCAGTGCAAGCCCTACAAAGCCGCGAGGTTAACCGAATTGTCTTAACTCGCCCCGCAGTAGAAGCAGGCGAGCGTCTAGGCTTTTTACCGGGAACTCTCAACGATAAGATTGACCCTTATTTGCGTCCTCTCTATGATGCTCTACACGACATGCTTGAACCGGAGGCTATCCCTAAGCTTATGGAGGCAGGAACAATTGAGGTTGCACCCCTCGCATATATGCGCGGGCGTACATTGAATGACGCTTTCGTCATCCTTGATGAAGCACAGAACACGACGGCTGAACAGATGAAGATGTTCCTGACTCGTTTAGGTTTTGGCTCCAAGATGGTAATTACCGGCGATATTACACAGGTTGATTTGCCGGGTGGCCAAGCTTCGGGGCTTAAACAGGTGCGTAATATTTTGACCGGAGTTGATGACATTGTTTTTAGCACCCTGGATTCCTCTGATGTCGTGCGCCATAGTCTAGTGTCTAACATTGTCTCCGCGTACGATCAGTGGGGCGAAGATCAAAAGGCTATGGAACGTAAACGTAATCGTAAAGTTAAGCGCGCCACGATTGAAGCTGCGGCTGAGAAACTTTTGGATCGAGCCGGAATTAACGGTGGTGAGTCTGGGGAGAACCAATCACAGCAGAAGGGCGGACAACGCTAGTGGCTGTACTTGATTTTCATGTTGAGGACCCTAATGAGAAGCCTGGTAACGTCACGACTCAGCTTGTTCATGATGCTTTTGCGTCAGTAGATACCGAAGTTCTCAGCAATCTGGTGGATTACATCTTCGCGAAGCTTTTCATAAGCAAAGATACTTATCTCTCTATCGCCGTTGTTGGGGAGAAGCAGATGGAGAAGATTCATCTGGAATGGATGGACTTACCTGGGGCAACCGATGTCATGAGCTTTCCAATGGATGAGCTTGTTCCCGGCACTGAAGATGAGCTTGCCCAGGGTATGCTGGGCGATATTGTGCTCTGCCCGTCGGTTGCGGCTCGTCAGGGTGCTGATGCCGGGCATTCCACGCTTGATGAGCTATGTCTGCTGACAACGCATGGGATTCTCCATTGTTTGGGGTATGATCATGGGACTGCACAGGAAGAAGCTGAAATGTTTGGGCTTCAACGCTCTTTGCTTGAAGGCTTCTTGGGACGCGCTGCCCCCGTCGAGACTCGACATTAGGGGTATTTATGGCCGGGCTATTACTCTTTATCCTTGCTCTAATCGCAACGGTTTTAGCGTTTACAATCACTGTTGCGGAAACCGCCTTTGTCTATTTACCACGCACTGAGGCAGAGGAAGTCGCGCAAGAACACCCACATAGTGTTTTTGCGCGGGTTTTGACCGAAGCAAGTACCGGAAATGACGAGCGGTATACGCATCCCTTGCGGCTGGCGCGGGTTCTTACAACCGGGGTGGCTACTCTTGCCTTTATGGTCGCTATCCTTAGCATAGTCGAGCATCACTGGCTGGCTGGGCTTATTACTCTGGCATGTGTCGCGTTAGTGGGATATCCGCTGCTTACGGTGTTGGCCCGGGCTTTAGGCCGTAACCGCGCGGTTGTGATGTTAAAAGGTCTTGCTGCTCCTGTGCATTTCACCGCGATTACTCTCGGGTGGTTGTCGTCTTTTCTTGATGCACTTGTACATAAGGCAGCACCACAGCGTGTTTTAGATGGTCCTGCCGGTGTTTTTGCCGAAGATGAGCTTCGCGAGTTCCTGGACCGTGCCTCTGATGCTGAGACTATTGAAGATGATGAGGCACAGATTGTTCAGTCGGTTTTCGAGCTTGATGATACGCGCATCCGCTCTATTATGGTGCCGCGCACAGATATGTTGACTGTTGAGGCTAATGAGAGTATCGAGAACGCGCTTAGCCTTTTTCTGCGTTCGGGATATTCGCGTATGCCGGTGATTGGGGAATCAAACGACGATGTGCTTGGCATCCTATATCTCAAGGACTGCATGCAGGCTCATCTTGCCCATAGCCGCGGTGATGCGCCAGAGCCTAGCATTATCTCTCTTATGCGTGAGGCACGTTTTGAGCCTGAATCGAAGAAAGTTATGGATCTTTTGCGACAAATGCAACGGGAATCAACGCACGTTGCCGTCGTTGTTGATGAGTATGGCGGTACCGCCGGTATGGTCACGCTTGAGGATCTTATCGAAGAGCTCGTTGGCGATATTTCGGACGAATATGACAACGAGAAACCTGAGTATTCCCTTCAGGAAGATGGAAGTTTCAAAGTTTCGGCGCGCCTAAGCGTTGAAGATCTTGGAGAAATTTTTGGGATTGACCTTGACGACGAAGATGTAGATACCGTAGGCGGTTTGTTAGCGAAGCACCTAGGGAAAGTACCTATCGTGGGATCTGAAGTTACGGTTGAGGGTATTACCATTCGTGCCATTGGTAGCAGCGGGCGGCGCCATCAAGTCGATATGTTACGAGTGTACCGTCAAGAATCGCAGCCTCACTTAGGCGAAGAATCAAACTCACCGGAGGGCACAGGCTTCAACACGCCGCTAGATTCATCTTCTTCTTAGCAAACATTCAACTAATTTTTATACGCTTAGTATTTCATCAGAAACGAGGAATCATGGATATCGAACGTGGCGGCTCTGCTCAGCCTGCTTTCCCTGAGCATTATCGTGCAGGGTTTGTATCTTTAGTGGGGCGTCCCAACGCTGGAAAATCAACCCTTACGAATGCTTTGGTAGGGCAGAAGGTGGCGATTACATCAAGTCGCCCCCAAACAACACGCCACACGATTCGCGGTATTGTGCATCGAGACGATTATCAGCTGATCCTTATTGATACTCCAGGTATTCACCGCCCTCGTACCCTTTTGGGGGAGCGACTTAATGATCTTGTTGCGGGCACTCTTTCTCAAGTGGATGTCCTGGGGTTTTGCATCCCGGCAAACGAGAAAATTGGTCCCGGTGACCGTTATATTGCTTCTCAGTTGGTGGCTTCAAGTAATAAACCTGTCGTGGCAATAGTCACAAAATCTGATACTGTCGGTAACGATCAGCTTTCTGAACAGCTTATAGCGGTGCAGGCTCTTGGCGAAGAGGTAATGAGCGCAGAACGCGCCGATCGAGCCCGCCGGGCTACGCATCGTGAGAATCGTGTATCGCGTAGCAAGAAAGACAATAAAAATATACCTTTTGCCAAAGGTTCAGGTCCCGCAGCTCAACGACGAACTGGCAAAAATTATGAGCCCACAGTCCATGACGGTCAGGGTGGTTGGGCTGATATTATCCCGGTTTCAGCGGTACAGCACTTTCAAGTCGATGCCGTTGCTGACGTTTTAGCAAGTTACATGCCGGTTTCACCTCCGCTCTATCCTGAGGGTGAACTTACAGACGAACCTGAAGCTACCATGATCGCAGAATTTGTGCGTGAGGCCGCCTTAGAAGGCGCACGTGAAGAGCTGCCTCATTCTATTGCCGTCACTGTTGAGGAAATGAACTTTCGAGAAGGCCGTTCAAAAGATAACCCCTTGCTGGATGTACATGTTAACCTGTTTGTGGAACGCGAATCGCAAAAGTACATTATTATCGGCAAGGGTGGTTCTCATCTTCGGAAGATTGGTACACAAGCGCGTGAGCAGATTGAGGCTATGCTAGGCACTCGTGTATACCTCAATATTCATGTCAAGGTAGCTAAAGAGTGGCAATCTGATCCCCGAGCGCTGAATCGTCTAGGTTTTTAAGCGGTCCTGATACATAGAAAGAGAGTTGGTATGCCTCAGGCACCTTCTATGAAGAGTAGTGGTCGCCATATGCGCCACGGCATCATGAAGTCGGCGCGTAACAAGTGGATTGCGCTCTTGAGCGTCTGCATGTTGGTCGTCCTCATGGGCTTCGGTGGAGCTATTCTGCTGCGTCTGCGCGCAAATTTGCATACTGAGCCGCTGAATATTAGTGACTTTACGGGTGCGGTTGAGAATGGTGCACTCGACATTCTGATTATTGGATCGGATACCCGTAAAGGTAATAATGGCGCCTACGGGAACGATGATGACCGCAACTCAGAAGCTCGTTCCGATGTGATGATGCTCCTGCAGATCAGTGCAGATCGTAAGAACGTAAATGTGCTGTCCTTTCCTCGTGACTTGGTGGTTTCGATCCCAAAATGCACCGACCCTAAGACCAATAAAGCCTATGAAGCTGAGGACGATATACAAATCAACGAATCATTGGCACGCGGCGGTCCCGGATGTACGGCAGCTACTATCAGCAAACTCACAGGCGTACACATTGACCACTTCATGCTGGTAGATTTCAATGCGGTCAAAGAACTCTCTCGCGTAGTAGGCGGCGTCGAAGTCTGTGTAGATAACCCCGTCAACGACGAGTACAGCGGATTGAATCTACCCGCTGGCAACTCGAAGGTCGAGGGAGAGCAGGCGCTTGCGTTCCTGCGTTCACGCCACGGCTTTGGTGATGGCTCTGACATTGGTCGTATTCAAGCTCAACAGGGGTTCTTGTCAGCTCTGCTTCGTAAGGTCAAGGCAGAGGGAACACTCGATAATCCAAATAAACTTTTGAATATTGCGGAGGCTATCACCCAGAACGTCACGGTTGATGATGATCTGGGCAATCCCAACGAGATTGCCGGTATCGGTGCGACCATTGGCGGCATCGACCTGTCCGAGGTGGTTTTTGCAACTATCCCAACCGAGCCGTGGAACCAAGATCCCAACCGCCTGCAGCTTACCTCTGAGGCACAGTCGGTGTTCCAGCGCCTTCGTGATGATAAGTCGTTGAAGGTTGAAGAAGCGAAGCAAGGCGATAGTGCACCTGCACAGCTTGATAAGTCGATACCTATCACCGTGTATAACGCTACGGGCATTGACGGTCGTGCTGCAGCCCTTGCTCGTATCATCGGTAATCTTGGATACACAAGTGTAACCCCGGCAAGTACTGCCGAATCTGTTTCTACCACCACAATTTCTTATGGCGAGGGTTACGAAGCTGAGGCGCGCGAAATTGCTGCAAAGATGAATATCACGCGGGTAGAGCCGAACGCTCAGGTTACCGGCGTAACGCTTACCATCGGCACCGATTTCCCCAGTGGCGATGCGATGGAGAAACAAGATTCGCAGATCGCGGGTGGAGCTGCCGGTCAGACTGCTGATCAGGCCACCTGCCAGCATGCATTTGCGTACTAATGTAGTAAGGCTTTGACGCCTACCTTACGGGAGGTGCAGCCTAAGGTTTAAAACCTTAGGCTGCACCTCCCGCTTCTGCTTCAGGCAGGTACGTCTTGGAAAATTTCTATTCCATATGATGGACGAGAGGAGTGTTGGGAAATAGCTCCTCTTCTGTCTCGTGGTAGCGTTGAGGTATGAAGACTCTCGGCGACTGTGCAGTTTCGCATCTGCTTCTCCTTATTCGCCGGAACGGGGCTTAGTTATTTCCGCACCCGTTCCGGGTATTTTGTGCGGCGCATTTTCGCGATTTATCACACCCGTTTATGAGCCTAATTTCAAGGCACGATTCTCAAGGAATTTAGTATGCAAAACTTCCAGCAGCCTTCGTCCATGCCAGTACATAAATATCGTCCTTTTCACGAGCAGATTAAAGTTGATCTGCCGGATCGTACTTGGCCTTCACATGTAGCTACTCAAGCGCCACGTTGGTGTGCAGTTGATTTGCGTGACGGCAACCAAGCATTGGTCGATCCCATGGACACAAAACGCAAACTGGCGATGTTCGATTTACTCGTTCGTATGGGGTACAAAGAAATTGAGGTTGGTTTTCCCTCAGCTTCACAAACTGATTTTGATTTTGTGCGCACTCTGGTAGAAGACGGACATATTCCGGAAGATGTCACCATTCAGGTTTTGGTACAGGCACGAGAGCATCTGATTGCTCGCACCTTTGAAGCCATCGAAGGTGCTCCTCAAGCCATTGTTCATTTTTATAATTCAACTTCTGTGCTGCAGCGCCGCGTAGTATTCCGTCAAGATGAAGACGGTATCTTGGATATTGCTCTGCAGGGTGCACGCCTGTGCAAGAAATACGAAGAGCAAATGATTACGGATACCAAGGTTCTGTATGAGTACTCGCCGGAATCTTTTACGGGGACCGAGCTTGAGTATGCGGCGCGCGTATGTAATGCCGTCGCAGATGAGCTTGAGGTCGGCGTCAATGGTCGCGAGCTCATCGTAAACCTGCCTGCTACCGTTGAGATGGCAACGCCTAATGTTTACGCAGACTCTGTGGAATGGATGAACCGTCATCTCAATCACCGTGACCACATCGTTTTGTCCCTACACCCCCATAACGACCGTGGTACGGGTGTTGCCGCCGCCGAATTAGGATATTTGGCGGGTGCTGACCGCATTGAGGGGTGTCTTTTCGGCAATGGGGAGCGCACCGGTAATGTCGATCTGGTTACTCTGGGCTTGAATCTCTATACCCAGGGGATCGATCCTCAGATTGATTTCTCTAATATTGATGAAATCCGCAAAACCGTTGAATATTGTAACCAGATGCCGGTTCATGAGCGTTCCCCCTATGGCGGCGATCTGGTGTTTACCGCTTTCTCTGGCTCGCATCAAGACGCTATCAAGAAGGGTTTTGAAGCTCTTGAAACTAGTGCGGCCGAGCAGGGTAAGACTGTGGACGAGGTTTTCTGGGAAGTTCCGTACCTTCCTATCGATCCACGAGATTTGGGACGCACCTATGAAGCCATTATCCGCGTGAATTCGCAGTCTGGTAAGGGCGGTGTTGCATATCTGCTGAAGAAGGATTACGGCCTGGATTTGCCCAAGCGTGCCCAGGTTGAGTTCTCACAGATTGTGCAGGCTCGTACTGATGCCGACGGCGGCGAGATGACCTCGCAAAATCTGTGGAATATTTTCACGGATGAATACTTGCCTGCTCCTGATGATCAGCCTCGTTGGGGTAAGTATCGTATTGAGTCGATCAATATTGAGTCTGCTGACACGGGCTCGACATCCCTTCGCGTAGGGCTGAATATTGATGGTCATCTCTTTACCCGTACCGGTACGGGAACTGGTCCCGTGGATGCGCTTCAGAGTATTCTTCGTGACGAAGGCGTAGATCTGCGTGTGCTCGATTATTCTGAACACACCATGTCCTCCAGCTCAACCGCAAACGCTGCCTGCTATATTGAGGTTGCTATTGATGCGCGTGTGCTTTGGGGCATCGGGGTGGATGACTCGACCACTCGTGCAGCGCTGAAGGCTATGGTTTCAGCTGTGAACCGTGCGTTGCGTGATGAAGCGCATTCATCATCCATCTAAAGGTAAATCCTGCCTGTAAACACGGGGTTCTAGTGGTACATGTGCTGCTAGAACCCTGCTGTTTGTTAGGGAACGCGTGAGGACGACGGTTCACAAACCCAGACATGCGTTATCAGGTACGGTATTCTTGATTATCGTGGAGTATATTCAAGCAATTATTCTAGGTTTCGTACAGGGCCTTACCGAGTTCCTTCCGATCTCGTCGTCTGCCCATTTGCGCATTGTCGGTCAACTGTTGCCCGAAAATGTTGATCCTGGTGCCGCTTTTACCGCTATTACCCAGTTGGGGACTGAGACGGCGGTCCTAGTCTTTTTCTGGCGTGATATTGTGCGTATTATTCGTGCCTGGTTCGGTTCGCTCACCGGTAAAGTCAAGCGAGATGACCCTGATGCACGTATGGGATGGCTCATTATTATTGGTTCAATCCCCATTGGTGTTCTGGGTTTCCTCTTGGAAGACTACATCGACACCTCGTTCAGGTCTTTGTGGATTGTCGGGGCGCTTCTGATCGTTTTTGCTGTCTTCCTTGCGGTGGCCGATCGTTTCGGTAAGGAACAACGAGAGCTTAAAGACCTCAATATGAATCATGGTCTAGTCTATGGTTTGGCACAATCCTTAGCTCTTATCCCAGGTGTTTCTCGCTCGGGCGGCACCATTATGGCTGGCTTGTTCATGGGATACACTCGTGAGGCTGCAGCCCGCTACTCATTCCTGCTGGCGATGCCTGCTGTGTATATGTCTGGGCTTTATAAGGCCAGTAAAGTGGTTATCGGTCAAGAACACCTAGAGTATTACGGTTTGCTCTCCACGCTCATCGCAACCGTGATTGCTTTTGTCGTTGGTTATTTGATCATCGGTTGGTTCCTCAAGTATGTATCGACTCGGTCATACAGTATTTTCGTGTGGTACCGCATTATTCTGGGCACGCTAATTTTCGTAGGCCTGGGTACAGGCTTTATTACGTCGTAGTACGCTTTGAGCGTTCACCATGTCATACCCGTCCGCTAGGTCGAGCTGGGCGGGTATGCTTGTAGGTAGATTTTTGGTCGTTGAAAGGAAGCCCTATGCGAGCTTGGGATACGCCCACAGTTCCGTCTCTGCCGGGGTCGGCGCCACTACCGCAGATCTTTGATACTTCGACGGGCACTGTGGTTCAGCTTCAAGAGCCCCAACACGCAGGGTTATATGTCTGCGGGATAACCCCGTACGATGCAACGCATATGGGCCATGCTTCAACCTATGTTGCTTTTGATGTGCTCAATCGTGCCTGGCGTGATGCCGGGGTAAATGTCACTTATGTACAAAATGTGACTGATGTGGACGACCCACTATTAGAGCGTGCCACTGCTACTGGCGTTGATTGGCAAGAACTTGCCGAAGAGCAGACTGAACTTTTCAGGACCGATATGGAGGCGCTTCATGTGCTTCCGCCTGAGCATTATGTGGGCGTCGTTGAATCCATTCAATGGCTTTTCCCGGTGATTGAGGATCTTGTTGAACGTTCCCTGGCGTATCGTGTGGCGGGGTATGTCGATGAAAAGGGTGTGCAGCACCCCGACGGTGATATCTATCTTGATCTAAAGGCGGTACAGGCGCTTCCACAGAATGAGGACGGATATTCCTGGACTCCTGGCGAAGTCAGCCACATGAGCCGCGATGAGATGCTCGATATTTTCTCTGAACGTGGGGGAGACCCTGAGCGTTCGGGCAAGCGTGACCCGTTAGACCCGCTTTTGTGGCGTATTAAGCGTGAAGGTGAGCCTTCGTGGGATGCAGGCTCTCTAGGGGAGGGACGTCCCGGCTGGCATATTGAATGCACGATGATTGCTCGTAAATTTATAGATGGTCCGCTGACGGTTCAAGCAGGTGGTTCCGATCTAAAATTCCCGCACCATGATTTGGGCGCCGGACATTCATGGGCCGTCTCGAACCGCCCACATGCTTTGCACTATGCGCACACTGGGATGGTGGGACTTGATGGTCATAAGATGAGTAAATCCCGCGGTAACCTTGTGCTGGTTTCTAAACTTCGTGCAGCGGGTGTTGACCCCAATACGATCCGACTCACTATTATGGATCACCACTACCGTGAAGATTGGTTCTGGACTGATGAGGATCTTAAGAAGGCTCAGGCTCGCCTAGATCTTTACCGTCAGGCGGTTGAAAGCGCTAACGGTACTGATTCATCTGCGGCTGAACAGGCGCTAGAGAAGGTACGGGAGTATCTGGCGGATGATCTGAAAACATCAGGTGCGCTCATGGCACTTGACACTTGGGCTATTTCGGCTCTTGAGCAGGTGCGCGATGGTAACGCTGAGCCTTGTGGCGGCGGAGAACTTCTTCGAGATACGCTCTCAGCACGCCTAGGAGTTGTGCTCTAAAACAGGTTCTACTATGAACGACTGGTTCCCGTACTAAGCTTTGAGTCTTGATATGGGAACCTTTGTTTATCCATAGAACCGGTAGAATAGAAATAAACTACGTGACAAGGAGACACACAGCATATGACCACTCCCACCGGTGCCATTAACCGCCGTGGTTCATTCCGCCCCGGCGAGCGCGTGCAACTAACCGACGAGCGTGGTCGCATCACCACCATCACCCTGCAGCAAGGTGGGGAGTATCATTCACATCGAGGGTTCCTCAAACACGATGAACTCATCGGTGCGCCTGAAGGAACTGTTATTGAGAACACTCACGGTTTTCTTTATCAGGCGCTGCGCCCTCTGTACAAAGATTTTGTGTTGTCTATGCCGCGTGGTGCTGCCGTGGTATACCCCAAAGATGCCGCTCAGATTATCGTGAAGGCCGATATTTTTCCGGGGGCTCGTGTTGTCGAAGCCGGTGTTGGTTCCGGTGCTCTTTCTATCGCTTTGTTGCGAGCTGTAGGCGATGATGGCTGTGTGCATTCTTTTGAACGTCGCGAAGAATTCGCTGAGGTCGCGCGTGCAAATATTGAGACTATGTTCGGGGGAACGCATCCAGCGTGGAAGCTGAGCATTGGTGATCTCCAAGAGAGACTTCCCGAAGTTGAGCAGCCCGGCAGTGTCGATCGTGTGGTACTTGATATGCTTGCGCCTTGGGAATGTTTGGATGCTGTTGCGCAGGCTCTTGCACCGGGCGGGGTGTTAATTTGTTATGTGGCAACGGTAACCCAAATGTCTCGTCTGGTGGAAGGGCTGCGTGCGGATGGTCGTTTTACAGAGCCTGAGTGCGATGAAACTATGGTACGCGGCTGGCATGTTGAGGGGTTAGCGGTTCGTCCAGATCACCGGATGGTTGCGCATACAGCTTTTCTGATCGTAGCCCGGCGCCTTGCAGATGGTGCAGTTCGTCTTTCTCCGAAGCGTCGGGCTTCTAAAAACGACTTCACCGATGATGATATGAATGCCTGGATTCCGATGAATGTGGGGGAGCGAGAGGTTACTGATAAGAAGGTGCGCCGGGCTCTACGGGACGCTAAAAATCTTGCGGAGCATGCAGTGCATGCCCATCGGGTGGCTGTAGCTGAATCTCAGGAAGAAACTTCTATGCCCAATGGTTTAGATAAACCCGAGTAGGCTTGACCAGTATTCCTGGCCCGCAGCGGTGGGCAAAAACACCGTCCATGACAAGTTTGCTGATGAGAGGAAAAGGATTTGACGCCTGAACATATAAATCCGTCTCGGGAATCGTCTTCAGATCCCAAGTCGTCGGCTCGTCAGCCAAGCCCCGCGCCGCATTATTCTGCAGCGCAGAGTCAGGTACCAATACCTTCATCGCGCGCGGTAAGCCCCCAAGAGTATGAGGCTTTACTGAGGCGTGTAAGCGCCGCTGAGTCTACCCGCACTAATATGAACCGACAGTTACGAGCCGCTTCTGAGAAAAATCGTAAATTGGTTGAGGCACTTACTCACTTCAAATATGAGATTGAGCGGCTACGGGCTTCACTAGCACAAGAGATCATGCCCCCGCTGAACTCGGGAATTATTCTCGCAGTCAGTACGGGACAGCGTATGACCTACGCGCAGGCTGCTGACGATAAGAGTTCCGCTGAAACCGAGGACTACCTTGATGTCCAAATCGGAGGACGTTTTATGCGTATTCCGCTCTCCCCGCTTTTGGACCGTAAAAACTTGGCACCGGGTATGACGGTGCTCCTCAATGAACAGTCTGAAGCTGTTCTATCCCTTGGATATGAATCCTATGGGGACGTTGTGACGATTCGTGAGGTTCTGAGTCCCCAGAAAGTACTCATCGATACTGCGTCTGGTGCTCAGCAAGTTGCCCGTGTCTCTGGGGAGCTTGATGTCGATTCCCTGCGCACAGGTGATGCAGTTACCCTAGATAGCCGCATCCGGATGGTTACCGGGATAGTTCCGGCAAGCCGCTCTCAAGAACTCGTCCTCGAAGAAATTCCGGATATTTCTTACGAAGATATTGGTGGCCTCGGAGCGCAAATTGAGCAGATCCGCGATGCCGTTGAGCTGCCTTACCTGCACCCAGAAATTTTCGAGCGTTACCATTTGGCGCCACCCAAAGGTATATTGCTCTACGGACCACCCGGAAACGGTAAGACCATGATCGCCAAAGCTGTGGCGAACTCACTAGCGGCGCGCGCTGCCGCGTTAAACCCAGGTACAAATACTCGCGGTTATTTCCTTAATATCAAAGGCCCCGAGCTGCTCGATAAATTTGTGGGGGAGACCGAACGGCAGATCCGTGATATTTTCGTGGCAGCACGGGAAAAAGCCCAAGCTGGTCACCCAGTCGTTGTGTTCTTCGACGAAATGGAGTCACTATTCCGTACCCGCGGCACGGGGCGTTCTTCAGATATAGAAACCACCATCGTTCCGCAGCTTCTTGCTGAAATCGATGGCGTTGAATCCTTACAGAATGTTATCGTTATCGGTGCCACAAACCGTGAAGATCTCATTGACGCCGCAGTTATGCGCCCAGGCCGTCTTGACCTGAAAATCCGTATTAACCGCCCAGATGCCTCTGACGCTACCGAGATTTTCGGGCTATATCTCACGGACGATCTGCCTCTAGATCCCCACGAAGTAGCCAAGCACGGTTCAGCAGATGCGACGCTAGCAGCCATGATCTCTGCCGCCGTCGCGCAGCTTTACGCTCGTACTTCCGCTAACGCCTATGTAGCAGCAACTTTGGACCAGGGTATTAACACGGCAGATAATCCCCGCCTGCACGAAGAGACCCTATATCGCGGTGACTTTGTCTCTGGCGCCGTTATCCGCAACATTGTGGATCGCGCTAAAAAGTACGCCATCAAGGAACACCTCAGCTACACAAGCTCACCTCCCACCGGTATTGCCCATGAACCCCAACCAGAAGGTATTACCACACGACACCTTCTCGAAGCGGTACGCGCAGAATTTGAAGATCAAGTTGAGCTGCCGCCCCTACCTGATGTTGAAGACGCACTCACCGTACGCGGAATACGAGGCAGGATTCTTTCCATCACGCCGCCACATACCGCCACTACACCTTAATCGTTCCAAGAAAGTAACCTCATGTTCCAGCCCGTCTACGGTATTCACCGCATCATGGGAGCAGAAACCGAATACGGTGTCATATCCCCGGATGCCCTCGGCACAAACCCCACGATACTGTCCGCTATCGTAGTCAACACGTACGAAAAACTGGAAGCAAAGCGCACAGAATCTCTACGCCGAGCCATTGAGGATAACGCGCAAAAAGCACAGCACACGTACTGGTCTACAGAATCCGAGTCCCCGCTCACTGACGCCTTCGGACACACCGTCAAAGAACAAGAGGCACACTCCTCACAACTCACACACACCCGTCGAGAACTCACAAGCGAAGATATAGCGCTTGAAGCCCTACGAGAAGCAGGAATTGACGGATCCCAAGAGCTCATCCACGGACGAGGAGGCTACCCGGAACGCCTCGACTGGGACCGAGTCACCATGAACGCCATGCTCGCCAACGGCGCCCGACTCTACGTCGACCACGCCCATCCCGAATACTCATCCCCCGAAGTACTCACCCCGCTCCAAGCAGTACTTTACGATGCTGCGGGCGACAAAATAGCCTACGATTCGATCACCGAAGTAGCGCACCACACCGATGATAACCTACCAACCATCAAACTCTACAAAAACAACACCGATTCCAAGGGACGATCCTACGGTGCACACGAAAACTACCTCATCAGCCGCGATATCCCTTTCGAAGACGTTGCCAGCACACTCCTAACCTTCTTTGCAACACGCATCATCTATACCGGGGCAGGCCGCGTAGGCATAGGTGTTAACGGCGAAATTCCAGGATTCCAAATCAGCTCACGGGCCGACTTCTTTGAACGCCCTGTCGGGCTTGAAACAACTATTCGACGGCCCATCGTTAACACCCGCGATGAACCCCACGCCAACTCCGAGCGCTACCGTCGTCTGCACGTCATCCCTGCAGACGCCAATCTTTCCCACTATTCAAACCTCCTTAAATTCGGCACAGCCACTCTAGTACTAAACCTCATAGAATCCGGACGCGCCCCAAACCTACACCTCGCCGACCCAGTAACAGCGTTACACACCACCAGCCACGACCTATCACTCAGTGCTCAGCTCCCGCTCACAGAAGATTCTGACAGCACCACCAAATTCGCCACAGCTCTAGAAATTCAACGCGCATACCTCAACGCCTGCAAAAGCCACGAACAAGAGAACCCCACCGGAGTCGATAACGACACCCAACAAATACTCGCCCTCTGGGAAGAAACACTCGATGCTCTAGAAACAAATCCTCTCGCACTTGCAGATCGTCTCGACTGGGTCGCTAAATATGCGCTCGTCAGCAGCTATGTGGCCAAAGGTGTTCCCTATACCGATGCAAAGCTCAAAGCCCTTGACATACACTATGCAGACATAGATCCTACACGGGGTCTTTACCACCGCCTCGTTGCGCGTGGTCGGATGCGCACCCTCTTCACGTCTCAAGACATCGAAGACGCCGCCCGTACCCCACCATCAGACACCCGTGCTTATCTCCGAGGAACCCTGATGAGCCGATGGCCCGATGAAATCATTGGTATCAACTGGGATACCGTATCTTGCCGGGGGCGTTACTCCCACGAACTTACCCGACTCGCCATGCCAGAGCCCACACGCTACACTCAATCTGAAGTAGACCCGCTCTTACCACGAGTTACCCACTCCGACGAACTGCTTCAACTCCTCCAACAGAACACGACACCCCATAAAGACCTTTAGGAGAAAACATGTCACGTGAACGCATCCACGCTTCAGAGCTCCAGTACCACGAAGAACTCACTGAACAGGAGGAATCCCTCACCCAACAAGACACGACCGTTGTACATGACATAAGCGAAGTCGACGATATCCTCGACGAAATCGACGGGCTGCTCGCCGAAAACGCCGAAGAATTCGTCACCGGATTCGTCCAAAAGGGCGGTCAGTAGCTCAAAGACTTGCTCAAAGCACTTTCGTCCCCTTACTAGAAACACACCATGGAACAACGCATATTTGGCATAGAAAGCGAATTCGGACTTAGCTACGTACCCCAGGGGCTAGGACGGCTCAGCGTCGAAGAAACAGCTGCAGCGCTCTTCAAGCCCGTCCTTGATGAATGGCGCTCTACTAACGTTTTCCTGCCCAACGGTGGACGGCTCTACCTCGATGTAGGTTCACACCCCGAATACGCCACCGCCGAATGCGCCACCATCGACGAACTCCTCGCCCAAGAACGCGCGGGCGAGCTCCTCTTCGCTCAGCTAGCGCAACAAGCCCAAGAGCAATTGCGCGCACACCACGATCGCCCTCTCAACGGCACAATCTACCTTTTCAAAAACAATGTAGACTCCGCCGGCAATTCATACGGCAGCCACGAAAACTACCTTATTAGCCGCAAACTCGAATTCCCCACCCTCGTTAAACAACTCGTACCATTCCTCGTCACCCGCCAGATCCTTGTAGGCGCAGGAAAAACCCACCCCAACGGAGGGCCCTTACCAGGTTCAACAGATCCACAAGCCACTACAGGCATACCTTCATACTCGTTCTCACAGCGAGCAGACCATATCTGGGAAGCAGCAAGCACCTCAACTTCCCGCACGCGACCCCTCATTAACACCCGCGATGAACCCCACGCCGATGCCTCACGATACCGCCGTATGCATGTCATCAACGGCGACTCCAATATGGCGGAACCCACGGTACTGCTCAAAATAATCAGCACCGACCTCGTGCTACGCATGCTCGAAGACCGATTTCCTGTCACCAGCTTAGAACTCGCATCGGTCCCGCAAGCTCTACGCACCATCAGCCACGACCTCACCGGAACCGCAGCTTTTGAAACCACAGACGGACAACGCTACACAGCTCTAAGTGTTCAAAGGCACTACCTCGACGCCGCACGCCAATACATCACACAATACGGAGCCCACCACCATCGCGTCGATTACACACTAGACCTCTGGCAGCGCACCCTCGACGCCATCGAAACCGGTGACTACAGCAGTATTGACACCGAAATCGACTGGGCTATCAAAAAGAAATTCCTAGACGCATACATCGCCCGTAGCAACGCGGCTGGAACTCCGACAGACTATGCGAGCGCTCGCATCCAACAGCTTGATCTTGCTTACCATGATATTGACCCCCACCGCGGGGTTTATCATGCTCTAGTCCGGCGTGGAGCCATCACAACGCTCCTCCCGTCTGATGCCGCACGGAACGCGATGCAAGAACCTCCGGCAACCCGCGCACGCCTACGTTCACAGTTTGTGGAGGCGGCTAAAAATGCGGGGGAGCAGTCTACCGTAGATTGGGTACACCTTAAACTCAACGCATACCCGCAGCACACCCTAGTATTTAAAGATCCCTTTCAAACAGAGAGCTCCGAACTCACAAAGGTTCTTGAGATGCTTCGCCATAAGAACCCTCCTCAGTCTGTTCCGCCTTTGGTGTAATGTTCCACAATATGGTTTTACAACTAGCTTTTTATTCTAGGGTTTGATACTTTACGTATGTTTTATGTTCTTATTGATTTGCTCTACACCGTTGTATTTGTCGGGTTTTCGCCCGTTTAATATTAAGTTATAGAGCATCACATAATTTCGGTGTATCTTAAACGTTTAACTCCGAAATAAAGAAAACCTAGGGAAGGAACCTTTGTGTCGAAAAAAGCCTTGGCTGCTTCAGTGCTCACTCTTTCGATGTTGCTAAGCGCTTGCGGCGCTGGTGACTCGGGTCAAAACGAATCTTCGCCGTCCGCTTCTACTAGTGAAAACACTGTGAGTAGCTCAGAAGCACTTGACAAAGTACAGGTAGATCTTAAGGGCGGAACTCAGGTTCCCGCTGTATCTTTTTCTACACCTTTTTCTACAGATCGGGAGGTTGCCAGGGTACTGGATGAAGGTACAGGTGACTCTCTTCAGGATAGCGATACTGTTCTCGTCAATGCTTCAATTTTTAATGGTGAAAATGGTTCGTTGGTAGGCAGTTCTTATAACGAAAATGAGCAATCTATACCCATTCAAGTTGGTCGATTAAAAACGATAGAACCCACTATTTACGAAGTTATGAAGAAGATGAAGGTTGGTGGTTCTTTTGTATATAGTACGAACGTGTCCCACGAGCAGCAGCAACAGCAGTCTGCTTCCTCAGTACGACCAACTGTCGAAGCTGGTGCACCAACCAATCTTGAGGTTTATACCGTAGCTCGGAAGCTTCCCACAGAAAAGGATCTTCCTAAATATGCTCAGGGTACTGAGCAAGCTCCCAATCCGAAGCTTCCTGCCTTCTCTCTGAATGAGACTACGGGTAAGGCAGAGCTGAAGTTCGCAGATGATAGGGGAGAGGCTCCGCATGAGCTTGTTGCTCAAGATTTGATTACTGGTACCGGTGCCGAAGTCAATGAGAACGATGCAGTGTATGTGCGTTATATTGGCGCTCAGTGGTCTGATGGTAAGGTCTTTGATGGGAACTACGATAAACAGGTCGCAAATTTCCAGCTTAACGGAGTTATTAAGGGTTGGAAACAGGGCTTAAAGGGTAAGAAAGTAGGTTCTCGAGTTGAGCTTGTTGTTCCTGCTGAACTTGCTTATGGGGAAGAGGGACAGAATGGTGGACCCAAGGGAACCCTAGTATTTGTTGTCGATATCTTAGCGACTGTTCCCATGAGCCCAGCCCACGCTTCAGCGCAGCCTTCTCAGCAGACCAAGGAGTCTTCTTCAGCTTCCCCCACAGCTATCCCCTCTAGTTTGGCGCCTACGGATGATCCTACCAAACAGTAAATTCTATTCGAGCTCTACCGATAAGCGCTGTACCCGTCTTCGGTAGGGCACTTGAGAGAAAAGGAAACATATTATGTCTTTTGGCCAGCGTAAGCTTGATCGAGAAAAGCCGGAAATTGATTTTCCCGAGGGTGATGCCCCGACCGAACTTGTTATCCAAGATCTTATCGAAGGTAAGGGGGCTGAGGTTGTTCCCGGTTCTCGTGTCTTGGCTCACTATGTAGGTGTTGCTTTTTCCACTGGTGAGGAATTCGATGCTTCATGGAACCGCGGCGAGCCGCTTCCGTTCCAGGTTGGCGTGGGGCAGGTTATCCGCGGTTGGGATGAAGGGCTGTTAGGCATGAAGGTTGGCGGTCGGCGTCGCCTCGAAATTCCTGCAAGCATGGCCTACGGTGACCGCGGCGCAGGATCGGTCATTAAACCTGGTGAGTCCCTGATCTTTGTGGTGGATTTGGTAGACGTTCGCTAGAAAATCTCAAACTTCGGGGCTGCTGTCGTAATTTACGAGTACGAATACAGCAGCCCTGAGGTGTTTAAGGTTTTATATATCCCCGTATGATGGATGTATGGCAACAAAAGCGCGAGATTTTTCGTCTAGTTCATCGTTGATCAGGATTTACCATCGGCTATGTAACAGTTCATGGCGCGGTATTTCTCGTGCAGAGTTCTTAGAAGTATACGGTTTAGACGAATACACCATCTTTGGCTCGGGGAATAAGCGAAAAGCTGAGACCGTCGCTAAAAAGTTTGAACGTGCAAAAGATTGTCTGCGTGATGCTGGTATCACGTTTAAACATATTGAACGTGATGGCAAAAGCTACTATGTGTACACTCCGGTCCCTAATCCGCTTCTTGATTGGGAACTTACGCTAGAGGACGCACAATTTCTTATGGGTCTGTGCCGTGCCTGGGAAGGTACCGAGCTTGAGAGCTCTGCACATCGTATGATGCGTAAGATCATTCTTAGCGTTCCCACGCTATCAGCTTCTACACGTTTAGAGGAACTAGAGGAACCGCTCCAGCGTATACGTCTAAGTGATGATTCCCATCTAGAAGAGATTTTTAGTGCCTTTAGCGACCATAAAACCATTGACATGGACTATGGGGACCTCAATACTCGCCATAGCGAGAATCTGTCCGTGTGGGGGATAGGGTACCGTTACGGCAATTGGTATTTTGCGGCGCACTATCCCTCTCGAGAGGGTTCTGAGGCTCCGGAGGAAGAACCGAATCATGCGTATATCCACCGCTTTGAGCGCATTCAGAGTATGCGCATCAACGGTAGTCAACAGCAGCAAGAGAATTTTGTTCGGCCTGGTGAAACGTTTGATTTTCAAACCATGCTTTCTGAAAACCTTCAGGGCTATGCCCGTACCGTACCTGCCTTATCTTTAGATTCACATGAGCAGCTGCTTCTTGACTCATATGGTATTCGAGAAACTGCGGTGAAAGCCACCGCACGCGGATTGAAAATACTGGTCCCAAAATCGTCCGCAGATTTTTCGGGTAAAGACCTTCAACGGGCTCAAGATGCATATCGAGCTCAACACAACCTGGTGGAACGTTTGCTTTCTACCCATCAGCACAGGGCTGATTTGCCCGAAGCATGGCGTAAGAATTCTCGCCGCAAACGTGACGATGATACAGACCGTTTTATCGACATGCTCTTGGTACTACATCGTCTAAGCCAAGACGATGCGGCTTGGTCTGAAGGGGGCGTTCCTTTTAAACCAGCGACTTCACTTCTACAAGTGGATAACGGCAAGTCTAAAAGCAACCTTGTCAGTGATTTTACCGATGTATGCGAGGACTATGGAGCTGCAGAGTTGGATCTTGCGACTCCTATAGTCTTCACACCCCGTCAGGATCATGAACTATACGCCGAGCTAACCTATTCATGTGACGATCTGATTTATCAGGGCGTTCCTCTGTCAGCTTTAGAGCGTGCCATGCTCTTCTTTTCGATGTCAGCTGCTGAGGTTCTCTACCCAGACGATGCACGCGTTTCCAGAATTCGTGAGCTGCTGTTGGTGAGCTACCCAAAGGATGCTGAGCGCTTGCGCGGAAGCCTAATTTTTACTCCTGAACACCATCTTATTCCTTTAATACATCGGGCAGTCTCTCAGAAACGAACCCTTATTTTTGACTATGCAGGGGTGCAGCGCACCGTTGATATTTGCTCACTGATCTTTGAAAATAATCGTTTTTATCTGCATGGGCTGTGGCGTGAAGCTGCCGATTCTAATGCCTGGCGAAATTTTGCTCTTGACCGCATTAGAAATGCGCGGCTTGGCGGTAAAAGCCATCAGGCCGTCGCCGCTAAGATTCCCAACACCCCGCATCTTTGGTCTCGGCAGCAACAGACAAATACAGAACACCCTTATGTTCGAGTCAAAATCCACGTTGAAAGTCTCAGAACAGAGCGGCGAGAGAGTACTATCCGTACTTTGAAACGGCGGAGTACTCACGTTTCACGATCCCAGCCTTCTAAACCTGAGACGCCCTTGATTTACCATGAGCTGCACTACTATCCTGGTGAAAGCGAGGCAGGTCTTGAGCAAATATTGCATTTCGTTGTAGCGTATGGAGGTGCTCTAGAGATTCTTGAGCCAGAACCTGTACGGTCTCTACTTAAAGATCGTCTGATGTCGCTTCTAGCATAGATATCTGCGAAAGACACGCCCAGACATCTATAAGTAGAATAACAACCTTGTATAATAATTCCTATGCCGTGGTGGTTTTGGGTATTACTATGGGGCACCTTAACGATAGGTTCTCTAGCGTTTTTAGCGTGGTTCGTATATCGTGCACTCACACGGGGCTTCATGTTACTCGATCTTGTAGCAACATGGATGGAATCCATCGAAACTCGTTTCGATGAAGCGCAAGCGAATACCCGCCGAAAATTGCCTGCCGAGCAAAGCCTAGGGATTTTTACCCCAGTAACCACGGCGTACAATGAATACGAACATGGAAAACAGACACGCAGGTCTGAGCGAATCAAGCGACGGGTCTCCCGACGAGATCGACTCGGCCAACCTCAAAATATCGGAGACCTGCTCTAAGCACAGAAAGGTTCATACCTTATGGGTCAGTTGTTCAGTCACCCGGCAACTATTATCGTAGTCATCCTCCTCATCGTTCTGCTCTTTGGTGCTCCCAAGCTCCCAGGTATGGCACGTAGTCTTGGTCAGTCGATGCGTATCTTCAAGTCCGAAGTCGAGGGTATGAAGAGCGATAGTAAGAAGGAAGACGATAAGGACGATGTTGTCACCGCTGAGGTTGTTGACAACAAAGCTAAGTCCGAAAAGTCTGAAAACTAATTTTCAGTACAACAACACAACCCGTGCGACCACCTCTCTGGTGGCACGGGTTGTCCAGTAGTTTATCTACCCATATCGATAATTTTTGAATAACAGGTATGAGGCGGAGCTTAGAATAAAACGAGGAAAACGATGGCAAAACCGGATCAGGATGTACGCAACCGCAAACTAAATCCTGAAGCCCGTATGGAGCTGAAGGAACATCTGCGTGAGTTTCGTGACCGCTTCATCAAAGCGGCTATTGCAACTGCTATCGCCGCCGTACTTTCCGTTATTTTCTTGTACCAGCCCTTTATTGATGCAATCTCTGAGCCTCTCAAGCAAATCAACGCAGCAGATAACCGCTTTGCAACCTTAAACTACGGCTCAATTTCTTCGCCCTTTGACCAGCTCATTCGTGTGGGTACGTACATCGGTCTTGGACTCGCTGCACCCGTTTGGCTCTATCAAGGGCTGCGCTTCTTACTTCCCGCACTGCACACCAAAGAGAAAAAATACCTCTATGGTTTCCTCAGCGGCTCAATCTTTGCCTTTGCCTGCGGTGTCTTCATCTCTTGGTACAGTCTACCCGGCGTTGTTCGTGCACTCACAATGTTCACCCCGCCCGGCGGCTCGAACGTCATTGACGCTCCAACCTATATTTCCTTCATCGTTAAGTTTATTTTCTTCTTCTCACTAGCATTTATTATCCCCGTCATCCTCGTGGGATTGAACATGCTGGGGGTTATTCGGGGTAAAACTATCCTCAAATCTTGGCGCTGGATCGTGGTTCTTGTAGCGCTTATCGCAGCTATGACGGCCCCCGGAACGGATATCATGATGATGTTCTACCTGATGATTCCGCTCCTAACTTTCTTCTTCCTCGCCATAGCAATATGCTTGCTCAACGATAAACGGCGCGACCGCCGCGAAGCTAAACTAGCAAAGGGTCTTACAGAGACCGAGCTCAATACGGCCACCAGCGCTGAAGACCTTGAAAAGCTAGGACAGCTTGAAGAGGAACCCTCCCAAAAGTAAAACTCCAGAATCCTCCGTCTACTCAAGACGGAGGATTTTTAGGCGCAGGTACACTAGAATTATGGCTGAAAATCCCCAAGAAACCACTCACGGCTCGAACGACCGCCCGAGCTACTCTGCGCAGTATCAGGCAGCGCAAGAACGTAACGCTCACGCAAAAACAGCGCTTGGGAAGTTCGAAAAGACTCTTGGGTTCCCCCTTGACAGCTTCCAACGTCAGGCATGTCAATCCGTCGAAGCCGGGCATGCAGTCCTTGTTGCTGCACCCACCGGTGCTGGCAAAACAGTTGTTGGAGAATTCGGCATCTACCTTGCCCTCCAAACTGGAACAAAAGCGTTCTACACAACCCCTATCAAAGCACTCAGCAACCAGAAATACCATGACTTTGTGCGTGAATATGGTGAAGAAAGCGTGGGTCTGCTCACCGGTGACACCAGCATCAATACCGAAGCCCCCATCGTCGTCATGACTACCGAAGTCCTTCGCAACATGCTCTACGCCGAATCTACGACCCTCATCGGTCTGGGATACGTCATCATGGACGAAGTACACTATCTCGCCGACCGGTTCCGTGGAGCAGTTTGGGAAGAAGCGATTATTCACCTTCCCGAACACGTCACCGTCATCTCACTCTCTGCAACTGTATCCAACGTCGAAGAATTCGGAGCATGGCTAGATACCGTACGAGGTGATACCGATGTCATCGTCTCTGAACACCGCCCCGTCCCGCTCTGGCAGCACCTCATGGTAGGAAACCGCGTCATCGACCTCTTTGTACCCGATGAAACTTCTCAGAAAGAAGCTTCACCTGCCAAACGTCGTAAAAACCACACAAAATCACCCCAAAACGCTCCCTCGGGGCTACGCATTAACCCGCTCCTCAAACAACTGCGGCCAGGCTTTCGACGCCATACCCACCGCCACAATGCACCCAAACGCGAGCGCTTTCAACGCGGCCGCAACCGGCATGACAAACCCACACATGCACTCGAACGATCCCGTCATAAAACCTTCACCCAAGATGTCGACGTTCTGCGTCCGCACCGCATACCTCGCCCCGAAATGGCCCGTATCCTAGACAAGCAAGGGCTATTGCCTGCCATATGCTTCATCTTTTCACGGGCAGCATGTGATGACGCCGTTACCCAATGCGTCAACGCGAATATCGTCCTCACCACCGAGGAACAGCAGCAAACCATCCGTGCCTATATTGCAGAAACCACTGCACACCTTGATAACCGAGACCTTCATGCCCTTGGATATTACGAATGGCGAGACGGACTCATCCGCGGGGTGGCAGCCCACCATGCAGGTCTGCTACCGCTCTTCAAAGAAGTTGTTGAGACACTTTTTGCACAGGGGCTCATCAAACTAGTCTTTGCCACCGAAACCCTCGCGCTCGGCATCAACATGCCAGCCCGCACCGTCATCCTCGAAAAACTCACCAAGTTCAACGGTGAAACCCACGTCGATATCACCCCCGGAGAATACACCCAACTTACCGGGCGGGCAGGGCGCCGCGGAATCGATCTTGAAGGACACGCCGTAGTCCTCTGGCGTCCAGGTCTTGTACCAGAACAGGTTGCCACCCTCGCATCCACTCGCACATACCCCCTTAACTCATCATTCCGCCCCACCTACAACATGGCTGCGAACCTCATCGCAGCCTATGGCGCCGAACGAACCCGCAAAATCCTCGAATCATCCTTTGCCCAGTTCCAAGCAGATAAATCAGTTGTAGGAACAGCTGCACGAGTACGTAAAAACGAAAACGCGCTCGAAGGATACCGAGACTCCATGCAGTGCCACCTTGGAGACTTCACAGAATACATGCGCCTGCGGCAAAACATCAAAGATCTAGAGAAAAAAACCCGCAAAGCCAACCAACAACATGCACGCGCCCAAGCTCACCAAAGCATCCAAGAACTTATGTCCGGAGACATCATTCACATACCTCATGGGCGCTCCCGCGGCTACGCTATCGTCATCACCCGTGCCGAATCCAATGCAGACCCACGCATTGGTATCCTTACCGAAGACAATCAGCAGCGCACCGCAAGCGCACGTGATTTCACGGGGCTCATTGAACCCGTCTCCTACATCAAGATCCCCAAGAAAATAACCCTTAAAACACCCAAAGAACGCCGCGACGCCGTCTCACGGATGCGTCAAGCGCTCATCGATGAACGACCACCCCGCAAACTCGGAAATACCCCCATCGCCACACGTCATAACGATGCCCAAGAAAAACTCGATACACTACGCACCCAACTACGTAACCACCCCTGCCACGGGTGCTCTGACCGGGAAACCCATGCACGCTGGGCAGAACGATGGCGCAAACTCAACGCAGAAACAGAAGGACTACGCCGCCAAATTACCCGACGCACCAACACTATTGCCCAGGTCTTCAACCGCATCGCAAAGCTCCTCACTGAATACGGCTACGTTACTGCTGATTCCCATAACGGGCTCAAGCTAACGACGAAGGGGGAAGCCCTGCGCAAACTCTACGGGGAAAAAGACCTTCTCACCTCTATTTGTCTCGAAAAAGGCTTCCTCACAGATCTGGATCCTGCGGCTATAGCAGCAACCATAGCCGCGCTCACATACCAGGGCAAAAAGGAAACCATCGAAATTCTCCCACGCTACCCGCATCCCTCGTTACAAGCACCCATCGCGACCATCAACCGTGAACTAGCCCGGCTCAACGCCCACGAAGAACGTCACAAACTAGATCAAACCCCACCCTGCGACCTAGGCCTCGTCACCCCTATCTACCGCTGGGCTCGCGGTATGCACCTCGCAAAAGCACTCGAAGATACCGACCTCGCCGCCGGCGACTTCGTACGCTGGGCAAAACAAGTTATCGACGCACTCGACCAGATCGCCCATATCCCCACCATAAGCCCAAACCTACGAGCAAGCTGCGAAAAAGCTATAGCCCTCATCCGCCGCGGAGTCGTCGCACTAGACTCCTAAAACCGCTGGAAAGAACATGAGCATCTATATCTATACCAACGGGAGCATCTACAGCCCCGCCGACCCCTACGCCACAGCGCTCCTCACCGAAAACGGTACCGTAACCTGGATAGGCTCAGATGCGGGAGCTCGCTCCATCACGGACGAACGCATGCGAGCTATCGATCTAAACGGCAAACTCATCACGCCCACCTTCGCACGTGCCTTCGCACCCATAAACAACTACAGCGAAAAAACGCTCTACGAGTACTTCCTCAGAACACATACCCAGGGATACCATACCCACACACTCGCAGGAACAATACGAGACATCTCGACCCTACGCGCATCACTCGACACGTTTTATACAACACACGCAACAGCCCCAGACGTACGATTCTTCATAATCCCAGAGCCACAAGCGACCTCCGCATCATACGCTGAGCTCGTCACCACAGCCCAAGACCTGCTCAATAAATCATCTATAGCACTCACTGGATTTCACGCCACAAATCTAGACCACCTACCTACTATGGCCTCCGAAGCAGCAGAACATGGTCTTGTACTCTCCATCAACACCCAAGATAGTTTCACTAATGCCTTTAGCTATGCGCTAGCCGTTAGGGAACAGCATCCTTGGCTTAACATCCGGCTTGATATGGTTCATAGAGTTGTCGATGATCGGTGCCTTCAAGATCTCACAGATGCACGGATTAGCCTTGGCATCCAAGCAGCCTTTGATGCTGAGACCGCAAAGTTAGCCCGCCGGGCGAATGCAGCTGGTACCGCGTTCGCGCTGGGGTCAGACTCGTCTCTTGTTGAAGTGCCTCTTGGATGGGAGCTCATCTCAGCCCTTATAAAACCGGCATATGGCATTTCAGCACGCAGTGGTTTCGCCGCACTTACACGAGGAGTCTACCGTCTAGCCCACGACGAGAACCCCTTTGCGGGTCAAATACTCCCTGATACACCAGCGAATATAGCACTCTGGAACGTCACTGAACTTATGGTGCAAACCCCGGATTCTCGCGTAGCCTCGTGGAGTACTGATCCCCGTGCTCGTATTCCACTTTTACCGGTTCTTGCTTCAGATGTGCCGTTGCCTGTATTAGATCGCATGTACACTAGGGGAGGGGAATAGTACGTTTCCTAGCTCGTAAAAGTTACCTGAAAATATGCCGTGCATCTGCAGAATACGCCCTTACGCCGTATTTCGCCGGTTATACTAGTAAACCTAGACCCTACCTTCACTCTAACAAAGGAAAACAAGGGAATTATTATGCGTGTACTGACCGTTATTCCGACGTATAACGAGAAGGAAAACTTACCCGTTGTTGTTGAACGTCTTCGTAAGGCAGCACCCGACGTCGATATTCTAGTTGTTGACGACAATAGCCCTGACGGTACAGGTCAGATTGCGGATGCTATGGCTGAGCAAGATTCACAGATTCACGTTCTTCACCGCACTGTGAAAGACGGTCTTGGTGGAGCTTATCTTGCGGGGTTTGATTGGGGTCTCAATGAGGGATATGAAGTCCTTATCGAGATGGACGCTGATTGTTCTCACCAGCCCGAGCAGTTGCCATCGCTAGTACATGCTGTTGAGGCTGGGGCAGATTTAGCTATTGGCTCCCGTTATGTACCCGGCGGAAAAACAGAAAACTGGCCCATTCAACGCCAAATTCTTTCTCGCGGAGCAAATATTTATACGCGGGTTGTTCTGGGGACTGCAATCAAAGACATCACAGCAGGTTTCCGCGCATATAGGCGTGAAGCACTACAACGTTTGAATCTTGAAGGCATTGAATCTAAGGGCTATGTCTTTCAGGTAGACCTCGCTTGGCGTTCTGAGCAAGCAGGGCTCAAAATTGTTGAGGTTCCTATTACCTTTGTTGAGCGTGAGGTCGGAGCATCAAAGATGACCGGAAATATAATTTTTGATTCTATGCGTAAAGTGACGACTTGGGGCGTTTCTAACCGCGTCAATAAGCTCAAAAAGAAGCTAGGCAAATAACTAAACTTCACATAAAATAAGTGCCCGAACTACCCTTGGATAGTTCGGGCACTTTTGTATAGTGTCACTCTGTATTCGTGTTGTATTCCTGTATCGCTGTACGCGCCAGACCATGAAGAATCGCTTCGAGCCCTAAGCTAAATGCGCTCTCTGCTGGAGTCTGCGAGCTACGCTGCATCGCTGTATATGCGTCTTGTAAATATGGATACTCATCTGCTGAAGCCGCAGGGTTAAAGATAGATTCGGGGGCGTGGGCATCTACTGCGGATCCCAGCAGGAATGCCTCTAAAGATTCAATAACATTTAAAGTTTTATATTCTGGACACCCAAAAGCTCTTAACGTCTGAACGAGGACGTCATACATATGTAACGTCTGAGGGGCCCGATCGATCGGGGTCAATGCGAGCGCTGTTACCAAATCGGTGCTCTCACTGAACGCGTCTCGATAAGACTTCCCCCACAGACTCAAAGATTCAGTCCAGAGTTCTAGCTTTTCGGTGGGGGATAGGTGTTGCTCGTTAAGAATTTTAGTCGCTCGTATCAGGGGCTCCAGCGTAATGTCATTGATGACCGCATCGCTTATAGCTCCCAGTACTTCGTCACGAGACTGAAAGTGATTGTATAAGGAAGAGGGTGCGACGCCTAGTTTCTGAGCAAGTGCGCTCATAGTGAAATTTCCTTGATCGGCCAAAAGTCTACGTGCTGACCGCACAATTTTGGATGCGCTTAACACTGTTGAAGAGGGACGTCCAGCGCGTCGCATGGGGGAAGAGATCACGATAAATCCTTTACTATTTCTTTGCTTTCGGCGTGTGCTGCCGTCCCGTCTGTGAGCAGTTATAAAACATACCATCAGAAATTTTACGCTTCATAAATGCCCCTAGATTTGTAATTTCTGTGTTCTGGGATACACTAAAACGAACACAATTCGTTTTGTGATTCTTTGAGCGAAAGGGTTTAACCATGACGACCAAGAACGAAACTACGAATGAATTGACCCGCGATGTCGTAATTATCGGCGCAGGTCCTTCCGGACTCACTGCAGCATACCGACTGCAGCAAGCAGGACATACCGTTGCAGTCCTTGAAGCACGTGAACGTGTAGGCGGGCGCACATGGAACAACCATATTGACGGCGCATTCCTTGAAATCGGCGGACAATGGATTTCCCCCGATCAGACTGTTCTCACCGAACTCGTTGAAGAGCTCGGACTTAAGACCTTCTCTCGTTACCGCGAAGGTGAGAATCTCTATCGCGACCCTGACGGTACCATGCACCGGTACAACGGAGACATGTTTCCTGCCAACGAGCACACTCAACGAGAAATGGAACGACTCATCGGAATTTTAGATGAGCTTGCGGCAGAGATCGGGGCCGAGAAACCTTGGGCGCACCCCAAGGCACGCGAACTCGATACAATTAGCTTTCACCATTGGCTCCGCGAACAATCCAACGATGAAGAAGCATGCAACAATATTGGGCTCTTCATTGCTGGTGGCATGCTCACTAAGCCGGCTCACGCATTCTCAGCTTTACAGGCAGTACTTATGGCTGCATCTGCAGGATCGTTCTCTAACCTTGTCGATGAAGATTTTATTCTCGACAAACGTGTTCTGGGTGGCATGCAGTCCGTCTCCTTAGCCCTCGCAGAAAAAGTGGGACAAGAGAATATAATTCTCGAACACCCGGTCCGCGTTCTACGTTGGCAAGAAGACGGAGAATACCCCGTACTTGCTGAAGCTGAAGCCTTCTCCGAAGATGGAGAGGCCTCACCTGAAAAAAACATCATTGTTCGAGCAAAGTACGCTGTTGTTGCGGTTCCTCCGAACCTATATTCACGTATCCATTTTGTGCCGCCGCTAGATCGCCGACAGCATCAAATGCATCAGCACCAGTCCCTTGGTTTGGTTATCAAGGTGCATGCTGTTTACCCCACACCGTTCTGGCGGGACAAGGGTCTCTCAGGAACCTGTTTTGCCGCTAACAACCTGGTACAAGAGATTTACGACAACACTAACTACGACCCAGCAACTGGAGAAGAAGAAGCTCGCGGCACTCTAGTAGGGTTCGTCTCCGACGAAGCAGCGGATGAAATGTTCACCATCAGCGCCGAGGAACGCAAAGAACGCATCCTAGACTCCATGGCGCAAATGCTCGGAGAAGAAACAAAAAATCCCGTGGTGTACTACGAATCAGATTGGGGTGCCGAAGAATGGACTCGTGGCGCATACGCAGCCAGCTATGATCTTGGCGGACTGCATCGCTACGGCGCAGACCAAGAAACCCCAGTAGGACCAATCTACTGGTCATGCTCAGACATTGCTGCCGAAGGCTACCAGCATGTCGATGGTGCTATACGCATGGGAGAAAAAACAGCAAAACTGCTAGCCGCAAAACTCAAATAAGATCATTCGCATCGTAACGCACACACGGGCAGCTTTACTGGGTGAACCAAAGAATGACACACCCAGTAAAGCTCCCCAAAATACGGATGGGAAACATGAAATACGTCGTAGGATATTCGCCTGATGCACGGGGTCGTTCAGCTCTCCAACTAGGAGTCGTACTAGCTCGCTCCCTGGGTGCAGAACTTGATGTAGTATATGTCATTAAACCGCAAAGTCCTCGCCTTGCAGCGCCACGATCCAACTTCGAAGACTTACTCCAAAAGCAAGCCGTTCAATGGCTTGAAGAAGCACAACATTACGTGCCCGCCCAAGTAATCGCCCGCTTCCACCTGCGACGCGCCGATTCCGCAGTCAGCGGCCTACTAGAACTAGCTGACGCCATAGACGCCGGACTCATTATAGTGGGCGGCGGTAACACCGGAAATTGGCTTTGGCACTCACTAGGGGCGGTTGGGAACGCTCTTCTACACCGTTCACGTATTCCCGTCGCTCTAGCACCACGTAAATACAGCGCTTCACACACGATCAAACAGTTCGACTGCGCCGTATCCCCAGACATCGACTCCATAAACCTTGTCGAAGAAGCCATAGCCACCCAAAACCGAACAGGCATACCAGTACGCCTAGTCTCACTCTACGAAGAAGGAAAAGACCTAGACGATACAACCTATCGCAGCATCATCCAAGACCTCGTAGACCAATCCGCAGTCAAACCAATAAACCCGCAACAGCTAAGCATCGCCGTAGGCGCAGGAACTACCATCGTAGAAGCGGTCGATTCTGTGCACTGGAATGAAGACTCCGTGCTAATGGCCGGATCCTCCAAACTAGCCCAACGCGGAGAACTCTTCCTAAGCTCAACAACCGCAAAAATCATGACCAAACTTCCTATTCCCCTCGTCGTAGTACCACGCGACTACCACCCTGGACGCAAAGGCTCCCAGCAGCAGCCGTGGACAGGCTCAATCCCCATCATCAAGCAATAGCACAGCTCCTCACGTGATATACACCGCCGTACTATCACCCCAAGGAAAGGAAACCAATGGAACAACATCTTCAAGAACTCATTAACAAAATACCCACTGGGCTACTCATCGGCGACACTTGGCGTGAAGGATCCGCAGGGGAGACGTTCGATGTCCTCAACCCAGCGACCGAAGAAAAGCTCACGACCTTAGCATCAGCAACACCTGAAGACGCAATAGCAGCCCTAGACGCAGCATGCCAGGTTCAAGACCAATGGGCACACACGCCGCCGCGTGAACGTGCAGAAATACTACGACGGGCATACGACCTCATCACCGATCGCTCCGAAGAATTCGCCACCCTCATGACCCTCGAAATGGGAAAACCCCTCGCAGAATCACGAGGAGAAGTAGTCTACGGAGCCGAATTCTTACGATGGTTCTCCGAAGAAACCGTACGCGACTACGGACGCTACCAGCCCACGCCCGAAGGTAAAAACCAAATACTGGTAAAGCATAAACCCGTAGGGCCATGCCTCCTCATCACCCCATGGAACTTCCCACTAGCCATGGCAACACGCAAAGCCGGAGCTGCAATAGCAGCAGGATGCACAATGATCCTCAAACCTGCACGGCTCACACCCCTAACCGCACAATACTTCGCACAAACCATGCTCGATGCGGGGCTACCAGCAGGAGTACTCAACGTAGTTGCATCAGCAACTGCATCAGCCGTCTCAGATCCTCTCCTTGCAGACTCACGCCTGCGCAAACTCTCATTCACCGGCTCCACCCCCGTTGGCAAAGCCCTTCTAAAATCAGCCGCGCAAAATGTTCTACGCACCTCCATGGAACTCGGCGGAAACGCCCCCTTCATCGTCTTCGAAGACGCAAATATCGACGAAGCCGTTGAAGGCGCCATGGGAGCAAAAATGCGCAACATGGGCGAAGCCTGCACCGCCGCAAACCGATTCCTAGTCCACGAATCCCGTGCCGAAGAATTTTCCACCAAACTAGCGACAAAAATCGCAAATCTCAAAACCGGCAACGGTCTAAACCCAGACACCACCTGTGGCCCCCTCATAGAACAAAAAGCAGTAGATTCCATCCACGAACTTGTACAAGACGCTCTCGACCGAGGTGCCCAAGCTCTGGTCGGCGGTTATCCCCAAAACGGTCCCGGATACTTCTACCAACCCACAGTCCTCATCAACGTTCCTCACGATGCACGCGTCATCCAAGAAGAAATCTTTGGACCCGTAGCACCCATCATCACCTTTTCTACCGAAGAAGAAGCAATCCAACTCGCCAACAACACAGAATACGGGCTAGCATCCTACGTCTACACAACAGATACATCCCGCGCCCTGCGAACACTAGACCGCCTAGAAGTCGGCATGACAGGCCTCAACATCGGCATCATGTCAAACGCTGCAGCCCCATTCGGAGGCGTTAAACACTCCGGACTAGGACGGGAAGGAGCCGCCGAAGGCATCGCCGAATACACCTACACACAATACATCGGCATCAAAGACCCATACGCCAGCTAAACCACCCAAAAACCATCCAAGATACGCACAACACAACAATTTCTCGAAGGGTTCGTTTTACCTTTCCACAAGGAAAAACGAGCACACACAAACTTACAAACCTACGTAAGTCCAACCCCAAAGGAGAACGTTATGAAGCGCTTGAAGAATTTCATCAACGGCAAGTTCGTCGATTCCACCTCTGATGAGGTACTCGACATCGTATACCCCGTAACCGGCGAAGTCATAGCACAAGCACCAATATCCACTGACGACGACGTCAACACCGCCATGCATGCGGCTCAAGACGCATTCAAAACGTGGAAACATACGACCCCTTCAGATCGCCAGCTACTTCTCCTCAAACTCGCAGACGCGCTCGAAGAAAACGTCGACGTACTCGTTGAAGCCCAACACCGCAACACCGGACAGCCCCGAGAACTCATCCGTGACGAAGAAGTCCTCGTCGGCGCCAACCAGCTACGCTTCTTCGCAGGGGCAGCACGCACCCTAGAAGGAAAAGCAGCAACCGAATACATGGAAGGACATACCTCATACGTACGGCGCGAACCCATCGGCGTCGTCGCCCAAGTAACCCCCTGGAACTATCCCCTCATGATGGCATTATGGAAGTTGGGTCCCGCGCTCGCTGCCGGGAATACTGTAGTTCTCAAGCCATCTGACACCACACCAGAATCCACCCTCGAGTTGGCAAGGCTTATAGGGGAAATATACCCTGCCGGTGTTGTCAACGTTGTGCTGGGGACCGGTGAAACTGGTGAAGCTATGGTAGGGCACCCGGCCCCTGCCATGGTTTCTATTACCGGATCAGTACGCGCAGGTCAGGCAGTTGCTACCGGCGCTGCAGCTGGTCTGAAACGTTCTCATTTAGAGCTTGGCGGTAAAGCGCCAGCAGTTGTTTTTGCAGACGCGGATTTGCCTCGTACTGCGCGCATGCTCGCAGATTTCGGTTATTTCAATGCTGGTCAGGATTGTACGGCAGTCACTCGCGTACTCGTTCAAGACAGCGTTTACGACAAGTTCCGAGATCTGCTGGTAGCTGCTGCAAAAGACACAGCTACTGGGCACGAAGACGATTCAAAGAACTTCTACGGTCCGTTGAACAACATCAATCACTTTAAGACCGTCATGAATAAGCTCAACAGCCTCCCTGGACACGTTACAGTTGAAACCGGTGGCAAACAGTGCGGCACCCGTGGCTTTTTTGTGGAACCTACGGTGCTGAGCGGAGTCAATCAAGACGATGCTGTTGTCCAAGAAGAGACCTTCGGACCAGTTCTTACGCTCCAAAAATTTACTACAGAGGCGGAAGCAGTTGAGCTCGCTAACGATGTAAATTATGCGTTGGCGTCATCAGTTTGGACATCAAATCATAGTACTGCTATGCGAGTTTCTCGCGATCTTGATTTCGGAGCGGTTTGGATTAATACGCACGTACTTCTGACTGCTGAAATGCCTCATGGTGGATTCAAATACTCGGGTTACGGTAAGGATCTTTCCTTGTATTCCGTTGAAGAATACACACGTGTTAAACACGTCATGAGTGATTTGAGCGCATAAAGAACAGCTTCTCCAAGCTCAATTCGGCAAAAAAGAGCTCCTGCGTCATCACACGTTAGAGAAGAGCTTGTGGAGCGGTACAGCTCTGTTGTCTAGGTGCTGTACCGCCTCTTCACAATTCACATATTATCCATGTAGCTTATGCTACGTTTTCCTTTGAAAGGTAGTCTCATGGTAGAGATGCATCGTCTTCCTCAAGAGATAAAACTTACCGGAGAGTTCCCCGGTCCCTCATCACGTGCTCTTGCGCATCGTCGCTCACAAGCTGTTCCTGCATCTGTCGCTTCTGGGCTCCCAGTTTACGCGGCTGATGCAGACGGTGGCGTCATTATTGATGTTGATGGTAACTCGTTGGCTGATTTGGGAGCAGGTATCGCAGTCACAACTGTTGGTGCATCAGCTCCCAAGGTGGTACAAGCAGTTCAAGAATCGGTCACACACTTCACCCACACCTGTTTTATGGTTACTCCTTATGAGGGGTATATCGCAGTTTCTGAAAAACTAAACGAGCTAATACCCGGACGCTTTGAGAAACGCTCAGTACTTTTCAACTCTGGTGCGGAGGCAGTTGAAAATGCTGTAAAAATTGCTCGTGCAGCTACCGGTCGCAATGCCGTAGTTGTTTTTGATCATGCCTACCATGGGCGAACCAATTTAACAATGGCGTTGACTGCAAAAGTAGCACCATATAAGAAAGGCTTCGGTCCTTTTGCTCCTGAGATCTATCGTGCTCCTATGAGCTACCCTTACCGGGACGATCAGAGCATGGATGGTAAAGAGGCAGCTCAACGCACCATCAACATGATCGAGAAGCAAATTGGTTCAGAATATGTAGCCGCGATTCTCATCGAGCCTATCCAGGGTGAAGGAGGGTTCATTGTTCCCGCCGATGGTTTCTTACCAACGCTGGTTGCATGGGCACGCGAAAAAGGTATCGTCTTTATCGCTGATGAAGTACAAACTGGTTTCTGCCGCACTGGCAAATGGTTTGCGAGTGAGTACGAGGGCATTGAACCCGATTTGGTCACCACTGCTAAGGGCATTGCTGGTGGTATGCCGCTTTCAGCCGTCACTGGTCGGGCAGAGCTTTTTGATAAAGTTCAACCAGGAGGATTAGGCGGAACATATGGTGGTAATCCTGTATCTTGTGCGGCTGCTCTTGCAGCTATTGAAACTATGCAGGATCTTGATTTGAACGCACGAGCTCTGCATATTGAGAAACTGGTGACAGCAGCGTTAGCCCCGCTTGTTGATGAGCTAGACATTGTAGGGGATTTCCGCGGACGCGGTGCTATGCTCGCACTGGAGTTCGTAGCAGACTCTATCTCTAAAGCCCCGCATCCCACGGCGGCTAAGGATATCGCGGCTTACTGTCAGCAACGAGGAGTACTCATTCTTACTTGTGGTACTTACGGCAACATTATTCGTCTGCTTCCTCCGCTTACTATCAGTGATGAGCTCCTAAAACAGTCAATGAATATTCTTATCGAAGGTATTCGAAGCGTTTCATAATTTTTGGAGGCTTACAGGACCCCGGTCATATCTCATATAACGATCGGGGCTCTTGTCACAGCTAATCCTATTCCACACATGCGCCAGTTATTTACCTATAGCTATTATGCGCACACCTTGTAGACAAAAATTCAGGTGATTTTACTACTGTTCTAGATCAATTAGACTAAATCGCATATTGAGCAGGTCGCTATAAGCACACACCGTCTGGCGACGACACTCCGATAGAGGGAGAGCACCTTGTCTCAGAATAATCAACCCCACAAGTTACATAAAGGTCAGAGTCTAGCCAAAGATTCTGCATCAAATAACCCCCACGGTGCTATTGATACAAGCGCCGCTAACAAAAAGGGATTATCTTCCGGATCTGTATCTCTTTTTGGCTCCATTATTATTGGTATCTCTGTGGTAGCACCCGCATACTCATTATCGGGGGCTCTGGGTCCTGTAGGAGCTGTAGCGGGGGAGCACATGCCCGCGATCTTTCTCGTTGGGTTTATCCCTATGCTATTGGTAGCTATTGGCTACCGAGAGCTTAACGCTGCTATGCCGGATGCGGGAACAACATTCACTTGGACAACCAAAGCATTTGGTCCGTGGGTTGGTTGGCTCGGAGGCTGGGCACTATTAGCAGCTACCATCTTGGTTCTCTCAAACCTCGCAGGTATAGCTGTGGATTTCTTTTACCTGGCTTTGTCTCAGGTTTTTTCTAACCCAGATCTAGCGACGCTTTCAAGTAATACCTTTATCAATATCGGCACATTCTTAGCCTTGATGGGTTTCGGGTGTTACATCACATACCGCGGGCTGGATGCGACTCAGAAAATCCAAACTGTTTTCATTATTTTCCAGCTTGTCGTACTCGCTATTTTTGCCGGTGTCGCTCTCTATAAAGCTGTCACAAATACTGGGTTTGCTAACCTTGTTCCGACTCTTGAATGGTTTAACCCCTTCGGAATCGAGTCATTCTCTGCTTTCTCTTCCGGCATATCTCTTGTCTTCTTCATATATTGGGGTTGGGACGCTGTCCTCACTATGAATGAAGAAACAGAAGGCGAGCATACAACTAGCGGTCACGCAGCTGTTGGCACTATCCTCACAGTAGTTCTACTGTACCTGTTAATCTCTGTGGGGACTTTGGCATTTGCGGGTACGTCCTCAGAAGGTCTGGGTCTAGGAAACTCTGATAACCAGGAGAATATTTTTGCTGTTCTTTCGGGACCTGTACTAGGTTCTCTCGGAATTATTATGTCTTTCGCAGTTCTTATTTCGGCCTTAGCCTCTTTACAATCCACGGCAGTTTCACCAGCTCGAACATTGCTAGCCATGGGATATTACAAGGCACTCGGGCCTAAGTTTGCGAGTATTAGCCCAAAGTACCAATCACCTAGTTATGCGACCATCGCTTCCTGTCTGATTGCTACCTTGTTCTACGTTCTTATGCGTTTTATTTCAACCTCTGTGCTTTGGGATACCATCTCCGCTTTGAGTTTGATGGTCTGTTTATACTACGGCGTGACGGCATTTGCTTGTGTATGGTATTTTCGAAAGGTGGCCTTCTCATCAGGCTTTAAATCATTTGTGAACAAGTTTTTGTTTCCCCTTTTGGGAGGCATTATGCTTCTTGTTTTCTTCATTCAGACGACTTATGATTCCATGGATCCCCATCATGGCTCGGGGTCTGAAATTGGGGGAGTCGGGCTAGTTTTCTGCTTAAGTGTCGCGATTCTTCTCTTAGGAATTTGCGTTATGGTGTATCAACGTTACCTCCGTCCTGCCTTCTTCAAAGGCGAAGTCCCGATGGAGGTAGAGCATATGATTGACTAGTTATTTCTCATGTGCACAAGTGCACAAGAAGGGGAGAGGAGCCTCTAAAAGGGTTCCTCTCCCTTATGCATTATGAAAGTATCCTACAGTGCATAATGAGAACGGTAGTATTTCAACCGATCTTCTAGAGTCTTCTCTAACTCTTCAACGCTACGTCGTTCCATTAGCATGTCCCAGTGTGTACGAGCTGGCTTATCATCGTCATTCTGGGCGTCACTCTCGCCGTTGACAAGATATGCTTCTTTGCCAGTTTTAGCAACCCAGACCTGTGGAATTTCAGCTTCAGCAGCAAAGGTCACAAATACGCGGTCACCATCAGTGGTTCGGTACTCTACACGTTGACGGGGTGCAGGCTGTACATTGGACTCGGTTTCCATAGATTGAGTTCCAAGACGCATACCACGCAGGCTACGATCGCTCACAATTCCTCCAGACTCCAGAAAGGGTTTCCGCAGATACTCAGCGGCTGCATAACGTTGGGCGGGGGAGAGCTATTCCCTCGAACGTCTAAAACATCCATTATATCGAGAATATTCTCCGCCGCCCAACTATTAGAGACAGCTATTCGCGAAGTCAAGCTAAACTATCTTAACTATTGAAGCCATATCCTTGAGATGGGTTCTCAAAAGTATCAGGCTTTGTATACGCTGCTTTTGTCGATCCATCGTTAATGTCCGATACCGGCAAATTGCCGAATGCGTTACCAAGACCTCGTAGAGCATCGCCAAGTTCTGTGGGGATAAACCAGAGTTTATTAGCTTGGCCGTCAGCAAGTTTGGGCAAGGTTTGCAGATACTGATAGGTGAGTAGCTGTTGGCTCGGGTTAGATTGATGGATGGCTTCGAATACCTTATGAACAGCTTTAGCTTCACCGTCAGCTCGAAGGATTGCAGATTGAGCGTCACCTTCAGCTCGAAGAATTTGAGCCTGTTTTTCAGCTTCCGCGCGAAGGATAGCAGCCCTAGATTCACCTTCAGCCGTCAGAATATCTGACTGCTTCTGACCTTCGGCCGTCAGAATGGCAGCACGACGATCACGCTCTGCACGCATCTGCTTCTCCATTGAGTCCTGGATAGAGTGTGGAGGCTGAATTTCTTTAATATCGACACGAGATACTCGTAGTCCCCAACGGCCGGTTGTAGCATCAAGAACTCCGCGCAATTCCGCGTTGATTTGATCGCGAGAGGTCAAGGTCTGCTCAAGGTTTAGACCACCGACTACGTTACGGAGGGTCGCACTAGTGAGCTCGTCAACAGCACGAATATAGTTCGTAATTTCATAGGTTGCATCCTTGGGGCTTGTTACCTGAAAGTAAACAACGGTATCGATCCCAACCACAAGGTTATCTTCGGTAATCACGGACTGCGAGGGGAACGAGACAACCTGCTCACGGACATCAATTAGAGGCAGCACGCGGTCAATAATCGGTACCACCATATGTAAACCGGGTTCTAGCACGGTTCGGAACTTACCAAGACGCTCAACGATTCCTGCTCGACCTTGAGGAATCACCCGGATGGTTTTAGCCAACAAGATAAGAACAAAAATGAAGAGAATCACAAGAAGAATAATTGGGACCATATCTTCATTACCTACTTTCTTTTTCGGTGATTAATAACAAAATTTAGGGGCGTATATGGAACATTTTATTCAGCTTCAGGGGTAATAGCTGATCCTTCTGGCAAAGTTGATACATGCGGGTACACAAACGCTGTAGCGCCGTTAATAGTTTCGACCTGGGCGTAGGAACCGGAGGGGATAGGAGCTCCTGAAGTACGTGCTGTCCAAATTTCGCCTTCAAGACGCACTAAACCAGATTCAGCAGTGACATCCTCTGTCACAAGAACAGTTTTACCCCTAAGGGCTTTGGCATTTGTAACGGTATTTCCGGCAGAGCGATTGAGGCGTTTCAGAAGAGGCGGACGTAGAATAAGCACAAAAAGGATGCACAAAACCGCGAAAACTATTCCTCGAGCGAAGAAATGTTCGATCAATGGTGAAATAGCCGATGTGATGAGGGCAGATAGGGAAAGCATCAAGAAAAAGAGATCTAGAGACAGCATCTCAATTATCGCAAAGAGCAAAGCTAGCATCAGCCAAAATGTCCATGGGCTGTCAAAGAGCCAATCCATATTTTCCTCCTCATCGTAGGCACAATAATCCAACGCAATAGAGCGCCCAAGCTATACAAACATTATTCCATGAGGTGCATCACCAATCAAAGAGTTTACTCACACAAACTCACAACACTACAAATAGCCGATAATATACATTATGTAAAGTAGAATCAGAAAACCACACCCCAGCCACTCAACCTTCCGTGCAATTGAACCGGATTAGCTGCCAGTGCGCCCTCGTAAAGACGGTTTCACCCCAGCAGCTTCTTTCTCCTCAATGTCCAGTAAAGCTATAGATACACCAACCTCTTCTATTTACATGAATAGGCGCTTTACGGACTCGGCGTTTCTACCGCCAGGTGGCTAAACTCTACCCAAGCGTTCAAAACTTGAGCTGCTGCCCCAGTATCAATAGATTGGCGTGCATCCACCAAGGCTTCTGTGTACCGTTCCTCAAAACTCCTGCCGTCGTTTTTTCGGTAAGCTATCAGACCGGCCGCCGCATTAATAAGAACTGCATTGCGAATTGCATGCAACGAGTCTTTTGCCGACTCGCCCTCCCCAGCTAATACTGCGCGAAACACACTGGCGTTATACTCAGCGTCTCCCCCTCGCAGGCTATCTAATGAAGAACGCTCAATCCCATAGCCTTCGGGATTAAAGACATATTTCTGAAGAGTACCCCCACTTGCTTCCCAGATCTGGGAAGTTGTAGCAATTGTCAATTCATCAAGCCCATCATCCCCCCGGAATACAAGGGCATGGTCACCTCGATTCGCGAAAACCCAAGCCATCTTTTCTACCATCTGCGGATTAGCTACCCCAATTGCAGATGATGACACTCGCGCAGGGTTTGTCATGGGTCCTAGGTAGTTAAAAGCCGTTGGTATACCTAACATTTTTCGAGTCGGCCCTACGAACCGCATGGAGGGATGAAAAGTCATTGCAAATAGAAAGGTGATCCCTACCTGCCGAGCGCACGCGGCAACAGACTTAATCGGCATATCTAGCTGAATACCTAGCGCCTCCAAGACATCTGCCGACCCTGATTTAGAGGTTGACGCCCGGTTACCATGTTTAACAACTGTCGCACCTGTACCAGCAATAACCAAGGCTGCCATGGTGGATATATTGACGGTATTCTGCTGATCTCCGCCAGTGCCTACAATATCAACCGCGTGTACGTCAAGATCAATAGTTTCAGCTTTTGCAAGCATTCCTCGCGCAAGGGCGCCTAACTCTTCAGAGGTCTCCCCCTTCATGTGGAGCGATGTCAGGAAGGAAGCGAGTATAGGTTCAGGCGTTGAACCAGTCATAATTTCATCCATAGCCCAGTCCACATGGCGAGAACCGAGATCCTGCCCAGAGATGAGCTGATTCAAAATGTATTTCCAGGTTGATGACTCATGTGCAGTTATATCCATACTCCCGATTTTAACCTTCCTGCAGGATTCATCTGCTGCCAGCGCATAGGGTGCCACAGCTTTGAGGCTTCTCTCCCCCACGAACTTACCAAAACATTACACATAGAGCGTGTCGCACAAATCTCGTAAAAACCGCTAGTTTACAGGGAACTCTAAGGATTTTCCCAACACATCGCAAGATTTAAGAGGTTATGTATTCGCTCTTCGCAAGTTTTAGCGACATAATGTCTATGTGACAACTGTAACCAATAACCCCAGCAGGCCGGCACATCCGGCTCTTAACCGACCCAACACGGTCGCCATTGGTACCGTCGTGTGGTTGGCATCAGAGCTGATGTTCTTTGCCGGGCTTTTTGCTATGTACTTCACCCTTAAGGCATCACGTCCTGACATTTGGGCTGATAATGTACATATCCTTAACGTTCCCTTCGCTTTTATCAACACAATCGTTCTTGTGCTGAGTTCTGTGACATGCCAGATGGGCGTATTTGCCGCAGAACAGCTCAAACCACGCCGCTCCGGTTCTTTGCTGAATATTAAGGCATGGGGTATGGCTGAATGGTTTGTGTTGACTTTCATCATGGGCGCAATCTTCGTCTGTGGCCAGGCTTATGAGTACGCAACCTTGGTTTCAGAAGGCGTAACCATTGCATCTAGCGCTTACGGATCCGCTTTCTACATCACAACAGGGTTCCATGCGTTACACGTGACAGCTGGTCTAGTAGCTTTCCTCCTGATCATTGGTCGCGCATTTGTCGCTAAGCGATTTGGTCATTACGAAGCCACTAGTGCAATCGTTGTCTCGTACTACTGGCACTTTGTAGATGTCGTGTGGCTCGCTCTATTTGCCGTGGTGTACTTCGTCAAATAACAGTCCAACACTCTCGCCCCGTCCGTATCCATTTTTACTAGCACACACAAGGAACAAAAGACGTGAAGGCACTTTCACAGAAGCGGCGTCACCCGCTTGCAGCTATTGTGTTGCTTGCGTTGGCTCTCATCCTTACTGGTGGTCTCTACACAGTTGCCACTGCCACCAATCAGGCCAAGGCCGAGTCAAGCCATGCATACACTCAAGATGACGTAAACGCTGGTCAGAAACTCTTCCAAGCCAACTGTGCAACCTGCCATGGAATGAACGCTGAAGGCACCGCTGATGGTCCTTCGCTCATCGGTGTTGGGGCAGCCGCAGTTGATTTTCAGGTTGGTACCGGCCGCATGCCTATGCAGATGCAAGGTACACAGGCTCAAGTCAAACCTGGTGAGTTCAACGAGGAACAGACGAAGCAGCTCTCTGCATATGTTGCTTCGCTGGGCGCCGGTCCTGCAATACCTGAAGCAGAGAATCTAGATACCACCAAAGGCGATGCCGCAAATGGTGCCCGTGTCTTCCTAGCCAACTGCGCAATGTGTCATAACGCGGCTGGTGCGGGTGGTGCTCTTACCCGAGGGAAGTTTGCTCCTTCTCTCATGGGTGTTAGCGAACAACATATCTATGAAGCCATGGAAACTGGACCTCAAAATATGCCTGTTTTCAACGACGCAAACCTTACCCCGCAAGAGAAGCGTGATGTTATCACCTATTTGAAAGCACAGGAAAAAAATGTTTCCCCTGGTGGTCTTAAGCTAGGCTCTCTAGGTCCTGTCGCTGAAGGTCTGTTGATTTGGAGCGTCGGTCTAGGGATCGTGCTTATCTTTGTTATTTGGCTGACCTCTCGCTCAGCATAAATACGCACATACTATTCGTATCGGAAAAGATTTGAGGCAACACATGGGAAACCATCGTGACGGTCAAGACGCTCAGAGCGTTACCGTAGTTACCTCTTCAGAGGATTCAAAGGAGCAGTTTCAGAATCCTGGGCTGCCTCCACATCGTCCACGTCTGACAGATGTGGATTCGAAGCGTGCTAAAGGTGCTGAGCGCCAAGTTATTCTACTCTTTGTACTATCAATGCTCGGCTCTTTGTTATTCTGGGTCGCGTATTTCGGTATATCAGTTGAAGGTAACTTCTTTGATGTAAACAATACGGAGCCTACCAGTAAACTGCAGCTGCAGAACCTCTTGCTTGGTTTAGGTATAGCATTCGCTATGTTCGGCATTGGTATTGGAGTTGTTCATTGGGCACGTACGCTTATGCCTGACCATGAACTCGTTGAGGAGCGGCACGATTTACGTCCTGAAGAGGATCGCGCCGAGGCAGAAGAAATCATCGAAACTATTATTGATGAGTCAGGTATTAAACGCCGTCCTCTCCTGCGCAATACTCTCATTGGCTCAGTTATTCTGGCTCCGTTAACTTTTATTACGTTCCTGCGCGATCTGGGGCCGAATGATCCTGCCGTTCTTAAACACACGATGTGGGATCAGGGTGTCCGTCTTGTACGCGACCCTTCTGGGACTCCGATTAAAGCTTCTGACGTTACGATCGGATCCGCTTATCACGTTCTGCCGGAGACCATCACATCCCTCAGCCATGAAAATGGCTACCTAGAGGAAAAAGCTAAAGCAGTTGTCTTGTTGATGCGTCTTGACCCCAATGAGATGAAGATTTCGGAAGAACGCAAAAACTGGCACGTTGACGGTATAGTCGCTTATTCGAAGGTCTGTACACACGTTGGATGTCCCATCGCGCTGTACGAGCAGCGAACGCACCATCTGCTGTGCCCGTGCCATCAGTCTACTTTTGATGCGGCAGATGAATGCAAGGTTGTATTCGGTCCTGCAGGTCACGCACTCCCACAGTTGCCGATTACAGTCGATGATAATGGTTATCTTGTGGCTCAGAGTGACTTCCATGAGCCAGTTGGTCCCGCGTATTGGGAACGCGGTCAGCACGTCGAAGAAATGCGTGCAGAGCGTGAGAAGGAGGCGAAATAAGTAATGTCTACAACAACTGGCTACGAGTACAAACCTAAAAGCAACGCTGGGCGTATCGCGAATTTTGTTGATACGCGTGTTGGCATGTCTGGGGTTGTTAAAGAATTTGGCCGAAAAATCTTTCCAGATCACTGGTCCTTTATGTTCGGTGAGGTGGCTCTATACAGCTTTGTAGTGCTCCTTATTTCAGGAACTTTTTTAACATTCTGGTTTAACCCATCAACCGCTGCAGTTACCTATGACGGTTCATATGTACCCATGAAGGGTACAGAAATGTCTGTTGCGTTTGCGTCTACTTTAGATATCTCTTTTGATATTCGCGGGGGCCTGTTGATCCGTCAGATTCACCACTGGGCGGCTCTCATGTTTATGTTGGCCATCTGTATCCACATGCTCCGTGTCTTCTTTACAGGGGCTTTCCGCCGTCCACGTGAGCTGAACTGGGTTGTAGGTTGCGTCCTCTTTGTCACGGGCATTATGGCGGGCTTTACTGGGTACTCCCTCCCCGATGATGTGCTCTCTGGTAACGGTTTGCGAATTGTCGATGGCATTATGGTCGCAATTCCGCTTGTAGGTACATACCTCTCGCTTTTCTTCTTCGGAGGCGAGTTCCCAGGTGAACACATTATTAGCCGCCTATACAGCCTGCATATCATGATCATTCCGGCAGTTCTGTTGTTGTGCGTTGGACTGCATATGTTCATGGTTGTCCTGCATAAACACACCCAATATCCAGCGCCCGGTCGTACCAACAATAACGTTGTTGGTTTTCCTGTAGGCCCGGTTTATGCTGCAAAAGCAGGCGGTTTCTTCTTCATAGTTTTCGGTATCATCGCTTTCTTAGCTTCCACCTTCACTATTAACGCAATATGGAACTATGGCCCCTACGATCCATCTCCAGTTCAAGCAGGTACTCAGCCTGACTGGTACGTAGGCTTTGGTGACGGTGCATTACGTCTATGGCCTGGTGTTTGGCCATGGTCATGGGAATGGCAGTTCGGTGGAACATGGGTTCTGAATGTCCTACTGCCTTTTGCACTCGCAGGTGTCTTGATGGGATTCTTATTCACGTGGCCTTGGATCGAACGTTGGGTCACCAAAGATAATCGGGTTCATAATATTCTTGATCGCCCGCGTAACGCTCCATTCCGTACAGGCGCCGGTGTTGCAGGTATCATCTACTACTCAGTTTTGATGATCGCAGCATCTTCTGATTTGATCGCAACGCATTTCCACGTCTCGCTAAATGATGTAGCTTATGTATTGCGTGCGCTCTTCTTCCTTGGACCCATCCTTGGTTTCGAGATTACCCGAAGGATCTGCCTCTCCTTACAGCGTAAAGATCGTGAGCTAGTGCTTCATGGCATCGAAACTGGTCAAGTGGTGCAACTCCCCCATGGTGAGTTTATTGAGGTGCACAAGCCTCTTGACGAGTATCGTCGGTACAAGCTAGTTAGTTTCGATTCACCAGATGTAATACCTGCACGCCCCAATGCTAAGGGGAAGGTTACAATGCTTGAGAAAGCACGAGGCACCTTATCGAAGTTGTTCTTTACTGATCGTGTTCTTCCTGTAACTCCTACTGAGCTAGAAGAAGCTCATCATGAACATAATGAAGCTCAAAGGATTGAGGGCGCTTCCTCTGATAGCCCCGAGATTAAGGGCTAAAGTTACAACTTCATAAGTTTACTTGAGGGTTGGTTCCACAAAACTGTGGGACCAACCCTCAACGTTTGTATCGTATGTATCTCTTCCAGCAATGTTGCTGCTGACCCAATATCATATCCATCTTCTAAGCCAGGAGTCCAGACTTTCTCATGAAAAATTCTCATAAGCAGCATGGCCCTATTCCTGAAACTAAGAATTATAAATCTTTGCTTACTTATCAGCGATCGCTATATACCTGATGCCATAATGGAATAACTTCATGCGTACTAAGCACATACCCCGTCACAAACTATCATGCCGCTGGCTCTTAGAGGCAGGAAGGAGCCTCGCGGATTAACAGATAAAAGTAGCAACAACCTAGGTTTGAGGTTGAGACTCCAGAATTCTTGCAGAGAGAGCACTTCTGCGAGCATATTAATGCCGTCTTTTCTTTCGAGCCGAGCGTACTGATAAGCGAAGCTGCCTCTGCAAAAACTATTATCGTGCGATGGGCACGATTATATGGGCGGTTACTCTCCCAAGATTCATCCGATCAATATTGGTGCGTCTCTGCTGCTTTGATGATCCCCAGATAAGCTGCCAATACAGACAATTAATCCAACTAGCTTTTTCTTACCTCCCATATCTGGGGCAGATAGAACTTTATTCGAGAATCTCTGGAATACAGTAAAAGGTGGGGTTACATCATCCATATGGATGATGTAACCC
>NZ_KV797900.1:350865-373489 GCF_001809525.1 Rothia sp. HMSC064D08 | reverse complement strand
CCCCACCTTTTACTGTATATGATTAGTGCGCGTGATCACCGCGGTTGTATTCATATACCCACCCGATAACGGCGACTGCTACGATAGGCAACGCAAGAATTAGTACCCACCAGGCAATCGCTGCCCCAAGAACAACAATCATGCACGTTAAACCGATCATAAACGGCCACCAAGACCATGGTGAGTAGAACCCATACTCACCAGCACCCTCAGCGATTTCACCCGTGTAGTTATCCATGGGCTGGCTTCCTAGCTTCTTATCAGTAAACATGAGGAAGAAAGCCAAGAAGAAGCACATAAGCGCCGTCACGAGGAGCGCGGGAAACCCGGCCCACTCATCAAAATTGGTCATAAACCCATAAATAATTCCAACAGGAATAAAGAATATACCAAGGTACAGGAAGACCTTCCCGAGAACTTTCACGGCTTACTCTCCCTTCTGTGCTGCAAGAGCTGCAGCGGCAACATCATGATTCGTTGAAAGCTCGGGATGATGTAGGTCTAGAGCCGGGCGTTCGGAACGGATACGAGGCAATGCAGTAAAGTTGTGGCGGGGCGGAGGACAAGAAGTTGCCCATTCGAGAGATCCACCGAATCCCCAGGGATCGTCTACCTCGACTTTCGGAGCATACCGAGCAGTAATGTAAACATTCCAGAACCAGGGAATCATTGAAACGGCAAGAATCATGGATCCAACAGTTGAGAATTGGTTCATCCAGGTGAAACCGTCCTCGGGCAGATAGTCAGCGTATCGACGAGGCATCCCATCAACGCCAACCCAGTGCTGAATCAAGAAGGTCGCGTGGAACCCGAAGAATACCAGCCAGAAGTGAATCTTACCGATCCGTTCGTTGAGCATCTTGCCAGTGAATTTTGGCCACCAGAAGTAGAATGCACCAAACATACCAAACACAATGGTTCCAAAAATCACGTAGTGGAAGTGTGCAACCACGAAGTAAGTATCCGAGATATGGAAGTCTAGAGGCGGAGTAGCCAAGATAATACCCGTCAGACCTCCAAAGAGGAAGGTTACTAAGAATCCATAGATCCACAATAACGGAGTTTCAAACGTAATGGACCCCTGCCACATAGTCCCAATCCAGTTGAAAAACTTCACGCCGGTTGGAACACCAATCATCATGGTCATGAACGAAAAGAACGGAAGCATAATCGCTCCAGTTACGTACATATGGTGCGCCCACACAGTTACAGACAGACCCGCAATAGCAATAGTCGCTGTAACAAGACCTTTGTAACCAAAAATGGGTTTACGTGAGAATACAGGGATAATCTCCGAAGTCACGCCGAAGAAAGGTAGCGCAAGCACATACACCTCAGGGTGCCCGAAGAACCAGAACAAGTGCTGCCAGAGTACCGCTCCCCCATTTTCCGGATCAAAAATATGTCCTCCGAATCGGCGATCCATACCTAGAGCAAACAAAGCGGATGCCAGAGGCGGGAAGATCATAATAATCAAGATTGAAGTAATCAGAGTTGCCCACGTAAACACAGACATACGCCACATAGTCATGCCAGGAGCGCGCATTGCCACAATTGTAGTAATGAAGTTAACCGCACCCATAATTGTGCCGAATCCCTGCAAAGCAAGACCAAAGACCCATAAATCACCACCGACAGACGGACTATAAGTAGTGCTATTTAGTGGGACGTATGCAAACCAGCCGAAAGAGGCTGCACCTTGCGGGGTAATAAAACCTGCAATCGCTACTAGCGACCCAAAAAGGAAGAACCAGAAAGCCAATGCGTTTAAGCGCGGGAATGCCACATCGGGAGCACCAATTTGGAGCGGGATAAGCACGTTCGCCAAACCGGTGAACAAAGGGGTGCCGAACATGAGGAGCATAAGGGTACCGTGCATCGTAAAAAGCTGGTTAAATTGCTCCTTCGTCTGCAGGATCTGCATACCGGGCTCAAAAAGCTCGATACGCATCAGCAGAGCCATAGTTCCGCCCATACAGAAGAAGATGAAGGCAGAGATCAGGTACATGTACCCAATGGTTTTGTGGTCCGTGGAAGTAATCCAATTGACAAAGATGCGTCCCTTGGACTTAGGAACCACGCGCGGCGCAACAGCCGTTGCACTCTCAGTTGAATATTCGAGGGTAGTCACGTCTATTTCACCCCTTTATTGGTTAGCGGGACGCGGAGTCGCGTTCTGGTTGGGATTACGGTTGTATTCGTCCCCAGCGATACCCTGATTCTCGGGATTTTGCTTAAGGGAATTGATGTAGTTGTCGTAGTCTTCCTGTGAGACCACCTTGACATTAAACAACATCTCAGAGTGGTACTCACCGCAAAGTTCAGCGCATTTACCCTTATAATCACCAATTTCTTTGGTAGTGATATGAATATGGTTCGTCATACCAGGGATCGTATCCCGTTTCTCCAGGAAAGCCGGAACCCAGAACGAATGGATCACATCACGCGATTTGAGGACTACATCAACATTTGAGTTAACGGGCAAATAAAGCGTTGGAAGTTCTGCTTCTTTACCTGGTGAGCCATCAAGGTGAGCTTGTACACCAGTTACATGCACATTTTCATCTGTGTAGTTGAAATCCCAGGCCCATTGTTTGCCATATACTTCAACAGTGACCTGTCGATCGGCGCCAGTTTTAGGACCAGTTACTTGACGCTCGACTCGGTCTGAAAACGTAAACATACTGACGATCAAGACAACTGGAACGAAAGTATAAAAAATTTCCAGAGGCAGGTGATAGCTGAGCTGACGAGGATAGCCACTTTCGTTCTTACGCCTACGGTAAGCAATGATGCACCATAGCATCAAACCCCAAGTAATAAGACCGACAACAAGAGCTGCGCTCCAAGTACCTACCCAGAGATGCATGAGGTTCTCGGCATTATCAGTAGCCGGATGCCCAGCTTTTGTGGGTAACCAGCCTACAGCTGCCCTATCCATTGAACAACCAGTCATCAGCAGCGTCGCTGTAGTCCCGAGGCCAACAAGACTTGCACGCTTACGACGACTGCCGGTTCGATATTGCGAACTCACAGACGGCCCTTCCTGTTCTTGCAGTGTGTGCTAGTGCTCAGGTCTACAGGTAAACCTGAGGCAATTATAAAAAACTTATCCCTTAGAGCTTACCGCGAATTCTGCTCTTACGGTGACACTCTGTCACTGAAATTGTGAGTTTCCTGGAAAATTACTGAATTTTAACGTAACAGAACCCCTAAAGTTGGTTTTTTAGGGGTTCTGTTATATTGATGCTCCTAATGGAAGGAGTCGCCACAGGCACATGACCCTGCCGCGTTCGGATTATCAATTGAGAATCCTTGTTTCTCAATCGTGTCTTCAAAATCAATAGTTGAGCCATCTAGATATGGGGCACTCATTTTATCTACGATAACCTGCACACCGTCATAATCACGTACTGCGTCACCATCAAGTACTCGCTCATCGAAGTAGAGCTGATAGATTAGCCCGGAACAGCCACCGGGCTGTACAGCAATCCGGAGGCGCAAATCGGTACGTCCTTCTTGTTCGAGCAAAGTACGTACCTTATTCTGAGCAACTTCAGTAAGGTTAACCCCGTGTGTTGGTAGCTCAGTTACAGTCTCAGTCATGTTTGTCCTTTCCTGACAATATTCCCCTTCGTAAAGTCAGATTACGCTGTCCTACTTCTTCACGACAACAGCGGACTCACAAGTTCACTAGAGGCATCAAGGTCTCTTACGTCCAGAATACCAACTTTGTAGAATTCTGTACTTAGTGTGTGAGGTATATTCCTTGAGTTGCTTTCCTTTCCTAATCTACTTACTCCTGCTGAGAGCACTCAATATCAGTGCCTCCGCTAAAATTCCTCGTTTAAAATCAGGTACATACAGCGATTCGTTGGCGCTATGTGCCCGGGTATCTGGGTCTTCAACACCAGTTACTAGAATCTGGGCGTCGGGGAAGTTCTCCTTCAAATCCGCTATAAAAGGTATTGAGCCTCCCATTCCTGTCTGCACAGGAGATATACCCCAAGCTTGAGCCATTGCTGACAAGGTGATTTGAGCTCCATCCTGCTCAACATCTGTGGCAAAGGGTAACCCTGAGTCGACAGGAGTATAGCTAACTTGCGCGTTATAAGGTGCATGCTTCTTTATATGGTCTGCCAGAACTTTGTGCGCATTCTCGGGAGAATCACCAGGAGCCAAACGGACACTAATACGTGCCCGCGAAGTAACAGCAAGGGTATTTGAAGAATGGGCAATTGACGGAATATCCATACCTATAACGGAAAGTGCAGGTTGCTGCCAGAGCCGAGATGTAATTGATCCATATCCTGCTAGAGACATCTGGTCTAAGATTCCAGAATCTGCGCGGAATTTATGTTCAGGGTATTCGACTTTAGGGTCTTCACCACGGTACAGACCTTCTACAACAACTGCACCTTCGTCATCATGAAGAGTACCCAGCAAACGGGCTAATACCGTATGTGCGTCTAGAAAAGGACCTCCAAAGATACCAGAGTGCACTGCGTGATTACCAGTTCGAACTTCAATATCCCCGCTAGCTACGCCACGTAATGAGGTAGTTAATGCCGGAACTCCAGCTCGCCAGTTGGCAGAATCTGCTACCACAATATAATCAGCGGCTAGGTCCTTCTGGTAGGCATCTAGGAATTCGCGGAAAGAGGGTGACCCTGCTTCTTCTTCTCCTTCGATAAAGATCTTTACGCCAACATTGAAATCATTGCCTAATACTTCCGATACTAAACGGAAAGCCGCCATATGGGTGATAACCCCTGCTTTATCGTCTGCAGCACCGCGGCCATAGAGGCGAGCGCCTTTCTGAACTGCGGTAAACGGGTCAGTTTCCCACTGCGTGTTATCGCCAGGAGGCTGTACATCATGGTGAGCGTATAACAGGATTGTGGGATACCCTGAAACAGCTGGTTTAGTGGCAATTACCGCTGGCATACCTTGATGTGCCTCCCCCGTTTCATCGTGGTACGACGCAGAAAGGATTTTTACCTCTTGAAAACCTGACCGTTTCGCAAGCTCGTACACAGCTTCAGCGCTTCGTTGGACCTGAGCTAGATCAAAAGCTTCCCACGCGATAGATGGGATAGAGACTAGATCCTTCAGCTCAGTGAGATATTCATCAAAATGGGCTTCAAGCGCCTCTGTGAGCGCATCATGTTCTGGGAATTTATGAGGAAAATAGGCCATGCGTCTAACAATACGCTTTATACAGGGGTGGCGCATACTTTTTATTTTTGGTCTTGGTATTCGGCGTAGGCAATTATTTTTGGTTATTCTAGTAGGGTGTTTGGTCGTAAAAAAGGTAAGGCTCCGCAGGAGGCTGCTGTCGAGCCTGAAGAAGAGAAACAGCATGAGGTTCCTGAGAACTCTAAGTTCACGCCGAAGAAAGGGCGTCCTACACCGTCTCGTAAAGAGCAGGTTGCGGCGCGAAGGAGGCCTATAGTCGGTGCTGATCGTGGCGCGGCGAAGACTGCTGATCGTGAGGCTGCTGCTGAGCTTAGGGCACGGCAACGGGAGGCTATGCGTACTGGCGATGAGAAGTATCTGCCGATAGTGGATAAGGGGCCTCAGCGGCGGTACATTCGCGACTATATTGATGCTCGCCGGAATCTGGGCGATATAATGCTTATTTTGCTCATTGTTTTTCTTGTTGCGTCGTGGGTCGTGAGCGGTTTTGGCGTAGCTGCTGCTCCTGTCTACTACGGGACTATGTATGGCATGTATGCTCTGATGCTGTTGTGGGTTATTGATTACTGGTTGATGTGGCGCAAGCTTAAACAGATGGTTATTGCTAAGTTTGGCGAGGTACAGCGTGGTAGTGGTATGTATGCATTCAACCGTGTGATGATGATTCGCCGGATGCGGCGACCTTATCCTCTTGTTAAGTATGGGGAGTATCCAAAATAGATACTGTGTCTTTAATGATTTCTGGGGGGTGGGAAACCGTGTTTGGTTTCTCACCCTTTTTGTGAGGTTTATTTTTGGCGCGAGCGACGGATTTTGTAGAGTCCTCGGTTGATGTGGGCGGCCCATAAGGGGCCTTCGTAGAGGAAGGCGGTATATCCTTGGACGAGGTCTGCGCCTGCGTCTAGTCGTTCTTGTACGTCTTGGGCGTTGGTTACTCCTCCGACGGAGATGAGGGCTAGTTTGTTGCCTATTTCTTTCTTGAGGAGGTGTAGGACTTCGAGTGATCGGGTTTTAAGTGGTTCTCCTGAGAGTCCTCCTGCGCCTATAGCGTTAATTTTTTCTTTGGTGGTGTGGAGTCCTAAGCCTTCGCGTGCGATTGTGGTGTTAGTTGCGATGATCCCGTCAAGCTTTAGTTCTTGGGCTAGGCGAGCGACAGCTGTTATGTCTTCGTCTACAAGGTCTGGAGCAATTTTAACGGTGAGAGGCACATGGCGGTGGGGTGAGACTCGGTTTGCTTCTTCTCGTACGGCTTGTAGGAGTGGGCGGAGTGTTGCGATGGATTGCAGTGTACGTAGTCCTGGGGTGTTGGGGGAGCTTACGTTGACGACGAGGTAGTCTGCTTGTGGGGCTAGGGTACGTGTTGAGATTAGGTAGTCTTCTATGGCGTTTTCTAGTTCTACAATCTTTGTTTTTCCGATGTTGACGCCGATAATGGGGCGCTTCTCGGGACGGTATTCGGTTTCTAGATCGGCACGAGCTGATGCGACTCGGGGTCCTGCGGCTGCGGCACCGTCGTTGTTGAATCCCATACGATTAATGACTGCTTTATCTTCGATGAGGCGGAATAAACGTGGTTGTGGGTTACCAGGTTGTGCTTGTCCGGTGATGGTGCCGATTTCGACGTGTCCGAATCCTAGTCCTGCAAGGGCTGCGATACCTTTCCCGCCTTTGTCGAAGCCTGCGGCTAGTCCGAAGGGTGAAGGGAAGGTGAGTCCCATGGCTGTGGTGCGGAGGCTGGGATTGGGTTGTAGGTAGCTTTTGAGGATGCGAGTAATGCCTAGGTTTTTAAGGGTTTGTACTCCCCAGAAGCCGATGTGGTGTGCTTTTTCGGGATCCATGCCTGCGAAGAAGATTTTGAAGAAGGTTGGGTATAGTCGCATTGTTTGCTCCTTGTGGTGTGGTGTTAGCTTTTGGGGCTGGGGATTTTGTCGGTGGCGCCTCCGTAGCGGCGGTCGCGGCTGGCGTATTCTTCGACGGCTTTATAGAGGGTTAGGCGGTCTACATCTGGCCAGAGTACGTTCATGAAGACGAATTCGGCGTAGGCGCTTTGCCAGAGGAGGAAGTTGGATATTCGTTGTTCGCCTGATGATCGGAGGAAAAGGTCGACGTCTGGTAGGTCTGGTTCGTCGAGGTATTTTTGGAAAGTTTTTTCTGTGATAGAGGAGGGTTTGAGGATGCCTGCTTGTACGTCTTGTGCAATAGTTGCAGCTGCGTCTGCGATTTCTGCGCGTCCTCCATAGTTGACGCACATAGTGAGGGTGCAGGTGGTATTATTGATAGTTTCGCGTTCGCATTGTTCGAGTTGTGAGATGACGTTTTTCCAGAGTTTGGGGCGACGTCCTGCCCAGCGGATACGTACTCCCCAGGATTTGAGGGTTTCGAGTTGCCGGTTGAGGACTTCGGTGGAGAAACGCATGATGAAGGATACTTCGCTGGGTGAGCGTTTCCAGTTTTCTGTGGAGAAGGCATAGGCGCTGATATAGGGTATGCCCATTTCTATGGCTCCTGCAACGATGTCGAGGAGGGCTGCTTCGCCTGCTCGATGTCCTTCGTTGCGTGGGAGTCCGCGTTCGTTGGCCCAGCGTCCATTGCCATCCATGACAACGGCAACGTGTTGAGGGATGAATTTTTTGGGTATGGGGGGTGGGGTTGTTCCGGAGGGGTGTGCCGGTGGTTTTTGTGGCATGGGATTCTTTCCGGGTTGATGGTGTGTTACTACAGTATTTTACCGTGTTTGATGGTGTTTTTAGGTTTCTAGTTCGAGGTAGGTGAGGGTCTTGAGGGGGGTTTCGAGGTAGTTTTGAGTGGTGTGTAGGGTGAGGTTGAGTATTTTGCGTGCCGCGAGAGGTGAAGCGTTGTCTATGGTGTCCCAGTTCCCTTTATAGAGGGCTTGTATATAGTTATATTCGGTGGGTGTTATGGGTGTTGTAGGGGTGTCATTTTGGTGGGCGCAAGTTTTGCAGAGGGTTCCTGTTATGCCATGTGTACCTGCTGGGTGGTACCCAGTGGTGATGGGTTGATTGCAGTATGTGCAGGTGTCAGTGAAGATGAGCCAGCCTGCGAGTTTCATGGCACGTAAGATATAGCTTGTGAGGATGCGCTGTGGTGTGTGTTTGTTATGAGCTAGTGTGGCGATTGCCCCGTGAGTGAGGTGGTAGTGTGGGTTGGTGTCGTGAGGGGTACTGTTGGTGTTGAGTGTCTCTGCGATTTCAGCGATGGTGTTTGCGGCGGTGTAGGCGTTGTAGTTACCCATGAGAGTCGCTGTATAGGCATGTATGGTTGCGGTTTGGGATATGGTGTGGAGATTTGTTTTGCCTCGGGTGAGGGATATGTCGGTGTGCATATAGGGTTCTAGCCGAGCACCGAATTTTGAGTTTGGTTTGCGGATTGATTTGGCAACGGCGTGGATGACTCCGTTGTTTTGGGTGAGCATGATGATGATGCGGTCTGCTTCGCCTAGGTTTTGGGTGCGGAGGATGAGAGCGTGGTCTCGGAAGTGTTTTGGGGTGCTCATGGTTTTATGTTTGTGGTGCGTGAAGAGAAACCCCGCATTCTGGCGGGTGGCTAGGATGCGGGGCCTGAGGGTTTGGTTGTGTGGTTAGTTTTTTTCGTATTCGATATCGTCGTCTTCGTCGTCGGTGTCGGTGAGGAATTCGTCGAAGTTTTCGTCGTCATCTCCGTAGACGCTAAGGGGTGTTACTTCGTTATGTACTTCGAAGAGGGCGTTTTCGTAGGCTTCGAAAGCGTTTGCAATTTCGACATAGGCTTCGTCGATTACGGGGTCGTGTTCGCGGGTGCGGTGGGCGACGGCGTCAAGGTGTGTTTCGAGGGCGTCGAGTAGACGAGTGAGTTCGGTGCGGGGGTCAGTGCTCATGTGTCTAGTCTACTATCTTTTATGGCTATTGTGGTTGGAGAGCGTCATATTGTGAAGGTATGACAAACGCGTACCCAGTGTGTTTGGGCACGCGTTTAGAAGGGTGTTTTAGGAATGTTCTTTAGAATCCTAGGGTTTCCAGGGATGCGCGGATTGCTTCTGCGGAGGCGCGTAGCTTATTGTGTTCTTCGTCGTTCATGGGAACGCTGAGGACTCGCTGTACGCCTTCGTAGTTTACGACGGAGGGTAGGGACAGTGCTACGTCTTTGAAGCCGTAGAGTTCGCCTGCTGCAATGGTGGAGATTGGCAGTACGGCGTTCTGGTCTCGGAGGAAGCCTTCTGCAATTCGTGCCGCGGAAACACCGATGGCGTAGTTGGTGGATCCTTTACCTTCAATGACTTTATAGGCTGCGCGCATCGCTTCGTGCGCTAGTTCTGCACGTACTTCTTCAGTAAATACTTTGGTGCCGTTGTATTCCCAGTCAATGAGGGGTACCATGCCGATGTTAGCTGCCGACCAGACAGGGAACTCCGAGTCCCCGTGTTCGCCAATGATATTTGCGTGAACGCTCTTGATGGAGACTCCGGCTTTGCTGGCGACGAGCCAGCGCAGTCGAGAAGAATCGAGTACGGTACCAGAGGATAGTACTCGGTGTGAGGGTAGCCCGGTGATCTTCTGGGCGACAACAGTGAGTACGTCGCAGGGGTTGGTAACCAGCATGTAAATTGCGTTGGGTGACATTTCCATGAGGTTTGGCAGTAATTTTTCGAGGATGCGTACGTTTGCTCCTGCGAGTTCGAGGCGGGGCTGCCCGGGCTCTTGGCGGGCACCTGCGGTAATGATAATCATGTCGCAGTCACGCAGGATTTCGAGGTCGTCTCCGCCGGTGAGCTGCGCTTCATGGGCGAACATAGAACCGTGGGCGATATCGAGGGCTTCAGCGTGTGCTCGTTTGCCGTCAATGTCGTAAAGGACGATTTCATTTGCAGAGCCACGTAGGGTTGCTGCGTATGCGGTTGCAGACCCGACACCGCCTGCGCCGATGATGCCGAGTTTAGTGGTAGATTTTACGTTGTTCATTGGGTCGCCGCCCTGTCTTGGGGTTGTTGATTTGTCTGATATGTGGGCAGAAGCACGGAGCGTCTTCTGAAGTTCCCATTATCTATTATGCCTTGTTCTTTGGGGTTTATGTTGGTTTAGTTGCTCTTTTCACGATTTTTTATGTGAGTTTTTACTAGAAGACCATATTTTTCTCCCAAGAAGCCATATAAGGGCTTTATGACTTTTTGATTAATATCACATAATTTAACCCCTATTTCTGGGGGGGGGACCTCCCAAGCCCAAACACATCTAGAGGAACTCACAGCTAGAATACTGATGAGTAGTTTTCGTACCTTGTCTGGTAGTGGGCTACAGTTTGGTAATTTTGGTGGGTTTATACGATATTTGGGCTGAAACTACACGTTTATGTCATATAAAGTATTTTTTCTATGTTTCCTAGTAAACATTGGCATGGAAGAGTAGCGTTATAGATGTAGGCTATTGAGCCTGCGCTTAACTAACCTAGTGCTGTAACAGGTCGGTTTGCGTGATAACAACAGAGTATTCAGCACTAGGCGCATCATATAGAGCCTCAAAGGTAAAGGAGTCTATCCCATGAAGGCAGCTCGTTTCTACGACCGTAATGACATTCGCATTGAGGACATACCCACCCCCGAAGTACAACCCGGTGAAGTGTTGGTCAAAGTAGCATGGTGTGGTATCTGTGGCACTGATTTGCACGAGTATCTTGATGGACCTATTTTCTGCCCTAAACATGGGCATCCGCATCCAATCTCAGGAGAAGATTCTCCTGTAACCCTTGGTCACGAATTCTCAGGCATCGTAGAAGCTTTAGGCGAAGGCATTTCCGATCTTGAAGTCGGAGATCATGTTGTGGTTGAGCCATACATTATTGCAGACTCTGTAGATGTCGGCCCAGATTCAAAGACCTATCATCTTTCTAAGAACATGAACTTTATTGGTCTTGCTGGTCGTGGAGGCGGACTATCAGAGAAGGTATCTGTAAAACGCCGTTGGGTTCACAAGATCTCTAAAGACCTTCCGCTAGATGAAGCTGCACTGATTGAGCCTTTGAGCGTCGGTTATCATGCAGTTGAGCGCGCCGGAGAAATCAAAGACGGTGACTTTGCGCTAGTTACTGGTGCTGGTCCCATTGGCCTGCTTACCTCCGCCGTACTTAAAGCTAAGGGGGCTAAGGTCATTATCTCTGAGCTGTCCTCACTACGCCGTCAGAAAGCATTGGATTCTGGAGTTGCAGACTATGCCTTCTCCCCTGCTGAGGTTGATGTCCTAGCAGAAATTCATAAGCTGACCGATGATAAGGGTGTAGACGTAGCCTTTGAATGCACCTCTGTACAGCCTGCACTAGACCTCATTCTGGATGCACTCAAGCCTACCGGTAAAGCCGTGATCGTATCAATCTGGGGTAAACCAGCATCGTTGGATGTTCAGAAGGTCGTGCTTAAGGAGCTTGATATTCGAGGAACCATTGCATACGTGAACAGCCACCCGGAAACTATCAAGCTTGTAGAGTCAGGCAAGATTAACCTCAAGCCGTTCATTACTGACAGGATTCCTCTTGAAGACCTCATTGACAAGGGATTTGATACATTGATTAACCACAACGAGACTGCCGTAAAGATCCTCGTCACTACCGATCCGCAGCTTTTGCCCTAGGTAACTTTCTTGTAGCCTTACAGGCAAGTCGCGAGCGCCTTATATTCTGTCTGTCAGAGTATAGGGCGCTCAATTATTTGCGGAAAAGTGAAATAGAAAAGGGCCTCTGATGTTTATCAGAGACCCTTTATAATGTGCGCGAGGGGGGACTTGAACCCCCACCCTCTAATACGAGGACTAGCACCTCAAGCTAGCGCGTCTGCCTATTCCGCCACCCGCGCAGGTTACCTTTGAGAGGGCTTTGCCTGCTCAAAGCAACAAGTAATACTATACGGTTGGCAAGTACAAGCAGGCAAATCTATATAACGTGTTATCCGTCACTTTTAAACATTTAGTACTCCCCATGTTCCTTTCTAGTAACATACAGTACAGTGTTCGGGTCACGTCCCTGAAGTACCGCATGTGAGAGTTTAGAATAGAAACTATGAATAACGAGAACCTCTCACGCGAAGAAGCTGCAGAACGGTCAGCGCTCATTACCGTAGACTCATATCATGTTCACCTTGATTTAACCCATGCCAAGGATGAAAATTTCGAGACATACCCTACAGTTACAACCGTCAAGTTTAAATCCCGTAAGTCTGGTGCCCAGACTTTCATTGATTATATTCACCACTCTATCGATTCTGTTAGGCTTAATGGCACGCAGCTTGAACTCAACAAGGTTGTTGATGGCTCACGCATCATGCTGCCCGAGCTTGCCGAGGAAAACGAACTTACTGTTCACGGGCGCTCATACTATTCACGATCGGGAGAAGGTCTGCACCGCTATATTGATCCTTCGGATGGGCGTGTATATCTTTACACCCAATATGAGCCCGCCGATTGCCGTCGTGTATTCCCCAACTTTGAGCAACCCGATCTGAAGGCTGTTTTTAATTTCCGAATCACAGCCCCACGAGATTGGGTTGTCAGCTCGAACGGGGTTCTAGAATCTGAGGTGTCCGACCCGACTGACTCAAATATCGTTAAGCGCGTTTTTGCTCCTACCGAGCGAATTTCTACCTACATTACCGCAGTGTTAGCAGGTGAATACTTCACAGTCACCGATACCTATAAACCCCAGAGTATTACTAACAGCGGCGATATTCCTTTAGTGGCGTACTGCCGCCATTCTCTAAAGCCCCATTTTGACTACAATAATATCTTCCGAGTCACTAAGAACGGCTTAGATTTCTTTCAGGATCTCTTTGACTATCCCTACCCTTACCCGAAGTACGAACAGGCGTTCGTACCCGAATATAACATCGGCGCGATGGAGAACCCCGGTCTCGTAACATTCACTGAGGATTTCATTTTTGTCTCTGGTGCTACCGAAGATGATCTTGAAGGTCGCGCAAACACTATCTGCCATGAGATGGCACATATGTGGTTTGGAGATCTTGTCACTATGAAATGGTGGGATGATCTCTGGCTTAAAGAGTCATTTGCTGATTTCATGGGTGCTCTAGGTGCTATTGAAGCTAATGGTTTTAACGATGCTTGGGTAACATTCGCGAATCACCGTAAATCTTGGGCATATCTGCAAGATCAGCTTCCTACGACGCATCCCATTGTCGCGGATATACCTCATTTGGAAGCTGCAGCCCAAAATTTCGATGGCATAACTTACGCCAAGGGTGCCTCCACCTTGAAGCAGCTTGTTTCCTATGTAGGCTTTGATACCTTTATCGAAGCGGCACGCGTCTATTTCAAACGTTTTGCTTGGGGGAACACCTCGCTTCAAGACTTCCTTGATGTACTTAATGAGGTTTCAGGTCGCGATATGCAGACCTGGTCTCAAGCGTGGTTACAGACTTCTGGTCTATCTACCCTCGGTACTCGACGTGTTTACCGCGAAGATGGTAAGCTCCAGGATTTGTACCTCACTCAGCAGCTACCCGACATTCAGCCAGCCGGTATCGGTCGCCCGCATGTGGTAAAGCTTGAAACTTTTATCCTTCAAGAAGAAAAACTTGTCTCAACAGGCACTCTCTCCCTTGAATACCCTGCCGATCCTATCGCAGAGTATCGTGTCTCTTTGCCCCAAGAGCATAAGAAGACTGTAGGTGAAGCTGACTTACTTATGCTCAATGCAGAAGACCACACCTACGCAAAAATCATGCTCACCGATGAGGATGGTCTTCAAGCGGCAATTGCAGGAGTATCCACTCTTGAATCATCTCTTTCTCGCGGTCTTATCTGGGGATCTCTCTGGGAAAGCGTGCGCGATGCCCGACTTCCCGTTGCCACTTTCGTAGACGCGGCAGTACGGAACGTATCCCGTGAGAGCAGTGCATCTCTTTTGGGAAGTATGGTGTCGAACAGTCAAAACGCTATTACTAATTTTGGTGCCCCCAAGTCTCGACAGCCTTTGTATGATGCTCTCTATGAGTCTTTCTCGAAAGCGCTCGCTGCCGCCAAACCTGGCTCCGATACGCAGCTCATATTGCTTCGGGGGCTTATCTCTATTTCTTCCTACTCAACTCAAGGTGAAGATCTCTGCCGCGATATCGCCCGAGGGGCTTTTGAAGATACTGTGGGAGATATTGCCGATGCGACTGGTATCCCCTACGATCAGAATCTTGGGTGGAGTGCTTTGGGTACCCTGGCGGGGCGTAACCTTGTTACTGTTGCTGATTTAGACCGAGCTGCACAGTATAATCCGTCATCAATCTCAAAGAATGGCTACGCATATGCGATAGCGGCTATTCCTGATGCCGACCACAAAGCAGCCGCTTATAAACGCATCATGGAAGACTCTTCATTATCCAACGACGCCTTGACCTCAACAGCAAATGGTTTCTTGCGAGGGGATGTTGAGCTGCGGACTCCTTACTATAAGCCTTTCTTCGATTCGCTCCTATCAATGTGGGACACCCGTTCCATTGGTATGGCCACTCGTATAGTTCGCGGTTTATACCCCCGTTCGCTCTACAATTACGGATCCGCTGAAGGAACCGGGGTTAGCGATAATCCTTCAGTTGCTCTAGCCCAAGAATGGTTACACAAGAATCCATCAGCCCCCTCCGCACTACGTCGGCTCATTTTGGAGGCACAAGATAATGCGCATCGGAATATGATCGGTCAGCAATTCAATAGTTCTTTATCCGACTAGCACTTTCTAGGCATTACAGCCTGGTGCAGTATCTCTTCTTCACGCCGCTGTACCGGGCTGTAGCCTGTCTATAGATTTCATTAACGTGAAGCAAGATTTTGACCACATTCATCAATTCCTTAAACGTCACCCAAAAGTTACTTTACGTGTAGGGTACTAGTTATTCCCAAAAACGTGAGAGAATTAGAACATATTCATCACCACCTAAGGAGTTTGCTTTGGTCGATTATGCTCTCGGCGACCGTGGAACCCTCACAATTGTCACCGACAACTACTATGAGGCTGAGACTCTACAAGTCTTTCAAGAGCTCCATGTCAACCGTGAACAGTCCTGGCAAGGCAAGGCTCGCCTTGTTCCAGAACCTGATAACCCCTACGAGGCAAACAGCATTGCTGTATACGTCGGGGATCATAAAGTGGGACGTTTAAGTCGTGACGATTCTGCAAACTATTGGAACGCGATTACCCGCGTTGTTGCTTCCGGTTTCTCTCCTACAGCACAGCTGCAACTCAATGCTATTGCTCTACGAGCTGATAGCGGACCGCACATTAAAAGTGTAGGAAAACTCTTTCTGTCGTCACCGACCTTGCTGTTTCCTCTCAACCATGCCTCAGCGCGAGCAGCTATTCTTCCTCAAGGTCCTTCAATCAAGGTGCTTGACGAGAGTGGACACGCTGAATATCTTCACAGTATTTTGCCGCCGACAGGTGAAGGACGGGTAATTTTAAGACTTGAAGTACAACAGGTTAAAAACCCAGATGGGCATATGGTCAGTTCGGTAGAAGTTTTCCATGAGGATACCCATGTAGGACGTTTAAGCTCCCAAATATCAGAACAGTTTATTCCTGTCATTGAACATGCTGCGAAACATGACAAACTCACCAATGTCTGGGGCACGATACGTGGTAATAGGCTCGAGCTTTCATTAACTATTCAGGCGGTGCGGTCAGAGAATATCCCAGAACAGTGGTACAAAGATTTACCCAACGATGTACCTGAACTCCTACCTGAGGCCAAGAAGTATGAGGTTCCTGATGCTTTTGTCCCAGCTGAAGCGGAAAACACTCAAGGGAAGCATATTCTTCCTCAGAAGATTCGCGGATTTATAACCTCTGTTGCAGGAAAAAACGGAGTCAGCGAGGCGATCACGGCACACGAAGTTATCCCAGAGAAAACAGCTAAACCTGTATCTTTCGATGATCTTCCTGAAGAACACACACGCCTGCTTACCCTCGTCAAAATTATAGGTATAACCCTTCTTATAGTTGGCTTAGCAATTGCAATTTGGCGTGTTCTTCTTGGAGTCCTCATAGCAATTATGGGTGGCGCTCTCTACTCGGTCGCTCTGTATTTTGGTCGTCGGTTACTCAGACTGGCTGCAGAAGAACATGCATCCCAGACTGTTACCGTAACTCCTATACCAGCTAGAACACACGTGCAACATTAATAGAGCGTTATACGGATAAAATTTGGGGTAGTCAGTACGTCAGATACTGTGCTGACTACCCCAAATTTTATCTGCAGGGTCTATAGACCCGTATATAGACATACCTAGTCAGACCCATAAGTATTCATAAAATCCTGCATACGATCAGCTTTCAAAGCCTCCGTTAACGAATCAACAGCAGGCTGATTAATAATAATGATTGACTGACCATCATAAGACCAGCCAGGGCCTGCGTTAGGAAGCGTCGTCATATGTAAAGCAGCCGAGCCACCATTAATGACAGGTGCCGCAATTCGAAGAATCTCACCAGAACCTAAACCACTATCAACCTTGACGTAGCCGCTAAAGGCATCCACCATATTCTTAAAATTAGTGATGTTACCCAAAAACCCCTGTTTTTGGATGGTCGTATAGAGTCCACGTAAATATGCACGTTGATTACGTACACGCTGATAATCACCCGATGCAAAAGAATACCGCTCACGCACAAACGCTAAAGCAGTGCTGCCATCCATATGCATGGTACCCGGTGTAAAGTTCCAAACGCCTGTTTGGAAAGCAAAAGGAACTTGAACATCAACGCCACCTAGAGCGTTAGTAAGCCCTTTAAACCCATCAAAGTCTATTTCTGCTACATGGTCAATCTTGACACCAATTAGTTGTTCAATGGTCTCAATTTGTAAGCTAATGCCTCCATAGTTGAGAGCTGCATTCACCTTCGCGTTTCCATACCCGGGGATGCTTACCCACGAATCACGCATGATAGAAACTAAATAAACACCTTCCCCGTTTTTAGGAATGTGCATCAGCATAATAGTATCTGCCCGAGCCCCACTAACTGTTGCAGCTTCTTGCCCTGAACGTTGATCGCTACCAAGAAGAAGAATATTAGTTCCTTCGCCTTTTACGACCTGACGCGTCTTACCACCCTCTAAGGAGTCAAGAATTCCGTTACCATTCTTGTCAAGGTCATTAGCAAGAGAATCTGCCGTTTTACCATCGGGACCCACAATATTTGGATCATTATTCGGGTCTCCCAGGTTTTTTCTTAAAGAGTCTAAATCTCCTTGTGAATTCGTAATGGAATCAAATTTTTGAGTCTTGGAGTCCCAGGTATGCCCAATGCTCCACAGGTAAATCCCCACTCCGATGATAAGAGTAAGAATAAGGATAGCAAGAATAATTAGCACCCGTTTAAGAGTCTTTCGACGGGGTTTTTCAGCGAGCGCTTCGCTCATGGGTTTGTTTCCTTCGAGTGATGTGATAACGGCATAACCCGCATAAGAATACCGCTACAAAGTGAGTTACCTTCACATTGTAACGGTAGAAAATAAAAACACACCCCGTATCAGATTTTTAATCTATATTACGGGGTGTGTTCTTTATTGCATTCTACGTTTTACGCTTTCTTACCAAAGTTTGCAAAACGTGCGTTGAAGCGTTCGACGCGACCTGCGGAGTCCATGATACGCTGCTTACCGGTGTAGAACGGATGCGACTCAGAGGAGATCTCGACCTCAACGATGGGGTATTCGTTACCGTCTTCCCACTTCTCGGTTTTATCCGAAGTCATCGTGGAACGAGTCAAGAAAACTTTACCGGATGCAAGGTCACGGAATAGTACCGGACGGTACTCCGGGTGGATATCTGCCTTCATGCTTAATTACCTTCTTCTGTCACTGGATTTTGCCAGTAACCCTAAATAGATGGAGTAGGTTTTACGATGCACGCAGAGCGCACCATAGACCGGCTTAAAATGCACAGCCAACCACCAAGGATACCACCTTTAAAGAGGTAACGCTAGGTTCTTAGAGGGCTTGTTGTTACGAACGCAGCCTCGTTTCCCAAAACGCAACAGCTGACGCAGCTGCCACGTTCAAAGAATCGACGCCGTGGGTCATGGGAATCATAACCGTGTGTTTTGTCTGCGCCAATGTATGCGGTGAGAGTCCGTGTCCTTCTGTTCCTAGGATTAAAGCTAACTTCTTATCCTGGCGTGCTGAAAGTTGCCCCAAGGTAAGAGAGTCCTCATCTAGTGCAAGTGCGGCACTTTCAAATCCGTGCTCGTGTAGAATTTCCAGGTCTTTTGGCCAGCGGGTAATTCTGGCCCAAGGTACTTGAAATACAGTTCCCATAGAAACGCGGATAGAGCGCCTATACAGCGGGTCAGCGCATCGTGGAGTAATTAAAACTGCGTCTACGCCTAGCGCCGCTGCGGAACGAAATATAGCCCCAACATTCGTGTGGTCAACAATATCTTCTAAGATTGCGACGCGGTGAGCTCCGTAAATAATATCTTCTACGGTTTGAGGAGCAGGGCGCGCCATTGCTGCTAAAGCTCCGCGATGTAGATGAAAGCCAGTTATTCGTTCAAGTTCTTCTTCCGATCCTACAAAGGCAGGAATATTATTATACTTCGTCAGTACATCGGAAAGATCATCTGCCCATTTCTCGCTCATAAGGAATGAGAGGGGACGGTGTCCTGCATGCAAAGCACGCCGTACCACTTTTGATGACTCCGCAATATAAATACCCCAGTCAGGTTCGAGGGCAGAACGTAATCTCACATCAGTTAGGTGGGTATAATAACGAAGTGTTTGTTCAGGCGCTTGAGCTAATGGCACCACAGACGATATTGCGTACACTCGTTCTGCCCGCGCTTGCAGTTCTTGGGGTGATAATTGTTTCTTCTTCATAAAGATACTACTGGGTCAAAACTTACTCCCACCACGTATGTATGGTGGGAGCAGGATAAAGCTTAGCGTTTAAAAGCGCTGTAGCGCCCTGTAGAAGTGGCTGTTAAAGCTAGATCCATCGCATATGTTAATGCAAGATTATTTTCTGTGATGGTCTGAACGATAGGTCCAGATGCTACCACACGACCGTCGCGGAGCATGAGAGCGTGTGTGAAGCCTGCAGGAATTTCTTCAAGATGGTGTGTGATGAGTACAGTAGCCGGTGCGTAAGGATCAACGGCGAGTGTTGTAAGCCTCTCTACCAAATCTTCGCGTCCAGCGATATCCATACCGGCCCCAGGTTCATCAAGTAATAGGAGTTCGGGGTCGGTCATGAGAGCGCGTGCGATAAGAGCACGTTTGCGCTCGCCATCGGAAAGTGAACCGAATTGACGCTCTGCCAAAGCATCTACGCCCCAGTCTTGAAGAAGCTCATGGGCGCGATCGCTGTCAAGGGCGTCGTATTCCTCTTTCCAACGTCCTGAAACAGCATACGCGGCCGTCATGACAGCATCAGAAACTTTCTCTCGGTCAGGGATCTGGGCGGCGGTTGCTCCCGAGGACAACCCGATGCGCGGGCGAAGCTCAAAGACATCAACAGAGCCAAGAGTCTCGTCTAAGATCTCTACTTGTCCGACTGTGGGGTGCAAACGCGCTGCTGCGACCGATAAAAGTGTTGATTTTCCGGCACCATTTGGACCCAATACAACCCAACGTTCGCCTTCATTGACAATCCAGGAAACGTTATCGAGAATATTGCGACCGCCGCGCATGACGCTCACGTTTTGAAGATTAAGTACAGTGCTCATGGTTATTCTCTTCTACGATATGATCTCTACCTATGTGGGAAGGAGCAAACCCTTTGGGGTCCTACTTCTTCGCTCTATACGTACTTCTAGTCGATGAACCCGCGGGCTCCACCGACCAGCTCAACGTGTCCAGTCTGAACATCTGCGGTAACCATGGCTGCTACCTCGTGGGCAAACTCGTTGACAGTGTAGAGCCTACCTGCTGCCTCTCGACGATATTCGAGAGCCCCAGGATGCAGGCGGTTAAGCAAAGTTGCAGTCACAGTCCCTTCAATCATGTCAGCTGATACGACGACAAGTGAAATTCCTTTCTCAGTGAGCGCAGGTATTTCGGCGATGAGCGCATCTTCCCCTGCTCGTTTGGACTCTGCAACCGACTGGTATTCTGCCAGGGTTTCAACTTCGCGGATAAAGTGTGCCTGGTGACTGGTGACGAAGACGATGCGTCCTCCGTTGGGCATTTTTTCGGCTGCAAGTCGTGCAAGGTTAAGCTGTGCATCTCGGTTGAGACGCATTGCGTAGTCTTCACCCATACCAGTTTCCATACCGCCCGATGCATTCAAGATGAGATAGTCCAAGGAGCCGTAGGTTTCGATAACAACATTCACAAGGTTTGTGAGGTCTTCAGACTTAGTTACGTCTGCTTGTACGGCGGTCGCGTGTCCGCCAGCTTCTTCGATAGCTTTGACGACCTTATTGGCTCGAGGGGCTTTGGAGCGATAGTTAACTATGATGTTTGCCCCTTGAGCCGCTAGGATTTGGGCAGTATCTGCACCTACACCTCGTGAAGACCCTGTGATAATAATGGTTTTACCGGCGAGCTGTGACATACATTTTCCTTTGTTGGTTCTGTGCTTTCTGAAAGTAAGACGTTTATAGCATGTGATAGGAAGAACCTAGTGTCCCATACCTAGACCGCCGTCTACAGGGATAACGGCGCCTGAGATGTAATCTGCCTCTGACGAAGCTAACCAGCGAATAACCCGGGCTACCTCAGCAGGGTCGGCAAAACGTCCTGCCGGGATAGTTTTCAGGTAATTCTCTTTGGTTTCCTCAGGCAGGCTATTGGTCATATCGGTGTTAATAAATCCCGGTGCTACAACATTTGCCGTAATATTTCGACCTCCGAGCTCACGGGTGATAGAACGAGCCATACCAACAAGAGCCGCTTTAGACGATGAGTAGTTAACCTGTCCTGGAGAACCATATAGCCCTACGACAGAGGAGACGAGGATAATACGACCTCGTTTGAGTTTGATCATACCTTTGATCGCACGCTGTGCTACACGAAAAGAACCAGTGAGGTTGGTATCGATAACATCCATGAAATCCGTTTCCTTCATGCGCATAAGCAGCATGTCACGAGTAATACCCGCATTCGCCACAAGGATTTCTACAGGACCGTATTCCGCTTCAATAGTTTTAAAAGCTTCATTAATGCTGTCTGTGTCTCGGACGTCAGCTTTAACAGCAAAGAACTCTGTGGGCGCTTCCCCGCTACGGTAGGTCACACAAACATTGTGCCCTGATGCCTTAAACTCCTGCGCGATCTTGTAGCCGATACCACGATTACCACCGGTAACAAGAACGGTCTTGGGGGTGTTATCACTCATTATTTTCCCTATAAATTTGGGGTTACTGGTCATACCTATTCTAGCCCGTTATCTATATGATGTGGTGAGCATCTGTTCTTGCAACACTTAACACCATAAGGAATAGAAGGTTTAGACTAATCAGTACAGGTAATTACCACCGTGTGAATCGAAGCTAAAACGTCTATCATAGAGAGTTCGTTACTGTAATTCTGAGGGAGGTGTGTCAATGACTGCTGAAAAGCACTGGACAGCCGAAGACCTCGCGGCCCATGGTTACTACTTATCTACAGTTGATGTCGCAGAACGATTTGAAGACTCTTTAGTGACATACGAAATCAGTAATGCTTCTGCTCCGTTATCGGAGCGTGTAGATAAACGTGCTCGAGACTACATCCTCAAAATGGCGATTCGTGTAGTTTGTATTGTAGGCGCTGTATTTACAGATGGTACCCTGCGCTGGATATGCGTCGCAGGTGCAGTACTGTTGCCTTGGGTGGCCGTAGTACTTGCGAATGGTGAGTCAAAACAGGAATCGAGTGGATTTACTGCCTATTTGCCTGAGCATCATCGGCGAGCTTTAGAAACAGGAGCAGCGTCGAATACATCTACTGCAGATAATGAGTCCGACGCCTCTGAGAACTCTCATTGCTACGCACAAGATGCGGATTCTTCGTCGCCTTATAATCGGACCGATGTCATAGATATTTCTGAAATATAGTTTCAACAGGCATAAATACCGTTACGCGCAATATAAAGATGGAGGTGTCAGTGGATCTTCTGGGCTCTTTAGCGGGGAGCTCATCCCCTAGCTTAGATATTTGTTCACGTAAAGGCTGCCACAACGAGGCAACATACCAGATTCTCTGGAATAACCCAAAGGTTCATACTCCTGAGCGCCGCAAGATCTGGTTGGCTTGTCATGAGCACGTTCAATGGCTTGAGAATTATTTACGGGAGAGGGAGCTTTGGAAACAGACCCTACCGTTTCCCCAAAAGTCCTAGCTTCATAAACTCTATTTCAGCCATAGTTTAGATAGGGATGTAAGCGCCATATCACTGTATTGTCCGAGCGTTCTCCCCTACCATAAGTAATACAGGTACACCACCATCTCTATATACACATCTAT
>NZ_KV797900.1:217419-350765 GCF_001809525.1 Rothia sp. HMSC064D08 | reverse complement strand
CATCTCTATATACACATCTATTTTTATAGGCTCATATCAGCTTCGAAAGGCATGAGGAATTCGCTATGGGTGCATACCGTTTTCTCTTCACAGGTAAGTGGATAGGCTCTTTCGTGCTGTGCATTATTTTCTCGATAATCTGTGTTTATTTAGCTGGTTGGCAGATGAGCCGAAAAGAGGCTTTAGATTGGCGCAACTCACTAATCGTGCAGAATTATCACGCAACTCCCTATAACTTCCAAGACCACCCTACAATTTTTCAAGACTTTGATTCGGGGTCGCAGTGGCACCCTGTATCCCTTCGTGGTCGGTATATCGCCGATCAACAGCTACTGGTACGCAACCGTCCTTATCAAGGACAAAATGGGTTCGAAGTATTGGTCCCTTTTCGTGCAGATACTGGTGAAATAGTCATTATCAATAGGGGTTGGATGTCGGCGAGTTCTTCAGATGCTTCACGCCCCAGCACCGAAGTCCCTGCACCACCAGCAAATGATGTTATTGTTGTGGCGCGAGTCCACCAAGGAGAGAGCGCTACAGGTAAGGATGCTCCCGAAGGCCAAGTCGCGTCTATCAACCTTCAGGAAATCGGCGAACGTACGCATTTACCTGTTGCCGCTGGGGCTTACGGTCTGCTGGACTCTGAAGAACCTACGTCTGCGCAACGGCCTGTACAGAAATCCGAACCTGAACTCGATAATGGACCTAATCTGTCCTATTCTATGCAATGGTATGCTTTTGCAGTTCTTATTTATGCTGTTTATGCCTGGAGTGCACGGCAAAAAGTTCGTAATGATGAATTAGATGCTCAGGTAGCCCAGGAGCTAGAACGCTATTATAGGCAGTTCTATGCCGAGGATGGCAGTTATATTGGGCATGAGGATGAAACCGTTGTGCTTCGCAAGATGGATATGATCGACGATATGCCTTCTCATATGAAATCTATTGTACGCCCCCGCCCTGCCAAGAAACACTCGCGTCTGACTGATGAAGAGGAAGAAGACGCTTTCCTGGACAGGTTAGAACGGCCGTAACCGCCAGGCTTTCCTGCAGGGATATGGAAGTAACCCATCATAAAAATCGAAACCTTTTTCGAATTTTCCCTGTATACTGGATCTAAGATCTCATATATAGTTTCGAAATAATACGAGGGGTTTCGTCACACATGATGGGTTATTCTCATACCGTCAGCGCTGCCGCTGGCTGGTTGGTTCTCTCAGAACTTGGTGTAATCCAAATCCCTAATACTCCTACCCTCATTGTTACAACCCTTGCCTGTGCTGGCGCAGGAGTATTACCAGATATCGATCACCATAATGGTTCTATCGCTCGTTCTATACCTCCTGTATCAGGTTGGATCGCCCGGATTGTAGGCCTTATCAGTGGAGGGCACCGAAAGGGAACGCACTCAATTTTAGGGATCATCGTGTTCTGGGCTATCGCATACTTTGGCAGTACACTCACTTACCAAAGTATTCCGTGGTTGTCCCTTGCTCTCGCCGCATTCTCAGGAGGTCTGGCTTTGCGGATTTTAGGAGCTCCAGGAGGTTGGATTGGGGCTTGCGCCCTAGGCTATGCTGCGTATACCACTCATTCTTTAGAGCTTCTTCCCTGGGCCATTTCAGTGGGCGCAACCTTACATGTTATAGGTGACGCACTGACCACCCGAGGTATTCTCCCGCTATATCCCATTACGGTTAAACCACTTGTTGCCTCTTCCCTCTGGAAGAAAAGCGGCTACATGGCACTCCCACTTTTAGGTGATGCAGGAAGTATCCGGGAAAAGGTCCTTATTCTCTGCCTAACCTGTTATATCGTTTGGTACACGGCAGCTCTTTTAGGTTTCTGCCCTTACCCACTCCATAACTTTATTATTTCTTGAGCATCAAACAAAGAATCTCCCGCTCCTAACCATATGGTTAGGAGCGGGAGATAAAACCTTTTTACCTCAGTCTTGCCAAGACTTAAGCGTCCTGGATGGGCCAGAAGACGTCAACCTCGACGTTCTCTTCACCGGAGGTGGGGTACTTTTCGTACTCAGTGTTATGCATAGGCTGTTCTCCTTTTACGATCAGATAGAATCTCTCTACCTGCGCTAATCCGGCTCGTCAGAGTCGAAAATCTGTGCTTTTGCATCCTCGCATTTGCGGGAACAACTCAAGTCTAACCCGCTCATGTATTGGTTTTCCAGCCAAAAACCCACAATGTAGGCAGATGCACACTATATTTTTATAAAACCCACACAATATATCATTAAATCAAGTAAAGAGGGTGTTTCCTAGCCAGAAAATCCCACATAGCCAACATAATATGCGAAAGCTCTAAGGATATATTCAAAGTTTCATAGCACTTTCACTTATGCGCCAGTTTACATACACACCTATACCCACAAAGGTTAGGAGCATTCCCACGCGTTACATCACATACAGATGCCTAGGTAAACACCTTTTCCTTGTCCTAAGAGCAGATTGCGTCTAGGCAAGTGAGATAAGATCCTGATACTCCTTCGACCAGAGGTCTTCAACTGCGTCCGGAAGCAAAAGAACACGTTCGGGGTTTAGAGCCTCCACAGCTCCTTCGTCGTGGGATACCATAACGATAGCGCCTTTATAGGCTTTGAGCGCGTTCAGAATCTCTTTACGAGATGCAGGATCAAGGTTGTTAGTCGGTTCATCCAAGAGAAGTATGTTGGCGCTCGAAGCGACCAAAGTTGCTAATGAAAGACGAGTTTTCTCTCCTCCGGAAAGTACACCTGCTGGTTTCTCCACATCGTCACCAGAAAAAAGGAATGAACCGAGGATAGTGCGTACCCGCGTATCGTCAAGATCCGGCGCGGCGGATTTCATATTTTCTAAAACAGTTCGCTCACCATCGAGAATCTCATGTTCCTGCGCGAAATACCCGATCTTAGCTCCATGTCCATAGACAACTTCGCCGGTGTCGGGAGCAGTGTTGCCAGCTAACATACGTAGCAAAGTAGTTTTACCAGCACCATTCAGCCCCAAGACAACAACACGAGAACCACGGTCAATAGCCAGATCAACATCGGTAAAAATTTCAAGTGAGCCGTAGGATTTTGAAAGACTTTGTGCAGACAGCGGGGTCTTACCGCACGGGGCAGGTTCAGGAAAGCGGATAGCAGCAACTTTATCTGTTTGGCGTTCGTCTTCCAGCCCCCGCATCATACGTTCAGCACGCTTTATCATCTGTTGAGCCGCCACGGCTTTAGTTGCCTTTGCCCGCATTTTATTAGCCTGTTCCATGAGTGCTTGAGCTTTCTTCTGAGCATTAGCACGCTCACGCTTACGACGATGTTCATCTTGCTCACGCTGGCTCAGATAGTTCTTCCACCCCATGTTGTACTGGTCAATCACGCAACGATTTGCATCAAGATAAAACACACGGTTAACTACCAACTCCATAAGCTCAACATCGTGGCTAATAACCAGCAAACCACCCGAAAAATTTTTCAGGAACTCACGCAACCATAAAATGGAGTCCGCATCCAAATGGTTTGTTGGTTCATCAAGTAGCATCGTATCGGCAGCTGAAAACAAGATACGTGCTAACTCCACACGACGACGCTGCCCACCAGATAGAGTCTCAAGAGGTTGCGCGAGTACTCGTTCAGGCAGATCCAAGTTGGAGGTTATAATTGCGGCTTCAGATTCTGCGGCATAGCCGCCGCCAGCAATAAACTCAGCCTCAAGACGATCATAGCGCCGCATACCCTTTGTACGTATGCTCTCATCTTCACTCGCCATATCTTCTTGAGCTTGGCGCATTTTCTTGGCTACTCCGTCAAGTCCGCGGGCTGAAAGAATACGATCACGCGCCAGTTGAGTCATATCATCGACTTTGGGGTCTTGAGGAAGGTATCCGATAGAGCCGGACCGGGTGACTGTACCTTCTGCTGGTAGAGCTAATCCCGCCAAGACTTTTGTCATAGTGGTTTTCCCGGCCCCATTACGCCCCACTAAACCGATCTTGTCCCCATTATCTACCCGAAAGGTTACATCTTCCATTAACAGACGGGCACCCGCGCGGAGCTCTAAATTCTGTACTGAAATCACAACATGTCCCTTCCGAGAATCAACAAAACAGTTAGTGAATGAGGAGTTTAACAACCCATCTATTCTACGTGAGTTACGCTAGAAGACGCTGACACCCGATAGTCTCCGTAAAACGTCATATATATTACATAATGCGTTTTCTATGGTAGGAAGGTATATAAGAATATATAAGACCCCAGCGGCGTCGAGGGCGGTACTACCCTCGATTTTGACACCGAACGTCATAATCAGCCACACACGACTTCATATTTTTAAGGATCAACTCTCGTGCCTAACTCTTATGCCCCAGATCAATCACCAGGGCGCAATATAGCTCTTATAGCAGTCTTCGCAGCATTTATCGCGGTTCTTAGTCCTCTGGCGCTACCAATCCCAGGTGTCCCGATTCCTTTAGCTCTTGGCCCTTTCGCTATCTACACCACCGCTCTAGTACTCGGTGGTTTTCGAGCTTTTATAGCAACTCTCCTCTACGTACTGTTAGGGTGTCTAGGGCTACCAATCTTTGCTAAAGGTGCTTCAGGGTTTGGTACGCTTGCGACGCCAACCGGTGGCTATCTTCTGGCCTATCCTCTGGGCGCGTTATTGGCTGGGACGCTAGCTTATACAGTAATCCGTAGAAAGCTCAATTCCTGGCTTACCGCTATCCTGTGCATCTTCTGCGCTATGGTAGGCTTCGTGGTAATTTCTGCAGGAGGTATCTTAGGGCTTATGACCAACGGACATATGGAATTTACCCATGCGTTTGTCATCGCGGCTTCATTTGCTCTTCCAGACCTTCTTAAATCTATCGTTGCGTCTATCGTGGCGTCTGCTGTGCATCGTGCATTTCCTGGGTTAGTGCGCTCAAAAGCTCGCAGGTAATTGAGGATGTTTTTTTCCAAGAAAAGTAGCGCCAAAATTGAGCGCGAAGCACCAACGATGCCGTCCGCTCCCCCGTCCCTTGAACTTGATGCAGTTACCGTGTCAGCTGAAAACGCTCACGGACAAACTCGAAATATTATCGACCATGTATCAGTCTCTTTAACCGCACCTAAAACTGCGATTATTGGGCTTAACGGCATGGGAAAGTCAACCTTTTTAGGGCTTTTTAACGGTATTACTCGACCCTCCCAGGGAATCATAAAGGTATGTGGAGTAGATATCTCCGAATGTCCACAGATAACTCGTCGGTCTATAGGTATGCTCTTCGCTAACCCAGATGCGCAGCTTATCATGCCTACAGTCCTCGAAGATCTAGAGCTTAGCCTCCGTCGGCATAGCTCTCTCACCCGAGCTCAACGCCTAGAGCAAGCACATAAGCTCCTTGCTCAACAATGTCTCGACGACAAGGCTGATCAGAGCATTTTTTCTCTCTCCAGCGGAGAGAAACAACTTGTAGCCCTCACTGGGATTTTAGCGGTAGAACCACGAATCCTCTTACTTGATGAGCCTACGACTCTTCTTGATCTACGTAATCGAACACGGCTGATAAACCTTCTGAATAGTCTCGATCAGATGCTTATTATCAGTACCCACGACCTCGACTTGGCGGAGACATGCGATGAAGCAGTCATTATCCATAATGGAGAGCTTATATACCATGGCAAAGCGCACGAAGCGGTTCAACAATACCGTTTATATTGTGAACAAGGCTTTCCCAACGAAAACCCCTCTGTATGATATACGAACCAGGCAATCCCGGAAGGATTTAACCACGTGATTCGGACCGCGCAGAGGTCGCACCATGCGACTTTCCTCGGTAACTTACTTATTGGAAGCTACGCTCCGGGGAATTCGCTGTTGCATCGCACACCGCTTTGGGGCAAAAGCCTCCTCTGCGCTTGTTTACTGCTCGCGCTCGCGGTAACCGGTTGGGAAGTAGCACTATACGTTCTGTTCTTTTGTTTTATCTTGTCTTGGTCAGCTGGGATGCGCATCCGCACGCTCGTAAAAATCGTCTATACGCTGCGATGGCTTATAATTCTTTTAGGGCTTTATTATCTCTTTTGGGGCACATGGCAAATTGCGGTAGACGTCATGTGCACCATGCTAAGCGCCGTCCTAATCTCACGGATTCTTCTCACGACTACTCCGCTACCTCTTTTACTTGATGGAATCATCTGGTTACTCACACCGCTTAAACTTCTAGGCTTATCTCCCAAACGTATAGGACTGATGCTCGCTCTGGTTATAAGATCTATTCCCGCCATTATGGATAACTGGGGAGCTTTACAACATGCCGCCCACGCACGCGGTTTACCTAAGCATTCCGCATGGCGGCTTCTTGTACCTCTTGTGGTACAAACAGTAGGGTATGCCCAAATAACTGGGGACGTTTTAACCGCACGGGGCTTGGAGCTCTAAAAAGGAATTTTCTTTTACGGCACCAGAAACATCATTCCCGGCTAAGCAAAACTATTCCCACCATACGAACCACGAAGGCTTGTTATAAAGCCCCTTCACGACACATGAGAGATCCTCATAACTTGTGGGCTTTAGCGCTCGACTTATTATCCCCTGTTCTAAAGCAAGCACCTCGGCGTCGCGCAGTGTTGTGATTGGCTCTGCAGTGTAAAACTCAAGGTAGGTCGCTGCAATAACAGCCGGAATAGCACTATCCCGCTCATACCAATACTGCGCAAGTGCTAGCATGTCTTCCGCACTTGGGACGTCTTCCCATCCGCCAAACGGCAGATACGCAAAGATGTCTGATGGGTACGCTGTAGGGATTTCAAGCAAGATAATTTCAGCTGAATTATCCAGAGTCTCATCTTCGTTCATCAGGCTTGATACGAATGTCAGATGGGCAGGCGCACGTAGAGCAGGTGCAATGCCGCGAGGAACCGTTACCTGCGACGTTAAAAATCCTTCATAATAGTTCTCGAATAAAGTCGAGTCAGCCCGAGCTAATATTTTACGCACAAGAATTTCTAATGAATCCTTATCAAGGCGTTTTTGGTGTTCTGTCAATATATCTTGGGCATAGGATTTAACGTACTCAGCGTTAATGTCCGCTGGCGGGTTTTTCGTGCGTGCCGATATATTGTTCTGGATGGTAGACAGAAGAAGATCGTCAAGTACGACCAGAACCGGGGTGAACCCGTAGGTTCGCCCATCCGCCAAACGGTTAAGATACAAATGGTGAATGTAACTGCTGGGAGCGCCAGGGGCTATCCGCAGGTGCGGATAAGGATATAAAGAGGTGAACTTCTTGTAGAGTTCCGCCATGGTGTCTCCGATGCTTTGATTCCCATCAGTTTACCTGAGTTTTCGGTTAGTTTCTGCCTCGTACAACAGATTTCTACGCTAGATTTGGGGCGAGTCCAAAGCATCCTAAGCAAGAGATATGATACACCCTCAAAGCATTTCAAAAATATCTGTTATTTGACATTCATATACTATGATTTTTATCTCTTTTAAAAAAGAATAAGTTTCATAAATCGAATATAAGCATGTTACACATCACATGTGTTAGGGTGTCTCTATGCTTATCCTAGAAAATCTTCCCGCAGAACAAGCCCACGACTTTCTCTCTCGTTCTTGGGTCCCTCAGAATTTCCATATGTACTACTCTGCCAAAGAGATTTCACGGCAGTGTACAGAAGACTTCACGGCAGACATTACGGAACGTGCTTCCTCAGAGTTTGGTGCGGGGTATCGAGATCATATAAGTCCTCTTCTACAGAACCAATTCAACTACATACCTACGCAAGACACACAAGACTGGGCCAATAGATTCTTTTCGATAACGGATTCACATGCCACATACCAAGCGCTTACAGGAATTCGATACCGTGGGCAAGATCTGAATCGACCTTTTATAGATGTAATAGCTACGAATATTCCTTGTACTACAGTCTATATCGCAGCTCTAAGCCAATCTTTGCTTCGCCACTATGAAAGCTTCCGTCCTATATGCACACGTTTCTTTGTGCCAGGTAAAGTAGATCAGCTTGTACGTGGCCTTGGTTCAGTCCCTGGTTCTCGTGCAACAACTATTGACATGCACATTGTCGCCGGGAGCCTAGGTGAGTTAGACAAACGCTTGTGGCCGAAGAATTATGATCGAGTAGAGCTCATCCCGCTTTCTCCTGCTGATGCTTCTGCTGCCAGTTACGAAACGCAGCGCATATATGAATCTATTGCAGTTAAGAACCCTCATCTTTTTGAGTGGGCCACTCCTCAGGGAGAAGAATCATTTGAAGATGCTATACGTCAAGGAACAGGTTGGCATATTACAGTGGATAACTCCTCGGCAGGATTTTTGACTCTAGATCGCAGAGGCGAACAAGGACTTAGAGGGTTTAGCGTCGAAGAGCTATGTCTAGATGCGCCTTTTCGCAGACGAGGGCTAGGGAATGCAGTTCTACGTCACGGTATTAAAAACCTCCTCAAATTACCTCAAGTAAATCCTCAAGATATACTATGGGGAACAATCCATGCCGACAACCTTCCCTCCTTGCGCAATGCTCAAGGGGTAGGGCGCACAGTAGTAGGAAGTTATATATGGGTTGGAGACCGGTCTTTTAACATGTGAAAATCTCACATGCATCCAGCTAGAAGCAAAGAAGCTTTGATGTATGACAAGCAGTAACGCAGCACAATGACGTACAGAGTACATTAGAAGTATCACATTGATGAAGGAGACAACGATGAATTCATATTTCAAAGAAATGATTCGTCTCGCAGATAGTATCGCTGACAACGCCCACCTCGGGCAGGTCGATAAAAACGGTTGGCCTTATATATCTCATCCACGACGGGTTGCTTTTAAAGTGCGCGAAATTGCCCCTGAAGAGCTTCGCACAGAAGCACAGATCGTGGCGTTATTGCACGATACCGTAGAGGATACAGAAGTCACTCTCCCTTACCTTGCTCGGTACTTTTCAGCCCGCATTATTGATGCCGTTGATGCGCTCACCAAACGTCCGCATGAACCTCTGGAGTCATCTATGGCGAGAGTTCGCGCCAATAAAATTGCGCTGTGGGTCAAACGTGCTGACATTGCCGATAACACTGACCCGGAACGTGTTTCCCACCTTGACGAAGATACTCGCAAACGTCTGGCGAAGAAATACAGTAAATCACTCAGATTCTTAGGTGTAACCGAAAACATGTGAACGAGTAGTGTTACAAATATCAGGTGGAATTATAAATCAAGGGGTGGGTACCTAGAATGTTCCAGGTACCCACCCCTTTGTTCCAGGTACCCACCCCTTACAGCAAAACAAACGTATGGCAACGCTAAATGTTGAAGCCGAGAGCGCGCATCATATCGCGACCATCCTCAGTAATGCGTTCGGGCCCCCACGGAGGCATCCATACCCAGTTCACGCGCCATTCAGCAACGACACTATCGAGATTTGCTTCCACCTGTTCCTCAATAACGTCCTGTAGCGGACATGCAGCTGTGGTAAGCGTTAGATCCAGGATCAGGACTCCATTATCATCCCAGCGCATGCCATAAAGCAGACCCAAATCAACGATATTTACCCCAAGTTCAGGGTCAATGACTTCCTTGAGGACTTCCTCAATTTCCTCTTGCGAGGGACGAGCTTGCACTGTCTCAGTCATGATGCACCTCTTACAAGTAGTTCGTACTGAGTAAGATTATTTCTTCCCAGTGTATGCTACATAGCCTTCTTCTTCTAGACGATCTGCAAGTTCAGGACCGCCCTGATCGACCATTTTGCCGTCTACAAAAACATGCACAAACTCGGGCTTAATATAACGCAGGATACGGGTATAGTGCGTAATCAGCATAACACCCATATTATTTTCCTCGTGAGCACGGTTCACGCCGGAAGACACGACTTTAAGAGCATCAACGTCAAGGCCGGAGTCAGTTTCATCAAGAATACCGAACTTGGGCTTCAAAAGCTCCAGCTGCAGAATCTCATGACGTTTCTTCTCACCGCCGGAGAAACCTTCATTGACGTTACGAGCAACGAACGCAGGATCAATGTCCAGATGGTTCATAGCTTCTTTAACGTCTTTGGTCCAGGTTCGTAAGTTAGGTGCCTTACCGTCCACAGCAGTTTTAGCAGCACGCAGGAAGTTAGACATCGTGACACCGGGGATCTCGACTGGGTACTGCATGGCAAGGAACAGCCCAGCACGAGCACGCTCATCCACACTCATCTCGGTAATATCGTCACCATCAAGCAGTATCTGCCCGGAATCAACCTGGTATTTGGGGTGACCGGCAATAGTTGAGGCAAGAGTAGATTTACCGGAACCATTTGGACCCATAATAGCGTGGATTTCACCCGAGTTAATGGTTAAGTTCACGCCTTTGAGAATAGGCTTAGTTTTTTCATCATCAAGAATGACCGAGACGTGCAAATCCTTGATTTCAAGGGTAGACATTGTTTCTCTTCTCCTAATAAGGCTTAGTTGTTGCTGAGAGCAAGCTCTGCTTCAAGGGCATCAGTAAGTTCTGTTTCAAGCTCTGGTACGCGAATCTGCTGGATAATCTCGTTTAAGAATCCGCGGACCACTAGACGACGTGCCTCAGCTTCCGGAATACCACGAGCCCGCAGGTACCATAGATGCTCATCATCTAGCTGACCGGTTGTTGATGCGTGACCGGCACCTTCGATACGTCCAGTCTCGATCTCCAAGTTCGGTACGGAATCAGCGCGCGGACCAATCTCCAAGAGGAGATTACGGTTCAGCTCATAGGTGTCCGTACCTTCCGCCTCTTTACCAATGAGGACGTCGCCAACCCATACGGAGTGCGCTGATTTGCCCTGCAATGCGCCTTTATAAGTTACTCGCGACTTGCAGTTGGGCACAGAATGATCCACAAACAAACGTGACTCGATGTGCTGGCCAGCATCCACAAAATAAAGACCGTACATCTCTGTCTCAGCGCCCGGTTCCGTGAATTTCGTTGAAGGGGTAACACGCACCATATCACCGCCCAATGAAACGCACACATGTTTGAAACGAGCATCGCGCCCTAGCTTGGCATACTGCGCAGAGGCGTGGATCGCATCATCATTCCATTGTTGAAGAGTAATAACGCTCAACTGTGCAGAATCTTGTACCAGGAATTCTATGTTCTGCGCCAGAACAGCCGATCCGGTATGCCGAATTACAACAACCGCTTTTGAGAATGGTTTAGCCTCGATCAGTATATGTTGAGCAGCAGCATCACGATGCTGTCCGTCAATATCTATTTCGATATGCTCAGTAAGCTCGGTTTCGGCGGGAATAGTCACCACAGTAGCTGTCTTAAAATGAGTCCATGCATTTGCAGCTACACGGTCTTCAGGAACACCTGCTGTACCAATGCGCTCATCTTCACGGGATACTTCTTCAAGGATAACTTCAGAAGGTGCTTGGATCTTCGGAGCTGGGGCTTGTGCCTGCAGAGTGTCAAGGTGAAGACCACCCAAACGTTTCAGCGGGGTAAAACGCCAATCTTCCTCGCGTCCAGTAAGTGGCTCAAAGTCTTCAACGTTATATGAGGTTTTCCGTTCTGCGCGGGAAGCGTCAAGAACCTTCTGCACGTTATTAGGGTTTGAGCCTTGATGGTGTTCCTCGGTAGCACGCAGAATAGTATCATCATGGACATGCTCAGAGGCGAGCTTCTCGCCTTCCTGATCCATACCGGGAATAATTGGGCTGTGATATCCCAGGGTCTCTTCGTTAGTCGACATTAGCCCACAGATCCTTCCATCTGAAGTTCGATGAGGCGGTTAAGTTCAAGTGCGTATTCCATGGGCAGCTCACGAGCAATCGGTTCAACGAAGCCTCGCACAATCATAGCCATTGCTTCATCCTCGGCCAGCCCACGCTGCATGAGGTAAAAGAGCTGTTCTTCAGAAACGCGTGAAACCGTAGCTTCATGCCCCATCGTAACGTCATCTTCACGAACGTCGACATAGGGGTAGGTATCTGAACGCGACACAGTATCAACCAAGAGAGCATCACACACCACGGATGATTTCGAGTGCTTCGCACCTTCACGTACCTGCACTAGACCGCGGTATGCGCTACGTCCGCCGTTACGAGCCACGGACTTCGAAACAATCGTTGAAGAAGTATTCGGGGCAATATGCACCATCTTGGAACCAGTATCCTGATGCTGCCCTTCACCAGCAAACGCGATTGACAGAGTCTCGCCTTTGGCGTGTTCACCAACCATATATACTGCAGGATACTTCTGAGTAACCTTAGAGCCGATGTTACCATCAACCCATTCCATGGTGGCGCCCTCATGCGCGACTGCTCGTTTAGTCACCAGGTTGTACACGTTGTTCGACCAGTTCTGAATGGTAGTGTAGCGAACACGGGCGTTCTTCTTAACAACGATCTCGACAACTGCTGAGTGCAGCGAGTCAGAGCGGTATACAGGCGCCGTGCATCCCTCAATATAGTGAACGTATGAACCTTCATCTGCGATGATCAAGGTACGCTCAAACTGCCCCATGTTCTCAGTATTAATGCGGAAATATGCCTGCAGAGGGATCTCAACATGTACCCCCGGCGGAACATACACAAATGATCCACCAGACCACACCGCAGTATTAAGAGCGGAGAACTTGTTATCGCCGATAGGGATAATAGAGGCGAAGTATTCCTTAAATATTTCAGGGTAATCGCGCAAACCGGTATCGGTATCAACAAAGATAACGCCTTGAGACTCCAAGTCTTCACGGATCTGGTGGTACACGACCTCAGACTCATACTGAGCGGCAACGCCAGCGACCAGTGAGTTACGTTCCGCTTCCGGAATACCCAAACGTTCATATGTCACGCGGATATCTTCAGGAAGCTCTTCCCAAGACTCAGCCTGACCTTCGGTAGAACGCACGAAGTATTTGATGTTATCGAAATCGATGTCAGAAAGATCTGCCCCCCAGGTTGGCATCGGCTTACGCTCGAAAAACTTCAATGCCTTCAGACGCATATCCAGCATCCACTGGGGTTCATTCTTCTTCGCAGAGATGTCACGCACTACGGCTTCGTCCAGACCACGCTTAGCGGACTGACCCGCCTCGTCAGAGTCTGCCCAACCATACTCGTAATTGCCAATGCCCTCGAGCTCAGGGTTCAACTCCAGAATCTCTGAAATGACAGTGTCGTTGGCGCTCTGCTCAACTTGCTCAGTCATTACGGCCTTTCTTAGATGGATTGAAATTTATCCGGCTCCGCAGATGCGGGCTCGGTAGTCTTTGGAATAACACACTCTAGGTTAGGGTAATTTCTACCGTGCCGAATTACCCCGCATGCTTTCTGATGTTTCCGGTTTTTCAGAATTCACACGTTCTGTTAAATGATTGAGCGGAACGTGAGTTGTGCATACGTGAGCCCCTCCAGCCATCGTTGATAGCCTACGTACGTCAACGCCCAGAAGATCAGAAATAATCCCAGTCTCTTGTTCACAGAAAACCTGAAAATCTTCAGCCAGATCGCGTATTGGGCAATGCCCTTGGCAGAGCTGTATGCTAGCTAGCAATTTCCCCGGCGCGAGCCGACCGACAGGTGGTTCTGTAATCTGCGCTGTTGTCACAAACCCATCACGACTCATGGCTTCAGCGAGAGCTTGGGCTCGCGCCGCAACATCCTCCCCTGCCGCTTCCACAACAGGGCGGTATCGCGCCTCCATTTCGGCAGCCCGTGCGGATGCGAAAGTTTCAAGTGCGCTCTCCCCAACAGTGTCACGCAACATTTCAAGAGCGTTGCGCGCAATCATCAAATAGTCATTTCCTAGACGTTCGTGACCTTGAGGTGCGATGACGTACCGTCGAGCTGGGCGCCCTGCACCTGCCCCATATTGTTTGAGAGAAGCAACTTCAATCATGTTTGCATGTTCAAGCGCATCAAGGTGCCGACGCACAGCGGCGGGGGTCAAGCTTAAAAGTTCCCCCAAGCTTGCCGCAGACACAGGACCATGGTTTAGGACACCACGAAGAACCCGGTCACGGGTGCGTTCTTCAACTTCCGCTTTACGTGCGCCAGAGCTTGACTTCTTATGCGAGGAAGGCTGCTGTTGAAGCCCTCGATGAGATGTCTTGTTCACGGAATACACAACTAAAGTATGTCCTAATTACTTCAATCTTGGCTAGTAAGGTCTTCCTACTTGCACACACCACACCGTTTAGTCTCTTGCTTAGCTGTGGCAAGCCATAAGAACCGGTGAAAGATAATACCGCCTTTAGGCCTCTAGGTATTTTTGCTCTTCGGGCATTTCCATGAGGGTGCTAAGCGGTTCATATCCTCACTTTGACGTGATCTAACTCGCGTCATAAAGATGCTATCGCTAGAGGGAAACATAGAGATTACTCTCTGAGGGCTTAAGATAGAGAGGTGGCAGAAACTGAAGCTTATCAACACCAAGCAGCTACCGCATTAGACATTTCAGCAGCTCGCGGTACTAGCAGCGATCCTGCACTCAAGATTTCTCATCTCGTCAAAGAGTTTAAGCCCTCTCGTTCTTTCCGCGAGAAACACCCTGAACGTCTTACCGCTCAGGGTATGCATCGCGCAGTTGCTGACATAAGTCTTCAAGTCTATCCCGGCGAGGTTGTTGTACTCTTGGGTGCTAACGGTGCAGGTAAGACTACAACTCTTGCATGTGCCCAGGGGCTTACTGAACCTACGTCCGGCACTATTCAACTTCTTTCAGAAGACCCTCTTCTGGCCTCCCCAGAGATGCGGGCCTCCGTCGGTATCATGCTTCAGGATGGGGGGCTTCCTAACGCCGTACGTCCCGTACCACTTCTTGAACATGTTGCTCAGATGTACGCCAATCCTTATCCTGTCGGTGAACTTGTTGATCGTTTAGGAATAGATGCTTTTAACGGCACCAATATTCGGCGCCTTTCTGGGGGACAAAAACAACGTGTCTCATTAGCAGCAGCCCTTCTTGGGCGTCCTTCGGTACTCTTTTTAGACGAACCATCAGCAGGACTTGATCCGCAGTCTCGCAATGTCGTCTTTGACATTATTCATGAGCAGCGTGAGGCTGGAGTCGCCATTATCTTAACAACCCATCTCATTGATGATGCGCAAAAGCTCGCGGATTATGTCTATATTATTGATAATGGTCAAACGGTGCGTGAAGGCACAGTCCCTGAACTTGTATCAGGAGACGGGGTTGTACGTCTTCATTTCACGTTAGAAGCCCCTTCACCTACGCGTGACGACTTATTGCCTGTACATCTTCGTACAGATGTAGAGCTTATCGAGCATATGCCATACTCACTAGGCGGCTTAGGCGAATATGAGCTCCGTGGTCCCCTTACACCCGAACATCTTTCCGCTTTCACGACAGCCCTAGCACATCACTACCTTATGCCTAACTCTCTCACGATGGAACCGAAGACTTTGGAAGACGTATTCTTGGATATTTCGGGACGTGATATTCGATGAACCCCACAAATGCAGAGCTGCCCACTGCCCCCGATAGTCAGCAGATGACAGAAGGTAACGAGTATCCGTATCCGCGCGCTGCTTCTAGTTTTCAGCGTATTCTAGCTCAAGGTAAATATGAGACCCTTGCCATGCTTAAAAATGGCGAACAGCTGATGCTCAATATTGCCTTCCCCGTGATGGCGCTTTTTGGTCTTCGCTATACAAACTTTCTGGATTCTTACGCTGATGCGTTGAATACGACCCGCATCAATGTTGCAGTGCCGGGGGTACTGGCTCTCTGTGTTGTCTCAACTGCACTTTCTGGTCAAGGGATTGCCACTGGTTTTGACCGCCGGTACGGTGTTCTTCGTTTTCTGTCTACCACTCCTCTAGGACGCAACGGGCTTATTATTGGCAAGGTGCTGGCAGTTATCACCGTTATCGCCATACAGTTCGTTATGGTCACCGTTGTTGGGGTCGGGCTTGGATGGCGTCCGGATATTTTTGCGATGTATCGCTCTTTTAGCACTTTATTACTCGGGGCAGCCGCGTTTACAGCCCTAGGCTTACTCGTTGCTGGGACGGTGAGGGCTGAGGCAACTTTGGCTATCGTGAATATCGCCTGGGTTGTTCTGGCCAGCGCTGGTGGGATCCTTATTCCAATGGATAATTTCCCTGAGCTGTACCGCATTATCATTCTGTGCCTGCCTTCAGGCGCTCTAGGTGAAGCGATTCGCGGTGATTATCTACAGGATATATTTTTACCCCTTCCCCATGCTGTGCTACTTGTCTGGACACTAGTGATTGGTTTTATTGCTTCACGTAAATTTAAATGGTCCGATTAGCGCTCTTAGGTTCAGGATTTCGGGACGAGCTCTGGAATCAATCAGCACCATCAACGATCATTCCTAACGCATACACGGTTTAAAAGGCTTTTCTTATGCTAGTTACCCTCAAAAATAAACTATCTCCCATCCAATACACCCCCTGGGTTTTGTATACAGCGGTGGGTACGGCTCTGAGCAATCTCTTACTCATCGTAACTGGTGCCGTTGTGCGCCTTACGGGATCAGGCCTTGGATGCGATACCTGGCCTCGGTGTACTGCAGAACAGTGGACAACTACCCCTGCCGACGGTATCCATGGGCTCGTTGAATTCGGTAACCGTATGCTCACTTTTGTACTCATGGTGATCACTATCCTTGCATTCTTAGCGATTCTCCGCATTGCGCTGCCTGATGTGCACCACGTCAAAGCAATCTTTCCAAAGCTTTTTACGGGATTACGAGCGCACGAATCAAAGTACAGTGATCTTTTCAATCTGACTTTACTGCTCCTGTGGGGTATTCCGCTACAGGCCGTTATTGGTGGCATTACTGTATGGCAGCGGCTTAATCCCTGGATGGTAACAGCCCATTACCTCGCCTCTGCCATCATGATTGGGCTAGCGGCAATCTTGGTAAACCGTGTGCGTCGCTATTTTAGGGCAGGTGTCTCTGAGCGCGAAGATATTACTAGGGAATTTCCTCCACAAAAAAGTGGTGTTATCCGCCTACTTGGTTGGATTGGTTTGGCGTTAGTTTCGTTCTTACTCTTTATGGGTACCGTAGTCACTGGGACTGGTCCGCATGCGGGTGATCCACGCACGCATCGCCACGAGTTCGACGCTATCGCAGTATCCCGTGCTCATGCATGGGCAGTGTGGGCGTTTCTTTTTCTGCTGGTTATCATGTTTGTGTTAGTGCGGAAGTACGACATGCCACGTGCTTTCTTATCATCTTTACTTGTACTGGCAGCAATCATGGTCTATCAGGGCGCGATTGGCTATATTCAGTACAACACGGGGCTTCCCCCTCTACTCGTTGAGGCACATATGCTGGGGTCGGGTATGTTTACCTGGGCATCACTATCGCTGATCGAAAGGCAGCTGACCCTATCTTCTCAGAAGGCCCGTGCCCTAGCTCAACAGCGGCTAGCAACTTCGTAGAGCTGAGTTATTCACACGGTAAGCGCACAATGTCATATATGGGTTTATTGCTGGCATGCCTTGGTAGCTATTTAAGGTTAGGCGTACACTATTAAGGAGCATTCCTGCGCCTGCACGTCTTTGAGCCGAAGGTATGCCTATCTGTGAGTACCTCCTACCCCACAGATTGATACGCGCAGATTAGGCACACGCACACACGTCAAGGAGCCCATCATGAAGGGTTACACAATTCAGGAGGTTCCGTCCTCCACGCATGCGGCGTCAGAGGTGACTGTACCTACTCCGCGGGCAACAAGGGACATGACCTTGGGACGCAAAATAAAAGCGTATATTCACCTGACAAAGCCCCAAATTATTGAGCTTCTTCTAGTAACAACCGCCCCTACAATGATGTTTGCAGCACACGGCATGCCCAGTTTCTGGTTAGTCATAAATACGCTTCTTGGCGGAGCCATGGCGGCTGGCGCTTCCTGCGCTTTCAACTGTTATATCGATCGTGATATTGACCGAAAAATGAAGCGAACCGAAAAACGCCCCCTAGTTACCGGAGAGCTAACAGACCGAGAAGCACTCGTCTTCGCATGGGCACTTGCTGTTATCTCCGTCGTATATCTGTGGACTATGGTAAATCCCCTCTCTGGGCTTTTAGGGCTTGCCGCTATTTTGCTCTATGTAGTCTTCTACTCCATGTATTTAAAGAAGCGCACTACTCAGAATATTGTGTGGGGTGGGATTGCCGGGTGTATGCCTGTCCTAATTGCATGGGCAGCTGTTCGCAATACCATTGAATGGCCAGCTTTAATTCTCTTTACAGTAATTTTCCTCTGGACTCCTCCGCACTATTGGCCACTCTCTATGAAATACGCGGAGGATTATAAAGCAGCCGGTGTTCCTATGCTGGGTGCTATCGCTCCCGCTCAAGCAGTGTCTGTACAGGTCGTACTCTACGGCTGGGCTATGGTTATCTGTTCGCTTCTACTGATCCCTATTGGAGGCGCGGGCTGGGTGTACGGCGTTAGCGCGGCTACCGCTGGTGCATGGTTCCTCTACCACTGCCACAAGCTCCACTATTTAGCTCTCCAGCAGGTAGCGACAAGCCGTACCGCTATGGTGGTATTTTTCGGGTCCATCACATACTTAACGATTCTTTTCATTGCATTGGCAATCGATCCTTTTGTTGGGCAGCCTATATTAGAATCTTTTATTTTCTAAGAGCATCCGTATCTTGAGGCGAGTAAAGCAGCTATCTCAAGATACGGGTGGTCTATTTTGAAGCTTATCTACGTGGAGCTTAGGCTACAGCATCCTATGTATGTAAGTTCAGCGTGAGGCATAAGTCGTCTAAATACCATGCGAACATACTATAAACGCTAGGATGGTGAACTATCCTTAAGAAGGTAGAATTTCACGATAGATTTATAGATGCTATGTACATGATTACTTGTTGAGAGTGCTCATGGAATACGCACCCTATCTTTTGAGTTATATCTGCTGCAGTCAGCGTTCACAGACTACTATTGTTTGTGTACTTCATGCATGACGTACCACTAAGCGAAGGGACAATACGTGACTAACCCTAACGAAAAGTTCGAATGGACTGAGGTAGACCAGCGTGCGGTTGATACTGCTCGCTTATTGGCAGCCGATGCGGTTGAGAAAGTAGGGTCAGGTCACCCCGGCACCGCCATGAGCCTTGCTCCTGTTGCCTATCTACTCTTCCAAAAGGTCATGAACCAAGACCCCAATGATGACCGTTGGGAAGGTCGCGATCGTTTCATCCTATCCCCCGGTCACACATCGCTGACTCTTTACACCCAATTATTTATGGGTGGGTATGGTCTTGAGATGGAGGATCTAGAATCTCTTCGCACATGGGATGCGCTCACTCCTGGACATCCCGAATATAAGCACACCAAGGGCGTAGAAATTACGACTGGTCCATTGGGTCAGGGGCTCGCTTCTGCCGTTGGTTTTGCATATGCTCAACGTTATATGCGTGGTCTTTTCGATCCCGAATCCCCGGTTGGTACTTCTCCCTTTGACCATTATGTGTACTGTATCGCCTCCGAAGGCGATGTTCAGGAAGGCGTAACGGCAGAAGCCAGTGCGCTTGCTGGGCACCAAGAATTGGGCAATCTCATCGTACTCTGGGATCGCAACCATATTTCTATTGAAGAAGACACTGACGTTGCATTCACCGAAGACGTGCCAGCTCGTTACCGGGCCTACGGCTGGGATGTTCAGCGCGTGGACTGGACCAAGACCGGAAACTACGTTGAAGATGTGCAGGAACTCTACAACGCTATTGAGCGCGCGAAAACGGTCACGGATAAGCCCTCATTCATTGAGGTGCGTACTATCATTGGTTACCCAGCACCCAACAAGCAAAATACTGGGTCCGTTCACGGCTCAAAGCTGGGGGCCGAAGAAATCGTTGAAACCAAGAAAGTTCTAGGATTTGACCCCGAAAAGAGCTTCTTCATTGAGGATGAGGTTCTGGCGCATACTCGTGAACTTCGTGAACGCGGTGCTGCTGCGCATAAGGTCTGGAATGAAAAATTTGAGGCATGGGCTCAGGCTAACCCCGAGCGGGCAAAGCTGTACAACCGCCTGGTGTCAGGCGAAATGCCAGTTGATTATAAGGCTGCTTTCCCTGTCTTTGAGCCGGGTACTTCACTAGCAACCCGCGCAGCATCCGGCAAAGTCATTAACGCTATTGCCGATACTTTCCCTGAACTTTGGGGTGGATCTGCCGATCTAGCAGGTTCTACCCTCACCACCATCAACAACGCCGAATCATTCAACCCGGTTTCGCACAGTACGGAGGATTGGACCGGCAACCCCTACGGTCGTGTGTTGCACTTCGGTATTCGCGAGCAGGGGGCGGGCGCAATTGTGAACGGTATCGTACTATCTTCGCCAACCCGTGCTTTCTCTGGGACGTTCTTCGTATTCTCGGATTACCAGCGTCCTGCAGTCCGTCTTTCAGCTCTCATGGGTGTACCTGCACTGTATATCTGGACTCACGACTCCATTGGTGTTGGCGAAGACGGGCCCACCCACCAACCGATCGAACATCTCAGCTCACTGCGCGCAATTCCTGGATTCGACGTTGTACGCCCTGCGGATGCGAACGAAACTGCGGTTGCTTGGCGTACTATTCTTGAGAAGAAAGACCGCCCTGCCGGCCTAGTACTTTCTCGCCAGAACCTACCAATTTGGGCTCGTGAGGATATTCATTCAGACACTGAAGGCGAAAAATTTGCTTCCGCAGAAGGTACTGCGCGCGGAGGTTATGTTATGGCTGACACCGAGGGAACTCCAGATGTCATCCTAATCGCAACTGGGTCCGAAGTTGAAATTGCCCTCGAAGCCCGCCACAAGCTCTCAGAAAAAGGCATTGCAGCCCGAGTTGTTTCAATGCCTTCCCGCGAATGGTTCAACGAGCAGTCAAACGAATACCGAGAATCAGTTCTGCCTTCCTCGGTTGCAGCACGCGTCTCAGTTGAAGCCGGTTTGGGCATGAGCTGGTACGATTTGCTCGGCTCTGCAGGACGTGCTGTCTCAATTGAACACTTTGGGGCTTCTGCCGATGCTAAGACTTTGTACCGTGAGTTTGGTATTACCCCTGAAGCCGTCGTGACTGCTGCTGAAGAATCTATCGCTTCGGTCAAATAGTCAGTCGGCAAGTTAAGGTTTTTCGGTGAGTCCTGATGCTACTTGCATCTTGCATAGCTCATTAATGCTCACCCGTCCATATTGACTAATTTAGATTGAAGGTTTTATTTCATGAGTGATTCGACTCGAAAGCTCTCTGAAGCTGGTGTCTCCATTTGGCTTGATGATCTTTCCCGCGACCGTCTTACCAGTGGCAGTCTTGCAGAGCTCATCAGCGCTAAGAACGTCGTGGGTGTCACTACCAACCCCACTATCTTTGCCGGTGCGCTTTCAAAAGGTGCTGCTTACGCTGAGCAGATGCGCCAGCTTGCCGCATCCGGCGCAGACGTTGAAGAAGCTGTCTTCGCAGCGACTACTGACGACGTACGTGCTGCTTGTGTCGTATTCGAACCCATATATTCTGCCTCTAAAGGTTACGACGGCAGGGTTTCTATTGAGGTTGATCCCCGCCTTGCCCGCGATGCCGAGGGAACCCAGAAAATGGCACGAGAACTCTACGAGCGTGTAGGCCGTGAGAATGTCATGATCAAGATTCCCGCAACCGTCGAAGGTTTGGAGCCTATTGCCAAGACTCTTGCAGCCGGAATCAGCGTTAATGTGACTCTCATCTTCTCACTAACACGTTATCGTGAAGTCATTAACGCTTACATGCTCGGCCTTGAAGAAGCACTCAAAAACGGTAAGGATCTCTCTAAGATCCATTCGGTCGCATCATTCTTCGTATCCCGCGTAGATAGCGAGGTAGATACCCGTCTGAATGAAATCGGTACTGAAGAGGCCTTAGCGCTTAAGGGTAAGGCCGGTCTGGCAAATGCTCGGCTGGCATATGAAGTTTTTGAAGAGATGTTCTCTTCTGAACGCTGGGCACGTTTGGCATCTCATGGTGCCAACGTTCAGCGCCCGCTCTGGGCATCTACTGGAGTCAAAGATCCGGCGCTTCCAGATACTCTCTACGTTAGCGGTCTGGTCGCTAAACACACTGTCAATACCATGCCTGAAGCAACTCTGAACGCTGTTGCTGATCATGGTGAAATCACGGGAGATACTGTAACCGGTGAGTATACGAACTCCAACAAGATTCTGGACGATATCGAGCGTCTGGGTATCTCTTATGTAGAGGTTGTGGATAAGCTCGAAACCGAGGGCCTTGCAAAGTTTGACGTTTCGTGGGAAGAGCTTCTGGAGACCGTACGGAAAGCACTTAGTGAGTCACGTTAGTGACTAGTGAATAATTTTTCGTTATACCCGTTCTCTAAAGTTCATAAGGCGAGCGCTGTCGCTATAAATAACACAAAATTAGCTTCGGCGCTCGCTGTCAGATATCTCTCGTTTGCCATTGAAACGGTAAGATGCAGGGATACGTGCCCCAGAGGTACATAAAGTATCGCAGGGTGAATGTGCACATTATCAGCAATCAAAGGAATCTATCTTGCATACCGGTCATGAGTCGAATCCGCTACGAGATTCGCGCGATCGACGTCTCACTCGTATTGCGGGTCCTTCCGCACTTGTGTTCTTCGGCGTCACGGGCGATCTTGCCCGCAAGAAACTGCTCCCTGCGGTCTATGACCTAATGAATCGTGGTTTGTTGCCCCCAAGTTTTGGTCTTGTTGGGTATGGGCGCCGCGAGTGGGATAACGATGATTTTCGTAACTATGTGCGTAAGTCTGTGGAAGAAAATGCGCGTACCCCATTCCGTGAGGATGTCTGGAACCAATTTCAGAAGGGTATGCGGTTTGTTCGCGGTAATTTTGATGATGATGCCGCATTTGAACGTCTCAAAAATACTCTTACTGAGCTCGATGAACTTGGCGCCCAAGGGAACCATGCGTTCTATCTCTCTATTCCGCCGAAGGCTTTCGAACAGGTGCTGTCGAAGCTTGCCGAGCACGGTTTAGCCTCACGCGATAACACGAACAATAATCCCAGGAACGGATGGCGTCGTGTCGTTATTGAGAAGCCGTTTGGTCACAACTTAGAGTCAGCGCGTGAACTTAATGGAATTGTGGAACGTGTATTCCCCCCGGATTCAGTGTTCCGTATTGACCACTACTTAGGTAAAGAGACCGTTCAGAATATTCTAGCGATGCGTTTCTCAAACCAGATGTTTGAACCGGTTTGGAACGCAAATTATGTGGACCACGTGCAGATTACGATGGCTGAGGATATCGGTATTGGTTCACGTGCGGGTTATTATGACGGCGTGGGTGCAGCACGTGATGTGATTCAAAACCATCTGCTTCAGCTGTTGGCTCTAACCGCCATGGAGGAACCCCTTAGTCTTGATTCTAAGCATCTTCGCGCTGAAAAGGCTAAAGTACTGGAAGCTGTACGTATTGATGATCTGGAAAATTCTTTCGCGCTCGGCCAGTATGCCCCCGGTTATCAAGGCGGCGAACATGTCAACGGGTTCTTTGATGAGAAAGATATTCCTGCGGACTCACGCACAGAAACTTTTGCGGCTCTTAAAGTCAATATTGACAACCGCCGCTGGGCAGGAACTCCGTTCTATCTGCGTGCGGGTAAACGGCTGGGTCGCCGAGTAACCGAGATTGCGCTTCTCTTCAAGAAATCTTCTGACCGTCTCTTTGGTAAGGAGACTGAGGTTCCTGCGGGTCAGAATGCCATTGTGATCCGTGTGCAGCCCGATGAGGGTATGACTATTCGTCTGGCGGCTAAGGTTCCTGGCACTCAGATGGAAATCCGTGATGTGAATATGGATTTCGGGTATGGTCATGCGTTCACTGAGGAATCTCCTGAAGCCTATGAACGTCTAATTCTGGATGTGCTCTTAGGTGAGCCGCCGCTGTTCCCTCGCCACGAGGAGGTTGAACTTTCGTGGAAGATCTTGGATCCATTTGAGAAATATTGGGAAGAGAACAAGATTAAGCCTGAACCCTATGAATCCGGTTCGTGGGGTCCACGTTCGGCTCAGAAGATGCTTGAGCGTGATAACCGTGCCTGGAGGCGCCCATGATTTCGCATCTGCAACACACGAATGTTTCTGCTATTTCAAAGGAACTTTCTGATCTTCTGGCTTCAAACGGCAGTCTTAGCAGCAGCCGTGTACTTACCTTGGTGGTACTAGCAGAAAAAGGACATTCTCGCGAGGCTATTAATGCGGCTATCCGCGCTTCACACGAGCATCCGAGCCGGATCATTGTGCATATTGCGCATAATAGTGATGCGCCCGATCAGCTGGATGCTGAGATTCATGTGGGCGGAGAGGCCGGTGCTTCTGAGCTTATTATTCTGCGCGGCTGGGGTAGTGCATCAACGCCGACAGAATCGTTGATTTCTGGTCTGCTTTTGCCGGATTCTCCTATTGTTGTGTGGTGGCCGCATTCCGTTCCTGAGAATCCGGGTGAGGATTCAATTGGTAGGATTGCACAGCGCCGCATCACAGATTCGGCACGCGCATATGATCCGATGGCTGTTCTTACGCATCTTTCTGAGGTTTATCAGGCCGGGGATAGCGATCTTGCCTGGACACGTTTAACGCTGTGGCGTACCCAACTGGCAGCTCTTTTGGAGCAGATGCCTTACTCTCCTGTTAAGCGTGTAGTGGTTTGGGGTTCTGAGAAGTCTCCTTCGGTTGTGCTCCTTGGCGCTTGGCTTGGCTGGAAACTCGAAGCTGAGGTTCATCTTGCAACTATCGGCGCAGCAGAACGGGGTCTTTACCGTGTAGCTATTGAACGTGAAGATGGGCAAACGATAATGTTCCGCCCTGGCAAGAATATCGCCATTATTGAAACTCCCTATACACCTGATCAGCAGATTCCACTACCAGTTCGTACTCTAGCGGATTGTATTTCTGAGGAATTACGCCGACTTGACCCTGACACTATGTATGGGGAAGTTTTAAAGTCGGCATTTCCTACTCTGGAAATGCATCCTGCTCAGTGCGATGCTGAACCTTTCCTTAATACTTCTGAATTCCCCGAGGTTTTTGATGCCTAAGATCAACAATATTGGTGAGAGTACTCCAACTTTAATAGCGCATCCTTCTCGGGAGGCGCTTGCCTCTGATGCCACTACGCGTATCTTAGATGTTATTGAGCATATACTCACGGAACGCACCATGGCTCATGTCTCTCTTACAGGTGGCACGATGGGCATTGCTACTCTTCGTGCATGGGCTCAATCTCCACGTGTTAAGGATATTGATTGGTCGCGCGTTCATTTCTGGTTCTCGGATGAACGCTTTGTTCCTGAGCGTGATCCGGATCGGAACGATGGGCAAGCAATCGAGGCGCTTCTCGCAGATTTAGTAGATCTTGGTTTTCCGGTTGAAAACGCGCATCGTATGGGTCCTTCCGATGTCATGATTGATGTTGAAGCTGCTGCCGAGCACTATGCCTACGAAATGCGTAATTTTGCGGGTTCTGCCGAACCCGTGCGTGTTGAGATGCCTGAGGGGGCATCCGAGCTTCCATTAGCGGGAGGGCACGGGGGATCTGCTTCTCAGCAATCTGGAGGCGGCTGCGGATGCGGTGGTTGTGGATGCGGCGGTGGCTCGGATATATGGCCTGTCCCCATTTTTGATGTTACGCTCCTAGGGATGGGGCCTGATGGTCACATCGCTTCGCTGTTTCCCAATCGGCAGCAAGTCCTTCTGGGCACAGGTTTACCAGAGGATCCTGTGGACGGCGCTAAAGCTGTGACGGTAATGGTCAAGGATTCCCCTAAGCCACCTAGCGAACGTGTATCTGTCACGCTGCCGGTTATCAATAATTCGCGCCATATATTCTTTTTGATTACCGGCGGTGATAAACAGGATGCGACAACCCGTCTTCTCAAGGGTGCACAGGTTCCTGCTGAGGACATTACTGCCGATATGCTCCTAGAAACTCCAGCTATCGGGGCTCGTGGGCAGAAACAGACCCTGATTTTTGCGACGGAAGAATCGCTAGCTTAGGATCCACAAATTTTTCTAGTGGGGGTTACGGTCTTAGGATTATGACTCCCACTTTTATTTCGCGTCCCTAGTCTCATTCACCCTATTGAAAGTATTGAGGTTACTTGCTTCTTGCCGTGCCTTCTCCGCGAGCTCGGTCGGATGCGGTTCTAACCTTTCGAGCGCCCGCAGATTCTTCGCGAGCACAGTTGAACCCTTCATTTTGGGACGCAAACCCTCAGGAATCTCGATACTCGCCCCGTACTCCCCTGCTAATTGCACCAAGAGCTGCACGAAGGAACCACCACGATTAATATCGCTCACCGCTGGCAACATGTTCTCTAGCACCTGCACGATACGCCACCCCGCCAACGGGCTAATGGATGCAGCGTCCTGTAAACAGCTAGCTGCCCGGGCCGGTTTAACCCATCCCCCTCGGAGCAGGTAGGTCAGTTCATCCGCAAGTAAAGAAGCATCGAGCATTCCGCGACCCGCAAGAGCAGCAATAGATTCGGCGGTGAGAGCCCTGTGCTCAGCTGCTGCTGCACCAGTTAGCCAGCCCAACACGGAATAGGCGGGTTCTTGCAGAACCTGATGTGTGTGGGTGATGGTATCCAGTACGGCGTCAAGCCCCTTGATGTGTTTCTGGAACCCTGTTGTAGTGACGAACGGCATGCTCTGCGCCGCCAATGTATTGGGGTTATTCTGCAGAAGCCACGCATACCATTGCATGAGGGTACGGTGAAAATCGTCGGTTGCCTGAACAGCACGGTGCATAAACTCTTCCGGAATACCTGCCGTGTTCAGAGCCGCCTGCGCGAAAGGCATCTGTGCGGTCGGCAGTTCGTGATCTTCAATAAGCCACATCATCAGGCTGCCGTTGGGAGCCTCAGCATAGGCTTGGTCGTACATATTGTGAGGACGCGGGCGGTAAGTGAGAGGTTCAACGCGGCGTGTCCAGGTGCTCTCTTCTGCGTGAGGTATAGGCGCAAATACAAGGTTTTCTGGATGTTCTAAACAGTTAATCTGCTCTTGACAGAGCCCCGCCGGTCCACGATAATTTGTGGTCGTTTTCTCTATACGGGGTTTTTGACGCCCCAGAGATCCAGTGTGTTCAACCTGGTAGGGCTGGATGGTTTCGCCAGTCTGGGGGTCGGTATGGAATTCATGCCGGTACCCGGTAAAACCTTGCGGCAGTTTTTTAAAAAGTTTTCGGTGCGGGGCAATCACCCGGTACATCAGATAGTTGCCTAACGCATGAGTACCCGAGCGGATACCGGAATTCACGCATCGTTCAGCCAGAAAGTCCTGCTGGGCCGTATCAAGAGTAATGCGAGGATTATGCGCTAAATAATCAATGAGTTGCGGGAGCAGCGAACCGTCACCTGTGCCTTGGAGACAGGGAATAAGACCATCCATAAACTCAGCATCACTCGTATAAATATGCACCTGTGGGGTTGAAACGTGCTGCTCTAAAAGTTGCGGCAGATTCTCGGGAATCATGACGCTGCCCATTACTTGCTCCGCGTGAGACGGTGCGCTAGTTTTATCCGCCGCGGCTTCAGCAGGAGACATGAGTGTTTGCGCAGCGGGCTGCAGATCAGGCGGGAGAGATTCTGCGGTTTCCCTCATCAAGCCGTCCACATCTTGAGTATACTCGGGGTGCGTTCTAGCAATAGCGCCAAGGAGTGCGATCTGCGCCCGGAGTATTTTCTTCTCGGTGCGAAGCATCACGGTGCGAGAGACATTAAGTAAGTCATGAATCTGGGGTTCGGTCAGCTTTTCGACGCATGACATCAACATTTCTTGAGCCAATCCCACGGAGGTTGAGGGAACGGTAGTGAGCACTGAGGTGAGCAGATTGGTGTTACCAAGGTTCTCGTCTAGGGTGGGGTTCATCCCCCGATAGATGTAGTGGAAGATACTGGTATTCTTAGCGGAAAAGTCGCGGAGCATCGCCTTCAGACATTCAGTAAGCAGGCGGTCACGGAATCCGTCAAAATTCTCCTGCAGCGTGTGGAAGAGAGCGAGCGTGTCCGCGTTTTCACGCCCTGACCACTCTTTCCGAAGAAGCCCTTCATCTGTGAAACACGCCCACATTTCGTGTTCTAACGTCTGAGGGTTGTTTTTGAAGAAAGAGATAACCTCTTCCCGATTCTCGGATGAGCCAATGTACATGTCAGGGACGGCTGTCACGAAACCCCAGAGGTAGGAGCGCGTGGTATTGGTAAGTCCGCGTTCGTGAAGAAGCTGATGTATCTGCACCCAGAGTGTGGGCGAGTCGTAACCAAACCTGCCATAGCCGCGCTCGTTAACGAACCCGGTTATCCAGGTGTTATCACGTTCGCTGAGTCCAAGCATCATAGCTTCTGTGCGTTGGCTGAGGTATTTTTCTGATTCAGAAGTTGAAAACTTCCAGTTCGCCTCACCGGGTAATCCCCTGTCGATGAGGTTTAAGAGCTCAACACCCATATGTTTGTTGAAGATTCCGCCCAGCGCAGCTGCCGTGTAGACACATATAAGCCGCTGCTCGGTCGTTCCTTCACGGCTGTAGAGGTCTATGAGCTTTTTAATGGAGAGTGTGCGTGCAAGGCTCTTACGTTCGTCCTCGGTGGCGCCGGTGAGAACTTCATGGTACTGCCAGAAGGTGGCGTCATCACGTTTCAGTAGCTCCCGCAGGCGGGCGCGACGTTCCGTAAGACTAGGTTGCGGTATTTTTGGGGTCATAGCAGTCTCTCAGTTTCTGCACTTATGGTTGTGCGCAGCGGTGTTGGTCCAGCAGTTCTTGGGCTTGGTCTCGGGCCTGCTCCGCAAGCTCGGTCGGATGCGGATGCAGCTTTTCAAGCGCACGCAGACTTTTCGCCAGCACGGTCGATCCTTTCATTTTGGGCCGCAAAACCTCAGGAATCTCGATACTGACACCGTACTCCCCCGCTAATTGCGCTAAAAGCTGCACCAGCGTACCGCCCCTGTTCACCTCGCCCACGGCAGGCAGTATGCCTTCTAGTACCTGCATAATTCCCCAGCCCGCCAAGGGGCTAATCGACGCAGCATCCCTAAATGTCTGCTCAATTCGTTGAGCCATCACGTGTTGCTGGTCTAACAACCAATACAGTTCTTTGGCGAATAAAGTAGTATCGAACATGCCCCGATCCACCAGGGAGGCGAGCGCCTCCGCAGCATTGGCGCGCACCTCGGTAGTTTTAGCGCTAGCACCAAGCCCGAGTGCGCTGTAGGAGGCGGCACCTAGTGCTCGGTGCATATCACCTAGGATGCGCATGATGATATCGGCGCCATAAGCATTATGGGCATGGATAGCGGCCACAAGAATAGGTATGGTTTGTGCGCTGAAAATATCTGGGTTGTTCTGCATCAGCCAGCCGTACCACCCCATGACCGTGCGGTACGAAGGATAGTATTTTGATTCCACCATACGGTGCACGTACTCGATTTGCGTGCTATTGGTGTTAAACGCGGCAGCTTCAACGGAGAGCGCGGCAGCATCGGGCGTATCTGTTCCAACCCACAGCGGGAATTGCAGAGGGAAGCTGTACTGCCGAGCAAGATATAGCGATTCCCAATACTGGGTGAGGACAGTACCCGTAGTGCGTTCAAGGGCTACTCGCTGGGGCGCAAAAGGCGCGGCCACTATGTTGGTTTCTGCGTCTTGATCCGCAAAAATCAGGGAGAACAGCTGCTCCATCAGCAGCATGTGAGGCCCGCGCTCATTGAGACGAAGTTCTGTCCCTGTAGCTTTTACGTTAAAGGGACGAGGGTGATACTTCTTAGCCGTCTGTTCATCTACTATCACCGGGTCTCCGTGCTCATCGCTCAGGTAGAGACGTTCTTTATACCAGGTGGGGATGATCGGTATCTTAGCAATATCAGCATGTTGTATCTGTCCACTTTTGATGAGTGCCACAATGGCAAGGTATGGGATATTGGGACTGGAGAGAGTATAAATACCGAATGAGTCTTTTATGAGAAGGTTGCGAGCTTCCCAGAGAAGCTTCTGTTCTGCATCGTTTATTTCCAGGTTCTCGGTATGTTCCAAGTACTCCAGGATGCGCGGAATATCGGTGCCATCGCCTCCTTGGAAGGTTGCTGCCAGGCATTCCATTAGTTCCCAATCCGTAGTAATAGGCGGTCGAGGCGTCAAGCACCCCTGCGGTTCACGATCCTTCGGGGTGATATCCGGTACCGTGATGCTCCCCGCTGCGTTCTGAGGTATGGGTGGCTCCTGCACCGAATCGTTGATGAGCTTCTGGGCCTTGTCTTGAAGGTCCAATGGCATAGACTTGAAAGCATCCTGTACTATCTGGCTTACTTGTTCAGTATATTCGGGGTGGACTTTAAGCAGTAGAGAAAGAAGCCGTATCTGAGCATGCAGAATTTTCTTTTCGGTGCGCGTCAGCACTGTTGCTGAAACCTCAATGAGCTCACGTGCTTGCGCGTCGGAAAGCTCGTAGACTGCCTGCTCCAGCAGATCTTGCGCCATGGCGATAGCTGGGCTATACGCCGTCCCCAGCACCGAAAGGTAGAGCGCAAAACGCTCCTTAATTTCTTGAGGTGTTGGCTGCAGAGCAGCATGGGACCGATAAAAATGCCGCACATGGTGGGCCGAGTAGTCGCGCAGGAGACCTTTGAGCGTTTCATCCAAGAACCTGGGACGAATATCTGGAAAAGTTTCGCACATGACCTGAGCAAGAGCCGAAAATGACGACGAACTTCGATATTCAGGCTGCAAGGTGGGATCCCACCTAGACTGTGCGAGTACCCCTTCAGCTGTGAAAGCATCCCAAAATTCTCGTTCCAGCAGCACAGGATCGTGAAGGAAGAACTGCTCTATATTCTGATACTCTTCCGCAGACTTTTCTCTCACGTGTGGGACGGCATTCATCATCATGCAAAGATACCCTGGCGATAAGCTCGTCAGCGAATGTTCACGTATAAGTTTATTGAGGTGTGTCCAGGAACGTATGGACCAATCGTCTGAACATTCTTCAACAAAATGCAGAACCCACTCATCGGATCGTTCTATTACCCCTTGAGTTAAGAATTCCCAGAGCCGCTCAGTAGCAAGCATAGGCGGCTCAGGAATAATATTAAAATTCTCATCTCGAAGAGGATGAAAAAGTTCACTTATGATCCTTACCGCACGCGGAGTCGAAGAGGTTAAAGCCCCTACTGCATATGCGGCCAGGGCTGCTTTCTCCCCTCGGGCTTTCGAAAGTTTCGTGGGTGATAGCGTCCTTGCCAACGACGCGCGTTCTTTCTCTGTCGCACCGCTAATCACTGTGTGATAGTCCTCAACGGTAGCATCGTTACGTTTCATGAGCTCCCACAGGTGGGCGCGACGCTCTCCAAGGCTCGTGTGCTGCGAATAGTTCTTCTCGTCCATCATTACCTGTTTGTATATTTGGGTGTGTACGAAAAATATGCTTCTTTACGGATGCAACCCGGTATCGGGCTAATTCAGCCCGCCGCGACGTTTAATACTTACCGCCAGTACATGTTTGCAGGGGCCTCGGGTGCCCCGGTATTTCACCCACCACGGGCAGGTACACCGGTATTCTTCGATTTTCTCGGCAGGGGTTACCGTGTAGAACGTATCCCGCGACTGTACGCGATAGGTGCCGTCTCCGTCATCCCACACCGCACCGGAGTCAATAAGCTTCTGGGCACTCACAAGCCGCGGATGCATAGCCTGCAGGGCATCCGCCTGCACGGGCAGCGGCCGGTGGAAGTACTCCCCTGCCTGCACATCAAAACCGACCTGTCCGGAGGATGCCAGTAATGCGAGGGCGTCGCGTACTTGAGTCTCGTTCAGCCCGCTGCGTGCAGACATGACGGGCACCTCAATACGCGGCTCAAAGGAGAGAAGCACACTGAGCATATCCGCATTTTCAGCAACTGACGGATCGGAGAGCGCCTGCAACACAGAACCTTCTCCTGAGAATCCGCGTGATTTTTCGGGGCTCAGCCCAATACTCAGGCGCGCGCCTGGCAAGTGGGCCACCCACACGCTTGACACTGGGGTGTTACCTGAGGTGACCGGTTCGCTGTATGCTTCCAGACGGGTCATGAATCGGATGAGCGGCTCAAGCACCCGCAGCCGCTCCGGTCCGGCCACACACACCGACCCAACGGTGGCTCGGGTAGCCAGCCTCAGTGAACGCACCGCACGGGTTGCCCACATGACGCTTTTCGTGGCGGATCGGCGCGGCAGCCCCTGGATGAACATGCGGGCTGCTGCCGCATCCAGAGAATGAGTAAGCTTCATCAGGGACGAGAGCATCTGTGTTTCGGCGAACCCTTTGAGCCAGCGTACCGGCAGGGGTACTTTATCTTCCATCACTTCACCGTCTAGGGTGGTGGTCAGCAACCCTTCATTCCCCACATCCAGGTGGAGGGGTTCGCCAGCCCGGAGGGAAGCTAAAGCAGTGCGAAGCGGCGGATTCACGTCCACATTTGTCACACCCACAGCACTGTGGGTGGCATCTAGGGCGGATGAGTCTACGTCAAGTCGGGCGTAGACACCGCAGCAGGCGCTAAAGGATTCAAACCGGAGTCCCTCGCTGGTGCTGGTCACTACCGGGTCGGCAGCCCGCAAAATGGCGGCGACCATGCCGGGTGGGGTGTAGTAACGGGTGCGGGCCACACGCGCAACCACCAATAGCGACGCCGCGATCACATCGGGACGCTCCATGAATCCTGAGAAGAAGTAAGGGTGTGCCACCGCGCCTTCCGGTGTGCTGCCACCGCTAGTTGCTAAAGCAAGTCCAAGACTGCCGTCTTGTTCATGCAGTAAAGAAGGTTTTAGATATGTATAGGTTAGAGTCTGTGCCATGGCGATCCCTCCAGTGGTTGGATATGCTAGGTTTTCGCCTTATCACTACTATGCCTGAACCCCGAAAGTTTTGGCCTCTTTTCCGTCATCCTAGGGAAAATATTATCTACTTGTCTCTATATCAGACACTCGTCATGACTTGATCCTCCGTCATCTTATGCACCGACAATCTCCATAATTACTACAGTAGGACATGTAAGAAGCCCCGGCGGATGTACCTGCCGGGGCTTCTGGGAAATATATAAAGTCTATATGACGAACTGTCCGTTAAAACGTAGTGCTAGGCCATAAAGCACCACGGCAATAACCCAAATAACGGTAACTGTAATGGTCAGACGGATTAGGTTCTTAGAAGCCATACCTGAAGAATTCAGTGAGCTGGTCATACCGCCACCAAACATATCGGACAAGCCACCACCCTGACCGCGGTTCAAGAGCACCAGAAGCACGGTGATAATGCTGGTAATCACGATGACTACCAAAAGCACATTCATAATGATGTCCACAGCGGGCCTTCCTAATAGGTCGATAATAAAGCCTGTCCCATGGCAGACTTTAATAACTATACGGTATAGAGACTCTGTGGTCATTCTCTAACACGTAATAACGCGTAGAGCGAAGGGCTAAATTATTGCCTAAACTGAGTGACACGCCGTTGATATTCGCTGGGGGTAAGTTGAAATGCATCTGGACGGTCTCGTAGCGCCCGCTCTGCATCCAACGGGTCTCCCTCGGTATCGTAGGCGTAAACATAACCGCCCTGAACAAGATAGTACGTAAATTGTTGGGCTATACCCCAGTAGTTGCCGCCTTCGGCATAGAATCCCAGATCTACCCAATCGCGTAGTTTTACCTGAACGGGTACTTCTGGGGAGCTTGTGCGGTGATACAGCCAGTCCAGGAAGCTATCACGTTTATTTTCAAAATACACGATCTGCGGAGTCTCCGCGGTAGGTGCAGAGACTCGTCGGCTTCGAATAATGAGGACCACTATAGCCGCCAAAATACCTGCAACGGCAAGGGATACAATTGCAAACATAGTTAAAGTCTAACGGGTTGAATTTACAGGGTACAGGAACTTAGCTTATCGAGCAGCTACAGAGTTCGCTTACCCTATAGATAAAAGATCTTCCCAGAAGCCGGTTACCGGCTTCTGGGAAGATCTTTTATCTTATTACGATGCTAAAAATTTATGATTCTTTTTGGACCACTTTTGCCTCAGGTTTTTCTTCTGCTACCTGATCGTCTTCAGAGTCTTCAACCTCGTAAGGTTCATAAGACTTGAAGGGCTGTCCCTTTTCGGGATACCGTTTAGGCGAGATCGACAGACCCATCTGAACCTTCTCGTGATACACCTCAACTATTAGCGCCACCACGATTAACGCAACCACAACGGCGAAGGGTAACGCAATAATAATCAGCGTATTCCGCAGAGCGTCTAGCCCGCCAGCATACAGCAGCACGGTTGCAATACCCGCGACGATAACACCCCACACAACTTTCTTTCCGTTAGTGGGGATAAGACGCCCATCTTCGGAAAGCATTGAGAGCACATAAGTTGCTGAGTCTGCGGAGGTAATGAAGAAGGTAAAGATCAGAATGATTGCGATGATCGACATTAATATACCCAGCGGGTAGTGTTTAAACGTTCCGAACAGCAGTTGTTCATCCTCTAGTTTCGTCAGATTCTCTAGACCATTCTGCTGTACCGTATTAGCCATCGTACCGAAAGCGGAGAACCAGATGAAGCTTAAGACGGTAGGTATCAGAAGTACTACAGTAATAAACTCACGTATTGAACGGCCTTTGGAGATGCGGGCGATGAAGAGGCCAACGAAGGGCGACCAAGAGATCCACCACGACCAGTAGAAAATGGTCCAGGTATCAATCCAGGCGCGTTCGTCACCGTTAAATGCGGCGGTTCGGAAACTCATCTCGAAAAAGTTCTGCATGTATAGACCGATGGATTCCGACATATTGTCAAAAATTTTGACGGTAGGACCAACCGCAATAGCAATCGCCAGAAGTGCGATAGCCAGAATCATATTAAGATTTGAAAGGATTTTAATACCTTTACCCAGCCCCGAAAGAGCTGAGAGCACAAAGAGAGCAGTGGTTACTACGATAATAACAGTGCGTACTTCCATGCTATTAGGAATGGCATTATCAGTGAGGTAGCTCAGCCCACCATTAATCTGAATAGCACCGAAACCAAGCGTGGTTGCCACACCAATAACGGTTGCCACCACAGTAACAATATCTATAATATATCCCAGCCAGCCATCGGTTTTTTTACCGAAAAGCGGCTTAAGTGTGACAGAAAGAAGATATTTCTCTTCCTTACGGAAACCGAAATATGCCAAAGCCAGAGCCACAATACCGTACACAGCCCAGGCGTGTATACCCCAGTGGAAGAACGTAAATTGGAAGGAATCTGCCATTGCTTGCTGTGACCCCGGCGCAGCATGCGGAGTTTTGTTAGCAAAGTGTGAAAGCGGCTCGGCAGCACCATAGAAAACTAGACCGATACCCATACCAGCCGAGAAAAGCATGGCAATCCACGAACCGGTGGAATACTCGGGCTTTGAGTCAGGCTCTCCAAGCTTAATTTGTCCCATGGGGCTTAAAACAAAAAACCCGCAGACCAATACTATAAGAGTTACAAGCAGGAGGTAAAACCAACCGAAGTCAGTTCCGATCAGCGCCCTCCAGTTTTTAGAAACTGTCTCGTAACCCGGAACAAAGCCCAGAGCCACTAATATTAATGAAATAATTAATGAACCAATAAAAACAGACGTATACTTGCGTGATTTCATATCTCACCCTCCTAAAACGCTTAGGCATAAGTGTAACAAATCTCGAAGACTTCACAAAACCACACATTTTAAATATATAAAGAACATTTGAATTATATTTAATTAAATTAGATTTAAATAAAATGCAACTAACTACATCAAACTAACTCAAAATCCTTAATCATTTTGTTATATTTTAGATATTATTATAATAATTTTAGCCGCAAATATATGCCGAAAATCGCTATTTTCCACATTTTTACAGAAAAATTTTAGGTACCACATATTTTGTCCCAGGGCTGCGTTCTCTTACCCTAAGGCAACTTTATGAATATCTGGTAGCATCATCAGAACTTCCATCGTTAGATCTTCTCCCGGAAATGTAGGGTCAATAACCTCGCACCAGAACCTTAAATGCTCCTTATCCACCCAGTGCTCTGATTCTTCTACAGGTTGTGCTCCCTGTCCCTGTACGCTGTACCAGTACATATGCCCATCACGAACCTCCGAAAAGATCGTTTCGACATACATTTTCTCGGGCGCTAAAGTCTGCTCAACGGCATCCATATTCTGGCGAAGAAAATGCATCCATCTTACAGCTCGCTCTTCTTGACCTTTTAGCACCCGAAATCTGGTGAGCTCAACCTGCATCAATATCTGCCTCTCTAAATATGGAATGAGAATATTTCTGTTCATGTTCGTAACATTACACAAAATGGTAGGCGCCTAGCGCACGAATACACGTATGCTAGACGCCTTTAAGTACGAATTGCTGCTTAGCTATGCATCAAAACGCGCAATTGCTGCAAACTCTTCAGCCTGAAGGGATGCGCCACCTACCAGCACACCATCCACGTCTTCCTTCCCCATAATAGAGGGCGCCGAAGAAGACTTAACCGATCCACCGTAGAGAATACGAACCTTCTGAGCAACGTCTGCGGAGTAGAGCTTTTCAAATTCAGCACGTATAGCCGCAGACATTTCCTGCGCATCATCGGCAGTTGCGACCTTACCAGTGCCAATTGCCCATACAGGTTCATACGCAACCACGAGAGTTTCTGCTTGATTGGCACTCAAGCCTGCAATAGAACCGCGAAGCTGCTCAAGGGTAAAGTCCACATGGGTGCCAGCCTCACGGACTTCCAGGGCTTCACCAACGCACAGTACCGGAGTCAAATCATAGGTGTAAGCAGCCTGTACCTTAGCAGCACATAGTTCATTACTTTCGTGATGGTAAGTGCGACGCTCAGAGTGTCCTACGAGAACGTATTTCGCACCAAGTTTCTGCAAAAAAGCACCAGAGATCTCTCCGGTGTATGCACCGGATTCATGTACAGAAATATCCTGACCACCATATTCAATACTCAGTTTGTCGCCTTCAACGAGGGTCTGTACGGAGCGAATATCGGTAAAGGGAGGAAATACCGCTACTTCAGTCTTTGTAAAATCAAAATTCGAATCATCAAGAGTCCATGCTAGCTTCTGGACCAGCGTAACGGCTTCAGCATGGTTAAGATTCATCTTCCAGTTACCGGCGATCAGCGGTTTGCGCGACATATTTTCGCTCCAATCCCCCGAAAAATCAGGGTATAGATTCGGAAATTTCTATCTTCTATTTTAATGGTTTGATCACTCAAAAAACACTAAATACTCTAGGTTTTATCTGGATTTTTAGGCTAGTCAGGTCTACTCCGAAAAGCTACAGATCAAGTTTCCAGGCGTTTGCCATTTGTTCTGTCTCCTGCATGAAGAATTCCCGAGTATTTTCCGACATGTTCTGCAGTATTAGAGCATCAAGTTCTTCTTCGTCGTAATCTTGAAACATCTCACGATAGTCAGTGTACGCATAACGATGCGCCATCACGATCGCCTCATGAGCGCTGTGGGCGAGACTCCAAGCCTGTAGGGTATTTCCATTCTCAGCCAATGCTTCCTCATAACACATACGCGCATTGGTGTATATCGCATAGGTTGCCACCATAAGTGGAGCAAAATTGCCTAAAGCATAGATATCCCACTGAGTTAGTAGCATTGTGAGGTAGCGCCGGTACGGTTCAAGCAAATAGCGCAAAATTTCTGTAAAGACCTGTTCGGGAACATCCGAATGCACAAGATCCAGAAGGTAGAGTACAGTATCAGCATCGTCAGCAAGAGAGTAATCTTCCAATGCTCTTACCGATATAGACTCTAATCTAGCAAGATATTCGAGTATATGAACGTACTGTTCATCGTCTGAAGTTTCTCGCAAAATTCTCACCACTTGACGAAAAGCAGTAACAAAATCCACATGCAGCAGTTGGCTTTCCCTCACACAGTCTGCATAGTTTTCAAGGGCAAGTACAAGATCTGAGGCGCCTGATTCATACGCGAGTGCTAGGTTATAGAGACCCGTTTCAGGTTGTGACTCAGCCTTTTGTGCAAGGTGCTGGGCGCGTACTATCGCTTCTTGGGCGACACGCTGTCCTGTCTTCAGAATATTCTGGCGTTCTTCTACAGAAATAAGAAATGCGTCTGATGGAGCCATAACTACCGGGGAATCTATAACTGCTGGCATAATCTCTGGAATAATCTGCGCCGTATCTTGTGCACGTTCAGATAAGATACGTATCATCTTGTATTTTTGCCTCAAGATATTAGTTGTAGTCCAGATATTATTCTGCAGACACCGGTAAGCAACCTTTACAATATCGCATGCAGCGTTATAACTCGGAAAATAATATTCGGCAAGTTCTGGATTTTGTGGGTTTATCTCCCACGCAGCGTTATAAGTGTAGTAGCTCAGGAGCGCTTGAGTGGTTTTTTGATGAAGCTCCGTCACGGTTTTCTCTAGATAACTAGGGAGCTCGTCCAAGTGATCTTCAAGGTCAGTTACTAGCGTCTGAATAAGATCCCTAGATTTTTGCGCTTGCAGCATGGTGATAGTCAGTTTGTGGTCCCGATCAACTGCCGAGTTTTCCCAAAAATCTGATGAATTATCGGCAGAGGCACCATACAAATAATCCGGATGTTCTGAAGCTGATGCGACTTTAGCTTCGTCTGCCTTCCGAGGCTCTTTCAGATTTTGGGCGGATGCCTGTCTTTCTTGCCGCACTTCACGTTCATAGTCTGCGACTGTTGTAGCTTCGCGGGAACCAAAGTATTTAGAGAAAAATCCCATGGAATGCATCCTTGCGATGTGGGTTATGGCTATCTATCTATGAGCATATAGGAACGCACCCGGCGCGTCCTTGAAGTTGAGAGCCGGGTGCGTTTTCCTAGCGGCAGCGCGATAAGAGTTATGCGCCTAGAGCGTCCAAACCGGGCAGGGTCTTACCCTCAATGTATTCGAGCGATGCACCGCCACCCGTAGAGATGTGTCCGAACTGTTCGTCAGCAAAGCCAAGGTTGCGCACAGCCGATGCAGAGTCGCCACCACCGATGATGGAGAATGCATCAGACTCAACAATTGCCTCCGCAACGGCCTTCGTACCACCGGCAAAGGGAGCAATTTCAAAAACGCCTACCGGGCCGTTCCAGAAAATAGTCTTCGCATTCTTAATTTTTTCTGCGAAAAGCTCACGAGTCTTCGGTCCAATATCTAGACCTTCTGCTTCGGCACCAAGTTTACCGCCGGTGAGATCCTCGACGGGTCGAATCTCGGTGTTAGCCTCTGCCGAGAAGTCGTCTGCCCAGACAACATCAACAGCGGTCACGATTTCAGTTCCCTTCTTGGGGGCTTCTTCTAGGTACCGCTTTACAGTCTCAACCTGGTCTTTTTCAAGCAGAGAATTACCGACTTCGTAACCCTGCGCATAGGCGAAGGTATATCCCATGCCGCCACCGATAAGAATGGAGTCTGCCTTGCCAATCAGGTTGTCGATCACGGCGAGTTTATCAGAGACCTTCGCACCGCCCATGACAACGACGAAGGGGCGCTCAGGATTATTAAGAGCCTTTGAGAGAACATCGACTTCCTTCTTAACAAGGTCGCCAAGGTACGCGGGAAGACGCTTTGCCACATCGTAGACTGACGCATGCTTGCGGTGAACAGCACCGAATGCGTCATCCACATATGCGCCATTTTTACCGGTGAGAGCAACGAGCTCATCTGCAAATGCACCACGCTCTGCATCGTCCTTAGAAGTTTCACGAGCATCGTAACGCACGTTCTCAAGAACAAGGACTTCACCGTCTTTGAGGTCCGCAGCCTTCGCCTTTGCGTCCTCACCCACAAGATCTGTCGCTACCTTTACAGGAACGGATGCAAGCTCGGCAAGGCGTGCAGCTGCGGGAGCAATCGAATACTGGGGATCTACCTGACCCTTGGGGCGCCCAAGATGCGCGGTTACAATAACGCGAGCACCAGCTTTAGCCAATTTTTCAATAACAGGCAGGGATGCGCGCACACGACCGTCATCGGTTACCACGCCGTCTTTTAGGGGAACGTTAAGATCGGAACGAACCAGCACGTAACGCCCCGTTACGCCTTCATCAAGCAGCTCTGCAAGTGCCTTAGCCATGGGAAATTCCTCCTACATTAGTGGGGATGTGTGTATTTTCAATAATACAGAAGTCTGGTGGTCACACAGCCGTAAGTCTGCTGAAATGACCAAGTTTTAGCCTGGTGCGGCGCGGATGGTGGTTTAGGCAAGTTCTACCGATATTCCATACATACACGCCTCATTTTTTACTTCGTGGTACATGAAAACCCCAACTCTACGGTAAAAACATGCTGTAGAATTGGGGTTCTCCTCGTCAGCTCGTAAAGTAGCTATCCTTGCGTAGATAGGCTTAGAGAGAAGCCACAACCTTGTTGGTGAACATTACCAAGCGGGATACATAACCATACTCGTTGTCGTACCAAGCGATAACCTTCACCTGGTCGCCAATAACCTTGGTTAGCGGCGCATCAAAGATAGTGGAGATTCCTTCACCTTCGATATCCTTCGAGACGATGGGATCCTCGCTGTACATGATGATACCCTTCATCGGACCCTCGGCTGCAGCCTTCAGAGCAGCGTTAACTTCTTCCTTGGTCACCTCGCGGGATGCGGTGAAAGTAAGATCGGTGATGGAGCCGGTAATGGTGGGAACGCGAACTGCGAAGCCATCCAGTTTACCCTTGAGCTCGGGAAGTACGAGACCAACTGCTGCTGCTGCACCGGTGGAGGTGGGAACCATGTTCACTGCTGCTGCACGTGCACGGCGCAGGTCAGAGTGGGGAGCATCCTGCAGACGCTGGTCAGCGGTGTATGCGTGGATAGTGGTCATCAGGCCCTTTTCAATGCCAAAGGAATCGTTGAGAACCTTTGCCAAAGGAGCCAGGCAGTTGGTGGTGCAGGATGCGTTGGAGACAATGTGATGGTTCTGCGGATCGTACTGATCGTCGTTCACACCCATCACGAAGGTACCGTCAATGTTCTTGCCGGGTGCAGAAATAATAACTTTCTTAGCGCCGGCATCAATGTGCGCCTGTGCTTTTGAACCTTCGGTGAAGAAACCGGTAGACTCAAGCACGACATCTACGCCGAGATCCTTCCAGGGAAGATCTGCAGGATTGCGCTCAGCAAGAATCTTAATCTCTTTGCCGTCAACAACCAATGCATCGTCCTTGACCTCTACGTCGGCCCCCAGGCGACCCATAATGGAGTCATACTTAAGCAGGTTGGCGAGAGTCTTCGGGTCGGTAAGATCGTTGATTGCTACGATCTCAAAGCCCTTAGCCTCGGCGCGTGCGGCGCGGAAGAAAGTGCGGCCGATACGACCAAAACCATTGATAGCTACGCGTACAGTCACTGGAGTATCTCCTTGTCAGTGCATTGAGTTTGACGGACTAGAGCCATTGTTCATGGGTCTCATGAGAGAGCCTCTAGAGTTTTTCGTCTCACGCTGGTTGCGTGTCCGCCGGTGTTGTTATAATCCTACCTTAGTTTATGTGTGTTTGGGTGTGTTTTTATCGGGTATTTTTGTGATTTACCTTACAAAAATGGCGAAAAACCCTTTGTTTTCTGTTGTTTTACGTTGAATTTAGCAGTTCTTTATGTTGGGATATGGTTGTGGCAACTCAAACGCAATCAATATCAAACTAATACAAAATACATATAAAGACTTTATAGTTAGAATCTTATCTTCCTTGAAAGAACACACGAGCCCACGCGTCGCCACATCGAAGTAATGTTAGATTTTCCTTATTTAAAGATTTTTCACACAGCAGAGAGGCGGGGTTATCTCTACATCTCTACAGATAACCCTGCCTTTATACAGCAGCTACTTATGAAGATTTCGGGAGGTCGGTTCCAGGAATCCCCAATTCTTTCGCTCGTTTATCAGCCATGACCAGCAAACGACGAATACGTCCAGCGATCGCGTCCTTCGTCAGAGGAGGATCTGCCATACGTCCCAGCTCATCCAAAGAGGCTTGCTTATTCATGGCACGCAGTTCGCCCGCATAGCGCAGATGATCTGGAACATCGTCTCCCAGGATCTCCAAAGCACGTTCTACACGGGCACCCGCGGCCACAGCTGCCTGAGCAGAACGACGCAGGTTTGCATCATCAAAGTTTGCCAGACGGTTCGCAGTCGCCCGAACTTCCTTACGAGTACGTTGCTCACGCCACGCCTTGAGGGCGTCCTGAGCCCCCATACGCTCCAAAAGCCGGGCTATAGTCTCGCCATCGCGGACCACAACACGATCCACTCCGCGAACCTCACGCGCTTTAGCAATAATTTCCAAACGCCGGGCCGCTCCCACAAGAGCAAGCGCTGCTTCCGGCCCTGGGCATGTAAATTCGATTGCTGATGAGCGACCAGGCTCTGTGAGCGATCCATGTGCCAAAAAAGCACCACGCATGACCGCTTCGGCGTCCTGAATGGAGCCATTGACAACAGCAGGCGGCAGCCCCCGCACCGGGCGCCCTCGCAAATCTAAAAGACCGGTTTGTCGAGCAAGTGCTTCTCCCCCGGCATCAACACGCACTATATAACGCCCGCCGCGGCGCAAACCACCACCGCTGACGCTCGTTATCTCAGCCTCATGCCCGTATATTTCAGCAATAGTCTGCTGCATGCGTAACGCGGTCTGTTCGGAATCAACTTCTGCCTCAACAACAATCCGCCCAGAAACGATGTGCAAACCACCAGTAAAGCGCAGAATAGTCGAGATCTCCGCCTTACGTACTGACGCTTTGCTCGTTTCGTATCTGGCCAGCTCATCCTTAACGAGCGCGGTAAGAGCCATTGTTGTTCCTTCCCACCGTGAGGTTCGTATGATGTGATGTGCTGATAATGCACTCAGCTATGCTACATGCTCTATTTAGAGAAACGGTGTATCTTGAGGTGGCAGAAATAGAAAATAAATTCCACGCTTCTTACCTCTAAAACTTGAACGAAAATAGTTCGTGATACGCCGCTGCAAGTTTCAGAGGATTATGTACATTGTTTTCAGCTGATGCTCGTACGGGTGCCCACATCACACGCGCCCCCATAGATTCTGATTCTCGTTCCAGTTCGCTACGTACAGACTTGGGTGTTTCGTCATCAGCAATAACCGCGTCCAATCGAAGATCCGGGGCGTATCGTTTCAAGAGTGCTAAATGTGCGGCTGGAGTGAATCCAGCGGTTTCTTCGTCATCCGAAAGATTCATAACTACACAGCGCATAGCTTCTGTACGGCAGATAACATCGCGCTGTGCTTCTAACAACAAGTGCGGCAGAACGGAGGTGCGCCACGACCCGGGGCCTAAGATTACCCAATCGGATTCCTCAATAGCGGTTAGCGCTTCCGGACATGGGCGCGCGTCTTTGGGAGTAAGCCCAATATCGTGCACTTGCTTTTCTTTTGAGAGGTTAACTTGCCCGCTAATACGCACCCGTTCGATGCCACCGCCAGCATGTTCCCGTAGCACCGTACCATAAATAACCATAGGATCCAATGCCATAGGAAGCACCCGACCACGAGCGTTGAGCAGAGCTCCCGCCCAGTCAAGCCCAGCAACGGGGTCTTCAAGAAGCTGCCAGAGCGTCGTAATAAGCAGGTTTCCAAGGGCGTGATATTCAAGAGGAAACTCGTCAGTATACCCCTCAGGCGCGCTAAAACGATGCTGCATAACGTCTCGCCACGTTCGCCCCCAATCGGTATCATCGCAAAGGGCCGAGAGAGCCATACGCAAATCTCCTGGAGGGAGTACGCCCATCTCTTTACGTAAGCGACCCGATGAACCCCCGTCATCGGCAACCGTTACTATAGCCGTTAGATCTGTTGTGACATGCCGAAGCGCGGACAGCGAACCGTAAAGTCCATGCCCGCCCCCCAAAGCTGTTACTTTGGTAACGCGGTGAGTACTTTTAAGAAGCCGTAAAGCCTGAGTTGGTAACGCGGGCAGCTTCGGGATTCCCTGAGTATCAGAGCCGACAGGCAGGTCAGGTGAATGACCGATGCGTGCCATTACTCACGCCCCTTATCACGATGCAACACGTGCACATTAACTTCGGGAAATGCGCTCAGGCGCCGAGCGATTTCTTCCGTGACAGCGACCGAGCGATGCTTCCCGCCGGTGCATCCTATAGCAATGGTGGCGTAGTATTTTCCTTCGCGACGGTACCCTTCCAGAACCGGACGCAGAGCTTCCAGGTAGTTGCTGATAAATTCCTCAGTCCCAGAGTTACTGAGCACGTAGTCACGTACTGGGGCATCCTGTCCGGTGAGCGGACGCAATTCAGGAATCCAGTGCGGGTTTGGAATAAAGCGCATATCTGCCATGAAATTTGCGTCTGTGGGTGATCCATGTTTGAACCCAAAGCTCATGACAGTAAGGTTAAGTTTTTTATCCGGTCCGTCAGCAAACATCTCGCGTACTGTGCGTGCAAGCTCGTGCACGTTCATGCCCGTGGTATCAATCGTGCGATCAGAGGCGAGTCGAAGCCCTTCGAAGAGGGAACGTTCGGCACGTATACCGTCAAGTACGCGACCTTCTCCTTGAAGCGGATGGGGGCGACGCTGTGCCTCATAGCGAGCCACGATAGTTTCATCTTTGGCGTCTAGAAAAAGCATCGAGAAATCAACGTCGGATTTGCGAAGAGTTTCAATAGCCGCTGGTAAGTCGTCGAAAACCGCGCGGGCTCGTACGTCAATCCCCAGTGCAACCTTCGGAACTTTGGCGCCATCCTGCGTAACGAGCTCCGCGATCGATTCCAGCATTTGTGGCGGAATATTATCAATCACATACCAGCCCTCATCCTCAAGGACATTAGCAACAGTGCTACGACCTGCGCCTGAAATACCGGTAATTACCAGTATCTGGGGTTTTTGCGATTTATTTAGCAATTCGCCACTCATTATGTAGTTTCTCCTTTGATACGAATTGTCTCTAGTTCTCAATCATACTAGACAACCCCTTATGGCGGACGGCTATCTGTGCATAAATACCCGGGGTGCTGCCTCAGGCAGTTTCCTTTTGGTTGAGGTGGTCATGCACTTTTTGTGCGAGCGCAGGCCCCACGCCTGAAACCTGTTGGAGTTCTTCAACCGAAGCGCGCCGTACTTTAGCAAGCGACCCGAAATGTTTAATCAGCGCTTCACGTTTTACACTGCCTAATCCGGGCACAGAGTCCAAAGCAGAAGCCACCATAGCTTTACCTCGTTTTGCGCGGTGGAACGTAATAGCAAAACGGTGTGCCTCATCGCGAATACGCTGCACAAGGTATAGCGCTTCAGAGGTACGGGGCAGAATCACTGGGAAATCATCGTCGGGTAACCACAGCTCTTCGAGGCGCTTTGCGATACCTACCACGTAGATATCCTCAATGCCGAGGTCACTCAAGGCGGACTGGGCGGCTGCAACTTGAGGTGGGCCGCCATCAACTAAGACCAGATTCGGCGGATACGCAAATTTAGCTGGTTCTTGTACCGACTCATCAGCTGCAACTTCTCCCGAGGACAAAGGTGTTTCCGCACGTTGCTGCTGCTCGGTGAGATAACGTTTAAATCGCCTGGTGATGACGTCATACATACTGGCGGTGTCGTCGCGAGCAGCACCCCCTGTGATCGAGAATTTACGGTAGGCACTTTTGGTGGGCATGCCGTCTTCAAAGACCACCATAGAGGCCACCACATTAGTACCTTGCACATGGGAAATATCGTAGCATTCGATGCGCATGAGCGGTTCCGGTAGTTCTAAGGCTTCTTGGAGTTCCACAAGCGACGCTGAACGGGTGGTAATATCCCCAGCACGACGGCTCTTGTGCAGGGTCAGGGAATGTTGGGCGTTCTCGGCGACCGTTTTCATCAGTGCCGCTTTATCGCCGCGCTGCGGTACTGCAATATCGACTTTGGCACCACGCACACCTGAGAGCCATTCCTGAAGCTGCTGGGTGTTCTCCGGCATAGTAGGAACTAAAATCTGTCGAGGGATCTCATGTTGTGTAGCGTCTAACCCGGAATCTTCGTCGAAAGCTGCAGCGCTAGCAATATTTGCCGCCATTTCACCATAGACCTGAACGAGAAGCTGCTCTATCAGCTCGGTTTCGCCACCATCGTTAACCTTCTCAACAATCCAGCCACGTTGTCCGCGGATACGCCCACCGCGCACGAAGAACACCTGTACCGATGCCTCTAGCTCGTCCTGAGCAAAGGCGAAAAGATCAGCATCAACAGAGTCCGATAAAACCACGGCGTTACGTTCAAATGCCTTTGTTAACGCGGTAATATCGTCACGTAATACAGCTGCACGTTCGAAGTCCATATCGGCTGCAGCTTTTTTCATACGTCGGGTAAGCTGGGTAATAAATTTTTCGGCACCCCCTGCCATGAAACGGCACAACCCATCCGCTAGTTCACGGTGTTCTTCGGGGCTCACACGCCCTACACACGGTGCTGCACATTTGTCGATATACCCTAAAAGACACGGGCGTCCCGAAGCCTCGGCACGTTTAAAGACTCCCGCCGAGCAGGTACGCACCGGGAATACGCGCAGAAGCGCATCCAAAGTTTCACGAATAGCCCATACCTGCGAATAAGGACCAAAGTACCGCACACCTTTTTTACGATCACCGCGCATGACCTGCGCTCGCGGGAATTTATCGCGCATTGTGACTGCAAGGTAAGGATAAGATTTATCGTCGCGGAACGCTATGTTAAAGCGGGGTTTATATTCCTTGATCCAGGTATATTCAAGCTGCAGAGATTCAAGTTCGCTGCCGACTACCGTCCACTCCACGCTGGCGGCAGTATGCACCATAGCGTAGGTTTTCGGGCTCAGACGTTCCGGGGCTACAAAGTAGCTGTTCAGTCGGTTGCGCAGGTTTTTCGCTTTACCTACGTATATAACTCTGCCGTGGGGATCACGAAAACGGTATACACCGGGATGCGTTGGAATATCGCCGGAGGCAGGGCGATAGCTTTGGGGGTCTGCCACGAACGCTCCTCACGGTGTAGTACTGAAAAATAACCACGCATCCATAATCAGGATGCGCGGTTAAGTGTACTCGTTTTTAGACGGGCAGGCGCTACCCTGCGTCACGCTCGGCGGAGGGCGAAACGTTGTATTCGTTCTTCCGGGCTTGGCCCGAGAGCTGAGCGATAGCATCCATGATGTGGTCGGTGGTCTGACGGCGCTGTTTACCGGTCATTTTCTCGCCGGTCTTCTCAAAATGCATAGGTTCCCCCACACGGATGGTAAACCGGTGAGGGTAAATCATATTTGAGCCGGGCTTCTGCAGACGTTCGGTTCCGATAAGACCCACAGGAACTACTGGTGCTCCAGTCATATGGGCTAGCCAGGCTACACCAATTTTGCCGCGGTATAAAAACCCGTCACGAGATCGTGTACCTTCAGGGTAGATACCGAAGACTTTACCCTCTTCAAGTTTTTCAAGAGCTAGATCGAGTGCTTTAAGGGATTCCGAACGGTCGGAGCGGTTCACGGGGATAATGTCTACGGCCTCAAAAAAAGCCTTCATGGCTTTGCCTCGAATACCCGGTGTATTGACGTACTCCGCCTTCGCGAGGAATGCTACTCGGCGGGGCATCATAGCGGAGATAATAATGGAGTCGAGGAAGGATAGATGGTTAGACGCCACAATTACGGGCCCCTTCTTTGGGAAATGCTCAAGCCCGGTCACCCGTGCCCTGAATACAGTGCGCAGTAGCCCCGTTACTACTTTTTGCCCTGCCTTGTACGCCAGCATGTCCGAACTCCTTATGGTTCTGGTGGTTTTCTCCGTTCTTTATTATTCCATACGGATTTTATAAGCTTGACGTTTGTATTAACTTTCTCGGAATCAGCAGAGATATTATGAAAACCTATGGAATGTTTTCTTCACTTTCTTATTATTTCAAGCAGATGCATATTCTTACGGCACCCCACCAGAATTAGAGTACAAAAATCTTGCTTAATTCTTAGGTAAGCCTCACCTAAACATAAAACTGAGGTACTAAATTGTATCAAATAATACACAACATGAGAACTATTCTTACTTTACCTGTGTAATTTCTTTCATAATAATGACACCATGTCTGTAAACTTTCTAAATTCGTATTCGTAATGCAAGAATAAAACTAAGTGCCCCTGTGGGTTTCCTAATTATGGGGATGCTTACCGCGAGCACTAACAAAAATCAATCCACGCACACTGGAGACACATCAAAATGGCTAAGAAAACCGTAACGCGCGGGGAGATCGCCAAGATCACCCGCCGCACGGATGCAGTCGGTGCCTACGCTGGAAAAGGCTGGGTACAGGCTGTAGCGTTTGTGATGCTCTTGGGCTTTACCATCATGGCTGTCTTGGCGATGCGCACCTACGCGCTCTCTATGCCGCTCCCCGATAAGATCGTCGGCAATGACGGTAAAGTTATCGCAACTGCTGAGCAGATTCAGCATGGTCAGGAGCTCTATCAGAGCCGCGGTTTGCAGCAGTACGGCTCCGTTCTGGGTCACGGTGCGTACATCGGTCCGGACTTCACCGCAGAGTACCTGCGCAAGACCACCGATGCCGCCGTTGATAAATACCGCTCAGAAGGCAAGCAAGAACCGCGCGAAATCGTTAAAAACGAGTGGCGTCACGAGAATAAATACGACGAATCCAGCAAAACCCTTACCTGGACCGAAGGACAGACCAAGGGTTTCAGCTTGATGACAGACCACTACAAGGACACCCTTACCCGTGGTGATACTTCCTTAGGTCTTTTCCCGAACGCTATTAAGAGCGACGAAGAACTGCACGATTTGACGGCATTCTTTGGGTGGACGGCATGGGCGTCGGCCGCCGAGCGTCCTAACCAGGATTACACCTACACCAATAACTGGCCCGCAGAACCGAACGTTGATAATAAACCTACTGCAGACCTCATGGTTTGGTCGGCTCTATCGCTCATCGCCCTCATTGGCGGTACCGGCTTGTTGTTTGCCATATATGGTCGTTGGTCGCGCACCATCGGTTGGCACGGCGAAGAAGCCCCAGTCCTTGACTTCCGGCAGCCGGATGAAGTTAAGCTCACCCCCTCCCAGAAGGCAGCTGGACTCTTCTTCATCACGATTATTGTTCTATTCCTCCTGCAAGCCTTGGTGGGCGCTCTCACCGAGCACTATCGCGTTGAAATAGACGGGTTCTTCGGTATCAATATGGGTGAGCTACTGCCCTACACCGTGTCTCGAACGTGGCACGTACAGCTCTCTCTCTTCTGGACGGCTGCGGCGTTCCTAGCTGGTGGTATCTTCATTGCCCCGCTTATTACCCGCAAAGAGCCAAAGAAGCAAGGTCTGCTCACCGTCGTCCTCTTCGTGGCCGTGGTTATTGTGGTGCTCGGGTCGCTTCTCAACGAATGGTTCTCGCAAAAGGGCTGGATACCCGAGAACACTATCTTTGCGCAACAGTGGGAGTACCTTGATCTACCGCGTTTCTTCCAGATTCTGCTCACCGCTGGTATGTTCATCTGGATTGTCATTGTTTGGCGTACCCTTAGCTCACGCCTCAAGAGCGGGAAGAAAACCTCCATGCCTTGGTTGTTCCTCTTCTCAGGTCTGGCAATTCCGATGTTCTACGCCGTGGGTATGCTCGCTGGTCAGCGCACCCATTTCTCAGTCGCCGAGTTCTGGCGCTTCTGGGTGGTACACCTGTGGGTTGAAGATTTCCTCGAACTCTTCACCACTGTGATGGTCGCTTACGTCTTCGTACTCTTGGGTGTGGTGCGCGAGCGCATCGCTATCTCCATCATCATGATGGATGCAGTGCTCTACTCCGCCGGTGGTGTGGTTGGTACTATGCACCACACCTACTTCGCTGGTACTCCTTCGGAACAGATGGCATTCGGTGCGTTCTTCTCGGCAGCAGAGGTTATTCCGTTGACCTTCCTGACTGTTGAGGCGTGGGGCTTCATGCAGTTGGGTGCTCGCCAGTACTCCAACCGCACCAAGCCGTTCCCGCATCGTTGGGCTGTGATGTTCCTTATTGCTGTAGGCTTCTGGAACTTCTTGGGTGCAGGTGTCTTCGGCTTCCTGATCAACCTGCCGGTTGTTTCGTACTACGAAATCGGCACTGCACTCACCGCAAACCACGCGCACGGCTCTATGATGGGTGTGTACGGTATGTTGGCACTGGCCTTCGCGGTGTTTGCGTTGCGTTACCTGATTCCTGAGAATAAATGGCCTGAGAAGGGGCTGAAGTTCTCATTCTGGGCCTTGAACATCGGGCTGATCTGGATGGTCTTTATTTCGCTTCTGCCGCTGGGTGTCGCTCAGTTGTATAAGTCCGTGGGTGAAGGCTACTACGAGGCCCGTTCCTTCGCGTTTATTCACGATGGTTCAACTGTGATTATGGACTGGCTGCGCTTACCGGGCGACGTGATCTTCTTGGCTGGTATCATGCCGCTGCTCAAACTCGCATGGTTGGGTATAACTTCGTACTTCTCACAGAAGAACAAAGAAACTGTTCTGGAGCTCCCCGAGCCGCCGCTATACGAGTTGGTGGATGATGAGCGCATCGCCGAGTTTGCGGGTGCTAAGGCTGCTGACGAGCTTCCCGAACAGACAAGTCCGTACCGTAGCGATCGTCGAGGCTGACTATCATGCCTGAGCAAATTGCCGGAGTATCCCTGATGGTGTGGCTATCCAGCGTTTATGCGCTGGGGCTAGTCGCCGTCGGGTGGGGCTTCGATATTCTTGCTAAGCGTACAAGCCAACGTTTCGTGGCATCCCGGACTTTCGGGTTCACCTACCACGAGAGTAACGATGCGTGGCTTTGCCCCGAGGATCAGTGGCTGTGGCCGGTAGCGTTTGATACGGATAATCGTGTGATGCGCTACCGTGCCAAGCCGAGCGTGTGCAATACCTGTCCTATTAAGGACACTTGCACCGTCTCGTCTAATGGGCGTGAACTTACGCGTGAGGTTGATGAGTGGCCTTACTCGGAGTCGGGTAAGTTCCATCGCGGTCTTGCCGTGACGGTTGCGCTTTTCGGCCCTATTATCGTGGGTGCTACGGCTCTGGCCTGGCATGCTCCCTTGGAGCTGCTGGTGGAAGCCGCCGTTATTGTGGCTTGTTTATCACTCACCTATCCCTTGGCTATCAAGCTCATTAAGTCACCTGAGAACTTTGTGGCAGATCCTAAACATATTCCTGGGTCTACTGCGGATGAATCGGTGGCGGTTAAGATGGATAGGTTTGCCGCTAAGTGGGGCGGTATTGGCAATGAGCGTAAGCGCCGCACCGACGATGCTCGTAAGCAGATAATCTCTGCTGCAACTTTGCCTGTGCGTTCTTCGCAGATTGATCCTGATCGTCCGGCGTGGAGCGGCGAGGGGACTTCTACCCCACGTCTGCATAAAACTACCGCAGAGGTTATTCAGGAGCAGAATCTCGAAGAAGTCTCTCGTTAGTGTGAGGATGCGCGCCCCGGTTTCTAAGGTACCGTCGTTGATGAATTGGTAACCTAGAGATCGGGGTGCGTATTGTCACCGCATCTAGATTTTTCTCAGCACGCATCTACACAGGTCATTCCTACTGACCGTTACCAACATATTTTTTAGAGGACATGATGGATTCTCTTACCGTTCTTTCGATTGTTATTCCGATTCTTGTAATCGTCGCTTTTCTGATTATTCGTACCCTTCGGGTCATCCCTGAATATCAGCGCGGTATTTCTTTCCGCTTCGGTCATCTGCGTTCCGAGCTGAAACCTGGTATTAACCTGGTGGTTCCGCTCATCGATTCGCTGCAGCGCGTGGACATGCGTGTGATTACGCTGACCATTCCCCCGCAGGAAGTTATCACAAAAGATAACGTTCCTGCGCGCGTGAACGCGGTAGTACTTTTCCGTGTGATTAGTGCAAAAGACGCCGTACTTGAGGTCGAAAACTACCCGATCGCTACTTCTCAGATCGCTCAGACTACACTACGTTCGCTGTTGGGGCGTGTGGATCTTGATACTTTGCTGGCGCATCGTGATGATTTGAATGCGGATTTGCAAAGCATTATTGATTCACGCACCCGCCCGTGGGGTATTAAAGTTGAGCTGGTTGAGATCAAGGATATTGAGATTCCTGAGGCCATGCAGCGCGCAATGGCTCGTGAGGCTGAGGCTGAGCGTGAACGCCGCGCCAAGATCATTTCGGCACGTGGTGAGCTTGAGGCTTCATCTCAACTTAAGGAGGCTTCTGACATTCTCAGTGATTCACCGGCTTCGTTACAGTTGCGGTATTTGCAGACTCTCTTGGAGTTGGGCGCTGATCAGAATTCGACGGTTGTTTTCCCGCTTCCGCTGGATATTGTGGGACCGCTTATGGGGGCTTTGAAGGGTGCTTCTCACGAGGAAAAGTAACAGCAGCCTTCGATAAATATCACAGAAATATCCGGAACAGTTCTTTCCCACAGACTCGGGGAATATAGCTTGTTCCGGATATTTCTTTAACCTATTCACCTCAGGGCGTAGAAATCGTGAAAATAAGCAAGGAACCTAGCAGCTCTACTTAAGGCTCGATATATTGGATTCCTAACTTTCCTGTTTATCGCACACAGATTGGATTTATCATGTCAAAGATTCTTGTTATTTCAGGTCACCCGAACCTGCCAGATTCCACCGCAAATAAGACGGTTCTTGATGCCGTAAAAAACCATTTTGGCGATGCGATAAACATGCGTGAACTCGACAAACTGTACGTGAATGGTAAATTCGATGTTCCAGCCGAGCAGAAGGCACTCGCGGAAGCAGATATCGTGGTGCTTCAGTTCCCTGTGTACTGGTATTCGGTGCCGGGATTGTTGAAACAATGGATTGATGACGTTTTCGAGTATGGCTTCGCATACGGTTCGCAAGGCACGGCGCTGCGCGGCAAGAAACTCTTAATCTCTGCGACTGCGGGAGCTCCCGAGAATATGTACCGTGATGCTTTGCCGTATGAGCTCACAACCACATACGCCGATTTTGGGAATACTGCCGCTTTCACGGGTATGGAGTTGGAAGAACCTATTTTCAGCTACGGCGCATCAAGTGATCCGGGGAATGCCGCAGCGGTACGGGCTATTGGTGAGAATCATGGCACCAAACTCATCGCCAGGTTAGAATCCTTGCGGGCTTAGTATATTGCGGTTGCTATTTTCTTTTTCGGCGGCATCGCATTAGGTATTTGTCATGCATTTTATGGGTAATGTTGTGCATCGTACACCTTCTGGAAAACTAAAAGCTTGTTAGCAGTATGTATTAGATTCGGCATAATGTTCACAGGCAGACATAGGGAATAGCGTGCTAATATACGAAGGTGGCAAACTTGAGCTTATACTTGAATCAGCACTCACAAGCTCATGATTCTGATGTTTAATAGATTGGATGACTATGTCTAATATCCTGATTATTTCGGGGCACCCTGACCTTACGACTTCTAACGCTAACAAGGCTATTCTTGATGCCGTGCGGGCACGGTTCGGCGATAACGTCAAGATTCGTGAGCTCGACAAGCTGCGTGTAAACGGTAAGTTTGACGTACCTGCTGAGCAGAAGGCACTTGTGGAAGCAGATGTCATTGTTCTGCAGTTCCCGGTGATGTGGTATTCAATTTCTTCTCTGCTGAAGCAGTGGATTGACGACGTTTTCGAGTACGGCTTCGCGTATGGAGAAAACGGCACCGCTTTGCAGGGTAAGAAGCTTCTGATCTCTGCAACCGCTGGCGCTATTGAAGATGTCTACCGCACTATGCTGCCACGCGACGTATCTGCTACGTTGACCGAGTTTGAGAACACCGCAGCGTTCACCGGTATGCCTCTTGAAGAACCACTGTACAGCTACGGCACCACTGGCGACCCCGATAACCCCGCTGTTGCTCGCGCCATTGGTGAGGATCACGGCAAGCGCCTGATTGAGCGTCTGGAGGCTCTGGGGGCATAGTCCCTTTTACCTACCTGCTAAAAGGCTCTTTATCCAAATCAAGCGGTGAAAAATACGCTTGATTTGGCTAAAGAGCCTTTTACGTTGTCGTATGCGGGCCGACCAGTGGGATGTTACCGCAACGCTCTATGAGCCTGGTCGAAAAAGTCACGTTCATATAGGCATGCGCTCATATATGCCTGCGCGGCGGCAACACGCTGACTGGGGGAAGCCTGTTCAAATGCTTCCTCAACAACCGCCACGCAGCGGCGCACATCTGCAGCAAACTCTTCGCCGCCATACACCGAAATCCAGGCATTATACGGATGTTCCTCGTGGGTTTTCTCCAAGAGCCGGTAACCGATCTCAAGGTACAGCCAGTAGCATGGAAGCGCCGCAGCTGCACCCACCACATAATCCTCACCAGCGGCAGTAGCACGTAAAAAGTTCGTGTACCCCATTGTCACTGCCGAAGGTGCACCACGCCGAATACCACCCTGCTCCGCAGGAATAGCGGGATGCGCCGCCAACCATTCATCGTGCAGAAGCGATTCCTCAACAATTGCCGCCTGGGCACCCGCAGCCCAATGTACCTGACCTTGCGATGAGGTGGCACGTGCCGAAAGAGTAGCTAAGGCGCGAGAATACTGGGCAAGGTACTGCGCATCTTGGTCTAAATAGAAGCCGAATAAATCCTCGTCAAGCGTGCCGTCGCCCAGCCCGCGAATAAAGGGCAAATCGAGAATGTCACGCCAAATATCACCGGTAGCTTGCCACAGGGCGGCAGTCCACGGACCCGCCGGGGCTACCTTCGACTCTGGGGATTTCCGCTGCGCAGGTTTCACCAAATTCTTGGGGCTCTCGCCCGTAAGATTTTTATCAGCGTATAAGTGCTCCCACGGTTTCGTATCGGCTGCATGTTCCAAACGGCGAGCACGTGCCTGATGATCGACCGGTCCGTGACCCTGCCCGCTGCCCACGTGCAGTTCCTCACCCGCGATAATAGCCTCGTTGAGCCACCGGGTGCTCCATGCCAGCGCGTTCGTGAGTACTCGTACACTCAGCTCATTATTGCCATTCACAAGAGCAAGTCCAAGGCGGGTAGCAAGACTTGATGAGAGCGAGCACCCGGTACCGTGGGTATTCTTCGTTTGGACGCGATTGGTGGCCACATGTGTATGAGTTCCATCAGGGAAAACAGCCGAGTTTCCGGCGTCCTCCCCCGTCAGGTGACCGCCCTTAACAATCACGATCGTGCCAGTGCTCCCCGCGAGCTGAGCCGCCTGGTTATGCGCCTCCTTCAAAGTCTGGGCAGGGTTGCTCTCACAGAGCACCGCGAGTTCGGCGATATTCGGAGTGATAACATTTGCCTGCGCCACCAATTCGCGCAGTGCCTGCTCGGCGTCTTGACTAATCAGGCGATCGCCGCTGGAGGCAACCATCACCGGATCAAGTACCACCACTGGTACCGGATGTTCTGCAAGCCAGGTCTTGACGGTAGTGATAGTTTCAACATCGCCGAGCATACCAATTTTAACGGCATCCACAGTCACATCGTCGAAAACTGCCGCAAGCTGTTCTTGTAAAAACTCGGTGGGTGGAGCAAAAATGCTGCGAACCCCTTGTGTATTCTGTGCGACAAGCGCGGTTGTGGCGCACATACCGTAACCACCGCTTGCGGCAATAGACTTGAGATCAGCTTGGATTCCAGCACCGCCTGTAGGGTCGGTTCCGGCAATGGAAAGCACACGAGGCGTAGATGTGTTTAATAGCGTCATAGCTATAAGTCTCCTTGGGATGGGCGTGGCATCGCTGCAAACGCACCACGCTATCTAGATAATGATGAATCGGGTGTTTCAGAAAGAAGGTTAATGCTGCTCTGCCACGGTTCGATATCCCTTCGCTAGTTCTAACTAGAGCAGGTTCAATGGGTATATCTCAGCTCCAGATCACAGCGCCGTGCTGTGTATCCGTTACAAAATGGAGCACCCCATATCGCGTTTTCACTGTAGCATATACCGTTGGGCTCAATAGGTTCACGGACTTTATGTGTTATTGCCGTGCACATATCTCTAAGTTTTGGTAATTTTCAAACTCTTATAAAGTAATATTTCTTATTCTTTACATGTAACAGTACTGTTGAAAAGGGTCGCGCTCCCCTGCGGCCTGCTGTATATTCACCCAACCACGAAAGTTCACTGATGAGCATTCCTGCCCTTAGGCACAACAGTGTGCCTCAAAAAGTCCTCAACCGTCGTGCCCTGATAGCCTTCGCATCGGGGATCTGCGTTACTGAGTTCCTGACCGCTTGCGGAGAGCAAGCACATGAGACGGCATCTGCTCGTGCCGAAACATCCAACACCACAGACGGTAGCTCCAGCCCACATGGTACCGAATCTGCCTCACCTGAGGCCCAGGCACATCCGACCTTCACTAAGGGTTATTCTGGTGGCTCTGAAGCGCCCAAAGGTGAGTACCGTCCTGCAGACGAAAAAGGACCCGCGCAGAACGTCCCCAAGCCCAAAAAGCCCGAAGACATTGGGATTGAGACACCGGAGGCGCTTTTTCACTTTATTCAGTATTGGAACGACCTGCGGAATTACGCTATACAGACTGGAGACGTACAACCATATGCTGACTATACGTCTGAAGGTTATAAAGAAGAGGAAGAGATTGCCAACTATGTCTATAGGCTCTACCAAAAGGGAGGATGGGCAGTTGGTGGTACTAGAAAACTCACCTTTGACCCGTCCACTCTGATATCGCCAAGCGATCACGTTTACCTCATCATCGGAAATATTATCGCTAACGATGTCGTCTACTTAGATAACGAAGACTATAAGACCCATACCTATCCCTTGTCCGAACAAAATAAGAACACTATCGAGTTCGGTATCGTTTTCAAATCAACTGGTCACTGGGCATTTGCTGGGATGGAAAAAGTTGAGCTCAAATAAGAAACGCGTTTTTTGCGCTATAACAGTAATTTTCTTCTGTACAGTGTCATACTCTTCTTCTGCTGCAAACGACTATTCAGGCAATATCCACGGAGGTAAACTCACGGTTAAGGGAACCTCGTCTTCCAGCAATTCACAACAGCCTAACGAACCTCATACGGTACCTCAACAAAGTAATGGATATCGAGATACTGACGCGAAGCAAGGTATCGCCGATACAGGCTCTAACGCTCCCGCAACCGTGAGTAGTGTAGGAAATACCTTCGATGTCTACAATGGTAATGCTTCTAAAGATGCGCCCTGTCTCTACCAAGGGAAACCTGGTAAAGTAGCCCGTGTTCCCCTACCCATTGACGATTCAGGCAACTATAAACAATACGGTGTCGTTCAGTCAGGAAACGGCGGTATAACGTGCGTTCCCAACGATCCTGCAGACCAAAACACACCTGAAAACGAACCTACTGCCGATAACGCCCAAGTTCGCACCCAAAAGATAGAGCACCAGGTTCGGGAGCAACTCGCCGAACTTACCACCACAAAACCCGCACTACATTTCGACGGGCATGAGCCCCACGTCAATACCGGGATCAACACAAACTTCTATGTGACCGGTGTTAAAACAGCAGCACGTGATACTACTATCCTTGATGAAGAAGTCACGATAGAAGCTGTTCCCGTTGCCTATACCTATGAGTACGGTGCCGGCGACCCTGTTTACACAACGCGGGATTCAGGAACCGCGCAAGGCTCTGTCTGGGACAAGAGTAAACGTAACTTTAAACCCACCGATACCAGCTATGCTTTCAAAGAATCCGGCAACTATCATGCTTACGTTACTGTCACCTATCAGGGTCGGTACCGTCTCAAAGGTGGAGACTGGAATATTGTTGGCTCGCTTACGGTTCGCAGTGATCCCACTCTAGTACGCGTGTGGGATACCGAGGTGCATTCTGTAGGTAAAACCTGCCGCGAAGACCCTGGTGCTCGAGGATGCCCAGAACATCCGGATGAGCCCGATCGTAATAACCCGAATCCAAAGTTAACGCAGCCTGACCCAGTGACAGGGCAGCATTGGCATCGCGATGACTCGGGAGCAGGCGATACCGAATGGCGGCTCCATAAGAAAAAATAAATCCCAACCAATTCTATAACCTGTCCGAGCGTCGTACACTTTTCTTCTCTATCGTGCCGTTGTGCCCATCTACAAGAAGGGCAGAGAGTGTACGGTTCTTGACTATCATCTTCTAGGTCAGAGCGAAAATCTCAGCGGGCGTGCCCTCAGCGGTAATCATGCCTTCCTGAAGCAAAACGGCACGGTCTGCCAGGGATGCGATACGCGCATCGTGCGAAATAATCAACACAGCACGATTCGCGAGCACGGCCTGTAATGATTCGGTCGCGTCCACAAGCTCAAGCTGGGTGGTCGATTCATCAAGAATAACCGCGTGAGGGTTTGCCGCGACGATGCGCGCTAAAGCAAGCTGCTGAATCTGGTCACGGGTGAGTTCATGATCTCCCGTACCGATGCGCGTCTTCAACCCTTGGGGAAGCTCACGCCACCAGCGGGCGTTAACAGCATCCAGAGCTTCACCGATCTGTTTCTTGGTGGCCTCTGGTACTACAGCAGTGAAATTATCAATAACGGTACCAAAGAAAATATGTGCCTCTTGGGTACAGACTAGTAGTCGCGGCCTACCATCTTCGTACTTGTCGGTTGGAAATTCCCCATTGCCAACTGGTTTTCCCAGCACACGGATTGTACCGTCAAGCGCGCTCAAGGAACCGCCAATGAGCCTTGCAAGCGTGGTTTTTCCAGAGCCAGAACGCCCCACTAACGCTAAGCACTCCCCAGGTGCAATCTTCAGATTAATATCAGTCAGTACAAGCGCATCTGAAGAATAACCGTACGAAACATGGGAGCACTCGATTACATGTGCGGTATTCCCCAAAGTTTCATGATGTTGTGCTCTACGAATATCTTTGCGCCGAGCACGCTGCGCTTGCGCCAGATTAATAATCCCAAACACACGCCCCATATTAACCAGCATTATGCGTATATTGCCCACGTGATGCCCCAAAATATCCGCCATAGTTCTCAGGCTGAAAACCATAATGGATGCAGTCGCCAAGGCACCCCAGGTTGCCCACCCTTGCATGACGCAGAAGGACCCCCAGAGCAAGCAGATAACGGTAGGGAACCACGCATTCAGAGCATCAAGCGTGTAATAATTCTGGCGTATACGCACCATCTTGAGTGTAGCCCGATAACGCCGGTCGTTATCAGCCTCGAATGTTTCGTTGCGGGCATCATGCACCCCAAGTTCACGAATGGTGGATGCGCCCCGGACGTTCTCGGTCAGCACGCTATTAAGCTCGCTCGTAATCTCCTGCACGCTCTGATTTTCACGGGCAAGACGCGGCAGAAAATATCCCATCAGCAAGCCCAAGCCGATAATCATAGGCAGGAAGATAACGCTCAGAGGTATGCTGAGTGCGGCAAGTGAAACCATAGAAACTACGAAATACAGAATCACAAAAAGAATTTCGAGCAGGTCAAAGCTGACGGCGTTCGAGGCTGAAGACAGGTCATCAGTTACTCGTGTGAGCAGGTCGCCGCTGCCGGATTCCTCGACGGTTCGCGCATCAAGATTTAGAGTTGCATCGATGGTATCTATACTTGCTTGGCGTGTTACGAGGGCGCCAAGACGGGCGGCGCTGTACATAGCCAAAAGCATCACGATGGCTTGAGCAACAGTAGCGGCAAGAATGATCAATACAGGTTTCCACGGAAATTGCGCATACTTACCAGCCACAACGTCGTCAACAGTTGCACCAATCTGCAGAGGCACTACCGCGCCCATGACGCTGCTCAACACATAAACCATAAAAGTGAAGAATGCACGCCCTCTATAACGCACAATATAAGAACCCATTTTCTGCACAACCACACGGGGCGGTTCGGTTGGTAACTTAGACATGATTTACCCTCTGGGTTTCGATATTGTTATCTCGCGCAATACGCCGAGATACTTCTGCAGTTGTCGAAATAATGTAAATAGTCTCAAAGCCCGCAAGCAGCCCAGGATAGAGCTCTGGTGCTGCAGGCGTGCCCACACATTCCTCAAGTCTGTCGTAAATATATTTCTGGCTTGGCTCATCCACAGAATTAAGGGGCTCAGTCAAAATGAGTATTTGGGTGTCCTGAGCGAGAGCACGCGCAAGAGCTAAACGTTGGCGTTGTCCGCCCGACAGGTTAGCCCCTTCACTAGTGATCAGCGCTTCAAAATATTCATCTGGATTTCGCCCACCCAAACGGTAAGCAATTTCGCTAGAGTCGGTTATCTGAAGGAGAGCTTCATCTTTCGCTTGCGCAGCTATAGTATCTTCGGGCGGTACGGTGCCCAGACGTAGGTGATTCCGCAAAGTTCCGGCGAAAATCATAGGGTTAGGCTCACTTAGTAGGATTCGCTGTTTATCCGGCAGTTTTTCGGCAGCGAGCGCACGCACATGTTCGACAAGCGATTCTGCATACTCTTGAGCAGTCAGCTGCCAATGTCGAGGATTGATGTATACGATGCGCGCGTTGCGTGCCTTTGCGGGAACCTGCGGGATATCGACGACCGGCATATCGTGTTCTTTCCCATGGCTCACATATGCTTCAAGTTCGGTATCTGTTCGCGGTTCTTTGAGCACACCTTGACGTACCCCGGCGTACCCTTCAAGCCGAGCAACTTTAGCCAGCCCCACCTTGGCGTAACGCCATTCGGTGAGAAAGTTTTGTGAAATCCAGACGGGCCCACCCATCATGGCGATAATAGAAGCAACCGTTACTAGGGAAGCAGCTGGAACATCAGGTACCCAGCGTCCGTTCTCAACGTGTCCCGTCAGCGCGAAACCAATACCAAGCAGGGTGACTGTTCCGCTGAGGAATACGCGGATAAGGAACATCCAGCGATGAGTTTTCTCATATTCCATGAGAGCATCGAAAACATCATCTGCTCCCTGGTGATAGCGCTCGCGCATTTGCTGTTCCGCGCCCAGTCCCGTGATGGTGCGTAGTCCTGTTGCTATATCTGAGGCACGCGAAGAATTTTCACCATCTTTCGCGCGGTAGACGCCCACTTTACTTTCCATGAAGGTGGAGTATTTCGCCAGAACCCATATCACTAAGGCTGTTCCGGTAAGAGTCACCGCAGCAGTGAGCGGACTAATGAGCCACAACTGTATAGCGCCTAAAGTTGCGATAATCATGGCGTTGGTGAAGAGAGGGATTGAGAAGAATACTGCGCTGATACGGCGCACGTCTTTGCTCATAACGGTAACCATCTCACCCGCATTGTTCTTATGCGCTGCGCGGTTGAGCAGGGCGTTAATATAGGTGCGCCAGTCGCGGTCTAGCTCGGCACCAAATTTCATGGATGCGCCCCACCCAAAGTATTCGTTGAGCGCGATAAACCCGATGGAGACGACAACGACCCAAAACAGCAGCCAGGCATCAGCCGTGTGTCCTGCGATTTGGTGGTTGATAAAAGTGCCCACGACAACGGGAATGCCGATAGCGCCTATACCCGCAGTAGTTTCGCCAAGCATGGGGATAACCCAACGGTACCAGGGATATGTATAACCGGGGGCACTCACACGTAAAGATACCCGATTTTTCAGGTCATCGTCAGAAATACCTACCTTGGGAGTTTGTGAGGACTGTGTAGGATTTTTCTGCTGGTGCTGTGTCGTCTTTGTACTAGTGGGAGCTTCTTCTGTACTTCTTTGGTGATGCTGCTCATCCACGTTCGCCATATGTGCCTCGCTTATACCCTCTATTTCATTAAATATTGAGGCTAACACATTTACCTTATATATGTGACATGTTGCATTGCAGATTTTATAGTTTTCTGCTGTACCGCTTATTTTCACGAGGGCCTACAGAAAACTAGCTACGATAGTTTTGTAGACAATCTAGATGAAACATACACAACATGGGATGTCACGCAGTAATTTTTGGCGCGAAGACTCAAGACGCTGATTCTATACGTTCATGTGCCGCGGTAGAGTACACTCTCGACTCCACGGTTCGATAGTTCTTGCGCAAGCGCCACAATTTTCTCCGGGGTGACATCGTGAATATCCGATGAGGTTTCAAGAAGTATTCCCTGATACAGGGGTTTTCCTAAGTCGCTGATTAGTTCGCATACTGCTGGTTCGCTGAAATAGGTTTTCCATCCTAGAGATGGTGTATACGCTTCTCTTTTCGGTACAGCACGTAACCAAGTGGTTGTTGTCCATGTGGCTAAGTGCGGTGACCAACAACGAATAATTGTTTCTAGCAGTTGGTGACCGGATTCAAGAGTGGGTTCTCCCTGTGAAGATTCTGGCACTTCGGGGTCTCGCCAAAATTTGATCAGGACAAAGTTTTTAAAATTCTTATTGTCGGTTTGTATTCCCACGCATCCTTGGACAATTATTGGGAGCGGCCCCAGATATTCAAGGTTAAAGTAGTACCCAAATGAGGCGTCTGCATCTGGAGTTTTCGCGCCCTCTAGCTGGCCCAGTAGCAGATCAGTCAGTCCGGGAGTAGAATTTTCAACATTGGCCCCTAACCGCTGAGGAGCTTCGCGCATGATACGCCAGTGTCCGCCCGGGTACAGTGACTCAAGCGAGGTCATAAAATAGTGAAGTTCTGACACACAATCATCAAGAGTATTTTTCCTTGCGGTCGCCCAGTATCCCGCTATTTGTGTGTCCTTTAAGGATATTCTCATGCTATATTGCGTACTCCTTATCAGAAGGGAAACTAACCGCACTTCGCTATACGCAAGTCTAACAGTCAGAGGGGTTTCTGCTAGCGTAAAAAATGACCATAACCTAAGTTTCCTGTGGCGTGTATATCTTGCGCAACGCAATAGTCACCCAATATTGTGCGCATCGCTGATTTTGACGGATTCTGCTAATTCTCTGCCCCTAGACTCGGTAAACTTGAAGCACCATGAGCATTCTTGAATACCTTTCCCCCAAACTCGCGGAGAATCCCGGCGGTTACAAACGGCGCGACTATACCGGCAATCCGCTCACCCCTGATGAAATCTATGAGGCATTCACCGGGTGGATCTCTAGCCGAGGCATGACGCTTTACCCGGCTCAAGATGAAGCTGTCTTGGAAATTGCGGCGGGGCATAACGTGGTGCTGGCTACCCCCACCGGTTCTGGTAAATCTACAGTGGCAGTGGCGGCGCATTTTACCGGTTTGGCGACTGGGCAGCGTTCTTACTACACCGCACCCATCAAAGCGCTTGTTTCCGAGAAATTCTTTGATCTTATCAAGATTTTTGGTGCCGAAAATGTCGGTATGATTACCGGGGATTCAGCTATTAACGCAGATGCCCCCATTATCTGTTGTACCGCCGAGATCCTGGCAAATATTACTCTGCGCGAGGGTAAGTCTGCGGATGTCTGCCAGGTTATTATGGATGAGTTCCATTTCTACTCCGATCCGCAACGCGGCTGGGCATGGCAGCTGCCGCTTTTGGAGCTTCCGCAGGCGCAATTCTTGCTCATGAGCGCGACCCTGGGCGACACCACGCGCTTCCAGGAAGAGATGACAGCGCTCACCGGCCGCGAAAGTGTGCTGGTTGCCAGTAGCGACCGCCCGATTCCGCTTCATTTCTACTACTCAACCGACCCCATTCAGGAAACGGTTCAGGAGCTTGTGCAGACTAAGCAAGCCCCCGTCTACATTGTTCATTTTTCGCAGAAGGCCGCCCTGGAACAGGCAAACGCGCTGCTGCCGGTAGCTATTGCTTCAAAGGAAGAGAAAGAGCGGATCGCGCAGCTTATTGCGAAGTTCAGGTTTGGTCCGGGTTTCGGCAAGGCGCTGAATAAACTGGTGCGGGCCGGTATTGGTATTCACCATGCGGGAATGCTCCCTAAATATCGTCGCCTCGTGGAGAGGCTTGCGCAGGCCGGGTTGTTAAAGGTGATTTGCGGTACCGATACCTTGGGCGTAGGCATTAACGTACCTATTCGCACTGTACTTATTACGGCCTTGTCGAAGTTTGATGGGTCGAAGAATCGCCGCCTGCGCGCACGTGAATTTCACCAAATCGCGGGACGTGCCGGTCGAGCTGGTTTTGATACCGCCGGTACCGTAGTGGTGCAGGCGCCCGAACACGATATAGAAAATGCGCGCCTATTGGCCAAAGCACAGGCGAAGTTCGGTGACGATACAAAGAAGATTAATCAGTCACTGTCGTCTAAACGCAAGAAAGCGCCGGAAGGTTTTGTGGGTTGGTCAGAGAAGACCTTCGATCAGCTGGTCGCGGCAGAGCCTGAGCCGCTGACTTCTTCGTTCGATATTACCCACTCAATGCTTTTGAACCTGATGCAGCGCCCTCAGAACCCGGTGGTCGCAGCCTATCGCATTCTTCAGGCGAATCATGAGCCTCCACAGCGTCGCCGGGAGCTTTTGCGTAAAGCCGTCAGTATCTATAAGGAACTACTGACCGGCGGGGTTATTGAGCGCACAGATACCCCGGATGAGCATGGCTCATACCTGCGGCTTACCGAAGATTTACAGGATAACTTTGCTTTAAATCAGCCGCTTTCTGCATTCGCGGTGGCAGCCATTGAACTTTTGGATCCTGATTCTCCCAACTATGCTTTAGATGTTCTTTCGCTGATTGAGGCAACTTTGGAACCGCCTCACCTGGTGCTATATGCACAGGAGCGTAAGGTTAAGAACGAGCTTTCAGCGCAGCTGAAGGCAGACGGCGTGGAGTATAACGAGCGTATGTATGAGCTCGATCAGGTAACCTACCCTCGGCCTCTCACTGAGTTAATCGAGCAGGCATACACTACGTATCAGCAGTCGGCACCCTGGGTGGCACGTTTTGAGCCGCATCCAAAATCTGTGGTGCGTGATATGTACGAGCGCGCTATGGGCTTCAACGACTTTGTGCAGTACTATGCGTTAGAACGTGGTGAGGGCGTGCTGTTACGTTACCTTTCGGATGCGTATAAAGCGCTGCGGCAAACGGTACCCGAGTCGGCCGTCAACGATGATCTTGCGGAGATTATCGAGTGGCTGGGTGAACTAGTGCGCCAAACCGACTCATCGCTGGTGGACGAGTGGGAGAAACTTGCCGCTGGCGAGGACGCTGCATCCTTGGCAACTGACCGTGCCGCCGCCGAGATTAAGGATGATACTCCCCCAGCCGTCACGAAGAATGTACGTGCGTTCCGGGTAATGGTGCGCAATGCTCTCTTCCGCCGTGTTGAGCTTTTCGCCGATGAGCGAGAGAACATACTTGGGGAACTAGATGAGGCCTCAGGATGGGATGCTGACGCTTGGGCGGATGCGATGGATGACTATTTTGATGCCCACGACGATATCTATACGGATGCTGAGGCTCGCTCCCCTAAGCTCGTTCAGATTGACGATGATGTGCGGGAACATCCTGGCGTATGGAAAGTACAGCAGACCTTTGCTGATCCTGAGGACAACTTCGACTGGGGTATTCGGGCGGAGGTAAATCTTGCTGTTTCCGATGATGCTGGTTACCCAGTTCTGAAGATCCTAAGTGTGGGTGAATTCTAAAATATGTGCGATCAGCTGCGTACTTTCAATGCATTGTTTAAACATTTCATAATCCAATACAACGATTCCAGTGCTATAGAGTTCGCATAGCCTTAAACTATCGAGGGTAGGATTGCCCCTCGCGTCTATAAATTTATCCTCTTCCACATCATTTTGCACCGTCATACATTGCAAATAGTTTGCGTAATTTGATGTACTTATAGTCCACATACCGCGTTTATCGAACACGCTCATTTTCCAAATATGAAGAATAGTTTCTTTACTTAGAAAAATATGTTACAAATCACAATTTTCTGCCAAAGTGCCTAAATTTTTAGAATATTTAGTATCTTACATCACAAAAACTTCTATAAATCCTAAATTTTTTGTGATCTGAAACAAATTTTATGGAAGTGCACTACCAAAATCTCTCTGCGTTTCCGACCACTACAACCTTCAACCACGTAAACTATAAGATACAGTTACGATTCAAAACACACAGATAACAAGAATCTAACCTTAATATCAGCATATATTCTGCCAAGTATATACTTATACCTGACATATACTGTTGATTACATATTAAGGTTCGCCTATGTAATTCTTTGTGTCTGTTGTGCTCAGTAACGCATCCCGGAATTTGCTCTGATAGGCAAACAGGGAAAGACAGTTATCACTACATCTCAGACATTTAGGATTATCATACGTGGCAAGCTCAATTTCTAGACGTCGTGTTATTCAGGGCACCGCATGGGCAACCCCCATTGTTATCGCCAGCTCCGCTGTTCCTGTGTACGCATCATCCCGCGAAAAATGCGTTCCCGACATTTCTGTCCCGGTTAACCAGAACCTCACTAATGATGGGTCATCTACCCTAGAAGCTTTCACCATTCCTGCTGGTGTTGAAACCGTTACTTTCCGCATTACTGGCGGTGTGGGCGGCTCTTACCGCGGTCTTGCAATGCATGGTTCCGGCGGCCGAGGCGCACTCATTACTGGGACTCTTGCGGTCAAGGAGAATGACGTTCTCAAGTTTGTTCTTGCTGGGGGCGGCGCCTATAACCGCGATAAGCCAACGGAACCAGGTAAGGGCTGGGCTAATGGCGGTTCACACGGGCCATCCTACAAAACGACCGACGCACGCACCGTCAAATTCTTTGAAGGCCCCAACACTGCCGAGGAATACTACGGCCCTACAGGCGGTGGCGCATCTGCGGTATTCCTCAATGACAAACTCATTGCCGTCGCCGGTGGAGGTGGCGGAGCGGGGACTAGGTTCTATTCCTACACCGTATGGAACGATATGCAGTCCGGTCCCCAACCCAAAGAGTTCCTCCCTCTCATTCTTGAAACGACCGAAGCTGCTCAAGGCGGCAGCGGCGGCGCTGGAAACGGCGCAAATGGCAGCTCATTCTCTGAAATCTACAAGTTCTTCCCCGGTCCTAGCATAAGAGCAAACGGTGGTTTTGCGGGTGAGAATGGCAAAGGCGGCGCTGGCGCAACGACAGGTGGTCTGCGCAATATGGATTCCAATGCTTCCATTGTTTTTGCCACTAACGATGAGAACGACGTATTTTACGAGGATGTAGCTGGCAAATCGGGTGAAGACGCTACCCTTGACAGAAACAGCCTCGGCAATAACGGCGGCACAGGCGGTGGCAGCGTAGTTGGTCGAGCCTTTGTCGATAACCGTCAGTTTACCCACAAATATCTGCACCAGGGCGCGATTGTGCATTCCTCAACCGGTGGCGGGGGTTACGGCGGGGGCGGTTCTGGCTCCGTAACGACCGCAGGCGCTTATGCTTCTGATCAGCGCTGGGTTAAATACGACCGAGGCGGCTGGGCTCCTGTTGGTGCTGCCGCCGTGTCTGGCGGCGCGGGTGCGGGCGGTTCATACCTAACCCATGATGATGCTCTCCTTGAAGGGCAGATCCTACCGGATCTGGTCACCCGTCCGGCTACTGCTTTGAGCCGTATTAACGCCGTGGCAGAACTTTCTTGGTGCCGCCTCCCCAACAGCGATGACCCCAAGAAAGAAAACTCGGATAATAAAGACAATAAAGGTGAGTAAGTAAAGACAACGCCGAATAGCATATGATGATGCTTACGCGTTACGGCGCTCTCTAGAGATAAGGCTTTGCATGTGTAGAATTTTGACCATGCAAAGCCTTATCTCATATACCTCAAACAAGTAAAACTTTACATCAATACTATTTCGAATCTGACTTCATGTATGTGTATCGCAAGCCATAAATTTTATCAAAAATAACTTTACCAATAAATCATTTCTAGATGCTCCCTACATCAAAATCTCTTCTCACGCATTTCATTATGCTCCCTCATTCACTACATGACACATTTTTAATATTTTTACTCAATATCATTCCGTAAGAGGTTGAGAGATTTGTAAATATCACATCAATATTGACGTAAAATAGTGAATTTTATAATATTCTCAACTTTGGGAATACTCTTCACAGAGAAAATACTCTATAATCTTTAAATAATCCATGCGCTTCAAATAATCGCACTATATCCATCCTCGAAAGGCGCCACTACACAAAATAACTTAGGACTTTCTCATCTCTGCAGAGCAGTTTCATATCAGAGTTTTAACAGCTCTGACTGATAAATCTGCAGAGGTACCAAGGATAATGACACCTATCGCCTACTAATGACAGTGGTGATAATGCCATCATTCGATAGTGCGTCAAAACTAGCGCCAAGATTTTCATATCACTCACACATCAAACACTGGAAGGATACAATGAAGCATTCCATATCTCGCCGCAACGTTGTTAAAGGTGCTGCGTGGGCTACTCCTATGGTCGTAGCAAGCGCTTCTGTACCAGCTTTTGCATCATCGCTGTGCACCCCAGGTATTACCCTGGATGTACCCACTAACACTACAACAAACGGGGATTCTGTAACCCACACCTTCACCGCTGGCAATATTGAAGTCATGACTTTCACCCTTTTGGGCGGAGCCGGTGGTACTTATCAAGGCAATGCCCGCGATGGCCACGGTGGTTCTGGTGCTCTTGTTACCGGAACCCTTGATCTTAACCCAACCGATGAGGTAACCTTCATCATTGCTGGCGGCGGAGGCCCATATAATAATACCCCGTCTACACCGGGTAAAGGCTGGGCTGACGGTGGCTCTCATAGTGAAGCGATCATGGATGAAAATGAGTACACGAAGCGGTACAAGGAGCATTCTAGCAAGAGCCTAATAAACGAGCTATATGGTCCTACTGGCGGCGGTGCATCAGCAATTCTCTTGAATGGTACTCCTATTGCTATTGCTGGTGGCGGCGGTGGCGCAGGGGCTCGTCAGATTTCGCGTACTTCTTGGAATAAGGAGTTTTACGGTCCGCAGCCTGAAAGCTTTAAAGGTCTCAAATTCAATACAGGCGATATGGCAAACGGCGGTTCTGGCGGACGTGTGGGTGAACGCGGCGGCAGCTACCAAGAAACCTACTTGTTCTTCCCAGGACCTGCCCTCAACATGAACGGTGGTCTTGGAGGCGGTAATGGGCAGGGCGGAGCAGGTGCACCTGCAGGTTCTTTGTCTGATCCGAAGAGCAACAGCGCTATTTCCTTTGAGGGTTCACAAGAGCGCTACTTATTCAGCCAAAACGTTGCCGGTAACGCAGGTGCCGATGCTACCCTCACAAAAAATTCCCAAGGAAATAATGGAGGTCAAGGCGGTGCAGGCGTGGTTGGTATCGGTATGGCTATTACCTGGTACCGCACAAGTGATCTGAACCAGTGTTCCATTCTCCACGGCTCAACCGGCGGCGGCGGATACGGCGGCGGCGGTAGCGCGTCAGTGACTACCGCTGCCGGTTATGGCGCGGATCAATCCTACGCCTCTGTCACAGGTTGGGTTGATGGGAACTACATCGAGGGGGGATACTGGTCACCAGTTGGCTCGGCGGCGTTCTCCGGCGCAGGTGGCGGTGGAGGGTCCTACGTCGATACCTCTCGCGTCTATGACTCCAATATAACTACTGGTAGCAACATTGGTAAGCCCGGTATGCGTGTGAATGGCGCGGCAACCGCTGTGGTGTGCCGTAATTTCACAGCAGATAAGAAGACCAAGTAAATAAAGTACGGTGCGAAATACGTACAAGTATTTCGCACCGTATTTCTTATCCCTCTAATACGTGTAACTAGGGATCTACACCTTATACGTTGATTGTTCCGTCCCCTTACTGCACTTTGCAAATCTTTATATCAACTTTTCAATGCCTTACCTTAATCCTATGAAAGCAAAATCCCCTCCTTATCTCGTCGAACTTCTTGTACAGGGGTCGGCATGGCATGTCTCCCTCGTGACAGCAAGTACTACCATTCCCCGCTTACGCATCATCAGTGGAATGTGAATATGGGGGGCTACGGACAAGTCTTTGCAAATACCTCATCCGACGGTACGTCACGTACATGTACAGTGACGGTAGATAAGAAGGATATGGCCTTTACATTTTCTATTACCAGTAGCTGTAGAAGGTCGTATCAGGTCTCTGCTCAAGGCGGCATCGGGATGCGAGCGATTCATATGTAGATAACTAGCACATCTATACCTCTAATATTTCTTAAGCATACCCCCGGGTTCCCCAGGTCGTCGTGTTAATGGAACCGCTGAGTCTTCGCTGTGCAAGCTTTCCTAATATATTCATGAATACGCATATATAAGCGAATCTGACTTCTTGCACTACCATAAAACTATCGCGCTCTGCCTTAAGAGGTGGGGCGCGATAGACTATATACATGATGAGTTTATAGGTATGAAAGAAGGTTCACCGTTGACCATTTCTGCACTTCCTCAAGTTGAATACCGCCAAGGCACCGTCGTCAAACATGATGGATACGAAATTATCGACCATTGGTTTCAGGTTCCGCTCACTCACGGCCTGATTTTTTCCAAAGGGCGTGATGCCGCGCTATCTTCACGTTTTGCAGATCAAAGCATCAAAATTTTTGCTCGTGAAGTCATCAATACAAGCGAGACTCTGACTCTTCCCGTCGAGAAGCGTCCCTATATCGTCTATCTACAGGGCGGTCCTGGGTTTGGTTCCCCTAAGACCGGTTCCATCGGTGGGTGGATAGCCGAGCTGGCTAAAACTCACCGCGTTATCCTGCTGGATCAGCGTGGTACCGGTATGTCTTCTCCCCTATCCGCACGCAACATTACAGCGGTGGGTGACCCCCAGATTCAGGCCGAATATGTTGAGCTTTTCCGGGCAGACTCTATCATCGCAGATGCGGAAGCTATACGCGAGGTTTTGCTCGCCAGCCGTAAGGACAAGCGGTGGTCAACCATCGGTCAGTCCTTCGGCGGATTCTTGACTCTGTCTTACCTGTCCTTCGCCCCACAATCACTGCGTGATTCGAGGATTACTGCGGGTTTGGCACCAATTCGCACCACAGTAGACAACGTGTACCAGCATACCTTCGATCGTATGGCTGAGCGCAACAAGGAATACTATGAGTGGTTTCCCGAGGATGCAGCTCTCGCTACTCGCATCGCAGAACATCTGCGCACCCACGAAGAGTACCTTCCCACGGGTGAGCGTCTGACCGATCACCGTTTTCAGATGGCTGGCCACTATTTAGGTGGGCGCTGGCGCGAGCGCGGTCTGCACTACTTCTTAGAAACTGCTTTCGCTGAAGGAGATGATCGCCTCTCAGATCAGTTCCTCTCATCCATGAGCAGCGAAGTTTCTTTCCTGGCAAATCCTCTCTATGCCCTTATGCATGAGACGATCTATGCAGATGGTCCCGCTGACGGTACCTTGCCGGGCATTGCGGGTTATGAGCTCTCACCTTCGCCTGCCCCCACTAATTGGGCAGCGGCACGGGTAGCGGCACAGCGCCCCGAGTTTTCGCCTGAAGCCGATACTCTCTTCTTCACGGGCGAGCACATTTTCCCGTGGTACTACGAAGAAGATCCTGCCCTGCGCCCTCTGGCAGATGTTGCGCAAATTCTTGCGGAGAAGAAAGATTGGGGTCGACTCTACGATCATGAGCAGTTGCATCGGAATGAGGTTCCGGTAGTTGCTGCAGCTTACAACCCAGATATTTATGTGGATTTTGAGAACTCAATGGAGACAGCCCGATGGGTTGGTAATACTCAGGTATGGACCTCAAAAACTCATCATCATGATGGTTTTGGTTCCGATCCACTCACTATTTTGGGCCATTTGAAGAATATGCTAGCAGAGGTTCATAATCAGTAAATTCTTCGTGAATACTAAAATCCGGTACAGCTTCTTACGAAGCTGTACCGGATTTTAGTTTTTCCGACCCCTACATTTTAGTGAGCAACGGTAAAGCGAACACCAGGATATTTTGGGGTTTCCGCTTCATCAAGCAGAGCAACAGCAAAATCTTCAGCACTAATCTCAGTACCAGCAGGAGTGTCAAGCGATACATTGTATTTGCCGGTGCGCTCACCGGGACGGATAAGAGGTGCGGGGGAAAGCAACGTCCAAGCTAATCCTTCGGATGCTCGGTATTCTTCAAGGATCTGGCAGAAAGCTTTGGCTTCATTTTTGTATGCCTCGGGGAACCCAGCGGTATCAACGAGACGCACGCCATTTTCGTCCATGAGGGAACCGGCACCACCTACAATCAGTAGACGGCCAGCAGGCTTGGCTGCAATTAGCGCCTTATGAGCGTTGATAACCGGATCTGCAGAAGTACCGCGACCGGCAGAAACAGCAATAATGGTAACGTCGTGGCCGTTAACGATTGAGACAAGTTCGTCGGTGTTAGCTAGATCAACGGTTTTTCCCTCTGCACCGGGTACAGCGTTACCGGAACGGCTGTATGCATCGACCTGATGCCCGCGCGCGACCGCCTCTGCCACAATACGTTCCCCGACCATACCGGTTGCCCCAATAACCGCAATATTCATCTGTTTATCCTTTCCTATTTCCAAGCATGCCAATAGCTCAGATTTTTGCCTTCTACTCCCCCGGCTTGCCGGGCTTCCGAGACAATAGTATCCTTTAGTAACCAGATACCTCAAGGTAACTATAGAAACTTTCTCAATTTTTGGACTGGAAAGTAGTTATGGCTGCAACTCTAACATCACATAATGGAGCCCCCGCCAATATTCTGGCTAGCGCGTGTCCTTCACGTACTGTATTGCGACATCTTACGGACCGCTGGACTCCTATGATTGTTGCTGTTCTTGCCGATCAGCCAAGTGCTCGTTTTGGGGAGATTAAGGATCATATCGAAGGGTTATCCCCCAAAGTTCTTACCCAGACTTTGCGCTCCATGGAGCGCGATGGCCTGCTCACCCGCGCGGTCACGGCTTCTATGCCACCACGTGTAGATTATTCATTAACTCCGCTTGGTAATACACTTATTGCCCCGATGAATGCTTTACGCCAGTGGGCAGAAACTAATATGGATGCAGTTCTCGCCGCCCGCGAACGTTACGATCAGAACGTTGTTGCCTCATAGTTTTCCCTAGGCAGGAAGCATCTACCCCGCAAATTCAAAGCAGGGTGAGGTAATTCCGATTGCTCGGGCTACGACTTTATCGCGCCGTTTTTCTTCCGCGGCAACAGTAATAACAGTTTCGAGGCGGTAAAGCCCTTCCTGAGCAGTTACATAAACCTCATGCGCAGACACCTGCCCGCCAAGAGGAACAGAGGTTGATTTGTTAGTGTTCTGCCTCGGCTTTGTCGTATAGGTATGCCCACTGTTACGCACCTGGACCCCTTCAGGGTCATAGAGGTAAACATCCAACTTGACGTCACCTTTGCCTTTGCGCCTACCATGGTCTGCGTCATGTGCCGCTACAGAGTATTTAAAAGAATACCGACATCCTGGTCGTAGCTGAGCTTCTGAATCGTAGCCAGCACGGTACGCCGTGCGCAAAACAATACTCGCTTTTTCATTGCCTACTGCGGTGCTTTCCGACATCCAGTATTCCTGCCCACCAATAATTTTTATCCCATTCGAGGCAGGCGATATCAGCTCCCCGGATGCAGGATTGGAGATAGACCACCGCTCCAACTGGGCAAAACTGGGTCCAGGTACATCTTCACAGCCGGAAGCTGCAAAAGCTGGTACTGTCACTGCTGACAGCACTGCAGGTACAGCCCAGGCTATACCCTTAGTAACAGTGCGGCGATTTGCCCTGTAATCGCAGCTCTGCGACGCACCGGTTCGCACAGGTATTGTTCCTTCTTTCAAGTTTTGATGACCACCTAAACCCTTATGGAACAAGAACACATCCAGAGTGTAGGTATACGTGTAAATCTATGCATATGCGCTACGACATTATTATCTTTCTGTGTATTTACAAGGTTATGCAAAATAATCTACTTTACATTGGCTCAAAAATTGGCACAGTAAAGCCAAGACCACGATTCTGGACTCGACGAGACTCCAGGCCCTCGGCAGGAACGTCAAAGACAGCCTCAAACCTATAGACTCCAGGAATTGCTTTGAGAGTCCATTCTTGTGCCTGTATATCTTCACCTAAGGGAACTGGAATAAACCCTCCAGGTTGTCCAGCGGGGTCAGTGGTATATCGAAGAGTTTTTCCGTTAATAAGTTTTCCTCGAGGATCTCTCAGGGTAATAGTTACTTTAGGATTACCACGGTATTCTCCGGAAGCTGCTCGTGTTTCTATAGCCGTCATATAGATACGTACACGATACATACCACATTCAGTATTTAAAATACTGCTGTCATCAGATCCTGATTCAAACCCCGCAGTAATCCTAATAGTAGCGGGTTCTTCACCTAAAGCAGTTGTATTTGAAATCCAATATTCTTTTCCATGAAACGTGCTCGGACGATTAGATCCAGCGGACTTGAGTTTTCCTCTGTCTGGATTCTTAATGGCCCACGAACCCGCCTGGCGAAATCCAGGGGCGCTCTTAGGGTCACATCGGGATGCAGCAACTGCTGGAACCGCTGTAGAAGCGATCACTATCGGGGTAGCCCATGCGACGCCCTTAGCCACAGCACGTCGATTAATAGGTATTGACTTATTTCTGGGCAAAAGATTCTCCTTGAATGCCTATGCATATCTTGTGAGTGAGTGTAATTGCTTCTCTGCTAACAAGTAATTATAACGCGCAAATTCCTATACATCTGTGAAGTGAAAATAACGCATATCTTCATCGAAGCAATATTCTAAATTTTAGGACAAAACACAATATCTCAACAAGTATAAGGTTGAACCTTTATATTTTCATTCTTAATAAGACATTACGCATGCCCAGCTTCTCGCATCTGCCGAAATTCTTTTTTGAGATCGGTAAGTTCATCACGTAAACGTGCCGCTAACTCAAACTGCAGGTTTTCTGCAGCCAGACGCATCTGCTCACTCAATTGTTCGATAAGTTCCAACAGATCCTCAGCAGGCTCAGCTGCGAGACCATCGGCGCGAACACGGTCTTGAGCTTTGGCAAGAAGAGCATCCGACTCTGGGGTACTTGCTGCGATCTTCGAAGAAGTACTTGACCCTGTCTTCGCTCCGGCTTCAACTGTTCGAGAACCTTTCTTACCGCTCTTGCGTAATTGCAAAAGCTCATGGGTATCTTCCTCTTCGCGAGCGAGAACATCTGTAATATCCGCAATTTTCTTCCTCAGAGGCTGCGGATCTATGCCGTGCTCCCGGTTATACGCCTGTTGAATCTCTCGACGACGGTTCGTCTCGTCAATAGCAGTACGCATTGAATCGGTAACAGTATCTGCATACATATGTACCTGCCCCGAGACGTTACGTGCTGCACGACCAATCGTCTGGATGAGCGAGGTCGTCGAACGTAAGAATCCTTCTTTATCAGCGTCCAAAATGGCCACCAGTGAGACCTCAGGAAGGTCCAGTCCCTCACGAAGCAGATTAATACCTACCAGAACATCAAAAGTGCCCAAGCGAAGCTCACGTAACAGCTCTACGCGTTTGAGAGTATCTACATCGGAGTGCAAATATTGCACACGTACTCCATGCTGCACCAAATACTCGGTCAAGTCTTCTGCCATACGTTTGGTTAGAGTCGTCACCAAAACACGCTCGTCGCGTTCGGTACGCTCTTGAATTTGTTCAAGAAGGTCATCAATCTGCCCCTTCGTGGGCTTTACAATAATCTCTGGGTCCACCAGTCCTGTTGGACGAATAATCTGTTCAACATAACCATCAGCCTGTGAAAGCTCATACTTGCCGGGAGTAGCCGAAAGATAAATAGTTTGCCCTATGCGCTCTAAGAATTCATCCCATTTTAGAGGGCGGTTGTCCATGGCAGAAGGCAGACGGAACCCATGTTCCACGAGCGTACGTTTACGAGACATATCGCCTTCGTACATGGCACCGATTTGAGGTACCGTCACGTGTGACTCGTCGATAATAAGCAGGAAATCATCGGGGAAATAGTCTAACAGACAATGCGGAGCCGAACCTGCTGAACGACCGTCGATATGGCGTGAATAGTTCTCAATACCACTGGTGAACCCCATCTGTTCCATCATCTCAAGGTCATAGGTGGTACGCATACGTAGTCGCTGTGCCTCCAGAAGCTTCCCCTGAGATTCTAGCGTTTGTAGACGTTCCTGGAGCTCGTCTTCGATGGAAGCAATAGCGCGAGCCATACGCTCAGGACCAGCAACATAGTGGCTCGCCGGGAAGACATACATCTCGTCTTCTTCTCGAATAACCTCACCCGTGAGCGGGTGCAGAGTATAGATAGCCTCAATTTCATCGCCGAAAAATTCAATACGAATAGCATGCTCTTCGTACATAGGGATGATTTCGACAGTATCACCCCTCACCCGAAAGGTTCCACGGTGAAAATCCATGTCGTTGCGGGCGTACTGCATATTCACGAATTGGCGCAGCAGATCATCACGATCTATCTCATCCCCGCGCTTAAGAGTGACCATCTGCTCCACATATTCTTCGGGCGTACCCAAACCGTAAATACACGAAACAGTCGAGACCACAACAACATCGCGGCGAGTCAAAAGGGAATTCGTAGCAGAGTGCCGCAGGCGTTCTACTTCTTCATTGATTGAGGAGTCTTTCTCAATAAAAGTATCCGTCTGCGGAACATAGGCCTCAGGCTGATAGTAGTCATAGTATGAGACGAAATACTCGACCGCGTTATTGGGCAAGAGCTCACGCAGTTCATTGGCTAACTGGGCAGCAAGAGTCTTATTCTGCACCATAACAAGCGTCGGGCGCTGCACAGATTCGACCAGCCACGCCGCCGTAGCAGATTTACCGGTGCCGGTGGCACCCATCAGAACGATGTCTTTTTCACCGTTCTCCACGCGCTCAGTAAGCTCAGCAATAGCCTTAGGCTGATCACCAGCTGGCTGATATGGGCTGACAACTTCAAAAGGGGCTACGACTCGTTTAATCTCCGGAGCAAGACTCATACATCTATTCTAGTTGATGTATTCGAGAAATCAGAGGGTTTCACTCTAGGAAGATGTATGCCACCATCTAAGAAATTAATGGGTCTCATATTCCACACGATCCAAACTTGATACTTATTTAACTACAGCTCCCGATAGCTGCATGAAATCTCGTACTGTCATGGGCAGGTAGCCATTTAGCGCTCCCATGAGAGCGGCGAGCGTATCGTCTTCGTCAGCTTCCGTTGGAATGCCGACCGCAGGCATAGTAATCCGTTGCTTATAAAGATCGAGTACAGCACAGATCGTGCGCCCTGGAACATCCAGAACGTGAAAATTGCCGCGATGCGCAACCGGGCGAATATTTTTATCCGGGGTAATAATCAAAGATCGCAGATCTGGCGCAACCCGAGAATCAAACCGTGGAGCGCCATTTTGCGACGGTGCATTACAGGTATCATCCTCATCAGTGCTCTGAGGAAAGCACTCACCTACAAGAGCCGTCACTACGACGTACCGCGTCCCCATTTTCATGGCGCGGTGCACGTTAATTTCAGCGTACTCTTCAACACGGTATCCCAGCTCAAGCCCACATCGAATATCGTTCTCTGAATCTTCTACTTCTTCATCCCAGAAACATGAGAAGCAAGTATCTGGTGCACCCCGCTCTATGGTATGCACGCGTTGGTAGTCATCGTCGAGGAGCATAACAGATAGTTCATACCCATCAGGAATTTCACGTATACCTGTAGCACTCAGCGCCACAGCTTCATTGGAGTTTCCCAACGGAAAAGTTTCCCACAGACTGGGTATAAAGGGGTTAACTGCACCATCGAGCGCTGGGTTACATGAGACTGGCTGAGGTTCAGTTTCCATAGGCCGATAAAAATCTTGAGGCGGCATGGTCACAATTAGTCCACGCATCTTAGGTGCCAAACAGAGCTCTAGGGCTAGGAGTAGACGGGCAGCATGAGCACGAGTTATCACAGGGGCCTGGATGATATGCAGCATACGAGAATTATCTTGAGAGATTTTCTCCCCCACGCCGCGAGCTGCGTTGGAATACTGATTATAGAGGCGAACTAGGGTTCCTTGAGGAAGATTTTCGCCTACTTCTTGAAGAGTGACTGCAATACGTTCAATTTCAGAAGGAAAAGCACGGCAAATACGGTTAAGCTGTTGCGCAAAATCATGCGGCCGCTGCGTCAACACGTTCAGGAGCGTATCTAGGTTACCCTGCGCATAAGCATTGAGAATCTGCTCAACAGTCGCAGGTCCAATATCGGGCTTAGACGTATGTGCGATGGAGCTATGCTGTTCAGAGTTAAAATGCACGGGAAAATTCTCGGCTTTCACTTGCGGTGTATATGGCAGACAATGCTGCACCGTATTCAACGTACCACAATCAGCACCAAGATACTATGCCTAGCCTAGTTTAAAATTTAGGGTATGCTCCAAATCTAATATGGCTGGGCTAAAAACATGGAATATCTACCCACCGAGTATCGTCCCATACGATATTTTCCCGACCAGAAGTTATTGCTATAACACGTTCCTGTGCCTCGCGCTTCTCCTGCTCCCGGTCGAAAACATCTAGAGAGATCTGGGCGCCGTCTACAAGATAATCCGTACCTAAGACTTCAATTCCTGATGCTCGAATCTCATTCTCCACTCGCCCAGCCTCAGCCAGAGAAACTAAAACGGTGCCTACCCGCATCCGTTCCCGAGAATCAAAATGGGCGTTATCGAGAGTCTGCACCACCGCATCGGTATAGGCACGCACCAATCCGCCAGCGCCCAGTTTGATACCCCCAAAATAACGAACAACAACGGCCACAAGATCAGAAAGGTCAGTACCGCCCTCATCAATGCGTGTCTGGCGTGCTAAAAGAGCTTGAAGCATTGGAATTCCTGCAGTACCGGCAGGTTCGCCATCGTCCGATGAACGTTGAATTTCACGGTCCGCTCCAAGAACAAAGGCCGAACACACATGGCGGGCATCGTGATAGCTCTTCCGAAGCGAATCTATGTAAGTGCGTGCCTCATCTGTTGTGTATACGCGTTTAACATGACCAATAAATTCGCTACGCTTAATCTCAAGAAGACTCTCATAGGGCTCTATTCCATGCAATACTGTGTATCGTTGTGCACGGGATTCTTGGAACATTTGAGTACTCACAACTACTATTCTAGGGGTTTCATGGGCGTTACACAGTACCGTCGCTACGCGCTGACAGGCGGCATTGGAAGCGGTAAAAGCACAGTCGCGCGGATGTTCAGGGATCTAGGCGCCGTTATTATTGATGCAGATGCGATCTCGCGTGAACTCATGGAGCCTGGGCAGGAAGTCCTTGCTCGCACAGTCAACCTCTTCGGAGAGTCCGTCCTCAATGCAGACGGAACCCTTAATCGTGCTCGTTTAGCGGAACGTATCTTTGCCCATGACGCAGAGCGAAAGAAACTCAACGCTATTGTGCATCCCAAAGTTCGTGCTCGCGCCTCTGAGATTGTTGACGATGCAGTAAACTCCCCCAACTTTTCGGGCATTATCATTGATGATATTCCGCTCCTGGTTGAGACTCACCGCGCTGCAGAATTTGATGCTGTCATTGCGGTACAGACAGATCTCCCCATTCGTCTAGAGCGACTTAGCAAAAATCGGAATATGTCTTATGCAGAAGCCCAAGCACGCATTTCTGCTCAAGCCACCGATCAACAGCGCTCCGCCATTGCTCGGTGGGTTATTACCAATAGTGGATCTCGTGATGATACTCAAGCACAGGTTCAAAAGGTTTGGGACGAACTACGTGCTGAGGTCTAAAACTGTACGCGAGAAAAGACGCACAATACTACACGAGGGTTCCCCAGGTTTGGGGAACCCTCGTGCGTGATATTTATGCTCTAGAACTAGAGGCTACTCTATAAACGAATAAACCTTAGTTACCAGTCAGCTTCTTACGCAGTTCTGCTAGAGCCTCGTCAGATGCGAGAGTACCAGCGGAAGACTTCTCATCGGAAGAGTAAGATGATGCGGGTGCTGGCTCAGCTGCGGCAACGGGAGCAGCAGCGGCTGCCTCTGCGTCAGCTTCAAGTGCTTTAGCAACCTGAACCTTGTGTGCCTCGAAACGAGCCTGTGCTTCTGCATACTGTGCTTCCCAAGCCTCGCGCTGTGCGTCAAAGCCTTCAAGCCATTCGTTAGCTTCGGGATCGAAGCCTTCGGGGTACTTGTAGTTGCCAGCTTCATCGTATTCAGCTGCCATACCGTACAGTGCGGGATCGAACTCAGTAGCGTTGGGATCAACGCCTTCGTTAGCCTGTTTGAGGGACAGGGAGATACGACGACGATCCATATCAATATCAATGATCTTGACGAAGAGCTCTTCGCCCACCGAAACAACCTGCTCTGCCAAATCAACATGGCGCACAGCAAGCTCAGAGATATGAACCAGACCCTCAATACCGTCTTCAACACGAACAAACGCACCGAAGGGAACGAGCTTAGTAACCTTACCGGGTACAATCTGACCCAGAGCGTGGGTGCGAGCAAATGCCTGCCACGGATCTTCCTGGGTAGCCTTCAAGGACAGCGAGACACGCTCACGATCCAGATCAACCTCAAGAACTTCAACGGTTACAGGCTGACCAACTTCGACAACTTCGGAGGGGTGGTCGATGTGCTTCCAGGAGAGTTCGGAAACGTGAACCAGACCGTCCACGCCACCCAAATCGACGAAGGCACCGAAGTTGACGATAGACGATACAACGCCTTCGCGTACCTGGCCCTTTTCGAGCTGGTTGAGGAAAGTGGAGCGAACCTCAGACTGAGTCTGCTCAAGCCATGCACGGCGAGAGAGAACAACATTGTTGCGGTTCTTGTCAAGCTCGATGATCTTAGCTTCGAGCTGCTGACCGATGTAGGGTGCAAGATCGCGAACACGACGCATCTCAACGAGGGATGCGGGCAGGAAGCCTCGCAGACCAATGTCAAGGATAAGACCGCCCTTGACAACCTCAATAACGGTACCGGTGACGACGCCGTCGTTTTCCTTGATCTTTTCGATGTCGCCCCATGCACGCTCATATTGTGCGCGCTTCTTGGAGAGGATCAGGCGACCTTCCTTGTCTTCCTTAGTCAGGACGAGAGCCTCGATTTCATCGCCAACTGCGACTACTTCACCGGGATCTACATCGTGCTTGATAGAAAGCTCGCGAGAGGGAATGACGCCTTCGGTCTTGTAACCGATGTCGAGCAGAACCTCGTCGTGATCAACCTTAACAACCTGACCGGAGACGAGATCGCCATCGTTGAAGTACTTGATGGTCTCGTCAACTGCCTTGAGGAATTCTTCCTCGTTGCCGATGTCGTTGATTGCGACCTGAGGGATGTTGGTGCTCATGTAGTTAGGGCTCCAATTGGATTAATAATAGGTCGACGTCTCCGGCAAGTTTGCGAGCGCTCACTTACTGTTTCCTACTCAAAGCACGAGAGGTGACGTCGAGTCTGACGGATACTTACCGCGCGTATCATCCGGAAGATGCGTAGGTACATGCCTCTGGTGCATAGGGATGCTGATACACGCGATTACTAGTGTACGTGTTTTTCGGGCGTGTCGTCAATGAACGACGCGCATCGATGCGGGTATTTCTTGCACTATTCTGTGTGCAATATATTCCGAATAAGTCCGACGGCATCGTTCATCTCTCTTCGCGGCTTCTGACTAGTGTCCGGCTTCTTCCCAGGACTTGCCCCAGCCAACTTGCACGTCGAGAGGAACCTTCAGCTCAATAGCTTCACTCATCTCCTCTACTAGGATGCGCTGCGCTGCTTCGCGTTCACCGACGGCAACTTCGAGGATAATCTCGTCGTGAACCTGCAAGAGCATGCGGGTCTTGAGCTTCTCTTCTTGAAGTCGGCGGTGAATGTTAATCATCGCGATTTTAATGATGTCTGCAGCTGTCCCCTGAATTGGAGCGTTGAGGGCAGCTCGTTCGGCTGCCTCACGTCGAGTTCGGTTTGGAGAGTCAAGATCTGGCAGTGAACGTCGGCGCCCATAAATAGTTTCGGTATAACCGTCGTTATGAGCCTGTTTGACGACCCCGCGCAGGAAACGCCCCACACGACCAAATCGTTTGAAGTAGTTGGTACGCAACTCCCCTGCCTCATCGGAACTAATATTAAGCTGCTTTGCGAGACCAAACCGAGAAAGACCGTATGCCAATCCATAAGACATTGCTTTAACTTTCGCACGCATCTGGGGTGTCACCTCTTCGGGGGCAACCCCGAACACCTCAGAGCCAACGTACCGATGCAGGTCTTCACCATCCGCATAAGCCTGGATTAATTTCTCATCGGCGGCGAGATGCACCATAATACGCATCTCAATCTGCGAGTAGTCGGCGGTGAGCAAACCTTCATACTCTACACCGTCTAAAACTTTTGGAGCCACGATAAAGGCACCGCGGATACGTCGTCCTTCATCAGTGCGGATTGGGATATTCTGCAGGTTTGGCGCCGTTGAGGAAAGACGCCCCGTTGATGCAGCATTTTGCTGGAAAGTAGTGTGTACACGACCATCTGTGACTGCCGCTTTTTGTAAACCTTCGACAGTCTGCTTGAGCTTGATATTATCTCGGTACGCCTGGAGCGCAATCAAGAATTGAGCACCATCTGATTCCGGCGATACTTTGGTCAACAAGTCAGCCACAGATTCTGAATCCGTTGAATACCCGGACTTAATTTTGCGGGTCTTCGGAAGACCGAGCCTCTCAAAGAGTACAGTTTGGAGCTGTTTCACAGATGCCAGATTGAGGGGCTCACCATTGACGTCACCGCCGATAAGTACTTTCGCCTGTTCCTCGGCCATGGATGCGCGTGAGCTAAACGTATCATTAAGCTCGTTTAGTAAGGCATCTGAGACAGCGATACCCGCCTGTTCCATATCGGCCAGAACGTACAGAAGCGGCAGCTCAATGTCTTCATAAATCTTAAGCTGGCCCTGTTCTTGCATTTCGAAGTGCAGAATACGCGCCAGTTCGTGAATAACCCGTGAAACCTGGGTAAAGTAACGTAGGTTCTCTTCACCGGGCATCTCAAAAAGTGAAAGGGCTTCCTCTGGAAAGACAAGTTCACTGAATTCCTGTCGGGGAATCCAAAGATATTTCTCAGCTAAATCCTCAATACGTTCAGCAAAGAGCCTACGATTCGCAGCTGCTATGTATCCGCACATATATGAGGATAGTGACGGATCTTCGATGGCTCCATCGAGTTTATACCCGTACTCACGTAAGAGTTTCCGCTGATTTTTGAGATCCATCACGATCTTACGCATTTGAGGGTCAGAAACCCACTCCGCAAATGCTGAGGCGAGATCTTCGGAAATATTCGTCAGGTTGATCCACAGCGATGATTCTTTCGAGGTCAGAATAATTCCTCGCAGTACCGGATTCTCTTCAGCAGCGCGAATCTTAGTCTTGGTAACTTTCACGCCTTCATGGGCTACAGGCACATCAATCACAGGGAAAAGCGTAACCGCGCCTTTAAGCCTTTCAGGAACCTCAATGGAATTACCCGATGCGTCATGCCCATACCCAACGTGGGCTGCATGCTCGCACCATGAACGAAAGTCTGCGGCCGATGTCACGGTGATCGCCTCATCGGTACGAATCGGCTCAAAGGTGGGACCACTCGGAACCCCGTTATCTGTCATGGGTTCTTCACCTGCGGTACGAGCTTGCGCGCCCAAAGCACGTATAACAGGCCCTAATATATCCTGGGCCCGCTTACGAATAGTGCGGAATTCCACTTCATCGAAGAACGTTTCAAGCTCCTGAAGGTCCGGAATAAACCGCATTTGATCGAACTCAACATCCAAATTGAGCGTGTCAACAAGCTGGTTGAGGCGACGGTTCCTGCGCACATTCTCAATGTTTTCGCGCAGAGCCTCACCTTTTTTACCTTTGATGTTCTCGCTATTAGCAAGTACACCTTCAAGATCACCGTACTCATGAAGCCATTTAGCAGCAAAACCTGGTCCAACTCCGGGGACTCCAGGCAGATTATCGGCTTGCTCACCGGTGAGCGCAGCGAGATCCGGATACAGCCGAGGTGGTACTTTTGTTTTTTTCTCAACCGCTGCAGGATCCATACGCTGAATACCTTTGGAGGGACCAGTCGTTACGGGATACAGCAATGTAACATCGTCCGTAACAAGCTGGAAAATATCGCGGTCTCCTGAAAGAATGAGCACTTTGTATTGAGCTTCTGATCCCTGCCGTGTCAGGGTCGCGACGATATCATCTGCCTCATAATTCTCCTGGGTGAGCGCCGGGATTTTCAGAGCTCCGAGCATCTTCTTAATGAGATCAAGCTGCCCGTCGAAGGCTTCAGGGATAACGTTACGGCCGCTCTTATATTCGCTGTATTCCTCCGTGCGAAAAGTACCACCGGGCAGATCGAATGCCACCGCAATATGGCTAGGGTTATGGTCTTTAATAATGTTCAGCAAGGTAGACAGGAAGGCATGAACTGCTTCCGTATGCTGCCCGTCGCTTCGCACAAAAACATGGTTTCCCGTTTTCTCTGCCATTGTATAAATGCCAAAGAAAGAGCGAAGGGCCAGTGAATGTCCATCAATAAGGAGCAGGGTATTTTCTGAGTTACTCACAATCCCATTCTAGAGGTTTTCGACGGCGTGAGTGATAGTGAACGCAACACGCCTGAAAACTTCTAAAAGGCCTAGTACCGGCTAGGCGTTTTCATGTCATGAACGTCTGTCCTGTCGCTGGATAAACATATTCATTCACGCTAGGATATAACTCTATACTTGAGTGTTCCCTGAGAATACCGGGGATGAGCGGCATGGATCTTATCGGTCCCAACACACATAGGAAATTATGAAACTACTCAAAAAGATCCCTCTCCTTGCCTGGATTGTGATTGCAATTCTTGCAGGTGTTCTTATCGGTGCTACAACTCCTGGGATGATCGGTGGCATAAATAGCGGGCTGGGTACCTCTATCCCTACCGATGTTGTAGTTCAGATCTTTGTCTCGTTCTCTACTGTTTTCAGTGCGTTCCTGAGCTTCTCTATTCCGCTTATTATTATCGGTTTTATCGTTCCAGGAATTGGTTCGCTAGCCCAAGGTGCAGGTAAGATGCTGGGCATTACCGTAGCTCTATCATATCTTTCCAGTATTGTTGCTGGATTTTTAGCTTTAACGGCGGCACTATTCCTGTACCCTATTTTGTTGAAGGGGCAACGGTTAGAATCTTTTGATAACCCTGAAAATGCACTCTCGACAGGATACATCAAGTTTGAACTTGACCCCATTATGGGAGTGATGAGCGCACTCATTCTGTCCTTTATCCTAGGTCTGGGAATAACAGCCCTCAAGACTCGTAGCATGCTCAATCTCTTCGAGGATTTTCAAGTTATCATTGAGAAGCTTCTCAGCTACGTTATTATTCCGCTTCTACCCATCCATATCGTGGGTGTCTTTGCGAATATGACCCTTGCGGGCCAGGTTGCTAAGATTCTCTCGGTCTTTGGCATGGTATTCATTATGGTCATTATCTTGCACTGGGTAACGCTAACGCTACAGTACACAGTTGCCGGAAGCGTTTCAAAGCGCAACCCGTTTAGGATGCTCAAGACCATGATGCCCGCCTATTTCACGGCCATCGGAACCCAGTCCTCAGCAGCTACCATCCCGGTAACGGTTCGATCCGCGAAGAAGGCTGGTATTTCTCCTCGCGTGGTTGATTTCGCTATTCCGCTATGCGCTACCATCCACCTTTCGGGTTCTATGATCACGATTACTTCATGTGCAGTCGCAGTCCTGTATATGACTGGGCAAAACCCCAATTTTGCCTCAGTAACTCCAGTGGTGCTTATGCTAGGCATTATGATGGTCGCGGCCCCGGGTGTACCCGGCGGAGGTGTGATGACCGCCATCGGGCTACTGGAGTCGATGCTTGGTTTCAATGAATCCATGATCGCCCTCATGATTGCTCTGTACCTTGCTCAAGACTCTTTCGGTACCGCAACTAATGTCACCGGAGACGCCACCATTGCAACGTTTACCGAACGTATCTCTAAAATGTTGGGGGTTGATCCAACTGCCGGGATTAGCGATGAAGACATCGAAAAAGCAGAAGCAATTTCGGCATAGCCTTGTCCTAAACGACGGGGTGCGCGTCCAAAAACCTTGGATGCGCACCCCGTTATTCATATGGAGCTTTACTTACACCTTACTTATTCCGTACGAGTGCTTCGCTAATATGCTGACACCCTTTCCAACCCCAATAGATGCGATGGTTCACAATAAGCCCATCGGATATTTCCATGAGCTCTAAGATATCTATTTGTTCTCCTTCAGGAGTTTCTCGCGGATATTCCCACACCAAAGTTTTCCCATTAGTCAGATACTCCCCCGTGCGGTACCAACGTACAAGTTCATTCGGACGACGCTGGGTGCCCTCTTCCAGAAAATGCTTAATCGCTTCTCGTCCCCGCAAAACGCCGCCGCCAGCTCCGGGAATTATTGCTGGCACGAGGGGGCTTTCAAAAACTGCGTCCTCAGCGTAAAGGCTGAGCAGTCCTTCAGTATCACGGTTTTTAGCGTACCGATGCCATTCTTCATAGATACGTGCATGATCATCCATATTCTTACACCTTCCAAAGCAAGAATCTCGTTTCTTCTCAATCCCGACAAACACATACTTGATAAGAGCTCTTTTTCTACTCCACCCTATCACTGGGAGTACACTTGAAGGCATGACTGAATCTACCCCTAAACTATCTGCTGACCTTGTAGCACAGCTCAACGAGCACGGTGTGCCCGCAGAGACTCATAAATTCTTTCCGAAGGGCTTGGGAGAGCTAATCCCCCGTATGGGAATTATCTTTAGTGAGCTAACTGCTGAGCGAGCTGTGGCATCCATGCCTGTGCAGGGGAATACCCAGCCTGTCGGTTTGCTCCACGGAGGTGCCTCGGCTGTTCTTGCAGAAACTCTTGGTTCATTAGCAGCAGGTATCCATGGAGGAGTTGACTCCATAGCCGTTGGGGTAGATCTCAATGCAACTCACGTGCGCCCAGCCATTAGTGGCCACGTTACGGGAATCTGTACGGCAGTTAAGCTGGGACGTACCGTTTGCGTACACACTATAGAGATTATGGATGAGTCCGATCGAACTATTTGTACAGCTCGTATAACTAATATGATCATTCCACGACCCTAAAGCAGACATATAGAGGATTGATATGGCGCGCCAACCGTATTCCAAACGCTATCCAAAAATCGTCCGCGCAAAACGTATTACATTGCCCTTAGCCATAGCTGCTCTACTGGTATGTTGGGTTGCCGCTATGGGAAATCCAGGAAGTTTCTGGTGGCTAGGACTTTTCATAGCAGCCGGCGTTTTACTCTGGGCTGGGTCCCCAACAGCACGCCCGATTAAAGGTCCTCATGGTAGTGATGACGATGACGACATAACCCGTATAATGCGACGCTAATACATTCATTTCAAGGCTGTCGTGAACAAATAAAAGCGTAAAACAGGAGTGTGGATTTTCAGGACAACAAGAGTCTTGTTGTCCTGAAAATCCACACTCCTGAATTTTATATTCTAGAGCAGCAGCTAATCATCGTTTGGGACTTGACACTAAGGTCCCAAAATATTACTCAGACAGCTGCTTGATAATAGTATCAGATACCTCTCGCATGGAGAGGCGACGGTCCATTGAGGTCTTCTGAATCCACCGGAATGCCTCAGGCTCGGTGAGGTTCATTTTGGTGATAAGCAAAGACTTGGCACGATCTACGAGCTTTCGAGTCTCAAACTGATCACGAATAGTTGTGACCTCTTTCTCTAGCGTACGCAGCTGTTCATATCGAGAAAGCGCCACCTCGATAGCGGGGAAAAGGTCATTAGGAGTAAAGGGCTTGACCACATATGCCATGGCCCCAGCTTCAACAGCACGATCCACCAGCTCTTTCTGGCTGAAAGCGGTCAGGAGCACCACAGGCGCTATTTTTTCCTTTCCGATTTCCTCGGCGGCTGTAATACCGTCCATAATCGGCATTTTGACATCCATGAGCACCAAATCGGGATGGTGTTTTTTGGCAAGCTCGATAGCGGTTTTACCATTATCGGTCTCTGCCACGACCTCGAACCCTTGGTCCTTCAGGATTTCGACGATGTCCAGGCGAATCAATGCTTCGTCTTCGGCAACCACAACGGTGCGCGCCGAGACCTGCTCTCCCTCGTGTTCGTGAGCGGTCTTCTCTGACATAACTCTCTCCTTGGTCTATTTTCAGTCGCCTTTATTCTACAGTAGTTAATAAAACTTCATCTACTGTATAAGGTTGAAATTTGTATGTTTCTCGTCTAGATGTCAAACTATCGTCGAGGATTCAAAGAATACTGTGGATATTTCTTGCTCTATGTAATTCGATTTTCTGCCAATCGATAGGGTAGAATCTTATGCGTACCTTTGAGTACAAGCCCGAGTGGCGGAATTGGCAGACGCGCCTGACTCAAAATCAGGTTCTTCGGAGTGTGGGTTCGAGTCCCACCTCGGGCACATTGATTAAACTCGTCTCGACCATAGTTATGGTTTTTAGACGAGTTTTTATTTTCCTGGAGCTCCAGTTCAATAGATTGGGTACCCGCAACTCATATAGTGGGTCTTTCCGCATATAGAAAGTCCCGCCTCCTACATCAAGGAGGCGGGACTTCTCATAGATTCAGTTCGAAAGATGTTTACACGATAAAGAAGAATCTTACTTGTGTTCGTCTTCCCCGTAGGGGCGCAGATGTTCACGCTCTTCCGGCTCATGCTCGCCGGAACCCTGTTCCTTAATACGGTGTACCTTAACCATATTGGTTGATCCCGCCACCCCGGGAGGGGAACCTGCAGCAATCACAATAAGATCACCCGGTTCTGCGAGCTTATGCTCGACCAGGTAGTCATTTACGATGTCGGTCGTACCGTCAATGTTGGTCGCCACCGGCGCATGCGCAGCTTCAACACCCCACAACAGTGAGATAAAAGCACGCACCTTTGGGTTGGGGGTGAAAGCAAGTACCGGCTGCGCAGGGCGTAGACGTGCTAAACGGCGTGCTGAGTCACCCGTCTGGGTAAAAGTACTAATGTAATCTACATCCAATTGTTCCGCAATGTTTACAGCTGCACGCGTGATGGCACCACCACGGGTACGAGGCTTACGGTCCAGCTGTGGTACGCGGTATAGACCTTTTTCCTCAGTATCACGAATAATGGAGGCCATTGCCGCAATGGTAATAATGGGGTAATTGCCTACCGAAGTCTCGCCGGAGAGCATCACCGCATCGGCGCCATCCAAGATTGCGTTTGCACAGTCAGAGACTTCCGCGCGCGTAGGAGTCGGGCTAGAGATCATGGACTCAAGTACCTGAGTTGCCACGATAACGGGCTTAGCCCAGCGGCGAGCCATCTCAATAGCTTTCTTCTGAACCAGTGGCACCTCAGAGAACGGCAGTTCCACGCCAAGGTCGCCACGGGCAACCATGATGCCATCAAACTTGTCGATAATATCTTGCAGATTATCAACGGCTTGAGGCTTTTCGATCTTGGCAATCACCGGAATACGGATACCCTCTTCGGCCATGATCTCATGAACGCGGTTTACGTCTTTCCCGCTACGTACAAAGGAAAGAGCAATAATATCTACGCCCAAATTCAGGGCAAAACGAAGGTCAGCCTCATCCTTCTCGGTCAGTGCGGGAAGAGAAACGGCCGCCCCAGGAAGGTTGATGCCTTTATTGTTTGAAATAGGTCCGCCTACAATCACACGAGTGCGAACACGAGTTGGAGTTACTTCAACGGCTTCCAGCTGGATCTTACCGTCATCCAGCAAAAGTTTATCGCCAGGCTTCACATCGCCAGGAAGACCTTTATAAGTCGTACCACAGATGTCTTTGGTACCCTCAACGTCCTCAGAAGTAATCGTAAAATCAGCGCCAGGCTTTAGATATTCTTCCCCGTTTACAAAGCGCTCCAAACGGATCTTAGGACCTTGCAGATCAGCAAGAATAGCTACTTCTTTCCCCAACGCCGCGGATTGTTCACGGATAGTTGTGTAAGAGTTAGTGTGAACGTCATGGTCACCGTGACTCATATTCAGACGGGAAACATTCATACCCGCCTTGATCGCTTCCGCAATTTTTTCGGGAGAAGAAATAGCCGGACCAATGGTTGCAACGATTTTTGCGCGCCTCATGTACCTAACCTTCGTGTGTTGGGGTGGAACCTTCTAAGAAAGATACCCATAATATAGATGGAACCTTCTCATCAGGAGTCCCAATTATTCCCACACAACACCATGTATACACAACATGGCATGTGCGGCATTCATCCCTTCTAGTATATTCCTTCTCAAGCGTTTTCGGGAGGAAAATTCTCGGTATTTTCAGGAAATCCTTGTTTTAACCTCGAACTATGTTGCCCACTCAAGACTCACGTGCTCTCTACCTGCCCCTCAGAACAATAATTAGGTTTTAGTTGTTTTCTGACATCTCATTTGAAACTATGGCCAAGCGCTCCTGTCCGAGAAACAAATATGCCCACATCATGTATGACACACCTTGATGTTCATCGCTCACTCCCCTCTTCCATGTGATAAAAACGACACGCCAGTATTGGCTAAGCAATTTCACATTTATCACCACCTGCCATAGACTGGAATCAATAATTAGTATCTTGTATGCAAATTTGCTTTGGGAGGCTTCAGTGACCATTCGTGTGCTGATTATCTTCGGTTCAACCTATGGGTACACCGAGCGTTATGCGAACTGGATAGCAGAAGATCTGCGAGCATTACCACAGGCTCCTGAAGTCGATACTTTACGGGCTACAGAAGTAACCCCTGAACTTGTGGAAGCAGCGGACTCCGTTATTATTGGCGGTAGCGATTACGGCGGGTTCCTTACAGGCGCTCCCAGCCTCAAGAAGAAGATTGTTCCCTTTATTCTCCCTAAAAAGGAACGTACTGCATTCTTCACGGTTTCCTTCACAGGCGAGTACTCCAAGAAACTGCTCGACAAGGCTGTCGCTAAAAGTTATACTGCAGAACTCACCGATGGACGCCCGACTTTCCATTTACGTGGTGGGATTGACTTTTCAGAGCTTTCACTTGCTCATAAGACCGCTCTTAAAGGCCCGGTTCGCGCTTGGTTGATGGCTAATCCAAACCCCAACGAAGGTATTCAGCAAATGCTTGAGTGCTATAAAACCGGTCACGCGGATTACACCAACCGAGAGTCTCTAAAACCACTTGTTGAAGCAATATCCAAATTCCTCTGATATTGCATAGCAGGTTACCAAAATAGACTTGGCCGGAGGTTTTCTCTCCTCCTCCGGTCTATTGATTCCGGATGCGGGTGCGAGGCCGCGCCGATAACGTATTCGGTTGCAGGGGGTGGGTCTTGTGTGTGCGGCCCACCCCCTCCTTTTATCTTTCATCAAGGAAAAAGTCAGGTCCTCTCCACCATTGAAATAGTGAAGAGGACCTAAGGTTAGTTGTCCAGGAATTTACGATTTAGATTTTTTCCACGGGATCTCAGGGGTTTTATCCTGCTTATCACCGGTCTGAACCCTATCTGCAGGCTCCTCGTGGGTGCCTGGTTCTTTGTCTTTTGTAGCTTTCTTCTCTTCCGTTACCTTCTTTTCAGATATCTGAGATTCTTCCAAGATCTCTTTACCCTGGTTAGAAACCTCATCCGGATCTTGGGCGGCAGTCTTCTCTGAGTTAGGGGTATGCTGAACAGATGGCCCCTGAACTGGAGCTTCAGCAATGCCCGCTGCAGCTTTAGCCCTAGCGCGGATACCAGCGGCAACAAAGCCGATCAACCCTAGTACAATCAGGGCACCCGATGTCCACACGTGAACCCGCAGCCCCAGAAGTGTTTCAGAGGTATCAATACGCAGGAACACTTCAATGAAGAACCGTCCAATACCGTAGTACAGCACATAGAGCCAAAAAGTTTGTCCGCGCTTCAGGAACCTATTCCCCAGAAAAATTAGAAGGAATGCGCCCACAAGGTTCCATAATGATTCGTAAAGGAACGTGGGATGAAAGAGAGTTCCTGCGGGATATTGAGCAGGAAAATTCCCACTCGATTGACTAATCTCCAAACCCCACGGAAGGGTAGTAGGCTTACCGAAAAGCTCCTGATTAAACCAGTTGCCCCAACGACCAAAAGCCTGCGCCAAAATAATACCTGGTGCAACTGCATCCGCAAATGCTGCATAGTTAATCTGGTATCGGCGACAAGCAATCCAGGCCCCCAGGGCTCCTACGGACACCGCTCCCATAATGCCGATGCCGCCTTCCCAAATCTTCAGGAAAGCCCAAGGATCAGAGACATTGGGACCAAAATAGCTGCCAGGGTCTGTAATGAGCACATGGTAAGCACGCGCCCCAATAATTCCAGCGGGAATAGCCCACATTGCCACGTCATATACGCGCTCACGTGTGCCGCCAACTTGTGCCCAGCGCCGAGCGCTAAGCCATAGACACACGATTATTCCGGCTAAAATGCAAAGTGCGTAAAAATGGATACGAAACGGCCCAAGCTGAAGATAAGATACACTCGGTGACGGGATTGACGCCAGAGGAAGGGATACTGCTGAGGTAAAGGATTCCGATAATATAACATTCATACTATGCACGTCCTGCAAGTTCACGAGTTAGTGCTCCCACCGCAATAGGACCTCCATCAGCTAGAGCTTTTACAAGTGCCGTTCCTACAATCACACCATCTGCATAAGTTCCGATCTCTTCAACATGAGCACGAGTTGAAACGCCTAAACCAACACACGCGTATTCAGCGCCTGCAGCATGAAGGTTTTCGACAAGTCCTTGGGCAGCTTCTGAGACTGAGGTGCGAGCCCCTGTAACGCCCATGACAGAAACGGCATAAACGAACCCGCTCGAAGCCTTAGCGATAGTCTCTAAACGTTGAGGCGATGATGATAGCGCCGCCAAGAAAATACGATCTAACCCGTATTTTTCAGAGGCTTCGAACCAAGCCGATGCTTCATCGGGCACTAAATCTGGAGTGATCATTCCAGCTCCTCCAGCAGCCGCAAGATCACGTGCAAAATTATCAACACCGTAGGCAAGTACGGGGTTCCAATACGTCATCACGACAACGACAGCTTGGGTTGCCTCAGTAATGCGCCGTACAGCATCAAAAACCCGAGAAAGTTTGAAGCCGCCTTCTAATGCGGCACCTGTTGCGTGCTGGATAACGGGGCCGTCCATGACCGGATCCGAGTACGGTACGCCCAGCTCAATAATGTCGGCACCGTTATTGCCTAATTCGATAGCTGCTGCCACAGAATCTTCAAAGTTGGGAAAACCTGCGGGGAGGTACCCGATAAGTGCTGCACGCCCATCTTCTTTGCATTCGCGTAACCGCTGCACGAGAAGCGAGTTCGGGTTTTGGGGCGGGAAGGTACCGTCAAGGACTTCGTACTTTGCCGCATGCGGCTGTGCGTCTTGATAGCTCATGCGTGCGCCTCGCTTTCTGCCTGCACTGCCTTCTCAGCAACTGCCTCTTTATTGCCTGTCATGAGAGAAGATGACGGGGTTGCTTTCCCTAGATCGAACCATTTCAAGGCGGTCTCCATGTCTTTATCGCCACGACCAGATAGGCACACCACCATTATTTTTTCACGGGCAGACTCAGAATCTTGATGCGCCCACTCCTGGCAGACCCGTAACGCACCGGCAAGTGCATGCGCCGATTCGATGGCAGGAATAATACCTTCAGTACGGCAAAGCAGTTGAAAAGCATCCATAGCTTCAGTATCGGTCACCGGCTGGTAGCTGACACGGCCTAAGTCTGAAAGGTATGAGTGTTCGGGCCCAACGCCGGGATAGTCCAGGCCAGCAGAAATCGAATGCGACTCTATAGTTTGCCCATCTTCGTCTTGCATCAGGTAGGTTACGGCACCGTGAAGCATTCCTGGGCGTCCTAGATTAATAGTTGCGGCGTGACGTCCGGTTTCTACACCGTCCCCCCCCGCCTCAAAACCGTAAAGTTTTACATCGCGGTCATCAAGGAATGCATGGAAGATTCCAATGGCGTTTGAACCCCCACCAACGCATGCAGAAACTCCGTGGGGAAGACGCCCAGTCATCTGTTGAATTTGTTCGCGTGCTTCAGAACCAATAGCATCATGAAAGAAACGCACCATAGTAGGAAAAGGATGTGCTCCCGCCGCTGTACCCAGCAGATAGTGAGTATTCTCGACATTAGCGACCCAGTCTCGAAGAGCCTCATTAATAGCGTCTTTCAGAGTACGGGAACCATTCTGAACGGCAATAACTTTCGCGCCCAAAAGCTGCATACGCGCCACGTTCAAAGCCTGCCGCTCGGTATCTTCTTCACCCATGTAAATCACACAGTCCATACCGAAAAGCGCAGCAGCCGTTGCCGTTGCTACACCGTGCTGACCAGCACCGGTCTCTGCGATCAGACGTGTCTTACCCATGCGCTTTGCGAGAAGTGCTTGTCCTAAAACATTGTTAATCTTGTGGCTACCGGTATGGTTAAGATCTTCACGTTTCAGAAAGATCCGAGCCCCAGCGTGCTCTGAGAACCGCGGAACTTCCGTTAGCAATGAAGGACGATTCGAGTATTCAGCAGAGAGTCGCTGAAATTCCGCAATAAACTCTGGATCCTGCTTAGCATTCTGGAAGGTAGACTCAAGCTCATCCATGGCGGCAATTAATGATTCAGGCATCCATCGCCCACCGTATTGCCCGAAGTAGGGACCGGGCGCATTTTTGAGGGATTTCCCCTCAAGAAATGCGTCTGCCAGGTGTTCACTCATTGTTGTCCTTCCCGGGTACTTTTATTTTCATCCATGAGTTAGGTTTGTACATTTAACTCATGGTACGGCTTGTTCGTATTCTTACTATTCTACGCGGAATGACATAGCGTCAGCGTATATAAAGAAAAGCCCTATGATTATTCACATGTGAAAAACTGTCATCTACGTAAGATAGCTCTAATCTGCATTAGAGATGAGGGACAGCCGAAAATTCACGTACAGTTTTCTCCGGGTCTCCAGATTTGACCAGAGTCTCACCAATAAGCACGACATCAGCACCAGCCTGCGCGTAGTTCTGTACATCGCTCAGCCCAGATACACCAGATTCTGCAACTTTAATAACGCTTTCCGGCAGGTCGGCCGCAAGCTCTGCATAATGCGCGTTCTTGACTTCAAGAGTTTTTAGGTTGCGAACGTTAATACCTATAATTTTGGCTCCGACACGCTGAGCGATAGATATTTCTTCTGAAGTATGTGCTTCTACGAGAGCATTCATACCAAGCGATTCGGCAAGCTCTAAGAAAGCGCTCAAGGTATCTTCTTCCAAGGCAGCAACAATAAGAAGCACCAGATCTGCGCCGTGTGCACGTGCTTCCCAAATCTGGTACTCATCAACAATAAAATCTTTACGCAATATGGGAATACTGACGTGAGCACGCACCGCGTCCAGATCCTCCAGGCTTCCGCCGAAACGGCGTTCTTCGGTAAGCACCGAAATAGCTGCTGCTCCTCCACGCTGATACTTCACCGCTAGTTCCGCTGGATCCGCTATTTCCCCCAGGACACCTTTCGATGGAGACGAACGTTTCACCTCTGAAATGATACGCACAGTTTGGCCATCACCACGTAAAGCACATACAGCGTCAAGAGCTGGTGCCGTAGAGAGCGCTAGCTCCTGCACCTTTTCCAGAGGATGTTTTGCACGACGAACCTCTAAATCCTCACGTACTCCACCAATAATTTCATCTAGTACGGTACTCAACAGTGTTCCTTCTCATAGTCACCAAATATCCAAAAGTTTGAGATAGCACAAGAGAGCGCCTCGTCATGGGCGAGGCGCTCGTAGCGTATTTACTAGTGACGCTCAGTATTTTTAGTTTTAGAACCGCCTTGACCGTAGCCAGCACTCTTGAGAAGCAACCCAGCCACTAGACCCAGCACGATAATGCCAGCACCAACAAAGACGATAACGGGCTGAGCCAGATCATACGCAACAGCACCAACAAGTACCCCGGTCGTCATGATGGCGATCATAACCCACGATGCTACGGTGCTACCGTGATTTGCATACGGGCGTTCAGGAACAATAACAACTTTCTCTTCCGTCACGAAAACTCCTCATGTGTGTGCACAGATACGCGAATAATGCGTACAGACGTCCTTTCTTCGATTTTAGGTCATGACCTCGTCTTCTGTGAATTTGCTGGTGAGAATCGTACAAATATTTAGACGAGCAATGTTGTACAACTCGCAGTGTTTGAAGCCTCTTTCACTATTTAAAAACTATTTTTCTACGGTAGGGTCTTCTCCCCTGCTCAGCAGATCCCATGCATCCATATTGTCGACCTCACCAGGAGCTTCTTGCAGGTTACGCACTGTGCGGTCATATTTACGCCCACCTTGCCAGTGTCGAGCCACCACAAGAGTCCAAAGTCCCACGCACATAATAAGAAAACCTGATATGCATGAAATCCACGGCCAAACAGTCACAGCATACGTACCTGTAGACGCCACGGTTCCCGTTACCTTGCTGGTCTCAGTTACAACCGCACCTGCGGGATTCATCACCACCGACAGCGCAGAAAAAATAATACCCACCCCAGATCCTAAACTTACCAATGCGATAACATACCGCAAAAGCTGAGGGGCTATGCGCGCCGCTAAAGGAGCTGCTAAAGCTACCATCGCCAGTGCGCTTACTGCGGGCGCCGCTCGAGACCCAGTAATGTCAAGATTTTGTTCCCCCAAGACCCCGTTCACATGCGCTTGGACCCAAGGAAAAAGCGTCGTGCTAAAGGCAAGGGCAGCCACAGCAAGCCCTGTTAAAAGCACTAGTCCAGGTGCTTGTAGTCTCGCAGGTTTCGAGTGTAAGTTTTCATCCGCCGTACTAAAAGCCGTAGCAGTACTCGTTGTCTCATGGTTATTTGATTGATTCAAAGACGAAGACTTATGCCGCTGTGTATTCATGGGATTATGCCCTCCCGCAGGTTCTTAATCTACTGTGGTAATGCGTTTTGTCTGCAGAGGTTTCAGGCCCGATGCCGTCAATACAGCACGGAGCGGAGCAGCTGACTTATTTACGGTCTCTTCAGTCTCGCACTCCGGGTTGGAGTCCATCACAATACCGGCTCCAGCCTGTACATAAGCTTTTGTTCCCTTGAGAACAGCAGTACGAATTGCAATAGCCATATCCATGTTCCCAGCAAAATCAAAATATCCGCAGACACCCCCATAAACCCCACGGCGGGTCGGCTCATACTCGTCGATAAGCTGCATGGCCCGCGGTTTGGGAGCCCCCGAGAGAGTCCCCGCCGGAAAAGCAACGCGAAGTACATCGTAAGCACTGAATTGAGGGTCAAGTTCAGCACTCACTGAGGAAGAAATATGCATGATATGGCTAAACCGCTCAATCACCATGAACTCATCAACAGAGACCGTTCCAGGCTTTGCAATTCGAGACAGATCATTACGCGCCAAATCAACCAGCATCAAATGCTCAGAGCGCTCTTTTTGATCGGCAAGAAGCTCTTCAGCAAGAGCTATATCCTGTTCACGAGTTGCACCGCGAGGCCGGGAACCAGCGATAGGATGCGAAGTCGCACGACCCTCCTTGAGGGTCACCAAGGCTTCTGGGGAAGAACCAACAATTTGGAAAGGAATACCCTCAGCATCCTCAAAGTTAAAGAGGTACATGTAGGGTGAAGGGTTAGATTGACGAAGGATGCGATAGACGTCAAGCGCATCCGCGCCAGTTTCAATTTCAAAACGACGTGAGATCACGATCTGAAAGACGTCGCCATCAATAATATTTTTCTTACACCGATCAATTGCGTCTTGATAGCCTTGCACTGACCAGGTTTGAATAACCTCACGATGAATTCGATCATTTACCTCAGAAACGCCGGTTAAAACCGATGCCGTTTCAGAGGCACCCTGTTCTAGCTGCTGCAGCATACGGTGCAGACGTTCGACCGCATCGACGTATGCATCATCCACATTTTCATTGGTACCGTTGAAGTTAATGGCATTTGCGATCAAGAGCACTGTACCGTCAGTATTATCATGGATTGCCATGTCAGAAACCATGTTCAAGGCAAATTCTGGGAGATTCACATCATCAGCTGGCGGATACGGCAGGTTCTCCCAGCGGCGTACTACGTCCCAGCCCAAGTAACCTACCAACCCCGATGTTAACGGTGGAAGGCCAGGAACCGGTTCAGTATGAAGCATACGAAGGGTTTGATCGATAGCTCCAACGGGGTCGCCTTCTGTTGGGGCTCCCGCCGGAGTTTGCCCTTGCCAATATATCTTGCCGTCTCGTGTGGTCAGGGTTGAACGAGAAGAAGCGCCGATAAAAGAATACCGGTCCCAAGCTGCCGATTCCCCCTCGGTCGCGATCTTAGCCGATTCAAGCAAAAAAGTTCCAGGATCAGCGGCACCATCATGTAGAACCAGCGAACGATAAATACCAATGGGTGTGAGCGAGTCTGCAAGAATTTTGATGCACACCGGAATAACTCGGTGAGTCACCGCGCGTTCCCGGAATTCTTCAAGAGAGGGTGAGATAATGCCCAAATCCTGCATAGGACTAATCCTTCGTGCTCGATTGCTGATGCCCAAACTGTTGCCTGGGGCTCTCGTATTAGTGTACAAGTTCCACCACATCTAACAGTGGTTTGAACAAACAGCGCGAAGTATCAGAATTGACACTTCGCGCTGTTAATTAGCTCAGTCGTTTGAGAGTCGCTGCGGTTTGCAAAGCTGCCGCCGTTGCCTCATAGCCTTTGTCTTCAGAGGAACCAGGAAGTCCGGCACGGTCTAGAGCTTGTTGTTCATTATCGCAGGTGAGTACCCCGAAACCGACCGGGCGACCAGTCAGCACGGAAACATCGGTCAGACCACTCGTAGCGCCCTGACATACGAAGTCAAAGTGAGGAGTTCCACCGCGAATAACAACGCCGAGAGCAACAATCGCATCGTATTTTTCGGCAAGACGGGTTGCTGCAACAGGTAGTTCAAAAGTCCCCGGAACACGCACAATAGTCGGCTCCAGCCCCGCATCAGCAGCGGCGCGCTGCGCCCCATCGAGTAACCCTTCCATGACCTGAGTGTGCCAGCTTGCCGCGACAATAGCTAGTTTGAATCCAGTGTAGTCCTCAGGATTGAGAGTGGTATCTGCTGCTCCTGCGCCGCTCATATTTCTTAACTCCTTGGTGTCGTTGGTTTATATCGCAAAGTCGTCCTCTGACCACACAGCAAGCTGTTATCAGCCAGAAGAACTATAATACTAGGCGCCATGGAGCCTATGCCCCATGCGCCGACGTTTTGTTTCAAGGTATTTGACGTTCTCAGCGCGCGCCGGAATTTCGTCAGGAATTACCTCATGTACTTCAAGCCCCAGCTCGGTCAGCGCGTCAACCTTTGCTGGATTATTTGTGATAAGTCGCAGTTTATGAACCCCGAGTTCTTGCAGAATAAGTGCCGCCTGTGTGTAATCACGCATATCTTCGTCTAAGCCAAGCGCTAAATTTGCGTCTAGGGTATCAAGGCCAGCGTCTTGAAGTGCATAGGCTCGCAGCTTATTTACAAGCCCAATACCTCGCCCTTCATGATTGCGAACATAGAGCATCCAACCACCATAACGCGAGAGAATTTTTAACCCATTCTCAAGCTGCTGACCACAGTCGCATCGGAAGGAGCCCAGAATATCTCCAGTAGCACATTCGGAGTGGATTCGCACTGCGGGAATCTGAGCTTCTCCCGAAAATGCAATAGGGTTCCCTTGGGTGTCTAAAGCACGAATGCTCATATGCTCAGCACCATCGGCAAACCGCCAAGCACGTACCCCAAAGTTTCCATGGGGTGTAGGAACAATAACCTCAACGGTCGATTCCACCAGTTGCGGGCTGGGATGAGGCACTAAGTCTAAAGGCGAAGCTGTGTACCGGTGGGCAAATCTCTCAGCAAGATCGCGTTTCTCGAATTCGAGCTCTGAGGGTATGTGCTTGTGCTGAGTGCTCTGCTTTTCTGGGGTATCACTCATGCTCGTTCCTTCACATACTGAATAAGGTTTTCGATCGAAATCATGGGGAGGCTGTGCGCAGCTGCAAAAGAGCGCAATGCTTCAAAGCGCATCATGCTTCCATCATCATGAACAAGCTCGGCAATAACGCCTACGCCCGAAAGACCGGCCGCACGGGTAAGTTCTACGGCCGCTTCGGTATGCCCAGCACGTTCCAATACCCCACCAGCTACAGCACGCAAGGGAAATATATGCCCCGGACGGCTCAAATCTTCAGGAACCGCCGAGCTATCCGCAAGAACTCTCGCTGTACAAGCCCGATCGGCAGCACTAATACCTGTTGTGGTTCCTACACGCGCATCGCAAGAAACCGTATATGCAGTACCTTTAGGATCTTCATTGTGCGCGGTCATCGGCGGCAAGTTCATGCTGTCTGCGCGTTCGTGACTCATTGGAGCACATATCACTCCGGAAGTATAGCGGATAGTAAATCCCATGAGTTCTTCTGTAGCATATTCAGCCGCAAAAATTATATCTCCCTCATTTTCACGGTTTTCATCATCCACTACAACTACAGCTCGACCGGCGGAGATAGCCTCAATGGCCTCCTGAATAGAATCCAGCTCTTGTGCAACTACGGAAGTTTCATGGAAATCTACATTTCTCATTTCCATCAACCGGGCTACATATTTAGCGAGTGCGTCTGTTTCAAGATTGACAGTGTCTCCTACGGTAAGCTGCCCTAGATTAGTTGCGCTAAGAGTTTCAGGAATCAAACCGACTTCAAACCAAGGAGCGCTCTCAGCAGAGGCAGAAACTGCTGTTACTGTCAGCGATACGCCAGAGACGGCAATAGAACCCTTCTCAACCAGATACGGAGCAAGTTCTTGAGGAATGGAAAAACGAATAGTGCACCACGCATCATGTTCAGTTATTGATGTAACCGTCGCGATACCATCTACGTGTCCCTGGACTACGTGTCCGTCAAACCTTCCGTTGGCAGGCATGCACCGTTCAAGGTTAACGATCGATCCTTGAGTTAGTGTGCCTAAATTGGTCCGAGTGAGCGTCTCCCCCATGGCATAAGCGCGAAATTGCTGCGGTTCAATGCTATCCTCATCGACGGCAGTTAGACATACACCGTTGACAGCTAGGGATCCTCCATGATCCAAGTCAGAGACAATATCACCAGCGTTAATAGTGATATATGCAGCTCCGGTCGAAGTCCCTTGAGCGTCATAGACTGGTTGGACGGACTCAACGGTACCTAGCGCACCAATAATTCCTGTAAACATGTGTGTCTTCTCCTCTGTGGCAGCTGCACCGGGATGGAATTCAGATGCCGCTACGATACTTGCACTATAACTATAAAGATGAGTCTTTTATTCCCCGAAATATCGTGCAGGTGCATACCGGAACGATCTCAAAGATGATGTTCCCTTTCCTACACTTTGTTTCCAGGAATTATGCATAAACTTTTGTAGTTTTTATTCTCGTGATTCTGGAAAATATTTGTGCGTGAAACGTGGAAGTACACGACGAATACCCGGTGTATTTTTTGCAGTGCTACGGGGGCTTGGTATCAGGTGCGTTGCGGTGTCTTCGCCTAAGACCCGGACTGATGGAAACATCCCAAGATCATCAAGCTGCAGACGAGGGGCATTTTCCAACGTGTTGGTAATAAGTCGGTACATTGCACTTTTACCGTGCCCCATGAGTATAGGAGCGCGGTACCAAACAAGTTCGTCAAGAAGATCTTCCCCGGTAAATAGGCCAACCATTCCCGGTCCTCCCTCAATCATGAGGTGTCGCACCCCACGACTGTAAAGTTCGTCAAGAAGGACTCGGGGCTCATGAGTGTAAACCTGCATGTAATTTTCTGGGTCTCTTGTACCTAGACCACACACTTTATAGGTGCTTGGTATATCTGTTTCTCCCATGACAACCCGTAAAGGCTGTTTCTTGTAGCGTTGCCCTGAGATATCACGGGCATCTAGTGAGGGATTATCAAGGAGTGTAGTGCGGGTTCCGATCATCACGGCGTCTGCGCGTTTTCGGATGAGATGCCCATCAGCACGTGCTTGTGAACCAGTTATCCATTTACTGGTGCCGTCTGCTGCCGCGATAAAACCGTCAAGAGTTGAAGCAGATTTAACGGTAATAAATGGTCGTTTTTCTGCGACCGAAATAAACCATCGTTCATTTAGCGCGTACGAGTCCTCAGCAAATTCTCGCATATACGTTGTTACAATTCCGTGAGAGCGTAAATATTCTGCTCCGCCAGAAGCCTGAGCGCTCCTATCTGGATATGCATAAAAGACCTGAGAAATTCCAGCTTCTTTGATAGCATGCGAGCATGGACCGGTTTTGCCTGTATGATTGCAGGGCTCTAGCGAAACATACATTTTTGCATCGCTCATATCCGTGCCAGCCGCGCGGGCTTGAGCTAGGGCATCAGCTTCAGCATGAGGTGTTCCTGCCCCGCGATGCCATCCAACATGCAGTACTTGACCGGTGGAGTTTGTAATAATTGCCCCCACAAGTGGATTAGCCCCTCGTATACCCTGACGAGCGGCTTTTAAAGCTAAACGCATAGCACAATCATCGGTCAATGCCCCTTCAGGGATCTTCATGGTTACCGAAGCAGGTATTCCTTGAAGATGTCCGTACTCCGCAGCAGAATAGTCAAGGTCATTTACGGGCGTATACATCTCAGGACCTAGATACGTTGTCATGATTTGCTCGATTCCACGTCAACAGTAATATCTGGAAATTGCGTTTGAACTCGGGTTTTTTCTTCACGGTTCCGAGTACTCCACCATACGAAGAATCCCACGAGGGTGAAGCATCCATAGAAAACATACATCAGCGATGTGGCATAATAGCCTGCGCTCCAAAGCAGCGGAACACCAACAATATCAACAGCGACCCAAATTAGCCAGAATTCTACCCATCCTCGCGCCATTCCATAGGTCGCTAAAAGCGAGCCAATAAAAATCCAGGCATCTGACCATACAGGCTCATATGATCCGAGAGCGCGAAATATTGGGGTTAACGCTACAGTGCCAAGAATAAGTACAGAGATAATGCCAAGACGTTCCAGCCCGGATGCCCATCGGGGAATTACCGCTGCTCCCTCGGCACGCGTTCCTTGAGCTCTGCAGGACTGCCGCCAACGATACCAGCCCCACACAGAAACAGTTATGAACATAATCTGGCGCCCAGCCTGACCAAGCATATTAATGGGGTTGGGGCTGCCGAAGAAGGCACCCATAAACACGGTAAAAAGCAGCAGATTTCCGGCTATACCGATCGGCCATGCCCAGACTTTACGGCGCATTCCGCCCAAAGCTGAGGCTAAACCGAAAAGGTTACCTAAAACTTCGCGTACAAGAAGAATCTGGTCTCCAAACTGTATTTGTGCGTCGAAGAGCCACCGCAGAACGCTCACTGTTCCTCCCTTTCATCGTCATTGCGGCGACTCCGGGGAGAACAAAATGCATTGATTCCAGCAATTGTTGGAACATTAGATGACGGTTTCGAATATATACCGTGACCGCATCCCGTGCTTTCTGCTCGTGCTGCCTACCATCCAGACTGTACTGTCGGTACCGGAGTTTCACCGGTTCGGCCGTAAGCATCACAATAACTGATACGCACGGTTCGCGGACTGTCACCGCCGGTTCGGAATTTCACCGACCCCGGAGCACGATTACGGGTCAATTATGGCATACCACGCATGATCGCCAAAAGCAGGTCTTGAGGAAGGCACCAGCACTATCACAGTATGGGCTAAAGATATGTCAATTTCTTTACCCTTAATTTTGTGATTTAGACATTACGTACCCTCAAATAGAATTTACTGTTCTCCTTGCCTGTTTATATTGAAAAATATAAACTTTTCAACCACATATGAGGTTTAACATACAATTTAATGATATTCATCCTGGGGTATCAGATATTTTAATACTTGACACTTAAAAAATACTCATACTACCGCAAAAACACGCTACAAAGGGTTGAATACTTGAAATTTATAGGAAATTATTTTTAGAATACTCTTCGTTCACGCTTCCTTTGAGAAGCATGATCTGCAGTGCATTTTTAAGAATCGAAAAATATTCTTCGCATTTTTAAATCATGCACAACACATATCACTCTCACATACACAACTAAATAAAATTGCAGGTAAACATGAAACTTTTTAACCGGCAAAAGTCTGTTTCAAAGACCCTAGCAGCCGTTGGCGCTATGGTGCTGGCTTTAGGGACTATAAGCCCGGCAGTAGCTCATGAAAATACTTCTGATGCTTCTGCTACAGCTCAAATTCCCGCTCGCGAGGAAATGAATACTCCAATGGGTGCAGGTGAGCGAGCTCGCCTTGCAGAGTCGCAATCCTCAACTCTTGGCAAGATCTCCCCTAATGCCACTTCCATGTGGACTCCCACAGGTGGGACCCTTGGTATGGACGTTTCTTCATACCAAGGAAACGTAGACTGGAACCGTGCATATAATATGGGCTCCCGTTTTGCATACACAAAAGCAACAGAGGGTAACTATTACACTAACCCTTACTTTGCTCAGCAATACAACGGTTCCGCACAGTCGGGCATGATTCGTGGTGCCTATCATTTTGCCAACCCACGCTCCACCTCTGGAGCTGAACAGGCACGCTATTTCGTCAGACATGGCGGTGGATGGAGTAACGACGGAATTACAATGCCCGGCCTACTCGATATTGAATACAACCCATATCCGAGTCTTGGCAACACCTGCTACAACATGAGCAGTGCCGGTCTCACTCGGTGGATTCGTGATTTCATGGAGACCTACCGCAGCCTCACCGGTCGATATCCTATGATTTATACCGCTAATTACTGGTGGAGGCAATGCGTAGGCGCAACAGAGTTCGGTAACCGCCTCCTGCATCTGGCAAATTACAACTACTATCCCGGTCCTATGCCAGCCGGATGGGGTAATTACGATATCTGGCAGTTCTCTTCTGAAGGACCTTTCGTTGGAGACTCGAATTTCTTCCCAGGTACGGTTCACGATTTACGTGCACTAGCCACCAACGCGGGGGCAAAGAACCGTTCATGGCATCCTCAACCCGCGCCCCGAGTAGAAACGGCTCCTAAGACCCGGTTCCGAGATGTTCCGCAGAGCTCGCCTTTCTATAAAGAAATTGAATGGTTAGCCAACGAGAAAATTACTACCGGTTGGCCGGATGGCACTTTCCGACCGGACGCAGGTGTAGAACGCGCTGCGATGGCAGCTTATTTCTACCGTATGGCTGGCTCTCCCCCGGTTAATCTTCCAGCACGTTCACCTTTCCGCGATGTAGCGCCTCAAGACCAGTTCTATCGCGAAATTGTCTGGATGCATCAGCAAGGTATCGCTACCGGTTGGGCTGATGGCACCTTCCGTCCGCACGATAGTGTCAACCGCGATGCGATGGCAGCTTTCTTCTACCGTTTTGCGGGGAAGCCAGCGGTGCCCGCAGGCCGTAATTTCTCAGATGTTGGAGCAAATAATCAATTCTATCGAGAAATTATGTGGCTTAAAGGTACTGGTATCGCTACCGGTTGGGCTGATGGCACCTTCCGTCCTTGGCAACCTGTTGAACGGGGCGCAATGGCAGCGTTTATCTACCGCTATAAGCACAAGTAAAATAGTCGCTTCTCATTAATAATCAGGGAGGATTCCCCACAAAACTGTGGGGAATCCTCCCTTTATTATTACCCGTGGTATTTTCAGATATGACAGTTGCGTTAAGTATGCATACCTCACTGTTTTTCGTGGCTTCAGCTGTACACAGATACGAAAAGGGTCTTCTCAGGTAATTCCTGAGAAGACCCCAATGCAGTATTATGCAGAGTTACTCAACAGAACGGAACGCGACGACTGCGTTATGTCCACCAAAGCCGAAGGAATTCGAGATACCAACAATCTCTCCTTCAGGAAGCTCCCGTGCCTGTGTCACAATGTCAAGATCAATCTGCGGATCTTGGTTTTCCAGATTAATAGTAGCCGGAGCTTTGCGGTTGTAAATCGCCAATACGGTAAGCACTGCTTCAAGGGCTCCTGCACCACCCAAAAGATGCCCCGTCATAGACTTGGTTGCAGAAACAGCAATATTCTTTGTATGCTCACCGAAAGTAGCATGCATAGCAGTTGCTTCCGGTAGATCCCCCGCAGGAGTTGAAGTTGCGTGTGCGTTAATATGCACAACTGTAGCAGGATCAATATCCCCATCTTTGAGTGCTTCACGCAGAGCTCGTGTGGCTCCTAGAGCATCAGGATCGGGAGCGGTTATATGGAAGGCATCAGCAGAGACACCGGTACCTGCTAGCTCGGCATAGACTCGCGCTCCACGGGCTCGGGCATGCTCCTCTGACTCAAGAATCATAGCCGCAGCGCCTTCACCCATCACAAATCCGTCACGATCCATATCATAAGGGCGTGAGGCTTTTTCGGGGTCATCGTTACGCGATGACAACGCCTGCATACGCGCAAAGGCCGCTAAAGGAAGAGGATGAATTGCTGCTTCGGAACCGCCGACAACAACCACATCTGCTTTACCTGTGCGAATCATATCGACCCCCAGCTCCATAGCTTCCGTTGAAGAAGCACAGGCAGATACGACAGTTTGAGCAGCGGCGCGCGCTTTCAGGTTCATCGACACAGCGGCTGCGTTGCCGTTAGGCATTAACATGGGAACTGTCATGGGAAGAACCCTTCGAGGTCCTTTCTCACGCAATGTATCCCATGCATCAAGCAGGGTCCACACACCACCGATACCAGTACCAAATGCTACACCGGTGCGTAAGGGATCAACTTCTTCTGCGGATTCAGCGTCGGAACCCGAAAAACCAGCATCTTCCCAGGCTTCACGAGCAGCGATAAGTGCTAGCTGTCCTGAAGGATCTAAGCGCTTTGCTTCAACTTTGGTGAGTCGTTCTGACTCGTGAGCAGGCTCTACGAGGCGCCCAGCGATGTAAACAGGCAGACTGTATTCTTCTACCCAGGGCTCATCAATTTTAGTGATACCCGAGACGCCTTTAAGCGCATTTGCCCAGGTGGTGGGGACGTCGCCGCCAATAGGAGTGGTTGCGCCGAGACCGGTCACCAACACTTTTCGAGACATCTTCACACTTTCTTGGTTATATCGGTGGAGGGTGAAACTAGACAGGTGGGCGCGGTTACTTGCCCGCGCCCACCGTCGGCAGCCTAATTTAGGCTGTTTTTGCGATAAAGTCTACTGCGTCACCAACAGTCTTGAGGTTCTTGACCTCTTCGTCTGGAATAGTAACTTCGAACTTTTCCTCAGCGTTCACTACGATAGTCATCATCGAGATAGAGTCAATATCGAGGTCTTCGGTGAAGGACTTATCCAGCTGAACATCTTCAACTTCAACACCGGTCTCTTCGTTTACAATCTCAGCAAGACCTGCGAGGATCTCTTCTTTGTTAGCCATGAAGGGCTCCTTTGTCATAGAAGTGGTAGCACGCTCCTGGTTAAGAGCATGTGCATAATCGAGTTTATCGTGTCTGTGTAAGTATCTCACACAATAACCCCGAGTTTTTCAAATTCGTACTATAAAATCTAGTGTTTGCAGGTACGAATTTGAGCTATTTCATAAAAGGTATATTCAGATACCTTAAGAGTGATCTCGATAACTTACGGAAGAACAACAACCTGTGCCGCATATGCAAGACCGGCCCCAAAACCAATCTGTAGTGCAAATTTTCCAGAAAGTTCAGGCTGTTCCTGCAAAAGACGATGCGCTGCCAAAGGAACGGAGGCGGCAGACGTGTTACCAGCATCAGCAATATCTCGCGCAATAGCGACATTTTCAGGCAATTTCAGGGTTTTTGCCATCTGATCGATAATGCGAGCATTAGCCTGATGCGGAATTAATGCACCCAGCTCATCCGGAGTAATACCTGCCGATTCTAAAGCCTGCTGTGCAACTTTTGCCATTTCCCACACGGCCCAGCGGAAGACTGAAGGTCCATCTTGACGCAGAGTAGGCCAAATCTTTTCGTCTTCCTGCACAGGGTTAGCGACAAAGTCACGGTTACGGATATCGAGGAGGGAATGGGTCATTCCAACAGTCCCCCAACGAGAACCGTCTGACCCCCAAATAGTCGGGGCGATGCCGGGTTCGTCCGATACGCTGACAACAGCCGCACCCGCTCCATCTCCCAATAAGAATGAGATAGAACGTTCCGTATTATCTATAAAATCTGAGAGTTTTTCAACGCCTATCACGAGAACATTCTGCGCCATACCAGAACGAACCATAGCATCTGCCTGAGCTATGCCGTAGCAGAAGCCAGCGCAGGCCGCAGAAATATCGTAAGCAGGACACCGAGACCCAATGGCATCCGCAACCAGAACAGCTAGTGACGGAGTAGCATACGGATGGGAAATTGTTGAGATAATAACGGCATCAATCTGTTCACCCGTCACGTGTGAGTTGGCGAGCGCATCATGAGCTGCTGCGATTGCAAGGTCATTAACGGTTTGGTTTTCGCTAGCTCGATGTCGGGTTGAAATCCCAGTACGCTGCTTAATCCACTCATCAGACGAGTTGATAGCTTCAACGATATCGTTATTATGAACAATCACCTCACCACGGGAAGCCCCATAGCCTAAAATGCGGGAGTAACGATTGTTCTCATATTGTTTGAGGGTAGTCACGTGTTTACTGTTCCTTGAGCTGTTTCTTCGTGGGTCTGATTTGATACGCCTTAAACCTATACACCAAATTTTTCGAGGTCTTCAGGAGCATTAACGGCGGTGAAAGGTACACCACGCATTGCGCGTTTTGCCAATCCGACGAGGGTTCCTGCAGGTGTTACCTCAATAATATCGGTGACTTCGTCTTGCAACATCTGAGCCATACACAGATCCCACCGAACAGGGTTTGTAACCTGCTTGACGAGAGAATCGAGAAATTCCTGTCCGGAAGCAACCACAGAGCCATCGCGATTACTCAAAATTTTGTGCTTTGGATCTTCAACCGTGATCGTGTCTGCAAATTTCTTGAGTGGTTCCACGGCCGGGGCCATAGCTTCTGTGTGAAAGGCACCAGCAACTTTAAGCGGAATAACACGAGTACGCGCCGGTGGATTCTCAGTGAATTTTTCAAGATCGTCAAGTGCGCCTGCTGCAACGATTTGTCCACCGCCATTGGAGTTGGCTGCAACTAGCTGCGCCGCTTTAATTGCTTCACGAACCTCTTCTTCATCGCCGCCCAGGACTGCTGCCATACCGGTTGGGGATGCAGCGGCGGCTTGGGCCATGCCGGTGGCACGAACGCGAATAAAACGCATAGCATCTTCATCGCTAAGAATTCCAGAAAGCGCAGCTGCTGTAATTTCTCCTACGGAGTGCCCTGCGAAAAGTAGATTCTCTGATCCTAGACGAGCAAGCGTTAGACGCCCGGTGACAATACCTGCAGCAACAATCAAAGGCTGTGCAATAGCGGTGTCTTTAATAGCTTCTTCCTCGGCTTCGGTGCCGTAATGGATAAGGTCAAGCTCTGCTGCTTGTGAGAGACGCTCAAGGTGTTCCCGAACTCCAACCATCTCAAGCCAAGGAGTGAGAAAGCCTTTTTTTTGAGATCCTTGACCGGGGCAGACAATAGCGTACATTCTTGACCTTTCAAATAGCTCATGACGCTCTCGCGTATAGTATTCTATCGCTTTATCATCGTACGGAGTAGCTCAAAATGCCACATATTATGATAAACGCTCCAGAGATATTCTACTCATCTTTTGTCCTAGCCGGTATATTCCATAAGCGCCCACCACAGGCTCCGCTGGATATTGGTCTTGATATCTTATGCCTTCTAGGTATCAGTTGCTTCTTGTAACGTCATCATTTTTCGCTTACCGCGCAGGGCGGGCACACGAAAAACTTCAATAGCCTTTTCCGCTTACGTACAATCAAGCTCGCGGATGAGCACGAGTATAGGTATCTGCTAAACGTTTCATGGAGACATGGGTATAGATCTGTGTCGTTGAAAGCGATGCGTGCCCTAACAGCTCTTGAACGGTACGAATATCTGCCCCTCCGTCAACAAGATGAGTTGCAGCAGAATGACGAAGCACATGTGCCCCTGAAACCTCGGTATTCTCAAGTGTACGTAGGATTCGGCTAATATCTTCACGAATTTGCCGAGGGTTTGCACGTTTGCCGCGTGGCCCTATAAACAGGGCAGTTACATCGCGTGAACCTTTGGCTATCCAATACGGGCGCCCTATTTTGACCCACTGTGAAAGAACTTTCATCGCGGGGGTCCCCAATGGTACAACACGTTCTTTATTACCTTTACCGATAACGCGAACCGTCTTATTAGCTCGGTCTATACTCGATAGATTCAAGCCTGTAAGTTCTGAGATACGCATACCCGATGAGTACAGAACCTCTAGAACAGCCCAAAGCCTCAGCATCCGGATATCCTGCGGATTTTCGCGGCATCGCAATGCTACGGTGTCCAAAACGGAGCTCATCTGTTCCTGGCTCAGGACAGCAGGAAGATGTCGGTCACGCTTAGGCGTACTCATTCCCCGGGTAGGATTTTCTGTGATAAGTTCTTCCTCATGAGCCCAGCTGAAAAAAGTGCGCAGGGTCGAACCACGTCGAGCTACAGTTGTCTTGGCATTTTGTTTTAGGTGCATAGACCCCAGCCATTCACGGATAAGCTGCAGGTTTACATCTTCAACACGGCTAATTCCTCGTCGTCCGATAAAGCCGAAAAACCCGCAGAGATCAGATATGTACGATCGGATAGTCTCTTCGGAACGATACTTCTCGTACCTGAGATAACGTTCGAAATGCTCGACAATAGGTAAAAATACTTCTCCAGATAAGGCGGGAGCAAGGTCTGGGGTGGAGTCCTGCTGGCTTGCTGACATGGGGAGGGTAGGGGCTAATGAACTTTCCGGTAGAACTGCATCGGGCATAGGTAAAGTCTTTGAAAGCTCTTTATTATCATCCCAAAATGCGGCTGTCATTTCGCCTTCCTCCTTTCTGCCCCTATCTCTTCTGCGAGGTTAGCAAGTCCATGTACTAAGCTATGATGCTGAGCGAGCTGCCTGCCGTATTTTACGCCACCCGAACCCATCGGTTTCTGCCAGACCTTGTTGCGCCAACTGGCTCAGTTCTACCATAGTACCGCGCAAAGGCAAGCCGATGTGGCCCGCAAGTTCTTCCGCCGATCGATAGGCCCGCGGGGACATCATGTCCCAAAGCCGTCCCTGCGCCTCCGACATGGTATCGAGAATTGTACTTTGCTCGTGATCATGACTTTGCTTTTCTTCCTGCAGAGCATCGAACCCTTCACGAGCTTCCAGAATATCTTGTATCTCGCTCAGGATACGAGCATAGCCATCCCGAATAAGCCTGTGACAACCTACAGAGTTCGGAGAGTTAATATTCCCTGGAACAGCCCAAAGTTCTCGTCCAATTTCAAGACCATGCCGGGCGGTGTTGAGGGCGCCCGACCTCCAACGTGCTTCCACCACCACAATGTCGTGTGAAAGGGCGGCAATAAGACGGTTACGCTCTAGGAATCTCCACCGTGTGGGTGTATTTCCAATAGATACTTCGCTCAGAATAAGACCTTCCTCCACAATACGGTGCAAAATCTCACTGTTCTGCACGGGATAGAAATGATCCAGGCCTCCAGCCATGAGCGCAATCGTAGGAACCGCAGAATTTCCTGCGGCAAGCGCAGCACGATGGGCAGCCACATCAATGCCATAAGCCCCACCGGAGATAATAATGTGACTCTTCTGCGCTAATTCATGTACTAAATATGATGTTGCATCAGCCCCGTACACACTCGCATCGCGCGAACCAACGACCGCAACACATTTCTGAAAATACTCTGTTAGTATCCGTAATTTTGCGGGATCACCCTTGCCCCACAGACCATACGGAGTTTCATCCCCTAAATCTTGCAGGTGGTTAGGCCAAAAATCATCAACAGGGGTTACAAGCCATATGTCGCAAGATACCGCCATAGCGCATTCACGTCGAGGTTCAAATCGCTGACGTCCCTGCCATCTCCTACGCTTCTTTGCGATACCACGAGTAAAGTCCTCATAGCTCATGGAATGCTGACCGGGTGTATAACTGGCCCCAGCGGCACGAAGTACATCGGCAATTTCTTCGCTGGGTTCTCCCCCATTCCACCACGTTTCCGTCATTCCTTCCGGATTAGTCACGCAATACAAAGTAAGTGGAGCCCCCAAAGTTTTTAGTCCCTCAACGATCAGAGGGTCCGCAGGATCAGCAAAGCGCATAATAAGGGCGGTACATAACCGAATATAGGCTCGCACCTGGCGTATCCGTTCTTCCGGTTCCAGGTTTTCCTCAAATAGCAGCTCGGCTTCTTCATCCTGCAACTTCGCATTTATTCGCCACTGAAACGGTGTTGAACTTTCAAAAGGTTCCGGGATGTACGCTTGGTCTAGGCTTTCAAGCTCTTTCCGGCGATACATCATTAGCTGTTGAAAATATGTATGGTTTTCTACGTCTAAAAGTACGTCTGGCATGATAGTTCTCTCTTCACTATGCTCGTTTATTCCATCAACGTGGATAATTTTTATAGCCCTTGATGCCCACCCTGCTGCCGCAGGAATAAAGCCACATCAAGATGTTCCTGTTGGGGTGAGGTCGTGCCGTCTAGGTCGCTCAGAGTCCATGCGGTGCGTAACACGCGATCGTATCCGCGCGCTGTTAAAGTGCCCCGGTCTACGGCTCGGTTAAGACCTTGTACCAAGGTTGAGTTCAGTCGAAGCGGTCCGCGTAGAATTTTTCCATTCGTCTCAGCGTTAACCCGTAACCCATAGGGAGATAATCTTTCCACCTGGGCAGCACGAGCTGTGATAATCCTTTCTCGAATGCTACGAGAACTTTCCCCGCGTTCTTGGCTGGCAAGCTCGGCGGAGGATACTTTAGGAACCATCAGATTGAGGTCTATACGGTCAAGAAGTGGTCCCGATAAACGGCTGAAATATGAGCGTCGCTCACGAGGGGTACAGGTGCAATCAGCACCGGTACCTACGTTCATTCCACAAGGGCAAGGGTTAGCAGCAAGAACTAATTGAAACCGGGCCGGGTAAATTGCTGAGGCCGCAGCTCGATCAAGAACTATTTCTCCGCTCTCCAAAGGCTGGCGCAACGAATCGAGCACTGTACGTTTAAACTCTGGAGCTTCGTCCAGAAAAAGTACTCCGCGATGGGCTTTTGAAACGCAACCCGGTCGCGGTATTCCGCTGCCTCCTCCCAAAATAGCGGGTGCAGATGCGCTATGGTGCGGAGCTTCAAAAGGCGGTATACGCACTAGTTCGCTCAAAGATGCGTCCGATGAGCAGAGCGATTGAATCGCTGTTACCTCCATAGCTGCTTCATCATCAAGAAGCGGCAGAATAGTAGGAAGCCGCTCTGCCAGCATTGTTTTCCCAGATCCGGGAGGACCCTGCAGCAAAATATGATGTCCCCCGGCGGCAGCAATTTCGAGGGCAAATCTTCCCTGTTGTTGCCCCGCAACATCAGACATATCAGCTAATACCGCAGTATGCGCAGAAGGATTCGGAGTCATCGACTCAACCGGCGCTGGTGGATATTTCAGGTTCTCTATGCTCGCTCCGAAAGCAGAAAATACTTCTGCCAAACACCGAAATCCGGCAACCTGAATTCCCGGAATTAACGATGCCTCTGCAACGTTGGCATGGGGCACCACTACGCGCGAGTGCCCCGCATCAGCGGCAGCTTTTACAGCTGGCAGTATGCCAGGAACAGACCGTAAAGAGCCGTCTAGCCCTAGCTCCCCAAGAAAAACGCAATCGCCGCTAGGATGTAAATTTCGTTCAGCTTGCAGAGCCGCGATTACCATCGCAAGATCAAACCCAGAGCCACGCTTAGGCAGTGTTGCGGGTGTCAGATTAATGGTGAGCCTGTGCTGTGTTAACGAAATACCCGAGTTCTTAGCGGCAGAGCGAACACGCTCTTTAGATTCGTTAAGAGCTGTATCGGGAAGGCCCAAGAGCACAAATCCAGGAAGCCCTTGAGAGACATCCGCTTCAACATCAACGATATGACCGTGAAGCCCAACCAAAGCTACAGAGTACGTACGTGCAAACCCCACTACGCCACCCCCATCAAGTGTTCGAAGGTGAACTTTTCAGGAGTTCCTGTCACCGCAATAGCATCAACACGAAAATGCCCAAAATCAAGGTTCTCGCGTAGACGACACCATAGTATAGCGAGTTCACGTGTGCGTTTAGCCTTATCACCATTGATAGCTTCAAAAGGATGCCCGTACTCTTCTGAGGATCGAGTTTTAACTTCGACAAAAGCCAGCTCGTCCTGGGGAGTAATAGCAATAAGATCTAGCTCTCCCCGCAACGGAATATCTAGCCCTGCGGGCGGACGCCAGTTACGTTCCAGAATCCGGTACCCATTAACACTAAGAATCTGGGCAACTAGGTCTTCGCCCCAGCGCCCCACCCGATGTGCCTTCGCAGGTCTACGAATCCAGCTTGGCTTTCCCAGCGTGCGGCTCGATGGCGTGCGCGACGTTATAGCGGTCATAGTGGCTCCTCATGAGAACACCAAAACTCATGCGAAGCTCACTAGCTCCCCAGATTCTTGGCGCATAGCAGATGTTCTTGCCTCTACTATGACCGCTGTATCCATAGTACGCGGGCTCTACTCTGAGATTTGTGGAAAACCTAAGGGAGAGGGACACTTTTCTTTGTTATCCACAGCGATTTATACGAAAAACTTCCCATTAACCCCAAAAATTTGAGTCTGAGAGCCGACTATAAACCGCTATATTAAGCTCAGTCTTTTGCCGCGCTACGGTCGCTTTTATCCTAAATCATCGGGGAGATCAGCAATTTCTGGCACCGTAAAGTCCTGATTTGGTAGCCGTTCTTCAACATTTACGTCACGAGTCGAAAAAGCTCGAACATTCTTGACGAACCGATTAGTGCGAAAAACATCCCACACCCACACATCATTCATCACGACCTCAAAATATATGGTTCCCTCGCGGATCTGAGGCGTTACATCGACCTTATTTGCGAGATAAAACCGGCGGTCCGTTTCAACGGCATAGCTAAATAGCGACATAACATCTTGGTACTCCCGGTACAATGCTAGTTGAGCATCGGTCTCATAGTTTTCCAGTTCTTCTGCACTCATTAACTTTCCCCGTCTTCCCCCGAAACTTTCAATACTTCGCTGCGACCGATACGTGTATTCGTCAGTTGCTCTTCTGTAGCCGGTAACGACCATGAAAGACGATGATAAATACTAGGTCCATACTCGCTAATAGCCTGACGATGCGCCACAGACCCATACCCCTTGTTCTTCGCCCAGCCGTAGTGTGGGTTCTCTGCCGATAAGGATTCCATAAAGGCATCACGATCGACTTTGGCAACCACCGAGGCGGCAGCTATAGAAGCACACTGATAATCACCCTTAATAATCGTGGTGACTGGACCAATCCAACCTTTTTCTACGGCCGAGTTAGCACCGTTCCATACACGGTGAAGCAATTCCTCATACCGACGGTATACAGGGTCTATAGAATCGAGCAGGTTCGCAGGCTGAGGGCTGAGCCAATCATGTTTCCCATCCAAAAGTACGGCCTCAGGGTATAAACCTCGATACGCCAGATCGGCGAGCGCTCGCTGCGCCGCCAGTCGTAGTGCGTAGGTCATTCCTAAAACGTCTATTTCGGCGGGTGTAGCGTGCCCAATAGCGTAGGAACACCATTTTTGGATACGCGGTATGAGAGCTTCACGGCGTTTTGGGGTTAGAGCTTTTGAATCCGTGAGTCCTTCAAGTATCCGCTGATTTTGTTGGTCTAACACGGCAACACCTACGCTTACGGGGCCTGCTAATGCTCCACGCCCGACTTCGTCGAGACCAGCGATCAAGCGATACCCTGCGGTAAAGAGTTTTTGTTCATGCTCAAGATTCGCGCTATGCATGTTTAGTCTTATCTTTCCACGTGAAAATGCCAACGGACGAGGGGCTTTGGTATCGCCTATATAAACATCGTGTATATGAGGTATACCCATTTTATAGGCACGAGGTGGAATAGGTTTTTCTTCCTATTCCACCTCGTGGATGGGCAATATGTTCACACTGGTCAATTACGGGTTAGGGACCGAGTCGAAGACCTTCTTTTCGTCATCCAACATTCCGAAGTGGTTCAGCGGCCAGGCAATCACGAAAACTGTTCCCGCTATGTCATCTCGTGGGATGAAGGCGTGCCCGTCGGCAATGTGAAACCTGGAATCGGCAGAGTTATCGCGGTGGTCACCCATCATAAAATACTTTCCTTCGGGTACCGTCACCTTAAAGGGAATGTCTGAGGGGTTTGATCCGGGGTGTAGATAGGGTTCCGTGATCTCAACACCGTTGACCTTGATCTTTCCGCTGCCGTCACTTTCTACCGTATCACCAGGCAGACCGATAACTCGTTTCACCAGGTAGTTTGAGGATGTGTCGGGTAGGATACCAACAAAGGTAAGTCCATCGGAAATGGGGTTGGAGCTCTTCTGCCCTGAGGGAATCCAGCCCTGTGAGTCTTTGAAGACAACAACATCACCACGTTTGGGGTCATTGAAATACGACCCGGCAACGTTGATGAAGACCCGATCGTTAACCTGCAGAGTATTTTCCATAGACCCTGAGGGAATGTAAAAGCCGCGAATCAGGAATGTTTTAATAACGAAAGCGATAATCAGAGCATAAAGGATGATCGTGCCTGTTTCACGAACTTGAGTCCAAGCCCATTCACTTACTCGGCCCTCGGCTTGCGCCTGTTTGAGGGTCAAAGCCTGTTTCTCTTTTTTCCTTCGCTTCTTTTCTTCTTTAGCGCTGAGAGCTGGAGCAGGCTCTGTCTCCGGTTCTTCCTCATCAGCTTCTATGTCTTCCGTATATTCTGCCTCATCATTACCATCATATTCGGAAGGATAATCGTCATATTCAGCTGAGGCTTCCTCGAAATCTACTGGTTCTTCCTCATATTCCGGGTATTCCACATACTCTGAGGCATCGTATTCTTCCGGTTCATACACATCCTGCTCGTCTTCATAAGCATAATCCGTATACTCGCCCTCTGGATCTTCTTGCGACTCAATGTACGACTGTTCTTGTTCTTCATAGACCAGGCGCTCTTCAAGCTCCCGGCGCTCACGGCGACTCCGCGGCTGATAGTTAGCTGGGACGGAGTTCTCATCGCGTGATGAACGTGATGAGCCGTACTGGTTAGCCATATCGAAGACCTTTCTAGGGGCGAATGGTTCTTAGCTATTGTATAGGTGTCTGCCCTTCAAATGCAGTTTATTTGAGGGTTTTACGCCTGTAGACATACACAGATGTCAAAAATGGAGACGAAAATCCACGGTTCCAATAATCTTATCGGTTCGGATTAGCCCTCCACCAGGTGCTCCTAGTAAAGACCTAGAGTCAACTGATACCGAGCGGTGATCACCCATGACCCACATGCGTCCGCGCGGTACTACAACGTTAAATTTTGTGGTTGAAGGTGAGTCTTGTGGGTAGATATAAGGCTCGTCTAGAGGCTCTCCGTTGAGAGTTATCTCGCCTTGGTCGGTACAGCAGGATACGGTATCACCCTCAAGTGCAATCACTCGTTTGATGTAAACGGTTTCTGTAGGAGCTAGACCCAACCACTGCCCGGTGTGTTTTACTGGGTCGTTCCAGAACCCGTCCCCTGATTTATAAGGCGACAGTGACCCAGTACCATCAAAAACGACAATATCGCCTCGATGTATGTGGGAGCTATCAGACAGCTTCGAGACTAAAACACGATCCCCGGGCATATAGGTAGGCTCCATAGAGTCAGATGGAATATAGTAAACATCCGCTATAAAGGTACGGATACCCAGCATAATGCATAGTGCAAGAGCGCAAGCCACAAGAACAAGGCGCCATCCCCTAACGGAATGACGCCTCATCTGAGGTTCTGCCGAAGATTCGGCTAACTCCATGACCTTGATATGTCTTAGAACTCGCGCTTCTCGCGGATACGAGCTGCCTTACCGTGGCGATCACGCATATAGTACAGCTTGGCACGGCGAACATCGCCGCGGCTAACAAGCTCAATCTTCTCAATTACCGGGGAGTGCACCGGAAAAGTACGCTCAACACCAACGCCGAAGGAAATCTTACGTACAGTGAAGGTTTCGCGAATACCAGCGCCCTGGCGTCCAACAACAAAACCTTTGAAAACCTGAACACGGCGGTTCTTACCCTCAACGATGTTCACATGAACATTCAGGGTGTCGCCGGGTGCAAATTCGGGAATGTCGTCACGAAGGGACTTCTTGTCGAGAAAATCAAGAGTTTGCATGTGTTGCTCTCCTGAGTCATCTGCCGCAGGTCAAATAGACTCGATTAAATCTATCGCCCAAGAGGTGGATAGAAGTTCTATTAACTTAGAACATGATTGATGTTCTAAGGTCCGCACTGTTATGGTCGCTCTTCCCCCTACGGCAGGGGCGTGCCCAGTGCAAACACAGTTTTTTATTATGGCAGATGCCGTAGCCGGTGGGCAACTACGAGCGCTTCTATCGAAGCATGTTTTCAGAGCCTAAGACGACGTATCTCTTACGCCTCTTCAAGAGTCTGACGCTCTGCTTCCACGTCGCGAGCTATACGAGCTGCGGTAATCGCATCCGGTGCATCTGGAACAAAAATTGCGCGACGGTAGTATTTGAGTTCATCAATCGAGTCTTTAATATCACCGAGAGCACGATGGTTTCCGGTCTTAACTGGCGCATTATGACGAGCAGCCGGGTACCAGCGAGCAGCGAGTTCTTTGATCGTCGATACATCAATTACGCGGTAGTGCAAATGCTTCATAAGATCTGGCATATCGCGCTCCAAAAAGCGTTTATCCATGCCGACTGAATTTCCGCCCAACTGCGCTTTGCCCGCTACGGGAACATACTTCTTGACGTATTTAAGAACTGCTTCCTGCGCTTCATGCATAGATACGCCGTGTTCAAGGTCCTCTAGCAACCCCGAAGACTCATGCATATTTCGCACATAGCTATTCATGTTCTCGAGAGCGCCAGCGGGTGCCTCAGAACCGGGTTTGATCACGAGCTCCACGCCTTCACCCAAAATATTGAGATCAGAATCCGTCACAAGAACACCTATTTCAATCAGTGCATCCTGTGTAAGATCGAGCCCGGTCATTTCGCAGTCAATCCATACAATACGTTCACTTGAAATACTCACGCTTTAACTCTACAGATTTTCTACGTACTCTCCCAGCTACAGCAGTTCATAGCTTTCTTATTTTTCTGTATCTACCGCCCTAAAAAGTTTGATTGTGACCTATATGAGAATTAAACCTTCTCCACACGCGAGCTAAAACACGTGCGAAGAACGGTAGTCTTGTGGGTTTCACACAGGAGACAATGAAGGTGCTCGGGTATTATGGAGAGCGTATTGGATGTAGAGCTAAAACCCCTAGTGAAGGGAATCCTAACGCATGAAAACGCGGTATATGCAGTGGCGGTCAAGATTTTTTACAAAGCCCACCGCAACGTCGCCGCGTCTGCAAAAGTACATTGACAGTAACCGTCTTCGCACGCTGCTGCTGGGTGCCTTTGGCTCTATTCTTATCACTCTCAGCTCATACGGCGTTGGCTGGATTGCAGATAGCTCAGGTTTTTGGCGCAATAACCTGATACGCACTATACGTTATGAAGTTTCGTGGGTAATCGTTTGTATTATCGCACTTTCGCTAGGCGCCATGATTATGTGCCGTGAGTGGCTGCGTATCTATCAGAAGATGGGTACCTGGAATAATTCTTCGCTCAGGTGGATGATCGCAATTGTTACCTGCTGGTCACTGCCCCAGGTTTTTGCTCTTACTATCTATAGTCGCGATATGTTCTCCTACTATGGGCAGGGCATGGTTATGGCTCACGGACTGAACCCCTATAAACAGGGGGTTTCTGAGATAGCGAACTTCATGCAAAATGGTGCGGATCCGCAATGGGCTGAGTCTCCTCCGCCCTACGGGCCTATCTCACTCAAAATCGAAGAATTCATCGCTCGCATCGTCGATGGAAATATCGATCTCGCCATTTTCTTGTTTCGTCTTGTCAGTGTCCTCGCCGTTATCGGCATCTTGTTCTTTGTCGTAAAACTCGCACAGCTTTACAAGTATAATCAAACGCGAGCGCTCTGGCAGGTAGGCGCTAATCCCCTGTTCATAGCTTCTTTCATAGCGAGTGGTCACAACGATTCCTTGATGACCATGTTTATGCTTGCAGGTCTCTACTTTGCGAAGCGATACCCCAATGTCTATGGTGGCGTTCTTGGCGTTACGATGGTGACTTTCGGCGTCGGGGTAAAGCCTCTAGCGCTTGTGGTACTCCCCTTTGTTGGCTTGCTGTGGGCGGGTAATAACGCCAGCTGGGTACGCAAATTCACTATCTGGTTTATCTCAGGAATTATTCTTCTTACCGAGCTCGCTATTTTAGGTTATATAAGCGACCTTGGTTTCGGTTGGGTCAGCGCGCTCTCTACTACGGGCGGTCAGTACATTTGGTACACTCCCATCGGCTTGGTGATCGGTTTTATTGGGCTTTTCGCGCACGGTGATTCCTTCGATGCTGTCAAGAAAATTCTTGAGAATATTGGCAAACTTCTAGGCATTCTGAGCGCGTTAAGCTTCGCATTTGTCGGTCGATACCGTAACGTGGTGCGATACGCAGGTCTCGCGATTCTCGCCATGCTCTTTTTCAGCCCTATGATTCAGTCATGGTACATTCTCTGGGCTGTTCCTATGATCGCCGCGACAGGTCTGCGCTCTCATTTCCAGCTGATGTGGTACTTTGTGACAACCTTGTTCTTTATGGCGTATGCGGTATGCGATCAGCTGTACATCTCACCATATCTGAACGATTTCAACCAGGGAATGGCGCGTCTTATCGCCATTTTGATCTGTCTGGCCTATATCGTCTATCTGATGGCGTTAGACCCGGCAACGCGACGTATGGTGTACTTGAGCTTCCACCCACATCAGGTAAAGCGAACTATCACACGGATGTGGTGGCAGCTCTTCCCTCAGACACGTGAAAGGCTCCGTGCGCGGCGCACCCGTCAAATATTACAAAAACATTAAGCTTGACGAACACTTGGGCGTAAACCCCTGTCATGGCGCGGAACCAGGCTATGGCGACTCAGGATTTTTTCCATAAATTTGTGTCATTTTTCGAGTTCGTTTACCATAATGTGACTTTTCGGTGTACTCTATAAATGTATTTCACACCGATGTCGAAGACAGTGAAATGCATGCCTCAGTAGCTCAGAGGATAGAGCAGGAGCCTTCTAATCTCTTGGTCGGGGGTTCGATTCCCTCCTGGGGTACCCGTACACACGAGCGCCGTTCCTCAGATTGAGGGAGCGGCGCTCGTGCTTGTACCGATAACCCCGTAACCACCTGTGCATTCTTGCAAACGGGTGTGTACCGTTATTTCTTCACAGGGTTCGTATCTTTACACGAGTTCAGCACGTTCTCCATAGCGCGTTTTTCATCGGCAGTGACCCATAGCTGATATTTTGCTTTTACATGCACCTGCCGCGCCACATATGTGCATCGGTAGGCCGTATTGCCAGGAAGCCAATCAGAAGCATCGGCATCAGATTTCTGCATATTTGCCGGACCATCTGCTGCTACCAGGTTCTCGGGGTCGTTCGCGAGCTCACGACGTTTTTCCTCGCCAATATCTTGAGCCCCGGTCTGCCACGCATTCGAAAGCGCCACCACATGGTCGATCTGAACGGCACTTGAAGACTTCTTACCTCGTTTAAATTCGATTGTCCTGCCAGTATAAGGATCGTCAAGAGTTCCGGTTTGTACAGTGCAAGCACGAGTTCCCGCTTTGAAACGAATATTTGTTAAATCACGACGCAAAATATCATCACGAGTATTACATCCATTATGATCGACATCGTCCCAGGCAGCACCAAATTGCTCACGTGTATATCCGACTTTTGATGCCCGCTCTTTCACAGGAAGAGCAGCAAGTTCCTTCTTCGCCGTCGATAAGTTAGGTGCATATGCTGTGGCTGGATCAACCGCATCATGCGGGTTCTTGACCTCTTCCAAAGCCTCAGTTTTGACGTTCTGCTCTTCGCCGTCCCCTGTAGCAGAAGATGAGGCACTGGGGCTACCCAACAGCCCGCCTTGGCTATGCCGCCCAATATAAATAACGGCAATAATCAGCACGATGATCACAAGAATAGCCAAAGCAGTATAGAGAAAACGCTTGTTCTTAGGATCCATATCTGGAGGCAAAATCTTGCGCGGGTCTACATCGGCAATCTTCTTAAAATCGCGAAGATTCGGCGTAGGAGGCCTTTTAGACTTTGTCACGATGTTCTCCAGTACGTCTGCGGCATAGATATGCTGTTAGATTTAGTGTGCTCATAAAGCTTACGAATGAGAAAAAATCTCATGCTAAAACCGAATCCACCGGTATTGCACTACAAGGATAGGGGTTTATAGAGCTAGAAAGAAATCCAGAAGTAAAGGGTTTTCTTTACCAATATTGTGACACGTATCAGAAGTTCCCCGCCTCTCCTGTCTATCCACAGGATCAGAGTTCTTGTCCCGTTCAGATAGGCTATCCACAGGTGCACATACAACGCTCTCTTTATCACACAACATTGAGGCACACTAGAAAAACCGCGTCCCACTTTGACAGGGGATGCACATTATCTGATTAACACACCACCTAACATTTCAGGGAGCTCTATCATGGCTGATACTGTTATCCTACGCGGGTTTACCGCAACCGCCCCACAGCTACGCACACTTCCGACCGGAATTCCAGTCGTCAATTTTAGGTTGGCAAGCACGCCACGCTGGTTTGACTCAGCAACAAACTCCTGGCGCGAGGGACAAACAAGCTGGTACACTGTCTGCGCCTACCGCAAGCTGGCACAAAATATTGCCGCCTCCCTCACAGTGGGAAGTCCCGTACTCCTCACCGGGCGCGTTCGCACACAACAGTGGCAGCGCGAAGACGGTTCTCAAGGTGCATCCGTCGAAGTTGATGCCAGCAGTATCGGTCTTGACCTTACCTTCGGCACCAGCACATTCTCACGCGCTGTAGAGCACAGCGGCACGCAATCCCACACTCAGGATGACACAACAAACCCGATTCAGAAGGATGTATCGCAGGACGGCCATGCCGCTCCCCCACAACCATCGAGTACACAGCAATACCCAAACCGCGCCCTTCAAGAAGCTGGACCACGAGGAACAGCATCTTCACCTCAACGGGAATTTTCACAACCCAAAAACACTGTTTCAGCATCTACAGATACGCACCAGACTGTTCACCAATCTTCAGAACTTACAAATAGTTTTGAGTATGAGAAACAAAGCGATCAAATATCTGAAATGGCGCCCTTCTAGAATTCAACATCACAACTTTTAAAAACCGCATATAGCGTGCCGCGTATCACCTTGAATTGATTTGTCACAAGTTATCGAACTCATGTAGAGTAGTATCCGTTGCAATCGCGCGGGAAACCGCATGATGTACATGGTGGTCGTAGCTCAGTTGGCAGAGCGCCTGGTTGTGGTCCAGGAGGTCGCGGGTTCAACCCCCGTCGATCACCCCGTCACTAGGGTCGTTATGGTAATCCCCATAGCGGCCCTATAGCTTTACCTACTAGACTTTATATGTTTTATTCCCCTGAGGAAAGAGGATTTTCTGTGCAATCAACTCTGACATTTTCTGAAGACCATGAGCTGTTCCGAGAAGCAGTCCGTGAATTCGTGGCACACGAAATAACCCCTCACTACCCCGAATGGGAACAAGCACACATTATGCCTCGCTCAGTATGGCAAGCCGCCGGAGAAGCAGGAATATTAGGACTTGCGGTCCCCGAAGAATTTGGCGGAGCCCAGCTGCCCGATTACGAGTATCAATTAGTTCTAACCCAAGAACTCGCAACCGTTGGAGGATATGGGTTTGCGCTCGCAGTGCATCTTCAACAGGATCTGGTGCTCCCCTATTTACTCGCATACGGTACACATGAGCAAAAGGAACGTTGGCTACCCCAAATGGTAAGCGGTGACCTCGTAACTTCATGCGCTTTTACAGAACCAGGTGCAGGATCCGACCTGCGGGCATGCCGCACATCCGCAGTACGTGATGAGAGCTCTTACCTTCTCAACGGTCAGAAGACGTTTATTGGATCCGGTATTTCGGGGGATGCAGCCCTCGTGTTGGCCCGCACCGATGGTTCCTCTGAACGTGCTTCTGAGGATTCGTTTTCCCTCTTTTTTGTCGAAAAATCTGAAGGTTACACCCCGGGACGGCAGCTCGACAAGATGGGTATTCGGGCCTCAGATACTGCCGAGCTATTCTTCGAGAATGTACGTGTTCCCGCTGAGAACCTTATCGGTGAGCTTGGTCAAGGCTTGACCTATATTAAACAACATCTGCCCCAAGCGCGCTTAGCGATTGGCACTGCAGCCGCCGTCATCAGCAGGACTACTCTCAACGCCACACTAGAGTATGTAAAAGAACGTAAGGTTTTTGGGTCTCGTGTGGCAGATTTTCAGAATACCCGTTTTGAACTAGCTAATGCTCTCATGAATACAGAACTTTCTGAACTCTACGTGGCACGCGCTATAGCGGCTTTTAACGCTGGGGAGCTTACCGCTGAGGACGCCGCTAAAGCCAAGGTCTTTGCCTCTGAAAAAGCCTGCACAATTACCGATCGGTGTCTGCAGCTTTTCGGCGGCTATGGCTATATTAATGAGCATCCTGTAGCCCAAGCGTTCCTCGCGGCACGGCTACTGCCTATTTTTGGGGGTACAAACGAGCTTCTGCGCGATAACATAGGATTTGACCTACTCGCTGAGTAGACACCAATATACTCTATCAATAGCTCTTTACCTTGTGATTTCGAGAACGAAGGATTTATCTGTGGCTATTCGCCCTGTTGTTATTTATGGCAATCCCGTTTTGCACCGCCCAGCTGCTCCGGTCACGGCTTTTGACGATGAGTTCAAAGCTCTTGTTACCGATATGTATGAAACTATGGATGCAGCCCACGGAGTGGGTCTCGCGGCTCCTCAAATCGGGGTAGGTTTACGAGTTTTTACCTACCAGATGGAAAATGAAGATGGTGTTCCTGCCCGCGGGTGCATCGTTAACCCCAGGCTAACTCTCGGCAAGGTGTCCGCAGCAGAGCCCGACCCCCATGACGAAGAAGAAGGGTGTCTTTCGTTCCCGGGCTACGGTTTTCCTCTCAAACGTGCTGAGTGGGTTACTGTCAATGGATTTGATGTCGAAGGCAATCCGCTCAGGTTTGAGGCAACCGGCTGGTTTGCCCGCTGTATGCAGCACGAGACCGACCACCTTGATGGAAAACTATATGTGAATCGTCTTAATAAAAAATGGACCTCTCGCATGAAGAAAGTTGTTAAACGCGAAGGCTGGACTGTTGAGGGTAATAGTTGGATGCCCGGTGTAGATCCTGACCCGTTCGGACATTAAATACATAAAATCATCTACACTACCGGTGCGCCTGATTCTTGATACACAGAAATAGACGCACCGGCCAGTGTGTACAAGCATCATGAGAAGCAGGGTGCCCTATAAGCCGGGTTCTGTCATCGGTACCGATGAAAGCTCTGTACCTGAGGCAATCATCTATCTAGGGCTTATGTTGCCATAAGCATCAAGCAGCCTACCCGAACACGCGCCGCAGGCTCGGGCGCACTACCCTATCATGGCGTGTTCTGTTTGGCCTTGCTCCGCATGGGGTTTACCGAGCTGAGCACGTCACCGCACCCACTGGTGGTCTCTTACACCACCCTTTCACCCTTACCTCGATGAGGCGGTTTACTTTCTGTGGCACTAGCCTGCGGGTTACCCCGAGTGGATGTTATCCACCATGCTGTGCTGTGGAGCCCGGACTTTCCTCGACATACCCATCAGAAGAGGTATATCGCGATTGCCCAGGCACCCTGCTTCAGCCTTCTATTCTAGCGGAGTTATTATCGCTGCTCTATTTCTGCCCGGTAGAATAAGAGGCATGCTGATTCTTCTGCCTCCTTCTGAGGGTAAGACCCCTGCGCCTCGCACACACGCACCAGTTAATCTTGCCGAGTTATCGTTTCCAGAGCTCACAACCGAACGTGAAGATGTGCTGGAAGAACTCATGCGAGTTTCCGCTCAGGAAGACGCTCTAGATGTCCTCGGGGTGGGTGCATCGCTCACGGCAGAGATTGAACGAAACACGCGGTTAGTGGAGGAACCTGCTCATCCGGCGGCTGAAGTCTATACGGGTGTGCTCTTTGAGGCGCTGGATTACGCCAGTTTCTCCCCCGATGAACGGGAGTTGGCCCAGAAGTCCGTTCTTATTTCATCTGCTTTATGGGGTGTGGTGCAACTTGAAGATCATATTCCTGCGTATCGTCTGTCTATGGGAACCAAGCTTGGCGCTATAGGGGCTCTGGCCACATATTGGCGCGGAGCTTTGGGAAATGCTTTGACTGCATACGCGCAGGGGCAGCTCATTCTTGACTGCCGTTCTAGCGCTTACGCGAAATCGTGGGTATCGCCGTCAGCCCAGACATTAGCGGTTCGTGTTGAACGCGTTGCAGCAGATGGTTCACGCAAGGTTGTTTCCCATATGGCAAAGCATTATCGCGGAAAGTTAGCTCGCTACGTGATCACTCATGCCCTTGCCGAGCGACCTTTTGAAGGTACAGCGGGCATTTCAGAATTCTTGGAGGCGCTTGACCGCGATTGGGAACTTGAATGTACCTTACCGACGCCCAAGAAAGCAGGAACACTGACCCTTATTATTCGTGAATAGATTTTTCAGGTGTGAATATAGCGTGTACTCTTCTGGTATCTACGAGAATTCTCCCGCTATCAACACCCTGAAGAAAGAACTGTTATATTCTAATTTCGAAGTGTAGAGGAAATAGGTTCTGTATACTCGGCACATTTTCTAAGAATGTGTCCAGAGAATTTTCCCACAAGGTTTATAACAGTTTTATAAATATCTTCGAAGATCCTTTACCATATATGACATCCCTGGTACATTGTAGGGAGTCATATCGCACTAGCCATGATGGATTATTGTATGTCTTTCACTTTTAAACTTCGTAAAGCTCCCACGACTATATGCTCACTTACCCTAGTTGGCGCTACTCTTGCACCTAGCACCCCCGTCTTTGCAGAGACTCAGCAGCCTCAGACTGATCCTCAGGGGCAACCTGCCGTTGTTGCACAGGAGGATCTCTCGACCCTGAATCAGGTGGAAGGTAACGCAACTCCGCAGACCATTTCACCTCAGAAACGTTTTATTGACGTTCCTGAATCTTCTGCTTTTTATAATGAGATTACTTGGCTTTTTAACCGTAAAATCACGATCGGTTACCCAGATAGCACATACCACCCGAAAGATTATATTGAGCGTTCGGGTATAGCTGTTTATTTCTATCGTCTGGCAGGCTCCCCGCAAGTTGATCTTCCCGAAAAGTCGCCTTTCACAGACGTTTCTCCTAACGATATGTGGTATAAGGAAATGGTGTGGTTCCATCAGCAGGGTCTTACCACTGGCTGGTCTGATGGAACTTTCCGCCCGCATGACCTGGTAGATCGTAATGCTATGGCGGCATTCTTCTACCGCTTCGCGGGCAAGCCTCAGTTCGAGGCACCTGAGGTTTCTCCTTTTTGGGATTTGAGCCCAGACGAGCCTTTCTATAAAGAGATTGTCTGGCTTCGCAGCACAGGTATTACGACCGGGTGGTCGGATGGTTCCTTCCATCCCTATGAGCCTATTTCACGTGAAGCAATGGCGGCGTTTATTTATCGTTATGCACATATGAAACATTAACAATCGGATTTTAGAGAAATATGGCGTGTCCCTATTTTCCTAGGGTCACGCCATATTTATGTTTTATTGGCCGCCGCAGTATTATTAACAGAAAAATATTCAGGAAAAATAGTAATGCATGTTGCAAAATATGAGTTTTTCTCACATTTATTTTAGAAGTCTCGTCGGGCTGCTCTAAATATTTTTAGCAAGGTGTGCTTGCCGAACCAATGGTTTGTCCGGTATCTACATGAAAATCCCAGGGGTCGGTATTTAGCGAAGATACCGAAATTTCAATACTGTATCCCTGGCCCGCTAGGGTTTCTTGCAGACGTTCCGCAGCACGGTTTAACCATAAAGATTCACTTGCAGCATGCGAACAGTCGATGAGTGCAGTATCAGTACCTCGTACAAGTTCTTGTTCCCGGAACTCACTGGCAGGGTGATGCCGTAAATCTGCGGTGATATAGACATCGGCTTTAGATGCCCGCACGGCGTCAAACAACGAGTCACCGGCGCCTCCGCAGAGGGCAACACGGCGAATAATTTTTTGTGGGGATCCCGCAACGCGCAGCCCGCCCGCTGTTGCAGGAAGAGCAGCAGCTAGTTCTTCAGAGAGTTCCTGCAATGTAAGAGGACGGGCAAGAACACCTACACGACCTGTTCCAACGCAGTATTCCTCACCTGCAAGTTCCTGTTGCTGCTGATCAGTCAGCGGTTCGCATCCTTGTAGATTAAGCGCTTCACAGAGAGCCTCGTTGACACCGGCGACGGCGGCATCAGCATTGGTGTGCGCACCGAGCAGGCCACATCCGCCTTCAATGAGGGTATGGAGCACGTTACCTTTGTAATCGGAGTCAGGTATAAAGCTGGCACCCCGCAAGAGAAGCGGGTGGTGAGTAATAAGAAGACCGGCCCCAAGATTTACGGCTTCTTGGGCGGTTGCTGATATGGCATCAACCGCAAAATGCACATGTTCGACGGGTACCTGTAAACGTCCGCAGACTAGCCCGGAAGAGTCCCAGCTAGCGGCAAGATGCGGCGGATACAGGCTATGAAAAGTATCAACAATGTGGGATAGCGTAGGTGTTGTCATGATTCTATTGTGGCATCTAGCAGCAGAAAGACGAGCTATTACACGTCCCGTAGCAGACCTCGGGTAGGACGGGGAATAATAGTTGATACAGCTACGCTGTAAAGGAATGTACATCTATCTGTGGGAGAGGTCTTATGAAAAGCTTTGTTGTTGGCGGCGGTTGTTTTTGGTGTATTGACGCTGTTTTTCGGCAGTTCCAGGGTGTAAAAGCAAGCGTATGCGGGTATGCGGGCGGGCACACCCAAAACCCCGATTACCGGTCTGTATGCTCGGGAACGACTGGGCATCACGAGGTTGTTCGGGTTGATTTTGATGAATCGATTATAAGTGAAGACGCGATTTTGGATATTTTCTTCGCCGCACACGATGCGACAAGTTGGGATCAGCAAGGTGCCGACCGTGGTTCGCAGTACCGTTCCGTGCTGCTGTATTCCTCTGACGAACAGAAGGCTGTGTTTGAGGCTGCGAAAGAGCGAGCTCAGTCATTCTTCGACGCCCCAGTTGTCACCGAGATTAAACCGCTGACTGAGTTTTGGGAAGCAGAAGGGTACCACCAGGATTACTACGCGAAGAACCCATATCAGGGGTACTGTTCCGTAGTAGTTGGGCCTAAGGTAGCGAAAGTACGCAAACAATATGCTCATCTTTTGAAAGACTAAATACAGATCAGACCATTATTGTCCCCACAGAGAGTTTGAACCCCCGTAAATCTATCCTTGAGAAATAGAAATTTTCCATGTTTCACGTGCAGGATGACGTTATGATGGAATTAGTACAGATTTGAAAGGGCATCATGACTCTAGTTTCACGTCGCCAAGCTGTGTGTTTGACCGGTACAGGTCTCACAGCGGCAACGGTTACTGCCTGTGCGCCAAAGGTTCAGCCGGCGGGTAATGATGCTTCTCCATCGCCCGGCGGTACCGCATCTGCTGAGAGCGCAGCCTCGGCTGCGGGGGCTTCCCCATCAGCATCGGAGGGCCTGCAAAGTTCTGGGAAGAACTATCAAGGACCTGTAAAACTAGAGAAGTACGATTCTAAAGGTGAGTTCAAACCGGGCACCCGCGAGCATAAGGCAGAGAACGTACCGGCTCCTGTGGAACCAGAAAATATGCATGAAGAGTCTGTGGACGGCATGTATTCATTCATTGCATTCTGGGTTGAGGCACAAAATTATCTTTACTTAACGGGTGACGGTGCTCTGTTGCGTAAAGCTGATCCGGCTGACGATTACACCGAAAGTATTGATCTTTATAAAGCCTTGTACGACAGCGGTGTAGTGTGGGTTCTTGGGGAACAGCATCCCATGAAAATTTCACTCAACTCTGCAAAACCGGTGAAGAATCCGCGGAGTGAAACATCGTATATGTGGATTGCTACCGTTGAGTTTGGTGAAGGTACTGGAATCTATAATTCGCAGACTCAGGAGACTTACCCTCTTAATGACCTTATGCAGTCTGAGTCTAGGGTCTCGGTAATAACTCAATATGAGAATGGGGCATGGCGCATGCTCAAGGACGACGGCTCGCAGGCTTCGCCCGGTGGCACTAAGGCTTCTTAGAGATCTCCACACATTTTAGGTGTGCTAGGGTTTTACCGGTAGATTTTATAGAGAACGTATATATTTTTACGTTCTATTCTTGTGAAGTTTTTCGCGCAGGCGGAAACGTTTTTTGACGGGAAGGTTTCTCATGAGCTCAATGTCGCGTCGTGGCGCTTTCACTGTTGTAGGTGCCGGTTTTATAGCTACTCTTACCGCGTGCTCGTCGCAGAATAAGGATGCGGCGCCAAGTGCTAGCGCATCTGCCAAGGCTACATCGCCATCACATTCGACTGCTTCTGCATCTGCTACCCCTTCTGGCCCTAGTTTTAAGGGCGAGTTGAAGTTGGAGAACTACAGATCGTCTGGTGAATTTGAACCTGGCACGCAGGAGCATCCGGCGCAGCATGTGCCTGTTCCGGTGGAACCCGCGAAACTGCGTGAAGATTCGGTTGAGGGCCTACATGCCTTTGTAACCTACTGGCTCGCGACTTTGAATTATATGCTTTTGACGGGTGACGGTAACTATTTCACGAATATTGATCATACGGGCGATTACACAACTATTGCCGATTTCATGCAGGATATGTACGCTTCAGAGACTGGCTGGGTGACTGGCGTGCAGAACCCGTTGACGATGTCTTTGGATACAGATCACCCAACGAAGGATGAGAAGAACGGATTTTATACCTGGAAGACAACGATGAAGGTTAATCGGGAGTCTGCGGTGTATACGAAGACGACGAACCGTTCGCAGCCGCTTCCTGAGGTTTTTAAGGTGCCGAGCGGTGTTGTCTCGGGCCAGGTGACGGCTCATTATCTTGAGGGAACGTGGCGTATGGTGCACCGTGCTCCTGCCGCAGCGGGTGCTTCTGCCAGTGCGCAAGGGTCTGCGAGTGCGAGCGGAGAGAATAAGTAGGCTGCTCCCCCGTTTCTGGTTATTCACATTACGACGCGAGCATGTTAGGTTTTGCTGAAAAGGTTATATACGTGCCTTTTAGAAAATCCTGACCCCCTTGGCATTTATAAAGATAAAGAGAATTCCCCGGTTCGCCTGAACCGGGGAATTCTCTTTTCCTAGTGTGACCCCAACCGGATTTGAACCGGTGTTGCCGCCGTGAGAGGGCGGAGTACTAGGCCGCTATACGATGGGGCCGGACTGTTTTTCGGGACCCGCCCGAACAACATATATAACTATACAGTTAAGGGAATACCCCACCAACTCCAGTAAGCATGATATGCGTCACTAGACTTAATGGAGTATTCCTCATAGGGTTGAAAAGTTATCCCCGCAGGTGCGGGGAAAATCAACATAGAGTCCGCCTGTGGAGGCGAAAATACGGCTCATCCCCGCAGGTGCGGGGAACATCGCGCGGCGCGGCCCTAGTGCTTCCAAAGCGGGGGCTCATCCCCGCAGGTGCGGGGAAAACGGGGTCTGGGATATTAACACCCAAAGCCTAGGCGGCTCATCCCCGCAGGTGCGGGGAAAACGAACACGTTCGTCAGAACGGTACGAACATCTGCGGCTCATCCCCGCAGGTGCGGGGAAAACAATGGGCGAAAGAGCATGAGGTTTCTCTAGGGCGGCTCATCCCCGCAGGTGCGGGGAAAACAGGCGCGCGACATGAATCCCAAACTCCAAATGCGGCTCATCCCCGCAGGTGCGGGGAAAACCAAGCTCTATTCCTCCTGCCATGCTTTACCTTCGGCTCATCCCCGCAGGTGCGGGGAAAACGATGGTCAGGTGACAGAGCGCGGCGAAGTCACCGGCTCATCCCCGCAGGTGCGGGGAAAACAGCATAAAATCCGTTGGCGCGACCAGCCCGTTCGGCTCATCCCCGCAGGTGCGGGGAAAACAGGAAGAGCCTTACGATCTTCCCTCTTGTCCCAGGCTCATCCCCGCAGGTGCGGGGAAAACACGCTTACGATGGACATAACAGAAATTCCTTCCGGCTCATCCCCGCAGGTGCGGGGAAAACCGACGTCAAAGTGACGCATCAAGAGAGCGGCGCGGCTCATCCCCGCAGGTGCGGGGAAAACACTTCACAGACGATAATGTTCTTGGACTTTACCGGCTCATCCCCGCAGGTGCGAGGAAAACTTTCAATATCGTCGATGCTAAGCACCTCGATACGGCTCATCCCCGCAGGTGCGGGGAAAACAACGCGGCTGATCGCACCATGCGTGGTAATGCCGGCTCATCCCCGCAGGTGCGGGGAAAACTCGAAGAACTGAAAGCTCGTATCGCGGTACTCGGGCTCATCCCCGCAGGTGCGGGGAAAACTCGATGCGTTCGCGGCGGCGCTGTAGGCGGGTCGGCTCATCCCCGCAGGTGCGGGGAAAACCAGTGTGCGGGTGGTAGCCCCCTTGGCGAGCTCGGCTCATCCCCGCAGGTGCGGGGAAAACCGGGTCGGCGGTTAGATAGGTCATTTGACCTCCGGCTCATCCCCGCAGGTGCGGGGAAAACTTGTTCAAACAGTCAGCGGACGCGCAGGGAAACGGCTCATCCCCGCAGGTGCGGGGAAAACGGGATACGAATGTACTCCCATTCGCCAGGCTGAGGCTCATCCCCGCAGGTGCGGGGAAAACTCGATATGAGCTGCCAGTTTTAGCCGCATGGCCGGCTCATCCCCGCAGGTGCGGGGAAAACCATACGCTGCATTCTGCGTACCATTTTCCTTTAGGCTCATCCCCGCAGGTGCGGGGAAAACTCTTGGATGTCTTCTTTAGGCATATCTTCCTTCGGCTCATCCCCGCAGGTGCGGGGAAAA
>NZ_KV797900.1:216193-217319 GCF_001809525.1 Rothia sp. HMSC064D08 | reverse complement strand
GGCTCATCCCCGCAGGTGCGGGGAAAACGAATCCGAGCGCCGCTCAATGGACGATGAATCCGGCTCATCCCCGCAGGTGCGGGGAAAACGAGTTTCGCGCCTGCGGCTTCGGCTAGTTTGCCGGCTCATCCCCGCAGGTGCGGGGAAAACTGTTTCGGCATTTACTTTCCCTTCCTAAACTGCGGCTCATCCCCGCAGGTGCGGGGAAAACGGCCATAAGAGCGGCTGCCCGGTCAAGAATTGCGGCTCATCCCCGCAGGTGCGGGGAAAACCTCAGTGGTCGTGATGTCTAGCCCTGGGAATACGGCTCATCCCCGCAGGTGCGGGGAAAACAACGTTGGCGGCTCTTGGAGCGTGCTAGGCACCGGCTCATCCCCGCAGGTGCGGGGAAAACGTATGCTTGTGCCAGCTCTGCGAGGCGGTATGCGGCTCATCCCCGCAGGTGCGGGGAAAACTGACGTGTCAGCTTTGGTAATAGACAGGCCCGCGGCTCATCCCCGCAGGTGCGGGGAAAACCACCACACACCCGGCTTGTTGCCCGTAAGGTGCGGCTCATCCCCGCAGGTGCGGGGAAAACTACTCTCTAATCCCCTCTATTGAGTTTCTGCACGGCTCATCCCCGCAGGTGCGGGGAAAACTACGCGGCTCTCGATAGCAGACCGCCCGCCCGCGGCTCATCCCCGCAGGTGCGGGGAAAACGATTCGGCTAAGACCGATGAAGAGGCTATCGACGGCTCATCCCCGCAGGTGCGGGGAAAACCTTTTTCTTTCTCTGCGGGGTGTAGCGAGCGCAGGCTCATCCCCGCAGGTGCGGGGAAAACGAGACCTTATATATACCCGCCGGTAGGTAGACCGGCTCATCCCCGCAGGTGCGGGGAAAACACCATGTCTGAAGCAAACCGGATTTACCTCAACGGCTCATCCCCGCAGGTGCGGGGAAAACTTGCGCGATTTAGTACAGGAACGAAAGCATGACGGCTCATCCCCGCAGGTGCGGGGAAAACGGTACCTTTCCTTTTTCGTCTCGAAGGACTTCCGGCTCATCCCCGCAGGTGCGGGGAAAACCCCGCCGGATCACATGAAATCTGGTACAAGGTCGGCTCATCCCCGCAGGTGCGGGGAAAAC
>NZ_KV797900.1:215880-216093 GCF_001809525.1 Rothia sp. HMSC064D08 | reverse complement strand
CGGCTCATCCCCGCAGGTGCGGGGAAAACCAGGAAACCGGGCGGTGGGGACAACCTCCACCAGGCTCATCCCCGCAGGTGCGGGGAAAACTTGATACCCTCCCAGACCATCTGCCAGTCGCCCGGCTCATCCCCGCAGGTGCGGGGAAAACGAATTGTTGATACAATATGAAAACCCCCAACGCGGCTCATCCCCGCAGGTGCGGGGAAAACA
>NZ_KV797900.1:92875-215780 GCF_001809525.1 Rothia sp. HMSC064D08 | reverse complement strand
GGCTCATCCCCGCAGGTGCGGGGAAAACACTTGCTGACATGGAGCTTTATCCCCACATAGCAAGTTTTAGAATTAGTTTGGAGCCCAAAGCCTCTATTAACCCTACATGATTTTTAACTGTGGCGCCGCTGGGAAGCACGCCTATATCGACTTGCTTTACTCCACCCTTTTCGAAGTCCCAATTTTTCTTTGGGAGTAGATGGACGCACCATAAGTTTGACTCCCTCAAAATCTACAGGCTCCCATGGATAATTATGAACCTTGAAATCAAGACGTTGTTCATTATCTGCCGAGTACACCATAAGAGCACGACCATCACTACAAGTAACCGTAATGCGATTCCATAAATGTTCACGCACGCGCGCACTCACTTTTCCTACGAAAACGCCAGCACTAATTTCTAATAACCACCTCGTAAGATCGCCTCGTAACCCAACTGGGCATGCAGATAAAACCACTACAATCATGCGTCCCCATCCATCTCAAAATTGTGTCGAGCAGATGTGCCACCAGTTTTCTCATCCCAAAGCATCATATCGGTGCTTTCTAGAATTTCTTCTGGAATCTCATTGGGAACAAGTAAACGTTGAATATCCCGAGCCACCCGCTGCATAATCTTTTCGCCGCGAATACGGTCACGAACAGCACGACGAGTAATAGCTCCAATATCCTGGCCTTCCTCATACTTAGCAGTCACCTGAAAAGCCACCGGAATAGTAATCTCAGCCTTGTATAAATCCGCGATGTCGTATACAAAAGACCACGAGTTACCGGTATGTACGAATCCCAGTCCTGGAGCGCATCCCAAAGCAACTATTGCGGCGTGAACAATACCGTAGAGGCAAGCATGTGCTGCTGAAAGAGACTGGTTAATAGGGTCTCCATCTCCAAAATCATTTGGATTATAGCTACGTCGCGTCCATGGAACTCCCGTTTGCTCTGACCAGTACCTGTATACCCGTCGTACCCGGGCACCTTCACGTCCTCGAAGCTGCTGCATCGTGAGCCCATTAGTGTCGTCATCGGGGAAACGCCATGCATACATAGTGCGTGCGACTTCTAGGCGAGAACGAGTATTTGATACTTTCTCTGCCTGAGCAATGAGTAATCGAGAGGAACGTGCTAGAGACCGTCCGTGCGCATAGTAACGCACCCCTTGCTCTCCCACCCATATAGCCGAAGTACCGCACTCTCCTAATAATGTCATGGCCTGATGGGTTATTCGTGTGCCGGGTCCCAGCAGTAAAGCGCTTAAAGACGCTGCTGGGATATGGGTGACTCCCCGCTCTTCCGTCATAGTGATTGCATTGTCTGCACGGTGAATTGTTGCGTGTTCCACATAAATATAAGAGAGTCGTTCTGAACTCCTTGTTAATTCACTGATATTGGGTGGAGTTGCCCCGATCATCGTTCCTCCTCGAAAATAAAATACTGATACGAAGGGCGGGGTACATAATATACCCCGCCCTTTTTAAAATTTATGCGCACACTGGGTTTATCGGGTAAGCGGAGCTAAAGTCATCAGACCCATCCCATAGGCTTTACCACGGCCCATACCGTTCACCAATGCTTTACGGAACAGTTCGGCATCGGTAATGCGTAGGGCGCCGTCAAACTGCGCTTTCCGCAGAGTGACTTTCCCTATGTTTCCAGAAGAATCACGGTGGCTGAAGGAAAGATCCGTGCGCGCCGTTACGAGAGGGATATCCGCGATCTCCTGGTTTTCAACTGGTATGACTTCAAAGCCCCATTGCTGAGCACGTTCACGCAACCATGCACTTTGCTGAGCTGGCGTCACATGAGGGAAGATTTTATCGCCTTTCCCTCTCTGACGTTTTACGGGGTTAGCGGTAAGCCTGAACCCCCATTCCTGCCCGTTCTCCAGTTTTGCGAGCAAACGTCCATAGTGGGCGCTCTCCCCTGGTCGAGTATCCCACCCGGCTTGTTCGATCAAAGTCGAAAAGTCAGGCTTTTCAGGGCTTAACACATATAGCACGTACTGGTGTCCTGTTATATCCAGACGCCATAAAATACGTCCGTCCTCAGGTTTTACATCCGGTGGAACGGTTGCCATGACGGCTGCGTGCAAAGCCTGCGGGCTACTTAATAGTTTGCGAGCGCCACGACGCTGCGGGTTAATGAGGAACTTTGAGAAGTAGGTCATGCTTCAGTCACCGTCCTCATAAAATCAATGTCGTTGTGACGTTTGCCTTTGGGATTCTCAACCATCTTAGGTTCGACAGAAACTACCGCCCGTACTGCGTATTGACGATGTGCCTGGCTGAAGCTAACCGGAACATCCTGTACTAAGTCTCCCTGCTCGCCAGGCGTTGCGTCCCGTAAAATGCGTAGCCGGACAGGATCGGGGAACTCTAAGCGACAGTGTTCAGGCACATGCCACTCTTCATTCCTTAGGGCATCTTCAGCAGATTCTTCACGAATACCGAGCACAAGGTCATACCCTACAGGGCAAGAACGCCGCCCCAGATACAACGGATATACCGGTTTCTTAAGCGCCGATTCGATATTCTTTAGATCATCTCGGTCGCCTTCCACAGCCACCACAAAAACAGCGTCCGAAAGGTAATAACGGGTTGAGAGCGATGCCGTGCCATGTGGATCTGTCGCCCAGTCTTTTGCAGTCTGGTAGTCGCGCAGTAAAGTACCAGGTGCATCTACACGCACCGCAAATTTAAGCCGAGCAAGGTCATCTATGGGCTCCGTCCGTGCACGTCCTAAGGCCGCAGCTATCAAACCAATAACGCCAGATTTGCTGGGTTCATGCCCGGAATCTCGACGACGGTATCGGCTTTGTGTACCCCAGGACTGCATTGGCCCGCTCAGTTTAAGGAGCAGACTAGGCATAATTAAGACTCCTGACCGATTAACTCAGTCAGCTGATTTTCAAGGGAAGTCAGAAGCTCCCTTAAAGTGACAGCCTCTCCTATATTTGACAACGCCTTACGTAGCTCGCCAAGCGCTACCACGTATGAAACCTTAGGCTCATATCCGTAGGCATCACGGATATTTGCTGCTTCCGTTGCTAACGCATGGGCAGCTGCGAGACGGCGTCCTTCGGAAGATTTCTCTGTAACAGGCTTTTCGAATGCATTAATATAGGAGATCGGGCGATCCTCACGCACCGTTACAATTACTGCCTCAGGCAGAGTACGTGCAGCAAACGTATTCTGTTTACCGGTGGGCATCGAGTCTATAAAGGCGCGAATAAAAGCGAGTGTAGCTTCAACGGTAGCAACCGAAGAACCGCCTAAGTTAGTTTTCAGAGCGTCCACATTGATGTTGGCGTAACGGTAAAGGGTACTGGAGGCCATCTCGATGGTACCGATCATTCCAGCACCGGTTTCATCTTCTGATTCACGAATTACATCATCAACGGCAGTATAGTAGTCAAAATCAGGTTCCGAACCATGTACCCCAAGGGCGTGAGCCACCTGGCAAGCGGCATCCACATTGAAATCTGGGGCGTCGGCCAGCATACGGCCAAAGAGTGCAATATCAACACTATGGTCGGTATCCAGAATGTCTTTGATTTCCTTAGCGGGGATTTTCTCGCCCTTAGCCTCTATGATGGCGTTGGCAAGACGGTTAATCTGCTGGTTACTCAGGAAAAGAAGGTAACCCGATACAGCGCGGCCAGTATTTTCTTCTCCCTTCTTGGCCTTAGGTTTCTCAAGTTTGATTTTGGCCGCTTTGAAAGCATCCACAACGGCCGATTCGGCTTTATCTGGGTCAAAATCAGGGCTGATATTGGTGATGCGGTCTACAATCATGTCGGCAACCTGGCGGGTGCGAACACCGATTTCAGAGCGGTCTAAGTGTTCTTCAAAGTTACGGCGGATGACTGATTTCCATGCCTGGCTAGAGACACGCTGGCGGCTTACACCGCCAAAAATAGCGGATTTCGGGCTTCCGGTATCGTCACGGTTAATGTTCGACGGGGGAAGAGTTTGCAGAGCGTGAATATCAACAAAGAACGACATAGTTCTTATCCTTTCAATTAGTTATTAGAGGTTTCCTCTGAAGGTTTAGATTTCTTGGGTTCGTAGCCATACAAAAAGTCACGGCTCCAGCGCAGAATAACCGCATCGCGTTTTTCAGGATTAAGTAACTGCATGTAATCCTGAGCAAATTGCCCATAGTCAAAAGCAATTTCTTCTGACCGTAGAAGTGTTATGAGGCTACGCAAATAATGCCTGCGTGATGGTTCGCTTCGTGCTTTTAACAGCGAATCAAACCTTTTCTTCATAGACTCACTAGTTTTCAGGGTAAGTTGCCCCGCTGCTGTACCGAACCTGAAACCTGGCACATGCATAGGCTGAGAACGTGCTTGCTGGTGCAAGGCATAGAGAGTTACAGCGTTAAAAGTTGCATATTCCCCACGAGTAGGGGCGTCGTATTTACCTCTATAACATTCGGGAAAATCAGGGGTATCATCATTTTCTCCGAAAATAATTCCCCATAGTTCCGGATGGCTTACAGGGTCTGTTCCTGCCCCTCGACGCAACTGTGCCAGTTTTGCGGTAGCAACTGAACTACCAGCATCTTTCTGATGATAGAGAGACATCACCTTACGAGTAACATAATTACTCAAGGTGACTTGAGACTCGACGTCACTCATTACCTTCCTCCTTCTTCTCAGTAAGTGTTGAAGAATACGCGAGATTTAGAAGCTTATACAGTCGGCCGCCAAACTGACGGCGTGCTTTAGCCGTATTGTAAAGCTGCTCATCGTAGATAATTCCTATGGCAGCTTTAGGGCCAGCACTCACAGCAAGCTGGTCAGCCTCATCCTCAAGGATGCGACGTACTTTTGACTGCCATTTAGCAGCTTGTGTAGATACATCGTCAGAAACGCTCAGATCTGTAAGCCAACTGCGGAATTCATCTTCCATACGATGCAGAATACTTTCCGTTACGGAAGGACGGAATTCGTATTCCTTACCAGCTGCGCGAAGAAGGTTTCCTGCATACTGTCCAAGAGCAATAGCTGCATCCATAGTTATCTGGATGTTTTCACGTACCGTTGTAGAAATACGGGCACCCTGCTCTGTAAGAAGAGCAAGCTCTATAGACAATGATTCATCTATAGTCCCCTCAATTACAGCACTTTGGTTACCATAAACCATACCTACAAGTTGCACATTAGCCTTAGCACCTGCAGGAAAATACTTTCCACTGGAAATTTGTCGTATAACAGGTGCCGGTTTATCCTGTTTCATTTGTGACGAGTCTAGACGCATTAATAACGCATCAACCCCACGCCACAGTGTACGTTCGGCACTGTGCGCTTTTGGCATCCAAACAGGGTTAGTCTGAGTAGATTGATTTTTGCTAAAGCGGTAAGCAGTTAACGGATCGGTATACGTGTTACGGTCAAGCCATTTGTCGCCGTTTGAGATGAGCACCCCAGTGACCCGTCCTTTTTCAGGGAAAAGACGTACACGGCGCGACTGCCAAGTCAGAATTTCACACATACCAGCCGCGGGCGCAGGCTCGTCTTTGTACTTGGTGGGATCACCATCCTTATACGCACGAGGAGCAGCGGTATCAGGGCTTTCACGCTCCCAAACAGGCTTATCTTGTAGAGCAAGTTTGCGATTCTTACCCTTTACCTTTTCGACGTTAAGAAGCTGTTCATAATCAATGCAATACAACAGCGTTTCGATCAGGTTCTCGCCATGAACAATAATCTTTCCGGTAGTTCCGTACCACCCCACTCCCAAAGGGTATCCCTTACCACCTTTAACACGAGGATCCCCGACAGCACCAGATTTAATGCCCGAATAGTCGTATGCCTGCACGGTTACTAGATACCGTGCCGCTTCGGCATAACTTAGCGACGTCAAGGCTCGTTCAGCACGCATTGAGAAGTACTCGCTCTCGGAGTCAAGCACCAGACGTGATACAGGTTTTACCTCACCTTTACTCGTGTGCAGATCCGCGACCTGCATAAAAGGGCGCTCGGCATCAAAAAGGTCGAAGCGGTTTTTATACTTCTCCAAATAGTCAAAAATAAACTTTAACCGCTCAGGATCACCCGAACGAACACTCTGAATCCAGCTTTTAGGACTATTATGTAGCTCTCTATATTCCCCTGAATCTGCAAGAATTGCACGGAACAACACAACAGTAACCACTCCGAGAATCGCAACATCGGTTGTTGCATCATCAGCATGGATTTTCCGAATTGTCCCGCCGTCTTCAAACAACTGTTTCAGAGAAACTGTTTGTACTTTCCCTGAGGTATAGAGAACAGGAATCCATGGTTCATAGCACAGATTAAAGCCGGAGCCCACATTATTTTGCACCGACTGGCCACTAGACATGATCCCTCCTTTCATCATTGATTAAGGTCACATGTTAAGAGTCGTCGTACGATGACGAAATCTTAAGCATATTCATATCACATACTTCAAAATAAAAGATATGAAGCTCATTAGATACTCTGCCGTATCGCCAGATTCAACTGAGCACAGTCTCAGTGTATGCCTAAAGGAAATATTAAGTCAAGAAGAAAGCGTACAAACTTATAAAATAAGAGTAAAACGAGAAGATCCCCAGAGGAATCTGGGGAGCATTTTAAGAAGAAACCGTACAAAAGGCTCATCCCGCGCTTCTCGCCTCGCGGGAACAATAGCTTATAAGTCTAACCGATAAGGAGTTAAAATGACAGCCGAATATACCATGTGCCCCAGCCAACTTGCTTCAGTAGAGACATCATCTCTATGGGCTAAAACTGGATCTGAGGAAACACCCTCTATAGGCCTCTCCCTACCTCAACACATGACAGATGCAGGATCTGTAGCTGCTGAGCTTTGGGATAAGTGGCTCTCCCCTGGCGCTAAACAGCGCATCATGGAGTTACTCAACCTCACACAGGACGAGGCAAAGTCTTTCGCCTGTTGGGTGGCCGCCACCCATGATATGGGCAAAGCGACACCGGAGTTCGCGGGACAGTTAGACTCACGTGGCAAAGAAGAGCTCCGCGTTTTTAGAGAAAGAATTGAAAAGCAAGGCTTCTGCTTCCCTCAGGATCTAACCACCCCACCTACAGGAACCCGATGCCCTCACTCAACCTATAGCCAAAGCATCCTTATCAAGCTGCTTACTGGACGTTATACAGATGATGTAGAGACTGCCAAGACAATCGCAAGCATTGCGGGTGCACACCATGGTGTGCCTGCAGAATATGTTCCAGAAACCGGACGTGCTTGTGCAATTTTTGAGGGGCTTAACGACAAGTGGCATCAAGCGTGGCATGAACTTTTCGAGATGACGCTGGAGCAAACCAGCGCAGATCAGGTTCTTAAGAAGCTCATGTCAGGTACCAAAATCCCTGTTGCCGTGCAGCTTTATCTTACGGGTCTGGTGATTATGGCGGATTGGATTGCTTCTAATCCCGAGTATTTCCCCATGGGTACTTTCAGCGTTGAGGCACAACATGGGCGCCTAAACCAAGGCTGGAAAGCTCTCGGACTCGAATATCCCTGGGCTGCTCATGTTGAAAACAGTGATACTTCTGGTCTGTACAGTTCGCGGTTTAGTTGGAAAAATCCCACTCTACGACCGATGCAGGAAGTAGTGGTCAATGCTGCACGTTCGATGAACGGCGGCGGCATGATGTGCATTGAGGCTCCCATGGGACAAGGCAAAACTGAGGCTGGACTCATCGCTGCCGAAATTCTGGCTCAAGAAACAGGACGTAGTGGGCTCGCTTTTGCCGCCCCTACTCAGGCGACGTCAAACGCACTTTTTGATCGGGTCAAAGCATGGGCACAAGGGCCTGCTGGCGGTTTTGAACCGCATACTATGTTTTTAGGCCATGCGAAAAACCAACAGCAAGATTCTTTCCGCTACCTACAGCGAGCTGATATTTTCGATTCAGAAGCCGACATTGAAGGGAAACAGAGTATACGCCCTAATACTTCAGTAGCACGTCACAGCTGGATAGGTGGTCGGAAACGCGGCATTCTTTCAACCTTCGTTGTGTGTACTATCGACCAGATTCTTATGATGGCTCTACAGTCACGCCATGTGATGCTTCGCCACCTTGGGTTAGGTTCTAAAGTCGTCATCATTGACGAGGTGCACGCTTATGATGCCTATATGGGTGTTTATCTCAAGGAGGCACTCTACTGGTTGGGTCAGATGAACGCACCCGTTATTCTCATGTCGGCTACTCTACCTGCACATGTTCGCATCTCTTTGATGGAAAGTTACGCGGAAGGTCTTGAAATTCAGGATTCTACTGAATGGGATTTTGATGATGATTTCGACTCAGAGGATGTTACCGAGCCTTCTCTCGACCTAGATTATCCAGTTATTCATACGCTCACTGCCGAGGATGGTTACACGCCACGTAAATGGCAGGTAACAGCCCCCGAGGAGCAGGTAACAATCTCCATTCGTCAGATAGGTGACGAGTTCACCGACCTTGATAAAGTGCTGGAACCCCTAGAAATCGGGCACGGCTGTGCCGCGGTTATCTGTAATACGGTGGGTCGGGCTCAAAACGCTTACGAGCATCTTCGAGCAAAATTTGGCGCTAACGTAATGTTGACCCATTCCCGTTTTACCTCTAAACATCGTGCGGAGAAAGAAGCTGATTTAGTTTCGCAGCTCGGTAAAGGCGCTCACCGAGGTGATGGCCGCCCAGAACGTTTAATCGTGGTGGGAACACAGGTTATCGAGCAGTCTCTCGACCTCGACTTTGATGTCATGGTGACCGACTTCGCCCCGGTAGATTTAGTACTTCAAAGGCTAGGCCGCCTGCACCGTCATGAGCGTGATGACTCAGAACGACCTTCCGAGTATCGTTCACCCATCTGCTACGTTCGTGGTGTTGAAATTTTTGGTTCTGAAACCCAAGTCCCCGAGTTCCCCAAAGGCTCACGTTCGGTCTACGAGCCCGCTATCCTGCTCAGCAGTTATGCGCAGTTACTCCCCTATTTTGACGGCAAAGCTCTGCGCATTCCGGCGGATATGAGCGAGCTTGTTCAGAAAGCATACGAAGATACTCCAAAGTACCCTGATGCTTGGAACGATGCATACCAGGAAGCGCGTGAAGAATTCAATAAGAACCGGGAAACCGCTGAGCGTAGGGCGCAATCCTACTTACTGAAACATCCAGGTGCGCAAACCCAAACGGTGATGGCTGATGTGATGAATAATTACATCAACACCAAAAACGGAACACTCTCAGAAGACCAAATCGGTGAGGCACGTGTACGCGATAGTGACGCTTCTCTTGAGGTGATTGCGATAGTGGTTGAACGCGATGGAGACGGCTACATTGACCGCTACCGTACGATTCCCAGCGCTACACGGAAAAACCAGGATATTGACTGGCACAATGCAAAGGATCCAGAGGAGCCCACAAAGCCCCTAGCCTTCGAGCTGTTAGCATCAGCTATACGTCTGCCCTACCAATACTCGGATTCTCCAAAGAACAGGGTTAATGGACAACTCCGCTTTGATGCTGCCATTGAGGAGTTAGAAGACGAGCGCATAGACTCGTGGCAGAAAAGCTTTATGCTTGCCGGTGAGCTAATTTTGCCTTTTGAGCTACAGGATTCCGGTTTCTACGAGGTGAAGCTCGTCGATTATCTTCTTCGTTACTCTCCTGAATTAGGTCTTGAGGCTATTCAAATTTCTGATGACTAAAGAAGGTTCATAAGCAGCATAAAAGTCCCGGTTCTCTAAGAACCGGGACTTTTTACTTGTGCGCGATACTGGGTTCGAACCAGTGACCTCTTCCGTGTCAGGGAAGCGCGCTACCGCTGCGCCAATCGCGCCTACAACATCAATGTGTTGTTGCGAGGTGAGGACGGGATTCGAACCCGCGTACACGGCTTTGCAGGCCGCTGCCTAACCACTCGACCACCTCACCGCATACATCTCTCGCGAGATGAGTTCGAACTCTAGGAGTCCTACGAGCGGTTGACGAGACTTGAACTCGCGACATCCACCTTGGCAAGGTGGTGCTCTACCAACTGAGCTACAACCGCTTATCAGGTGCTTTTCAAGCATCAACAACAGGCTTTACCCGTCACACTGACAGATAAATACTATACGGGTTTTTTCGTCGTTTGCCAAATCTTTTGCCGCACTTTTTAGGCCGAGCGTCAGTACCAAAAACCTTACGACCTTCTGCACAAACAAGGTCGCAAATATCAAGCACAGCATTCTACGCTATACCGCAATGCCATGAAGTCTAAGCCTCTGATTCCCCTAGCAAGCCTTCACGAGCGAGCGCCGTCAGACGCGAGACGGCACGGAAGTATTTCTTCTGGTAACCGCCAGCAAGCATTTCGGGTGTGAAGACCTGGTCGAAAGGTACACCGGATGAGACGATCGGCAGGTCTTTGTCGTAAAGACGGTCAGCGAGCACAACAAAGCGCAGCGCTACCGCTTGCTCGGTAATCGGGTGTACATCGCGCCAAGCGATACCCTGCAGACCGTCGATAAACTGGCGGTAACGGGAAGGGTGCACTTTCGCTAGGTGTTCGACAAGCTCTGAGAAAGTATCGATACCCACGGTTTTTCCATCGAATACTTCCTCAACCTTAGCGTCGAACGCGTCGGGAGTTACGGGTTCCGGTGCAGCTGGAAGACCGCGATGACGGAAGTCTTCACCATCCACACGGTGTACTTCGAATTGTTCGGCAAGTACTTGGATTTCACGTTTGAAGTCTTCGGCGGCAAAGCGTCCTTCGCCGAGGGCACCGGGCAGAGTGTTGGAGGTTGCTACGAGTTTGACGCCCGCATCTGCGAGTTCGCGCATCAGGCGGGACATGAGGACGGTATCGCCGGGGTCGTCAAGCTCGAATTCGTCAATGCAGACGAGCTTGTACCCACTGAGCGCTTCTACGGTTTTGCGGAAGGTGAGGGCACCAACCAGGTTGGTGTATTCGACGAAGGTACCGAAGGCTTTGGGTCCGTCAACATAGTGCCATAGGGAGGCTAGAAGGTGGGTTTTCCCAACACCGAAGCCGCCGTCTAGATAGAGCCCGGATTTTGCGGAATCTTTCTTTTTACCGCCAAAAAGTTTGCCGAAGAACCCGCCGGAATTTCCTCCTTTGTTGATTTTATCGCCGAAGGTTTTGAGTTTTTGTACTGCTTCAGCTTGGGAGGGCTGGTTTGGATCGGGAATATAGCTGTCGAATGACACTTCACCGAATCGTTCTGAGGGACGAAATCCAGCGAGAAGCTCTTCTGCTGAGACGTTTGGGATACGTTCGGTGAGGTGTTCGTAGGTGACGGGCACGATATAACTTTCTGAGTGACGTCTATGTTACTTGTCTTAAGTTTAGTACGGATGTGCTGAGCTTGCCGCAGCCCGGTACTCGGAGTGCTCTCTCCCTCGGGTACAAATGCGGTGAAAACGCAGTAAAACCCGGGACTATGCGTTTTACGTGGTTTTAGTCATGTGCGATCTAAAACCTTGAAAACACAGTCCCGGGTTTAGTCGTCAGGGGTGAATTCTGCGTGAGATTCGGCAGAGACTTATGAGAAGGTGAGCGAGTACAGCTGCACTCCGGACGAGACCTTGAGCTCAATAACTCCGCTACTTTGCTCATCGCCGCGCACAATGTGGTGGGCGTTGGGAGCACCGTCTACGTGAATCTTTTCCGTTGTACCATTGCGCCGCACTTCGATGGTACCGCTGCCGCCAGCAACAACCTGCGCTCCGTGAGCACGATAGTTAATCCGCAAAGTGCCATCGTTTCCTTGAGGCTCAATACGTTCGGGGGTTATAGACCACGTACCGTTGAGGTCGTATTGGTCAACAGCTAGACGATCTGCCGGTTTGAAGGTTCGGGTTCCGTTAGAGTAGCTTTCTTGCCCCGCAAAGTACATTGCGCGCTTAGAGCCCAGATACGTTTCAGGGGTTCGCGCATCATGCGCGTTTTGTGTTTCCTCTTGTGCATCATCCCTGTGAATAGGGTCTGGAAGCTGCACTTGTGGATTTGCGGCTTTGAGAAGTTCGCGTACCTGTGCCTCGGTCACCTTATGCCCACCTTCACCATAGTGAACAGCACGAAGTTTACCTTCACTATCAATGAGATAGTGTGCAGGCCAATAGCGGTTGCTGTAAGCACGCCAAATAGCATAGTCGTTGTCTTGAACTACCGGGTATTTAATACCTAGGTTCTCAATGCCTGCCTGGACATTCTTACCTTCGTGTTCGAACGCATATTCCGGCGTGTGTACTCCCACTATTTCTAGACCATAATCATGGTATTTGGCGTAGAGCTCATTCAGGTGCGGTGCCGTCCTCTGACAGTTAATGCACGAGTATGCCCAAAAATCAACGAGTGTAACCTTTCCACGCATATGAGCGAGACTTGGCTGATTCTCAGTGTTGAAGTTACCCGTGCCACCTGCTAATTCCGGGGCAGAGCCGCAGTCCTGCAATTTTTCTTCATCGGGTCGGCACGAGCTTATCGACCCACCGGTGGAAGAAGAAATAATATTATTCTGCGTATCTTGACTGATAGTCTGCTCAATCCCTTCCGTATAATTCGGAATTGCGCGCTGCAGCTGGGCGGGAACGTTGAATACTAGTCCGATTGAAAGAGCGATCAAGAGTACACCCGAGGCGGTGCGCACTCCACGCTGGTGGGTGCGGAACGTCTTAACTCGTTCTGCAATGCTTCGCCCCGCAAGAGCAAAGATCAACAGCGGAATAGCTGTTCCGAAAGCAAAAGATAGGGTGAGTGCTACGGTTTCGATACCGATGTTTCCGGTTGCGCCAGCAAGGGTAATAGCTGCAAGAACCGGACCCGCACAGGGCACATAGACGAGACCGAGAGCAAGCCCCATGAGGAAGCCGCCACGTGTGGTGCTGCGTTTCGCTCCGAGCTTTGAGAATTTCGCGAAAGGTTTTTCAAGCAGGCGCTCCAACGGGGGTATAAGCATGCTCAGCCCAACAATAATGAGGAAGGTGATACCTAAAATCCTCAGCGTATCTTGCGGCAAGTGCAGGGCAGCAAGAATAACCGAACCGAGCAGGGTAAAGAGGCTGAAGCTCAGAACGAGCCCGCCTACAACTTGATAGGGACGCCAGCGTGATGCAGTACGCTGCATGGGTGCTGGAGCTGCGTTTCCGAGAACTGCGCTTCTGCGCGAGAATAAGGCTTGCACATTGTCCGCAGAATCTTTTGCTATGCCTGTTTGTCCAAATTCGGTGGATGCAGTGCGCGCTGAATCTGCACCGCCAGTGACGAGAATAACGGGCAAGATAGGCAGGATGCAGGGCGAGATCCCAGTGATAAGACCACCGAGTATGCCTAGGATGATGAGCGATAACAGCATAGTTATTTTCCTCATGGATTGGTAATGCGAGGCGATGCTGCCTCACGTGTTGTCATGGTTATATTCGGAACGAACTGCGGTTTCGGTTTGGTTGAAATTATTTTTATAGCGATGCCTGCACAATTGACAGCATCTTAATGAGGCCTTTTACTCCGCAATATTCAAGCTCATGGAAGTTTTTCTCAAGGTGTTGCGAGAGGTAGTCAGATACATCACTTAAAAAATTTTCTGAGGTTTTGCAATCCGAGCGGGCTGAATGTTCCGAATACCTAATGAGTCCAGTTTAGGATTCTGAATATTTTGCAATGGTACGGGCGCTCCTCCGCGTTACCTGTGCCGATATAAGATTGGAGTTACGTATGTCCGTTATTCTTCGCACTGCGTCTTTTGCAGCTGTTTCTCTAGCCCTCGTTGCTGGTGTTTCTGCATGTTCTTCTAACGCTTCTGATCAGAACTCATCGCCAAGCGCATCGTCGAGCTCTTCTGCATCATCCACCCCCTCTTCTTCTGCCATGATGAGTTCAGACGCTATGATGTCTCCTTCAGCTATGCCAAGCCAGTCTGCCATGTCTGGGGACAAGATGGATGGCGACCACGGCAAGATGGACGGCGATAAAATGCAGGGAGATCATGACAGCATGAAGCATGATGACAATAAGATGGACGGTGACAAAGGAGGCAAGATGGAAAACAAAGACGCCATGATGTCTCCTTCGGCTTCCGCCATGTCGAAGTAATATTTTGCCGGTATGCTGCTTTACACCCTGGAATATTTTCTAGGGTGTAAAACATACCTAAACTTCGCTTATCACCGACACAATAATCAAATGTCATCATAGGGCGTGAGATGATATGACCATGACTTTTTTGGATCGTCAGGTGACTTCGGCGTATCAAGAAGCTCAAAAAGCCACCCAAATTCCTCAGGAATATCAGCGCTTAACTGCGTTGATGGAGTGTGCTGCCGCAGGAAACGAACACTGTTTTGAAGCTCTATACGATGCGCTTGTTCCGCGTCTGTACGCGCTTATTAACCGCATTCTTCATAACCGAACGCATGCGGAAGAAGTTACTCAAGAAGTTTTTCTAGAAATATGGCAAAAAGCGCCTTTATACCGTGCAGAACGGGGTACTGTGTTGTCGTGGGCTGCAACTATTGCTCACCGCCGTGCGGTTGATAGGGTGCGCTCCGTTGCAGCCTCCACAGAACGTGATTTCACACGCGGTCTTGAGGAGTATCGCGAATCTTATCATCATGTTGATGACGCAATAGCTGCTTTTATGGATACGGAGGAGGTTCATCATGCTCTATCGGGTATTCCACGCGAACAAGCGCAGCTGCTCACTATGGCATATTTCGGAGGTAAATCACAGCGCGAGATCTCCGATGAAACGGGCATTCCTCTAGGAACTGTCAAAACCCGCATGCGCGCTGGCATGCAGAAACTACGTGAACGATTGGAGGGCACCCGTGAGCACTAAAGACTATCCCGAAGATTTCCCCGATAAACTCGACTACGCCCTCCACACGCTTTCACCAACGCAACGTATAGCGTTTGAATCGTGGGCCCCCAAACACGAACGCGAAGATGCTAAGGCCGATGCTGCGGTTCTCTCTGAGGTTTTTGGTACTTCGCTCACTCCGCAAGAACCGTCCGCTGAGCTTAAAGCTCGTGTGATGGCTCAGGTTGCACATACCGAGCAAATCCAGCCAGTTAATGAGCTAGGTACAGATGATGTGAATGCCGAGCATAAGAGTGATCATGCCGATTCCGAAGGTTACTTTGCATCAGATAATGCAGACAACGCTCAAGCTATCGCAGACTCAGAGGATTCCGTTTATGCACGAGCTAAACGGCGTTGGTTCGGGGCTCAGGGTAAATTCTCACCATCTCGCATGACGGCTGCGGCAAGTATTATTATCGCTGCTGGTCTGGGCATATGGGGTTTCACGCAGCATCAGCAACTAGAACGTACCTCCCAGGAGCTTCAAGCCGCGAGGGTGTCCTCTTCGGCTCCAGCACATCCGGCAGCTGCACGACCTGGCGACCAGTCGATCGTCGAGCAAATCAGCATGGCTCCTGACCTTTCAATGGCCCAAGGTAAAGTCAACGGTATGCCAGTATCGGTCATGTACTCCCCTTCCCACAACATGGCGGGTGTTTCAACGACAAATCTGCCTGCGCTACCCGAAGGAAAGGTCTATAAGCTCTGGTTTTACGATGCTCAGGGCAATATTGTGGGATCTGGAATCCTCAATTCTGCTGGTCGCGGTGCAGGGATCACAACCATGACAGAGCACGATCTGAGTACAGTCACCGACTTTGGTATCTCAATTGAAGATGAATCGGCTAATTCTCCTAGTCAGAAACCCGCTATGTTGGAAAACGTTGTGTAGCCTAACGCTTGCAGGCGCCCCATCCATACGCAGGTAAAGGTGATACATACCTTAGGGGTTCACCTCACGTTTTCGTAGAATAGTCTTCATGGCTAAAAAGAATAAAAGCGGCAAGAAAGGTGCCTCCACCGCTGCGGTCGCGCTCTTGAAGGAAACTAAGACTCCTTTTGAGATTCGTGAGTATGAGCATGTGGAGGGAGAAACCTCCTTTGGGCTGGAGGCCGCGCAGAAACTTGGCGCCAATCCTGAGCAGGTATTCAAGACGCTTCTGATTGTTCATGACAAAGATTTTGCGGTGGCGGTAGTGCCAGTGAGCGGGCAGCTAAACCTGAAGGCGGCGGCACACGCCCTTGGTTGGAAGAGTGCCTCCATGTGTGATCCGAAGGTTGCCGAGCGCCGCACCGGGTATGTGGTGGGTGGTATTTCGCCGTTAGGGCAGAAAACTCCTTCCCCCACACTCTTAGATGCCAGCGCCGAGCAGTATCAAACTATCTTGGTCTCTGGCGGTAAACGCGGGCTTGATATTGAGCTCTCCCCCGCCGACTTGCTTAAACTCACCGGCGGCAACTATGCGCCTCTTCGCGCCTGAGCAGCCGTGTCTTGAGCTGCGGATCCCTGCCGCCGCCGAATGGTATGCGCTGTTCAGGGATACGCGCGTCATGGAGTATTTGGGGCGACCCGCAGATTCACTCGCCCACTATGAGGATATGGTGGTGCGGGCTCGCGCCGAATACGAGCGGGAAGGTTTCTGCCTCTACACGGTGCTGGCCAACGGTGAGGTGGCTGGTTTCACCGGAGCCCACCGGTGGTTGAATGATTGGGGTCCGGTCGGAGAGATTGAGCTGGCTTGGCGGCTTGGGTGCGCTTTCTGGGGTGAGGGCATCGCCACCCGCGCCGCCCAGCAGGTAATGGGTGAGCTTGCGGAGGCTGGGCATCAGCAAGTATTTGCTGTTATTCACGCCCGCAACCGGGCGTCGATGGCAGTGGCTCAACGTTTGGGGATGCACCAGCGCAGCAACTACGAGGCGCGACTAAAAGGCTTGAACCTGCCCGTTACCGAATGGGTCACGGACCTGTACCACCGGGAACAAAACCCGAGCCAGCACCGTTATAACGACGACAGCTCATAAGAGAAGATTTGAAGGAGTAGCAGTGGGAAATTCACTACCGGGTGTCGGTAAAATTGCGAAGAATTGGCGTGAAGTTCTCAAGCCCGAAGAGTACGCGGTACTGCGTGAAGGCGGCACCGAACGAGCCTTCACCGGCGAATACTGGGACACGAAAACTGAGGGTGTGTATTCGTGCCGAGCCTGCGGCACCGAGCTTTTCCGCTCTGCTGAGAAGTTTGAGTCGCACTGCGGCTGGCCCTCTTTCTTCGCCCCGCTTGCAGAAGAACGCGTGCGGTATCTGGAAGATACTACGTTCGGGATGCGCCGGGTAGAGGTGCGTTGTGCCGCCTGCGATTCGCATCTGGGCCACGTGTTTGAAGGTGAAGGATACGATACTCCGACTGATCTGCGGTATTGCATCAATTCTGTCTGTCTCACATTGGAACCGCAGAAGTCGTAAGCTAGAGCTATTTACGAGACAATACTGCTGTTAGCCCGGTGCCGATCCTTGGGTTTTCGGTATATTTGAAGAAAAATGTAACGCACAGCGGCAACGGGTAGAATGGTGGAGTTATTGTTTTCAGCCCCGTCGAGGGAGCTACCAGAAACGGATATTCAAGGAACCACTTTCAGATGAGTCTCAGCCCGAGTACCGAGCCTATCAAACTCCCACCTATGCTCGGATTACCTGCTGATTTCACAGTTCCCGATGTTATTCCGCTAACTACCCCGTCAGTTCCGGTCCCCTCCATTATCAACACGGAGAGGGCGCTTGAACGTGCTGCTGAATCTTTGCGTGCTGCATCCGGCCCGGTTGCAGTCGATACGGAACGCGCACAGGGTATACGGTACGGGATCAGGGCTTTCTTGGTGCAGCTGAAACGCGAAGATAAGCTCTACCTGATCGATCCCGAAGCTTTCTCTGACCTTAGGATCATCAACGATGCTCTAGCAGATGCCGAATGGATTATTCACGCAGCAACCCAGGATTTTCCGAGTCTGGATCTTCTTGGAATGCGACCGCGTCTTCTCTTTGATACCGAGCTCGGTGCACGTTTAGCGGGCCTGGAACGGGTGAACCTGGGAGCTGTTGTCGAAGAGCTTCTGGGATACAAACTTGAGAAAAAGCACTCCCAAGAAGACTGGTCACAACGTCCTTTGCCAGAGTCTTGGCTGAACTACGCATGCCTTGATGTTGATGTACTGGCAGATTTACGCGATGCCTTGGAAGAGGTTTTAGAAGACCAGGGAAAACTTGAGTATGCCCGCCAGGAATTTGCCTATCTCTGTTCACTGCCGCCCGCCGACCCTGCTGCGAAGAAAGCCGAACGGTGGAGGAAAACGAAGGGACGGAACACGCTCCGGTCCGTACCGCAACTAACAGCCCTGCGGAATCTTTGGTTCGAGCGCGATAAATTAGCGCAGAAGAAAGATATAGATTCTAAGGCTTTACTCTCAGATGCCGCACTTGTTGAGGCTGCGCAGAAAATGCCTCGTAATGTACCAGCTATCATGGCGATTCCGGGGTTCCGTACTCGACTGTTGAAACGTGAAGGTCCCCGCTGGGTGCGTGCGATAGTATCAGCTTCTCGGGGTGAGGACCCGGCGCCCTACACCATTCCGGCAACCGCCCCTCCCCCGCTTAAGGCTTGGGAAACGAAACGCCCTATTTCACTAGAGATTCTTAGCGAAGTGCGGAAGATAGTACAACGGGAGTCAGAGCGGCTCAATATTCCAGCACAGAATATTATCAGTGCTGATTGTATACGGCGTCTGTGCTGGGATCCGCCCGAGCCTTACTCTCAAGAGGCCCTTCTTGAGGCTCTTCGCTCGCATGATGTGCGCCCGTGGCAGATTGAAATCCTCGCCCCGGATCTTCATGAAGTTTTCCAGCGACACCTTGGCTAATGCCTTAACACATGGATCTCTCAACCCAAGAAAAATATGGAGGCGCACGCCACACAACAAAACGGCTTATTCGCGTGCATACGATTTATCCTCTAGATTTATAAGAGAGCGACACGCAGCTATCCCACAGGTACGGTCGCCTCAGCATCACATAAGCCCGGCTTCACACACCGGGGAATTCAAGGAGGAACGATGAACGAAGTACCATCGTGCACCTGTTCGTGCGCACAATCAGAAATTTCTGCGCACGAGCCGAACTCTCAGAGCATTCAGGAGCTGGAGCATAAACTTTCGCGCCGAAATGCACTCGTAGCGGGGGCTACAGCTACCGCAGGGGCTCTTGCTTTAAGCGCCTGTGCCGAAGGTTCCAGCGGTGGTGGAGGAGGCGGCGGTAACGGTGCTGCCGGGCCAGAGTCCCCCACCGATATTGCGGCAGTTTCGGAGGTACCCGTCGGCAAAGCGGCGAAACTTACCAAAGGCGGCGTTACCGTTATCGTATCTCAGCCTGAAAACGGTGTCTTCAAGGCTTTTAGTTCCACCTGCACCCACCAAGGATGCCAACTCAACGTACAAAACAACAGCCAAATTGTGTGCCCATGCCATGGTTCTCAGTTTGCGCTCGCCGATGGCTCAGTCAAAGGTGGTCCTGCCGAGTCGCCGTTGAAATCCTATAAAGCAGAGGTGAAAGACGGCAGGATCATTGTTGGAGGATAATACCTTTCACATATGGGTATTGACGGTATATTAGTTTTCAACGTCTAGATTTCGTGTCAATAAAAACGTTAGGGGGTGTGTGAAAATCTACACACCCCAACGTTTTATTTTTTGCACTCGGTCAATCACCACAAGAAAATTACTGGGTATGCCGCGGTTTTTGTCCTTCCTCGCGTGCGAAGGGAACCTTATCGCCCGCAAGCTGCGCGAGAATATCGGCAGTAATGGTTTCCGCGCACAAACCAACATCTTCCAGGATTTCCTCACGTGACGCATGCGGTATAAATTCTGCCGGTAAGCCGAGCTCACTCAACGCCGTATCCACGCCAGCCGCACGCATCTCTTGGCGAATGCGTGAACCCACACCGCCCGCGCGCACACCATCTTCGAGAGTCACCACGATGCGGTGGTCTCGCGCAAAATCCACCACCGAATGCGGAACCGGCATAACCCATCGCGGATCAATCACCGTCGAATGGATGCACTGCTCGGCAAGGCGTTCAGACACTTCGAGCGCTACCCGTGCCATAGCGCCAACGGCAACAAACAGCACATCGCGCTGCCCAGTTTCAGGATGCGGCCGCCCGGTGCGGGTCAGCACATCCACCCCGTCAGAGCGGCGTTCCAGGGCAGTAATATCTTCACCCACCGACCCCTTTGGGTACCTGACAACGGTCGGTGCATCATCAATAGCGACGGCTTCACGAAGCGCTTCACGAAGCGTCGCAGCATCGCGTGGAGCGGCCAAGTTTAACCCAGGAATAAACTGCAGAAGCGATAAGTCCCACATGCCGTGGTGACTTGCGCCGTCAGGTCCAGTAATACCGGAGCGGTCAAGAACCAGAGTCACGCCCGCCTTGTGAAGGGCAACATCCATCAAGAGCTGATCGAAGCCGCGGTTTAAGAAGGTCGCATAGAGCGCTACCACAGGATGCATACCGCCGTATGCCAAGCCCGCACTCATCGCAACGGCGTGCTGTTCTGCGATACCAACATCAATGACTCTGTTCGGATGCGCTTGCGCGAATTCACGTAGGCCAACAGGGATGAGCATGGCACCGGTAATGCCCACAATGTCCTCGCGTTCATCCGCGATCTGTTTGATCTCACGACCGAAAACACTCGTCCATGACTCTTCAGTGCTGGTTGAGACAGGCTTACCGGTAAGAGGATCAATCCGTCCTACCGCATGGAATTGATCATCATCATTCGCACGTGCCGGAGCGTAGCCGTGTCCTTTCTCCGTAATAGCGTGCACAATCACCGGGCCGCCGTAGTTCTTAGCGGCACGCAAGGCGGTCTCAACAGCTTCTTGATCGTGCCCATCAATTGGACCAACATATTTCATGCCGAGATCTTCAAAAATACCCTTGGGGACCACAACGTCCTTAATACCGACCTTCATGCCGTGCAGCCCCCGGTAAATCATCTGCCCCAGCGGCCCACCACGCTGCAGACCACGGCGCATAGCATCAAGTGCCCGATCGTATCGATGGTCAAGACGCATACGGTCAACCTGCTGCTGCACCTCGTGCTTAAGTGCCGTCAGCTGGTTAGCAAAACCGCCAATAGTAGGCGCATACGATCGACCATTGTCATTGACTACAATAACGACTTTACGACTACGGTCGGCAGCGATATTATTCACGGCTTCCCAGGCCATGCCTCCGGTCAACGCACCATCACCGATTAAAACCACCGTATAGCGGTCATTTTCTCCGTTGAGAGCGTAGGCGCGTGAAATACCATCAGCCCAGGAAATTGATGATGAAGCGTGCGAGGACTGAATAATATCGTGTTCAGACTCGCCACGGTCCGGGTACCCCGACAAACCGCCCTTTTGGCGCAGGGTGTCAAAGGCGTGACGACCAGTCACCAGCTTGTGTACATAGGACTGATGCCCTGTATCAAAGAGAATAGAATCGTGGGGCGAATTAAAAATACGGTGGATACCAAGAGTCAGCTCAACAACGCCAAGATTGGGACCTAAATGACCACCCGTTGCAGAAACATTCGTTACTATAAACTGACGGATCTCTTCAGCGAGTTCACGCAGCTGCTCGTAGCTGAGGGGGCGCAAATCCCGAGGTTCACGAATATCGGACAAGAACCCTGAGGATTCCTTGTTCGCCTCGTTCTCAGCAGACATACACTCTCCTTCTGCACAGTTGAGGTCAACAATGTACCTCTAGGTCTAACAGTTAAATTCTAACGGGTTGGGCTATATATACCCATTTGAAGGTTGCCGAAAAAAGTCATGGTTACCGTGTTCTCCATCTTAGGTACATACAGTTTTGCTGTATCTACGGGAATTTACTTATGACGTTTTGACAGACGCGCCGGACGAATACGCGCAGGCGCACGGTGAAAAAGAGCGAGCGTCTCAACATGATGCGTATTAGGGTACATATCAAATGCCCGTACCTGTACGAGATCCCAGCCTAGTTCACGCAAAATAGCTGTATCGCGTCCTAAGGCTGCAGGATCACATGCCACATATAGAATGCGCCCGGGTTTGAGTTCGTTGAGGCGTTCCAAAACTTTGCGGTTTGCCCCTTCACGAGATGGGTCAAGTACCACGGCATCCGGGGTAGGTATCTGACCAAGGCTATGTGCTGCTTTAAGATCTTGAAGGCTTTGTGCAACGTCTCCGCGAATAACCTCAACACGGGTTTCCTTGGAGTTATCGCTTCGGGAAGGACCATCCGGCGCGAAGTTGGAACGCGCATCACGGTGCGTTACCGGGGAACCTTCAACGCTGATAACCGTTCCTTCTGATCCGACAGCATCCGCGAGCGCTGCTGTAAATAGCCCAGCACCGGCGTATAGGTCGAGGGCGCATTCGCCTAAGGTTGGGCGGAGCATGGTTAACATGGTGCCCATGAGAGTTGAGGGGGCACAGCGGTGAATCTGCCAGAAGCCACCTGCGGAAACCTGATAGCTGAACCTTCGCGGACCAAAACTTACTTCTTCGGTTACGGAACGTAACCCACCGCCAAGGAGTATATCTCCCTGACGCACACGCCGATAAGGGCTATGCACGCTGGGCTGCCCCGAACGCTTGCTCGGTTTTGCTTTCGATCCGCTATAGGGGGTGAAGAAAAGCGAGATTTTACGCTTAGCAAGCTCGCCCCAAAGCTGGATGCACTGCCTTTCAATCTCTTTGGCGACATGGGTTGTCTCAAACCGGGGGTCAACCATGAATTGGAGCAGAATACGCCCACGTGAAGACAGTGTTGCTTCCAGTTCTCGAACGCCCCGCAGGTTGAGCTTGTGAAGTTCTAGATCACGTAATTCGCGTGCCACGAGGGGAAAATCAACGACGGGTACCGGTTGCGAGCTGTGGTAGGGGTACATGCCGATGCGCCAATACGTGGTACCGTCTTCAATGCTTTTAGCGGTGGTGTACCGTATACGAGATCGCCAGGAGAGGTCGCCTTCGACGAGGTCTCGATTAGGCATAGACTCAACGATAAGGTTTGTTAAGAGTGGTGATTCTAGAGGGATGCCGCCTAGGCGATGAAGCTGAGTTCGTACGATCTCGGCTTTGTAACGCCGTTGTTCAGAGGGTTCTAGGTGTCCATATTCCATCCCACCAAGAAGCTCTGCTATGCCGGTGAGTTTCTGACGTTCTTCGGGGGTTTTGAGGGCATCTGCCTGTGCCCAGGGATGCTTACGGCGCACTGGTGCAGGCACTTTGACGGCTACAACATCTGCAAAGTAGAAACGGTTTTTTGGGCCTATTGCGGTAATCCGAACTTGGGCTTCTTCACCCACTACACCGTGCCTTACGAAAACGACCCCGGCGTGCGTACGTGCAACGAGTGCACCTCCGTGGGCGGGTGTTTCACAGGTTACCTGGATTAGATCGCCTATAGTGTACCCCTGCTCCGAGGTAACGTTATCCGCACCGGAGTCACGTACTGTGCTGGTTTCAGGGGTGTTCACGCGTCTTCTCCTTACAGAATTCTGATGTGAAGCATTCTACACCGCTTATTTTTAAATAACCGTTCAACCCTGCCATAAGCATGAGAAAATCTCAAGGGTTCTCATGGAATATCACGTTTTTTCTGTGTGGGTTGAGCCCCGATACATCGTATCGTTTTTATGGGAGTGAACGGAGGTATCAATGTCCTCGGTATCAATGGACGTTGCATTCTCATGAATGCTCCACGGAACAGTCACAAGAATAACATTAGGCTCTTGCTCTAAAACTTTCTTAAGCTGTTTGACAGTTCGCGGATGAATGAGGCGCTGCCACCAATGTTCCGGAACAAACTCTGGAATGTAAACGGCAATAACATCCCGCGATGTATTGTTCTGAATACGGCGCACATAGTTATGTACGGCTTGGACGGTATCGCGGTAGGGTGAGTCAATCACCGAGAGTCGTACAGGAATCCGCATGCGATCCCAGCGAGTCTTCACATCGTCAAGAGTGGCCTGGTCGTTATTAACGGTCAGAGCTTCCAGCGTTGAAGGATGGGATGCGCGCGCATAGGCTAGGGCACGAAGCACGGGTTTGTTGAGATCTTTCGTGTAAACAATGGCGTGAACCCGTGAAGGCAGCGAGGATAGATCGGCGGATTCTAGATCTTCATATGGTATTTCTGCCGCTTTGATGACGGCATCGTAGTGTTTACGGGTTATCATCATGCCCCCGAACAAGGTAGCGATTATAAGAAGCGAAAGCCAGGCACCTGCCATGAACTTAGTGACAATAACAGTAATAAGTACAGCGGCGGTCACGATAACCCCGATGATACTGACGGCTAGGTCACGGATCAGGTGTCGGCGCGAAGTAAATGCCAGTGTAATGCGCAGTTTTCGGATGCGGTAGCTCACTACCGATCCCTGAGTGAGCAGCATCGAGAGGAACATACCCACGAGATAGAGCTGAATGAGCGAGAAAATATCCGAGCCAAAAAGCAGCGTTAGACATGTTGCCATAACAGCCAGCAGGAGAACCCCGTTACGGTAGAGGCCCACAGAGTTGATACTCCGTAGCTGAACTGGCAGATACCTGCGATCAGCGAGAGCAGATGAACTCAACGGAAAACCGATAAAAGCTGTAAAAGACGCTATGGTCAGCACTGCAACTGTGGCAAAAACAAGCAGCTGAGGTATGAGCGGGGCACCATCATAGATAGCGAGTGCTATCTGATAGAGCGCGGGTTTCTGGTGGAAGAATTCGCCCGGCGCGCGCCCCTCAATCAACAAATATTGTGTGGTGTCATGCACCATAGTAACGCCGGTAACTTGGGCTATGTAAAGTATGCTGACGAGAAGCACACCCGTTATGGTACCCATAATCATGAGGGTGAGGGCGGCATTATGTTTTTTGGGGCGCCGGAAGAAACGCACGGAGTTTGAGATCGTGGAAACTCCGGAGAGCGCAACTGCACCCGCTGAAAAAGACCGTGAGATCAAGAAGAAGAACGCTATGCCAATCAGCTGTGAATCGACGTTTTCGGGGAGTACCGAGTAGTTTGCCGATTCTGCTTTAGCAAGCACACCCATCCAGGATTTGATAATTCCAATGCACAGCGTAACGCCTAGGATCGCGAGGAAAATATAGAGCGGCCAGTGTGCTATCTTTCCCATGAGTTGTAGACCGCGCAGAGACACTACGGTCAAAATAATGATGAGCAGTATTGCGATGGCGCTGCGATGATCTTGTAATTCTGGGTAGAGTGCCACCAGGAATGTTGCCGCCGACGACATGGAAACGGCAACCGTAAGCACGAAATCAAGAAGTACCGAGGCCCCCAAAATAACGGCGGGTTTACTGCCCAACCGCCGATGCACTAGTTCAAAGTCGCCTTCGGCAGCGACCTGATTAATGTTGTATCGGTAGGTGCCTACGATCATAAGACCTACGACGGCGACCGCTAACCCAACCCAGGGGGCATAGACAATGGCTGCGTTACCCGCAACGGCGAGCATCAGAATAATCTCGTCGGCGGCGTATGCGACAGATGAAATACCGTCAGAGCCGAAAAGGGGTAGGGCAAAACGCTTAGGCAGCGACATGGCCGCTACTTGACGCGAATCTACCGGCTTACCGGTGAAGGCGCTGCGAATTTTTTCCCAACGATATTTCACAGGTTTAAGGCTATCCGCCTGCGGGGTAAAGCTCAATTTTATTTGCCGCGTGTTTCGCAGGTTATCGGGCGTTTAGTGGTCTTACTCGGTACACTTAACAGGAAAACCGGTCGTCTGTTGAGGAGGAAAGCACATGCCCCATTTCGTCATTATGGGTTCTGGTCGTGTGGGAGTTATGCTTGCCCGTACTCTAGAGGCTTCGGGGCATACGGTAGCCGTTATCGATCAAGATGAGCGAGCTTTCCAGCCCTTGCGTAAAGGGTTCAGCGGGCAGTTGGTGACCGGTGTCGGTTTTGACCAAGAAACGCTCAAACAGGCGGGTATTTCGGACGCGTATGCTTTTGCTGCTGTATCTTCGGGAGATAATTCAAATATTATTGCCGCCCGCGTGGCGCGTGAGACTTTCAAAGTAAAAAATGTTGTTGCCCGAGTCTACGACCCAAATCGCGCCGAATTCTTTCAGCGTCTAGGTATTCCCACTGTAGCCGCCGTTCGGTGGTCAACGGATCAGGTACTTCGTCGTCTGTTACCGGAGCAGGCACTCAAGGGGGATTTTCGGGAGCCATCGGGCAGGCTCATGCTTACTGAGATTCCACTGCATGAACAATGGGCAGGTCATGCACTCGTGGATATTGAGCGTGCTGCCGGGGTGCGCATCGCCTACATTACCCGATTCGGTGAAGGCATGCTGCCACGTCCAGATACCGCCTATCAGCAGGGAGATACCGTACACATTATGATGCGCACGGACGATATTAACGAAGTCTCTCGGATTCTTTCGCGGTCGCCTCGTACTGATGAAGACGTCGAGTACAGTACCGATCCCCGGCTGGATTGGTTCCATGCGAAGCCGATAGACCCGGCGCAGCACCCCAGCGATCGCCGTCGCCCGAAAGCATAAGGAGCTTATAACATGAAGGTACTTATTGTTGGGGCCGGTTCCGTGGGAGCATCTATCGCTAAGGAACTCAAGGCGAATGGGCACACGGTCACTATTATTGATTCCAAGCCTGAGATGAAAAAACGTACCGACCTGCCGGGGGTGCGCTGGCATATTGGTGACGCCTGTGAGCTATCTGTTTTGCGCCAGGTTCACCCGAATACCGCTGATGTGATTGTTGCCGCCACCGGTGACGACAAAGTTAATCTGATGGTATCTCTACTGTGCCGCAGCGAGTTTGGTGTACAACGCACTGTAGCGCGTGTGAATAATCCCCGGAATGAGTGGCTTTTCGATGATGCCTGGGGCGTGGATGTGGCAGTTTCCACTCCGCGTTTGATGACGGCTCTCGTGGAGGAAGCCGTCGAGGTGGGCGATGTGGTACGTCTGCTTACACTTCAGGCCGGCGGGGCGACGTTGGCGGCGTATACGGTACCGCTCGATCATCCTGTGATTGGCTACAGGATAGACCATGTGCAATGGCCAACCGATACGGTACTCACCGCCATCTTGCGCGATGGTGTTCCGGTTGCACCTTCCGCCGATGTTGTTATTGAGGGTGGCGACGAACTTTTCTTCATCACAACGCTTGACGGAGAAGACCAAATTCGGGCGCTCTTCGCCTAGATTATCTCTCCCCTCCTAGAGCACCAACGAAAACGAGCTATTTCTCAGCTGAAACGCGGAATATAGGAGCGGGTTATAGCGTCCTTTTGATTACGCAAGTTGTTTGTGTCTTCTGAGACTACAGCAATATTGCCCAGCGACACTTAGCTATGAGGTTTCTGCCGGATCAGATACTCGCCACGCCAGCCAGATACCCGCCGCGTACAGAGGCAACCCCATAACGATGCGCATAGCACCTAAGACTTCGGTAGCGTTCATATAGTAAAGCGGTATTTGGATCGCAAGTCGCAACAGCAAGACAGCCGCCATAATCCACGTTGCCAGCTTATAGGCTTTCAAACGTTCGGGTTTCTGTCGCCAGGTAAGCTGCTCTCCTCTGATATACCCGAAAATGAGTCCCGCCAGAGGCCAACCCACGATAATCGAAGCTATGAACGCAACACTGTAAATGCCGTTCGTCCAAAAACCCGGCAAATAATAGTCGGCAGCGTTCCCTGTGCGAAAAGCAGTGAAAGCACAAATTGCAACACCCACAATACCCGACACCGCAGGTATGAGTTTACTGCGCTGTACAAGGCGCAGCACGGTAAAAATACCTGCAGCTGCTACCGCGATAACTAAGGCCAAGTTTAAATCTTTGGTGACCGTGAAGAAGATAAGGAAGAGTAAAGAAGGCAGAGAAGTTTCTACGAGTCCACGCCACCCGCCAATTGCATGGAGCACATCCACATGACCTGACTCTGTACGGCGGATATTGCCCCCCAAAGAAGCACCCAGGCTCTTACCTAATGACTCTTGCCCCGATATCGAGTTTGTCTCTGCACTCTGGGCACCGTCAGAGGCATACTGGTTATTCGAATGCTGAGGGTCATGTGGAGTATTAACCACGTCGAGGATCCTTTTCTAAGAAGTATTGGGGAACAATCTCGTATCGGGGGTTGTACATCACGGGCGGATACGTGTGCGTTGAAATAACCCCAGAGCACCGCAATAGGCACCCCGCCAGTAAACCAGGAACCACACGCTGCCCATGCCAAATAAGGGTTACTCTTTCTCCCACAGAAAACGGCGGACGTGAGGGGAACCGCACTTCTAAACTCTCCGTCATGGGGTTCTTCCCCAAAACTGATTGTTGCTGGTCTCCATCAGGCATAATGGTCTCAGCATTCTGCGAGTCTTCCTGCTCATCGTCAAAGTCTTCGCCAGGAGGCTCAACAATGGGCATACCAATCAGGGCTAGAGGACTGGCCCATTGAAGCGGTTTTGACTTCGCCACGATAAGTTCTGCTTGGTAGAGCGGTTTATCGTGAACAGCAGGAATCCAAACCTGATCGATACGGCCAGCTAGGCGAACACGAAAACGTTCGGGGTACTCCGTCTCAACTTGAGAAGAAGTCCCCGAACCGGGTGCAGCGTGGCTGTTATCTATGCGCGGCATTACCCAATCTCTGTAATCTCGGGCCCGCGACGAGGCATTGGGCGTAGTTCGCGTTTATCCTCGTTCTTCTTTTTCTTCGTTTCAGTCTCTCGACTACTCACCTGCTCCTCAGGTTCCTGCTCTTCATCACCTGAGTCGTCTAAGGTATATATCTGTTCCGGCATCGTCATGGGTAATAGCTCACGTGGCGGGCGGGGGTCGTCGCCACGATTGACAATAGCGGTACGGAAGACCTCTTCGATCGCTTCAGCAGCTTCTTCATTGCCTAGAACAGCCTCGCCAGAAATAACACCACGTAAGAACCATCGCGGGCCATCGACGCCAACGAATCGTGCGATGCGCTCCCCTCGTTTCCCGTCCTCAGTCGTAGCGGGAAGACGGGTCAGCATCTCGGCTCCGAACTCGCCCGTATACATTTCGGCGGTTCCACCCTGCGATGCCACAGACTCGGCAAGATCATGCCGAATATCGTCCCATATACCAGTACTACGAGGCGCTGCAAACGCCTGAATTTGGAGGGTTCCACCAGCACGAATACAGGTTGCGGCAATTACAGCTCCCGTACCTTCGTCCATCTCAAGACGCAGATTTAGACCGTCAAGCATCTTAATATATAGAGCACCAAGGTCGATGTATTCTTCGGTATCATCAACCTCACCAATATCGTGGGGGCCTTCAGAACGGTCGTAGATAACTACCTCGGGCTCTTCATCATCACGATCGACCTTGTTAAGGCTGGACTTAGACTTAGCTTTGGTTAGCTCAGCATCTTCTTTCTTGGAGTCTTTAGAAGTAACCTTAGTAGTTTTCTCTTCTGCTTTCTTACGCTCATCGTCAGAGCTTTTCTTGCCAAAACCAAACACTGAATATCCCTTACTGGTAGATGTTAGTGCGTCTCATATTGTATGCAGATATTGTATATTTCTTTGTGCGATTAAAGTCTATTATCTGCCGAATTACGCGGTAAAAGATTATTTCAAGCCGCTTGAGCCAAATCCCTGAGATCCTCGTTCGGTTTCGTCAAGGTTCTCTACCACCACAAAATTAGCGTGTTCATAACGCTGAATGACAAGCTGGGCAATACGATCACCACGCTTGATTTGGAAAGACTTTGCACGATCCGTATTCAATAACGTCACCATAAGTTCACCGCGATACCCAGAATCGACAGTTCCCGGTGCGTTAACAATTGTGATGCCGTGTTTAGTAGCAAGCCCCGAACGCGGATGCACCAACCCTACATATCCTTCGGGAAGAGCAATAGCAATACCGGTAGGTACAAGTGCTCTCTCTCCAGGCGCCAGTGCAAAATCTACTCGTGAACGCAGATCTGCGCCCGCATCACCAGGATTGGTGTAAGACGGTGTTGGGAGCTCTGCATCAAGCATCTTAATCTGGACATCAATGGGATTAATCATGTCTTTCACTCTACCGAACATACGGGGCTACGTCATCTCTGTCCCCTTAGCGTACAGGAGTTTCACATAAGTACTGCACGGTGCTGGAGTGCGCAGAAAATAACCTCGGTTAGAATGTTGAATATGATTTTCTGCCCAGATGGTGCACACACTCTATTTTCTAGACGCCATCTGAACAGGTACCCAACAAGATTAGAAGGACTATTACGATGGCTTCTTCGTCACCTCATACGCTCTATTATGAGCGTCTTTCTCCTGGACCTGGCATGTGGTTTCTCACGCTGTGTGCCGGAGGTGCATCTTATCTGGTGGGCGCTCCTATTGGTATTCCGGTGGGTATTATTGCTGCTGTCGTTGTTACGCTTCTTCTCGGGTGGATTTTATATTTTTCTGCACCCACTATTGAAATATCGCAGGATTGGGTTCGTGTGGGGCGAGCAAGTATTGAGCGTGCTTATGTGGGTGAAACACACGCATTTCGTGGCGAACGGGCCCGTATTGCGGCTGGTCCCGACCTTGATGGGCGCGCATATATGTGTTTTCGCGGCTGGATTACACCAAAAATCCGCCTCGATATTACCGACCCTGCCGATCCAACCCCCTACTGGATTGCCTCAACCCGTAATCCCGAAAAAATAGCCGAGATTCTAAACGGCTAGTTCTCTTCTCAGCTAAAAGGGCGGTCTCCCTAAGGAAACCGCCCTTGAGTCGTATGGTTTAGCTTCTTATCCTTCGCATTCTACGCAGTACAACAGACCGTCTTCTTCACGCGCAATCTGCGAGCGGTGACGAACCAGGAAGCAGGATGCGCAGGTGAATTCGTCTTCCTGTGCGGGCAGAACCACTACGTTGAGCTCTTCATTGGAGAGATCTGCACCGGGCAGCTCAAAACTTTCTGCCGCGGTATTCTCATCCTCATCCACCGCCCCGGACTGCATCTCCGAACGGTGCGCGTTCAGCTCTTCGTAGGATTCTTCGTTCTGTTCGTCATCCTGCTTGCGGGGTGCATCGTAATCAGTTGCCAAACTATCACGCTCCGTCGTTTTTGGTGGGCTGAAATCCTACCGCCCACGGTGGTCTAAATAGGTAATACCCCATCACATATCGGCGTGTTATGCGACGGCGGCATGCAGGTATTGTTCACTATTGATACCCGTTTTGTCTAATCGGGACGCAGTTAGTGAACTTTTAGCCGTCATAAAGGCCTCTTGGAAGATATCAATTTAGGATTTTTTCACGATGTTTTGGGGGTTTTACTACCGTTTTTTGCGGCTCTCACGGTACCCTTGGTAGGTAACTTTATGTTTTTAAACCGGCATAACGGCATGGTTGTGGTGTTGCCCCACCCATGAATTTGGAGGTTCTTATGCTTGAATTGCGTCTGATTGGCGTACATGATGACGGTGAAAATCTGGTGCTTGAGTCTGCTGACGGCACTAGGTTTCTCCTTCCAATTGACGCGAATCTGCGCACAAGCATCACTAAGGCACGACGCATCCAGCCGCTTCGCGGGCGAGGTACTAAGGGGTCTTTCGGTCCGCGTGATATTCAAACTCGCTTCCGACAGGGTGCAAGCGTAGAAGAAATTGCTGAAGAATCCGGCTGGGAACCAGAGCGCGTGCGCAGGTACGAGTGGCCTATCGTGGCGGAGCGCTCGCACATTATTCGCGCCGCTCAAAACGTGAAAGTGGGACGACGTGATTCAGCTTCTGGCATAGGGCAAATTCCTGTCACCCTCGCGGCTCGTATTGCTGAGATTGCGCACCAGCACGGTTTTGAGGATGCCACCCAGGATTGGGAAACTCGGCAGAAAGAAAACGGGCAGTGGCGGGTTGAAGCCGACTTTGCGCTCTCCGACGAGGCACGCGCGAACTTGTCTGAGAAGGTACGGTTCCCCGCTCGTTGGACCTACAATCCGGCTAATCAAGGGCTGTACGCATCAAATGAGGCAGCATACTTCCTGATGGGAAGCCCGGCTGCGGTGGCAGCTGCGGCTAAGAAAACTTCTTTGGACGGCGAAGATGAAGAGCACGAAGAGCATCCGGAGGCAACCGCCCCGGTGCAGCAGCGGCTTGTGACTACTCATACGACTCCGGTACACGTTAATGCACCTACTTCTTCTTTGAAGGGCGAAAGCCGTGATGAACGTAAACTCAATGAGCTTCTCGAACGCGCCCGCTCGGTACGCCCGGTTACTCCCGTGGTGGAAGAGCCGGAAGTGTATGAGCCTGAGCCGGATACCCCGCAGTCAGTTGAACCCGTTGATGAGCATGGCAGCGACGACCCTGCTCCTTCGACGCCCGAGCATGCTCATCACACTTCGGAGCCCAAAAGCGAGCATCACCAAAGCAATCGTGATGGGAACAAGACTAGTTCTTCGAAGAAGCAGCGCCGAAGCATTCCCGCATGGGATGATATCCTTTTCGGCGGGCGCAAATAGTAGTAATTTCTTACTAGGATTCCTGAAGACACAGACAGTTTAGCCTGCCGTCCTTGCCGTTACGAGGTCGGCAGATACCGCAGAGGAATAAGACGCTCCGCATCGGTCAGCGAACCGTGCTGCCCCACCATAGCGAGTGCGTGTTCCTTCTGACGGCGCATATCGTAGAGCGCATAATCATCACGAGCGCAAACGATCAGATCGCCAATTCGTTCTCGCGCTGCATCACGAATTACCGTACCGTAGTAGCCCCGCTCATAAAGATCGTGTGAGTCTAGCACCCAAGCGTGCTCACCCCAGTGCCGAACCCAATATTGTGCGCTCTGGCGGCGGGCATCCGGTGAAGTATCGTGCAGATAGAGCTGTACTGCTCGCGGTTCCCCCGCCGTCATAGCAACATTTTCCAGAAGTTCTTTGGTCGCCGAATAGTCGATGCGGTTTTCCTGCGGAACATTTACCATGCCGTGATCGGCCGTGAGGAAAATACCAGCCCACGCCGGAGAACGTTCGGCAAGGCGGCGCAGTGCCAGATTAAGTTCTTCAAGTTGTTCAAGCCATTCGTCGCTTCCCGCACCGTAGCGATGCCCCGCTTGGTCAAGCTCTCCCCAGTAAAGGTATATCAAGGTCGGTGTGCGCGAGGCCAGAAGTTCACAGGCATAAGTAATACGAGCGTTATAGTCGGCTGCGCCCACGAACTCACCGCCGCGCAAGTTTGCTTCGGTGAGCCCACTCCCCCGGTATTTCTCCAGTGAAATCGTCACCACGCGCCTATCGGTACAGTACCGCTCGAAAACGGTGGGCAGGGGTTGCCAGGCGTGCGGATCAACATTCTTATCCCACCCCGAAAGATGGTTCATCACGGTATTCGTCGTGGGGTTGCGAACCTCGTAGCCAGCAATCCCATGAGCCCCCGGCGCGGAGGCGGTGCCCAACGATCCCAGCGACGCTGCAGTCGTGGTGGGGAATGCCGCATCTAATGCCCCTAAAGAAACTGTTTTCTTTAGATAAGGCGCATAAGATCCGTAGCTTTGCAGCAGTTGTTCTCCCAGACCATCGACCATGATCAGGCAGATATTACGGAATCCGTTTGGGTCAGCCCCAGCTTCAGTTAGCCGCTGTGCCAGGTTGAGTGGGTCTGCGTCCAGGCTGAAATCTGGTTCATCATCTAATGGGTGCTGAATACGCGGTAAGCTTCTCTGCGCTACCAATGATGCGGTCGATTCGAAAACATCTGCCACGCTGTTGCTTCCATAAGCAGGTGGCGGAGGCACCGGATTTCCAGCGTAATCGAGGTATTCAGACATATCAGCGGCTTTCGCTTACCTGAATATGTGCACGGTGTAGGGCGCGGGCAAACTGCTGCGCTTGAAGGATAGCTTCGGGGCCGTCCGCTGTTGCCGAGACGCGCAGGGCTAAATCTTCTCGGCTGGCGTCACCACTATACCCGTGATCTGCGGTGCAGTGCGGATCGGGGCAGGTAGCGGGTGCTAGTTCCAGGTGCAGCGAGCCCGTCCATGCTATCTGCATCGAAAGTTCGGTGGGGACCGTTCCGGGCTTATATGCCTGCGGATTATCGTACCCGTAACTAATAGTGACGGCACGCAGAGAACTCAGCTTAACCGCTTCAACGCCCACATGTGCTACGGTCTGCTGCCCTTCTTCTTCAAGGTGCTGGTCGTCTAAATGCGCTAGAATCAGCAGAGATCCACTAACAACTAAAACCGTGATATGGCGATGCAAATTATTATGGCTGAAATGCGTTTCAACCTGCACAAAATGGGATTCTGGTTCTAAACCGGCAAGAGCTTCATCAACAATGTCACGCACTAAATCTGGGTAGAAACCTGCACGTTCGATATCGGCCGTGAGTTTTTCCCGCGGATCATATGCGGTCGCTGTCATGAAGACTCCTTAGGGTCATAGGTAATAAGGCAGATTCGAGTGCGCATGTGTGGTGCCGTTGTTAGACACTGTAGTTTATACCTTAGTGCTTTACATGCCGCCTGTGCTACTTTGACGGGCATTTGGGCGGATTTTTCTGCGCTACCTGTAGAATAGAATTACGAATACGCCCACCCCACATTGGGCGCATTATTGTGCGCCTCAAGGAGAGAAATGGCACGCCGCAGCAAGTCCGCCGTTGAAGATTACCCGGTTGATATTGTCGAAAATATTGTCGATATTGATGTCTCTGCCGAGATGGAATCCAGCTTTTTGGAGTACTCCTACTCGGTTATTTATTCGCGTGCTCTGCCAGATGCGCGTGACGGGCTGAAACCGGTGCAGCGGCGCATCCTCTACATGATGCAGCAGATGGGGCTGCGCCCGGATAAGGGGCATGTGAAGAGTGCCCGTGTGACTGGCGAGGTCATGGGTAAACTGCACCCGCACGGCGATGCCGCTATTTACGATGCGATGGTACGTTTGGCGCAGTCTTTTGCGATGCGCCTGCCGCTGGTGGATGGGCACGGTAACTTTGGTTCGCTAGACGACGGCCCGGCGGCTGCCCGCTACACGGAGGCACGTATGGCCCCCGCTGCGACGGCGCTGACTGCGGATCTTGACGAAGACGTTGTTGATTTTGTGCCGAACTACGATAACCAGTTCATGCAGCCGGGCGTGCTGCCAGCGGCGTTCCCTAACCTGTTGGTCAATGGTACGACCGGCATCGCGGTGGGTATGGCAACGAACATGGCTCCGCATAACCTGCGCGAGGTTATTGCGGGTACGCGGCATTTGATTGCGCATCCTGATGCCACGCTCAAAGAGGTTATGAAGTTCATTCCCGGCCCCGATCTGCCCAGCGGCGGCACGATTGTGGGATTGAGCGGTATTAAGGATGCCTACGAAAGCGGACGCGGCACATTCAAGACCCGTGCCAAGGTCTCTATTGAGCAGGTGACCCCCCGTAAACAGGGCATTGTGGTGACTGAACTGCCGTATATGGTGGGCCCCGAAAAGGTTATTGAAAAGATCAAGGACGGCGTTAACGCCAAGAAACTGACCGGTATTTCTGATGTGGTCGATTTGACCGACCGCAAACACGGGTTGCGTCTTGTTATTGAGATTAAGAACGGTTTTAATCCGCAGGCTGTGCTGGCCTCGCTATATAAGCACACGCCTTTGGAGGATTCCTTCGGCATTAATAATGTGGCGCTGGTGAATGGGCAGCCGCAGACCTTGGGGCTGCTTGATCTTCTGCGGGTGTATATCGATCATCGTCTGTCGGTGGTGCGCCGCCGCACCGAATTCCGTCTGGGTAAGCATAAGGATCGTCTGCATTTGGTGGATGGTCTGCTGATTGCCATTGTTGATATTGACGAAGTTATTGAGATTATTCGGTCTTCGGATGAAACCGCGCAAGCTCGTGAGAAGCTGATGGCGGTCTTCGATCTGACGGAGGTTCAGGCGAACTATATTCTTGAGCTGCGTCTGCGCCAGCTTACAAAGTATTCCCGTATTGAGCTTGAGGCTGAGCGTGATAAGTTACGCCAGGAGATCGCTGAACTGGAGCGAATTTTGGGTTCCGATTCTGCGCTGCGTGAGCTGGTATCTGACGAGCTTGCCGAGGTTGCCGAGAAGTACGGCAACGATCGCCGTACCGTTTTGAAGACGAAAGACGATATGCAGTCTGCGATTGAGGCTGTCTCAAACGGGGCTTCAAAGGCGAAGAAGAGCCTCGGGTTGGCACTTGAAATTGCCGATGAGCCCTGTTGGGTGCTGCTGACGGCATCCGGCATACTGGGGCGCACGGTGGGTAAACCAATGCGTGAGGCTTTGGTTGATCCGGGCAAACGTATTAAACATGACGTCTTCACGTCTATTGTTCCTACGACGGCGCGGGGCGAGATTGGTGCGGTGACCTCTACGGGGCGCATGGTGCGCCTGTCGGTCATGGATTTGGTGGTGTTCGATGATTCTTCGGGAACTCCCGTATTGACTACGGGCGTCAAAGCTACTGAGGTTGTTGCCCTAGCAAAGGGTGAGAAGCTGGTGGGGCTTGTGCCGTTGAATGAGGTACTTGCACTGGCAACGGCGAACGGCGTGATTAAGCGCGTGAACCCGGAGTATCCGCTGAACCAGACGGAGTGGGATGTTATCAAGCTCAAGCCGAAGGATACGGTTATTGCCGCAACCGTGTGCTCTTCCGACGATAACGCCCTAACGTTAGTCACCCAGGAAGCGAAACTTCTGACCTTCGATGCGGCTAAGGTTCGTCCGCAGGGTCGCGCGGGCGGCGGTATCGCTGGTATTAAGCTGGGTGCGCAGGATGCGGTAATTGCACTCGGCGTGACCGCCCCGGGTTCTGCCGCCGAGGTTGTGACCGTCACGAACGGGCAAGACGGCATGGCGAGTGCGAAGGTCACTCCCCTGGCGGAGTACCCGCAGAAGGGTCGCGCGACCGGCGGTGTGCGGGCACATCGTTTCTTGACGGGAGAGTCGAAACTGGCACTGGCGTGGGTTGGCATTGGTCCTGCAAAGGCTGGCACGCCGGGTGGTGTGGCGCGCTCCTTGCCGACCGAGCACGGTTCACGTGACGGCTCGGGTGTGCCCCTTACCCAAACGATCGGCACGGTAGGCCCTAACTATGCGGCTATCACCGAGCAGGCAAAAATGGCGTCTGACGGAGAAAAGTTGTTCTAGCTTTTTTTAGTTGGGTCGCTGCTATTTTCATCCGTTGTTGCAGGTAGAGTGTTGCTTCCATGCAAGAAGGCAACACTGCTACCTTTAATGTGAAGTTTTAGGTGAAACCTGGATTTTTTCTACCGCAGCATTAAGGATAGGCAGGCATGACCGAACCGAATAAGCCCCGGGAGCAGATGACCGCGCAAGAACGGCTTGACTTTGGCGTAGAGTGCCTTGACGCGGGCAGGCTGAATGATGCTGTTCATATCCTTGCTACGGTTTCAGCAGGTGAAAATCCTGGGGCGTACTCTTGGGCGCAGTACTTTCTAGGTGATGTTTACGAGGATGCGGGGAATCTTCGTGAAGCGATGACCGCCTACAACAATGTCCATCGCCATGATAACCCTGTAGCCTACGCTTCGGCACAGAACAGCGCAGGTATTCTCTATAAGAACATGGGGCGGCTTGATGATGCGGTTGCCGCGTTCAGCCGTGTTGTCCGTGAAGACAACCCGGAATCCTATGCGTGGGCGCAGAACAACCTTGGCAGCGTCTATCAAACTATGAGGCGGCTTGATGATGCCGCCGCTGCGTTCAGAAATGTGCAGCTTAACGACAGCCTCGAAGCGTACACCAACGCGCAGTTCAACCTTGGCAACACCTATAAGCTTATGGGCAAGACAGATGATGCCCTTCAAAGCTGGGGAGGCGTGCTTCGCGAGGTAGACGCAGAAACCTACGCCCAGGCGCAGTTCAACATTGGTTCTACGTGCAAGAATCAAGGGCGGATAGATGAGGCGATCGCCGCGTGGGGAAGGGTGCGCCATGATGACAACCCCTCAGTTTATGCTCGGGCGCAGCTGAGCCTGGGCCTCACCTATGCCCCGCTAGGGCAGCTTGATGAGGCGATCGCCGTGTGGCGTAATGTGCGCCGGGAGGACAGCCCCGAAGCGTACGCCGCAGCACAAAACAACCTGGGCAGCGCATACGAAGACAAAGAGCTATTTGAAGATTCTTTTGCCGCCCGGAGCAGGGTTCTGCGCAGCGACAGCCCTTACATATATGCTGTGGCACAGCTCAACATGGGCATCGCCTACTATAACAACGGGTCTCTTGATGAGGCCGTGACCGCATGGAACCACGTTCTCGAAGAAGACGATCCGCAGTCCTACGCCGAAGCACAACGTAACCTTGCTCTGGTGAATAAACACTAACTGCCCACAGTGTTGCTCCTGCGCAGCCGGGGGCAACACTGTTACCTTTTAATGTGAAGTTTTAGGTAAGACCTAGAATTTTTCCCACCAAGGCCTCAAGGAGAGACAGGCGTGACCGAACCAAATAAGTCTCTAGAACAGATGACCGCCCAAGAACGGCTTGAACTTGGAAGAAGCCGCTACAATGAGGGTAAATTTGATGAGGCAATTACCCTTCTACAAACGATTTTTCCCACTGAAGACTCCCTTACATACACAGAGGCACAACTTGGCCTAGGACTTGCTTACGAGTTCAAAGGTAACATCAACGAAGCTATTAGCGCTTGGTTAAACATTCACCGTGAGGATAATCCCGAAGCCTATGCATGGGCCCAGTTCAGACTTGGGTTCGCCTACGAAATCCAAGACAGGCTAGACGAGTGTATAAGCGCATGGTCAAATATTGATCGTAAGGACAACCCAGAAGTCTATGCTAAAGCGCAGCTCAACCTCGGAGCAACCTACTACGCCCAAGGTAAGCTGGATCAAGCCATCGAAGCATGGTCAAACATCCACCGCGAGGACGACTCCGAAGCCTACGCACGGGCACGGCTCGGCCTCGGTGCTGCCTACTACGCCCAAGAGGACTGGGAACAGGCCATCAAAACCTGGTCAAAAATCCGCCGTGAAGAAGCCCCCGAAATCTACGCACGGGCGCAGTTCGGCCTCGGCGAAATTCATAAAGACGAAGGAGAGATTAAGCAGGCAAAAGACGCATACCGCAATGTGCAGGGCCCCTTTTACTATTGGGCTCAGCGGGAATACAGGATCCTTGGTTGTCCTCCAGAGTTGATTAACGATCTTCGTAGTCTAGCTAGAAATACCGATAAAGTCCGAGAGTCTCTTCAGATAATTCCAGGATTTGAGTCAAAAGTTGCGCACTATACTCGACCACAAATAGCTTTTGATCTATTCGAAGACAAGAAAAACAATAAGAAGCCGTCAAATTTCCGACTCAGTACCATTCGTGGAGTTAACGACCCAACAGAAGGACTAGTTTTAGGAAATTATTGGACTAAACAAGGTATCCCAGAAACCATACATACAAACGATACTGCAACATTTATTAGTTGTTTCACTTTTAACCATGACAACCTTAACCAGTTTCGTCTCTACGGAAAAGAGAATGGGCAGGAAGCAACAGGCGTTAGTTTGGTATTTAAGAAAAAGTTTTTTAGCGATCAGACAGATACCTTAGATTTTATAGCTGCCCCATCGACAGACCCATCTAGTAAATCGGAACAGATTAAGCCCAATGAAACAGGGAAAACGGAGAGTGACAATAAGAAACCGTTAATAGGTAAATCCACACTCTACCGCTGTATTTATCTAGACCCTGAAACTGGGTATTGGACCCTGGCTCAACGAGACAAATCCACTTTCTATCGTGAACACGATGAAGACGCAGATGCGAAAGGGAAATGGGAAAAATATTATAAATTAATTTCAAAGAAAGAAGAATGTGTAGAAAAATATTTATTTAGCAAAAAAAGATAATAACAATAAATCCGTCTCATCCATGCTTAAATTAATATTTACAGAAGATAACTCATACAAAAAATATAATAAAGAAGAAAAACAACAAATCCTTGAAACCGTTCAGTTTATCCTTCTCCCCTTGCAGTACCTGGTAAAACATATTGCCTTTCAGGAAGAGCAGGAATGCCGCATTATGTATATTACTCAGTTCCGTGATGAGAAGATTCACAGCAACCGTGAGGAACAGAAAATGTACGTCGAGTATGAGGAGTCTGTACTGCCACATATCGATAAAATTTGGCTCTCCCCCGGTGCGGCGAAGGACCAAGATTTCTTCCGCATCTTGTTGGATAAAGAAGACAACGACAACAAGGTTCGCATCTCCCAGAACCCGTTTAGAAACAAGGAGTAAAGGAGCACGGAGCTTGCACGAGAGTTATTCCTCCACGTGAAAACATGATGTCTACCGGCAAAAACTTATTCTAATCTTCATCTTTCTACGGGGGCGTCAAACTTCACACAGAGGTTGCACACCGTTACTCTTATATATATGCGTTTCAGGCAGAGGCTTGTTTCCTGCCCGAAATTCTACAGACACCGCCTATGGAGATCACCGTGACCGAAGCAGAGAACCCGTTAGAGCAGATGACCGTGCAGGAGCGCCTTAACCTGAGCAAGGAGCACTACAAAGCTGGTGCTTTCGATAAAGCTATCGACGTGCTGAGCACGATTTCTGCCGACGAGAACCCGCAAGCCTACGCAACAGCCCAAAACAATCTCGGTATTGTTTACCGGGACCAGGGCAAGGTAGAGCAGGCGGTCGAAGCCTGGAACCGCATTCCCAAAGATGTTCCCGAACTATACGCCAAGGCGCACAATAACCTTGCCTCTGCCTATATTAAACAGGGCGAAACTGATAAGGCTCTTGAAGCATGGAAGAACATTCCCTCTGCTGCCCCAAAGCAGTACGCAATGGCGCAGTTCAACCTGGGTGTAACCTACGCGCAGCAAAACAACGTTGATGAAGCTGTCGAAGCTTACCAGCGTGTTCCCAAGGATGTCACTAATCTTTATGCGCACGCGCAATACAATCTGGGTGCCACCTACACACAGCAGGGCAAAATGGATGAGGCCGCTGAAGCCTACAAGAACGTCCCCGATGCAGCCCCCGCAAAATACGCGAAAGCGCTCAACAATTTGGGCGTGCTCTACGAAGGGCAGGGTAAAGCCGAACAGGCTTCTGAAGCCTACCAGCAGGTACCCAGCACCATTCCTGACCAGTACGCAATGGCTCTCAACAACTTGGGCGTAACCTATTACAACCAAGGCAAGACAGAGCAGGCTCTCGAACTTTGGGAGACCGTTTCTGCCGATATTCCCGAACAATACGCGACCGCGCAGATGAATCTGGGCATGGTGTACGACAGCCAAGGAAAGCTAGAACAGGCTATTACCGCGTGGGAGCGTGTACCCGAGAGCTTACCGGAACGTTACGCTTCGGCACAGTACAATATCGGTACTTCCTATGTGGAGCAGGGCAAACCGACGAAAGCAGTCGAGGCTTGGGAACGTATTCCTGCGAGCGCCTCTGAGCCCTACGCGGTAGCCCAATATAATACCGGACTTATCTACGAAGAACAGGGTAATATCGACGATGCCCTAGTGGCATGGGAACGTGTTCCCAAGGATGCTTCTGAGCACTTTTATAAGGCCCAATTCAATATTGGTGGTGCCTACTACAAACTGGGTGAAACGGACGAGGCAGTTGCTGTCTGGAAGAATATTCCCGAGTCTGCTGCGGAGCAGTACGAGATGGCACAAACCAACCTGAGTATCATCGCCGAGAACCAAGAAAAAGCCTCCGAGCAGAAGAAGCAGAATAACGGGCAAAAGCAGGAAGGCTAAGATAACGTGAGGATTACTCCCCTCACTATCAGCGATGTTCCGATTTTGCGCGGCATTGCCCGTGATACGTTCACCGAAACATTTTCTGAGGCAAACAAAGCCGAAGATATGGAACGCTACCTTGCGGAACGGTTCTCCGAAGATCAGCTCACCCGGGAGCTCAGCAACCCTAATTCATTCTTCTACGTTGCCGAGGTAAACGGGCACATCGTGGGTTACCTCAAGCTCAATACTGCAGACGCACAAACCGAACCACAGGCGGCGAACGCGCTCGAAATTGAGCGTATCTACGTGTTGAGCAACTATCACGGAAACGGTGTTGGGCAGGCCCTCTACCATCACGCCATGAGTGTGGCAGAAGACCGAAAGACAAGCTACATGTGGCTAGGGGTTTGGGAACATAATCATCGAGCCCTGCGCTTCTACGAGAAAAACGGGTTCACCGCCTTCGGTACGCACATTTTTCAGCTAGGTAACGACCAGCAGACGGATATCCTGATGAAAAAATCTGTTGCCGCCTAAACGCTGCGCCTAGCCTGAATCCCTTCGGCGGTTAGGATATGAAGGATGCGCTTATCTTCACGCTGAGGCTCCTTCCCGTATAGTTAGAGAAAACAGTTTTTGCTTGAGGGTAAGCCCCGGCAAATTAGGTGCTTATAAACACCTGGTGTAGGAAAGGAAATCATGGTCGATCAGCCTCATGCAGAGATGCAACGCTACGCCCAGGAACAGGTAGATCTTGGCGCACAATACTACGAACAGGGTCTGCTCGATCAGGCATGTGAAGCGTGGGAGAAAGTACCTGAAAGTGTTCCCGATCAATACGCCATCGCGCATGTAAATATAGGCATTGTCTACGACGGTCAAGGCCAGCATGAACAGGCCATTAAGGCATGGCAGAAGGTTCCCGAAAGTGAGACTCAGCCCTATGCCGTAGCACAGTACAATATCGGATCTGTGCACGAGGCTTTAGAGCAGGATGAGTCTGCTTTAGCGGCATACAGCAAAGTTCCTAAAATAGATGTTCTGCACTATTCCATGGCACAGTTCAATAGCGCCGTGCTCCTGCACCTGCATGGTAACTTGACCACGGCTCTGAGTACCTATCAGAAAATACCTGCCAGTGTTCCCGATCAGTATGCGCGAGCACAGCTGAATTTAGGCGTTTTGTACCAGCAGATGGGGCACAATGACCAGGCTTTTGAGACGTGGAAACGTGTTTCCCCAGATTTTCCTGAGCTCTATGAGGTGGCTCAGTCGTATCTGAACGACGAAGATTCCTAATAGTTCAACAACGGTTGCGGTGAGGTATTATCACCGTAACCTGCGTTTAAGGCGCACGCTGTTTACTCGCTCAGTACCGCCACAATTTCTTGAACAATCTGCCAGCTTTCGTTGCGCTTTTTCCAGGTGATAGTGAATAGAAAATCCTGCTCCTGCGCTCCCTGACTCATCCTGCGTTTGAGCACAATAGTTCCAGTTTCACCGTCAGAATCTGCAAAAAGTATGGTGTGCGCTGTGTTCAGGGGTGCGGCGCCACTGTCTTTGAGGGCTTGAAAGAAATCGATATTGTCCTGTTTCGAGAGAATCTGCACGGTATTATCCGGTAGAATCCGCACAAATTTTAGGTTATCGGCATACACTCGCTTCAGAAAATCAATATCGTAGCTGATACCGCGTGAAATCAATTCTTCGGTGAGTGTTTTCATTGTTTCGTCAATCATGATGCCCTCGCTCTCTGACGTGGAAATACGTACAAGCTCAGCCTAGCATCTGAAAGTTTCATTCCGTCATATTCCATCAGGTATGCTCGTCTTATGACTGTTTAGTTATCGTCTTATGACGATTCCGTTCCACGTATCCGTGTCACATCCCGTAGTGTGAACACGGCTATCTTTAGCACCCATAAAACATAATTCTTAAGGAAACAGTCATGACTATCCCCTGGCTCCCTGCAACTCAAACCGCTCATAACCCTCAAGCGGTGGCACGTATCCTCAAGACCCTGCCTGAATGGTTTGGACGTGAAGAGTCCAATGCAGAATACATACATGATGCTGAACGACTGGAAACGTGGACGGTAACTCATCCCGAAACCCACGAAATTGTGGGTATCATGCTTATCGTCCAGCACTACCCGGTTGAGGCAGAAATTCATTTGCTGGCAGTAGATGCTGCCTTTCACAGATACGGAATTGGTACTTCCCTAATAAATGCATTCGAAAAAGAGGCACGTAACCGTGGTATCAGGCTGATACAGGTAAAGACGCTTGGAGAATCTTTTTTCAACGAACCGTACCAACGCACCCGAAATTTCTATAAAGCTGTAGGGTTTTTGCCTCTTGAAGAGACAGACCTGTGGGGCGAAGATACTCCCTGTCTGATTATGGTAAAAGCAATCTAACTGGCTTGACGTACATAGAGCGTAGGCTTCATCCTTCCAAAAGCTTACGCTTCTCAAGACGTCTAAACGGGGTCTAACATTTCTTGAACCCCTCACAACGTCATGTATAGACCTACTCCAATGTAACAACCGTGTTGCAGCGGGCAATGTCTTCGGGGCGGTGCGAGACCAAAACAGTTGCCATTCCGCTGGTGCGGGTTGCCGTGTCCAGATCAGTCATAAGCGCCGCAGCTGATTCAGAATCTAAATGCGCGGTAGGCTCATCCAGCAGAAGCACCGGAGATTCCACGAGCAGGGCCCGAGCCACCGCAAGACGTTGCCGCTGGCCTCCCGACAGGAACCCGCCACCAGCACCAACACGGGTGTGCAGGCCTTCCGGCAAGGTGCTGTACCACTCCCCCAAACCTACACGCTGCAGAGCCTTTATCATTTGTTCTTCGCTCGGGCGATCAGCACGATCGCGCGCCAAGAGTAAATTACCTTCAAGAGTAGACTCAAAAATATGCGCAGCCTGTGGGCACCATGCCGCATACCCGCGGAGCTGATCGTTCCCCCGTGCTTTCCCGTAGGAGCGAATTTCGCCAGCTTCCAACGGCAGGAAGCCCAAAAGAGTCGCCAGTACGGTGCTCTTGCCCGAACCTGAGGGACCGGTAATTCCCGTCCACTTTCCGGTATGCGCCGTAGCGTTAAGATGCTCAAAAACGGGCTTGTCCATGCTCGGCCACCGAGCGGCAGCATCGACAAGTTCAAGAGCAGGTTCCTGCCCCTGAGGGGCGCGAACACGCCCAGCATGAGATGTATCCTGTGTATCGTCCTCAAGGTCTGAAATACTATTTTCATCCGCAATACCGGGAGCAATCTGCGCCAACAGAGTGGCAAAAGAAGGCCACGAACGCACTGCTTCTATATGCTGCACGGAACTTTCTATCATTGCCGTACACATAAGAACTACGGCGGCAGATTCCGGAGCACCTACCGTTCCCGATACCGCTAACGGATACGCGATATTTGCGCACCACAGTGCTGCTCCGAACCAGCTCAGGGTCACAAGCGCCCTACCAAGACCTTGGGCATACGAGGTGCGAGTCAATGCGGCAACATTGCGGTCATTCAAACGTGTTGTAGCAATCTCGATGCTCGGCGCAACCCCGTTAGCGCGAATATCTTCTGCGGCACTCAGTACACCCGCGCCTAAACGCAAAAGCTCAGCTGTACTTTCACGTGTGGTTTCCTCAGCGTGAGCGTCCGCGCGCGTAACAGCCCATGGCACGAGAATTGTTGTTATCAAAGCTGCGAGCGCTACGGGCACAATAGCCTGAGGTAGCACAACAATGGTGGTTATTAGTGCTGTTAACATCACAAGCACATGTGCGGCAGGTGGAATGAGAACACGCGGAATCCTGTCGCGCAGCTCATCTATGCCGCCAATAAGCCTTTCCAGCAGGGCGTCTCCGCGAAGCAGGGCCCGCACGCTGCCAACATTAAGATAGGCCCCGGTCCAGGCGCGCACACGCAGATTATTCGCTGCGGTCAAGACTTTAGCGTGGGTGAGCAAACGCTCGGCATATCGAGCACAGGCACGCCCTAGCCCAAAGAAGCGCACGCCCACGATAGCTACCATAAGGAACATCATGGCTGGACCTTCGGCTGCGCGTACGATAAGCCATCCTGAGAGCGCGGTCAGAGAAATTGCGGCAAGGGAGGTGAGGGCGGCAAGAATGACCGGCGGCAGTCCCTGTAATATACCTAGTCCCGTAAGATTCCGCAGTGTTTTGAGGGTTTTCACGACTCCGACAGCATGTCCTGTGTTTTCTCGAACCATCTTTTCAGGAGCGTTGTGTAACGTTGGGCTATGCTCAGCAAAGGTATCGGCTGAGTCCTGCTTATGCGGGGCTGCAGCGGGGATAATCTTGGGTGTCTCATTCTGGACGATGCTCCACCGATACGCTTGCTCATGCGATGGTTTCGCATGCGCTCCCTCGACTACCGCCGATGCCTGCACCACACTATCGCAGTACTCGGTAAGTTCCGTTTCATGGGTCACGATTAGAACGGTTACTCCGCGTTCTGCGAGTGCGTCCAGAGACTGAGTTACAAGGTGGGCGGCGTGTGCGTCCAGGTGGGCGGTAGGTTCATCTACTAGAACGGTAATCTGGAGATTTTGATGGTGATCGGCTGCACGGTGGAGGGCATCAATGCGAGCTAAGATGCGGGCGCACGCCAACCTGCGCGCTTGACCCGCGCTGAGCGATTCGGGGCTGAGCTCGCTCAGGTTTTCGAGCCCGAGATTCCACAAATAGTTCTCTAGGCGTTCACGATCTGAGGGGCGTATCTGTGTTTCCCCCGTGAGAAGTTTAGCCGCATAGTCCTCTTCGCTGCGATCGGCGCTGAAGGCATAGAGCGCCATCTCGTGCAGGACTGTGGGGGCGGCGAAAATAGGATTCTGCGGAATACTCAGGGTGTTTCCGGCACCTATAATGCGGCCAGTTACTTTAATCGGTTCGGATGCGCCGGTTGGTACCAGTCCGTCGCGGACGCTCCCAGAAAGCACTCCGAGGAGCGTTGATTTACCGCATCCTGATGCTCCCAGAATGCCTACTAACGCTCCGCGCTGTTTTCCTACCGCGCTTGGGCGCTTCGAAGTACGTGGAATATTCAGGTTTACTGAGTCTAAGATCTGTGTACGTCCGGGGTATGTGACCGAGAGGTTCTCAATCACAAGGTGCTCGGGTGTTTCGGGAGTCGTCGATACTTTTTCGCAGGAAGCGCTCACAGAGGCTTCTGGTACAGGAGTGTCAAGGACTGTACGTGCAGATCGAAGTGCGGCTATGCCGTCTTCAGATTGGTGGTAGGCTGCACCTATATCACGCAAAGGCTGGTAGCATTCAGGAGCCAGCAGGAGTACAAGGATTGCGGTATCGAGTCCGAGTGTACCCTGTACCAAACGCACGCCAATAAGCACGGCGATCAGCGCCACCGAGATGGTCGTGATAAGTTCTAAAGCGAGCGAAGACATAAATGCGCTGCGAAGCGTCTGCATGGTACGTTCGCGGTATTGTTCACCCAGCTTCCTAAGGGCACGAGTTTGTGCACGTTCACGCCCCAGCCCAATCAATACGGGCAGCCCACGGATGAGTTCAAGAATATGGTCTGATAGACGGTGCAGCTCGGCTTGAGCGGCGACTGTATCTTCACGTGTGGTTTTACCGATAAGTATCATGAAGATGGGAATAAGCGGCAGGGTGCACGCTAGGACGAGGGCACTTGTGATATCCAATGAGAGCACAATAAGCCACAGCAGAACGGGCACTACGGCGACCGAGACAAAGGCAGTCAGGGTTTTAGTGTAATAATCATCAAGAGCGTTCAGTCCCCGCGCCAGCAGAACGGCGGTTGCGCCTGTACCTTCAGGGGTGTCTGCCCCTCCTGTAGCTAAGACACGATGCACAAGTTTTTGGCGGATACTTGCTTTGGCTCCTACGGCTGCACGCTGAGCACTTACGGACAGCGCGTAATCGGCGCCTGCACGTACAGCAAGCGCTATCAGCGCCGTAACGATTAGCCCCCACGTTATGGCGGCGTTTCCGGTGCCAAGAAGATTGCCTAGTCCTAGAAGCCATCCATTGGTACTGTCGAGTTTCGCTTGTGAGTCACCCGAGAATTCGATGAGAGCGCGATAGGTTTCTGGATCGCTGGCGGCCTTTAGATGCTCGTGCTCGGCGGCGAGCGCAGTAAATCCGGCGTGGGCTGCCCGGGCAATGAGGGATGCGAGCGCCGCGCTGAAGATCACGGTTGCCAGTGTGTGTATCCCGGTGATAAGCCCGAAAACCCCTAGGTTTTTACGGGCGTCTGGTCCTAGCGGTGGACGTTTATCGTTGTTGCGCTGTGTTTTATTGGCGCGTGGGCTCACGTCTCGTTCCTTCCCTACCGCTAAAGTGAGTGTGGATATTTTCTCCGGTGTGTTTCCTAGTTTAGACACTGGTGGCGGGCTTGTCTGCTTTCGGTTTTAAAGTATTTCCGGTGCCTTCATATGTTGCTGAAAGCACCGGAAATACTTCTGTACCCTCCCGATTACCGGGTACATTCTTGTCTATGACGCCCTGTTCGGGTGCGTCACCAGCTCGCTAGCATCGTGGGCATCGGGGATATTTTCAACGCGCAAACGCTTGCGGAACACCCAGTATGTCCAGACTTGGTACACGATAATAACGGGCAATCCAAATCCACTCACAACGCTCATAACTCCAAGTGTGTACTCCGAGCTTGAGGCGTTTGCAATGGTGAGCGAATGAGCCGCGTCCAAGGTTGAAGGTAGTACGTTGGGGAAAAGAGCGGTGAAAATCGTCAGCGCGCCAAAAGCCATGAAGAAGCTCAGACCTGCGAAGGCACGGCCTTCGCGTGAGCTTCGGGCGCTTATCCATGCAAAGAGCACTGCAAATACGGCAAGAATAGTGCATAGCCAGGAAATACCGTTACCGGTTGTAACCTGCATGTACAGTACCCAGAGCACGATAGGCAAAAGCAGAAGCGGAAGCCAACGCACCAGGGCGGTGCGTGCGCGGTGGCGTATATCTCCATCGGTTTTCAAGGCAACAAAGGCAAGTCCTTGCACGAGGGCAAACCCTACAAGAGAGAGGCCGCCTAGAAGCACGGGCCAGGAGGCCCAGGCGAAGGCACCGCCTACACGGTCACCGTTGGCATTAATTGGTAAGCCAATGGAGGTCAGCGCAAGAAGCGCACCTACCAGTAAAGCGATGAAGAATGATGATAGCGAGAGAGTGATAGTCCAACCGCGAATCCATCGTTCATCGTTTTTCTTACCGCGATACTCAATAGCAACCACGCGGAAGATCAGGGCAAGCAGCGCTAAAGTTAGTGGAATATATAGGGCTGAGAATAGGGATGCGTACCATAACGGGAACGCCGCGAAGGTGGCAGCACCACCGGTAACAATCCAAACTTCATTACCATCCCATACGGGACCGATCGTGTTCAGAAGCAGGCGTCGCTCTTTCTCGTTTTTGGCGAAGATGCTCATGAGCATGCCCACGCCCAAATCGAAACTGTCGAGGATAAGGTAGCCAATCCAGAAAATACCGATAGCGACGAACCAGATGGTTGGTAGCAGTGGCTGCCCGGCAAAGATATTAAAGTCGAAGGTCATCGTTTAGAATCCTTACCCGCCTAGTAGGCGAACTCCAAGACATCGCGCTTATCGTGACCGCTCTTTTCGCCGTCCTGCTCGTGTTCAGAGCGCACGAGTTCGGGCATAGCGGCTACCACGCCGGCCTTAATGTATTTAGTCAGCAGGTAAATTTCGACCACCATCAGGATGCCGTATACCGTTCCTAGGGCGATGAGTGAGAATAGTATCTCTTCGCCGCTCACACCCGGAGAAACCGCTGCCGCCGTGAACATGAGGATGGACGGGTCACCCTCAGGGTTGGGCGCCACCACGAAGGGCTGGCGTCCCATTTCGGTGAAGATCCAACCGAGGGCGTTGCCAAAGAAGGGAGCCCAAATTCCCCACAAAGCCAGGGTTTTCAGCCACTTGGCTTCGGGAACGGTACCGGTTCCTTTTTTACGGGTAACCCATAGTACGTAGACGTACGAAAGTGCACCAATACCACCAAGCGTGATCATGCCTCGGAATCCGTAGTAGGTGACTTCCATAAGAGGCAAATAGTTGATCTTCTGCCCGGCACGCTCACCGTAGAGGGGGTTATCCGCCAGATGCGTACCGTATTTAGCTTCGTATTCAGGCATGAGAGTTTTCACGCCCTTGACCTCGGTGGTGAAATCTTCGTGGGCTAGGAATGAGAGTGCACCGGGAACCTCAAGCACTGCCTGCACCTTATCGCAGTCTTGAGAACCCAGAGAAGATATAGAAAGAACCGAGAAACCGGTGCCGTCATGGCATGCCGCCTCGGCAGCCGCCATTTTAAGGGGCTGCTGATGAATCATGAGCTGAGCTTGAGCGTGACCGCTAAGAGCCACACCAGAGAACCCGATGAGACCCACAATCGCGCCGATACGCAGGGAACGGAACCAAACCTTGTAGTCGGTCTTATCACGACCGCCAACTTCTGCATCTCCTACTACAACCTTGCCATCCTCTACGATGTCAATGCCGTCACGGCGTCGGCGCCAGAGCTTATACCAGGAAATACCGACCAGGAATCCACCGGCGACCTGAATGGCGCCAAAGATCACGTGGGGGAAGGTAAGAAGCGCGGTGTTATTTGTGAGAACAGCCCAAATATCAGTCATGCGGGGACGGCCATCGACCATTTCAACGCCTACCGGATGCTGCATCCAGGAGTTTGCCACCAGAATAAAGTATGCGGATACCCAAGAACCGAGAACCGCCATGAAGAGGCATAGGGCGTGAACTTTGGGCTTGAGTTTGTCCCATCCAAAGATCCAAAGCCCCAGGAAGGTTGATTCGATAAAAAAGGCAAAAAGACCTTCCATAGCTAGCGGCGCACCAAAGACGTCACCCACAAAACGCGAGTATTCACTCCAAGCCATACCAAACTGGAATTCCTGCACTAAACCGGTTGCCACACCCATTGCGAAGTTGATGAGGTAGAGCTTTCCCCAGAACTTCGTCATACGTTTGTATTCGTCTTTTTTCGTGAAGATATAGCGCAGGTACAGGAAGGTGACGACCATACCCAAGCCGAGGGTTAGGGGCACCATAAAGAAGTGGTAGACGGTCGTGATACCGAACTGCCACCGCCCAATGTCAAGGGGATCCATGTACATGATCCTTTTCTAGAATGTGTAAAGTCTACTGTTGGCAGACACGCCCGGGAGCGTAGCACACCTCCGGAAGTCAGGTGCACATATCTCAGGATGTCTTACATAGGTAAGGTAACGCGTTTTAAAAACGGCATGAACCAGGCAAGTTTTACACTCAGGTGTGCATGGCTTGACGAACCTATAAAGGTAGTTAACACAATTATTGATTTTTATGCGCTTTGACCCGTAGATATTGGGAGAAATTTCAAGATAAGCATCACGCCTTGGTGATGCCTTTCCTAAAACTTTCCAAGAAATCGAAGGTCAGCAATTTACACGTACTAAGGTGACTCCTCCAAATTATGAGGAGAGACACCTTTTTCTTATAGTCATACATGATTTATGAAGAAGGACACAGTGAGTATAATCACCAATATTTGCAGCGTCAAATATCTGTCAAAAAGAGGCTTCAACTCTCCTGCGTCAGATTGTTCACAGGTGCAAACTAAATATCAATATTGTCCTGATCGAGCTGATGCGCACCAGCAATAATAAATTCCTTACGCGGAGCAACCTCCGCCCCCATCAGGAGCGAGAAAGCCTGCTCAGCTGCCTCCGCGTCTTCAATTCGGATGCGGCGTAGCATACGATGCCGGGGATCCATCGTAGTTTCGGCAAGTTGGTCGGCATCCATCTCACCCAAACCTTTATAGCGCTGAATGGGCTCTTTATAGCCCTTACCCTCAGCCTGCAGCTGACTCAGCAGTTCATGCAGCTGACGTTCTGAATAGGTATACACCATCTCGTTCGGTTTACCTCGGTTAATAACCTCTACACGATGCAGTGGTGGTACAGCCGCATATACACGACCGTCTTCGATGAGCGGGCGCATATACCGGTACATGAGAGTAAGAAGCAGGGTACGAATATGAGCACCGTCAACATCGGCATCGGTCATCATGATGACTTTACTGTAGCGTGCCGCCTCCAGCTCGAATGTACGCCCAGAACCGGCACCAATTACCTGGATTAGGGCCGCGCATTCGGCGTTCGCCAGCATATCTGTTACCGAGGCACGCTGAGTGTTCAGAATCTTGCCGCGAATCGGTAGAAGCGCCTGATAGGCCGAGGATCGCGCCAAGCGGGCGGTACCCAGTGCAGAGTCACCCTCCACAATAAACAGCTCAGAATGCTCTACGTTTGTTGACCGGCAGTCCACAAGTTTTGTTGGCATTGAGGAAGATTCCAAGGCAGTCTTGCGCCTCTGGGTTTCCTTGTGAATACGTGCTGAGATGCGGGTTTTCATCTCAGACACAACTTTTTCACACAGAGCTGCAGCCTGTGCTTTCTCGGCGCGTGCCGTAGAGTTCAGCCGAGCCTTGAGCTGATCACCAACTACTTTAGAGACGATCTGCCGCACAGCCGGCGTTCCCAGAATTTCCTTTGTCTGCCCCTCGAATTGAGGTTCCGCAAGGCGCACCGTCAACACGGCGGTAAGACCTGCGAGGGCATCGTCTTTCTCGATCTTGTCGTTGCCAACCTTAAACTTTCGAGCGTTGTCGGCAAGATGCTTGCGGAATGTTTTGAGAAGTCCTTGTTCAAACCCCGTGGCGTGGGTTCCGCCTTTGGGCGTGGCAATAATATTGACGAAGCTGCGGATTGTCGTCTCGTAGCCAATGCCCCAGCGCAGAGCAATATCAACCTCGCACTCACGGTCAACTTCGGTGAGCTTAGAGCGCCCATCCGAGCCTAGAACGGGTACGGTTTCCGTAAAAGAGCCTCTGCCGCTAAAACGCCAAATATCGGTCACGGCAGAGTCATGGGCCAGGAATTCAACAAACTCGCTAATGCCGCCGTCATGCTGAAAGACCTCTTCGTAAGGGCCGAACTCCCCCGGAGTTCCAGGGATGCGCCGCTCGTCTCGAATAGCAATGCGCAGCCCGGGAATAAGGAATGAAGTTTGGCGTGCACGTGCCACCAAATCCTCGTAGCTAAAACGCGCATCCGGGGTAAAAATCTGCGGATCAGCCCAATACCGTACTCTGGTTCCAGTTACACCACGCTTGGCGCGCCCTACGATCTGAAGCGCAGGATGTTTCTCATCTGCAGGAGTAAAAGAGTCTTCAGGCTTAGGAGTGCGCCCGGAATCGAACACGCCCGGTAGCCCATGTCGAAAGGACATCTGATAGGTTTTTGACCCGCGATCTACCTGAACGTCAAGACGTGATGAAAGCGCGTTCACCACCGAGGCGCCCACACCGTGCAGACCACCCGATGCCGTGTACGATCCGCCGCCAAATTTGCCGCCAGCATGGAGTTTCGTGAAAACCACCTCTAGCCCGGAAAGCCCGGTTCGAGGCTCAACATCGGTAGGGATACCGCGACCGTCGTCCTGTACTTCAACAGAACCGTCTCGGTAGAGAATGATCTGAATTGACTGTCCGTAACCGGCAAGAGCCTCATCAACAGAGTTATCAATAATCTCCCAGAGGCAGTGCATAAGACCGCGGGAATCGGTCGAACCAATATACATGCCCGGGCGCTTACGCACCGCTTCAAGACCTTCGAGAACCGAGAGGTGTCGGGCAGTATAGTTCGAGGCAGCCAAGATGTTCCCTTTCGAAATGGTTTTCTTCGTAAGTCTATTCTATCGTGCACCGCAGGTAACTTGTGTTCACTCTCGTCACGGACATTTCATGTGTAGTCCATCCTGGACGCTGAGAGCGAAAGGGTCAGGGCGAAGGTATGGCACCGAGGGTATGTGTGGTTGGATAGAGTTACGACAATTCTAGGAACCTATGAGAACTTCAGTAAGGGAGATTTTCAGTGAATGCTCATGCAACTCTCGAATCTGTTGATTCGCGTACGTTGAATTCCCATGACCGTTGCGATGCGTGTGGTTCTCAGGCATATATTCGTGCGGTCTTGCCTTCCGGGAGTGAACTGTTCTTCTGCGGTCACCACGGACGTGCCCACGAAGAAAAGCTCAAAGGGCTTGAAGGCATCTTGTTGTGGGACGATCAGACGTCACGACTTTAGGGCGAGATTCCCGAGGGTGTGACATCCGCCAGTAAATTACCAAGGGTACGACTTCTTCTTGACGGAGGAAGTCGTACCCTTGAAGTTTCTAATGCGTTTCGCCGGTCGCCCGCGCCGAGCTTTCATGCCTATTAGTCACCATAATATTGGACGAGAAATAGAACTCTTCCGGCAGTTCGTTAGTCACAGGACCGTGCGGAAATTCGCTAATCTTAGGCACAAAATACCAGTCCATCAGCTCGGCGCTTGTCTGCTTCAGGAACTTACGCACACGCATGGCGCGCGCTACTTGACGGCGAAGTCGTGGGGTATCTTTCTGCGTCGAGGTAAAAATCCACGGTTTCTCGTATCCTTCAGCGACGGTACCGAAGGTAATCTGCAAGAACCCATCGTCGGTCGTGGAATAAAGAAGATCATTGGGCATAATATCGGTGAACGCGAGCATCCAGCTATGTCGGCGCTCATAGCATTCACGGGTTGTCTGCAAAGCCGCGATAAGGCGGTGGTCAATCAAGAGCTCTACCCGACGTTCCGTGATGTCCCCCAGCTTGGCGTAGTTCCCAAAAGCGCGGTTTGCGCCGGAACGACGCGGCCATTTGGTGACGGCTCCATGAGGAACTTCTCCCGCAAAGGTGAACGGACCGCAAATAGTACCGGCCAAACGTAACCGTTCAAAGGGTGCTGTAGGCAGAAAAGTGTAAAGCAACCTATCGGCGCTTACCGATTTGCCCCAGCGTGCAACTTCAAAAATAGTTGGTTCCGGTCCTACAGGGTACATACGGGGCATAGGCCGCCCATATTCGTCAAAACCCTCACGGGATTTTCCATCCGGCAGATAACCTTCCAGAGTTGCTCCCACCGGTCGAGTCCATGATCCTGAATAGGGTTTGACGATGCGCGGGTTCTGCACCGGAAGAATGCTGGTGCGTCCACCGAAGTAGGCGGGCATCCTTTCCAGATTGCGCCATGCGTATTTTGCGGCAACTGCTTCGCGCCACCAAAGGGGCCGTTTACCGGGGGTTTGCCCGCCCAAACAGTGCATCAAGACCCAAAACCCTGCCCAGAGAAAGCATAAAGCTGCGCCGCTCAGAGTTACGATACTTCCAACCAGTGCTGCGGTACCTGTCGCCCAGATATTGATGCCCACCCATGCTGTTAAGAACCCCCAGCATCCCATGGCATAGGGCCCGAGAGTTATCACTGGATCAACTACTTTAACAGCGGTGATAACACGCCGATTGAGCCCGCGCCAGATATAAGAGTATGCCCACAGCGCGGGAATCAGCAGAATAATCATTACAGCAAAGAGAACAATCATCAGGGCCTCAAAGCATATCTGTTGCCGTATATATTACTTACCATTGTGCCTTGTACCAGAATCGTTTTATACGATCTTCACGGTCGAAGCTGAGAAAGAGATGACCGCAACGTTCTTTCTTCAGAAGATGTCGTACATACCCGATTGATGTGCTAAAACACTCCGATCATGTGTCTTTATGAAAGAACCTCATAGGACGCATGATTATTTATGCTCAAGAGCTTGCTGCAGATGCGGAACTAATGCTTCAAAGGCACGAGCTCGGTGACTTATTGAATTTTTGATCTCTGCCGGAATCTGGGCACACGACTGGTCCGCATAGGCTCCATCATAAAGCGCGTTGTCACCATTAAGCTCCACCGGCATCATAATAGGATCATACCCAAACCCGCCGTCCCCCTGCGGTGCGTGCAAAAGCGTTCCAGGAAGCTCGCCGTACTCAACTGCTTCATACCCACCGAGCGCTGAAGGAACAGCTAAGGAGGCGGCACAGCAGAATTTAGCGGCACGGTGTTCATCGCTGATATCACAAAGTTGTTTCAACAGCAGGGTGAGATTCGCGGTATCGTCCCCATGCTCCCCCGCCCAGCGCGCCGAAAAAATGCCGGGAGCGCCGTGAAGAACCTCAACGGAAAGACCCGAATCATCGGCAATAGCGATACACCCTGTAGATTCTGCCACGGCACGTGCCTTGAGCAATGAATTCTCGGCAAATGTTACCCCGGTCTCTGGAACATCGGGGGCATTGATGCTGGCGGCATCGACCACATCGGTATCCACGTTCAACCCAACAATACGGTTACGCAAAATTTCGCGAAGTTCGCGCAGCTTACCTTGATTGCGACTCGCTAAGACAACCTTAACCATAAAAGTATTACCCCTCTTCAAGAGATTCACGCTGTATCCGAGCAAGTTCGGCGGTGCCTTCTAAAGCAAGATCGAGCAAAGCATTCAGCTCATCACGGTCAAACGGTGCGCCTTCTGCCGTACCCTGAACCTCCACAAATTTCCCAGAGCCGGTCACGACCACATTCATATCAGTTTCAGCGCGCACATCCTCGGTATAGGGCAAATCAAGCATGGGAGTACCGTCGATAATACCCACGGAAATAGCTGACACAGAGTCTTTCAAAGGCTTAGCACTGGGTGAAAGCAGACCATTACGCTGTGCCCACGCGATAGAATCGGCGAGCGCTACATAGGCACCCGTGATCGAAGCGGTACGTGTTCCGCCATCTGCCTGAAGAACATCGCAATCCAGAACAATGGTATTTTCTCCCAACGCGTTCATATCGATAATGGCACGCAGGGATCGCCCAATAAGACGGGAAATTTCGTGTGTACGACCGCCAATCTTTCCCTTGACGGATTCACGCGAAGACCGGGTTCCTGTAGCACGCGGAAGCATGGCGTACTCTGCGGTCACCCAGCCTTTTCCTTCTCCTTTAAGCCAGCGCGGCACCCCTTCCGTAAAGGATGCGGTGCACAGCACCCGGGTATCGCCGAACTCTATCAGCGCCGAACCTTCGGCTTGGTTTGACCATCCGCGAGTGATGGTGATGGGGCGCAGTTCGTTGAGGGTACGACCGTCGGCACGAGCTACAGAAGTCATAGTTCTCCTACTCTTCTTCCGGTGGAAGAGATATGTTTGACATAGGTGGATCGAGCAGTTCGATAACGTTCAGGGTTGAGGTTGGCGGATGCGTGGGCGCTGGCCTAGGATGCACGCGATAGCTTGCTGCAACCTCGGCGACGCCTACCGGCCCGTCGAATGCACTTTGTGCCTCGGCACGGGCGATATCGGGGTCATTCCACACGGGCAGGTGCGTTAACAAAAGGTTGCGTACCCCGGCTTCTTGAGCTGCTTCACCGGCGCGCTTACCGGTCAGGTGAATACCGCGCAACGCATCGTCACGTCCTTCTTGATACGCCGCTTCGCACAGGAAAAGATCGGCACCGCGGGCAGCTTTGATGAGCCCATCGCATGTATCGGTATCACCGGAGTATGCAAAAAGTGTTCTGCCGTCCCGGCTATTGCAGGTAATACGTAGCGCGTAAGGATCTTTAGCGGGGTGGAGCACCCTAAAGGGTTCAACTGTGAAAGGACCGATTTCGACTTTATGTCCTTCGTCCCAAGTATGATATTCAAACTCGGTACTCATGCCCGGGTCTGGGTCAAGCCCGTGCGTTGCCGAAAGATATTCGTTAATGGCGGCAGGTCCGTAGAGAGGAATCCTGCCTTTGGGCCAGCCTCGGGGATCCCATTTCACGGCGACATGCAAACCGGAGAGGTCAATGCAATGGTCAGGGTGAAGATGCGATATCAGGATAGCGTCAATCTCAGCCAGGTCTATGTACCGTTGAAGTACACCTAGTGAGCCGTTGCCCATATCCATGAGCACACGCCACGTGTGCCCAGCATAGTCGGTTGCTGAGAGCAGATAACAGCTCGCCGGAGAATTTGGTCCGGGAAACGAGCCGGTACAGCCGATAATCGTCAAGCGCATACGGGGTGTTTCCTATTTGGTGTGTGTGAAAGCAGCAAGACTTGAGTCGATCGTGACGGAAGGCAGTCCTGAGGCTTCTTCGGAGTTGGAGTCTTTCGTAGTGGCCTTTTCGCTGCCTGCTGGTGCGGGAAGAGCCGCCAAAGAGCCTGTAGGGAATCGTTCTGCCACAGATGCCGTGTGCCGCACATTGTGAACTTCTGGGCCCAAGAACCTGCGCGCTAGGTTCTCGAAAGTCTCAGATTCGCCGGTCGCTAAGAATTCATGATGCGGATTCGTTTCAAGGTCAGGGTTCTCAATATTCTCGGTAAGAAGTGCCCGATAAACGTCTTTGGCGGTCTCATCTGCCGAAGACACAAGAGTTACGTCCTCCCCCATGATGTAGGAAATAATGCCCGTCAGCAAAGGGTAGTGAGTGCAGCCAAGTACCAACGTGTCTACTCCCGAATCTTTAAGGGGCTGCAGATATTCTTCGGCAGTACGCAAAAGTTCGGGTCCGGATGTCACGCCCTTCTCCACGAACTCGACGAATCGAGGACATGCGACAGACTGCACCATAAGGTTCGGGGCGATCGCAAATGTATCTTCGTAAGCGCGTGAGGTTACCGTTGCCTCTGTGGCGATAACCCCGATCTTACGGTTGCGGGTCGCGGCTAGTGCTCGACGCGCGGCAGGCTGAATTACCTCAATCACGGGAATACCGTAGTGGCGGGTGTAGCGTTCGCGTGCGTCCCGAAGCACGGCAGCAGATGCTGTATTGCACGCAATAACCAGCATTTTTACACCGGAATCAACAAGCTCATCCATAATGCGCAGGGCATTAGCACGAACCTCGGCAATTTTGAGCGGGCCGTAAGGTCCATGAGCGGTGTCGCCTACATAAATAATGCGCTCATGTGGCAACTGATCCATAATAGCGCGCGCAACGGTCAGACCACCCACCCCGGAGTCAAAAACTCCGATGGGTGCGCTTGATGTTGGACCAGCCGGTGGCGCGGGGGTTCCCCACGGGGTGCGGGTACGATATGGATTTGAGGTATCTAAGTTATCGCTCACGAACTTTACCTGTTTTCCTTCAGCATATGATGTACTTTATTTTCATTCTAAGGTGTTACAGATACTGTCCTGTTCTAGATAGCCGTCTCTGAGTCCTAAACCACCCTATAGGATGAGCCACATCAAGGTTCGGGCAGTGATGTTTCATATCGCATGCGGTACTGGATCCGTTAATCTGGAGGGCATCGTGCGATGCGCTTATTTTGTCTCTGATCAGCACGTTTCTAAGACTGCGGGGTTTCCATCGAATCGAGCATCGCAACCATAAGTGAGTCCTGTACCCAGGTCACGAAGTTGTACACGACCGCCAAATAATCGTCATCGTTCTCAACCTTTGACCAGTCCGTAAGATGGTGCACCTGGTCTGCACGTTCTTCATCGATAATGTCTAAACGGCTTCCCAAGACTAAACGGATATCGTTAAGTGCAGACGCCCACGCATGCGCGTGCTCATCACTAAGCACAATGTCTCCCGCTTCAATATCGAAAGCGAGGAGACTCAGATTTGCCACCTTCGTGGCGCGTAAATCCTGTTCAGTGTACCGGCGATATTCCAGCGCCGCCTCAGGATCGCTACTTCCTGCAGGCAGTACTCGTGCCACCGCTGGATCGTCCGGGATGCTGGGATTCTCGACAATACCGATGAGAGCTTCAAGAGGATCATGATTTTCCGAATCCGGAGATTCCAGAAGAGCAATCACGTCTTCAGCTAGATCTCGAATAAGATCAAATTCAGCCTTCTCAAATCGAGCGGCATAGCCATGCGGTGTATGTCGAAAACCCTGCGCCATAAATTAGTTCTCCGCCTTTTCAAAGCTCGCCATCAAACCCCACGCGTGCATGGCCTGGGTATGCTTTTCCGCATCCTCACGACTACCGGTGAACACAACAGCCTTGCCATTATTGTGCACCTGGAGCATCAGTTTCTCGGCACGACGACGGCTAAACCCGAAATGAGCGCGAAAAACATAGGAAACATAGGTCATAAGATTAACGGGATCGTTCCAGACGATTACCTGCCACGGCGTCTGCGTTTCAAGATTTTCGTCAATCGTCGCATCAAGCTCAGTGGCATCTAGAGTATCGGTCGCAAGAACAGCCGTCACAGTGTGGTTGGAAAGATGGGTGAGCTTGTTGGTCATGCATAAGATTATACTCGTGGGGGCTTTGTTCCTGCGGGATTGATTCCGTTCAAATAATCATAAATATCTTAAAGTCAAATTTACATTATGTCGCGGACAACACATCCCGTAAAGGTAGTAACCTGCCTAACAGACAACTAAAATGAGACATATGGCAACTACCTCGCTTCTAACCGACCATTACGAACTTACGATGCTCCAGGCAGCGCTCGCCTCTGGAACTGCGCATCGCCGCTGTACCTTTGAAGTCTTTACACGTCGCTTGCCCGCGGGCCGCCGCTACGGCGTGCTCGCAGGTACAGGACGCTTTCTCGAAGGGCTTCAGTCTTTCCGCTTCGATGACGAAGATCTATCTTTTCTAGCCTCTCGCAATGTTGTGAATGCGCAAACCCTAAAATACCTTGAGAACTTTAGGTTTACCGGCAATATTCGAGGCTATGTCGAGGGAGAGATTTTCTTTCCACACTCCCCCGTTGTACAGGTCGAAGCAACTTTCGCAGAAGCCTGCGTCTTAGAAACCTACCTGCTGTCTATCTTGAACTATGATTCAGCTGTTGCATCTGCCGCATCACGTATGACTGCGGCGGCGGGCCACCGTCCCTGTATTGAGATGGGCTCGCGCCGTGCGCACGAACGTGCCGCTGTATCGGCGGCACGTGCCGCTGCTATTGCAGGCTTCACTGCAACATCTAACCTGGAAGCGGGCAGGCGCTATGGGCTTCACACTCTCGGTACCAGCGCCCACGCCTTTACCCTTCTTTACGACTCTGAGCGTGAAGCCTTTGAAGCGCAACTGCAATCGTTAGGGGCACGCACGACCCTTCTTGCTGATACCTATGATGTCGAGAATGCGGTACGCCTTGGCGTGGAACTCGCGGGCGAAGAGCTCGGCGGAGTCCGCCTAGACTCAGGTGATCTGGTGGCATCAGCGCAGCGCGTGCGTGAACTTCTCGATTCTCTGGGCAACCACAACACCAAGATTACAGTGACAAGTGATCTTGACGAATACGCTATCGCTTCCTTAGCCGCCGCGCCAGTAGATTCCTACGGTGTGGGCACCAGGCTAGTGACCGGTTCCGGTGCGCCTACCTCCGCAATGGTGTACAAGCTGGTGGAACGTGAAAATACTGCTGGCGAGCTGGAACCCGTCGCTAAAACCTCTGCTGGCAAACGTTCTCTAGGTGGTGCAAAGCAAGCTGCGCGCCGCCACAATTCCTTGGGTATCGCTACTGCCGAGCTTATCGGAACGGGGAACAACCCCGCTGCCCTCGAAAATACTCGCGACCTTATTCGCGATTTTGTGGTTTCTGGCGAGCTCCTGCCCGGTTTTACTGGCGAGGAGGCGGTACGCAACGCAACCGAACGACATAGCGCATCCCTAGCGGAACTTCCCGAATCCGCTCGTCGCCTTTCAGAAGGCGAACCCGTTATTCCTACTGAATTCATCTAGCCACAGCCCATCCAGATATTGCCAAGAAAGGGACTATACACATGGCAAAAGCGCTTATTATTGTCGATGTTCAAAATGATTTCTGCCCTGGCGGAGCCCTTGCAACACAGCAAGGCGCCAACGTGGCATCGCTAATTAGCGAATACGTTGAGGAACACCATCACCAGTACGATGCCATTGTGGCAACTCAAGACTGGCACATTGACCCGGGCGATCATTTCTCAGAAAATCCAGATTATGTGAATTCCTGGCCTGTACACTGCGTCGCCAACACCGAGGGGGCAGAGATTCACCCGAATCTTGATACCGACTATATCGAAGCATATTTCCGCAAAGGCAAGTATGAGGCGGCATATTCGGGCTTCGAGGGTCTTCAAGCTGCCGAAGATTCCGTGATGACCGGTGAGCACGATCCCGAAGCATCGTTGGAAGATGAGGCACCCAACACCCCGCTTGCCGATTGGCTCGACGAACATGATGTTAAAGATGTTGATATTGTCGGGATCGCGACCGACTTCTGTGTACTAGCGACGGCAAAGGATGCAGTAGATGCCGGGTACGAAACTCGCGTGCTGATTGACCTCACGGCGCCGGTTCATGAAGACAAACTGGATGATGTTATCGCCGACATGGAGGATGACGGTATTACCGTCACAGAAGCGCTTTAGCCAGGCGAGAGATTATTCTACAAGCTCCTGCCCACGAACCAATCCGCCAATTTATCCAGGCGAGCCTGAATTTGCTCCGCCGATGCCTGCGCAACTGCGGGACCACCGCAAATTTTACGCAGCTCATTATGGATAACGCCGTGTGGTTTGCCTGAACGGATAGACCAGGCCGCCACGTTTTTCGCCAGTTTATTGCGCATCTCTTTAAGCTGGCGGTGGTCCACAATTGCGGGAGCTGCTGTCGCTGGGCGACGGGATGCGTGTTCACGCTGACGTGCACGAAGTAGAGTACCCACCTGGTCGGCATCCAGCAGACCGGGAATACCAAGGAAGTCTTGTTCTTCTTCCGAACCGATCTCCAGACCACCCGACGAAAATTCGGAGCCATCGAAGAGCACGCCGTGGAAGGAAGCTTGCGAACCAATCGCCTCGAATTTACCGCGCGTTAGTTGTTCGGAAGCGCGTTCCTCGCGGTTTGCTTCTTCGAGCGCTTCATCGTCCAGCCCTTCAGCCATTGGATCGATATCGTCGTCGGTGGTATGGCGGTCGAGGGCGTGGTCACGCTCAACTTCCATATCATTGGCAAGCATCATCAGCTGCGGCACAGACGGCAGAAAGACAGATGCGGTTTCCCCACGTTTACGGGCTCGCACAAAACGACCGATCGCCTGTGCGAAAAAGAGAGGTGTGCTGGTGCTGGTAGCATACACACCCACCGCCAAGCGGGGTACGTCCACCCCTTCGGATACCATGCGTACCGCGACCATCCACCGCTTGTTGCTTTCACGAAAATCGTCGATTTTAGCGGATGCTTCACGATCGTCAGAAAGTACTACGGTCGGCTTCTCCCCCGTGATCTTGTGCAGTTTTTCGGCATAGGCTTTGGCATCAGCGTGGTCAGTTGCGATGACGAGAGCTCCCGCGTCAGGAACAGTGCGGCGCACTTCGGTGAGTCGTTTATCGGCCGCAGAGAGCACTGTGGGAATCCACTCACCCTGAGGATCAAGTGCGGTGCGCCATGCCTGGGCGGTAATATCTTTAGTGAATCCTTCCCCTAGATTCGCCGCCATTTCTTCTCCGGCGGAGGTCCGCCAGCGCATTTGTCCGGAATATGCCATGAAAATAACTGGCCGCACCACATGGTCTTTCAGCGCGGGGCCATAACCATAGGAGTAATCGGCACGCGATCGACGAATACCTTCATGGTCTTGCTCATAGGTAACAAATGGGATAGGTGAGGCATCAGATCGGAATGGTGTACCGGTCAGCGCAAGGCGGCGTGTGGCCTCATCGAAAGCCTCCCGCAGACCATCGCCCCATGATAAAGCATCACCTGCATGGTGGATTTCGTCGAAGATAACAAGAGTCTTGTCATTTTCGGTATTTCGGGCGTGCAGCTGCGGCTTATTAGCAACCTGCGAATATGTGAGCGCTACGCCCTTGTACTGGCGTCCAACGTGAACATCGGCGTTTTTGAAATTGGGATCGATCGGAATACCGACCTTAGCGGCGGCATCCGCCCACTGTTTCTTGAGGTGGTCGGTGGGTGCTACCACGGTAAGTTTTCGCACAACCCCGCGATCGAAGAGTTCGCGTGCCAAGGTGAGAGCAAAGGTTGTCTTGCCCGCACCAGGGGTTGCTACAGCCATAAAGTCCCGAGGGTTCGTCTCAAAATATTTTTTCATCGCCTCGGCCTGCCAGGCACGCAGACTGACGGAAGTACCCCAGGGTGCACGGTCAGGGTATGCCGGGGAGAGCTTTGGCTTAACCATGCTGTCAAACAATGTAGGCTCTTCGTACTCGCTCATGCTCTTCTCCCCCATATTTTCTCTGGTTTACCTCTGCTTCAGTATTTCCCGTGTACAAAGGCTCCTGCAGAAACACAGGTTATAAATTCTACCACCGTGTCGTGATACGTCCGCGAGGGTTCGCTTAATTATTTTGCCCGGTGCGAAGTCTGTTTGAGCCCAAAAATAAAGTATGTGCCTGCACCCCCATGCTGGGGATACAGGCACATACTTCTGCATATTCCGGAGCGAAACTTCCGTTATTTGTCGCCGTTATCCGAATTATCTTTACCAGGCTTAAGACCCTCGTAGATTTCTTTGCAGGTTGGGCAGACTGGGAATTTTTGCGGATCGCGTCCAGGAGTCCACACCTTACCGCACAGCGCGCGAACGGGTTCACCGGTAAGGGCGGATTCCATGATTTTTTCCTTACGCACATAATGCGAGAAGCGTTCATGGTCGCCCGGCTCAGAAAGCTGGGCTTCTTCCCGCTCAAGTAATGCGGTACCGCCCGCAGTCTCGGGACCGAAGGGATCTTCAACGCCTTCAATGGAGCTCATGTTCTATCCTCCAAGTATGTTCTCGCCGTCTTAGTGCTATTAGTTCTATTGTAGAGACTAGTGTAACAACGGGAAGGGAAGCATAGTTATTCCATAGAGAATAAGGGCGACGCTTGGAAACATACGTGTAACTGCCCCATAACACCGCCCCATATTCTCTATATAGGCTCTAGTTCGTATTGAACTTTGCAACCCGCTGAAGCATCATCGAGCTATGGCGATCGTAGAGTTTACCACCTGCAGAAATTCCAATAATGAATAGTGCAGCGCCGATAACCAGCTGGATAACGCCGGAGATAATCAGTACCATGTCATCCTTGCCACCGACCATGTAGATGAACGAGCCAATCCCACCGGGAAGAGCGATCAGCATGCAGATAATCATGCTGCCCATCAGCAAAAGCTGCTTCGCGAAGCCGTCTGGCTGCTTAGGCGTTTTGAAGGGGTTGGCTCCAGGAGGCGCGACCGGCGGTGAAAGCACTGTATCAAGCATCAATCCGAACCCTACGGTTCCTGCGTAGACTCCCAGCTGATGCAAAAGCACGACCGGGTAATAGGCTATAAGCCCGTGGACAGCGCACATAATAAAGAACATCACCACGACGATCGGCAGCATTACGATGGAATGTCCGAGTGCACGCCCGAGCCTATCATCACGCCCACGCAGAGGCGAGAGCACATGCAGACTAAAAGCCGTGTTATCGTACGAGACCATATACGCTATGTAGAATCCTGTGAAGACATTGCAGAAATAAACCCAGAACCCGAAGAGCGTTTCAGGTCCAGCCCCGGAATTAGCGAGCTGGATTCCCGTCGTCGCACCACGAGACCCCATGCTGCCCGTGAAGAGCGGCATCACGAGAGCAAAGAGTACATAGAGCATGGCAGTCATGGCGATCAGCAAAGTCATGCGCGTATCTTTGAAGTAGCTATGAATGGTACGTGCGGCCACAGCGCCCCAACCAGTGTTTGGGAACCTCGCAAAAATACCAATATCTCCTGCCGTCAGGTTCTTAGCCTTGCCCCGTTTTTGTTCACCGCTGACATTACGCATTGAGCGTTCGAGGCTACGACCCCACAATACCCAAGCACCACCCAGGTATATGAGGGAAAGTACCAGACTTAGACCTGCTAGAGCCCAGTTACCCGCCGCCACATGGTATGCAATCGCAAAAGCAGACCCGAAAGGCGTATACCCCAACCATTGAACGTTCTGAGCGATCTCCTGGAAATGATCTATCACATAGAATATAGCTCCACTGAAGATAAAGCCCGAGCTTACCAACAGCACGCCCAGAATAATCTTGAAGATCAGATCAATACGGGGGTTAGCATTCAAATAAACGCCAAGCTGATTGGCAAGGCGCGCCACTGTCATCAGCAAAGCCAGCCCCAACACTATGCTCAGCAGATAGGCTGCTAATCCCACAGGATTACCAATAAATCCGAGGGTTCCCAGAAGGATTAGGATAATCGTCGCTATACCTGGAAGACCTATAAACCCACCGAAGAATTGCCCCTTCTGCAGCGTCTTAGCCTCTAGCGGGAATAACACGAAGCGGCTTTCATCAAGGGTTCCGTCTAGGCCAGTCCAGACAATGGGGATAAGAGCCCAGCCAAGAGATACAAGAAACCCGAGGAATAGGGCGAGTGCAGGACCATCTAAACTACCATCAATCCCTAAACCAACATAAGCGAATCCCAAACCAGTCAGTGTGCCAAGCAGATATAGGGCGCCAAAGGCAATACCAATAATCGCCCACACACTACGTTTGAGCGAAGCAAGCACATACCGCCATTTTAGTGAGACGAGGTGCGCAACCATGATAGTCCTTCCGAGGTGGTGCGTCCGCCCACGAGCTGTATGAAACGTTCTTCCAAAGTAGATTCCCCACGCACTTCATCAACCGTACCTGCAGCGAGAATCCGTCCCTCATCCATAATGGCGACGTGATCGCATAAACGCTGCACCAAGTCCATGACATGCGAGGAGAGAATAACTGTTCCGCCTGAGGCGACGAATCCTTTGAGGATATCCTGAATATTAGCCGCTGAAACCGGATCAACCGCTTCAAAGGGCTCATCCAAGATCAAGACTGAAGGGGCGTGAATCAGCGCTGCTGCGAGGGCGATCTTCTTAGTCATACCTGCTGAATAGTCGGCGACCGCGCGACCTGCTGCATCGGTTAAATCCATAGCCTGCAGAAGATCCTTGGTACGTTCGGCGACAGTGTCACGTTCGAGACCATGCAGGTACCCCGAATAGGTAATAAGCTGTTCACCTGTGAGTTTATCGAAAAGGTGCACGCCATCCGGCAGAACGCCCAAGTGCTTTTTGGCTTCCAAAGGGTTCTGCCACATATCGGTTCCCTTAATCAATGCCACGCCTTCGGTGGGCTGCAGCATACCAGAAACCATTGAGATAGTCGTCGTCTTACCGGCACCGTTGCGCCCTACCAAACCGTAAAAAGAGCCGGTAGGAATAGCAAGATTAATGCGATTAACGGCAACTGTCATACCGAATGCCTTCGTCAAACCATGAATTTCGATGGCATTAACAAGGTGCGCACCAGGTTGGTGACTAAGAGCCTCACGGGCGACTTGAGGCAAGCTCCCCGGCTGTGCGTTTGCATAACTCTGATCGGTCATTGACTGACCGACATCATACGTCGGTGTACCAGCTTGTGTATTCTCTGGTGAATAGCCGTAGTCTTCAGGTGCCGTCCCAGGCACAAAATTGTGTTCTTTCATACATACAACGGTACCAGTTTGGGAATACTTCAGAACCATATTTTGGGCTTATATCACCAATAATTCTCTAAACTTTTTAAAGCATGAACTATAAGGATTGCTAGAATATTTTTATTACCTTCGCGTTGAAGGTGTGGATAAGGCGGGATGCGCCATAAGATACAAACATCCCGCCTTATTCTCTATTCTGTGGGGTCTAGAAAATTGCCATCGTCAGCTCAGCCCGTGCTTTGACTGTTCGCGGATCTGTAGCACCTACAACGTCAAAGAGCTGCACAAGACGTTCACGTACTCGGCTCTTATCTTCCGGAGAAACAGATTTAAAAAGTCGCAGCAGTCGTGCGTAGGCATCTTCAACATGCCCGCCTATAACGTCAAGATCGGCAACGTTAAAGGCAGCCTCAATATTGAGAGCGTCGGATGCCGCCGCTTCACGCTCTTGGGCAAGATCCAAATCTGCCACACGAGCTAATAAATCAACCTGAGCAAGCCCAACTTTAGCATCATGGTCGCCCGGGTTCTCTGTCAAAGCCTCGCGATATGCGGCTCGTGCTCCTTCATAGTCGCGTTCATCAAGGGCCTCCAGTGCTTTAGCGTGCAGCGGCGGCAGGGTTTTCTCTTCCTCATCCGAAGGAGCAGGCTCAAATCCACCGGGAAGCTGATACTGCGCAGCAACCTGCAAGACCTGCTTCAGCATTTCTGACAGATCCTGCGGACTGATCTGACCGTTATAAAGAGGGGCCGGGCGACCGGCGATAACGGCCACACCTGCCGGTACGCCGTCCATGCCAAACGCTTGGGCAGCCTCCGGAAGTTTCGTAATATCGACGGCGGCAAGCAGCATCGCACCTTCCGCCGCATTGACTAGGTTTTCGACGGCGTCTAGCATTTCAAGCGACGCTGGAGAATGCGGGGCATATAGCCCAAAGATCACGGCGCCTTGAGTAGACAGTTGTACGTACTTCTGAAAATCTTCAGGTGTTGCAACATCGAAACGCCAGCTTTTCGCCGAATTGCTTTGTGCTGCAGTGGGTGTAGAAGTACTGATATCGTGACCGCCAAGCACTGGAGCGCTACGTACCGACGCGGGAATTTGTTCTGCTGAGCTTTGGGGGTTTGTTGGCAGTTGGTTCGGGGTGGGAGGAATTGTCATCGAGAATCCTTTGCGAGCCTCAGAGAAATTTAACGTACTCCCTAATTATCCCGCGCGACCCGCTGTTTTACAGGATTCTCAGCAATCGTTCGAGGTGCGCGAAATTTCAGATAGGCTTACTCGGTAGCTTTCTGCCTCAAGAATGTTGCGAGCGCATACAGTTTTCAGAGATGCCCGGTAGAATAGCCAGGTAAGCTTTATGAAAGGCAGACTATGTCCGATAGCTCGAATCCGCAAGCCCAGCAGACTCCTCCCCCAGTTCCCCGGGTTCCGCGGAAAAAGCCGGAGCAGGAAGAACACATGTTTGAACAGGACGGTTCCGCATCGTCTACAAAGCGCGAATCCCTGACTTCACATATTACGGGTACCATCAGCGATTTGACCGATAGCATCAGTCAGGCACGCTCACAACGCCGCAAAGCTTCTCTTCCTCCCCGCATCGCTCCAAAAGTCGATGAGGCTTCTGAACTTCATATTTATGAGAAAAGCTCACCGCTGCATAATCCTGTATCTTTCGGTTTCCTGACGACGGTTGGTGTTGGTCTGGCCCTGCTGGCTTACTACGCTTTTACCAATGTCGGCGCGCTTGTCGGCTGGGTCACTGGCGCTATCTTCATCGCGCTTGGGCTTGACCCCATTGTTCGTAAACTTGAGAGTTTCGGCGTTAAACGCAGTGCCGGTGTGGTGATTGTGGTTCTTTCCTTCGCAGCCATCATTAGCGGACTTGTGGTGTGGATTGTGCCTATTATCAGCGCACAGGCCAGCAGCTTTGTCTATCGGGCACCCGCTATTTATCAGGATTTCATCGATTCTGATACTTTCAAACGCATTGATGACGTTCTGCATGTTAACGACTGGGTTAATAACAACGTTCCAAAGTTCCTAGAGTCTCTTACATCAAGCTCTGCGGTCGGCGGATTTATGAGCAACCTAATTACTGCGGGTTCCACAATTGCGCAGATTTTGACCGGCACTATTATTGTGCTGTTCCTCTCGCTCTATTTCCTCTCGTCAATGCGCACTATTAAGGCGTGGGGGTCGCGTTTGGCTCCGGCTTCCAAACGGGAACGTGTTGAGGAACTTACCGAACGTATCACGGGTGCTGTTGGTAACTATGTGATGGGGCAGGGAGTTGTCGCTGTTCTCAACGCAACCTTTGCGCTTATCACCATGATTATCTTGGGGTTCTCATTCCCTCAACTTGTGGCTGTGTTCGTCTTGATTTTGGCCTTCATCCCATTAGTTGGCGGCGTAGCGGCGCTTGTTCTGGTGTCTCTTATTCTTCTGACGCAAGGCTGGCAAATGTCTGTCACATTTGCGATCGCCTATTTCATTTACCTGCAGATCGAGGCGTACGTAATTTCGCCGCGTATTATGTCAAAGGCTGTTTCGGTTCCCGGCGGTGTCGCTATTATCGCTGTCGCTGCAGGCGGTGCGCTGTGGGGCGTCTTGGGTGCGCTTATCGCGATTCCTGTCGCCGCATCGCTACTGATTCTGGTGAAGGAAGTCTTTATTCCCCGCCAAGACCATCGGTAAAAAACCTTTTCTTAGAAATAAGGATGCGCCCGCCGTTGAGAAAAGCGGCAGGCGCATCCTTCGTATAGACGGAGTAGACAGATTATAGTTCAGTAATCTCTTCTGCGACCGGGCCGTTGTATTCAGTAGGAAGTGTGGTCTGCTGACCCGTCACCACTGAGACAAGGGCATTGATCACGCTGTTTACCGACTTTTCACCCACCCAAAGGTGTTTACAGTTCTCAAAAGGCACGACCTGAGTGCGGGCTATTGATTTAAAACGCTCGCGCGCTTCGGTAGGGCGTAGATAATCGTCAAACTCCGGGATAAAGGCATAGAGCGGATTTGAGATTTTATTCCATTCATCCAGTTCAGCAGGATGCACTCGGTGCAAAGGCGGAGAAAGCAGAATAGCCCCCACAAATTCTGATGCATGTTCTGGGGCATACTTGAGCACAAGTTCCGTACCGAAAGACCACCCGATTAACCAAATATTCGGCAGCTGGCGTTCTACGGCATATTGTAAGATCGCGTCAAAATCTTTTTTCTCGGCAAATCCTCCGTCGAACACTCCCTCGCTTGTACCGCGGATCGAAGAAGTGCCGCGGGTGTTAAACCGCAGAACCGCAATATTTGCCAGCGCTGGCAGACGGAATGAAGCCTTCTTGTACACATGCGAATCCATATATCCGCCGTGCGTTGGAAGCGGGTGAAAAGTCACGAGAGTAGCTTTAATTTCCCCTTCGGGAAGTGCCAGTTCACCCACAAGGCGTTTTCCGTCAGCGGTTGTGACCTCAAAGTTCTCTCGGCGCGCGGGAAGTACCGTACGAGATTTAATGAGAACAGGCTGATCAGATTGGGTGAAAACATACCGTGAGGGATCAAACTCTCGGAGTTTTCCAGAGGACTCTTCAGTCGCCATAGTGTCACTTTCTTCGTTCTAACAGGTCTTCGCACCCACGATAGGTATTCCGATTTCGTAATAGTTCTAAGCGCGTCTGGTACGCCAACAATGTTGGTGCCAGTGGCGGCGCTCATCAATAGCGCGAGAACGCCCCAGTGTATGGCTTTCTTGCCATACAACAAGATGCGCTGTTCTTGGCGGAATTGGACGGTTGCATTCCGGGCACGTATAGGTTTTCAGAGCATTTACGGCGGGAACGTATTGCACCAGCCAATCACCAAAACGGTCACGTTCAATGCGCGGCGCCGGATCAAGAATACGAGATATATCACGTCCACCGGGTGCAGACCGCGTCCATTTGTTGGAGGTTGTGCCCGAGGAACGTTTACCGGGGTGATTCTTGCGTGCCATGCTTTCTATTCTAGCGTTCAGTCTGACTGCGCAATGCGGTTACCCATCTTTTATCCGCTATGATGCGTCAGTCAGCGGTTTCTACAGCTGGCATGTCATACTCTTCCTCGGTAGAGTAGATGGGGTGCGTATCGTTATAGCTGACTGTTCTGTTGATTACGAAGGGCGTTTGCGTGCCCATCTCCCCCGTGCTACCCGCTTACTTATGGTGAAGAATGACGGTTCTGTGCTTATCCATTCCGATGGAGGTTCCTATAAGCCGCTGAACTGGATGAGCCCACCATGCTCTCTCCTTGTCGCAGACTATGACGAAATTCCAGAAAGCACCCGTGAAGATCTTGATACGGATGTGCAGCAGCTGTGGACGGTACAAGCCGCTAAAAGTGATGACCGCCTCCTTATCCGCGTGTACGAAGTTATTCATGAGCACGCCCATGATTTAGGAGTCGATCCTGGACTTATCAAAGACGGCGTAGAGGCCGACCTGCAGCGTCTTCTTGCAGAACAGATTGAAACGCTCGGCAAGGGTTACTCTCTAGTACGCCGTGAATACCCTACGGCTATTGGTCCTGTAGATATTATGGCGAGAGACTCCAACGGTATCAGCATTGCGGTAGAGCTCAAGCGCGTGGGCGATATTGACGGAGTGGAACAGCTTACCCGGTACCTCGATCTGCTCAACCGCGACCCACGGCTGGCACCCGTCAAGGGAGTTTTTGCTGCACAAAAGATCAAGCCCCAGGCACGGACTCTTGCCGAAGATCGCGGTATCCGCTGCATCTCTCTCGATTACGATGCGATGCGCGGTATCGACGACGCAGCAGATCGGCTTTTCTAAGCCAACATTTATGCACTGTAGAGATCTTCGCGACTCTAAAACTCAAGTATTCGGGAAAGTAAAAGCCGGTACAACCAACAATAGGTTGTACCGGCTTTTACCTTATTAACGGTTTACTTCTTACCCGTCGTAGGGGTAGCGATCTCGGCATGCTTTGCCGCGATCGTTACCTTATCGTTTGAGACGGTCAAGAACCCATCATGCAAACGCGTGGTGAGTTCGCCGCCATTGACGGGTCGAATCAGAAGTTCTCCGTCCTCCGCAAGAAGCGCACAGGTGGGGATGAGTCCGGGATAAATGCCCAAATCGCCGTTCGTAGTACGCACCCGTACATAGGAAGCTTCACCAGTCCACACGACGTTTTCGCGAGAAACAACTTCAACTGTTAGTGCCATAATTACTTGGCTCCGGTCTGTGCCTTGATTTCCTCGTACTGACGCATCACGTCATCCATGCCACCGATGTTGTAGAACGCCTGCTCAGGAATATGGTCTACATCGCCATTGCAGATCATCTGGAATGATTCGATGGTATCCTTCAACGGAACAGTGGATCCTTCAACGCCAGTGAACTGCTTTGCGGTATAGGTGTTCTGTGAAAGGAACTGCTCAATGCGGCGTGCACGTGAAACAACGACCTTCTGCTCCTCAGAAAGCTCATCAACACCCAGAATCGCGATAATATCCTGAAGGTCCTTGTTTTCCTGCAGGATAGCCTTCACGCGAATAGCCGTGTCGTAGTGTTCCTGCCCAATGTACTGCGGATCAAGAATACGAGAGGTCGAGGTCAACGGGTCAATTGCCGGGTACAGACCGCGCGATGCAATCTCACGCGAAAGCTCGGTAGTCGCGTCCAAGTGTGCGAAGGTTGTCGCCGGTGCAGGGTCGGTGTAATCGTCTGCAGGAACGTAGATTGCCTGCATCGAAGTAATGGAGTGACCGCGAGTCGAGGTAATGCGTTCCTGAAGCAGACCCATTTCATCCGCCAGGTTAGGCTGGTAACCAACAGCAGAGGGCATACGACCGAGCAAAGTCGAAACTTCAGAACCTGCCTGAGTAAAGCGGAAGATGTTATCGATAAAGAGCAGCACGTCCTGGTTCTTCACATCGCGGAAGTATTCCGCCATAGTCAAGCCGGTGAGTGCCACACGCAGACGAGTTCCCGGGGGTTCATCCATCTGTCCGAAGACAAGGGCAGTATCTTTCAAAACCCCTGCTTCTTCCATCTCAACCCACAAGTCGTTACCTTCACGGGTACGCTCACCAACGCCGGTGAACACCGAGGTACCACCGAAGTTGCGCGCCACACGGGTAATCATTTCCTGAATCAGCACTGTCTTACCAACGCCAGCACCACCGAACAGACCGATCTTACCACCCTTAATGTAAGGGGTGAGCAGGTCGATAGATTTAATACCAGTCTCTAGCATCTCGGTCGATCCCTCTAGCTCTGCGAAGCCGGGAGCGGCGCGGTGAATAGGCCAGTATGCGTCAGCATCGATATCGGAGTTCGGTACGTCTAGTGCGTTACCAAGAACGTTGAAGAGATGCCCCTTCACGCCATCGCCCACGGGTACAGCGATAGGAGCCCCGGTATCTAGGACAGCCTGCCCACGCACAAGACCGTCAGTCTGTTGCATAGAGATGGCACGAACAATCGAATCACCCAAATGCTGAGCAGTCTCAAAGGTGATGGTGTAGGTTTTCCCGTCGAGGGTGAGTTCAGTGGTCAGCGCATTGTAGATATCCGGCACCTGACCAGCGGGGAACTCAACGTCAACCACGGGGCCAATCACGCGGGCAATACGACCCGTCGCGCCCTGGGTGGTGGTAGTAGTCATGTTTCTCACTTACCTTGAAAAGTTGAAAGTAGATAGCTTCGAGTTAGCAGTGTTCTTAAGAGGAGGCGAGAGCGTCTGCGCCGCCCACAATCTCAGAGAGCTCCTGAGTAATCTCGGCCTGACGAGCGTTGTTCATCAGTCGAGTGTACTTCTTGATCAGAGTCTCAGCGTTATCGCCCGCAGTCTTCATCGCACGCTGACGCGACGCAAGTTCACTTGCAGCGGCTTGGAGCAGGCACGCGAAGATACGAGAAGCGATATAACGCGGTAGCAGCGCATCCAATACTTCCTGAGGAGAAGGCTCAAATTCAAAGGATGCGGGTTGCTGATAATCGGCCGAAGAGAGTTCTTCGTCAGGTACGATTTCCTCCCCCAATTTAGTTGCTTCTGCCACGTGAATGGGAAGCAAACGAAGAATCTTGGTCTCTTGAGTCACCATGGACTTGAATTCGGTGTATACGATATGCAGATCGTCTACCCCGCCGTTTTCATGTCCCTTTTCGTACTCCTCCAAGAACACATCGCGAATCTCAACTGCGGTATCAATATGCGGATTATCGGTGTGTCCTTCCCAAGCACGTTCATAGGGACGTTCCCGGAATTCAAAATAAGACTTCGCTTTACGCCCCACCAAGTACAGCTGTATTTCGCGCCCCTCGCCGCGTAGCCTTTCGATAAGCTCTTCTGTTTTCTTCAGCACAGACGACGAATACGAGCCTGCAAGACCGCGATCACTCGTCATCACCAAGACTGCAGAGCGCTTATGCTCATGCTTGCCGAATGTATCGGGACGATGGATCAGAGGATGCTGCACGGACTGTTGCGTTGCCAAAGCAGTCACAACGCGGGTCAATGCGTTTGCGTAAGGACCCGTGGTTTGAGCGCTTCGACGCGCCTTGTTAATACGGGAGGTCGCGATCATCTCCATCGCCTTGAAGATCTTCTGCATAGACGATGTCGAAGCAATTTTCTGTCGGTAAACCCTAATCTGGGCTCCCATAGAGCTTCCTTTCTCCTGGACATCTGCCCCGCCCATAACTCTGAAAGTTCAGAGCGGGGCTAACACCTAGGACTAATCGCTAACCGATGGTTTCCTGAGTGATGTCACGATCCTGAGCCGCTTTATGCTCCTCATGACCTGCATCAACAAGGTGGCTGGTACCCTCCGAGCGGAATCCCTTCTTGAAATCTGCAACGGCAGCTTTCAAGGCATCTAGGGTTTCATCCTCAAGCTTGCCGGATGCGGCAATATCACTCAACACCGAGGTCCGGTGACGCAGATAGTCAATGAACTCTGCCTCGAAGCGAAGAACGTCAGAAACCTCAAGATCATCAAGGTAACCGTTGGTACCTGCCCAGATGGAGACAACCTGCTCTTCTACCGCATACGGGGTGTACTGCGGCTGGCGAAGCAGCTCGGTAAGACGGGCGCCGCGAGTCAGCTGTGCCTTGGAAGCATCGTCGAGATCGGAGGCGAACATTGCGAACGCTTCCATAGCACGGTACTGAGCAAGGTCCAGTTTCAAAGTACCGGAGACCTTCTTCATAGCCTTGGTCTGCGCTGCACCACCCACACGAGAGACGGAAATACCAACATCAACGGCGGGGCGCTGGTTAGCGTTGAACAGATCAGACTGTAGGAAGATCTGGCCGTCAGTGATAGAAATGACGTTGGTCGGGATGAAGGCAGAAACGTCATTTGCCTTGGTTTCGATAATGGGGAAACCGGTCATCGACCCTGCGCCCAACTCATCAGAGAGTTTAGCGCAACGCTCCAATAGACGAGAGTGCAGGTAGAAAACGTCACCGGGGTATGCTTCACGCCCTGGCGGACGACGAAGCAATAGCGACACGGCGCGGTATGCTTCTGCCTGTTTTGAAAGATCATCAAAGATAATCAGGACGTGCTTTCCGCCATACATCCAGTGCTGACCAATGGCAGAACCGGTGTAGGGAGCCAAGTATTTAAAGCCTGCTGCGTCAGATGCGGGGGCAGCAACGATCGTGGTGTATTCCAACGCTCCCCTAGTTTCAAGGGTGTGTCGAACAGCAGCAATGGTGGAGGCCTTCTGTCCAACTGCCACGTAAACACAACGAACCTGCTTACTGGGGTCACCAGTTTCCCAGTTAGCCTTCTGGTTCAGAATCGTATCGACTGCAATCGCAGTTTTACCGGTCTGACGGTCACCAATAATAAGCTGACGCTGCCCTCGACCGATCGGGATCATAGCGTCAATAGCTTTCAGACCGGTCTGTAGGGGCTCATGCACAGACTTACGCTGCGTTACACCAGGTGCCTGCAGCTCAAGAGCACGACGCCCTTCATCCTTAATAGGACCCAGGTCATCAATGGGGTTACCTAACGGATCGACTACACGACCGAGGTAAGCATCGCCCACCGGGACCGAAAGCACCTCACCAGTACGGTGAACTGGCTGTCCCTCTTCGATACCGGTAAAGTCGCCCAGAATAATGACGCCAATATCGCGGGTATCAAGGTTTTGCGCGAGGCCAAGGGTGCCATCCTCAAAACGAAGTAGTTCGTTCGCCATAACCGAGGGCAAACCCTCGACGCGCGCAATACCATCGGAGGCTGCTACAACGCGCCCCACTTCAACACGTTCCACGTTGCCGGGTTCGTAAGACGCTGCAAATTCGTTCAGCGCGTTACGGACATCATCGGCGTTGATGGTCAAATCGGCCATCTTATGTCCCTGCTCTCCTAATTATGGTTGCACCTCTCGGAACAACCGAAACTTGCTTCGTGGGAAGGAACAATATTCTAAAAATTTGTCTGCTTCCCAAGGTATCTTCTAAATCACCGTTGCGACGTATCGCAGAAATGTTCAGCTAATCTCTATGCTTGAAGGTCACGTTCAAGATCATCAAGACGGGTACCAACGGTTCCGTCGATAACCTCATCTCCAATCTGTACGCGCATACCGCCTAGAACAGCTGTATCTATAGATACGTCGAGTTTAAGCTGACGATTATAGATCTTGTTCAAGGTCCGGCTCAGGCGTTCAAGCTGTGCCTGCGACAGCGCTACTGCAGAAGTCACCTTTGCGATGTAACGGTTCTGTCGCGTGACGATGATTTCCACGAATTCATCAGCGAGGCGAGCGGCATGGTGACCACGGGATTCGCTACCAATTCGTTCCAAGAGAAGTACGCCTTCCGCAGTGACGGCTGGACCGCCTAATGCTACAGCGAGCTTCTTCTTTGCTTCTTTGCTTGCCAAATTGTCGGACAGCGCCGCTTGCGCTTCGGGGGTACCATCAACGTTGCGCACAAACGTCAGCAACTCGTTGGTAACCTCTTCAAGGGCATCAGCACCACCACGAGACTGAGCGGATGCGATGGATGCGAGTACCGCAGCCTTCTCAAGCGCGTCTGCAAGATCACGCTCTTGAGACCAACGCAGTGCTACCGCCGTAGTCAGCACCTTGAGTGCTTGAGAAGAAATTTTGCCGCTAAAAATAGCCTGCGCAATATTTTCTCGATCCTTCCCTTCACGCGAAGAGTCGGTCAAACCACGGCGTAAACCGCCATCGTGGTCAAGTACATCGACCACGGCGAAAAGCTCGCTAGCTAGGTTGAGTGGGTTCAACGAAGCGTTGGCTTCAAGAACCGCTTCCACCTTGCTCAGTGATTCAGTAGATACTCCTGCCATTACCGAGTTGCACCTGCATTCTGTTGCTCGGTTTCAAGGTCAGCAAGAAAACGATCTACCACGCGGGCCGATCGCTCATCATCGTCAAGGGCTTCGCCCACAATCTTTCCTGCAAGAGTAGTCGCCAAAGTACCAACTTCATGACGAAGAGATACTGAAGCAGCTAGGCGCTCAGCCTCGATAGTCTTCTGCGCATTATCAGTAATACGCTGAGCCTCAACGGTTGCGCGCTCACGAGCCGCTGCGATAATTGATTCGCCTTCGGTACGCGCTTCCTCGCGAATTTTCTGAGCTTCCAAACGAGCGTTTTCAAGCTGCTGGTTGTACTCTTCGCGAGCCGCTGCGGCCTCCGCCTGAGCTTTCTCAGCTTTGGCAAGACCACCCTCGATTGCTTCTTTACGGTCCTGGTAGATCTTCTCGAACGCCGGGACAACGTATTTATGAACGATGAAATAGAGAATCACGAACCCAACGACGGTGATGCCCAATTCCCAGAGATTGGGAATTAGAGGGTTAGAGCTGTGCTCTGCGCCCCCTCCTTCTGCCAGATAAGTCATTGAGGGATTTCCTGTTCTTTAGGTTGGTTCGTTAACAGCTATATCTGAGCTTAGATGATGAATGCCAGAACGAGGCCCAGAATCGCCAGAGCCTCAACCACCGCAAAACCCATGAACAGCATTGGCTGCAGGGTACGCTGGGACTCGGGCTGACGTGCAACGCTCGTCATGTAGGCAGCGAAGATTAGACCCACGCCGATGCCGCCACCAATAGCTGCGAGGCCGTAACCAATAACGTTCATGTTGATTCCTTTCAACAGTGTGTGCTTCAGTGAAAATACCGAAGTTACAGAGCTACTTATGTGTATTCGACCCGTAAAACGGGTTGCTTTCTTCGCAACTGGATAGCCAGTTACGAAAACCTATTATTTTTAATGTCCTTCGGAAACTGACCCTTGCAGGTATACCGCGAGGAGCAGTGTGAAGACATAAGCCTGGATTACCTGAATCATCAGTTCCAGGAAGTAGAGGAATAGACCCAACGCCCCAGAGGCGATACCGCCCAAAGCTGCAGCCCCGCCGACGCTCATCACTAGGAACTGAGTTAGGGATGCTGCCACCATCATTGCCATGTGACCGCCGAACATCGTAGCGAAAAGACGAAGCGCGTGAGTCACGGGACGAATAATAAGGTTCGAGAGGAACTCAATCGGTACCAAAATAACGTACACCCACCCCGGAACTCCGGAGGGCATCGTCAGATCTTTAAAAAATCCAACCAGTCCCTTGCGCTTGATACCTACACCGACCCAGGTAAGGTAGCCGACGATAGCCAATGCATAGGCACTGCCTGGGTGAGAAAAAGAAGGAAGTTGAATAAGGGGAATTGAACCGTAAAGGTTATTAATCAGAATAAAGAAGAAAGAAGTAAAGAGCAGGGGCACGAAAGGCTTGAAATGCTGTGCACCAATCAGGTCTTTGCCAAGTGAATTACGGGTGAAGAGATAGCCTGATTCTGCAATGAACTGGGCTTTACCCGGAACCATTGCACGCTTGCGTGCAGCCATCATAAAGAATAGGGAAACGACTACGACAGACAGGATGACGAGCAGCATCTGTTTACCAAAGCCGAACCCAAGAGAATCAACCTGGAAGAAGTCAGGCAGATGCATATCGGCCGGTGTCGGCGGCGTATAGCCTTCTGCGAGTACAGACCCGTTCTCGTTCAAAGCAAGTCCTTTCTTGCCGTTAGCTAGCTACTTGCTGGTGCAAAACTATGCTCAACTAACTGGATGGAATGTGTGCAAAACCTAAAATTTTTAGGCTATTTATTTAGAGCGACTCGTATGCAGATATACCAGGTAGATGCCTCCGCAAGCACCTATCAGAACACCAACCCATACAAACCACCGGGTATTGAGGAGCCAGTCAGCTCCAAAGCCGACCAATCCCCAAAAAGCCATGCCGATAATAAGATACAAAACAGACATCACGCCGCCGGATAGTCCACCGCCGGATACCAGTTCTCCTGTGGTACGGAGTTTCTTATCTCCGTCCCACCATTTCTTCTCAGAATCGGTCAAAAATTTCCCTATCTACTTCTGAGTAAGCCTTTGTGTGTGCTAAGACTCAGGATCGAAGTACAAAATCCTTGAATTCATAATGGTTACAGCCTCGACACTTAACCACAGTACCGCTCCTATGACGGCACCACCAAGCGTCCAACCGTGTTTAAGTGCCTCTGGCATAGGTACTAGTAAAAGCACCATCGCCATGAGTAACACCTTCACCACATAACTTACAAGCAAAGCCTGAGGAATCCCAATCTTTATACGGTGTGCCCCCAAAGCAGTTGCTACGCCCATGGTGAAACATATATAGACTACCAGAAACCCAACCATAAATCCCGCCGACCCGCGAATGCCCAATATGATTCCCAGAATCGGTAAACAAAGAACTAAAACCAGTGCAGACACTACGGTCTCGCGATAGGCTAAAAGCCCCCAGGAAAAGCCTTGCACCCTATTTTGCTTATTGTCTTTCTTACCTATACCATAGATAAATTTTGGGTTCCACAGAGCCCTCCGAATCGAATTTAGCCGCCGTTGTTTCACTCCTGTGAGCCCTCAGACTTCCGCTCGCTCACAGGATGCGTCTCTGTGTTCAGATCTGCAATATTCTGCTTGGAATTAGCGTGCCCCTGCTCGGCAGGCTGCAGACGCGTATCCAGTAGTTCGGGAAGCCGCAGGTATAAAACAATGACAGCTACAGCAAGGGCAAGAACGCCAACACCAGCGAAAAAGGCACCTGTTAGGAAAAGATCTGAGGCAAAGAGTACAAAAGCCCATACAATCGCAGTCGCAGAACTCACCATAATTGTTGCGCTGATATGTCCCAATCCGACGTCAGTCAGACGCTGATACACATGGGTTCGATGCGGTTTGTACCACTGCTCCCCAGCAGCCATACGACGTATAAGAGTCATCGCAGAATCTGCAAGATAAACCAGAAGCGGGGCTATCGACGCAAGGAACGGAATTCCAGCATAGAAAGCACCAACAGCAATTGTTCCAAGAGAGGCACCCAGGAAATAAGACCCAGCATCACCTAAGAAAACATTGTGACCCGTGCGTAAATTCCAAGGTAGGAAAGCCGTATAGGCACCTGCAATTGCCAGACCGCCTATCGTCATCCACGGCAAACTACTTACGCCACCCATATAGGCGTAGGCAAGCCCAGCCACCAGCCCATGGCATCCGGAGATACCGTTGATGCCGTCCATAAAGTTTGTAACGTTTATATACCCCGCAATAAAGATCCCTGCTACAGGAACCCACAGCAATGATGCCTCTTGAATAATAGCGAGAGAAAGTGCAATACCGAGTCCTATAACAAGCTGCATCCCGGCACGCTTGGCAACGCTGACCCCATAGACATCTTCGGTCCATCCCAAAAGCAAAGCAAGACCGCCGCCTGCCAAAAAAGTTAACGAGATGGGGAGATTTACAGTCCACCCCATGAGGGTAGCGACCGCGAAGCTCAAACAGGTAGCGTTAGCGGTTGCCAGCCCCATGCCCCGGTACGTCGGAATCGTATGCGAGGAACGCTCATTGGGTATATCAACCATATTTAGCGCGTGCAACAGGGGGCGTACCGCAAAAGGCAGAAGCGCTCCTAACACAAACGCTAGTATAAGCACCAGAGATGCCTGGTTCATGTCTCTCCTCTAGACGGTAAAACCTCGTAACAGGGTGTAATTTGGGATTCTACTTCCCCGCTGCTGGTTCTACAAGACGAATTCATCACGTAGTACACGCCTATGTAGACGTTAACGGGGCAAAATTTCATCGTTCAATATTCAAAAACGGCTAATTCCTGTGTTCTTCCAGAAGACGACCCTGACGCGGATCTACTACGCGGGTAAATCCATGACGCTCATAAGAACGATGCGCTTCATAATTCTGAATCCACTGCTCATAATCCAAATCCTCAGGATTGAGAGCTGGTGCCGTCGAGTGAGAAATAAACTTGTTTTGAGTGCTTCGAGTGTGTTGCTCATTAGCACCAAAGAGGGTTTCATCCAATTTTTCGCCAGGACGCAGACCGGTCACTACAATATCAACATCGTAACGCTCATAGGCTTTACGCATCTCATGTGCAACATCGTAGATAAATACAGGCTCACCCATATCAAGCACCATAACTTCACCCGGATGACCAATAGCCCCTGCCAGCATCACCAGCAGGCAAGCATCCGTGATGAGCATAAAGTATCGGGTAGCGTTCTCATCAGTAAGTGTAATGGGACCGCCATTGAGAATCTGCTGCGTAAACAGAGGTTTGATAGAGCCGCGCGAGCCAAAAACGTTACCGAATCGAACCGATACATAAGTCTTCCCCGTCTGCTGTCCAAACCACGAGGTTAAGCATTCAGCGGTTCGTTTTGACTGCCCCAAAGCGGTCTTAGGATCTGCCGCTTTATCTGTTGAAACATTCACAAATGTTTCAACATCCGCCGCTTGCGCAGCATATAGAACGTTAAGGGTGCCCAGCGAATTTGTTTTCCATGCTTCCTCAGGGTATGCCTCCAGTGCAGAAACATGCTTCAAAGCTGCGGCGTGGAAAACCACCTGCGGTTTTCGTTCAAGGAAGATATTACGCAGGTTTTCCCCCTCACGAATATCCGCGAGAATAATACGCTCATCATCCAGGCTGGACTCGCCAGTGATCGAGAGCTTTGTTTCCATCAGCAGGGTTTCGTCACGATCGAGCATCATGAGCAGCTCAGGGTCGTATTCGTGGATCTGACGGCATAGCTCAGAACCAATAGATCCTCCTGCGCCGGTCACCAAGACCCGCTTACCTTGAAGGTAGCTGCGCAAAACTTCAGTATCGACATCGTAGTTAATTTCGCCGCGGATAAGCTTCATGAGCTCGTTATCGTCGGTTTCTACCACGTTGTTGCCGAAGAGCTTTTCGCTGGCGCTCGCTACACGAGTTACTTCGACTCCGTGTTTTTGCATGCGTGCCCAGACCCGGTCGAAACGATCATGCGGCATGTTGGTGATAGCGACGATCATTTTTTTAGGGGCATAGCGCCTGATGACCGCATCCAGCTCTTTACCGGTGTTATAAACCGGCACATTGTGAATATTAATACCACGTAGCTGAGGGTTATCATCCACCACCGCAACAGGCCGCATATATGCAGAGTCATCATGCATAAGAGCTTCGATAACTGTGCGACCCGTAAACCCGGCGCCATAGACGATAACAGGCTCACCATCAAGATTACGCAAAGTCTTATGCTCAACATAAATGCGCTTAACCATGCGCATCGCCGCCATGAACAGCAATGTAATACCCACCGAGATAGGCGGCACACCATGAGGCACATGTACTAGTCCGAGAGCTTCATCTACGTAGCTGAAGAGGAAAAGCGCCACCGAGACGATACCTACAGTTGCGCCCGTACGCCAGACTTCCTCGAAAGAACCGTAAGAATACAGGCCGCGGTACACCTTCATACCGTAGCCCACAAGAATCTGCAGAATAATCGCAAACCCCATACTGAGCGCCACGCTTTGAAGATCAATCACATCAAAGACAGAATTCTGGTTCAGAAGCAGGCTGTATCGTAGCATAAACGCGATGACAAGCCCTATAATCCAGGCTACGGAATCTAATGCAATCTGAACGAGAAGCCACCAGCTTTTAGGGGTGTAGGGGCGTTGGCGATCCACCACCGCAATCGGTTGAGTCGTGGGATAGTTCTCCACTTATGCGTCCTTCCCCTGCAAACTATTCTCTACGTTCCTACTAGGCCGTATATCGGTGAGCGCTCGAAATGCCTTACGGCGTGTACTCTCCGGAATAAACCGGTACGCCGTTCGAACGCTCATATTCTTAATCCACCCGAGCTTTGAGATCGCGTGCCCGGTATATAGTCGACGTTGAATCGCCCAATCCTGTTTCCAGGCGTTAAGTCCGCCCCGCCGTGTGTAGGCACCTGCACCCACACGATAACGGACTAATGGCTCAGGCACATTACCAATCTTATAACCGGCGGAGATAACCCGCGACCACAGCCACCAGTCTTCGGCCCCGGGTACATATTCATACCCGCCTAAACGCTGAACAACGTCTTTGTAGAAAGCCACCGTTGGGTGGTACAGGGGATTGCGCGAAGGCATCATGTCAGCCAACCGAGATGCGTCAGTTACCGTTTGGCGGGTAGCCTCTACTGCGGTATTCTGCGCATCAACTTCGTACATGGCAGAGCCCATCACCGCGCAGTCGCTCTCGATAAGCGCCGGAATTAAGGTTGCAAATCGGTCTGGCTCCGAAATATCGTCAGAGTCCGCGCGGGCAACGATGCCGTAAGAACAAGCATTCAGCCCCTCGTTGAGTGCAGCGGCAAGACCCACGTTCTGAGGCAGTTTGACTGTGACGATAGGAGCGCATTCCCCCGCCCTGCTACGTTCGACCCAACGGTCAACGACCGCGCGTACTTCAGAAGGCAACGGGCCATCCTGAACCAAAACCAGTTCAGCAGGCCGAAGGGTCTGATGCTGAGCGTTCGAGGCAATAGCCGCCTCCACATGATCAGCAGATTCCCGAGCGTAAACACTCATCAGAACAGAGAACTCTGCCTGAGAATGTGGTGCGCCGAAGGAACCACGATTTTTTTGAGCGCCATAATGCCCCGGAAATTCAAGGTCGTACACTTCGCGAAGCACATCACGATTAAGGCGAGGGGCATGCAGCGCATCCTTGATGCCCCTCAGGAAATACCCCAAATAAATAGATTTTTCGTCCGTACGCAGAACCGTCGAAGCCCAAAGTCTTGCTACCGACCCGCCATATAACAACTTCTCAAGCGGGCTAAGAGTACGGGATCGCGTGAAAACCCACAATTTATTGCGAACATCGTTATAAAACCGCGGGCCCGGCTTCGCATTCGTCGTCCCAAAAGTTTTCGTGTGGTGACGAGCCACCGAGGCGGGTATAGCAATGGCATCTCGATGATGTGCAAGACGGGTCGAAAATTCAAAATCATCATTCCAGATAAAAAAATCCGCAATCGGTAGGCCGCCATTCTGACGAATAACTTGAGCGTCCATCACCAAAGATACAAAGGAGGCGCTGCGTATAGGCCGACCCCCCACCGCTTGTGCACGACGATGCCGCCCGGAGCCAGCACCGAACATAGTGCGCATCGTATTCATGGGATGGTCTTCCCCATTGGTCCACACAACCCGTGAAGCTATCAAGGCGGGACGACGGCTGCGGTCCGGAGAATATGATTCCCATGCTTGAACAGACTCATGTAGGGTGTTTTCGGTTGGTTCAGTGTCATCATCCATAACCCACACAAGATCTGGATTGTGGCGCGCTAACGCTCGATCGATTCCAACGGCGAATCCACCCGCACCTCCCATATTCTGAGACAATGTGATGATATCGAGCGGAAGCGAATAGCTTAGATTTTTTAGATACTCGGCCGTGCCGTCGGTAGAGGCGTTATCAACCACGACAACGGCATCCGGCACAACCTGCCCTGCGGCGATACCTGCAAGGGTAATGGGTAATAAATCTTGACGATTATAGGTCACAACAACCGCTACAACACGCGGCCTACCGAGCTGTGCCACACCGCAGACAGGCGCACTCACCGAGTTTTCGCTCTCATCAGGCATCGACGCTTCCTCCCCCAGCACGCACTTTTCAGGCGGACCTATAAACACACGGATATATGAGACATCCCAAGATAGCTATTCTACCCGTCGAAAGCTCTATAGCTAAACATTACGTTCCAGCTTCAGTTTCGACTAGAGACCAAAAAGTTAGCTCCGCCACGTGCTCCTGTGCCACGACTATGCTTTAGCTCTCTTCTGCCCTGAAGTACTACTCTAAAACGTTATTTCTGTTTCTTAAACACCACCGAATATGCGAAAGTTGAAATACACACTCCGTAACAGTTTGGGGTGAGAAAGGTGAAAAGACGTGTCCGAGTCTAAATGGAAAGTTATCGGTGCAAGTGGCTTCGTGGGGTCGTCCATCGTGGCACGACTAAATGCCGAAGGAATCAGCGTAGATCCCATTGAGGCACCCCGTTTAGCAACCCGAGCACTCGACTCAAGAACTATTATCGAAGAAGCTCAGCTCCTTGAAGGCATCATCGACTCCCTAGCGGATGCGTTTGCCGGGGCTCAGGTTGTTGTTAACGCAGCAGGTCTTGCTGCCCCCAATATGCAAGACGTACCTGCGCTAGTGGGTGCTAATGCTCTGTTACCAGCGGTTATCGCTATAGCAGCACACCGTACCGGAGTACGCCGAGTTATTCACCTCAGTTCGGCAGCAGTTCAGGGCGCAAAATCTGTTCTTGATGCGAGCGAATACACAGCTCCCTTTAGCGCATACTCCTTTTCAAAAGCCTTGGGTGAAGAAGCTCTTTTAGACTTGCAGGATACGTTCCACGAGGCCTCGCATGGCGAAACCTCTGAACCTGTTGAGCTGTGCATCCTGCGTGCCACCAGCGTGCAGGGGCGCGGGCGCCGTACTACCGAGGTCTTCGCCAAAATAGCCTCTTCCCCGTTAGCTTCTGTAGCAGGTGCAGGAACCCGCAAATCCCCTGTATCGAGCTCATATGCACTGGCTGAATTTGTGGTTAAAGTCGGCTCCTTTAAGGGTGAGCTGCCCTCTATTGTGCTGCAGCCGTGGGAAGGCGAGACGGTAGCCTCTACCATGGCGGATGCCGGTCGCCGCAAGCCCGTGCACCTGCCTGAATGGCTGTGCAATCTGGCGGTTAAGACCGGGTATACGGTCTCCGAAATGATGAACGATAGGTTCCAAGGTTCCGTTCGCAAAGTCGAGCTCATGTGGTTTGGACAAGAACTCGACGATTCCTGGGCTCGTGAAAACGGTCTTCTACCCGAGCCGCGAGTGCGTGAAGTGCTGCGCAATGCCCATACTGCACTCGGTAAAAAGAAAGATAAGCGATTTAAGAACGCCTAGCTACAGGTCCTTACACTTTTCTACACAGAATAAGCAACGGTGAGGGATTCGAGAGTTAGTATCTCGATTCCCTCACCGTTTTTGAATAGCAGTATTTTCTTGTGAGAGTTATCTGCCCTCTAAGATTCTGATTTCGCCTCGCCATGCACGAGGGCGCGAGCCGCATCCGTCGATACCGGCTTAACTGGAGCCTGCGCTGTCTTGACCGGCTGAGGTGTGTTATTGCGGTAACCGCGCGAGCGTTTTTGATCGACCTCAGGCTTTTTATCGGCAGCAAACGAGGTGGCGGTATTAACGGCGCCCAACAGCATGTCTGCGATAGAACCGGCTACTGGTGATGCTGCACGTTCCGGTTCTTTGCCGCCGCCGGCATGCTCAGCGTCCCACTGGTCATAAGCTTCATCAAGGTCTTCCTGACCGGTCGGCTTTTGCTCAGTATCTTCTTGAGCGGAGGCTTCTTGCTTATCCTTCTCCTCGTTACGAGCATTGAGCTCGCTACGGGTCACAATTGAAGGCACAACCTCACGAAGCTCTTCAACGGTAATAGCCCCTTCACGAACCACAACATAAGGGGTCGAAGTACAGTCCAGAATTGTGGACGGCTTGCTATCGCCAACGCTTCCGTCTTCCTGCGGTGCAGGACGAGGACCATCGTCCACAACAAGCGTGACGTCCTCACCCAGCTGATTAAGCGCTTCTTCGGCATTAGCTGCCGCAGGCTGTCCTGTCTTGTTAGCCGAAGACACCGCCAATGGACCGTGCTCAGTCAGAAGCTTGAGCGCAAACTTATCGTCGGGCACACGTACAGCAACCGTCCCTTGAGTTTCGCCCAAATCCCACGTCAGCGACGGATAGGAATACAGAATAATTGTTAGAGCTCCGGGCCAAAACTTATTGCCCAAATCATAAACATCGTTTGGGATTTCGTCAGCAACGCCCGCAAGAGCTGCAAGGTCGAATATCAGCACAGGCGGAGGCATGGTACGGGAACGGCCTTTATCAGCCAGAAGCTTCGAAACGCCCTGATGCGAGAAAGCATCACAGGCGATGCCGTAGACGGTATCGGTAGGAATCACGATAGTTTCGTGGGCATTCAATGCCTCACGAGCGGCTTCGACGGCCTCCGTGGTCTCGGTATCAGTCGTTACTGGGTACAGCTTTGCGTTCACGTGCCTTATTCTCTCATGTTTTGGTACGAGGCGGTGGATGGTGTGACAAGGTTACGCAATAAGCGAGTGGCCACGCCCGAATATACCGCTCTCTACCGGGGTTTATATCCCGCGGTGTGTCTGGGTTTGCCGTTCAAATCTCGGATTGAGTATATGCTCACAAACCCCTGTGCCGCCAATGTCTCAGCCACTCGGGTCTCTTGTGAATCATCGTGCTCCATCATAAAGAAACCGCCGGGACGCAAAAGATAGTGAGCCCGAGCGATTACCTCCCGAGGAATTTCCATGCCGTCTTCTCCCCCGCCATAAAGCGCCATTTGCGGGTCATACTCGGCGACTTCAGGAGCCTGGGGTTTGCGGTGGGGAGGAATATATGGAGGGTTTGAAAGCACCAAGTCAAAGTATCCGGGCAGATCTTCAAGCGAGGTACGAATATCGCCCGGAATAAGGTGTACATTCTGAGGATCAAGATTCTTGCGTGCCCAGAGGAGAGCCTGCTCGGAAAGTTCAACCGCAAAAACTTCTGCTTGAGGATTCTCTTCTTTAATTGCTGCGGCGATTGCCCCGGATCCCGTGCATAAATCCACGACGCGAGGGCGAGCGTTAGACTCGTATGTCGCCAAGACCCGTAGAGCTTCCTCCACTAGAAGCTCAGTTTCAGGACGAGGGATAAAAACACCCGGACCTACCTTTATCTCCAGGTGATAAAAAGGTGCGACCCCCGTAATATGCTGCAACGGAACGCGCTGAGCTCTGCACTCTAGCAGTTCCGTATAGCGTACTGAATCTTGTGGCGTAATCCTACGCCCCATCAGGGCGAACCGCTGCACGTCCGCACGAGTTACTTGGGTTTTCCCGTAGCTGCTGCACTGAACGCCTTGAGAATCCGTATCTAACAGATATGCGGCAAGAAGTTCGGCGTCCGCTCGATATTGTTCTATCCCGGCGTGACGCAGTACGTTAGCACCGCGGCGCAAGGCTTCATCAAGCCCTTCGCCGCGGTGTGCTGTTGGGGTGACCCGTAATCCTGTCACTTCTGCGTCGCCTCGGATTATTCCTGCTCTTGGCCAACCTGTTCCAGTCGGTGAGCCTCATCCATTTCGATGGCAGACTGCACAACTGGATCAAGGTCGCCGTCCAAAACCGCGTCTAAGTTATATGCTTTGTATCCGGTACGATGGTCGGCAATACGGTTCTCGGGGAAGTTGTAGGTACGTATGCGTTCCGAACGGTCCATCGTACGCACCTGAGAGGCACGATGCGCGGCGTTCTCAGCGTCGATCTGTTCCTGCTGATGCGCCAGCAAACGGGCACGCAGCACGCGCATTGCAGCTTCGCGGTTCTGCAGCTGTGATTTCTCATTCTGCATAGCCACAACAATGCCCGTAGGAAGATGAGTAATACGCACGGCAGAGTCGGTTGTATTCACAGACTGCCCGCCGGGACCGGAAGAACGGTAAACATCAATCTTCAGGTCGTTCTGACTGATCTCGATCTCTTCGGGTTCATCAACCTCAGGAAATACGAGCACGCCCGCAGCCGACGTGTGAATGCGCCCCTGCGATTCAGTTGCGGGAACACGCTGAACTCGGTGCACGCCGCCTTCATATTTCATGTGTGCCCATACGCCTTCGGCAGGTTCGTTGGAGGTTCCCTTGATTGCTATCTGGGCATCCTTGTACCCACCCACATCGGTACTGGTGGAGGAAATAACCTCGGTCTTCCAGCCCTTATGCTCGGCATAACGCAGATACATACGCAAAAGATCACCCGCGAAGAGAGCCGCCTCGTCGCCGCCCGCGCCCGCTTTGACCTCAAGAATAACGTTGCGGCCATCATCAGGATCACGAGGGATCAAAAGACGGCGTAGCCTCTCTTGGGCTTCTTCAAGCTCGGCCTCAAGAGTAGGAATCTCAGCCGCAAAATCGGGGTCTTCTGAGGCCATTTCACGCGCCGCTTCTAAGTCATCCGCCAAGGACTTGTATTTGTTATATGCGGTCACGATACCGGTGAGTTCCGCATAACGCCGCCCCACGCGGCGAGCCTTCCCCTGATTTGCCTGAACGGCGGGGTCAGCCAGCTGCTCCTGAAGCTCAGTGTGCTCGTCAAGGAGCACCTGGATAGACTCAAACATTTTTGCTCTCTTACCTTTGTATACGCGCCGATTTTCGGGACTCGCGTATATCTTCACTTCATTATTACAGGGTCTAGGCACCGCACACCCCGTACCGCACAATCTTTTGGGCGGTACGGGGCGAACAATGCTGTGCGATAACCGCTACGAGACGGTTACCTTGCTAATCCACAAGGCGCAGCCCATTCTTCTGAACGGTCAGCAAGAATTCAACGTTGCTCTCAGTCTTCCGAAGCTGGTTCGTAAGAATATTTAGAGCCTGCTCGGGTTCCATACCAGCCAGAGCACGGCGCAGACCCCACATAATCTTAACTTCGTCCGGAGAGAGCAGATTCTCTTCGCGGCGTGTGCCGGAGGCGTTAATATCCACCGCCGGGAAAATACGCTTATCCGCGAGCTGACGTGACAGACGCAGTTCCATATTACCGGTGCCCTTGAACTCTTCGAAGATAACTTCATCCATCTTCGAGCCGGTTTCTACCAGAGCCGTCGCCAGAATAGTAAGCGAGCCACCTTCTTCGATGTTACGAGCGGCACCGAAGAATTTCTTCGGCGGGTACAGAGCGGCAGAATCGACGCCGCCGGAGAGAATACGACCGGAGGCAGGAGCCGCCAGGTTGTAGGCACGCCCCAGACGAGTCATGGAATCCAGCAGCACGACCACATCGTAACCCAGCTCAACCATGCGCTTAGCGCGTTCGATAGCCAGCTCAGCAACGGTGGTGTGATCCTCAGCAGGACGGTCGAAGGTTGAAGCTATAACCTCGCCGGAGACCGTACGCTGCATGTCGGTTACTTCTTCAGGGCGTTCATCCACCAAAACCATCATGAGGTAAACCTCAGGGTTGTTGGCAGTAATAGCGTTCGCGATCGACTGCAACATAAGGGTTTTACCGGCCTTTGGCGGCGAGACGATCAGACCGCGTTGACCTTTACCGATCGGAGATACCAGATCAACAACACGGGTACCCAGTTTCTTCGGGGTGGTCTCTAGGCGCAGACGTTCCTTGGGATACAGCGGGGTAAGTTTCGAGAACTCACGACGGCTGGAAGCTTCTTCCACAGGCTGCCCATTAATAGCTTCAACTTTCACAAGCGCGTTGAAACGCTGGCGCGAGTTTTGTTCTCCCTCGCGCGGCACGCGAATAGCGCCCAGAATATGGTCACCCTTACGCATGTGGTAACGCTTAACCTGAGCCAGGGATACATAGACATCGTTCGGACCGGGCAGATAGCCGGAGGTGCGCACAAAAGCATAATTATCGAGGATATCGAGGACACCGGAAATCGGTGCCAGTACGTCGTCCTCATTCACCTGAGGCTCATCGGAATCCCCACGACGGTTACGACGATCATTCTTTTCATAGCGGTCACGCTTATTGCGGCGGCTAGTGCGCTCCTCACGATTCTGATTCTGTTTTTCGAATCGTTGATCGTTTTTCTCAGAACGCTCATTCTTCTCAGAACGGTCACGCTTGTTACGGCGGCTAGTGCGCTCTTCGGCCTCTTCTTCGCCCTTACGACGGTTATTCCGCTCGCGTGTGCGGGTACGTTTAGTCGGCTTCTCAGGTTCAGATCCGAAAGTCATATCCAGAGCCGCCGTAATGGAGTCCAGGGTAGTAGAGCCATCCGAAGTTGTGGCTTTCAAATCGGCGGAATTCTCCGGAAGATCACGCTGTGCAGAACGCGAACCGATGCTTTCAGAAGCCAGTTCTGCTTTCACATCTAAGGGAGGCAAATCCGCATTCTTACCCTCTTGGGGACCGCGACCGTTCTTAGCTTCACGGTCTTTCCGAGATCGTGAATTTCGAGTGCGGCGAGTGGTACGTTCCTCGCGCTCGGGGGTCTCGGTACTCTCGCCAGATGCTGCTTCTTCGGAAGATTTCTTTGTTGAGGAAGCCTCATCAGGTTTAGCGGCTTCTTCAGAAGCTGCCTTAGCGGTCTTGCGACTACGCGCGCGCTTCTGTGCCGGAGTCTCATCCTGCGCTTGAGAATCTTGCGACTTTGAGCGGGTGTTTTTAGAAGTTTTCGTGCTTTCTTGAGTCGAGGCAGCCTCGGCACCTTCGGTGGTGCCGCCGCGCTGATGCAGGGTTAACGCTTCCACAAGCTCAGCTTTCTTCATTTTCAGGTATCCACGAATACCGAGCTGCTGAGCGAGAGTACGAAGCTGTGCGACCTTCAAGCCGCTGAATTCGGAGAAGGCGTCACCGGAACCGGTGCCATTATCCTCGATCACGACAATGTTCTTTGCCAAACGATTTATCCTTTTAGTCAGGGACACCCAGAAAATCCTCTCAGAATTGAGGATCGGGTTTTTCTCATCATGCATACAGTGTAGAAACTACATACCGCATACTGTGCGGTATCGCGCTACGCTATACTGCCTCATGTATATCCGAGGCACTCACTTTCGAACCGTCGTTACGTGGGGTCAAGAAACGGCAAAGTCCTTGTGAAGTGAGGCAAAAAATACATAACCACAGAAAAATATTTCCTCGCGAGCTCCCCACGGAAGAAGAAGCATACGCGAACACACAAAAAGACGTGGTTCAAAGAAAATACTTTCCATTCCCGGATGTGGCGGTTCTTCGTGCGACCGGGAGATAAAACAAACACGATAAACCATGCAGGTGAAAAACACCTTACTGTGTAACTATAACACCTTCTGCATCGATTTCAAGGGGCATGACGCGCCATGACAGGCGACGCCCCTCATATTCGCTCCCCTCATGAGTAGCCTCAAACTCAGCGATCGCTCGCTGTGCTGCAGCGACTTCTTCACAGCTACGGGAGAAGGTTAATACGGTAGGCCCGGCCCCCGAAATTACGGCGGGAAGCTGCCGATCACGCAGATAGGCAACCAGCGCCGCACTCGGTTGCATCGCAGGAATACGGTACCCCTGATGCAGATAGTCCACGGTTGCATCCATAAGATACTCCGGTGCTTGCGAAAGGGCTTGAATCAATAAAGCAGCACGACCTGAGTTTGCCGCAGCTTGCTCATGCGGAATCTCAGCAGGAATCAGCGAACGTGCAAGTTTTGTAGAAACTTCATAATCGGGTACCGCTACGATAGGTACAACAGCAGAATGAACCGGTACGACCAACGAGCGCCAGTCCCCCAGTTCGCCCCAGGATATTGATAGCGAACCATACACCGAAGGCGCCACATTATCGGGGTGTCCTTCAAGGTCTGAAGCTACTTGAAGAATCTGGTCACGACTCAATTGAGCGTGCTCGGGAAGCAACCCGGAAGCCGCCGCAACGCCCGCAACAATAGCGGAGGCAGATGAGCCCATGCCACGTGAATGCGGAATACGGTTGTGTGCCGTCAGCCTGAGGGCGGGGAACTCATGAAGCCCGACCCTCTCGAAGGCGGCATGCATCGCCTGAATCACTAGATGGGTTTCATCGCGCGGTACGGCCTCACTGCCCTCGCCGGAAAGCTCAAATTCTAAACCTTCAGAAATACGCTCAACCCTAAGTTCATCATAAAACCCTAAGGCCACCCCTAAGGTATCGTAGCCGGGCCCGAGGTTAGCACTTGATGCCGGAACCTTGACGGTGACGGTTTTACCGACAGGAATATCTGCGCATGTGATAGGGGTATCGGAATTCGACATGGAAACCTCGGGTGCATGTGGATGTTAGGAGCGCATACCGTGCTGTTCAAGCGGTGGAACAACACTAATGTCACTTACTTTACGAGAATTTATCCTAGCATTGAGCGGGTTACGGACAGAATAAGACGCCCTTGCCCAAGAAAATTTTCTCGGACAAGGGCGCATCGACCTATCGGTTAACAGGCTATAGGGTGGTTAGTTCAGGTCAAGAATATCTGCCACAGCCACAACATCGAAGGCTGCCTTAGTCGGTTCAACTTTCGCACCGTTGACCGGTTCCAGCGCCCACTGTGGGTCCTTCAAACCATGACCTGTCACCGTAATGACAATAGTCTTGCCTTCAGGAACCTCACCCGCGCGGTGTTTCTTGAGCAAACCTGCGACGCCAGCGGCTGAAGCAGGCTCAACGAAAACGCCCTCGCGGGAAGAGAGCCAGCGGTGCGCCTCAAGAATCTCTTCATCGGTAACGGCCTCAATCACGCCGCCGGATTCGTCGCGTGCCGCTTCAGCTTTCTCCCATGAGGCAGGGTTACCGATGCGAATTGCGGTCGCAATCGTTTCGGGAGTGTCAATCGGGTGTCCTGCAACAATCGGGGCCGCGCCAGCTGCTTGGAAACCCCACATGATGGGTCGCTTGGTGGCGACCGGCTCTAGGACCTTGCCGTCACGGTTCGTATAGGGTTCTGAATACTCCTTGTATCCCTTCCAGTAAGCGGTGATATTGCCCGCGTTACCTACCGGGAGCAGATGGTAATCGGGGGCGTCTCCCAGGGTGTCGACGACCTCAAAAGAACCGGTCTTCTGCCCCTCAATGCGGTAGGGGTTCACCGAGTTCACCAAGAATACTGGGTAATTCTCGCTAAGTTTACGGGCAATTTCGAGGCAGTTATCGAAGTTTCCGTCAATCTGAATAATATCGGCACCGTGGGCGATGGCCTGCGAGAGTTTACCCATCGAAATCTTGCCGTCCGGCACGAGTACCGCGCAGCGCATCCCCGCTTGAAGCGCATATGCCGCTGCCGACGCTGAAGTATTACCGGTCGAAGCGCACACAACAGCCTTCGCACCTTCGCGTTTAGCGGCGGTAATAGCGCTCGTCATGCCGCGGTCTTTGAAAGATCCGGTGGGGTTCATCCCCTCGAATTTGAGGTATACCGTATTGCCAGTCTGCGCTGACAGCGCCGGTGCGTGAATCAGCGGGGTTCCGCCTTCGCCTAGAGTTACCGGTTTTACCTCGTCCCCGAACGGAAGACGATCGCGGTATTCGTTAATGACGCCCTGCCACACATGTGCCATGGGATTCTCCTACTTTCTGCTGATGGTTTTACTCGCGCGGACTTGAGAATTTCCGCGCTGAAATTCTAGTCTTCCTGATCTATTTACCGGACTCGACGCGAATCACGGAAATAATCTCACGCACAGTATCTAAACCGTCGATCACCGCGATCGCGCGGCGCAGGTCAGAGTCTTTGGCAGAGTGCGTCACCAGGCGAATCTGTGCGGCGCCATCCCGCGGAGTAGATTGACGCAAAGAATCCACCGAAATACCGTGTTCGGCGAAAATACGGGCAATGTTTGCGAGCACGCCCAATTTGTCATCAACCAGCATGCCTACCGAGTAGCGGGAGATAATGTCGCCCAATCCGGTAGCAGGCAGCTGCGCATAAGAGGACTCGGGCACACCCGGACCACCCAATACCAGGCGGCGCGCTAACGACACAAAATCACCCAGAACGGCGGAAGCAGTCGGTGCTCCACCTGCACCAGGGCCGTAGAACATCAGCTCGCCTGCATTCTGTGCCTGCACAAACACGGCGTTAAACGCGCCGTGAACACCCGCCAGCGGATGCTGCCGCGAAATAAGCGTAGGAGCCACACGGATATTGACTCCGTCGCCATCTCGCTCACAAATAGCCAGGAGTTTAATCACGTAGCCGTCGGCATCTGCGGCGGCAACGTCATCGGCGCTTACGGCGGTAATACCCTCAACGTGAACGTCATCAATGGTGAAATCAGAATGGAACGCCAATGAGGCTACAATAGCAGCCTTTGATGCGGCATCGTGGCCTTCAACGTCGGCGGTGGGGTCTGCTTCGGCGTAGCCGAGTTCCTGGGCGTCTTTGAGCGCATCGGCAAAGGTTGCGCCGGTGGTATCCATCTGGTCCAGAATGTAGTTGGTGGTGCCGTTCATAATGCCCAGCACACGAGTGACGGTATCGCCTGCCAAAGAATCGCGCAGGGGGCGCAAAATCGGAATTGCACCGGCGACCGCCGCCTCATAGGAAAGCTGTGCACCGGACTTATCGGCAGCAGCCTGAAGCTCAACACCGTGCTTTGCCAGGAGCGCTTTATTCCCTGAAACCACCGATTTACCTGCCTCTAGAGCGCGCAGAATGCGGGTTCGTGCAGGTTCAATACCGCCGGTCAGCTCGATCACCACGTCGGCAGCGTCAATCAGGGCGTCTGCATCGGTGGTATACAGCCCTGGGTCGGCATCCCAGTGGCGTTTAGCCGCAATATCACGCACGGCTATACCGATCAGCTCAACAGGCGCACCTATCCGTTCTTTGAGAACCGCGCTATCCTCACTAAAAATACGCGCTACCTGAGAACCAACGTTCCCAGCGCCGAGCAGAGCAACCTTAATGGTGTCAGTCACGTTATCTCCTACATTTTGACCGAGTGGTGAACGCGCCTGTACGAACGGGCGACGTCATCATCAACTGTATCAAGAGAGCGGCGCCTGGACGCGGTCAAGACGCCAACATTACCGCCATTTACGGGGGTGTCGTTATATTACAAGCAGTTTCTTACCCAAACATACGCCATGCGGGTCATCATGCGGAAAAGATTTGGTGCCCGTACTAGAAGCCCGTATCGAGAGCAAGCATCTCATCTTCGCTTTGGCGACGAATAATAGGATGCGCCGCTTCCCCCGCCGACGTAGCAATAACCGGCGGACGGCTCAGGTAGTTATAGTTCGACCCCAGCACATAACAGTACGCACCGGTAGCTGGCACCGCGAGAATATCCCCCGCACGCAGGTCAGCAGGAAGATAGCAATACCGCACCACAATATCACCCGATTCGCAGTGTTTACCTACCACACGTGAAAGCACGTGCTCTCCCGCCGGGGCGCGGTTTGCCAGGGTTACCGCATAGTCGGCGTCATAGAGCACTGGGCGCGCATTATCACTCATACCGCCGTCCACAGAGACGTACCGGCGCACTCGAATCTGACCGTGCTCATCCTCAATACTCACGTTTTTGATGGTGCCAACGGTGTAAAGTGTCACCCCTGAGGGGCCTGAAATCGAGCGGCCAGGCTCAAAAGACATATGCGGAATCGTCATGCCAAGACGCTCGCAGGTTGCCGCGACTGCATCCGCAATCGAGACGGTAATCTGCTCAATACTGCGCGGGGTATCGGCCTCGGTATAGCCAATACCGTAGCCGCCGCCCAGGTCAAGCTCAGGCAGACTGATACCGTATTTCTGGTTCACGGCATGCATAAAGGTGAGGGCAGTATCTGCCGCTTGCTCGAAACCTTGAGCTTCAAAAATCTGCGAACCTATATGGCAGTGAATACCCCGAAAATCCAGGGAATCTGTGGCAGTGAGGATACCGGCGGCAAGCATCGCGTAGGATTCGTCCTCAGTGGTTGACCAATACTCAAGTTCATCTGCCTCTAACCCGGCAAGACGCGCGGTTCCAGGCTGAAGCGACATCCCAAATTTTTGATCTTCATGCGCCGTAGCAATAGATTCGTGGGTGGAGGCATGTACACCGGGCGTAATCCGAATGAGCACGGGAACCGCCGGATACGGCTCCTGCCCCGCTGCGGCGCGTTCTGCGTTCAGTTCGGCATGCACATACGCGATGAGTTTAAGCTCGTCAACGGAATCTGCCACCACACGCCCTACCCCGTGTTTGATGGCGCGCACAATCTCGCCGCGCGACTTGTTATTACCGTGCAACGCAATATTTTGCCCGGGAACCTGAGCCCGCAGGGCAATCGCCAGTTCCCCTCCCGATGCCGTATCAAGACACAAACCTTCTTCATGCGCCCACCGCGCCACGGACGTGCACAAGAATGACTTTCCCGCGTAGTAGACACTCACCTGCGCGCCATACCGGGCGAAAGCATCCTCGAATGCCTGGCGGTACCCGCGCGCCCTAGCTCGGAATGTATCTTCCGAAAATACGTACTGCGGAGTATCAAACTCTTTGACAAGCTCGCTCGCTGCAATGCCGTCAATGGTTAGTTCTCCCCCATGATTACGCTGAAATGAGTCCGTCCAGATGGTACGGTTCAGCTCGGCCGGATGTTCGGGGCAGGTAAGCCAGTCGGGGGCGTACAGGGATTGTGCGTCGCTCATGCAGAAGTCCTCGGGTCTTGTGTCACGGTCACAGATTCGTGATGCCATCACCACTATATCGGAACGCCTCGCCGTCACGATGCTGCTCATGGGCGGTGTTCAGATAGCGGATAAACCAATAAATAAACAAAAGCCGCGTACCCCGTCATCGTGTTGGAGGGGTACGCGGCTTCCGACAGGTTCGGAATTACATACGCTCGGGGGCGGTGACCCCCAGCAGACCCAATCCGTTGGCGAGTACCTGACGTGTTGCATTGTTGAGAAGCAAACGGGTACGGTGCAGATCAGTCACTGGCTCATCGCCCTTTGGAGCCACGCGCGAGAGGCCATACCAGCTGTGGTAGGCCGCCGCAAGGTTTTCCAGATAACGGCTCACGCGGTGCGGCTCGTAGAATTCCGCTGCAGTACGCACGGTTGCCGGGTATTGCCCCAGCACTGCAAGAAGCTCAGTATCTGCGGGCGTATTCAGAAGCCCTGTGTCCACGCCATCGGCAAGATGCACGCCAGCATCAATGGCATTACGTTCTACAGCCGCGGTGCGGGCGTGCGCATACTGCACATAATAGACAGGGTTATCGCTGCTCTTCTGCACCAGCAGATCAAGGTCGATATCAATTGTGCTGTCTACCGAGTAGCGGATCAGTTCGTAACGTGCCGCATCCACACCCACAGCCTCTACAAGGTCTTCAAGGGTGACGACGTTACCGGCGCGCTTCGACATACGCACGTGTTTGCCGTCCTTGACAAGGTTCACCAGCTGCCCAATCATGACCTCAATCTGCTCGGTCCGGTACCCCAAGATTTGAGCGATAGCCTTGAGTCGTCCTACGTAGCCGCTATGGTCTGCACCAAGCATATAGATGGCTATGTCCGCAGGGTTCTCAGGACGGGTCATTTTATTGCGGAAATACGCAATATCTCCAGCAACATAGGCGTGATTACCATCCGATTTAATGACCACACGGTCTTTGTCATCGCCGTAGTCAGTGGTGCGCATCCACCACGCGCCCTCGGATTCAAAAAGCTGACCATCCTGTTTCATCTGCTCAATGATGCGGTCGGCCTCGCCAGATTCAAATACCGAGTTTTCGTGGAAGAAGACATCAAAGTCGGTACCGAAACGGTGCAGAGACTCTTTAATCTGTGCGAACATAAGCTCGGTTCCGATCTCACGGAAAACTTCTGCGGGGTTTTCGGCGTCGAGCGCGTCTGGGCGTTGGGCGAGAATCTGATCTTTGATATCGGTAATATAGGCGCCCGCATAGCCGTCTTCAGGGGTAGGCTCTCCCTTGGCGGCAGCAAGAAGCGAGTTTACGAACCGATCAATTTGAGTGCCGTGATCGTTGAAGTAGTATTCGCGCACCACATTTGCGCCCTCGGCTTCGAGGATATTGGCGAGCGCATCACCCACGGCCGCCCAGCGGGTTCCACCCAAGTGGATGGGGCCGGTGGGGTTAGCCGAGACGAATTCAAGGTTAATGGTTTTTCCCGCGAATTTATCGCTGGTTCCGTATGTATTTCCAGCTTCGACGATAGTGGCGGCGAGGGTGCCTGCCGCAGCCGCATCCAGGGTTATATTGAGGAAGCCTGGACCGGCAATATCTACCGTTGAAACTCCCGGAATTGAGGCAATTTTATCGGCAAGAACAGCTGCTACTTCGCGAGGGTTCTTGCCAACTTTCTTGGCGAGCTGCAGCGCAATATTAGTCGCCCAGTCACCGTGTTCGCGAGATTTCGGGCGTTCCACGCGCGCGAGGGGAAGCTCTGCGTTATCTGCGAGGGTAAGCTGACCGGATGCGATAGTTTTATCGAGTTCTTGAGCAATTGCTGCTGATAATTCTTCGGGAGTCATAGCTACATATTCTAGCAACATCTGATAGGATATAGAGGTTCGCTTGTGCGCCGTATGCGGCTGAAACGCCTAGTTTCCGGTTGAGGTGCCAAGGCGGTCACCAAAATTTCATATGTCAGCCCTTGTAGCTCAGTGGATAGAGCGCTTGCCTCCGGAGCAAGAAGTCGAAGGTTCGAATCCTTTCAAGGGCACTTTTTTATTGGCCTATCCGCTTCAGCGGGTAGACCATTTTTATTGAACTACTGACATTAGCCCGCTGAGCCATACCATGAAATAACGTAGAGAAACGAAACCATGCAGGAACCTGGGAGGCTAGGATGTCTATAGGCACTTTTGCATTTATTACGATCGCTCTCTTCATGGTGCACGAATTTGAGGAGATCATCTTCGTGCGCCGCTATATCGAGAAGTACTCCAGCGATAACCGGTACCACGACGAAATCTTTATAGCGGGGCAAGACCATTACCCCTCAACCGCAGTTATTGCCGCCATGATAGGTGAAGAATTTATTGTTGCTTGTTTGATTCTTTTTAGCGGGGTCATATTTGATTCCATTGAGACCGTCACAGCTATCTTTATCGCTTATATTCTGCATCTTATCCTTCATATCCGCGAGGCGTTTATCTTTCCTGGGTGGGCACCGGGCAGCAGGACCGCAGTATTTACGATGCCGCTTAACGCTATTACCTTATACGCTATCTTTGCTACCCAGCATATCGATTACCTCAAATTAGTTATTTTGACCGTGGTCTTGAGCGCTGTGATTCTTATTAACCTCCAGATGCTTTACCGACTATCGGGAAAGATTGAAACGTCCATTCAGAAGATTGCGTAATACTAGGGTTCCCGGGTTTCTATAGTTAGACAATAAGCCCTCACGACGCTGATAGCTCTCTACTACAGGAACTGATAGGGCTTCAATTTAGCTAGATATGCACATACTCGTCATGAGAACGGCACGTGTGAGAGTTGCCTTTTATGACATGCTATTTTGCCCCGTGACTTGCGCTTGAGAGAATGTTTCCAACCGTTATCGTCAAGGCAGAAGGGGTTCACCATGACCATGCACCAGGTACAGCTCACCGCATGGGGTGAGCCCGAGAACCTGCATTTTACAGAGGCTCCTATGCCTTCGCCCCTTCGCGGGCATGTTCTTCTCAAAGTTACCGCCGCTGGTGTTAATCCTATAGACCTTACAACGCGCAAGGGATTGGGCCCTGCGGCATCATTGATTAATCTTGACCAAGAACCCGCCGTTTTAGGATGGGATGTTGCCGGTTTGGTTTGTGAAACGGCGGGCGATTACACGGGATTCCAGCCAGGCGAGAAGGTTTTCGGGCTGGTGCAGTTTCCGCATCCGGGTAAGACATATGCCGAATACGTTTTGGCTCCTGCCCATCAGCTTGTGCACGCCCCTGCAGATATTCCCGATGAGCAGCTGGGTGCCGGTGCCCTGGCAGCATTGACGGCATACCAGGCACTTTTTGAGGTTGCGAAACTTTCTTCCGGGGAACGCGTGCTGATCCATGCGGGCGCAGGCGGTGTTGGTCATCTCGCGATTCAGCTTGCCCTCGACGCTGGCGCTACAGTTTACGCTACGGCTTCTGAGAAAAACCGTGAGTTTATACAGTCTTTGGGCGCAGAATTTATCGACTACACAACCCAAGATTTCCGGCAGGTTCTAGGTCCTACCCTTGATGTGGTACTGAATTCTACGGGTGCACAAACCTTCGTAGATTCTTTGGATGTACTGGTTCCGGGCGGTCGAATCGTGACCCTCACAAGCCCCGATCCTTTAGAGACTGCACGCGAGCGCGGGTTTACGGCAGAGTGGCTGACGGTGCATCCCGACCGTTATCAGCTGGGTGAGATTGCTCGACTCATGTCGCTGGGGATCGTGAAAATTCACGTAGATCAGACTTTCCCGCTAGAGCAGGCAGCGAAAGCTCATGAGCTTGTGGGCTCCCGGCATGTGCGCGGCAAAGTGGTGCTTGTTCCTTAGGATTCTACGTGTTCTCTGGAAGAAGAACCTGAATCTTTATAGGGCTGCCGACACTCCAGACGATGAGGTGGCTGCCAGCATATGGTCCACGTCTCTGTGAAGGCGCGCGGCTATGGCGGCATCATAGAGCACGCCGTTGTAGCAGAACTTTTCACGTTCTACGCCCTCAACCACGAACCCTGTATGGCGCGCCACTGCCGCTGATGCCGGGTTATTGGTGCGGTACCCAAGCTCTAAACGACGAACACGTGGGGACCTTGCGGCTATAAGAGCTGAGAAATCGTAGCTGATCTTGGCTTGTTCTGCGGGTTTTCCGGGTGATATAGCGCTATCAATCGACGCGTCTATATTCTGTGCCCAGTCGCACGCCGCACGCACGCATCGACGTGTTATACCGAGCCCTCGGGTTTCTGCCGAGATCCAGTAGTAAACCCAAGCTCTATCCCAGGTTCCAGAAGGCTGGCGCCCCATACATCTGAAACCTATGCATCCTGCAGCTTGGTTGTCAGCTTCCAGGCACCACGTGATGTGTTCAGAAGACGGAAGAAGCTCTTCGCAGATGAGAGCTCGCGCATCTTCTACACTACCGAGAGCTGGCATCTGATGTACAAGGTCGGGCGTTGCACGGTATATGTCATAGAGTCTTGAGGCATCATCTTCCCGCCAAGCCCGCAGTTTTATTTTCATGACCTGCCTTTGCGTTTGAGATTATTAGTATCTGCTCCAAGATTACACAAGACTTCGCCGAAAGCACGGCTTTCTTGGGCACCAAATACAGAAGAGTAAACTAGTAACAATATGTCTGAGCAGAAACCCACCGAACACACAGATACTCCTAAGACCGCTCGAACCGCACCCAGTATGGCGAGCATGGCGGCTGCCATTCATGCGGCGCCGATGCGCGCACCTCAAAAGCCAGCGCGCACATCCCAAACATCCGATGAGAAGCCTGATGATACTTCCACGGCAGAGTCAGGTGCAAAGCGGGATATTTCCCACAAGAATTCCTCACGTAAAAATAACGCTTCACGCCCCAAAAACCCGCAAAAACGCGAACGCCGCAAGAGCCACCGGGACCGGCCCGAACAGCGTCCCTACACCCCGCTGATTCCCGCTGTGATTACTTATCCCGAAGAACTGCCCGTCAGCGAGCGCCGCGAAGACATTAAGACGGCTATTCGTGATCATCAGGTCATCATTGTTGCTGGCGAGACCGGCTCGGGTAAGACCACGCAGCTGCCTAAGATGTGCCTGGAACTCGGTCTTGCCGAGAAAGGCATGATTGGGCACACCCAGCCGCGCCGCCTTGCCGCGCGTTCGGTGGCGGAGCGCATCGCCGAAGAGCTGGGGCAGAAAATTGGTGAGACCGTGGGTTACCAGGTGCGTTTCACCTCTGAGGTGGGCGAGAACAGCGCCATCAAACTCATGACGGACGGTATTCTGCTCGCCGAAATTCAGCACGATAAGCTGCTGCGCAAGTATTCCACGCTCATTATTGACGAGGCACATGAGCGCAGCCTAAATATTGATTTTATTTTGGGGTATTTGAAGCGGATTCTGCCGCAACGACCTGATTTGAAGGTAATTATTACCTCCGCAACCATTGATCCTGAACGATTCGCGAGGCATTTCGCACCGAGTTTCGTGCCAGGTAAGGGTGTGGTAGACGATTCTCTCAGCGATGAGGAACGTGAGCTTGCCGAGCAGATTCTTCCCGATGATGCTCCCCCGATTATTGAGGTCTCAGGGCGCACCTATCCGGTGGAGATTCGCTACCGCCCGCTCGATGGGGACGACTACGCTGATGAAGATGAAGGCGACGAAGACCGTGACCCAACCGATGGAATCCTTGCCGCCGTTGAGGAGTTGTCAAAGGAAGCACCCGGCGATATCCTGATTTTCTTCTCGGGCGAGCGCGAGATTCGTGATGCTCACGATGCTTTAGAGTCTTTGGTTGCCAAGTCCCCACGTATGAACTATGAGGTTCTGCCGCTGTATGCGCGTCTGTCGTTAGCAGAACAGCACCGCGTGTTTACGCCGGGGAGTCGGCCGCGCATCGTGCTGGCGACGAACGTTGCGGAAACTTCGCTGACGGTACCGGGTATCAAGTATGTGATCGATACCGGTACTGCCCGCATTTCGCGGTATTCGGCGCGCACGAAGGTGCAGCGTCTGCCGATCGAGCGGATTTCGCAGGCGAGCGCGAACCAGCGTTCGGGGCGGTGCGGTCGTGTGAGCGATGGTATTGCGATTCGGCTGTATTCTGAGGACGATTTCGCGTCGCGCAGCGAGTTTACCGACCCGGAGATTCTGCGCACGAACCTGGCGGCCGTTATTTTGCAGATGATTGCGATCGGCGTGGTGCGTGAGCCCGGCGATATTGCGCGGTTCCCGTTTGTGCAGCCGCCCGCATCACGCGCGATTAATGACGGCGTGAATCTACTGCGTGAGCTTGGGGCGCTTTCTGAAAAACCGGCGCGCACGGATAAGAGGGGGAAGCATCATCGTGCTACCTCGACGCTGACTGCTACGGGGCGTGCAATGAGTGCGTTCCCGGTCGATCCGCGCTTGGCGCGCATGATTATTGAGGGTTCGCGCCGTGACTGTGCTAAAGAGATGATGGTTCTTGCCGCCGCTTTGACGATTCAGGATCCGCGTGAACGCCCGGCTGAGGTGCGTGGCACCGCCGATGAGATGCACGCCCGTTTCACGGACGATAAATCTGATTTTTCGTCGTTCCTGCTGCTGTGGCAGTACATTAATGAGCGCCAGGCTGAGCTTTCCTCTTCGCAGCTGCGAAAAATGTGCCACCGCGAGTTTATTAACTTTTTGCGTATTCGTGAGTGGCAGGATCTTTTCGCTCAGCTGCGTGAGATGGGGCGCACCGCGAATATCCGCGTGTCGAACGGGCGCGATATTGACGCATCGGGGCGTGAGGTTGAGATTCATAAGAGCCTGCTTTCGGGTCTGCTCTCGCATGTGGGCGCTAAAGAGGAGCGTGAGAAAACCTACGGCAAAGCCCCGCGTGGTCCGCGCGAATATCTGGGGGCGCGCGGCACAAAATTCGCTATCTTCCCAGGTTCAGGGCTTTTCAAGCAGAACCCCGATTGGGTGCTTTCTGCCGAGCTTGTAGAGACTTCCCGGCTGTGGGCACGCACAAACGCCGCGATTGAGCCGCAGTGGGTTGAAGAAGTGGGCGGGCACCTGCTGAAGAAGCAGTATTCCGAGCCGCACTGGTCGGCAAGCCGAGGTGCCGCCGTGGCGTATATGAAGGGCACCCTGTACGGGTTGACGATTTATGCCGACCGTGCTGTGCAGTATTCCCGGGTAGATGCCGCCGCTGCACGTGAAATTTTTATTCGTTCCGCCCTGGTGGAGGGCGACTGGCGCACCCAGCACAAGTTCTACAAGCGCAACCTGCGTGCCCTGGCTGAGGTTGAGGAGCTTGAGGCTCGCCTGCGTCGTCGCGATCTGCGAGTGGATGACGCCGTGCTTTTCGAGTTCTATAATGCGCGTATCCCCGAGTATGTAACGGACGTTCGTTCCTTCGATAAATGGTGGAAGCACGCACGTTTAGAGAACGATAACCTGCTCGATTTCAACCCGGAAAACCTTATTAATGAGGATGCCGCCGATTATGACGATTCGCAGTTCCCGCGCCAGTGGGTGCAGCGTACCGACGGCGGCGAACTCACCCTGGATTTGCGGTACGAATACGCCCCGGGTGCGGGGTTGGGCAGTGCCCGCACGGATGCGGCAAAGCGCGACGGCGTGGCGGTTCAGGTACCGATTCTGTTCTTGAACCAGCTGACCCCCGAGCCGTTCCGCTGGCAGATTCCGGGGATGCGCCATGAACTTTTAACGGCACTCATTAAATCGCTGCCGAAGGCGATTCGCCGTAATTTTGTGCCCGCCCCGGATGTTGCACGCATGGCGCTGGAGTCTTTAGAGGCGGACTACTCCCCCGCGACTGACGAGCTTCTGCCCTCGTTCGCGCTGGTGCTGCGCCGTCTGCGCGGCGTGGTGGTTGAGCCGGATGCCTTTGATTGGGACTCCGTGCCGGATCATCTGAAGTTCACGTTCCAGGTGCGCGATGCCCGCAATAAGATTCTGGGCGAAGGCAAAGATATTCGTGAGCTGCAGCAAAAACTTCATGCGCAGATCCGCTCAGCCCTGGCAGATTCGCTGGGCGCTTCGGAGGATACGGTGGCGAAGATGGCGGTGCTCGCGGGCGGGAACTCAGTGCAGGGGGCTTCATCGCGAACCGGTTCGGCGCAGCAGGGCGCGCAGGAAAACAGCGCAGGGTCGGGCACAAAACCCGGGAAAACCGCCGCTCAGGGTGCAGATTCTCAAGATTCTATCCGTGAAACCACGGGCCTGACCGATTTTCCTGGCGAGGAGATTCCGCGCAAGGTGCAGCGCATTATTGCAACCCAGGCGGTCAGCGGATACCCGGCGCTGGTGGACGAAAAAACGAGCGTGGGCATCCGTATTTTCCCCACCGAGGCTGAGCAGGTACATTCGCAGCGGCGCGGTATTATTCGTCTTCTGCAGCTGCAGGTGCCCTCACCTGAGCGGTATGTGAGCGATCACCTGTCGAATAAAGAGAAGATTGTGTTCACGCAGAACCCGCACGGTTCGATTGACGAACTGATTCGGGACTGCACGGTTGCCGCGCTCGACAAGCTTGTTCCGCATAAGCCCGTGTTCACGCGCGTCGAGTACCGTGAACTGTTCGAGCATGTGCGCGCCGAGCTGATCGATACCGTCTTTGAGGTTACCAAGCTGGTTGCCGAAATCCTCTCAGAGGCGGCGGCGCTGCGCAAAGCCATTAAGAAAGCAACCTCGTTGAGCACCATGCACGCCGTCTCAGATGTGAAGGGGCAGCTCGATAACCTGGTGTACCCCGGATTCGTGGCGAATACCGGGTACGATCAGTTGGTTCACCTGCCGCGCTATCTGAAGGCAGCGCAGATACGCTTGACGAAGCTGGGACCGAACCTGAACCGAGATAATCAGCTCATGCTCACGGTGCAGGATTTGGAGGATTCCTACGATTCCGCCGTTAAGTCGCTTCCCGAGGGGACTCTTATTCCCGATGCGCTCGCTCGCGTGAACTGGATGCTTGAGGAGCTGCGTGTGAGCTTCTTTGCCCAGGAACTCGGCACGGCGTACACGGTCTCTGAGAAGCGCATCGCCAAGGCTCAGCGTGAGGCGCTGGAGCAAGTGAAGAGGTAGGTTTTCGGCAGGCTCTGTCTAGGTTTTCGTTCCTCGAAGGGTTGGGTGTTGCCACAAGATTCTGAATCTTGTGGCAACACCCAACCCTTCTACGCGCCATAGTGGTATCGGCATGAAGCTATGACAATAGAGTCGTCAGTAAGCTTGTATACGAGACGGTGTTCATCAGTAATTCTGCGTGACCACCAGCCTGAAAATTGATGTCTGAGAGCTTCAGGCTTCCCTATACCTTCATTACCATTTCGCTCAACATCTTTGATCAGTAGATTAATGCGCTTGAGAACCTTCCGGTCTTGCACCTGCCACCAGAGATAGTCGCTCCATGCTGAATCGTCAAAAATAATTCTCACAACTATTCCTCAATCAGCTGATGTTCAGACCCAAGACCAGCTTCAAGACGAGAGATAGATTCCATAAGACGACGTGCATTAGCCGGGGAGCGCATAAGGTAGGCAGTCTCTTGAAGAGATTCATATTCAGACAAGGAGAGGATAACTGCTGGCTCGTGCCCCGATCGAGTAATAACAATTTCTTCACGGTGGTCTTCAACGTGGTCAAGTACTTCAGCATACCGAGCCCGAGACTCGGTGTAAGACATGGTTTTCATAAACACCTTCTTTCTCTGTACAGTATAATGTACAGAGGGCTTGATAGGAAAGCAATGAAGCTCGGTTACCATACATTTAGACCGGTTTCTCCAGTTATTTCTGCGCCAATCCGAAAGTTTTGAACACGTATGATGATGGTATGAGTTTTATCGCTACGTTGGTTCTTCTGATAGGTATTAGTGCGGGAAGCAGCTATTTTTACAGACAACATGCCGCGCGGATAAAACCTCAGCCTGATGGAACCGTCCGAGCGAAGCTGCCCGGCTGGTACATCGCGTTTGGTTATTTTCTCATTGCAGCAGGAGTCTTCTTAGCCTTTGCTTCACTTATTTTAAGTTCAGGCAGCAATCCTATGCCCCTGAACATGGCGATTGGCTTTCCTGCTATGACCTTCGGTCTTGGTATCGTGACGATTCTTATGGGTCAGCGCCAATACGTTGAAACCGGCGTGGACTATATCGAACGCCGCGCTTGGTACGGCAAAGTGACCCGAATTCCCTTCCATGAGATTGACTCGTACTCGTATAGTCCAGCGGGCCTTGGCGGTTGGCTGGTTCTTAAGACGGCGGATAGACGCAGGATAGCGTTTAACTCTCGTTTTCTACGGGGTGAACGGGTGATCGCTGCGTTGGCGTTTCGCCAGATTAATGGCCGCTGGCCCTCCCCGTATAACCAGGAGGAACAACGAGTCTTGGGAGAGGAATCATCCCTGAGAGCTGCTCAGCAGTACCTTGCGAAGACTCCGAGAGCTCGGGGCTTGCGGCGGTAACGATACGGTGCCTACAACAGCAAGAGATTTGGAGGTGGGCAAGAAAACCTTACTCTAAGATCGGTCCCGCACGTATCTGGTCTCCCCTTCCTCAGTTTTTGAACACGTATTATGGATATATGACTTTTATTATTACTGCGATTCTTCTAGTGTGTATCGGTGCGGTTAGCGGATACTTCTATAGAAAACATGCCGCGCAGGTAAAGCCTCAACCCGATGGGACGATCAGGGCAAAGCTGCCCAGTTGGTACAGATTTTGTGGTTACTTCCTCGTCGCTGGGGGAGTACTCTTTGCCTTCATCACCCCAGCTTTGATCTCGGGCAGTAATCCGATGCCTCCATATATGGCGTTTGGGGTTATTGGAATCTGCTTAGTGTTTGGCGTCTGGGCAATTCTCATGGGCCAACGTCAGTATGTTGAAACCGGTGTAGATTATATTGAGCAGTGCACTTGGTACGGCAAAGTTACCCGTATCCCTTTTCACGAGATTGATTCGTATGCGTATAGCTCAGGGCATCCCGGTGGATGGTTGGTTCTCAAGACAGCAGATAAGCGCAAGATTGCATTTACGTCCCGGTATCTGCGAGGCGAACGGGTTATGTGTGCACTGGTATTTCGCCAGATTAATGGTCGCTGGCCTTCCCCAACGAGCCCTGAGGATCAACAGGTTTTGATGCAGGAAGCCTCATTGGCAGCCGCTCCGCAGTATCTTACGGAAAACCCAATCGGTCAGAATCTAAGCGGACAACAGGTGTAACGTTCAGCAGGGACATATACATAAAGTCGCCGCCCATTTCGGGAGCGGTTTCTTTATCCAAGTGCGGTTCAAATGCCCTCAGATACAGAAACCGCTCCCGTTTTATGAATATGCTGCTCAAGCAGGGCTATCGAATCCATAAGGCGACGAGCATTCGCCGGAGAATTCATCAGGTACATAGTTTCTCGGAGTGATTCATACTCGGAGGGAGGCAGAACCACAGCAGGTTCATGCCCTGCCCGGGTAATCATGGCTTCCTCACGATGCACTTCGCCGTAGTCGAGAACTTCGGTAAATTGCTCGGCAGAACCGTTATAGGAAAAAGTTTTCATAGGGCGCTCCTCGCTATTGGGGTAAGAATAGTTCTTAAAGATGAATATCTAACGACCTGTTATCGTCTGGACGCAAACATGAAAATAGATTCTAGCAAGAGGAAAAAGAAGTGTTTCCAAAACGATCTTTTTTGCTTTTTGACCTTGAGTTTTTTAGCCAATTCCTCATAAGATTCGGGAAAACGCCCTGTTCGAGTATAAAACTTCATGTAGAGGTCTATTCCGGGGTCTACAAAAACCGTCTTGATAAATTTTGCGCTATTGCCTGATTCGTCTTCGACATACAGGAAGATATCACGCCAGTCATCTTTTCTCCACTCAAGTTCGACGACATCCTTCCAGGGCATAAACTTTTTACGTCTCCCAAACTTACGGTAGGTTATACCATTATCATGGAATTGCACAAAGGTTCGAAGAAAAAGAACTGTAAAGGTAATTGGTATGCCAGAAAAAACTGAAAGTAAAATAAATCCTTCTAAATTGTTTCTACCAATCTCTTTAATAACTCCTAAAAGACCCATATATCCCAGATACCCTATTAGAACAGAGAATATAAGCGGAACATATTGCTTAGTGTTTGGATTATACAAATAGTAGGAACGTTGTATAACCGAGAGGAAGATGCCAACAATAAGAACAATGTATAATTCAGGTTTCATATAATCTACTAGGGAAGTTGTTGCCCCTGCGGGGGAGGTACAGAAGACATGCCAGAGCCAGACTTGCAGGCACCAGAGGTAACTTTATAACCCTTCTCAAATTGTAAATATTCTCGATGAATTACATTTTCTCCCTCATTCTTCCACTTTTTACTGTTGGAGTCATACTCTCCCGTAAATACTTGAACCCCGCGTGTATCATAAGAGATAGGAAGAGCAGTAACACCTTTATCATTGGGATTTGAACTATCTTTAATGCACGACGCATACCCGCTATCATCCCAGTTTATAACACCTACAAAATCTCCAGCTAAATTGATTATAAGCATCATAACAAAAGTAGCGACTAATACACAAACTTTTAAATTTATTTTTTCATCAGTAAATATAAAAACGGCCATCATTATAAAAGGCATGCAAAGACTAAAAAAAGATATAACTAATGACATTATAAATATCCAGCATACATATTTAATCTCAACGGCTAAAAAATACAATAAAAATAAGTTAATAACTAAGCTTATTAGAAAAATAATGAGCATTACAAAAAATATACGCCGAATAGGAAAAACTTTATTCATATTCATCTCACTTTGCAGTGTATCTCTTGATACTTCTCTTACTTTTCCATACTTATTATCTCTCATTAATATGACAGAAACACATACAGGGATTATTACTATTGACACAATGATCCCAAAGGGGAAAGATATAAATGTAACCAACTTATATAGATTTCCTGTAATATAATATTGAACATATTCAGCTGCAGCTCCAACATTACCAGAAAATGTCACTGAATATGCCCTTATTAAAGTTATACACAAACACACAATCGAGAGGGAAGATATCATAAACCAATTTTCTTTAGTGAATTCAAAACTCTCTTTAAGTGATTTTAAAAAACTGTTTAGATTATTATTCTTATCCCTAAATTTATTATTCGACTTAAAATATCCTGGAATTCGCTGTTTTTTCTTCACTTTATGTTCTCCTCTAAAATTTTGTTCTTACCCCTCAAAGAAAAGCCGTTCATAAACTTTCCTGGCATTTCGGGTGACTCGTAAATAGTCTTCTTCTAATTGGCGGGCGCTGCCGGGGGTATAGCCGCTCCAGCGGGCAACCGCCTCCAAAGCATCGCGTAAAGTGGGCAACAAATCGGATTGACGCACGCCACGCAGTACATTGCCGCCGCGAATCTTGGTCGCCAACAGCCACGCATCCCGCAAAACTTCGGCGTCCTCGGCAGCCACTAAGTTAGCCTGAACAGCAGCATCCAGCGCATCCAGAGTCGAAGTCGTGCGAAGCCCCTCAACCTTATAAGCGTGCTGCAGCTGAATCAGCTGAACCAGCCACTCCACATCAGAGAGCCCGCCACGCCCCAGCTTCAGCTGCCGGGTACGGTCCGCCCCGTGCGGCATGCGCTCATGCTCCACTCGCGCCTTCATACGCCGCACCTGCTGCGCCTGCTCCACCGTGAATTCACGCGGATACCGGTACGGGTCAATCAGCTCAACAAACGCACGCCCCAGGTCCTCAGAACCGGCGATCGGGCGTGCCCGCAAGAGCGCCTGAAACTCCCATGTCTCTGCCCAGCGCTCATAGTAGGCGCGGTATGAATCCAGTGAGCGTACCAGCGCACCCTGCTTACCTTCCGGGCGCAAATCCGCATCTACCTCAAGCGGGCGTTCAGCACGAATCGCAGGGCGTACAGGCTGTTTAATCAGCTGCATCAGGTGATTCACAATGCGGTTCGCCTGCGCCTGGGCTTCTTTCTCATCGGCTCCCTCCACGGGGCGGTGCACAAACATCACGTCTGCATCCGAACCGAAGCCGTTCTCGGCGCCGCCCAGACGACCCATCGCAATTACCGTGATCTCGGTTAGTAGCAGGTTCCTCTGTCCCTCTTCGGAGTTCTCCCCCGTTGCCTCTTGAAAATCGTGCTGCGGTGCGCCGCTCTTATGGGGCGCAGTTTCCTCGTTGCGCTCCCCTGCGTTGATCTCTTCGCGTTCCGCCAGGGCGAGCGCCGCGCCGATGGTGCACTCGTCCACGGTCGCCAGCCCGGTGCACACCTGCTGAACGCTCAGCAGGTTCAGGGCGTCTCCCATGGCGATGCGCAAAATCTCGCGGCGGCGCAGGTACCGTACCGCGCGCATAGCGTCCGCAGAGTCCTCGTGACGTGACAGGAGCGAGGTAATTTCAGCTTTGAGAGCGTCCGCACTCAGCGGCTGCAGGTCGGCAACCTTATCAAGCCAGGTGATGGAGGTGGGCGCATCTTCCAGCAGGTCGGTAATATACCGCGAGCTTGAGAGTATCTGGCACAGCCGCTCCGCAGCGGCAGGTGAATCGCGAAGCATACGCAAGTACCAGCTCGTGGTGCCCAAAGACTCTGAGACCAGGCGAAACCCCAGCAGCCCGGCGTCTGCATCCACGCCCTCAGCAAACCAGCCCAAGAGCACGGGCATCAGATGCCGTTGAATCTCAGCGCGGCGGCTGATCCCGTTGGTGAGTGCTTCAATATGCCGCATGGCTCCGCGCGGGTCGCGGTAGCCGAGCGCAGCCAGACGGTCCTGCGCCGCCTGGTCGGAAAGCGCCACTTCATCGCGGCTCAGCGTTGAAACTGCGGCCAGCAGAGGGCGGAAGAAAATACGTTCGTGCAGGGAACGCACATTGCGTTTGAGTTTCTGCCAAGCTTTGAGCATCTGCTCAGCCGAGAGTGTTCCCATACGTTCGGCGGGCACCAAGGAACGGGCAAGAGCGCGCTGTTCCCCGGCGCGATCGGGCATCAGGTGGGTTCGGCGCAAGTGCATAAGCTGAATGCGGTGCTCCAGCAGACGCAACTTCTTGTAGTCGCGTGAGAACGCTTCGGTATCGGCGCGGCTAATGTAGCTGGCACGGGTGAGCGCGGCGAGCGAATCCAGGGTAGATTTGGTACGCACAGCAGGGTCGGTTCGCCCGTGCACCAGCTGCAAAAGCTGAACCGTGAACTCGACATCACGCAGACCGCCGGGGCCGAGCTTTATTTGACGTTCCAGCTGGGCGGCAGGAATATTATCGGTCACGCGGGCGCGCATAGCCTGCACAGATTCCACAAAGGAATCCCGAGCGGCTGACTCCCACACGAACGGCTCGATTGCGCGTGCGTATTTTTCACCCAAATGCGCAGACCCAGCAATTGGTCGGGCTTTCAAAAGCGCCTGAAACTCCCAGTTCTCAGCCCAACGCTTGTAGTACCGCACATAGGATTCGACGGTGCGCACCAGCGGCCCGTCCTTGCCTTCGGGGCGCAGGTTCGCGTCCACCTCCCACAGCGGCGGTTCGGAGGCAGGCGCCATGATCGCTTTCGTCAGCGCGTGTACCAGCTCAGTACCGATCTGGGCGCAGTCCTGCTCGGTGAGGGGTTCTACTCCCTCGGGCAGTTCACTGGCGGGAACGGGTGCTATCACATACACCACGTCTACATCAGAAATATAGTTCAGCTCGCGCGCCCCGCATTTGCCCATACCGATAATCGCCAAATCCAGGGCATCTACGGATGCACCCCGAGCAGGTGCCGAGCACAGTCCACCGCCCAGCCCCTCGGCAACCTCGGTGCGGGCTATCGCAAGCGCCCCTTCCAGCGCAGCAGCGGCAAGATCAGCAAGATGCCGCCCAATCGTAGGCATAAGTTCCACGGGATCGGGCGAACACACATCAACAAGCGCAATTTTCGTGAGTGCGGCACGGTACGCCACACGTAGTGCCGTATACCCGTCTTTACCCGTCATCTCACGTGATGCGCGCGGTCGCTCATCGTCGGGGTTTGCACCCACCGCTTCCAACAGCTCCGTGCGGTATGCGGTTGCCAGCGGGGCTGTAGGCTCATCAATATCGTCGAGCTTTTTACCCCCGGCAGTGCCGCTGTACCCGCGAATATGCGGGGTTTCCTCAACATCGTGCGGGTCTATCTGCGGCTCGATATCCTCCGCCTGAATAGTGCTGGGCTCTTGAGTGGCGATGAGCTCAGGTTCAGAGTCTAGCCCGTGGCTGTCGAGAACATCGTCGATCAAATGCGGGTTGCGGTACAGAAAATCGCCCAACGCCTGCGAAGAGCCCAAAAGCCGGAACATGCTAAATTCGGCATCCCCGCGGTTCGCGCGCTCCGCCGTTGCGGGGTGCTTTTCGATAAGCCTCACCAGCGAAGGTAACGCGATATCCGGCGAGGGTGCCCAGCGCAGCCCGGCAAAGAGAGCATCCGTATTGACCTGGGCGAGTTCGGGGGAATCAAGCCAGCGCTCGCTCTTTGCGGCATCGTAGAACCCAGCGGCGACCATGCGCTTGCGCCTGCGTGCGTGTTCTTGACGTTCCGCATCCGCCGGTACCGCCGCTGTTCCTTCAGTAGGTTGCTGCTCTGGCATGGTCCCCTCCCGAAACTCGCCTATCCGCTAGAGAATCCCCAGATTATGCTTGAGCTCGTACGGAGTGACCTGCGCCTGGTATTGTTCCCAATCGGCACGCTTATTGCGTAAGAATTGTTCGAAAACCTGCTCCCCCAGAGCCTCTGCCATGAACTCGGAGTCCTCGGTACGGTTAATAGCCTCACGCAGAGAAGCAGGCAGCGGGTTGTAGCCCATAGCGCGGCGTTCTGCGGTTGTCATGGCGGCGAGATCTTCAGTTACGGCAGGCATGAGCTCATACTCGTGCTCAATACCTTTGAGCCCCGCAGCGAGGATGACCGCATATGCCAGGTAGGGGTTCGAGGCCGAATCAAGCCCTCGGTATTCGATACGCGCCGCCTGCATCTTATTCGGTTTATAGAGCGGTACGCGCACCAGCGCCGACCTGTTATTGTGCCCCCATGAAACGTAACTGGGTGCTTCCCCCCCGCCCCACAGCCGCTTATATGAATTGATGAACTGATTGGTGACCGAGGTAAACTCCGGGGCATGCTTGAGCACCCCGGCAATAAAGTGCCGCGCCGTCTTTGAGAGACGATACTCAGCCCCGGCCTCGAAGAACGCGTTAGTATCGCCCTCAAAAAGCGAGAAATGGGTGTGCATACCGCTGCCAGCATATTTGGTGAAAGGCTTGGGCATGAACGTTGCGTAAAGATCCCGCGTGTACGCAACCTCTTTAATAACGGTACGGAACGTCATCACATTATCGGCGGTCTGCAGGGCATCAGCATGGCGCAGGTCGATCTCGTTCTGCCCGGGACCAGTTTCATGGTGGCTAAACTCCACCGAGATACCAACCTCTTCAAGCATGGTCACCGCCTTGCGACGGAAATCCTGTACAATCCCTCCGGGAGTGTGATCAAAATAGGATTCATAGTCTACCGGTACCGGAAAACCATCATCACCCAGCTGAGCAGATTTGAGCAGATAAAACTCAATTTCAGGCGACGTATAGCAAGTGAATCCCATCTCAGCCGCTTTGTTGAGGGTTCGCTTGAGTACGCCGCGCGTGTCGGATGCGCTCGCCTCACCATCGGGTGTAAGAATATCGCAGAACATGCGGGAGGTATGGTCTTCAATCCCGCGCCAAGGCAATATCTGGAATGTGGAGGGATCGGGTTGAAGCAGCATATCGGATTCGTACACGCGCGAAAGACCCTCAATAGAGGAACCGTCAAAGCCGAGCCCTTCCTCGAAGGCGCTTTCAACCTCAGCTGGGGCCAATGCCACGGATTTGAGGGTTCCCACCACATCGGTAAACCACAGCCGAATAAAGCGAATGTCGCGCTCTTCGATGGTGCGCAGTACAAATTCCTGTTGACGGTCCATAGATATCTCCCTGTATTCCGGGCGGTAGCTGACTCGGCGGTGAGTGATGCCGTGCTCACGCATATGTTGGTGCCGCAAGACGCGAGTGCGCTGGCACGGTTTTATGTCTCTTTCTAGACTATCGGTTTCTTCCCGCAAACGCCTGATGTTCAGGTTTCGTTTATGTAAATTCTGTGGGTCAGGTAGGCGGGTGTAGCTCAGTTGTTGTATGTTCCGCGTTTTGCCTACCCTTGAAAACTGAACTATAAAAGCCAGCTTCGGGCTAAAAAGTTAGATCTGCGGCGTTCTCGACCTAAAGCCAGCTTCTTATGTAGACAGTAGTTTATTCCCCCAAAATTCACGTTCAATTCACGCTAACGGGCGCTAAGCTGTCCGGCGAGTCGCCTAAGATAGAAGTTATTGGGTGACTCCCATCACTTCAAAGTTTTGCGGACATCCCAACCACGAAATCACTGAATACGTTCCAGAGGAAATACACATGAGCATTGCAGAAATATGCAGATTGATAGCTATAGCGTTCATGTACATCGTATGTTTTATCGTTTTAGGAATTCCTGTTCTCATTTTCGCTGGATTTATCGTATGCGCCCTTCTAGCTATACCCCTCACGCCAATCCTATGGGTCATAGACAAGTTCCGGAACCGAAATCCTACCCCGGTTCCAGAGACTCCCAAAAACCCGTTTAAACTCGACGAAATTACCTGGGCTCTATCGCCTCGCCAACTGCGCGACCGGCATGAACTGTACGTACGGTGGGCGCATCGTATTTACCTCAATATCGCTATCCGCCCTGATACCCTCAAAAAACCCACGTTGGACGATGCCTACTCTGAAGCTGTCCGTGTTGACATTCTGCGAGCTTACACGGCCTTGAACAGATATGAATACGCGCTAGATGCTAAATCTTCTCAACCGCAGAAACTCCGTCAGGCAAGTACCGACGCTCTCGGATACTCTCGAGGTGTTATACGTCAGACAGGTTTGATACTTGGAGATTGGAAAGAACCGCGAAATATATCCGCAAAAATCTTTAAAGGGCAAGAAACTAAGGTACAAGAACTTTGCGGCATCCGTGATGAAACCGAACAGCATCTTTCCACCGCACTATCGCAGCATAAGAACAGTGATTTTCCCCAACAGATTGCTTGTGCGGTGCTTGCCGCCGCAACACAGGTTCTAGAGGCAGCGCAGCATAAACTCGCCGAACATCCGCATATTCGCGGGGATGCGGCACGAACTTACCTGCACCACGAAATTCAACGTGCAATATGCGGCGTTAGGACTATATTGACGGCGCTGCAAGAAGCCCTTGATGCATGCGAGGAATACTGCCGTGCCGCCCCCGAAGCGCAGACTGCCGTTGAACTTCTTGAAGGGGCGCAACACGGAGCCGAAGAACGCCGCAACCGTTTTTATCGGCAAATTGTTAGCCACCGTGCCGAACAGCTCGAAGAACTCCTAGCGACAACCGGCAAGGCACCCGCTGATCTGTCACAAAGTCAAGGGCATCGAGACCGCATAACGAGCTTTTGCGTAGATCTGCTTACGGAGGTGAAGCCGGTACTTTCAGAGGAGTCTTATACACGCTGCGAGCGCCTTATTCAACGCCTATGCATAACGCAGATACGACGCGAATACGGTTACACAAAGCTCCTTCTTGCTGGGGAATACGCGCCGCTGAACGCACATGAGCTCTGCGCGGCTATGCTGAATCAGTATGCTTGCCAAATACTTCTGGAGGATGAAGATGATCTATCGGGCTCTTTAGAGTACCTGGTTAATCTGGTAAAACAATTACGGCATACGCGAGAGGAAATGCTGCAAACATATGACGGCTACTTCCCCGATATGACACCAGATTCCCCAAGCCAAAAACGGTTTGTGACGGCGCTAAGCTACGAGCTTCTTGTATCTGACACCGAAATGTATGCGGCATATGACGAATGCCAGCGTATGCTCGAACGCGATAAGCGCAGCAGACTGCAGCCCGATTCAGAGGAATATCATTACTGGATGCTGCAAAACCCTAGTTGGTTTTATCATTCCCTGTATAAGGATGACTTTTTTGTACCCTGGCATAAGGTGTGGGAGGAGCCAGACTGCCCACGACCGGACTATCTGAAAGTCTGATACTCGGTTCATCACATCGTATAAAGTGGCGAATCTGCCCTTCGTAAAACCAGGAAGGAATAATTGTGGAGTATCTTATTTTCAGCGGCGCCTTCATGCTCGTTATGTTCAGTATCATCTGGCTTATTTCTTATATTTCTTCTTTCAAAGAGCCCTGTCCTTTACCCAATGGAGTCTATGAGCCCGAGTTTATCGTGGCCGATCCGTATGCGCTCTCGGCAGTAGCACTCTCTCCCCAAGGGTTCGCCCCTGCCAACGCTCACCCCTCAATTTTCGAGCTATCGCAGGCGGAACTCATGCACAGATGCACCGCCTGGTACCGCGAAGCTGTATACGCCGCCCAATATTTTCAGCTGCTACGAGAACGGGCGTAGATAGCCCAAGTTCGAGTCAGCAAAGCCGTCAGTCGTGACTATCTGGAAGATACCGATAGTTTCATCCAGAATATGCACTCTGTATATTATGCTTTCGCGACCACAGTGCACAGAGACGATCAAGCCCTCAAAAACGCCGTAGCACAGTCTCTCAGCTGTTCCTTCGGAGTGCTCTTGAGCATTGCCTATTTGCCCGTTCCCGAAAGTTATCTCACCGATGAAAAACTCGCGCATATCGCCGACCGTGCTCGGGAGCACCAACAGGCTTTATCGCGCCAAATTCACGATCTTGAGACACGCTATCCAGCGATCACCTCATTCCCATTTGATGTACTACATAGGCACCTTCGCCTAGCCCAAACGCTGCACGAGAATACACACCATGAACGATATCTCCAAGGTGCCCAGACTATTTATCGACACCTCACTCTGTTCACGGATGCATTCGACTCTGCACAATCACAGCTGAGCCCAACGCTGAAAACCCTTGAGCGTCTGCTTCAGCAGATTGATATTGACCACGCATCAGAGCATTTTCAGACACTTACCGAATATCGTGCAAGGCTCACCGAGCTACAATCGGCGGTGCCATCACAAGACCCCATCACCGTGCTAGTACAGGCAACGCAGCTTACTCTCGATATTGTCAAAGCTCTCGGATACGCATTTTCCGCAGACACTAAAAACGATGCGCGAGCCCTCCTGAGCACCACTACCGAAACACTTATCTCTGCTAATCTAGCCCGCACCAACGTGTACACACTCGGTCACCTTCTGCCTATAAGCCCAGAGCTTCGCGCCGCCCTCTCTCAGGCACATGTTCAGGTACCCCAACTCTACGAGATGATGTCGCTTAGCCAGATGGTCCGCGAGTGTGAACGCCTCATGAAATCCGCATCTGCGCTGCACCATCGCGCCCGCACTGAATATCACGAAAAATTCTCAGCTTTTACGCATGAAGAAATTCTCTCGACTGTAACGGAGGCTCTGACCCGGTCTTCAGCCGAACTGCAAGCCCAAGCACAACACTGTCTTGAACAATTCCAATGCGATGCGCTCGCCGCTGAGAAACGAGACTCCGGTACCGACCCACTCGTGTACTGGCCCCCTGCTCTCACACAGGATACCGTTTTCCTCTTCCACGCAGAACGTCACGGTTGGCGCTGGGGCTGGCGAAAATCCCTTGTCAGAGGTAATTACTCTCCATTACGTGCCCTGTACTAACCAGATGATGGGTGTTTTGGTATGCCATAGCATCAGGCGTTATCTATCAGCGAACCGTTCCCCAGCAATACCGGAGCAACCACGATAAAATAGACCCCATGAGCGAGAACGAAAACGCCCCTTACGCACCATCCGCGTCTGCCATATCTACACAGCACCCGCACAACGCGACGAGCGCCGCCCCCACGGGAGCCGGAGATAAGCCTTTCAGCCTTGAAGAGGTGAAAAAAGTGCGTACCCTCCATCTCGCGCAGGCTAAAGCTGCGGGCGAAAAGTTCTCAATGCTCACCTGCTATGACTTCTTAACAGCCCAGATTTTTGACCGCGCGGGAATCGATATGCTTCTTATCGGTGACTCCGCCGCTAATGTCGTCTACGGATATGAGTCCACTCTCACCGTTACTCTTGACGAGATGATTCCGCTCGTAGCCTCAGTAGCACGCGGCGCATCCCGCGCTATGGTGGTCGCCGATCTCCCCTTCGGCAGTTACGAGCAGTCTCCCGCACAAGCGGTCGCATCGGCGGCGCGCCTCATGAAAGAAGGCGGGGCACACGCTATCAAAATCGAGGCCAACGCCGCTATGACCGAGTGGGTTCGCGCCATAGTTCGTGCAGGTATTCCGGTTGTCGCACACGTCGGCTTCACCCCACAGTCGGAACATGCTCTCGGCGGTTTCCGAGTGCAGGGCCGCGGCGAAAAAAGCGACGCCGTTGTTGCGGATGCACGCGCCCTCGCCGAAGCTGGCGCATTCTGTGTGCTTCTTGAAATGGTGACTACAGAGACCGCGCGCCGCGTTGATCAGGCGGTGGGCGCAGTTCCTACTATCGGTATTGGCGCAAGCAACGTCACTACCGGTCAGGTGCTTGTCTGGCAAGACGCTATGGGAATGCGCGAGGGCAAACTCCCCAAGTTCGTCAAACAATTCGCGCAGATCGGTTCGCTTCTTGAAGATGCGGCACGTACCTACCGCGCCGAGGTGCGCTCGGGCGAATTCCCCGCCCAAGAACACACTTTTGAGTAGAAATCCTCTCAGAAAAGCCGCCTTAGGGAGCAGCGGAAAATCTACAAAGCACAAGAGCCAGCCTCACACACGGTGAGTCTGGCTCTTAAGATTTGCGCGGAAATCGGCTAGTCCTGATTGTCCCATTCTTCATTACGCTTCTGCGCTGTTTCCATGGCCTTTTCTGCCTCTTCGCGTGTCGCATAAGGACCCCACAGGTGGGTAATCTTGCTTTGCTGCCCTTCTTCTACCTGCCCGGTAAAGGTGTTGTACCAGTACTGCACCGGGTGTGGGCCTGGGGTGACATTGTCGGTAATACTCATTATTCTCCTTCAGCATGCCTGCGCTTTGGTGACAGAAAACTACGCAGGTTCTTTATGTCCTTCACGGTAGCACCTTTTACATCCTCATGCGCCGTCTTTCACCAATTTTCGTCAACTTTAAGGCCCTGCGCACGCATGATGAAAAATATTCTGCGTATATGGAAAAAGGTTCGGGTTTTGTATGGGGTACCTAGCGATACACCTGTGTTCTGCCGGTAAGATAATTTTATGGCTACTTCTCATAATCTTCCCGCAGAACCGGGTGCCGCGCCCATAGGGTGCCTGACCCCCGGAGTTGTCACCCCCATGCGCACTGTACCGGCAGATATTGTTCGCCCCGAATACGTGGGTAAGAAAACCCCCAATGAGGGCAACGACTCAAATATGTACACCCCTGAAGAGGTTGAGAGAGTACGTGCAGCGGGTAAGGTTGCTGCAGGCGCTATTGTGGAAGCGGCAAAGATTGCCGTCCCGGGCACGACAACCGATCAGATCGATGTGCTGATCCACGAGTATATTTGCGATCACGGTGCCTACCCCTCCACCGTGGATTATCGCGGCTACCCGAAATCGGTATGCACCTCGCTGAACGAGGTGATCTGTCACGGCATTCCCGACTCCACGGTACTTGAGGACGGCGACATCCTAAACCTTGACGTCACCGCATACCTTGATGGAATGCACGGCGACACCAATAAAACTTTGCTGGTGGGTAATGTCGATGAAGAATCCCGTCTGCTGGTAGAACGTACTGAAGAAGCCCTCAACCGCGCGATGAAGGCGGTTAAACCAGGCCGTCAAATCAACGTTATCGGTCGCGTGATTGAAAAATACGCGGCGCGTTTTGGATACGGTGTAGTGCGTGACTATACCGGGCACGGCGTGGGGCGCGAATTCCACTCGGGCCTTATTATCCCGCACTACGATGCGGCACCCGCCTATGATATGGAGATCAAAGAGGGCATGATCTTCACCATCGAACCCATGCTGACACTCGGCACGATCGAGTGGGATTTGTGGGATGACGATTGGACTGTGGTCACCCGCGATCGCAAACGTACCGCCCAATTTGAGCACACCATGGTTGTCACAGCAGACGGCGTGGATGTTCTCACCCTGCCTTAGTTTTTCTCCCAATAACACAGACACGACGAAAGAGAGACCTATGAACGAGACTACTGCTGCAATTCCTCCGGTCGAAAACTCGGTAGAATACGTCGATGTTCCGGCGCCCACCCCCAAAGACCTGATGATCGGTATTGATATTGGCGGTACCGGTATGAAAGGCGGTATCGTCGATCTGCGAACCGGTAACCTGGTATCCGAGCGTTTTCGTATTCCCACCCCGCAGCCAGCAACCCCACAGGCTATCGCACAGGTGGCACGCCAGATTGTTGATGAGCTTCAATCACGTGAGATAGCGCCAGAGCCTTATTCTGCCATCGGCGTCGATTTCCCCGCCGTCGTGAAGAATGGTGTGGTTTTCTCAGCTGCAAATGTTGATCCCGCCTGGATTAACACTAACCTTGAGCAGCTCATCAGTGACGCCCTGGATTCAAGGACTGTTTACGGCATTAATGATGCTGATGCCGCCGGTCTTGCCGAAGCCACCTACGGGCAAGGACGAGACAAGACGGGGCTCATCGCCGTTATCACCCTGGGAACCGGTATTGGTTCCGCCCTAATTAACAACGGGGTTTTGGTGCCGAACACCGAACTCGGACACCTTGAAATTGACGGGTATGATGCGGAATCCCGCGCATCCGCGCGAGCACGCGAAGTTCATGATCTTTCGTGGAAGAAGTACGCTAAAAAGCGTCTGCGCCGGTATTTCCAGCATGTTGAAGCGTTGTTCTCCCCCGACCTTTTCATTATTGGTGGAGGCATCTCAAAGAACCCCGAGAAATTTATGCCCTACTTCGAGGACGAGATTCGCACTCCTATGGTGATGGCGACTCTGCGCAATAATGCTGGCATTGTGGGTGCTGCGCTTTGGGCTGGCGGAATGCCTTCCGAACGTCAGCGGCGCGGCGAACTCTAAAGCCTGTAAAACTTCATAAAGCGCGAGCAGATAGTATTTTGACGAGCAGATAG
>NZ_KV797900.1:0-92775 GCF_001809525.1 Rothia sp. HMSC064D08 | reverse complement strand
CTATCTGCTCGTCAAAATACTATCTGCTCGCGAGGAGTAGCTGTTGAAGTTTTAGAGGAACGTCCCCTGAAGCGGGTTGCTCTCGTTTGATTTCCCGGAGCGAGCCTTGGTAGTTTTGGCGGTATTTTTCTTCGCGGGCTTCGCGTCTTTATCTCGTTTGTCTTGGGAAGTTTTATCCGAAGAGGCTACCGCGTCCTCGGGAGGCTCTGCGTCTCCCACGCGGTCTTCACGCAGAAGAGCGATCGCGGATTCAAAGTCTTCAAGGTTCTCGAACGCTTGGTAAACGCTGGCAAAGCGCAGGTAGGCTACCGCATCCAGTTTGGAGAGCGGTTCAAGGATGGTAAGTCCCACCTCGTGCGCGTTAATTTCGGCGAGTCCGCGGGCCCGAATAAGCTCTTCGACTTCTTGAGCAAGTTTTGCCAAATCGTCTTCACCCACCGGACGCCCCTGGCAGGCTTTACGCACACCGGCAGCAATCTTAGAACGGTCGAATGGCTCGGTCACACCGGAGCGTTTAATAACGGAAATAGTGGTTGTTTCAACGGTTGTAAAACGCCGACTGCACGCGGTACATTGGCGGCGGCGGCGGATAGCCGCGCCGTCGTCGGTGGTTCGCGAATCTACTACGCGAGAGTCTGTGTGCTTGCAGTACGGGCAATACATGGTGTCTCCTCAGATGGGCACTGTGCAGCACCCGCGTCGAGCATCATCATTCTTATTTTACCGATGCCGTCAAGAGAACCGTCAGAGGCTTGTGTCCATCCTAGCCACGCCCACGATGGTTTAACACCCAGTTTTAGCCCGCCGTGTAGATCTCTGAAGAGCTGACCTAACGGTTCGGTAAGGATTATCCAGGGGAATTACCCCTCCTGAATAAGCCTTACCCATACCGCTAGATATTGAGGGCTTCTCCCCTACCGGCGAATGCAGCTGGGACCGAAAATCGTCTTAATCTCACCAAAGAGGCTGGGATTGGGATCAACTCGCACACTCGAATCCAGAAGGACCAGCTGTTCTTTATCGCGAGTGCGCAGGAGCATCCGGACATCCACATTCCCGCGATGATCGCGCAGAACGTCCTTCAGCTCTTTAAGACGGTCCTCCGTCACGTGGTACTCGGGCACCGAAATCGTAATCGGGGCGCCGCGACCATCATCGCTCAGTTCAAGAATCTGCATTTCCTGGGCGCTCATATTCACGCTGCCGTCATCACGCCGCTGAATACGACCCTTAATAGAACAAATCAGGTCATCTGCCAGGGCGTTGCCCATCGTCTCATATGCACGGGAAAAGAACATGACGGTCAGGGTAGCGCCCGATGAGTCCTCAAGCTCTACCGACGCATACTGGTTACCACTCGACTTGGCAATACGCCGCGAAACACTCGTGAGCATGCCCGCGATCGTTACCACTTCGCCGTCGCGAATATGCGAGTCCTCGTCGATAATATCGTGCACAGATGCGGTTGCCGCGTCCGAAAGTGCACGTTCCAGACCGCGCAGCGGATGATCGGAAACGTACAGACCCAGCATTTCACGTTCGAAATTCAGTTTCTCGCGGCGTTCCCAGTCGGGAATATCTGGAACTGTCACCGAAAGATCATCACCGAGTGCATCATCCATACCCAGGGATCCGAAGAGGTCGAACTGTCCTGCCGCCTCTTTGCGCTTTACGGAGACCGCCGCGTCTACTGCCGACTCGTGTACCAGCGAAAGCGAACGGCGAGTATGTTTCAGCTCATCGAAAGCACCCGCCTTAATCAGCGATTCAATGGTGCGTTTATTACACACAACCAGCGGAACTTTCTTCAGGAAGTCGTTGAAAGACTCGAAGTGCCCCTTCTCTTCGCGGGCTGCAATCATGCCATCGACCACGTTTGCGCCCACGTTACGAATAGCGCCCATGCCGAAACGGATATCCTTCCCCACAGGCGCAAAGGTCAGGGTGGATTCGTTCACATCCGGGGGCAGCACGGTAATACCCATGGCACGGCATTCGTTGAGGTACAGAGCCAGCTTATCCTTGTTATCGCCCACACTCGTTAGCAGAGCCGCCATATATTCCTGCGGATAATGCGCCTTCAAATAGGCGGTCCAGTACGATACCAAACCGTATGCCGCAGTATGGGCTTTGTTGAATGCGTAATCGGAAAACGGAAGCAGAATATCCCACAGGGCCTTAACTGCGCCCTCCGAGTACCCGTTAGAAATCATGCCATCGTGGAAAGCCTCATATTGTTTATCCAGCTCAGCTTTCTTCTTCTTACCCATCGCGCGACGCAGCAGATCCGCTTCACCCAGCGTATAATTTGCAACCTTCTGGGCGATCGCCATCACCTGCTCCTGATACACAATCAGGCCATAGGTAGTATCAAGAATCTCGGCAAGAGGCTCTTCAAGCTCGGGGTGAATCGGCTGAATCTCTTGCTTACCGTTCTTACGAAGGGCATAGTTCGTATGCGAGTTCGCACCCATAGGTCCAGGGCGGTACAGGGCAAGCACAGCGGAAATATGCTCGAACTCTTCGGGCTCCATGAGTTTAAGCAGGCTGCGCATCGGACCACCGTCGAGCTGGAATACGCCTAAGGTGTCGCCACGCGCCAATAGGCGGTAGGATTCTTTGTCATCAACCTCTAGGTTTTCGAGGTCTATCTCTATGCCGCGGTTCATCTTGACGTTATCTAGCGCATCAGAAATAATCGTCAAATTGCGAAGACCCAAGAAGTCCATTTTGATAAGACCCAGGCCTTCACAGGTGGGGTAATCAAACTGGGTAATAACCTGCCCATCAGCCTCGCGGCGCATCACGGGAATCACGTCAGTCAGGTTTTTGCTCGACATGATAACGCCCGCGGCGTGCACGCCCCACTGACGTTTCAGACCTTCCAGACCTTTTGCGGTCTCGAAGACTTCGCCGTAAATCTTATCGACCGGGTCCTCGATAAGTGCACGCAGATCGCCCGCTTCGGAGTAGCGCTTATCTTCGGGGTTATACACATTGGCAAGTGCAATGTTCTTACCCATAACGTCCGGCGGCATCGCCTTCGTGAGGCGCTCACCTACCGAATAGGGCTGATCCATCACACGAGAAGCATCTTTGAGCGCCTGCTTCGCCTTAATAGTTCCGAAGGTGACGATCTGTGCGACTTTGTCTTCGCCATATTTCTCGGTCACATAGTCGATCACTTCGGCGCGGCGGCGATCGTCAAAGTCCACATCGAAGTCGGGCATCGACACGCGGTCGGGGTTGAGGAAGCGCTCAAAAATCAGGTCGTGATTGAGCGGGTTCAGATCGGTAATACGCATGGCGTAGGCGACCATCGAGCCTGCGCCGGAGCCACGCCCTGGGCCCACACGGATACCGTTGTTCTTTGCCCAGTTGATAAAGTCAGCCACCACCAGGAAGTATCCGGGGAACCCCATGGAGGTGATAACGCCTACCTCATATTCGGCTTGTTCACGTACCTTATCGGGCACGCCATTAGGGAATCGGTAGTGCAGTCCTCGTTCAACTTCCTTCACGAACCAGGATTCTTCGTTTTCCCCCTCGGGTACAGGGAAGTTTGGCATATAGTTCGCTTTGGTATTGAACTCGACGTTGCATCGTTCGGCGATTTCAAGAGTGTTCTCGCAGGCACCCGGAACATCGCCGAATATCTGATACATCTCTTCCGGCGAGCGCAGGTAGAAGTTGTCCGCATCGAATTTAAAGCGTTTAGGGTCGGTCAGGGTCGAACCGGACTGCACGCACAAAAGTGCAGCGTGCGCGGTGTGATCTTCTTGGCGAGTGTAGTGCAGATCGTTCGTCGCGACAAACGGCAGGTTGAGTTCCTTGGCCAGACGGTGCAGATCTGCTTGCACATTACGCTCGATATCAAGCCCGTGATCCATGACCTCACAATAGAAGTTATCTTTGCCAAAAATGTCACGGAATTCTGCTGCCGCTGCGACTGCCTCTTGGTACTGACCCAAACGCAGACGAGTCTGAATTTCTCCGGAAGGACATCCGGTCGTGGCGATGAGCCCTTTAGAGTAGGTTTGCAGTACTTCGCGGTCCATACGCGGCTTGTACAGCTGACCTTCCAGTGAGGCGACAGATGATGCGCGGAAAAGATTGTGCATGCCCTCGGTGGTTTCCGCCCACATAGTCATGTGGGTGTATGCACCACCACCGGAAACGTCGTCGCGAGAGCCATCGCCCCAGCGCACACGTGAACGGTCGGTACGGTGGGTTCCGGGAGTCAGGTACGCTTCCACACCGATAATGGGTTTAATATCGTTGGCCTTTGCTTGGCGCCAAAAGTCGAACGCACCGAAAAGGAACCCGTGGTCGCTGGTCGCCATCGAGTCCATTCCGAGTTCCCGTGCGTATTGAAAGAGATCGCCTAGGCGGGCAGCGCCGTCCAGCATGGAATATTCGGTATGCACGTGCAGATGCGCGAAGCCCTTCTTAGCCACGTTTTCTCCTCGTTAGCTGTGGTTGTTGGTCTCTTAGTGTGCTGACTGAGTTTTAGTTATGCTCTAGTAATGTTCCCGGTGCGAAGTGCCTCAAGTGCATAGTCTAAATCCTGCGGATAGGGGCTCTCAAATTCAACGCGCTCTCCGGTGGTAGGGTGAGTGAACCCTAGACGATGCGCATGCAGCCACTGCCGGGTCAGGCCAAGTTCGGCGCTAAACCGGGGGTCGGCTCCATAAGTGAGGTCGCCGCAACAGGGGTGCCGTAATGAAGAGAAATGCACACGGATCTGGTGAGTCCGTCCCGTTTCTAAATGCACCTCAACAAGAGAGGCAGACCCGAAAGATTCCAAAGTTTCATAGTGGGTAATAGAAGAACGTCCATCCTCAATAACGGCGAATTTCCATTCATGCCCGGGATGCCTGCCGATAGGAGCATCAATAGTCCCCATGAGAGGATCCGGCAGTCCTTGTACCAGGGTATGATATACCTTCTCAACGGTACGATCCTTAAAGGCACGTTTAAGCTCGGTATATGCCCGCTCGCTGCGTGCCACCACCATAAGCCCGCTAGTGCCGACGTCCAGCCGATGTACAATCCCCTGACGCTCCGCCGCCCCGGAGGTAGCCACGGTAACGCCTTCTCCCAGAAGAGCCGAAAGAACAGTGGGCCCATGCCACCCGTGAGAAGGATGCGCGGCAACACCAGCAGGTTTATCGACCACCACAATATCGTCATCACAATAGACTATGCCGAAGCCATCTACCTTTTCGGGCTGAATATCGGCAAGGTCACGCGGAGCAGGCGCATTCACAAACACAGTCTCGCCTGCGGACAGTTTATGCGACTTACCGATTTTCAGCTCATTTCCACGCTGAACCACACGCACATGCCCGTCGCGAATCCAGCCGGATGCGCGGGTACGCGGTATCTCAAGGGCACCGGCGAGAGCAGCGTCCAATCGCATACCTACTAGAGCCTCAGAAACATCGAACTCGGCGGTTATGCCTGCTGGCGCAACATTATCGGTCAATTATTCCCCTTCGGAGATCTTCTGAGTTTTCACGTGGGTAGATAGTGCGGAAGCCTTCTTCGCAGAGGATTTAGCGCGTGTACCAAGCAGCGTTATGCCACGAAAGTTAAGCAGTACGATTAAAGCCATACAAACGCAGATCGCCGAATCGGCAATATTAAAGATGGCAAAGTTAGGCACCGAAATAAAGTCCACCACGTGTCCCATACCGAATCCTGGCTCACGGAAAAGACGATCAAAAAGGTTTCCGAGAACACCGCCCAGCAGCCCTCCAAGGGCAAGGGTCCAGTTCAGAGCCCGCGTCCTTCGGAAGAGGTAAAGGACGGTTGCAGCGGCAAGCGCCATAATAACCGTAAATATCCAGGTTGCATTCTCGCCGAGAGAAAAGGCAGCGCCAGAATTCCTGATGGAATACCACCACAGAAGACCATCGATCACGGGGATGCGCTCCCCAATCTGCATCTTGGTAACCACCAGAAGCTTTGTGCCCTGGTCAATGAAAAAAATAATAAGAGCCGTTAGAATCCCGACTACCCATGCGCCGCATGATGAGAGTATGCGCGTAACAGATTTATGCGATGCTGTTGAACCAGCGGCAGACGCAGTGGTCTCTTCAGATTCCATGTATCTCCTCGGTGAAGGGCAATGAGCGGGGCGGCGGATGTTGTACCTGAATTCGCCCTCCTCTAGCTTATCTTAAGCCAGGTATAAACAACCGCCCGCAAAGCCAGTAGCAAAGTTCTTCTTGCCACGGATGCGGACGGTGTTTATAAAAAGGTATCGAAACTTAGAGCTTAGCGAGCATCTGCTTCAAAGGACTTAAGAGTCTTCAGCTCTTCAAGCTGAGAGGTGAGGTGTTCCTGCAACTTCGAACGGTAACGCGACTCAAAACCACGTAGGGATTCCACGGTGATTTCCAAGCTGTCACGCTCATCGGTGAGCTTGGAAAGAACCTCATCACGCTGAGAACGTGCAGCTGCCACCAGATCTTTAGCTTCTTTCTCACCCTTAGCAACGAGTTCTGCACGGGTTTTTTCACCCTGAGAGACGTATTCGTCATGGAGTTTCTGGGCCATGGCAAGCAGACCTGCTGCATCCTGAGCGCCGCCAGCAGCAACGGGTGCTGGGGTGCTGGTCTTATCCTGTGCAGCGGACTTAGCCGTTGCGGACGAAGAAGACGTATTGTTGGTCGCCGGAGTTGCCGAACCAGACTGGGCGGCTGCAAGCTTACGCTTGAGGGATTCGTTTTCGGTGTACAGCGCGCGGAGCTCAACAACAAGCTCATCAAGGTAATTATCAACCTCATCGCGGTCGTACCCGGATTCGTTTCTCACAATTTTGAAGCTCTTGTTAATCAGATCTTCGGGGGTGATAGCCACAGCTTATCTCCTTTGGAATAAAGTTATCTGTGAATAGGTTTTGGGATGCCCATAAATTTATTAAATAAACTTACGGTGCTGGCTAGGGTACCGCCCATTATTCTACTCTTCTCTACACTTCAAGACCCGATTTTCCAGGAATTCGGCGCAGAGAACCTCTTACCATCATAGTAAATGTATTTCCTGACGGAAAGTCTGCCTCGCCGTTATTGCTTCATACATCTTTATGCATATCAGAAAAATTTATGCTTTGACCAGGAAATATAACTGTTATTTAGCGTGAAAAAGTTAGTGTCAAAGAGGTCATCACTGACAATAAAAGTCCCACGCCTAAAATCAGAATCAGAAACCCAGTATCAAGGGCGAAATTACCAATACGCAGTGGCGGTACAACCTTGCGAAGCTGGTTCATAGGCCAGTCCGTTAGAGCATACACTCCAGAGGCGCACAGCAGGGCAATCCCTCGCGGACGCCACCCCGGCACAAAGACACGCACCCAGTCCAGAAGCATCCGCAAGAGCAACCCAATGTACAGAATGTGCAGGGCTATGGTAATGATGGCGAAGATGTACCCCATGCATTACCCCTGGTCAAAAGGAAACGGGCCCTCAGCCTCAAAAGCGCCCGGTGCCGGAGTCGTGTCAGCCCCCAGTACCTCTAGGTTTTCGGGGGTTAGCAAGAATACCTGCCCGGTCACACGTTCAATGCGACCTGAGAGCCCGAATGCGAGTCCGGAGGCAAAGTCCACAAGACGTTTAGCATCCGAATCGCTCATTTCAGCGACATTCATAATCACAGGAATATTCTCACGAAACGCTTCACCAATAATTTTGGCGTCGTTGTATGAGCGGGGGTGGATTGTTGTAATGCGGCGCAATTCGTCCTCATCTTCCTCGTAGGGGTATCCGGCACCAAGACCCTCGTCAATGCCGTAAGAGTTCACATCAAGCTCATGAACTTGATCGTAGCCGGAGGAAGGGTAGGGGTACTCGTCGGTCTCGTAGTGATTTTGCACCTGGTATTCCTCTCGGTTAGTTTTCTGTTCCCGGTGTGGGATTGGCGTGTAAGTCGCGGCAAACTGGTTGGTTTCTTGCCGCTGAGCTGAAGTTTGATAAGCAGACGATGCCGTAATCGCTTCTGATTCTACAGATAGTGGCTCCGCAGCGCCCGTTGCCTGTGGCATAGCTGCGGTATCAGGGTTAGCAGATGCTGGTGTGGGTAATGCATTCAGCCGGATTCCAGGTGATGGAGCGGGAGTTTCAGTGGAAGGAATAGATGCCTCATCCGTCGAATCATGACTATGGACATCCTGCATACCTTCCGATAATTCTTCAGTTTCCGACCCATAACGAGTCACGCCGAAGAAAGAACCGAGGCTATTGGCAAGTTTGCCACCGCCTTGTTTCGCCATTCTTTACTCTCGTTTCGCAGTCGTACATTCACATATATGCGGGAGATTCGCTCCACCGATACCTGAGATTCTAACGTGGGAAATAGCACCGCACATGCTGTCGGTTCGACACCGATTATATATGTTCACAGAGAATTTTGGGGGTATTCCCACGGGCTTTATTGACGATGATGCATATTCTTAAAGACGACGTCAACCAGCCCTCACAGGTGTATATTCTACCAGCGCTTGAAAATCCTATCAGCGTATTTCTCATCTGCTGCATGCCTTGCACAACAAAACTCGGTAAAAATCTAGGGGTAATCTCGCTTCCCCATGATGTCGCTTCCTACCCGCACACACGTAGACCCCCAGCGAATAGCGGCTTCTAAATCTGCACTCATGCCCGCCGAAATCTGATCTGCATGCGGGAACTCGGCGCGCAGACCCTGCGCCAATTCCCAGAGTTTTTCAAAGGATTCGTCAGGGTTCGCACCCAGTGGCGCTACCGCCATAATACCCCCACAGCGTAATTCTTCTTGAGCTTCGATACGCTCAGCAAGCTCTAAAATCTCGTCTTGGTCCGTTCCACCACGCGCCCCTTCCGATGCATGCCCGGCCGTTGCCTGCGCTTCAAGCGAAACCTGAATCAGACATTCTAGAGCTCCTTGGGATAGAGCCGCTGGGGCGTCCTGCTCCCCCGCCTCATAGCGAGCTACTTGGTTGCGATAGGCTTTTGCTAAAGAATCAATCAGAGACGCACGATCTACGGACTGTACCTGATGGGCATATTTTACGACGGACTTTGCCTTATTTGTTTGCAACTGCCCAATAAACGCCCAGTAAGCGGGGTCGGCAGGTTTTTCGATGGCTCGAAGAGCACGAGCTTTAGGAGCCGCCTCTTGATCACGATTCTCACCAAAAATACGTACCCCCTGGGTGTAAAGCGCTGCTACATCAGAGGCAGGGAAAAACTTGGTCACGGTGACAAGGCGAACTGCAGGGCTATGCTCGGTGCGCACACCACTGGTATCGGCTTCAGCATCGCGGACGCGCGCCATAACCCGCGCGTAGTTATCCGCAAGCTGTTGCGCGCGTTCCGAGGTGTACGTCAATGTCTGTTCTTCGCTCATCATCAGTCCCCTTTACCGATATACCCTCATACTCAGCTTTTCTTCGATTTTAAGATCTTAGGAAGGTTTCGTCACCCATACGAGCCCAGCGATACGTCCGGGTGCTTCACCTCGATTCATAAATCCTCGATGCGAAAAGAGGCTGGTGCTTTCATAAGTGCAGGCTGCCAAGTCGGTAGAAACCTCTATCTTCAGCTTATTCAAGAGAGCAATCGCTCCCGCTGGCAAATCTAAAGCTGGTGTTCCTTGGCTTGTCTGAGCGTATGTTTCAGGAATCTGCCGTGTCGCATGTTCGCGCATATCTTCAGGTACCTCATAGCAACTTCCGCATATACTAGGCCCTAACCACGCGTGAATCTGTGTTGCGCCCTGCTCTCGCATCGTCGCAACTGTGCGTTGAATAACTCCTGCAAGTAGCCCAGGACGCCCTGCATGCGCCACAGCAATAATGGGCACGTCATGTGGGGTAGATTTCTCTCCCACGAACACGAGTGGAATGCAGTCAGCAACCATAATAGCTAGAGGCTGACCCGTTGTACTGTAGGCAGCATCTGCTTGCGGAGCCTGCTCGCGTAATTGATCAGCACGTTTCAACGTATATGCCCCACACTCGTCATTCGGAGAAATCTGTGTACTCAGAATATGATCGGCGCATACAATATCTGCACCATGTACTTGATTGAGGTAGAGGAAAGGAGCTGAACCACAGAGACTTTGTACATCAGCACGGTTTTTCAGCGTTGCGGTATGGGGCTCGCCCGCATTAACATGAAGCCCCAAATTACCGGCCGACCGTGAAGTAAATCCGATATGCACGGTATATGGGCCGCTGGTATAAGTTCCTGTGGAGTAAAACGGGTTGAGGGTACTCATGGTTCTTTCTGCTGTCATAAGGTCAAAGCATACACAAAGGAGCCAGGACGTATATGTCCTTGGCTCCCTTATGTCTAAAAAGGATGTGTGCGACTTACTTCAGGAAGTCGGGCACATCGAGGGTATCGCGCCGTGCCGGGGACTCTTCCACGACGGGCGGTAGATCAACATCAAAGCCAGCTGCGGCAGGAACATCATTCTGCTGAGCACCATTCTGCGCACCGCCGAAACCATATCCGGTTGATGCGGGAGCTGCAGGAGCGGCCTGCGCAGAGCCGCCGAATGCCTGCTGGGTACGCTGCGCCTGAGCATTTGCCGAAGCTGAACTGTTAGCGTTGGTGTTAGTCTCAGGGTTGACGGCGTCAAATCCAGCGGCAATAACGGTCACACGTGCTTCATCACCCAAGGCGTCATCAATCACAGCACCGAAGATAATATTTGCGTCAGGATGTGCGACTTCCTGGACCAGGCGGGCAGCCTCATTGATCTCAAATAGACCGAGATCGGAACCGCCCTGAATGGAGAGGAGTACACCGTGTGCCCCATCAATGGATGCTTCCAAAAGTGGGGATGCGATAGCAAGCTCGGCGGCTTTAACAGCGCGGTCTTCACCAGCGGCAGAGCCAATGCCCATCAGAGCCGAACCAGCCCCCTGCATAACAGACTTAACGTCTGCAAAGTCAAGGTTGATCAGACCCGGAGTAGTAATCAGGTCGGTAATACCCTGCACACCGGAGAGAAGAACCTGATCTGCCGATTTGAATGCGTCAAGCATCGAAACGTTGCGATCAGAGATAGAGAGCAAACGATCGTTCGGAATCACAATGAGGGTATCTACTTCATCACGAAGTGCAGCAATGCCGGTTTCCGCCTGGTTCGAACGGCGACGGCCTTCAAAGGTAAAGGGACGAGTTACCACGCCGATCGTGAGGGCACCCAAAGAGCGTGCAATACGTGCTACAACGGGAGCACCGCCGGTACCGGTGCCGCCGCCTTCACCTGCAGTCACGAAGACCATGTCTGCGCCCTTGATAACCTCTTCGATTTCCTGGGCGTGGTCTTCAGCAGCCTGACGACCGACCTCGGGGTTTGCGCCCGCTCCGAGACCGCGAGTTAGTTCACGACCAACATCAAGTTTGACGTCAGCGTCAGACATCAAAAGTGCCTGAGCATCTGTGTTAATAGCGATGAATTCTACGCCTCGCAGACCAACCTCGATCATACGGTTGACTGCGTTGACGCCACCGCCACCGATACCGACGACTTTGATGACTGCCAAGTAGTTCTGGGGAGTTCCAGCGTCCATTTATCCCTCGATTATTTCGTGTAAATCTCTAGAAAAACCCAAAGGTTCAAGCAGAACCTTAGTCTTCCTAACCTCATAGTGACTTTATCTGCAAGGATACCAACAGTTTCACCAGGTTCCTAGTTGCCTGAGGTATTTGACGTGCATTATTTATAGATTTTTATAAAAAATCTATCTTTTTACCCGATGCTTAACCATAAGGTTAAAGGCTAACGAGTAACCGGAACACGCGGCGAAGAAACATCATAAGTGTTTACTTTATTAGCAGCTTGTCCTTGTTGCGCGGTTTTTGACTGGTCCTCATGTACCGCCTCCATCAGCTTGGTTAAAACCTTAGCTTTAAGGTCACTCTCTTCAGCTGTACCCCACTGCACGACAACCCCATCCTTCAAGGTTAAGTTAATATTTGAGGTTGAGCTTGCCCGTGCCTCCTTCACCTGCGTCAGGATTGTTGAGGGCAAAGCAGAGAGCACATTTGCAACCGTGCGGAAGGCCGCAGAGTCCTGGGGGGCTTCCTGCCCGACATCGACAAGCGGAACATTGATTCCATCAGCATTCTCAACTTCACGAAGTTTGATTCCCTCACTATCAACAACCACATATTTCCCGTCCTGATGAATGACGGCAACAGGGGTACGCTCTTTGAGGGTTACAACTAGTTCATGCGGAGGATGCGCCTCAATCTGCACGCCGCGCAGTACATGCTCCTGGTCTATAAGTTCACGCACCTTCTGATCATTAATACGAGTCAGCGGCGTGCCCTTGAGTGGTTCCAGTTTCTGCTCAACCTGCACGCTGTCCAATAGCGAAGCGCCTTCAACTCGAATAGTCTGAACAGAGAGCAGCGGAGAATAAAAGACCAAACCGATATATAGAAGCACAGCAAGCATAAACGCACCAACGCCATAAAGGATTTTCCGCAAGCGAGTGAGCGGACGTCGGCGCTTCGAAGTCTGACTCTTACTTTGGTCTTCTGCCAAAAGCCCGTCGAGCCCAGGGTCATTGCGTAATTGGGCGATACGCCCCTGCTCTTCGCGGATCTCCTGTTCCCGCGCTATCTCGGTTTGGCGTTCCTTCTCACGTTCACGACGCCATCGACCAAAGGTACTAGACGTAGATTTCGCCGATTGTGAATCCAGCTCATCCGGTTCAGATTCCCCTGCATCCAGACGTATACCACGGTCCTTGAGCTCTGAAGATTCAGAATACGTTGCACGGGAAGAACCCGTCTGGCTCTTACTTTCGGTATGAGTTTCTTGCTCAACAGGATTCGTCTGGTTCTGAGGGCTCATACCTTCAAAAGATTTTGACGTATCTTCAGCAGGTTTAGCTTTCTTTTTGCCGCGAACAACCGGTAACTTCGGAGTACGTACCGGTGAAGTCGCGAACGCTTCCGTGCCCGGTTTTCGCTCTTGACGTCCTTTAGCCACTATTACTCCTTAGGGTAACGGGCATGTAGCTCATGCAGAATACGCTCTCCTAATGCGGTAACATCACCTGCACCAACGGTCATAATAATATCGCCTGGAACAGCACACATAGCAATATCTTCAATGGCAGCAGCTGCATCCGACGCATAATGTACCTCAGAGAATCCAGCACCGGTGATAAGTTCACTCGTGACTCCCTCAATCGGAAGTTCCCGGGCAGGATAAATATCCAGTACATACGAACGATCAGCCTTCGAAAGAGCCTGCGCGAAATCGGCGGCAAATTCTTGGGTACGTGAGAACAGATGCGGCTGGAAAACCACATAGAGGTTATGCCCATCGGCAACCGTGCGGCCGGTCTCAAGCGCACGGAATACCTCTGTTGGGTGATGAGCATAATCGTCAAAGACTTTAATACCCGCTACGTCACCACGCAGAGTAAAACGTCGATCTGCTCCTACGAAGCCGTATAACGCGGTGGCCGCATCCTCAGGTTGTGCTCCAGCGAGAAGAGCGGTAATAAAAGCTGCCGCTGCGTTCAACTGATTGTGAATACCGGGTACACGCAGCTGAGCATCCTGCTCGCCTTCGTAATGCTTACTCGCGCACTCGAAAGACCAGCGCAGTGTTGCCGAAGACTCCGAGCCGTGGCTCGTAATGCGTGAAACCCGTAGATCGGCCTCAGTAGACTGACCGTAAGTTACCACTTCAATCCCAGCATTGCGCGCACGTTCCGCAAGCGCACGAGCGCCTTCATCATCCCAGCATGTCACCAAGACGCCCCCGGGGGTCATAGAGGCAACAAAACGGTTAAACGCCTCATACACGCGTTCGGGAGTTTCGTAGAAATCCAAGTGGTCAGGTTCAACGTTAGTAACCACTGCGATCGCAGGCTGGTAGCGCACAAAAGACCCATCGGATTCGTCAGCCTCTGCTACAAACCAAGAGCCTTCACCAGTGGCCCCCAATCGCGCGTTGCTGCCGTATCCTGCAATAACTGTTCCTACCGCGAAAGACGGGTGAAACCCTAACTTATCCAGCATGACGGCAATCATGGAACTGGTTGTGCTCTTACCATGCGTGCCAGCAACCGCTACAACCTGTGATGCTCCCATAGCGGCAGCCAAAGCCTCAGAGCGGTGCAATACCCGAAGGTTCTGAGCACGAGCCGCAATCAGTTCGGGGTTATCTTCGTGAATGGCCGTTGAGATAACAACGGTATCAATATCGTGAATATTCGCAGCATCTTGGGGAGTATAAACACGAGCGCCCGCTTCACGTAAAGCCTGAATAGTCGCCGTTTCTGCTCGGTCAGAGCCGCTTACGGGAATACCAGCTTTCAGCATCAACGTTGCAATAGCACTCATACCGGCACCGCCGATCCCTACAAAATGCACACGTCCCAACTCCTGCAGGGATGCGCGCGCGGGAAATGGCGGGTTCAGGGGCTCAGGAAGCACCATGTTAAGGTTCATCAGTTCGGACATTTATTTAACCACCTTCAGGGTTGCCTCAGCCATAACATGTGCGGCATCACGAATGCCCAATTTATATGCTCGACGACCCATTTCTTTTAACTTCTGAGCATCAGCCATCAACGATGGAATTTCACGGGCAAACCACGCCCCGGTCATTTTCTTATCTTCGATGAGAAGCGCGGCTTCTGCCATAACCAGAGAACGAGCATTGAGACTTTGTTCACCATTACCAAACGGGAGCGGAACAAAAATTGCGGGTACGCCCACCGCAGCAACTTCGCTTACGGTTGCGGCTCCAGCACGGACTATCAAAAGATCGGCGGCGGCATAAACATCCTGCATGCCGTGGCTAAACTCAATCTGACGATAATTTGGGGCTGTAACGGGTTCGCCTGAATCATCCACAATAGCTTTGCCTTTACCAGTAATATGCAAAACCTGAAAACCCCAGTCCTCAAAATTTGTAATGTTCTCAGCGACGGCGTTATTAAGGCTTTGTGCGCCTAAGGAACCGCCCGTCACGATCAGAACGGGTTTATCGGGGTCAAGACCTAAAGTATGCCTCGCCTGTGCTCGTGCCGCTCGACGGTTCAGATGCGCGATCTCATCTTTCATGGGCATACCAACAAGTTTGGCGCGAGGGAAAGGGGTGTTGGAGAAAGCCACACCCACAAACTTCGCTAGAGGACCACCCAGTTTATTCGCCAGACCGGGCTTTGCATTAGCCTCGTGAATAACAACAGGAATGCGGGAGAAAAAAGCGGCAAGATATGCTGGCGGACACACATAACCGCCTACGCCTACTACAACATCTGCATTCGCATCTTTGAGAATTTTACGGGTTTGCGAAATCGCTTTTGCGAATCTTGGTAAAAAGGTTAATGCGTTAAGCGATAGACTTCGGGGAAAAGCTACACGCGGAATAAACTCAATATCAAATCCAGCTTCAGGAACTAATTGAGCTTCCATCTTATCCTCGGTACCAAGAGTCAGAATATTAGCTTCCGGCTCAATCCGGCGGATTTCGCGTGCTATAGCAAGCATCGGGTTAATATGACCAGCGGTGCCGCCGCCAGCGAGAACCACAGAGGGTGCCTTAGACATAGATAATAACTCCCAACAAATACATTCACCTCATTTTACGACATAGCAGGACTAACCTCGTAGTGAAAGAATATGAAGTCGGGTATATATCCACGTCCCGAGCCTGGTATTCCTCCTTTCCAGTCAGAGGCTATGAGCGTGAACCACCTTGCCCAGGTTTACGACCTCGTGGGTTCTGCCGGCTCTGTGAAGGCTGCTGCCGACGTATCTGACGTGAGGTTCCCGCAGAAGGCTGCCCTGAAGAAGATGTTTGGGAGCCCGGTTGAGGGTGCAAAGGTCGCAACCCGGCTGGCAAACGTCCCGATGACGAAGAGCGGTGACGCGCTCGATTGGCGTTTGTGCGCTTTTGCAGGTTCTGCAGGGGAATCGTATCTTCGTGGTCTGCAGGGGTTGACCGTTGCCTGCCCTGCGAGGGACGAGATGCAGGCTGTACATCTCCCTTACGGCGCAATTGGGGAACCCGTTCATGGGTATGCAATCCATTTGGATGTTCCTCTTGGAACCGCTGCTCACGAAGTCTCTGCCGTTCACGCTGAATACGCTGCTCTTCATGAGCGAGAACTTCCTGATGCTCCGCCTCACGGCGGCGCTCAGCAGCACGATCGGCACGTGCTTGAGCGCGCTGCTCATACGTCTTGCGAGTATGCTCACGCTGTCGCTGGGTTATGCCCAGCCACGATGGCAGTTCTTTGACTCTACGCAGTAAGCCTTCACCCCAGTAATCTTTACCAAGGGATCCACCAGCTTCTTGCAGTTGAAGCCGCTCATCTTCAACGATGGCTTGAAGAGACAGTCGTCGCTTCCAGTCTTCATTAGCACGTCGCACTTCGCGAGGTGTCTGTTTCGTTAAATCGGCGGCCGGTATGGGCCCACCGACAAGTGGAGTTTGCCGCGCAAAAGCATAGAGCATACCTGCGGCAAGCATTGATGAAATCAAGGATGAACCGCCATATGAGATAAAGGGAAGCGGCACACCAATCACGGGAAGAATACCGGAAACCATCGCCATATTCACAATAGCCTGAGTGGAAAGCCACGCAATAATACCGCCTGTTGCAATACGAATAAACGGGTCTGCGGTTCGGGCGATAATGCGTAACGCACAATAGATCAGGCCCAGGTACAAAAGCACTACGGTAAGCGTGCCCAAAAGCCCCAGTTCCTCGCCGATAATGGCGAAAATGTAATCGTTATGTGCTTCGGGCAAATAGTTATACTTCTGGCGGGATTGTCCTAGCCCAACGCCCCAGAACCCACCGGTTGCCAACGCAACCCCGCCAGCCTGAGATTGATCACAGACAGAACCGGTGCACACACCGAAAACGCTCATCAGTCGTTCACGACGGTTTGAACTTGAAATTGACCCCACTATGGCACTCACGATCAGAATAATCGAAAGCCATACCATAGTCTTACGGTTTGCGCCCGCAATATATACCATACCTAAGAAGATAAAGGCGTAGACGATCACGGTACCGAGATCTTTACCTGCCAGAATAAGCAGCATCAAGGGCAAGAGTCCAAAAAGTGCGGGAAAAATTGCACGAGATGTCTTCTCTTTGAGTTTACTGCCCTGCCGAGTCATGACCATCGCCATCCACAGCACAATAGCGAGTTTAGAGAACTCCGAAGGCTGAATCTGAATGCCGCTGAACCTAATCCAGTTGCGGTTACCGTTAATATCGGTACCAATAGCAAGAACGGCAAGCTGGGCAAGAATCGCCAGGGCTAAGAGGATATTAACGACCCACATTTTGCGGTACCGCTGTACTTTCAAGACTGCTATAGCCCCTAATGCAGCGGCGCCTAGAGCGGCAAACATTACCTGACGGGTTACCTGCGAGAAAGGGGACATTCCCTGTGAAATCATGCTCACAGATGATGCAGACAGTACCATGATCACACCAAAAACTGTGAGACCAGCGCATACTAAAAGAATCAGTCGCGGCACATCCGCTAAATCACGCGATGCGGAACGCTTATAAAGAGACGAGATAGCGTTATGTAGAAAAGAACCGAGCCTCGTTGAGCCGTTCCTACCCTGGCGCTGTGCATGACTTACGCCTCCACGGGCCGACGAGTGAGTCTGACCGGGTGCATTACTCATGCGTTCTCCTCTTCTGTGTCTTAACACGACGAACTCAATAGATTTTTCCTACAGCAGAAAAGTCTACATGGCGTTTATCGTTTCAGAGCAATCAATATGCCTTCAGTTACCGACAATATGAGATTTGACCGCATCCACAAAAGCGTTACCACGAACGGCATAATTGTTAAATTGGTCCATCGAAGCAGCGGCAGGTGCCATGAGCACTGTATCACCCTCAGCGGCTAGCTCTTCTGCTTTGGCTACGGCAGTTTCCATAACAGTAACCCCGTCAGAGGGATCATCCACCGAAGCCGTCATATTATAGGTAGGAACATGGCTTGCATACTTCGCCAAAGATTTTTTAAGTCCCGCCGTATCAGTGCCAATGATTAATACTGCTTTCAAACGTGAAGCATGCTGAGCTATAAGATCATCATACTCCACCCCTTTAGAAAGACCTCCAGCAATCCAAATCAACGAAGGATAAGCGCTCATTGAAGCGTTAGCGGCGTGTGGATTAGTAGCCTTAGAATCGTTGACCCACTGGATTCCATCGCGGTACAGCACCGTCTGATTACGATGCGCACCAGGCTTATAAGAACGCAGTCCATCCCCCACAGCCTCAGGAGCAATATCTGCAGCACGACATAATGCGGCAGCGGCTAGCGCATTCTCCACGGTGTGCTGTGCGGGAGCTTGACCGGGAACGGGCGCTAAATCTTCAAGAACACCAAGCTCAAGTGCCTCGCTGTATCGATTCTTCAAAAACGCACGGTCAACAATAATGTTTTCCGCCAAGCCCAACATAGAGACTGAGGGGATCTCGGTTGAGCTAATACCGATGGCACGGGCACCTTCTATAACATCTGCTTCTTCAACCATACGCAAAGTATCAGCATGATCGGTATTGAAGATACACGCTGCCTGAGTATTTTCGTACACACGTGCTTTATCGGCTTTGTAAGCTTCAAAGGAACCGTGCCAATCGACGTGATCTTCGGCCACGTTAAGCACCACGGAAGCGTACGGCGACAGCGAAGAAGTCCAGTGCAGCTGAAAGCTCGAAAGCTCTACCGCAAAAAATTCATAGGGTTCATCGTCGGCAACAGCGTAGACTGCTGGCATGCCCACGTTCCCAACCTGCAGAGATTTTTTACCGGCTGCTTTAAGAATCGAATCGACCATGCCCACGGTCGTAGTTTTCCCATTGGTTCCCGTCAAGCACAGCCACTTTGGAGTAACCCGACCTTGGCGTTGATTCAGACGCCATGCCAGTTCGATTTCACTCCAAATTTGGATACCCCGTTTATAAGCATCAAGCATAACCAGGCTATCTGGACGGATTCCTGGCGAAGTCACGATAACATCCGGGTCTTGATCATCGACACGAGGCACACATTCCATGTATTCCTCACCAAATAAACCCACCACATTTCCATAGGCTTCTTGGTAAATTCGGATGCGTTCTCGCTTTTCCTGCGTATCCTGCGCATCAATAGCGGTAATGTGGGCACCTTTCTGGGCCAGCACATCCACTGCAGCATCGCCGCTGGTGCCGAGGCCTATCACGACAACCTTCAGCCCCGCCCAAGGCCCGTCCCAGGTAGTGAGCTCAGCAAGCCGAGGATTATTGACGACTGGATTGACGGCGATAGCATCTGCATATTGGGCACGCTGTGCCTGATAGTTGGAGGCCCGCTGCGAGTTCTTAGCGTCAGGCATTAGTGAATCACTCCAGACGTCTGTGAGAACCAATCTCCAAAGAAAATTGCGAGAGCAACCAGCACACAAAGCGCATTTGCAATCCACAGACGGAATACCGAGTTCACTTCACCACTGCTGACAGAGCCGGGGACAAGGCCCTTCTTATCTATGGAGTATCTTCCGTTTGCACCGGTTTTCTCAAGATGATGGTGGAAAGGAGTCATGCGGAAGAAACGGTAGGCATGAGGAATTTTATCGCCAACAGATACAGAACGTTTACGGCTAACTTTGAAGACAACTTTCTGCACAATCACCGAGAACACTTCCAGAACCGGCACAAGCGCGATAATGGGAAGCAGAAGCTCGGTACGAGTGAAAATAGCGAAGGAAACCAGCGCGCCTCCCAAAGCAAGAGAACCAGAGTCCCCCATAAAGATTTGTGCCTTAGAAACGTTCCACCATAGGAACCCGGCGAGGGAACCAACAAGTGCGGCTGCAATAAGTGCCAGCGACCCTGGATCCCGCACATCGTAGCATGCGTTTCCCGCCCCACCGCTGCAGGCATGTACGTATTGCCAGATAGTCATGGCAAGGTAACCAGTAAAGATGGTCATCGTTGCGCCACCCGCAAGTCCATCGAGACCATCAGTGAAATTCACGGCATTAGTGCCCGAAAGGGAAATCAGGGTAATCCACAACACCATGAGGATAGTACCACCTATAGCCCCCGCAGCCATGAAGTCGAACGGAAGATCACGCACAAACGAAATCGCCGTTGAGGCGGGGGTCACTCCCGCCGCATTAGGAAATTGAAACACCAAATACGCAAAAGGAAGAGTCACCGCCAGCAGACCAATAGTCTTCTGGTTCTCGGTAAGTCCTTCGTTCCCCTGGTTGCGGAACTTCATAATATCGTCGGCGGCACCGACTCCGAGCATTCCTAGTGTAAACCCGAGGGTCAATAAAGCCGTCGCACTAGGAACCGGCGAGGTTCCAAAAACTGCAGCGTTAATCAGCAACGCAAGCAAGTAGGCAACAACGGCGGCTGGGATAAAAATAAGACCTGCCATCGTGGGCGTCCCCGCCTTATGCTGATGCGCGGCGGGGCCTTCTTCACGAATCAGCTGCCCCAACTTGAGCTTCTGCATCTGCTTGATGAAGAGCGGTATTGCTGAGAAGGAGATAATAAACCCTAGGATTCCAGCAATAAGCACAGTAATCATGGTTAATGTGTTCCTTCGTGAAGATGGCTACGGTCTAGGGCGGTCGTCGAGGTTTGCGCTGCAGAACTACCAGCTGATACCGTGCTCAGAGCGGCGTCCGTTAAATCCGTCACCTCAACAAAATCGCCAGCACTCAGCCAAGCTGGAGCCTGTTCTTGAGCCTCGCCAAAGGTTTCGGTGCAGAAGGCAACCTCATCGCCCAAAGAACCTAGTTTAGCGCCATTTGAAGATTTAAACAGCACAATATCGCCAGAACGTAATTCTGCACGCAAAATATTTAGTGCTTCTTGCGGTGTCTCTACCCAGGTAGCTTCGTTACCCCATGAACCTTCAAGATGCGCGGCGTTGTAGGCTGGTTTCGCCTCATTACCAACCGCAATAAGCTTTGATATATTCATGCGTACCACCAGACGACCGAGTCGATCGTGCTCCTCCAAAGAGGCCTCGCCCAGTTCGAGCATGGCCCCCAAAACTGCCCATGTCCGTCGTGGCTTCGCGCCTCGTCCCAGTTGGGCCAAAGTGCGTAAAGCGGCTGTCATTGACTCGGGATTAGCATTATACGCATCGTTGATGACAGTCACGCCGTCTGCGCGGTCTGTGCGAGCCATCCTCCATTTAGACAGCGCCCCGGTGTTATTGAGGGCATGCGCAATAGCGTCTCCAGGAACACCAGCGTTATAGGCTACTGTAGCAGCCGCCAGAATATTGCATACATGATGCTCGCCAATGAGTTTGGAGGAAATCTCATATTCGCTGGCGTCGGGAAGGCGAAGAGTAAATTCCGGACAACCAGCATCATTAGTATGCAGCCCCAAAGCGGCAGTATAGCGTTCGTACTGCGGTTTCTCCCCCACCCCAAAGTAGGTTACCGGCACACTTGCACGAGCTGACATGCGTGCAACACGCTCATCATCGGCATTGAGGACCAAGGTTCCGCCAGTACGAATACCTTCGGCAAGCTCCCCTTTAGTACGTTCGATGTTGTCGACCCCGCCAAACTCGCCAGCATGTGCGGTGCCAACTTTAAGAATCACACCATGGTCAGGGTGCACAATATTTGCCAGGTATTCGATATTCCCCACATGATCGGCACCCATCTCAATCACAAGGTAGCGAGTACTTTCGTCAGCACGGAATACAGTCAAAGGTACGCCAACTTCGCCGTTGAACGAACCTACAGGGGCTATAGTTTCGCCCTGAGAACTTAGGATCGCTGCTAATAAATCTTTTGTGGTGGTCTTCCCCGCAGAACCGGTAATACCAATAACCGTAAGATCGCCTAGAGACCGCATCTTTTCAACAGCATACTGTGCGATCTTACCCATGGCGAGAACCACATCATCAACCTGGATGCTGGGGTACAGAATACCCCGCTCATCTTTAACAGGGCGTTCGACAAGCGCTAAGACAGCACCTTTGTCGAAGGCTCCTGACACGAAGTTGTGTCCGTCGGTCACCTCACCTGGCTTAGCAACAAATAGAGTGCCTGGTATAACCTCACGCGAATCGGTGGTCGCGAAGGTAGCACCTAGCTCGCTCTCACGCCCGGCTAAGCCGAGCGGTGAGCCGCCTGTTGCCGTAATAATTTCGGCGGCGGAAAGCTTAATCATCTATGCTCCTTATGCTTCTTCAAGCATGCGTCGATAATCCGGAAGAATTTCGAAGTTGTTAGAGACAAGCGCTTTCGCGGTCTCCACGCGGTCGTCAAGTTGCACATCGGTACCGGCAACATCCTGCGCCGTTTCATGTCCACGACCGGCGATAAGAATAGCATCTCTCGCATCTGCGAGTTCAATTGCCCGAGCAATCGCCACTTCTCGCGGAGCAAGATTAAGGATTTGGGATGCTCGCGCACCTTCGGCATTAGCTCGTTCAGCCCCGGCAACAACAGCCTCACGAATTGGGGCGGGATCTTCACCGTGCGGATCGTCATCGGTCACAATCACAATATCGGCGTGCTGTGCAGCAATTTCTCCCATTAGGGGACGTTTGAGATGATCGCGTTCGCCTGTTGCCCCGAAAACAATAATGACTCGCCCACCACCTGGTCGGTCCATGGCTTCAAGCGCCCGAGTGAGCCCGTCAGGGTTGTGGGCAAAATCGACAATAGTATGCGGTGCCAGAGAAATCAGCTGCATACGCCCGGGCACTATAGGGGTTAGTGCCGTGCCATCAGCTAGGGCAGGTCGTAGGATAATGCGTTCTTCCTCAGAAGCACCAATATATACCATCAGCGCGGCGAGTGCGGCGTTTGAGACATTGAAATCTGCCGGAAGATGGGTACAACAGGGAATAGTGTCTCCCGTGCCGTTAGCCAACGTAAAACGATGCCCTAACCCATCACGTTCAACGTTGATTACCGCCCAATCAAGCGGACCGAACTCAGCTGGAACCTCGGCTAGACCCATGCCGTACTCAGTAACAAGCCGAACAGCATTACCGGTCCCCAGCTGAATCTGGGCGTGGCGAAGCATCTTCTCGCCCCACTTGTCATCGGCAGTGATGACAGCGCGCTCAGTCCGCTCGGGCGTAAAAAGCTGTGCTTTAGAATCAAAATAATTCTGCATGGTGCCGTGCAAATCTAAATGATCCTGGGTGAGGTTTGTAAACCCAGAAACCTTATAAACTACACCATCCACACGGTGATAGTCGATAGCATGCGAGGAAACTTCCATTGCTGCATGAGACACACCGCGCTCCCCCATAATCGCAAGGAGCGAATGAACGTGAACAGACTCTGGGGTGGTTAGAGCTGAAGGAACGCTCACACCATCAACGAGAATTTGGATAGTACCGATAAGACCGGTCTTAGCCTTGAGAGCAGTTCGGAATACCGACTCCAGCATGTAGGTAGTCGTCGTTTTTCCATTGGTTCCTGTGACAGCGTAGCGATTCAGATTCTTGTGATCTTGTGACCCATAGATCAAAGCGGCGAGTGATCCTATAACAGGACGTAAAGAGTCACAGACCAGCAGGGAGCACCCATCTAAAGAAAGATTTGCCTCCCGAATCATCCGAGCGCCTGCAGTATCCGTGAGGATAGCGTGAGCCTGGGCCTCTAGTGCTTTTTGCGCGAATTGTGCACCATGAGCTTTCGCGCCTGGAAGAGCAACATATAGGTCTGCAGGACGAACCGCGCGAGAATCCATGCTGATCCCTCGCACATCTTCTTCAGAGCCTTGATGTTCTAGAACAGGATGCGCACCTAAGGCCTCTAGATGCTCCACGAGCTCAGTAACCGTGCTCCCTCGTGGATTCTGAGGTCGCAGACTCTGCGCATCGCCTCCCAAGTGCGGGATGCGACGAACGTCTTGAGCCAAGCGCGTTTCGCTGTCCATTATCCTTCTTTCCTGACGGTCATACGCATTTCTTGCCGCCGAGATTATTATTGTTATCGTCCTCGATCAACGTCAAGGTACGTTCCTATTGTAATAAGTTCTGCACGGTCGGGTGACCGCATGTGACTCACCCGTTAGATTTTCCATCCGCAAAAATAGGAATTTTTACTGGGTCTGTGGTGGATTTAGGCACGTTATACGTGTGCAGTACTTTCTCCATAATCTGTGAGAACTGGCTTGTTGCTCCCACACTACGCACATCGCCCTGAGGGCGCTGCAGAGTAACGCTTACGAGAAACTGCGGGTTGTCTATAGGCGCAAGCCCTATAAAGGATGTGGTGTATCCGTCATATCCGCCTTTATCGCTGGGAGCTTCAGCTGTACCCGTCTTACCGCCGACTCGGTACCCTTCGACCGAGGCTGTTTTCGCATGGCTTTGAAGTACAACATTCTCCATTAGTTCTCGACATTGTTCAGCAGTTTTTTCGCTCACCATCCTGGTGCCGGGTTCCACATCGCGTTTATGCACCGTACCATCGGCATCAATCAAAGCGTCAACGATGCGCGGTTTAAGTTTCACACCGTTATTACCGAGTGCCTGAAAAATCATGGCGGTTTGTAGAGGGGTCTGGGCAATACCCTGCCCGAAGAAAACTGTGTATTCCTGACGACCGTCCCACTCATGCCAATCAGTTACTAACCCCTGCTGTTCGCCAGTCAGCTCAATACCCGTATAATCCCCCATACCGTATTTTTTGAGCCAGTTATAGCGGTCTTCCTTGGGGAGTTTCTGCCCGACAAGTACCGTTCCGGTATTCATTGAATCGGTGATAATACCTGAAAAAGTTCGGCGCTGTGCGGGGTGGTCAAAGGCGTCCGTAAATGTTTGCCCGTTGATCACCAAACGTTCCGGAACATCATACGCCGAGGTAGGGGTCGTAATGCCGCTTTCGATCAAAGCTGATGCAGTCAGAATCTTCTCAGTCGAGCCAGGCTCAACAACCTGGGAAATAGCACGTGGGCTTGTATCCTGCTCGTTCTTAACTTTCTCAGCGCCGGGATCCATCATCGTAGAATCGGCCATTGCCAAAATCGAGGCATCCCGCACATCCATAACGATAACGGTACCCCATTCCGCTTTGAGCTCGTCCACACGCGCTTTGACAATCTGCTGCGCGAAATACTGGATGTCCTGGTTAATGGTCAAACGTACGTTCTTCCCATTTTCTACATCGGTCGCCTCTTCTTTAGTAACAGGAATACGCACACCATCGGCACTAATTTCGTAGGTACGCTGACCGTCCACGCCCGCAAGATCTTTTTCAAAGACGCGCTCAATACCTACAGATAAATTCTTCTTGATCGTCTCGTTCTCGTTACCGGTTGCCTCATCAACAATACGGTAACGGCCCACAACAGAGCCGCCCACGGGTCCGTTTGGGTACAGGCGCTCAGAGATGGCTTCCCCATAAAGGAACGGGGCTCCTAGAGCATCAATACGGCGAAATATCTCAGGGGTAACATTTGATTTCACGACGGCATATTTTGAGTCTCCGTCAAGCTTAGACTTGATAAACTCGTCGGTAATCGTAGGGTCAACGGTATGCAGAATGTCGGTTAGCTCATACACCAACTGTTCTGGAGTGATTTCACTCTTAGTATCGCGGTCATTATCGTAGCGCTTATACGAAGCAACAATAGTCTGATCCGCAATAATGTTGTACCGCTGCACGCTTCGAGCAAGCACCACTCCGTTAATATCGAGAATCTGACCTCGAACCGCTGGAACAGTCTGAGAGCGCATACGTTTCTCACGCGATTTCTCGGCAGTATGCTGTGGATCAAACCCCTGTAGATAGAGAAGCCGTGCACCCACGGCTGCCAAGCCGCCAGTGGCTAAAGCACCCACTACAAACCCGCGACGCCCAAGCTGTTGAGGCTCGGGCGGCACGGGCGCATTCTCATGAAAGCTCAAAGGTGTCCTTTCAAACTCTTAAACAGTTCGTTCCAGTCTCCACCAATATACTATCGTTGAGATGCTGAAGGGTTAGTGGATGCCGAGGGTTTTGCAGACGCTGACGATGAAGCAGACGCACTCGAAGCCGGCTGCTGTTTATCGGCCGATGCAGACGGTGCTGCACTCGGTGTTGCAGATGTCGAAGCGCGGCTCCCCTGACTGGGAACGGCGGGGGCATCCACGAGGTTGCGAGCGCCCGGGGCATCATCTTTAGGCTTCGCTACAGGAGTAGCCGTGCCGTTAATCTGCCCGCTGTTGATATCCAAAGTTGCCGGAATATCCGTCGCATGCATGCCCAGTGAGCTTGCACGGTTCGCCAAGTTTTGCGGGGCCTGTTGGTACCCAATTTCTTGTTGCAGGGCTTGGTTCTCTTGGGTCAGTGTTTGCTCTTGGGTACGCAAGTCCACAAGGTCGTATTGACGGGTTGCGATCAAGATATTGAGCATCAAGATAAAGACCAAGGTCAACGGGATAGCAACAAATACACCCACCAACGCCACAGGACTCCAGCTTCGCGGACGTACCAGTGACAGGGCAAGCGGTACACGACGAGTCTCCCGAGCCTGAGCTTTTACTCGTGAGCTCTTAGCCGCAATCGAACGAGCTGGGTATGCAGATTTCGCCGGGTATCCGATAGTACGCGGATGCTGAGCACCGCCAGTGCGCGGACCAGCGTATGCGGTTACATGTTCCGACAACCGGTTCTGCGCACGATGAGCAATTCGAGCGTGCGTATCAGAAGTTACAGAAGTACGTGGAACCTGGATTTGAGAAACACGGCTTTTCACATTTGACGCAGGTTTATTCCGCCCCGGTACACCCCGGCGCGTTGGGTGTTTTTGAGCAGGTTTATGCTCAGGGATAATACGCAAATTAGCGTTCCGAGTTCCCCCGCGCCGAGTGGCAGTGCGGGGCGTCTCCTCTACGCCGGTTACAGTCGGCGCTTCGGGAGTGGTAACGCTCGGAGAGTGTTGCGGAGGGGTCATATCCTGCTCTTTCAAGTCTGTATCTGTTGTTATGCCAATTAGGTAGATGTGCCGGGAGAGTTAAATTAAGCTGTCTTAGAGATTCAGCTGGATACTTTGATTTTTTCTCCGGCACGCAGTTTAGCGCTTGCTGCACGTGGGTTTTCGGCGATTTCAGCCTCTGTAGGCGGCTCTGCACCGCGGGTGATAACTCTTATCGTCGGCTGATGTTCGTCAAGCTCCACGGGAAAGCCTTTAGGGGCCTTCGACGTAGCAGCCTCGGTCAAAGTACGTTTGACGATTTTGTCTTCAAGGCTGTGATAGCTCATGGCGACAAAACGACCGCCGAGTCTCAGAGCATTCAAAGCCGCAGGAACCGCCCGTTCAAGAGCTTCTAGCTCATGATTAACCTCGATACGCAAAGCCTGGAAAGTTCTCTTAGCCGGATGACCGCCCTTGCGCTGTGCTGCAGCGGGTACAGCCTTCTGAATGGTAGCTACCAGTTCCCCAGTCGTGGTGAAGGGTGTGTGTTTTCGCTGTTCCACAATATGCTGGGCAATACGGGCAGCGAATTTCTCTTCACCCCAGTTTTTGATAATGCGACGCAGCTGATTCTCGCTGTACTCATTGACAACGATGCGGGCAGTTAGCTCATCATCACCGTTCATGCGCATGTCCAAAGGTGCATCATAGGAATACGCGAACCCACGAGAACGCTCGTCCAGCTGCATCGAAGACACGCCTAGATCCAGAAGAACGCCATCTACAGAGGTGACTCCCGCCGCGGACATCGCATCTTCTATATGGTCATATACGGTGTGCACAGGCACGAAGCGATCTCCAAAACGTGCCAGACGTTCGGCAGCAATAGCATGCGCCTGTGCATCACGGTCTATGCCGATAACCGTTAGGTTGGAGAACCTTTCAAGCATTGCTTCTGTATGGCCCCCCATACCCAAAGTCCCGTCAATGACAACCGCATCCTGACGCGAAATAGCGGGCTCCAACAGCTCCAGGCAACGATCGAGCATAACCGGAACATGGCGTTCCTGTGCCTGTCGTTGTGAAAGCTGCCCCAAAAGCCCTTCCCGATATCCAGGGTCGCCAGATACAGCATTGGGGGATGTCGAAACATCGTGCGTTGGGGCAACCACGCCGGTAAGTGAGTGAGACTCGGCGTTCATGATGCTCCTTCCCATAGCTCTAGCGGTCGTTCACAGCGGATCACAGGTTACGTTTGGGGCAACAAAACTGTGTGGTGACATAGTCATTACAGAATCGGGGCGAAAGGATCTTCGTCCAACGACGCAAATTCTGCTTCTGTCTGTGCCATATATTCTTCCCATGCTTTGGAGTCCCAGATTTCCGCACGGCTTCCTGAACCAATCACAGTCAGCTCTTGCGACAGACCTGCATACTCACGCAGCACAGGCGGGATCGTTACACGTCCCTGCTTATCAGGCACCTCATCAGAAGCTCCCGAAAGGAACATGCGCATAAAGTCACGTGCTTGCCGCCCAGGAAGCGGAGAGCTTCGCATCGTTTCGTGGATACGCTCAAACTCGGCGACAGGAAACACGTATAGGCAGCGTTCCTGACCGCGTGTTAGCACGAGACCAGCTGATAGCTCATCGCGAAATTTCGCTGGCAGGATGATGCGCCCCTTGGTGTCCAGGCGGGGTGTATATGTTCCAAGAAACATGCGGCACCCCTTTCCTGACAAGCGGAATACCCGCGACTCCAATTAGGCATGTCTACCCCTGAAACTATCTTCCCCTCCACTTTACTCCATTTTGCTCCACTATTCCTACCTCATGAGGATTTTTCTCAGAAAGAACACAGCTTTTCCTTAGTTTTAAGCGCCAAAGAGGGCGAGTGGTTTATCAAAAACCACTCGCCCTCTCGGACGTTTCTTTAAACTTATTAGTAAAATTTAAATCATCAAAAGTTAGTTTTCACCACGGTTACGATCGTCCCAACGCTCTTCGAGGCGAGACATGAACTTCGACTGCTTTGTAGATTTTTCAGAAGAACCCGCACCTTCCTGGCGAGCTTGGGTTGCTCCCTGCGCTTTGTCTCCTAAGAACGAATCCACCGGAGTCTTCTTACTCGTTGTCGCCAAATAAACACCACCGGCAGCAATAATAAATCCAATAATGCCCAGCCATATCATCTTTGAAGCAACGGCACCGATAATAATACCCAACCCAGCTAACACGCCCAAAATGCCGAGAGCCATGTGTCGGGCACTAAATACGGGAGCTGTATTACCCGTTGATGACATTGATGACGCAAAATGTGGATCCTCAGCGCTCATCAGTTCTTCGAGCTGGTCGAGAACCTTCTGTTCACGCTCAGAAAGTGCCATTTCATTCTCCTTGAACGAACCGGTGACATGAGTGCTTATTCGTCTATCCTAAACCTACAACACTCCGTTGCTTTTATACTACCCCGCAATCCTTTTTTAAGATACCTACCGCTCGCTCGCGTGAAAATTTTCTTCTCTAACCAAATATGGTCTTGTTTATGCTCTTTATGGGAAGATTCACCTCAGGACAGATTTTTCTACCCCAGATTCTTCGATCCCCTCCACTTTTTACTCCCCTATACTCCAGAGCGCTCCCCTAAGAAGTTTTCTGTTTTTCTGGGCTGCTCTTGTGAATATATGAAAGATCAGAAGCACTAGAAACGGCTGCATCAGTAAATTTCTGACGAATACTATCGAGAGCATGTTCCACTGCGCTCCAGTCAGGAGCACTACGGATTCCATTCCAAGCACCGACCCTGAACCTATCATCACCCACAGTATCTTCAAGATGTTTAGAACCTGCCTCTAAATCTAACAGTATTGCATCATCGAAGAGTGGATACTGCACTCCGAGCTCACTACGTTCAAGTTTTTCGGCGCGAACACCAATGAGGCGAATAGCGCGTGTCGCATACTCCTGAGACTGCTCAGCAGAAAAGGCCAAAAGCCCCATCCCGCGCAGTGCAGCATGAGATGCCCGATAAATTTCCATACCTGAATCGCAAGAAACTGACAACGGCACAGATTTCGTATGAGTCTCAAATCCTTCATACCGAATTTTGAGGCTGAGAGAACCTGCCAGCTTACGTGCACGGCGCAAACGTATACCCACTTTAAACGAAAGCGAGCGCAAAGCATCTGTAATCTCATACCCCGACGTAGTATCAGTCCCGAATGTGTGCTCAGCGCCTATACTTTTCTCTTCACGATAGGGCACAACATCACGGCTATCGAGCCCACGAGATGTAGCCCAAAGGTGTTCTCCAGCAGCTCGTCCGAACCGTGCACGCAACCAGCTTATGTCGAGTTCGCGTAAACCAGCAATTGTTGTAATACCGTATTTACCGAGGGCTGCAGTACTTTTAGACCCTACACCCCAGAGTTTTGAGACAGGAAGTGGATCTAAAAACTCACGGACTTTTGCGGGAGGAACCACCCATAGCCCGTTAGGTTTACTACCGGTCGAAGCCATCTTGGCAATAAGTTTATTGACGGAAATACCTGCCGAGCTTGGCAGATGAAGTTCCTCCGCAATTCGTGAACGCACACGCTGAGCGATATCTACAGGACTCGTTCCATGGATAACTGCACCCGTGAGATCCACAAAAGCTTCGTCCACGCTTACCTGTTCTACCAACGGGCTTTCTGCACGCAAAATATCCATAACAGCCTGCGAATAATACCTATAGTTACCACGAAGAGGCATGACCACAGCAGCAGGACATAGAGAAAGAGCTCGTGAAAGGGGCATACCAGAACGAACTCCATATATGCGAGCCTCATACGAGGAAGAACACACCACGGCGCGAGGCCCCTGTGGAGCAACGATGATAGGTACACCCTGTAATTCGGGGCTCTCCAGAAGCTCCACATTAACGAAAAAAGCGTCCATATCAAGATGCATAACAACGCGCCCCTGCTGCTGGTTCATACCCCTCCTTCCCAATTCACAATATAATAGCATATATATTCTATAATTAGTACTTGTATTCTACATTATAGAAACCTCAGACCTTAGGAAGGTTATAATATTCGCAAATATCGACCGGTGCTTTACTCTAGAGGAGTATTCGCGCGCACTCCCCTAAGGAACACAAACATGGCAGAACAGCCGAAACCTGAAAATCTCAGCGACGGCGTTAAGTCTGAGCAAGAAGCTTACCTACGCGCAGTCGAAGCTACTATGTCAGAATTTTTCGCACAACAACGCACTCTGCTGACCGCTATATCTCACGATGCACTGCCCCTTCTTGAAGCTATCGAGTCGCTCTCTTCCGGAGGGAAACGTCTCCGGGCGCTTCTGAGCTATTGGGGATGGCGAGGTGCTGGAGGAGACTCCATACTCGAAAGGTCGGCTCCTACCCCTATTATTCGAGCAGGGGCTGCCCTTGAGCTCTTTCAATCAGCGGCTCTTATTCACGACGATATTATCGATCGCTCTGATACACGCCGCGGAGAGCCCTCAGTACATAAAAAGTTTGAAACGCAGCACATCCAGAACTCATGGGTGGGCGATACTTTCAACTACGGACTAACCGGTGGAATCATCGCGGGCGATCTGTGCCTTTCGTGGTCGGAACAGATGTTCTCATCCATCGGAGAAGGTGCTTTATCCGGCACCGAAGCGCGAAATATCTTCGATACTATGCGTACCGAAGTTATGGCTGGCCAATACCTTGATGTGCTTTCCGAAGTTATTCCAGCAGAGACTCCTGAGAACGCCCTCGCTCGTGCTCACCGTGTTATTCAATACAAATCCGCAAAGTACTCCTGTGAGCACCCACTCGTCTTAGGAGGGGCTTTAGCACTCACCGCAATCGCGCATCAAGACCACCCGATTCTTGGGAAATATCGTGCTTTCGGACTTCCGCTGGGAGAAGGGTTTCAGCTTCGTGATGATGAACTTGGTGTCTTTGGAGAACCTAGCGCCACAGGCAAACCCGCCGGAGATGATATTCGTGAGGGAAAACGCACCGTTCTCATAGCGCTAACAACACAAAATATCTCTGCTGAAGACCGCAGGATGCTTGAAGGCGCCTTAGGGAACCCGGAACTCACGAACCAGCAAATCTCTAAAATCCGAGAGCTTATGATAGGCTCTGGGGCTCTAGAGCATGTCGAAGAGCTTATCGCTCAGAAGTCAGAAGCTGTAGATACTGCGCTTCATGCGCTGCCGGTATCCGAGCCGATACGCTGCGCGCTCAGCGCTATAGCGGCTAAGGCGCTGCACCGTAAAGCTTAGTAGAGAATGGTGATGCGGCGCGTCCAAGCTGTTAGATGCGCCGCATAACTATATATTTTTCGGGTACCGTTGGAACTCGATCTTGATAAAAACTCTTCTTAGTTTTGTTTTACCAGGCAAGCGCCTGCGCGCGACGGCGGATCTCTGTCTTGCGTCCGTCTTTCAAAGCATCAATAGGGCGCCCAGGAAGAGAGTCATCATCCGTGTATAGCCAGACGATTGCTTCTTCATCGCTGAACCCTGAGTCTTTGAGTACGACTAGAGTTCCCTTTAAAGATTCCAAGACGCGGTTCCCGTTCAAAAAGAGTGCGGGGACTTTACGCACGTTGGTTTCGGGATCACGCAAGGCTATCAAAGACCCGTCAGAAAGAAGATTATGTATGCGAGTGATCTTCAGATCGAGGATCTCAGCGATCTCTGGAATAGTGACCCACTCGCCTACAAGGGCAAAGGTCTGAGCAATATTTTCGTTAGTCACCCTTTAAGAGTGCCAGAGAGCCTAATCAATTACCACTTATTCCGTACCGCAAGCTGGTGTGTTGCAAGTAGCGTGCTCATCTAGCCTACGACTAAATCACAGGTATACACCTTTCCTGAAAATCTGCTGAGGGTTAGGTTCCGACATGACAAATAGGGTCGCATCATTCAAATGCATCGCCTAAAATTTTTATCACTATGAGTCATACTCCACAGCCTAATTCCGGTTCCTCTGTGCCCGGTCCTGCTCCCCAAACGAATCATAAGCAGCCGCTGCGGTTAACCGGTCAAGTGCTCGAAAAGCACTACCTCATGGGACGAATGATAGCCCGCGGAGGCATGAGTGAAGTCTATTACGCTTCTGACTTGTGGTCGAATAATCCCGTAGCTATTAAAGTTCTTACGCCCGAACTTGCCGAACAAGCGGAGAACAGGCAAAAATTCCATCGTGAGGAAAGCTCTCTGCGTAAAATTGGCGGGGGTCACACAGTAGGTGTGTTGTCTTCAGGTACCGAGTATCTTCAGGGGCAGCGCATTATGTATATCGCTTTGGAGTACGTTTATGGGTGTACGCTCAGCCAGCTCCTTCGCTCTCGCCAAGCACTGTCTATGGGGGAAGGTCTTGAAATTTTGCTTCCCGTTGTTGAGGGGCTTTCAGAGGTGCATGCGCATCGGTATGTTCACCTCGATATGAAGCCGGGGAATATTCTTTTAGATACTCAGCGGCGCATTAAGTTAGCAGATTTTGGTCTTACGCGCCGCAATGACCAATATGACTCTGGGGTTCTTATGGGTACCCCCGCCTATGTGGCGCCTGAAATTTTAGACCCACAAGGACGTGTTGGTGCTCCAGCGGATATTTTTGCGCTGGGCGTTATGATGTACCGTATTTTCTCCGGTCGTTTACCGTTTACCGGTTTACACAACGATCAACAGGTTCTCTACCACAACGCCAACATTGAGATGCCTCCAATTACGGAAGTAGCTCCGGGAATCGACCCCGATATAGCGGGGATTATCAGGTGGTGCACACGTAAACAAGCGGATGCACGCCCCGAGGACGCCACGGAACTTTTCACTGCTTTATCCGAGATAGCCCAGCGGATGAATCCTAAAGATCGTGCATGGCGTTCCCCGCATCTTGAACCTCCCGAGCTTGCGCTTTGGGATGAGGTGGGTGATATTGCTGAGCGCAGCGGCATGGCGCAAATGGTGCGTGATACTCCTATTAGCGCGTACGGCAGCGCGGTAGATTTGATTCTCGACGTAGATGCAGAGAATTCGGTAATTGACGATTTTGGTGTCCCTCTCTCCCCTGCTGTCCATGAACAAGGGCATATCGGTATTGGTCCAGAACCATATGGTCCCGACGAGAGCCTAATATCTCCCCCATCTTCAACCCCTAGTGCACCAGCGAATCTCCATAACGCGCTACAACCAGAGCCATCGCCAGTACCACGATCAGAATCACCTTCCACTCAGCACGTTCCTCAGCAAGAAAAGTCTATGTCCAAAGAGCAGCTGGATGATGAATCGTTCTCTGCCTATGCAGATCCGCAACGAATATATGATCGCCGGAATTCAAGTGTTCCTGTCCAAGCAAACCAGGAGCAAAATTCCTCTCTAGACTCTGAACAAAGCTGGATGTCTCAAACGCAGGAGCGCGAACGTCGGCACATTCTTGATCCTCGATTCCCTACCGAGTCTCTTGCCGAGCCACCTTCAGCTACAGCGTGGAGCCTCGCCGCATTAGTGGTGGTCGTTCTCTTTATGGCGGCTGGTTTTACGGGCTGGATGCTCGCCACATCAGTGCTGCAGGCCGCCTGGTGGCAAGATTTTTCCAGGCTTTTCGGCGGATTATAGAGTAATCCCATATGCGAAGGTCGCATAGAAACTCTGTAAAGTTCTATGCGACCTTCAGCATAAAGCTAAAACTAGATTGCTTATCGGTTCCTGAGATACTCGGATACCAAGAACGCGATTTCAAGCGACTGCGAGTGATTCAGCCGGGGATCGCAAAGAGATTCATAACGATCAGCTAGGGCTTCTTCATCAATAGCGTCTGAGCCACCTAGGCATTCAGTAACGTCATCCCCGGTCATCTCAACGTGAATACCGCCAGGGAATGAGCCGAGAGCATCATGTACCTCGAAGAAACCGCGAACTTCATCGAGTACATCGTCAAAACGGCGGGTCTTATAGCCAGAAGGAACGGAAATTGTATTACCGTGCATAGGATCGGTTACCCAGATAACCTGTGCACCAGCAGCTTGTACCCCTGCGACGATAGGAGGCAACTTCTCTCGAATATTCTTAGCCCCCATACGGGTAATAAAAGTGAGGCGACCGGGTTCACGATTCGGGTCAAGTTTATCGATAAGGGCCAGTGCATCTTCGGCGGTGGTTGTGGGACCGAGTTTTACGCCGATGGGGTTATGCACTTTAGAGAGGAAATCCACGTGCGCATCATCAATCCCACGAGTTCGCTCACCAATCCACAAGAAATGGGCTGAGGTGTCATAGGGCAAGTCGGTTCGTGAATCGATGCGGGTGAGGGACCTTTCATAGTCAAGGACTAAAGCCTCGTGCCCCACATACATATCGGTAGTTTTGAGCGCATCAAAATCAACTCCACAGGCTTCCATGAATTTGAGGGCGCGGCCGATTTCATCAGCTGTTTGTTCGTATCGCTCATGCGCTGGGTTTGAAGTAAACCCGCGGTTCCATTGATGTACTGCGCGTAGATCTGCAAAGCCACCTTTTGTAAAAGCACGCACAAGGTTAAGGGTGGCGGAACTGGTGTGGTAGCCGCGCAGCATACGTTTAGGATCATGCTCACGAGCTTCAGGCGTGAACTCAAAACCGTTGACGGTTTCGCCCCGGAAGGAAGGCAAAGTAACATCGCCACGTGTTTCCGTATCCGAGGAACGTGGCTTTGAGAACTGGCCAGCCATACGACCCATCTTCACCACAGGCATCGAAGCGCCGTAGGTAAGAACCGCCGCCATCTGGAGAAGAGTTTTGATGCGACCAGAGATTTTGTAGGCTGTGGCACCTTCAAAAGTTTCGGCACAGTCACCGCCCTGTAGCAAGAACGCACGTCCTTCGGCTACTTCCGCCAGCTGTTCGCGCATAGAATCTACCTCACCAGCAAAAACTAACGGGGGCAGAGAGCTCAGCTCGGCAACAGTTGCGTCAAAATCAGCGTGATTTGCCCATGTAGGCTGCTGATCTATATGCAGATTCCGCCAGGTATCCAACCCGTAATCTGCGCCAAGCTGGTGGTTATGGTTCGCGTTGCTCATGGGTGTGTACTCCAGAATTTCTGTATGGTTCAGCACGCTGACGCGGCGTTACAAGGATAAAGATTATTGTACCTTCCTAAAATGCCGTATCTGAGCATATGGCGCAGTCTTAGATAAGTTTATGGGCACTCTGCACACAGACGGTTTACAGCCTGTTCGGCGGTTAAACTGTCGGACGCCATGAGTTTTTTCACCGCATCCGCGTACACATCAACATATTCTTGCCCGCTAAGCTCACGAATAGCTACACCTACACGATCCGCAATCTCACGCTGTACGGAGAAAAGATGCGCTTCGTGACTTCTGCTGGAGAAATCTAGCGGCTTTCCAAAAATTGTACGAATCGTTATCTTTTGTCCGCGATTGCGCAGGTGCGGCCTGTTTGTTCCCAGCGGCTGCACCAGGTCCGTACCAATCTGCCCTACTGGTACAACAGAAACTCCAGATTCAAGGGCTAACCTTGCTACTCCAACTTTGGGACGGTAGCCACGCCCGTCAGGACTGCGGGTGCCTTCGGGGTAGATCCCCAGTATGCCGCCTGATTCTAGCACCCGAAGGCCTCTGGCAAGAGATTCTTGACTTTTGACCCCACCGGAACGATCCATGGGAAGCTGACCCATGCTTGTAAAAAATTTAGCCATAGCGTGACCTTTGACACCGGATGTTGTGAAGTAATCACTTTTCGCCAAGAAATTAATAGGGCGATCGAGCGCAAGAGGTATAAAAACTGAATCGCAAAATGCTAGGTGGTTACTTGCAATAATGACCGGTCCCTGGGGTATGTTCTCAAGCCCGATAATCTCATGCCGATAGAGACTATGCAGAATGGGCGTACTAAGAAATTTGAGGGTGCTGTAGGCGAGGGTCATAACTCTTCCGTCATAAAACAATAAATGCGGGATGGGCACGCGTACCCGTATATGACGGATGTGGTTAGCGAGCACATATCACGAGAGGACGGCAACAATGCGAAACCTCTACGTGATTAGATTGTAACGGTTTTAGCAGTACCGTGCCGAAATCCCCTCTTTCCCGACGCCGAGGTGACTTTTGTCTGATAGTTATCTGTGAATATTATCGTTTTCGCGCTCTTAGCGTAGCTCAGACGGTGTTATCCCAGAGCTGTAGGTAATAATTGACCACGAACCTATTCAACTCTTGAACGGTTCCAAGTCTCAAAGTGAGAGCGTACTGTTGAAAGGAAGCCATGAATATTTTCGAGAATGCAGGTGAACCGTTGCGCCGCATCCGCCGTCAGGCACATCAGCGTCGTGAGCTTGCCATCCAGCCCTCAACAATGCGTGTGCAAAACTCTTTAGAGTCGGAGTTCAACCACGATCCTATTTCCCATCCGGCTGACCGTGAACTCTATGAGGGTGATGTTGGCATTCTCATCATTCATGGCTTCACAGGATCCCCGCACAGTATGCGACCTATAGCAGATCACTTTATTAAGCTCGGCTACCCTGTTGAGATGCCTCGTCTTGCTGGGCATGGCACACACTGGCGAGACATGGTGGCGACCGAGTATAAAGAGTGGGTTGATGGTGTCGAAGAAGGATATTGGAAACTCCTCAATGCAGGCTATCGGGTTATCGTAATCGGTATTTCTATGGGCGGGTGCATTGCTGCCAATTTAGCGGCTCGGCATGATGTTCTAGGCTTGGTGCTCATTAACCCCTATTTTGTGGATGTAAACCCCATGATGAAAGTGGCACACCGAGTTGCCCCTATATTTCCTTCGCTCAAGTCTGTTGGATCTGACATTGCCCGTCCTGGAGTTGATGAAGGTGCATATCCGCGAACTCCTACCGTTTCTGTACGGCAGCTTCACCTTTTGGGCCGAGAGACTCGTGAGCTGATACCCTTGCTACGAGCTCCGGTGCTTTATCTGCGTTCCCTCCACGATCATGTTGTCTCAGATAGTTCGCACCGCTATTTTCTAGAACACTGCTCAGCACCGGTAAACTTTAAATGGTTGACTCACAGTTACCATGTGCCGACTCTAGACTACGACGCGGAACTTGTTTTATCCGTGATACAAGATTTTGTCGTTGACTGTGAAGCATAATCCAAGCTACAGCGTTGAAAGGCCTTGTATGCAAATTGTCTCCGTACCCGCAGAAGCCACGGTAGATCCAGCGTTGAATCTCACCAGTATTGTGGAACGCCATGCCTCCGACACCTCAAATCCCGTGCTGTATCGGTGGCAGATGTCGCCTGGCAATTGGCAGGACATTCACGCACATCAGTTTCATGACATGGTGGTTTCCGTAGCCAAGGGACTCATTGCGCATGGCGTTAAACCTGGTGATCGCATAGGTATTATGAGCCGCACCCGCTTTGAGTGGGCTTTAATAGATTTTGCTATCTGGTATGCCGGAGCCATATCGGTACCTATCTACGAGACGAACGCACCCGCACAAGTTGCCTGGGCCTTATCGCATTCTGAGGCACAAGCAATTTTTGTGGAGAACGATAAACTGGTTCAGATTACTGATAAGGCGCATAAATTTCACCCGCTCAATATTAAAAATCGTTGGGTTATTGAAAATGGAGATCTGGATACACTCATCACGGCAGGTCTAGATGTCTCCGATGCCGAACTTGAAGCGGCCCGCACGCATGCTCATGCCGATTCGCTTGCAACCATCGTCTACACGTCCGGTACAACAGGTAAACCTAAGGGATGCGCACTCACGCACGGAAACTTTCTTAACTTGAGTCTTAACACGCGCATAGTGGAACCGGAAATCGCTAATCCGCGCAGTTCTTCCCTTATCTTCTTACCTTTAGCGCATGTTCTGGCAAGGTTTATTCAGATTCTTGCTTTGGATTCCGGAGTTGTTGTTGGACACTCCCCTACCATTAAGAATCTTGCTGCTGATCTGGATAGTTTTAAGCCCACTATGCTGCTGGTAGTACCGCGGGTCTTTGAGAAGATTTATGAGGGAGCATTAGCAAAGGCGGCGCGAGGCGGTACCTTAAACAAAAATCTTTTTAAGCGATCAGTTAACGCCGCTATCGCTTGGTCTGAGGCTAAAGTTTCTGGGAGGCTTCCTCTCAAGTTAGCGGCGCAATATGCACTCTACGATAAGCTAGTTTATGCGAAATTGCGTGCCGCTATGGGCGGCAAATTACGTTACGCGGTTTGTGGAGGCGGGCCTCTCTCCCCACGGTTGAATCATTTCTACCATGCGGTAGGAGTCCGAGTGGTTGAGGGTTATGGTCTCACGGAAACATGTGCGCCGATTGCTGCCGGGCGCATCAGCAATTTTCAGATCGGGGCTATTGGTCCGCTCCTGCCAGGTTCTCAAGGCCGTCTTGCCGAAGATGGCGAGCTTGAACTGCGTGGAATCGGCGTGATGAAGGAATACTACAAAAATCCCGCTGAAAATGCCCAGTCTTTCACTGACGATGGATGGTTCAAAAGCGGTGATCTAGCCCGTTTCGATGATCAAGGGCTCCTCAAAATTGTGGGGCGCAAAAAAGAAATCATCGTGACGGCCGGGGGCAAGAATGTTATTCCGGGCACTGCGGAGAACCATCTACGAACTTCTCCCTTAGTATCTCAGGCTATGCTCGTGGGAGACCAGAAACCCTTTATTGCGGCTTTAGTTACTCTCGATCCCGATACTCTCCCCGATCAGCTTGAACATTTGGGGCTTCCGCGTTCCCTTTCCATGCCGGAGGCCGCCGTGCATCCTGCCGTGCGTGCCGCGATCCAGCGCATTATTGACGAGGCTAATCAACTGGTATCTCGCGCAGAAGCTATCCGCGAATTCCGCATTATGGGTAAGGATTTGACGGAGGCGGACGGCTATTTAACACCTTCTCAAAAGCTCAAACGGGCTAAGATTCTGCAGGATTTTTCTGCTTATGTGGATGACATCTATAGCCGTGTTTCGGAAAGCGCTAATAATAAACTCGAACGTCTGCAAAGCTACGCCGAGCAAGCTTCTGATAGGCTCCATGAGTTCAAAACAGAGAAGACAGAAAAACTTCATGATCTAAAGGTCGAAGCGACTGAACGCCTTGAAGAGTTTAAAGGACAAGCGGCGGAAAAGTTATCTCAGCATCAGCCAGTCCGAGCCACACCTTCAGATGAAGAGCGTACATACCCTGATGGTAAAGAGCACGTGCGCGGAGATTTAGAAAACAACAAAAAGCTCCACGAATCTCTTCGGAAGAATCGTAGCTCTTGAACGCGAAAAGAGGCTAAAAGCTGTGGGGGCTCTCACCAATCTTGGTGAGAGCCTCCACAGCTTTATATATGAAAACTAGTTATCTACATCTAGCCCAAGAAGAGCATTTTCTATAACTTCAGTCAAAGCAGGGTGAATCCAATACTGACCACGGGCCATGTCTTTCACGCCCAACCCGAAGCTCATGGCTTGAATAAGCGGCTGAATCAGTACTGAAGCTTCTTCCCCTACAAGGTGGGCGCCTAAGAGCTGTCCCGTGTCTTTGCGGGCAATAAGTTTCGCCAGTCCCACGGAATCTTCCATAGCCCATCCATAAGCGGTATCGCCGTAGTTCTGGCTCTTCACCGTAACTTCGAAGCCCTCACGCTCCCCCAGCTTCCGGGCGTTCTCTTCCGAGAGCCCCACAGTTGCTATCTGCGGATTACTGAAAACCGCAGCAGGGACAAAACGATGATCGCTGGCAACAAAGCTATCGGGATGGCTAAGGTTATGTTGAACGGTCCGTGCCTCATGGTTCGCCACATGCTTGAGTTGGAATGGCGAGGAGACATCACCTAGCGCGAATACTCCAGGTACGGGAGAACCGTTATACAGCACACGCTGGTATTTATCGGTTCCAATAAACCCGCGGCTATCGACGCCAAAGAAACTGGATGCTTTAAGAGTATCGCTATTGGAACGACGACCAGTTGCGGCAAGTACGGCATCCGCAACAATCTCCTCTACCTCACCATCGTGTTCAACTACGACGGTAACGGTTCCATCGCCGTTCTCGCGAATCTCAACAAGAGAGCGTTCCAGGAGAATGTTCCACTGGTGAGATGCGGCTTCCACGAACCGGTCTACAACTTCTTTATCTACCTCACGGAGAATACGGTTAGAACGAACAACTTGATAAACCTGTGCCCCCAAAGCAGAGAATACATGCGAAAACTCGGCGGCGACAACCCCGCCGCCAAGCACCACAAGACGTTGAGGGAACTCTTCCAAACGCATAATCGTGTCGTTTGTATGAACCTGTGGTAAGTCAATACCGGGAACCGCAGGAAGAACCGCCCGCGAACCCGCAGCAATTACAACCTGGTGACCATAAAGTTTCTGCCCGGACTCTGTCTGCACTGTATGAGCATCAACAAAATGAGCGTATTCGGGATAGTAATCCACGTTAGGCAGACCAGCGCGCCAGTCACGCCCACCAGCAGAAATCTTATCGATGCGCTGAGGGAAAATACGATCGCGTATCTGTGCCCAGTTAATCGCAGTAATTTCAGCCTCAATACCTAACTTATTGAGCTCACGTGCTTTCTGCGCAGTAGTTGCCGGGTACACAAACATTTTCGTGGGGATGCACCCAACGTTCAGGCACGTTCCGCCGAAAGTACCACCGTCTATAAGCGCTACTTTCTTGTTATCCCATTCCGGTCCTATCAGGGTGTTCCCCGATCCCGAGCCGATGACGATAAGGTCGTACTGTGCTACGCCATCAATAATTTCGAGCTCTTTGATACTCATAGTCCCTCACATGCAATAAAGATTACTGAGTCTTAATACGTACGTTACAACGCTATACCCCGGGTTTTATTCCGGGGACAGGGCATCCGTCTCTAGGCTCTACAGTGCTGCCATGAGTCCGGCAAGCAGACGTGTAAATCGTATGGAGGGCTCCACAGCTTCTTCGTCGGGCCAGAAGTGAATCGGATGTGCTGCCCCAAGAGCACGCTGAATAACAGCTTCCTCGTTGAACGTAGGCTCAGCAACAAGCTGCCCGAAGAGTGCCTTCAATTCTTCGTACCGATAGCTGTGCTCGGGATCGTCGGCACGTAATTTATTCACGACAACGGCAGCAGCCTCAACAGAACTATTCTCGTCCTTCTGGAACCTAACAATCGCACGGAGGGTACGCTCAGTACCCGCCACGGAGAAAAGTGAAGGCTCCGCAATCGAAAGCACTCGCTGACTTGCGCCCCATCCAGTTGCTGTAAGGGTCCCTAAAAACGGTGGGCAGTCGATGAGGACTAGGTCGTATGTGCTCCCAGTATTTTCGATAAGGTTCTGCAACCGTTCAATGAAGGGCGCGGGCTCTTTCGTATCGAGAAGGGCCGAACGCGCCGAACCACGAGCTACATGAATTTCGCCGCCCTCTATAGGATTGCTCGTGAGCAGCGTAGGTGTACCCACCAGGTTATTCCAAGCTGACGGGCTCACAAGGCGGGTGAGCGCATCGGTGTCATGGGTAAGCAGGATAGAGGCAATGTCCGGGCACCCACCTTCTGCGGCAAGTCCGGTACTAGCATCCCCGTGGGGATCGAGATCTATGACAAGGGTTTTGAGCCCACCGTGCAACGCTGCTGATGCAAGACCTAACACAATGGAGGTCTTACCCACGCCACCTTTGAGGCTACTAACACTGACAATTCTAGGCATGGCGCTCCGAAGTTATAAGTTCAACAATTGAATGAGTGCACTCTTATTTTATCGAAATTACTTGCGTTCGATAACTCTCGATCGCAAGTTTTCCCAATAATCTTTACACTCGTGTATATCACGCATATGTGGTGCCACAGCGTATGTCTTTAAAACCACTCTACTAGAGTATTGAGGTTTTAGTGCACGTCAGGCTTTACGGGCGCGGCGTGCGGCAAGTTCGTCTTCCGCGTCCGATACCGTCTGCATCTCTTCACCAGGTTGCCCATTCAGATTCGCTTCAATCTCACGCCAGACTCGCCCAATAGCAATTCCGAAGACACCCTGGCCAGCCTGTACGAGATCAATAACTTCGCTCGGCGACGTACACTCATAAACGGTGGTTCCATCGCTCATCAGGGTGATTCCTGCAAGGTCCTCGATCCCCCGAGTATGAAGATGGTCAATAGAGGTACGAATCTGTTGTAAAGATACTCCGGTATCGAGAAGGCGCTTAACGATCTTGAGAACCAATACATCGCGGAAACTATAGAGCCGTTGAGTCCCAGACCCTGAGGCGGAGCGCACAGTAGGCACCACAAGCTCCGTACGAGCCCAGTAGTCAAGCTGCCGATAGCTAATCCCGGCAGCTTTCCTGGCAACAGACCCGCGGTACCCTAGATTCTCGTCGACGATTGATACAGGATCTTTAAAAAGAACCCCCTGTTCACCACGCGGAGGCGGTTCCATCGGAAGAAGAACTTCAAACCCTTCTAGCTGCTCGGCTGTACCATGCATATCATGGTAAGTCTCAGAAGAACGAGATCCAGTTTTTGAGGTATTCCCTGGTGTGGTCTTGTCACCGACGCCGTATCGCGCCATTGGCAATACCTCCTTCTTATCCGATGTCCGTAGCCGAACGGGTTACTTCTGTTTGTTATCCTACCTTGTTACCCGTTCAAATGCACGGAAATACCGGGCACTAAGCTCCAGCAGTTTTTACACGTTTAGAGAGCAAATACATTACGGGATGAAAAGAGGAACCGTGCCTTCTGAAAGCTACGGCAGCCTTTATAGTTTAACCTATCTCTCCCTTTAGCATAAAACTTGCACATCTTCAGGGTGGGAGTTGAGCTTTAGTAGATTATTCTCCGCCCATACAACGTCTAAGCGTGCCTAGAATACGGTCATGGAAACATGTAAACCCTACTCATATTGAGCACTATATCCGCAACAAACCTTAAAAAATGGATGCGCAAAAGCGATCAAACTTTCACGCATCCAACACTGAGATTGAGTGATATTTTTCTTGGCAGGACTGACTCCTGCTCCATCTACGGAGGCAGAAGCCAGCGCAAGCTTCTAACTACATGCGTACAGAAAGCCCTAGTTATACGTCGGCATTGCAGACTCTACAAGGGTTGCATGCAACTGCAGACAAAGTTTGCGAATCTTATCGGCTCGCTCTTGGGCCTGTGTCTGAGAAGCTGCATCACGGCGCGAAGCTAAAGGAGCCACCGCGATCTCAACAAGAGAGATTTCACGGTCTGCTGCAGATTTGAAAGCTCTCAGATGACGGGGCTGAATACCATGCCCCATAAGCTCGGCGCTAGCACGGGCAATCAGCACATCATATTCAGTGTATTTTGCGTCTGCTTCGTCATCCAGAAGTCCGAAGTCAATAAGCTCACGAATAAGCTCAACAGAAGCACCCGAGTACTCTGCAAGCTCACGGATACTGTATGTACGCCCTTCCGCAACGTTGGTGGATCCCAAAACCTGGTCCAACATCTCGTCCGAAACGGGTGCAGGTACAGAGTTAATGGCGCGACCAGCCTCAAGATCGTCAAGATGCTGACGAATAACCTTGAGCGGCATATAGTAGTCGCGCTGCATCGTCAAGATATACCGTAGGCGCTCAATGTCGGTTTGGGAGTACTTTCGATATCCAGTATCGGTACGTTTAGGATGCACCAAACCACGCTCCTCTAAGAAACGAATCTTAGAGGCGCTGATCCCCGGAAAATCAAGGTCTAGCTGGCTCAAAACCTGTCCTATAGTGCGGCTCTTGATATCTCGGGGGTCACGACTATCTTTGCCACGTTCAGTGCTCTCTACTAGAGCCTCTGCCCGAGCGAGATTGTCATCAATGCGGGAGTTCATAGTATTCCTTTGAGAAATTGTGCTCGTCAAAGTTACGCCGATGCGCAGACCGCCTCGGCGTGCTGCATAGTACCTAATCGGCTTCTTCGCAGACGGCGTTACTTGTTCTTTTGTATTATGAGTGAGTGAGGTTCAGATAATTTATCACAAAATGATAAACACTGAACCTTTGAGTCAATCTTATAGTGTTCTGCCTCAGAATTCCATTAGAAAACCGCCGAATAACGGCATTTTCGATGCCGAAAGATTACAAAACTTTAACCATCAAGTAGTAAAACAATACCAATTCATCCAAAAACCCTTATTTTTCCACGCGACACATAAGTATAGGTATTGATAAATTTTTAGAATTATTTGTATTTATTTTTCGTCACATTTTACAAAATTATCCGGTGATTACCGTCTTTTTGGCGGTAATCACCGGATATATATCTACGCCTAGGTACCAGTAATTAGTCCAACTCAGCCTGATAGGCCTCCGCTGAAAGAAGCTTTGCCACATCATCAGCATTTTCAGGACGAAGTTCGATAAGCCAGCCCTCGCCGTAAGGATCGGAGTTCACCTGTGCGGGGTCGTCAGCCAGCGCCTCATTAACGGCTACAACCTCACCAGCAACTGGTGACAGAAGATCGGATACGGACTTCGTGGACTCAATCTCGCCAAAGCTACCCTCAGCATCGAGGGAGTCACCGACAGAGGGCAGGTCTACATAAACCACGTCACCCAGCGCATCCTGCGCGTGATCGGTAATACCGACGCGAACAGTACCTTCAGCCGAAAGGGGGGAAACCCACTCATGATCAGATGTGTACAGAAGTTCTGCGGGAACGTTGCTCATAGCAGCGATTTCCTTTCAGTGTGTTCTTGCTACGCACGGTTCTGTGCGAACCTCTCACGGTGTGGGATACGAGAGGCAATACACAAATTATCTCATAGATACGTAATGTTGAGCACGTTTTTTCCAAACCGTGTCATAGGTTCTTAGAAGTAATTTCCGTAAGGTTAAGATGTGCCTCGCAAATTTCACACATTGAAAATCAGACAGAATATAGTGAGATGCCTCGCCTCTACGCATAGCAGAGACGAGGCATCTCATTCTATTTAGCCCAACTCAGGCTAGAACCTCACTTATCGAGAGGAGATAACACTCTCTGAGAAGGGGTTCGGGTTACCGAAGCGGTGTGCGGTAATCGAAACGGCCTGTTCACGCAGGAAGGGGAGCATCTCGATACGACCAGCCTCGGTCACGGGGTGGAAGTACACAGCAACGTCGGGACGACCACCCAGCGCCGTGTACACGGACTTGACGTCATCACCGATGTAACGGATACGAGTACCTTCAAGCGGAGTACCAGCCAGAGCGCGAACCGGAGTCTTAGCGTTAGAAGCCAAGTATGTGCGCCATGCTTCATCGGACTCGACTAGGTACTTGATGCCTTTGTTTTCGAGAATACCGCGTACAGCGACCGGCAGATCCTTGCCCACAGACAGAGCCATCGGCGCACCCGCAGCCAAGCCAGCAAGAACCACACGAACAGCATCTGCCACAGAGGCGGATTCGTCAGCACGTACCAGAACCTGAGTGGGAACGTAACGCAGAATGTTACGCTCAACGCCAAGCTTCGAGGGATCGTAGCCGTAACCAAACTCGCTCTCCCAAGCTTCAGCATCCGAGGATGCTGAACGGGTCAGGAATGCGAAATCTTCTGCGGTGCACAAATCAGCATTATCTGCTGTTGCCAGAACTTCACGTACAGCAACTGACTGAGGAACAGCGGTTGCGGTAGCCTCGGTGCGCTCCCAATCGGACAATGCAATAAGGTAGCTGGGACCGCCTGCCTTGGTACCAGAACCAACAGTGGACTTCTTCCATCCGCCAAAGGGCTGACGGCGAACGATAGCGCCGGTAATACCACGGTTCACATAGACGTTACCTGCCTGCACCTTGGAGAGCCAGAGCTCAAGCTCCTCTGCATCCAGCGAATGCAGACCAGCGGTGAGGCCGTAATCCGGTGCGTTCTGAAGCTCAATAGCTTCTTCCAAAGTATCTGCGGTCATGATGCCCAGGATCGGACCAAAATACTCGGTCATATGGTACTCAGATCCAGGCTTAACACCTTCACGAACACCAGGGCTCCATAGGCGACCGGTATCGTCAAGTTCCTTAGGCTGAATGAGCCAGCGCTCCCCCGGCCCTAGAGTAGTCAAACCACGCAGAAGCTTCTCTTCAGGCTTCTGTGCAACAGGCCCCATCTGAGCTTCAATATCCTGCGGATGTGCCACGTGCAGAGAGTTGACGGAGTCAAGAAGCTGACGAGGGAAACGCTCGGACTGTGCGGCAGCGCCTACCAAGATGACGGTAGAGCCTGCGGAGCACTTCTGACCTGCGTGTCCAAATGCCGAGTATACAACATCCTTGACAGCAAGATCGATGTCAGCGTTGGGGGTCACGATGATAGAGTTTTTACCGGAGGTCTCACCAAATAGCGGAAGATCATCGCGCCAGGAGCGGAAGAGCTCTGCCGTCTCGTAACCACCGGTGAGGATCAGACGATCAACCTCGGGGTGAGAGATCAAAACCTTGCCAGCCTCACGGTCAACAACCTTGACGAGCTTCAGAACGTCCTTGGGAACGCCTGCTTTCCACATGATCTCAGCAATCAGAGCACCAGTACGTGCAGTAATAGTTGCAGGCTTGAAGATAACAGCCGAACCTGCAGCCAGACCGGCAAGAACACCACCGGCGGGAATAGCCGTCGGGAAGTTCCACGGCGGAACAACCACGGTCAAATCAACCGACTGTACCTGAGCACCGTCAATCTTTTCCAAGTCTTCAGCAAGCATTGCGTAGTAGTAGGCAAAGTCGATAGCTTCAGAAACCTCGGTATCACCCTGATCCAGAGTCTTGCCAGCCTCAGCAGCCATAACTTCCAGAAGCTCGGCACGGTGCAGGGCGATTTCCTTACCAACGTTACGCAGTACAGCAGCACGCTCAGCGCCAGAGAGACGACCCCAAACCTTACCCGATGCTTCAGCATCAGCAACAAGCTGTTCAGCCTCAGCGGCAGAAGTTAGCTCGTTTTCCTTCAAAGTAGCAATACCGATTTGAGTGGTCTTGGAACGCTCAAGGATTGCTCGGCCCCACTCACGGTTGCCAGACAGCGATGGGTCGGTATCGGGTGTGTTCTCAAAACGACCTGCGGGTACGAAGACGTTATCTGCATTCTCAGTCTGACGGTTCTGATGGCGTTTGCCTTCCGGAACCTCATCAGTGACCGAGTTCAGTGAGCGCATAAAGCGGTCTTCTTCGCGCTTGAAGATTTCTTCGTCAGTTGCGAGATCAAAAATACCCGACATGAAGTTTTCGGAAGATGCATTCTCTTCTAGGCGACGAATCAGGTATGCAATAGCAACGTCGAATTCCTTGGGGTTCACCACGGGCACATACAGAAGCAGATGTCCCACACGACGGCGAATGATTTCTGCCTGCTGCTCGGCCATGCCGATCAGCATCTCGAACTCCACGCGATCCTTAACGCCGCGGTCTTCAGCCAAAAGCAACGCAAACGCAACGTCAAAGAGGTTGTGCCCGGCAACGCCTAGGCGGATGTTCTTCGCATGCTCGGGACGCAGTGCGTAATCGAGGATGCGCTTGTAGTTGGTGTCTGCAGCCTGTTTGGTGTCCCAGGTGGTAACAGGCCAACCATGCATAACACCTTCCACGATTTCCATGGAGAGGTTGGCGCCTTTAACCAGACGAACCTTGATGGAAGAACCGCCGTTAGCAACGCGCTCCGCTGCCCACGCCTGCAACCGCTGCATTGCGGCGAGAGTATCGGGCAGGTATGCCTGAAGCACGATGCCTGCTTCAAGATCCTTCAGATGAGGCTGATCCAGGATCTTGGTAAAGACCTCAATGGTCATATCGAGATCTTTGTACTCTTCCATGTCCAGGTTAATGAACTTCTTGGGGGAAGAGGATGCGGCCAGCTCATACAGCGGAGTCAAACGTCGAACTGCTTCTTCGACAACTTCGTCAAATGCCCAGTGCTGATGAGGACCAGAGACAGCAGATACCTTAATAGAAACATAATCAACGTCGTCACGAGCGAGCAGACGCTTAGTCTCAGAGAGACGATGCTCGGCTTCATTATCACCCAGCACTGCCTCACCCAGCAGGTTAACGTTCAAACGGTTACCACTCTTGGTAAGTTCTGCGATGGCATCTCCCAGTTTCTCTTCGGAAGCATCGACGATCAGGTGACCTACCATTTCGCGCAATACGCGACGCGCCACAGGAACGGTAGGCCACGACATCTTACCGGCCAGCTTACCGCCGAAGCCAACGGCGGACTTCATGTACCACGGCAAGAAGGAAGGAGCTAGACCAGAAATACGAGATAGGTTACGACCCGAAACGTTGTCGTCCTCAGGGCGAATGACGCCATCGACAAATCCAACGGTAAAGGGCAGACCCTTTGGGTCTTTCAAAACACCAGCCAGTTGCTTGGCAGCATAAGTTGGCTTAATGGACTGAGACTCAGTCACCCATTGACGAACGAGTGCACGAGCGTCCTGAGCCAATTTCTGGTAATGCTCAGATGCGAAAGGATGCGTCATCCTTGACTCCTAACTAACTACGGTGTGCTATAAGCACACGAAGCGTATTGATGTCTCTATTTCACCACAAAAGGGTATTGAATACCTCATTAGAAAAACTGAATGTTTTTGCCAATAATATTTTAGAATATCTAAATATTTTTGGCGGCCACAAATCCCCACTAAGCCCCATGAAATAGGCGAAAGGGCCTGAGCGCACTACAAGCCAAACAACTACCATCCAACCCCACCTCATCCAACATTCAACGAGCACTTTAAATCTTAAAGATTTGCGGCCTTAAACCCGACTTGTTTGCAAACAAAATACAGTACTTAATGTTGGACAAAACGAACAGAGTTCATCTATTACAAGAGAATGACATCCCAAAATGTTTATGAAAACTTTATCGTTGCGTCCGTCGTTTCTGCGACACAGAAAGTACCTATTTCGATACCATGAAGAAAAGCTTAAGGTGGTTTAAGATACCGCATCAGGCAGCCTAGTACTCCACAAGAGGGGCAACAAGACCTATGCGAACAGCGCACCCTTATTCCACTAAACCAACCACGACCGCGCTAATTTAAGGAGACTTTATGTCTGTATCTGATATCCGGCGTATGCAAATGCTTCTGGAGATTCACGAACGCGGCACCATTATCGCTGCTGCGGATGCTCTCAGCTTGACCCCATCTGCTGTGTCACAGCAAATTGCAAACCTCGAAAAAGATACAGGTACAGCATTATTACAACGTGTTGGGCGGCGCGTTCAGCTCACAAACGCCGGTCTTGTCATGGTCGATAGTGCTCGTACTATACTGCGCGAGATAGACCGCATGCAGACAGCAGTAGCAAACCTTGCGGGAGAACCAGCAGGAACCGTGCGCTTGGCGATCTTCCAATCCGCTTCCTTTGCGCTTCTGCCCCGCGCTATCAAATACCTCGAAGAACATGCACCGCGTCTAGTTCTGCACGTTCTACAAATCGACCCAGAGACGGGAACTTCACTCACTCGAAGCCGCGAGTACGACATGGTTCTTTCAGAAGCCTATCCGCACCACCCTATCCCGGAGTATCCAGACCTGCACTCTGAGCTTTTGGTAGAGGATCCCCTGAGTCTTATCGTTCCCGAAGATTCCAGCATCAAATCTCTCAAAGAAGCCAATGAATTGCCTTGGGTTCTTGAGATGGAGCAGAATACATCGCGCCAATGGGCTATCAATCAGTGCCGCACTGTAGGGTTCGAACCAGATATTCGGTACAGCGCAAACGACATGATCACTAATGCAAACTTGGTGCGTTCAGGATGCGCAACCACTATAGTGCCAGGATTCGTACTCTCAAGCCTATCTAACACAAAGGGTATTCGCACAGTAGATCTTCCGGGTAAGCCTTCACGCAAGATCTTTACCGCAGTGCGCACAGAGTCCGCGAAGAATCCGGCTCTAGTGATGGTTCGTGATGCGCTTCAGCATGCCGTTAAAGAAGCATTCGGCTCATAACAAGAAACCTAAACACTATTTCTCCATCACGGCTCGGGCGAGTTTTTCGTCGAGCACTAGGTCTGTAATAGCGCCCGTACGCAGCGCTCCTCTTAGCGCTGCCGCACGGTGCGTTCCGGAGGCTACGCATATACGACGAGGAATGCGGGAAAGCTCTTGAGGACTGGGGCCGGATGCTCGGCGGTTAATCTCAAGGTCATTCCAGCTTCCGTCCTCCCGCAGAAGCACCGTACAGATATCGCCGACCACTCCCTGCTCACGCAATAAGCGCTGTTCTGTCACATCAAAGTACCCACCCGAGTACACATGAGAGGGAATAGCCCCTCCGAAAGCGCCAATACCGAAAACTGCTACATCAACCCGGCTTTGTACCTGCAGTGTTGCCTGGATGCTCCGCTCGCGCCACATCGCAGCTTTGGTATCGGCAAAGTCAAAGAATGCGGGCACCGGAAAATGAATCATATAAGCATCGTAAGCGCTTACCATGCGTCCCAGTAGCGTGCCTAAATATGGTATTCCAGAATGATGCGCATTCCCTGCCCCATTTAATTGCACCACGCTCACTCCCTCTAGTGGTCGTTTAGGTAGATGCCGCGAAACCTCTGTGAGAGTTGCGCCCCAGGCCACCCCGATGCTTGTGCCGTTATCGACTAGCGAATCAAGAATTTGCGCGGCAGAACGCGCAACCTGGCTCATCCTAGCGATTGGGGTAGCGTCCTGCTTGGTATTCACAAGAGTAACGCGAACTTTGTACCGCTCCCCCAACCGTTTTTCGAGCTCATGTCGGGTTCTATACGAGTCGTCGAGGCGAATCTGCACCATGCCTGTCTCGCGCGCATTTTTGAGTAAACGCGAGATAGTTGCGCGTGAAACTCCTAGGCGGGATGCAATAGTATCCATTGTGAGATTTTGGATGTAATACAGCTGCGCGACCTCATAGGTTTGGCTGAGTCGTTCGTTCATTCGTTCCTAACCTTAAGTGAAAATCCGTTCACTCCACTTGGTAATTATTTCACCACTAAGTTTTACTTGAGAGCAATACGTCCTCGGTTCGGCATGTAGTCCGGCCTCCATACTCACAAGAAGAAAGATACCTATGAGCTCTCAACAATTTGCGCAACTCTCGCACCTAACAACAGAATCCCGTGCACGTGCCCTAGCTGAGATGAGCAGCGGTACTGAACTTGATGTTCTGGTAATTGGCGGCGGCATTACTGGTGCCGGTATTGCCCTTGATGCGGCGACTCGCGGCCTACGCACAGGTATTGTGGAGGCCGGGGACTGGGCTGCGGGCACCAGCGCTTGGTCCTCAAAACTTATTCACGGTGGCCTACGTTACCTCTATAACCTAGATTTCAAACTCGTAACCGAGGCTCTCAAGGAACGCGGTCTGTTGCTCGAAAAAATTGCACCTCATCTTGTGCACGCGCAGCCCTTTTTGTGGCCATTGAAGACGCCGGTCATTGAGCGCTCCTATTCCGCTATCGGTATTGGCATGTACGATGCTCTCGCATATATTGGTTCGCGTGGTAAAAAGGGAGTTCCTTCGCAGCGTCATTTTACAAAAAAGGGCACCAAAACAGTCTTCCCAGATATCAAAGACTCCGCTTTTACCGGTGCTATTCAGTTCTACGATGCCCGTGTAGATGATGCCCGCTTGGTGGTTGATGTTGTTCGCACCGCCAGCGGTTATGGTGCCCTGGCTGCCTCACGCACCCAAGTGGTAGGCATCGATAAAGATGCCTCCGGTAAGGTAGTGGGCGCGCGACTGGTCGATCTTGAAAGCGGGCAGGAACTCACAGTCAAAGCTAAGCATATTATTAATGCCACCGGGGTCTGGACCGAAGAATCCGAATCTCTGGCTAACCCGGATGCTGGCCTTGAAGTGCTCGCTTCTAAGGGTATTCATATTGTGGTGCCGCGTGATCGCATCCACGCTACCAGCGGTATTTTCACGAAGACCGAAAAATCAGTGCTTTTCATTATCCCGTGGCAGCGCTACTGGATTATTGGTACGACCGATACCCCATATACCGAGGATCGCGAGCGCCCTGTAGCAACGCGTCAGGATATTGATTATGTGCTGGAGCAGGCGAATAAGCTGATTGCTAATCCACTGACCCACGACGACATCATCGGTACCTATTCGGGGCTGCGCCCCCTCTTGCAGCCGAAGGTTAAGGGTGATAGCGCACAGTCCACCAAGGTGTCTCGTGAGCATACTGTCACGGAGGTTGCCCCCGGTATGAGTGCCATTGCTGGCGGCAAGCTGACTACCTACCGCGTAATGGCGGCGGATGCGGTTGATTTTGCACTCGGTGATCGTGCACAGGAACGTCCGTCAGTGACAGAGACTATCGCGCTGGTGGGTGCCGAGGGATATCGCGCTATTGAGGCGGGCCGTGACCGTTACGCGCAACGCTATGGTTGGGATGAAGACCGTATTACCCATCTTCTGGAACGCTATGGCGCGCAGATTGAAGATCTTGGTGCGCTTATTGATGCTGATCCGGATCTTGGCAAACCTCTTAAACATGCACCGCAGTTCTTACGCGCCGACGTTGTATTCGCTGTTCGCTACGAAGGCGCCCTGCACCTCGAGGATGTACTGGTTCGCCGCGTGCGTCTTGACCTCGAACAACGTGATCGCGGGTTGGCTGCTGCCCCCGAAATCCTTGAGATTATGCGATCCGAGCTCAACTGGGATGATGCGAAGGTCGCGCGCGAACTTGCGCTCTACACCGAACGGGTAAAAGCTATTCGCGAGGCAGAGTCCACTTCTACCGATGCTGAGGCGTCTGCCAAGATTGTGGCTGTAGACCCGGTGGCTCCCCGCAGGAAGCTCAACGTGCAGCACCACTAAAACTTGTGCGAAGCTCAGAGTTTCGCTCAATACTGCCGCAGGATACGGCATTTATCGTTGCCGTATCCTGCATGGTATGCCTGTTTGATTTAGTATTTTTCCAGCAGGCACACCACCCATAATTTTTGGAATCCTACGATATGTTGTATTCCGTGGGATTCCTCCACCTCACAAACGCACCGTCATGGCGCATCCGCAATGGCGCGACCGGGCTACCCGGTAACGTGCCCTAGGGCGGATGTCTTGTACGGCGACGAAAGGAAAAATATGTCTCTCTTGGCTGCAAACATTCCCGTACAGGCGGTAAGCCTGCTGGTGGGAGATAATGGTGTTGCTACCCATCTTGGGCTTTTTGCTTCCGAGCTCTTTGGAACGTTCATTCTGATTCTTCTGGGCGCTGGCGTGGTCGCCGGTGTCTCACTCCCCAAATCGTATGCGAAGGACGCCGGATGGGTTGTCATTACTTTTGCTTGGGGGTTTGCGGTTTTTGCGGCTGTTTATCTTTCCGGGCCTTCGGGTGCGCATCTTAACCCAGCGGTTACCCTTGGTTTAGCGGCGGCTGGTAAAGATTTGACCAAGGGTGTTCCAGCAACTCCGGAAAACATTGCGATCTATATTGTGGCGCAGATTCTTGGGGCTTTCCTAGGTGCTGTTGCCGCGTTCTTAGCCTATAAGAAGCACTTTGATGAAGAGCCCGGTAATCGTCTGGGTATCTTTGCAACCGGCCCCGCAATCAAGTCTTATGGTTGGAACCTGGTGACGGAGATTCTGGGTACATTCGTACTTGTTGGCTGGGTTGTTGCCTCCGGACAGACTCCCTCCGGCTTGGGTCCACTGGCCGTGGCACTTATTGTAGTAGCTGTCGGCATGAGTCTAGGTGGACCTACCGGGTACGCTATTAACCCTGCGCGTGATCTTGGCCCTCGTATGGCCCATGCTGTTCTGCCTATTCGCGGTAAGGGCGGCTCGAATTGGGCGTATTCTTGGGTTCCGATTCTGGGCCCCATCATCGGTGGCGTATTGGCCGGTTTGATTGTGCCTGCAGTCTTGGGATTCTAGAAACCATCATCACACGGTTTAAAGATATTTTGGTGAATGGGCATCACCCATTATTCCTTGTTATGGCGCGGTCATGCGCCCCCCCCCCAACCATTTAAGTGAGGTTACTCATGACTACTTCCTTGCATTCGGCAACTTTGGATGTTGAACGTAAATACATTATGTCTATCGACCAGGGCACCACCAGCTCCCGGGCTATCCTTTTCGATAAGGCTGGCAAGATCGTTTCTGTGGGTCAGCTTGAGCACGAGCAGATTTTCCCCAAGGCAGGCTGGGTTGAGCACAACCCCGCTGAGATTTGGGATAACGTGCGTAAAGCCGTTGCAATGGCGATGGCAAACGGTGAGGTAAACCATCACGAGATTGCCGCTGTGGGTATCACCAATCAGCGTGAGACCACGGTGGTGTGGGATAAGAACACTGGTGAGCCGGTTTATAACGCAATTGTCTGGCAGGACACCCGCACCCAAGACGTTGTTGATGAGCTCGCTGGCGATGACGGTGTGGGTAAGTACCACGATGTTGTGGGCCTGAATCTTTCAACCTACTTCTCAGGACCCAAGATTAAGTGGATTCTCGATAATGTTCCCGGAGCCCGTGAGCGTGCCGAACGCGGTGATCTGCTTTTCGGCAACACCGACAGCTGGGTGGTGTGGAACCTGACCGGCGGCGTTGATGGCGGCGTACATGTAACCGACGTGACGAATGCATCCCGCACGTTGCTCATGAACATTCGCACTCTTGAGTGGGATCCGCAGATCGCTGCCGATATGGGTATTCCCATGAGTATGCTCCCCGAAATCAAGTCTTCATCTGAGGTCTACGGCTATGGTCGCCCCACCGGTCTGATGCGCGGCACACCCATTGCCGGTATTCTGGGCGATCAGCAGGCGGCAACCTTCGGGCAGGCTTGCTTTGAGAAGGGCATGGCGAAAAACACCTACGGCACCGGTAACTTCATGCTGATGAACACCGGACATGAGCCCGTTTTCTCAGATAACGGCCTTCTTACGACTGTGGCGTATAAGATTGGGGACGCTGACCCCGTTTATGCCTTAGAGGGTTCGGTCGCGATGAGCGGTTCGCTAATTCAGTGGCTCCGCGATAACCTGGGCATGCTCACCAACGCCTCTGATTCCGAAGCACTAGCAACCTCGGTTGAGGATTCGGGTGGCTGCTATGTGGTTCCTGCATTCTCGGGCCTGTTTGCACCGCACTGGCGTTCAGATGCGCGCGGCGTGATCGTGGGCTTAACCCGCTATGTAAACAAGGCGCATATTGTGCGCGCGGCGTTGGAGGCAACCGCTTTCCAGACCCGCGAGGTGTTGGACGCGATGAACGCCGATTCCGGTGTGAAGCTTTCCGAGCTGCGTGTGGATGGCGGTATGACCGCAAACGAGTTCCTGATGCAGTTCCAGGCAGATATTCTGGGGGTTCCGGTGATCCGTCCGAAGGTTATTGAGACTACTGCGTTGGGTGCCGCCTACGCAGCTGGTATTGCGGTCGGTTTCTGGGACGGCGAGAAAGACGTTGTCGAAAACTGGGCTGAGGATAAGCGGTGGCTGCCTGCCATGGAGCAGTCCGAGGTAGACCGCCAGTACCGCCTCTGGAAGAAAGCCGTGGCACGTACCCTCGACTGGGTGGATGAGGACGTGCCGACTTCCTAAGAATTTTCTTCGTACATAAAGCCCGCACTCTTTTGAGTAAAACGCACAGAACCGCTGTTCGAGATATGCCAAAGAGTGCGGGTTTTATATTTTTACTGTATCCCGTACATTTCGCCGCATATCGTACGCTTCTACCCTACGAAATTGCCGGAAAATGTACGGGGTAATTACAGCACGTGTCTATATCAGGCATGAGAACAACCCTAGTTACCAACAATGGCAGGCCAATAGGTTTGCCATCCTCCGGCGGTTCGGGCTGCTTTTCCTGCTTGGACGATTAGCCCATGTAACAGCCCGTACTCTTCAACACTCAATGCTTCAGAACGAATGCGTTCATCACACGCTTTACGTGCTTGCGCATAGGTGGTGTAATCTCCCCATCCAGCCGCTGCGAGAAGCCTGCACGCATAAGCATCGTAAATAAACACACCTCGGTGGTAGGCATACAGCAAAATATCGTCAGCGGTTTCCTCACCTACGCCCTTCACCCCGAGCAGCGATGCTCTCAACTGTGCATCACCCATGGATTCAGCAAGGGTATCAGTAGTGAGGAACCAATCGGTGACGGTTTGCAGATAGACGGTTTTAGTGCGCCAATATCCTGAAGGTCGGATCGCTTCTTGCACCACAGCCGAATCAGCTGCAGCGAGTGTTTCAGGATTGAGAAGGTCAAGGGTACGCAAGTTTGCCAATGCGGTTTCGGTGTTCGTCCACGTGGTATTTTGCACCAATACTGCGCCTGCCAAGATCTCGAACTTCGTCTCGGCTGGCCACCACACGCCCGCATCAGGAATCGCGCGCTGGAGCACCGTCATCATCTGGCGCATCGATTCCATAACAGACCCCTCCAATAAGGTTTTCACGTCATCACATAGTGCACCTGAAATCGTAAAAGAGTTCAACTCCGGCACCATCGCACTTGATATTGATGATTATCCTAGACGCTGGCAATTTGGGAAGCAAAGTCCCCTATACATTCACAAACTATGCTGTCGAGTAGTTAAGCCACCGGATATAAGGTATACCGTTCGGATTTTAAGAGACAAATCTAGCCATCCAAGTACGAAGCATAGGAATTTCGTTTGGGGCAACGGTCGCGATAATACGTTCACAATCTGCGCTGGTTAAAGCTAAATAATCTTCTGAGACATGATATGCATCTCTGAGTTCTCCTGCATACACACCTGGGAAACCACCGCCCATCAGAAAAGGTGGCCCATTATCGCCAATAAGCACGTGATCAGGATCAGTGTCTAACATGGTCAACGCACGGTCATGGAACTCATACCCACCAATAACAACGGTCTCTTGGCTGGTCTCAAACTGTATATCTATATAATAAACCGGGGCAAAAAATAACCGTTTATGTTTACGAGCATCAGGACTGATACTCACGCGCACTGTGGAAAGCCGAAGAACCGGCACGCTCTGAGAATAGTCTCTGGCTTCCTGCTCGCTAGAAAAACGTATGGGCATCTACGCACTCCCTTCAGCACTGCGCATGTCTAGGGTATCAAACCTATCGAAAAATCAGTCAGCGTCTCAGATGATTAGGTGATACGCCTAGAAGGATAGAAATATCCCGTACACTTCCTGCATCTTCGTAGGGTAAAAGCGTACGATATGCAGGAAGGTGTACGGGATACGCACCGGTTACGCCGCAAGCGGCGGAGTGGATACGGGAGGCTCGGTCACCGGTGGCATGCTCGGAGCAGCACCCGTGAGTTCGAGGTAACGATCGATGAGGATACCGATGCGCTGCTCGTTGGAGGCGCAGCGGCGGGATGCACCGAAGGCGACGTCAACCACCGAGTCCAAGTCCTCGTGAGCCTTGCGCAGCGCAGGATCCATGTCTTCGAGTGAAGCGTACATTTTATCCAAGCCGATGCGCTCCCCCGCTCGCTCTTCAATCGCTTCGCGTGCGGCGAGGATTTTCTTCCCGGCAGCGATGATACGAGCGCGGAGATCCTCTGGAACGGGTGGGAGGGGAAGAGTATTCCAGACGATAGTATTTGAAAAACTTAGACGCGATTCCAAACGCCCACCTATCGCTCTCTGCCAAGCTATAAACATGGACGAGCTAATAATAGAGAAGAGAAATCCATCAGGATCGGAGGCGGTGAAAAGTTTATTACCTGCAATCACATCAGAGCTCAATAAAGCAGCAGTGAAGTAAGGTCGATTCTCTGAAACTACAACAGGTACAGCTAAATAATCAGTTTTAGGTTGCCGTCGTTCGTCAAATAGATGTGGACTTTCAGCCTTTTTACGTGTAGCTAACTTTTTACTACCCAGACGGAATTCTCGAACTTTTAAAATCTGCTGGAATAAGAAATTACTATTTCTAATTTCTTCTTCTGACACTCCTTCCAGCCATAAACACCACCGTTCAATACCCTTAACTAATTCTTCTCCCATTCTGAATGGATGAACAAACTTTCGAGCTATAGGATCTTCCACAGCCAGAGAGTAAGTCTCTTCATTTAATACCAAATTACCGTTATCAGTCGGTTTACTTCCTCCAAAGATTTTATTCAAGGATTTTGACAATGGCTGCATCCGTTTTTTAATTAGGACTTCTCCTGCATCTAGCAGATACGCGTTAATTCCTGTTTTTACCGTCAGCTCTTCCGTAGTTTTGGTCTGCCACGAGTATTCAAAGATCCTCTGCCGTTTTTTAAAATCCTCGCCCGGAATACTCCGGGCAAAGCCAATAATCACGCAATGCACCGCAGCCTTACCGCTCGCCTCCGACTGCCACGGGAAGGTACGGTACGCAAAACGGATCTTCCATCCATCACGGAATAACGGCACAAACAGATCGGGAACGGGCTGTCCCTGCGTAATCGAGTTGGTGGACACAAAAGCAAATTCCCCCGGTACTTCAGCGTATCCTGTTCCAGACTCCGGTGCGAAGAACCGTGAGGCCTTGCGGTACCAGCCCGTTGCGAAATCAAGGTACCCGGTATAGTCGGTTCCCCAGGCAATCTTCAGCGATTCAGTCTGCTCCGGATCTTTCTTTCCTTGACCGCTGAATGGCGGATTACCGGCAATATAGGTCACCACGCCTCGCGCGGTATCTTCCGGCGTAACCGGAAGAACCTGCCGCCAGTCGGTGCGCAGCGCATCACCCTCATAAATATGCGCACTCTGCCGCAGCGGTAACCTTACCGGTGCGTACCCCAATTCGTCGCTCATCTTCTGGTCAATCTGGCGCTCCACCAGGAACATGGCGGTGCGCGCAATGGCGGCGGGCCATGGATCGATCTCAATCCCGTAGAACGAATCGATAGTCACTAAAGGCTCCACCGAATTTAACCGTGCTAAGCGTTTTTCGCTGACCGCGCTCTCCCCCAGGACAAACGCATCCGCGTTAAGCACACCTAAATCGCGAAGGCGAAGCATCACATCAATCTCAAGCTTGCGCAGCTCACGATAGGCAATAATGATGAAATTACCACATCCGCAGGCAGGATCCATAAAACGGATATTCGCCAGTCGCTCGCGCAGGTTCCGTAAACGCTTACCCTCATCAGATTTGCCCAAAGAGTTCTGGTACTCGTTCCGCAGATCGTCCAAAAACAGTGGGTCCAAAGTTTTAAGAACGTCTTCTTCCGAAGTGTAGTGCTCCCCCATCGCACGGCGGGTTTCAGCATCACGCACCGACTGGAACATCGACCCGAAGATAGCGGGAGAAACCTTCGACCAATCCGTCGCCGAGGCTTCCAAGAGCCCGTCTCGAAATTCTTTACCCACAGAAGCGGGAATAGTGACGGGGTTGGCAAAAATACCACCATTAACATAGGCAAAACCCCGCAGCTCATAGCTGGCGGTGGCGGCACTCTGACCGGCTTCGGGTTTCTTATCCAAATGCTCGAAGAGTGCGCCTAATTTTTCGGCGATATCACTGCCGTCAGGGTTTGTATACCGGTTCAGATACCGCTCGAAGGAGGCACCTGCGCCTTCACCCCACATATTGGTGTCGTCACCGAACATCACGAAAAGCAGCCGAGCCATGGTCTGCGAGATGTCGGTCTCCGCCATGCTCGCTTTCTTTAGCGCTCCGAAGAGGCGTGCCATCTGCTTAGATGCCACCCGGCTCTCATTCCTAGACTCAATATCGAACCCCTTGCGTATGCGGTCGAGCACGCGCAAAACCGTCAGATTCTCAAAGTCTTCCTGTTCCAGGTACAGCAGGGCAAGGCGGCTTAACAGTCCCCCTTCATCTTTGCTGTTGCCAGGCGTATATTCGTGACGGGTCAGACGGCTAGAAGATGCTGACGGCCAGCGCCACATTTGATGCCCGCTTTTGCTGACATACACGCATAACCGATGCGTATTCGTTTTCGCCAGTTCACGGTCAATACCTAACTGATCCTCGTTACTAGGCAAGGTTTCGCTGCGGCACAACCACACGCGCACGCCCTTGAGTTCGGCAATATTTCGCACAGTAAAAACTGCAGAGCCGTTATCGTAGGTAAGGTCAGCATGGGTCGGTTCGTCCCATCCCAAAATCTCAAAAAGGGGCTCAATTTCGCCTGTTTTGAGCAGTTCAAGCGCCTCATCGCGCTCATCAGTAAAAGCCACCGGCTTTCCTCTCATATTCAGTTATGCACGTATTCAGTTATGCATATGTTGAGTGATCTTGCGTTACTGGTTTAGATATTTATAGTTACGAATGCTCTAGTGCTCGAACCCCCTAGGTGCAATGCCCAATGAACAGACTACGCGTACATCATCTTCAGCCAAAGATGACAGCACAAGCTTGCCGGAATCATCCATACGTTTAAGCTCAGCCAACAGTTCCTCATTGTTCAGATGGCGCATAGCTCGGCGTAGTGAAATTTCGGCATCGCGCTGGAGCGGATAGTGAAAGATCCTGTCAAGAAGCTGCTCAGCCGCCGTATTATTGTGCAGTAGAGAGCGGGTATTTGTTCTATCATGAAAACGCTGGAATAAGCGTTTACGGGTACCCTTCAAATTGCCGTTCGAGATAGCATCCTGAGTAAACGAAAACTCGGTAAGTTGTCGCTGCATATCCCACCCGTTGTCTAAAGGTTCTGCAGTGGGAGTGCTAGGTTCAGCGTAGAAAAGCCTTAGGGCTTCCGCCGCACTTACCAAAGCGGGTTTGATTTCAGCCGTAGCAGGGTCTTCGCGAAGTACTGTAAATAGATCGACGCCGGATGCGGTCGCCACGTAGTTCACGAATGAGGCATTAACGTCACCAGCCCGAACCGCTCGTGTTGCCATAAGTTTATCCTGCGCATTGGCAATCTCAGATGCTTTACCAGGGTCTTTTTTCAGCAGGTCGAACCATACCAGCCCAGCCTCGGAGACCGCATCTGCAAAAGGATCGTCTTCTTCAGGGTCTTCCACTCGACCGGCATAGAAATCTTGCAGAATCCGTGTTTCGGCTTCGTTGCTGAGTTCCGAGTCGAAAAATTTCTCGTCAGATCCAAACGCCAGAGCAGAAGAGTCCAAACGCGCTTTAATGCGCGAGCGCAGGTTCAACGTTTCTTCAACATTCTCATGTGAAATCAGGTACACATTCACAATATCGGAGGTCTGCCCCACACGATCTACACGCCCGGCACGCTGAATCAGACGAATAATCGCCCACGGAAGGTCGTAATTCACCACCACATGGCTGTCTTGGAGGTTTTGGCCCTCAGATAGAACATCGGTAGCAATCAATACGTTAAGCTCATCTTCAGGGGCCAATGAGTGCTCTTGTTCTTCTCCCGGAAGCCGGTTTGACTCGGGTGAAAAACGACGCGCTAAATCTGTAGGGTTCTCAGAATCGCCCGAGACCGCCGCCACACGTTCAACGCCCAACTCTCGTAAACCTTGAGCAACGTAATGTGCGGTGTCCTTGTACTCGGTGAATACGAGAACTTTATCGCCCGCATGAGTATTCTCAATCAGATCTTTGAGAGCTTTCAGCTTAGAATCACGCTGAACCGTCCAACGCCCAAAGCGTGCCAGCATAGAACGCAGAATATCGTTATCGTGTTCTAACTGTTGGCGTAAGGTATTGCGAAAAATTGTTGAATTTACCCAGCGCAGCTGTGCCGGGGCGTTTTGCCGTAAAGATTCGTATGCCGCCGCATTTGAGACATTTTGGTTGTCGCTGCGTGCGGAATCGCTGCCGTAGAAGGTGTCAAAATCACCGTCCCCGGTTGTACCCAGTTGTTTCTCAGAGTAGCTTCCCGTAGGTACTGGCAGCTTATTCTCAATCGCATACAACCATAATTCATTGCGGCGTAACTGACGCTTGAGGGACTTGATAAAAGCATCGCCCGAAGAACTTAGGCGTTTGTACAAACCTGCCTGCACGAAGCCACGAACATTACCTCGACCAGACTTCGCATTCTCGATAATTTCGAGGTCATTCTTATCGTGTGCATGTGAAGGGTCGTCAAAGGCAGAGATGTTATACCGAGGCAGATTCAAATTTTTAATGTCGTCAAGCGTTTGTTCGCTCTCCATAAGCCGCGCCGGATCATCTGCAGCAAAGTCGTGGCTGATTGCCTTTGATACCCGATCAGGATAATAGAATTTCCTGCCGTCGCTCAAGAGCACATAAGAACGTTCAATTATGCGCCCATCAGGCATTTTATACATTTCTACAGGCGCACTACGGCGTGCGTAAGAACGGGTGCGGCGTACCAGATGGTCGCTCATAAGGCGGCGCCAATCCTCTACCTCCTCAGAGAGCTCAAAGGCACGTAGAGTCGTTACCTTGCCATCCACCAACTCAGAAATTTTGGGGTTCTTCTTTAACGCTTCTACAGGGGCAATACCTAAATCATCGTCATCATCAATATAGAGGGAAAGCTGAGCCTTAACGTCCCTGAATGAAAGGTTGAAAGGGGTCGCTGTAAGAAGGAGTACGCGCGCATCATTTTCACGCATATAGTCCCGAATAGCACCGTGGGCAAGTGTACCTTCGTGGCGCAAGTTATGGGATTCATCGCAGATCACCAAACCGAATCGACGGGTTTCCGGTAATTTCTTATGCGCCATCGAGTACGGAATAACTCTACCGTTGACTTCATAAGCGTCAAGGTGTTCTTCCCACATCTGCACTAGGTTGGGTGGACACAATACCAGCGTGCGAAAATTCTCCGCGTTTTGCAGCATCGAGGCGGTCGCTACGGCAGTCAGAGTTTTTCCTAGACCCACCACATCGCCCAGCATGGTGCCGCCACGGCGCATAATGCGGCGTGCCAGGACCTTTACTGCTGATTTCTGATAGTCCAAAAGGATATTCTCTAGTGAACTAGGGAGTGTATATTCACCGCCCTCGCGCATATCTGCAGAAAGCTCGTAGCAAACCTTCAAATATACGTCATACGGGCTCGGTTGTTTTACGGCCCAAGACTGTTCGATCAAGTCAATAATTTCATCATTTATCAAATATGAGGATCTGCTCTTCCAGAGTTTATTGAACCATTTTTGAAGCTCTTCGGTACCGTTGCTGTCGAGCACATCAATGTTGAGTTCGCGATTCGTATGCAACCCCGCGTGAGTAAAGTTCGATGACCCCACAAAGCCTATAGCCTGAACATGATCGTGCTCGTCAAGGTGTTGACGGGCTATATAAGTCTTACCGTGCAGAGGTTCCGAGGTGAAAACCTTGATTTGCACGCGCCCCTCACGCAGCTGCTCTTTGAGAGTGCGCAGGGCTTGTGCACGGATGGAGCTAGAGGCTCCAGACATAAGTTGTTCCCGTAAATGAGCCACTAACTCATCACGAATTTGCGGTTGCTGTTCTCGAAGCACTTTTGACTTAGCACATTCTCCACGTAATTCACGCTGCTGGTACTGACGCATCTGTTCGCTTGTCGAACGAGTAACCATGCCTACAAGGATGCGCGCCACCGGCTCTTCTCCGTCATATGGTTTTGCGGCAATTTCATGTGCGAATTCGTCCCACGCGCTCAGGTTGATATACCCCGTGGCAATATCCAGGTGACGGAATTTACGAAAAACATTGTGCACACCCATCGCCAAAGAGTTACGCTCCTGTGTTCCTCGGCGTACTGGCTGGTTATCGAAAATTTTCGGCATAGTGCCATAATCTTTCTTGAAGTGGTGTTTAGTGAGTTCGCTTTGAAGGCTCTGTAAGGTTTGCACGTTACGACTGCGTACCTTTGTGCCCCAGTGTTGGATCAGATAAGTGTTTTTGCAAGTTCCAGATGTTTCTTAACCACGGCGGTGCAGCGCTTACGCCCGAAAGTCGCCAAAACGGCGCTTTGCACATCCTGCCCGTCATCCAAAAGTTCTGGGTTTGCGTCAAAATATCGCCAGGCATTGGCAATTTCGACGGGGCTAATCTCTTCAAATGCCCGTCCTGAGATTTCTGCATGCGGCCGAAATTCAGCCCAGGTTTCGCGGTCGATGCTCTCAGGCCATACAAATCCGTGCTCATCAACTGTCAAGTCTTCAGAGTTATTACGCACTTGATGTGATACCTGGTTCAGACGGTTCTTATAGGCGCGTCCCAGCCCAAAACAGTAAGTCACGAGGCGGCACAGTCGGTTAAGTTCGATGGGGCCTTCGAATTCAGCAATTTCGCTCGCCGTTGAGCGTACACTCGCCGCATTCGCTTTATTACGCATGCTTTCAAAAACGCTAGGTTCACCCATAGGTATGGTCTGCCAAGGTTCGAATGGGTAACGTTTACTCTCAAGCGCAAGAACTGGGCGAGAGGTTTCAGACTCTTGTTTAGGTATTTCCTTATCTGAAGCTGGATAAGATTTCGGGGTTGTTTGAGTCACCGTCACAGAATCTAGGGATCTCTGCGGAGCCATTGGTCTTTGCGAGGGCGTTTGCGGTACGGCATTTCTCTTCGGGGCTGTTCTCTTAGCAAAAGCTCCCACAGGTGCCTGTACATCGCTCTTACGCATCTCGGTTCTAGCGATTGCCTGGCGTACTTCCTCGGTAATTTGTGGTGCTACCGGAACCGGAGTTTTAAGCCCAAAAAGTTTCACACGCAGGTCATCGCGTACCCGCTCCAGCTGAGAAGCATGTGTGTGCTCGCCCAAAGCAGTAAAAAGGCGCGCTGTCGTACCGTAGATGCGCACCGCGTCGTCACGGTCAAAATCTTCATTATGTGCCCATCGATTTCGAAAAATACGTAGCTCAGCGGCGTATGTACTGACCTCGCGATTAGCATTGTCGAAAGGGTACCCCGCTGAACCAAGCCGCTCAGTCAGCATACGTAATTGACACTGTACATCCGTAGGTTTATAAACTTTTGGATCACGGCGTCGCCCTTTATTCTCATCCATAAGGCGCAGCACGATACTCCAATCGTTATTGTGCAATACCTCAGGTCGGGCTATACCTTTAGCGAGTACTTGGCGGAGAATCACCGGATTGAGTTCCCTGCTCAAATACCCCATACAACTTTGAATGTGAGTGCCAACGGTTGTCATTGATGTCTTTCTTTCCAGAAGCCTTCCCTCGACGCAGAGGGACCATATCTAATATTACTTGTTTTAGAAAGCTCTGCTTGACTTTAGGTCACTGGTTTCAGACAGAGAAGTATCCCGTACACTTTCTTGCATCTTCGTAGGATAAAGGCGTACGATATGCAGGAAAGTGTACGGGATACGAGTCTATCATCGCAGGATTCGCAGGGTTAACTAGAGATGCCCTCAGGTTCTTCAAGCATCTCTGCACGTAGTTTTGCATCACGTTTACGTACACGACGAGCATTGTATTTATGCCCTACGGGGTAGAAAAAATAGAGTCCCACAAGCGTAAAGATAGAAATCATCATAATACTCGTGAATATTCCAGAGAAAACTCCAGCGCTACCCTTTTCTGCAATATCTTTTGCGATATTGTTCATGACCGATCCTGGCAGAGTCATTCCGCACAGAACGTAAAGACAAAATTGCCACCATTGGTAACGCACAAAATTTCTACGGAGAGCATAGGTAACAGCGGATTGCAATTCGGCATATCGCGTTCTGAGACTTTGCGACGCCTTCTGAATATCCCGGATGCGCCCCAGCGTCTTGGCTGCATCGAGAGCGGCCTCGTAAGAGACAAAAACAGGCTTACCTTCAAACTCGATTGCGTGTGCCTCAGTAGCGCGCAAAAACAGGCTGGTCTGCACATCAGCCAGAGAGGAATCGTTCTGTCCCTGCCGTCGCTTATGCACGCTAACCGTCATGTTCTCGGCAGTATCGAATAACTTTGCGCGGGCCGATACGTAGTTAGGCTCTAGAGGATTCAAGTCAATGAGTTCCCCATACCGATCGATCGCAGTTGCAATATGTCCCAGATCGACGGCAATAGCTGCTTCAAGTTCTAGAGCTTCCTCATAGGTTACGGGAAACCCTGAATTGTATGCCAAGCGTCGACGTGCTTGGATAACATTAAAATATGCGGTATTAAGTTCCCCTCTATACCGTTGAGCGCAAGCTAGTCCATATAAACCTACCGGGTCTTCAGGTGCTAAAACGTTGAGTTTTTGCGCAGCGAAATAAAGATTTATGTCATCACTATCATCAAGATAGTCAAGAACTAAATTACGCCAGTAATCTAGGTTTGGCACCGAATGTACGGTATGCGCGCCCACAGTTTTTTGCGGGTAAGTCAAGGAAGTCATCTTTGGGTCCCGAATTATATGAGTGAAAGAGTGAGTGTGTAAGTTTTATTTTACCCAAAATAACTAAAAAATTTAAAAACAACTATGTATTTCATATCATATTTTTATATAGTAATATGCAATGTAAAGTTTTTCTACGTCATGTTTTCGCGGCAGAGTTTATGATTAAGGAAGTAAAAACGCAAAGGAGCTGTCATGAGCGAGAAGAAACCTAAAGCATCACAAGAGCCCATTAACAACACAGCAAAGCGCTGGCACAGCCTCATCGACAGCCCAGTAGGACGCCTTTATCTTGCAGCAAGCACCAAAGCTCTTACCGGGCTTTGGTATGAGGAGCAGACACATTTTCCTATACCAGACGAGCTCGGTGAGTTTATTTCAGACCCCTCGGCAATCGCTGCAAACAGTGAGCCAGCGCCTGCAGCGAGCATCCTTAAGCACACCATTCGCGAACTGCAAGAGTATTTCGCCGGCAAACGTACAACTTTCACAATTCCTTTAGCGCCCGAGGGAACAGATTTTCAGCTCATGGTATGGGAATATTTATGTTCAGTCCCCTACGGATACACCACAACCTACGGAACCATCTCACATGCTGTGGGGCCAGGTGCACCCGCACAGGCGGTCGGACAAGCTGTTGGGCACAATAAAATTTCAATCATCATCCCTTGCCATCGCGTTTTGGGGTCTAATGGCAAGCTCATCGGCTACGCAGGCGGGCTCGACCGCAAACAGTTCCTTCTCGACCTCGAAGAACCTGCAGAAATTCGCGAGGGTCGACTCTTTTAGGCCCTCGACTATTTTATCGAAATAATATTCTATAGTTGCCTTCCAGCTGAATTTCTATATACTATACTAGTACATATTTACGATACTAGGAGGTAGTCATGGCGTCAGATAATTCTGCGAACGCTGTCGCTTCTGGCAAAGTCGAAACGAGTGCAGACCGAAAATATCCTGCTTGGGTACGTCATGACCTTGAACGCGACTACTACGATAAGGAGTGGGGCATACCTATCACCCATGAAACCGGGATGCTTGAACGGGTGTGCCTCGAAGGATTTCAGGCCGGTCTTTCATGGTACACAGTCTTAGTCAAAAGGCCAGTGTTTCGGGAAGTCTTTACCAACTTTCTTCCTGAAAAGCTTGCAGCGTTTACAGACGATGACGTTGAGCGATTGCTCCACGATAAACGTATCATTCGGAATAACCTCAAGATTCGTGCCACTATCTCAAATGCGCGCCTAACTCTTGACCTACGCGAGCGTGCAGCTGCTGGAGACGAGTCATTAGCAGGTTTTTACCTCCCAAACGGGTTATGGGTTGAACCTGGTTTACCCGCTTTTATCTGGTCTTTCCTTCCCGAAAGCACTATTACTCCGAAAACTCTTGAGGAGGTTCCTACGCAAAATGATGTCTCTGCAGCTATGTCGAAAGCATTCAAGAAGCTCGGAGGCAAATTTCTAGGTCCAACCAGCTGTTACGCCTTAATGTGTGCCATTGGTATGGTGGATGCGCACCTAGTAGACTCACACCGGCGTGGGTCATCAGGCTTATTTACTCCCGAGGGAGAATTGCATCGGAGCTCATAGGTACAAAGGTTTTTGGTTAAAACGAAAAGATCCCTGCCCCGCCTACTGAAAGGCGAAAGCAGAAACCTCTACTGTGTGGCTAGTTGGGTCTTGTTTTTTAAAGCCCTGCGTTATGACACCATCGTGAAAAGCAGTACGAGAGATAGGATTGGCGGTACACACTGAATCAGCGCGGGTTTACGCTTATCCGGTGAGGTCGCGAAGAGATAAATTCCCGCGACGGCCATCGAGCCTAGACCGGCAAACATGAGGGCGATGCCAACTTGAGGCAGACCACCAACCCAGAACGCTAACAGGCCGGTTGCTGCAATCCAGGCCAGCATGAGATTGTAGAGCCCTTGATTTGCAGCCATTTCTTTGGAGGCTTCGGCAAATTCTTCCGTGGTACCGAAGGTATTCCGACCCCGAGGTTTAGTCCACAGGAAAGTCTCAAGAATCCAGATATACACGTGAATAGCGATGGACACGAATGCGAAGACCGTGACGACGCTTGCCAAGGTAGACATTGTTATTTCCTCTTTCTCGAAGGTAGTCGGTAAATCAAGCACCAATTCTACTATCTCATCGTCATAATCCGTAAGACAGCCAAGGCTCAAGGATAAACAAGAGGAACCTCCTCCCACTTACATACAGAATACGCCAGCTCATACCTCGTTCGAGGCACAAGACTGGCGCATTCGGGGGTATGTGCTAGTGGACGACGAGCGACAGCAGGTATACCCACACGCAGGTCAGCACCAGCAAAATAGCGCTGTACTTGATCGCCATTGAGGTGATCTTCGACTCCTGCCCAGAGCTTTCCACAGATGCAGCCGCAATAGCGATAGACTGCGGCGAGACGATCTTCGCCATCACACCGCCGGCGGTATTTGATGCCACCAGCAGGGTTGGGTTCACGCTGATCTGGTGCGCGGTGGTCGATTGCAGACCCGCGAAAAGAATATTGTTGTTAACCACCGAACCGGTCACAAACACACCGATCCAGCCGATAATCGGCGAGAAGAGGGGGAAGAACGTCCCTACCGTCGCAACGGCCAGTGCGATGGAAGAGATCATACCCGCATAGTTCATCACGTTAGCAACTGACATCACAAGGCAGATCATAATGATGGGCGTCTGTAGCTGTTTCCAAGCACCGCCCAGCTCTTCGAAAGCGGCCTTCCAGCTGATGGAGGAGAACAGCACGGTAATAATAACAGCCACAAGGATCGCGGTACCCGAGGCTCCCAGAATATTCCAGGTGAAAACGGCTTTCACAGGGGTCGGGTTTTTAGCGATAGGAGCCACCTGCTCGATCGCCCCATGAATACCAGGAACATTGACAAGGATATTAGTGAAACCTAGGGGTCCATCGCTCTCCCCTGCTTTAGCTGCTTTAGCGAATACCGGTTTTAGGACCGTAGACCAGAGCAGAATTGCGACGGACAGGTAGATGAATGGGCTCCAAGCCTTGAATATTTCACCGGAGGTATGCTTGGTCTCGCCTTGTGCTTGCACTTCCTCCAGGGAGGGAGCGGTAGGCTCACGGAAAATATGCTTGGGTTGCCATGCGCGCATGATGAGAGCCAAAACGATCAATGATAGAAGCGGCGGAATAATATCAACCAGCTCAGGGTTTCCCAAGGTCAGTAGCAGAAGGGATTGTCCGCCAGAGTAAACGGCACCAACGATCAGAGCCACCAAGCCGGTTTCGCGTAACCCACGTATCCCGTCTTGGATAACGACCATGAGCACTGGGATAAGCATCGCAAAAATCTGCAACACAGGAACCATATTTGCCGATAATTCGGCCAGAGGAATACTGCCTTTCTCGGCGCCGGTGCTGACCGGAATACCGATAGCACCGTATGCACCGGATGAAACGTTAGCAACCAGCGCGAACATTGCGGCCTTGAGCGGGTTAAACCCGAGGCTGACCAGCAAAGCCGCACAAATTGCGATCGGAATACCGAACCCTGCCGCGCCTTCGAGAAATCCACCGAAGCAGAATGCGATCAGCAGCATCTGGATACGCTGGTCAGTGGAGATGGCCGAGATAGAGGAGCGAACAATGTCGAAGTGACCGGAACGCACTGTAATGCGGTATAGCCACACCGCCATGAGCACGATCCAGCCGATAGGCCATAGGCCAGCCAAGAAACCATAAAGGATTGAGCCCGCTCCAGCGCCTACTGGCAGCCCAAATACGAAGATTCCGATACCGAGTGCGAGTGCGAGAGAAATAATCGCCGCTTTGATACCGCTGAGTTTGAGAATGGTTAGTCCAAGGAGGAAGAAGACAATGGGGATTACCGCTACTAGTGCTGAGAGCATAGTGGAATTGAGCGGGTCATATACCTGCTGCCACATGGTTTTTCCTTTCCGCGACATACGCGGTTCTTAGTGGTCACTGCGTACCACTAATGTGGATTAACGTGGGTTCATGAACTTTTACCCAAGATCCACGGTTGCGATTCTGTGGTTTTTGGCTATGAAAGCCAGTGTGTGCGGATGTTGCTTCCACACTGCGCTACCAGTACCTCTTTGTAGGGTCAAGGAATTTACCTTGGCAGACCAGCTGTAGACACCTCATCCACTCCAAAATATACCACTATCGACAGAATAATTCGCAAGTATTCCCACTCAAAGACAGGAACATCATAGTTGTACTTTCACCTAAAGCGTATTCTTGCCTAGTGAAAGCCATAATACGCAAAGCATACGAATCGAGACAAAAAACGATATTGATTCGCGAAATAATCTATCCAAGAAGGAGCTTGCAGCGACATCGCCCTCACAGATCTAAAGAATGTTCAGATGCGGTAAAAAAATACGAGAGTAGCAGCTCAATAACCAAGACGGGGATTACCCATACCACGGCAGAGCTTAACAAAAAACGGCGTTGTAGACAGAAAACAGCGATATACGATAAACCCAATAATAAAAACGCTCCAATCGATAGTTTTACCGATTAGAGCGTCTTCTGCGTCGGGTTGACAGGATTTGAACCTGCGACCCCTTGACCCCCAGTCAAGTGCGCTACCAAGCTGCGCCACAACCCGATGTACATCACACTATTATGTACCGTGTTTCCAGGAAATCCCTGCGAACACTCGAATAACTATACCCCAGGTTCTCACCCCGTGCAACTTAGAAAACGCGAAAATACTGGATTTTTCGCTGCCGCTCAATATATATTCCACGCAGACGACTAAGGGAACTTTGAGAACATAGCGTCTCTTCAGAATGCTTGGATTCCTGCCAAAGCCCTGCTTGCATATGGGCTACTGCGATGACAGTGTTAAAACACACTGACTCTTCACAGACGCTACAGATTTTTAGAGAGGGCATCATGAAAAACCTCATTATTTTCGATCATCCCTACACTGCCGAGGCTTGGCGTAATATCCCCCATCAGCGGTCTTTTTGCGCTGCCCTATGCAAGAATATAACCGATAAACTTGAGGCACGCGGCGACGAGGTCGATCTTCTTGATCTACATGCCGACGGTTTCGACCCGGTCATGCGAGCAGAAGACCTTGCTAACTGGCGTCGTGGTAAACCCATCACTAACCAGATAGCGGACTATCAGGCGCGTGTAAAATCCGCAGATCGCTTGATCTTTATCTTCCCTATCTGGTGGGATTCTATGCCCGCCATGACCAAGGGCTTTATCGATAAAGTCTACGCCAAAGATCTGCTGTACACACAGCCTAGCGAATACCGGCTTGTCACTAGGCTGAATCATGATACCGAAATCGTTCTTGTAACCCCGCTCGGTATGCCCTTGCCCATATACAAATACATCATGCGAGCGCCCGCCGTCAGAATTTTCAAACAAAGTATTTTCCGGAAGACCGGGATCAAAAATTTCCGGTGGCTTCCTTATGCGCGGGTAGACAAAATGACGGCTGAGCAACGCGCCCAGTTACTCGCAAACGTACCTTTTTAGATGAGCGCGACGAATTAGCCAAGGGAAGCATAAGCACCCCACCAAAGATACAAAGGGTGGGGTAGTTATGCTCGTTCACGTTTGGGTAGCACGTTAGCGTTTGCGTGAGCCCTTGCCGCCCTTTTTCGCTTTGCTCCCCTGACGGTCCCCGAGAGAGCGGCGTTCGCGCACGCGCATCGAAATTTCGATCGGCGTACCTGTGAACTCAAAGGTTTCACGCAGACGGCGCGTGATAAAACGCCGATACCCCGGGTCTAAGAATCCGGTTGTAAAGAGCACAAACTTCGGCGGGCGTGAAGACACCTGTGTACCGAATAGGATGCGCGGCTGCTTACCACCACGCAGCGGATGGGGATGCGCCGCCGCCAATTCGCCTAAGAAAGCGTTCAGTCGCCCGGTTGGAATACGCGAATCCCAGGATTCCAGCGAGCGTTCCAGGGCGGGAACCAGCTTATCTTTATGCCAGCCGGTTTTTGCCGAGATATTCACGCGCGGAGCCCATTTCACATGTGCCAGGTCGCGGTCAATTTCGCGTTCGAGCATATCGCGGCGTTCCTCATCGAGGGTATCCCATTTGTTGAAAGCCAGCACCATGGCGCGACCGGAGTCGATCGTGGTCTGAATGATGCGCACATCCTGCTCGCTCAGCGGTTCAGAAACATCCAGAAGTACGACTGCGACTTCGGAGCGTTCCAGGGCTGTCTGGGTGCGGAGTGAGGAATAAAATTCGGCGCCTTTCGCCATATGCTGGCGACGGCGAATGCCCGCCGTATCGATGAATCGCCACGGGTAGCCGCCCAACTCAATAACCTCATCAATAGGGTCGCGTGTAGTACCCGCGAGATCGTTCACGACGGCACGTTCGGAACCCGCTAGTTTGTTCAGCAGCGAGGATTTACCCACGTTGGGGCGGCCGATAAGTGCCACACGGCGAGGTCCGCCCGGGGCCTCTGGCTGCGTGTACTGGGAGTGCTCGGGCATAACCTCTAGAAGCTCATCGAGGGCATCCGCCAGACCACGACCGTGCAAACCCGAAACCGGGAAGGGCTGTCCCATACCCAGCGACCACAGGCCGTAGATTTCCGGTTCCAAGTGGGAATCGTCGATCTTATTTGCCATCAGAATGATAGGCTTCTTGACACGGCGAAGCATACGCACGATCTGTTCGTCTGAGGCGGTAATTCCCACACGTGCGTCCACAACGAGGATGACAACATCGGCCTGCTCAACCGCAATCTCTGCCTGATCCGCTACCTGAGCATCAATACCACGAGCATCGGACTCCCAGCCGCCAGTATCGACGAGGGTAAAGCGTTTGCCCACCCATTCAGCCTTATAGGAGACGCGGTCGCGAGTCACGCCCGGCTTATCTTCTACCACGGCTTCCCGACGCCCCAGAATGCGGTTAATAATGGTGGATTTTCCCACGTTGGGGCGCCCCACGATAGCTACTACAGGATCGGCGAATTGTTCGTTTTCTTCGTCAAAGTCGAAGCCCCAAGCACCAAGAAGGGCACGGTCTTCTTCATCAAGGTCATAGTCGTCGAGTCCTTCCAGAAGAGCCTGCGCACGCGCTTCTGCGGTTTCGTCGTCAATATCGGCTAAACGTTCGGTGAGGTCATCTTCTCCGCCGCCTAGGTATTTGTCTTCGTAGTCATCGCGGGTAGCGTCGTTCTCAGCCATGCGCCGTCCTTTCTTCTGCGCGAACGCCAGCTTAAGGCTTGTCCTAGCAGCTTTAATTTCTCACTAGTATGTTCGCTGTCTTTTCAAGTATTTTATTCGGTCTCGGTCCCTGCAGAGGCATCCCGTGATGCCTGTCGTTTCGCCTTCACCTGTGCATTAACAGCATTAATAACTGCTGATACGGTCTCGTTAAAATCCAAATCCGAGCTGTCTACCAGGGCTACACCGGGAGCGGCTTCCATAAAATTGTTTACCTTAGAATCCTGGGTATCGCGTTCAGAGATCTGCTGCGTAAGGTCGCCGGACTCCCCTGATTTTTCGGTGTTCTCTAGTCCACGGCGTGCCATGCGTACCTCTTCCGATGCGGTTAGCAGTATGCGTGCATCCGCATCCGGTGCCACCACGGTTGTAATATCTCGCCCCTCCGCCACAATACCGTTGACCGCGTGGTTGATCGTCCAGCGTTGTAGCTCGATGAGGTATTCACGAACGGCAGGCACAGAGGCTACGGCAGAGACCGCACCAGAAATTCGTTCAGTGCGGATTTCCTCGCGAATATCGGTGGTGCCCATCAAAATTTCTTCTTCTTTGATATTGGTTCCGAAGACGAGCGGCATCTCTCGCACAGCTTTCCCGATAGCGTTTTGGTCAGCAAGATTAATATCGAGTTGAAGTACACGATAGGTTGCGGCACGATACATAGCGCCCGTGTCTAGATACGCTAACCCGAAATGGCGTGCGACTTCTTTTGAGACCGATGATTTTCCAGAACCTGACGGTCCATCGATCGCGATCGTAAGTTTAGGGTTCTCATGCATAACATTACTTTCTGTCTGCGAGGGGTCCCGCATGTTGAGTGTCAAAATAATCTTGAATATCCAGGCTTACGGGGGGGGTAACTGCTGAAGAACGCCAGCTATTTTACGACTTTCCAGCCTCGTTCCGTGAGCCCGTCTACCAAATAGTCGTGTTTTGCCGGGTTTACCGAGACCTCAGCCATGCCGACGGGCGCGCCCGTGGAGTGCTCCAGCCGCAAATCTTCAAGGTTAACCCCCAAATCGCCAATATCTGCCAGCATCCGTGCCAAAGTTCCGGGCTCATCATCAACCAAAACGGTGAGGGTCGCAAAAGCCGTCGGAACTCCACCATGTTTACCGGGAATGCGCGCCACACCGGCGTTTCCTTCGCTCATCAGCTGCGCAAGATCAAGCCTGGCGCCCGATGCCGAAGGATCTTCCAATGTTTCAATCAGACGGTTTAAATCTTCTCGCACACCATAGAGGCTTTTCACGATAGGCGCTGCGTTCGCCGCAAAAATCTGCACCCAGAGTGCGGGGTCGGAAGCAGCGATGCGAACTGTATCGCGAAGCCCTTGCCCCGCTAAACCAAGCGCATATAAGGGAGTTTCCTGCAGCCGAGTCGCTAGCAGGGAGCTCATAGCCTGCGGCAGATGTGAAATCAACGCAACAGTTTCGTCGTGTTCTTCAGCGCTAAGAGTCGTCACGAAAGAGCCAAGCTCTACCGCAAGAGCGCGCACTAATCGCACGCACTCGATACGTGCATCGTCATGTTCGCAGATAATCCAGGGACGCGCCCGAAAAAGCTCCCCACGCGCCGCAACCGGGCCGGTCTTTTCACGCCCAGCCATCGGGTGCGAACCAACGTATCGTGAAGCATCAGCCTCAGAGGCGAGTACCTGCTCTAAAGGCTGTACTTTAACGGAGGCAATGTCGGTCACGGTAGCGCCCGCATATCCGGGGCTAGGCGCATACTCCCGCAATGCCTGTACGCAAAGCTTTCCGGCTATATCCGGTGGAGAGGCCACAACTACCAGCTGCGGGGTGAAAGACTCACGCTCATCGGGATCAAGGGTATCGAGCCGGGTTCCTGCCCCAATATCTTCGGCGACGGCTTCAACGGTGGGCGAAATATCCTGCAGATAAACTTCAAGCCCCGCAGCACGCAAACCTAGCCCGATAGATGCACCCAATAGGCCAGCCCCTACCACGAGGACCGGTCCTTCCAGCATGGGGGTCATAGTTGTTTCTGTCATTACATCTCCACCGAAGCAAGCAGATGCCCAATTTCGACTTTAGAAAGATTACGAACAGTCCCCTGCTTCTGCGATCCGATACGAATGGGACCCATCTGCACACGAACAAGTTTCTCCACAGGGTACCCCACGGCTTCAAAGAGGCGGCGCACAATACGATTCTTGCCCGAGTGAATGGTCACTTCAATCAGCACATGGCCGGGCGCCGAATCCACAAGTTTAAAAGAGTCCACCCTCGATACGCCGTCTTCAAGGCGAATACCTTTCTTTAGCTCAGCGCCAATCCCCGACTCTACTGGGCCGCGCACCTGCACCAGATACGTTTTGGGTACCTCATACGAAGGATGTGTTAAACGGTTTGCGAGCTCGCCGTCGTTAGTAAGAAGCAGCAGGCCCTCGGTTTCCACGTCTAATCGTCCCACATGGAAAACGCGCTCATTCATAGAGTCACGTAGAAAATCTTTAATGCAGGGGCGGCCATCGGGGTCTTCCATCGTGGAAACGACGCCGGCAGGTTTATTGAACGCCATGTAGATGAGCTTTTCGTTAGTCTGCACGGTCATACCATCAACCTGCACAATCACATCGGCAGGATTAACACGCACCCCCAGCTCGGTCACGACCTCACCGTTAACGGTCACTCGTCCTTCCGTGATCATCTCTTCACATACACGACGCGATGCAACACCTGCCTGCGCCATCAATTTTTGCAGGCGTACACCGTCGTGATCATAGAAATCAAAATGATCCACAGGCGCATTACGGGGACGGCGTGGGCGATGTGGCCCAGAGTAGTTATTTACCCTGTATTCGCCGCGCTCATGCGGGAAAGCTTCACCGGAACGATAGGGGCGATGCGGCGCCCGCCTATCCCGCTTGGAAGCACGCGCACCGTGGCTACGCGCGGCGCGTGAAGACCCTGATGTACCGGCTTTAGGCTTTCCGCCGCCTGAAGTTTTGCCACTAAATTTACCGCCTCGGGTTGAGGAGCTAGCGCCCACGCCATTACGTTTCGCGCCGGGTCGAGGTTTCCGCGACCCGGGGTTTTTACCGTGAGAGTTTCCATATGCCATAGTCTTATTCCTTATGTCGTTATGTCGTTCGTCTAAAGTTTTCACAAGATTTTGGTGCCCACCACTTCCTGGATTTAGTCCGCGGGCGGATAGGTTAGTTACGATTACCGTGTTCAGAGGGGCTGTCAGAGAGCACTGCTGCCTCGGTTTCATCAGGTAAAAGAGGCGCAAGCGCGGGAAGCTCTTCCAGAGAGTTGAGACCTAATTTTGTCAAGAAAAGTTCCGTAGTCTCGTAAAGAACCGCGCCGGTTCCCTCCTCTTTACCGGCCGCGTGCACGAGCTGGCGCTGTACAAGCTGACGTACCGATGCATCCGCGTTTGTTCCTCGGACTGCGGCTATTGCGGTACGCGTAACCGGCTGCCGGTAAGCGATAACTGCCAGGGTTTCATATGCGCTTTTGCTCAGGGTAGCGCTCTGTGAGCGGGTCACAAACCTCGCTACCCAGGGAGCAAAATCGGCGCGAGAATACAACCGCCAACCACCGGCAACTTGGCGAAGCTCAAAACCACGCGGCTCGTGGGCGGGAGTGTCTTCACCATATTCCGAATCGTCACCGTTATATTCACGATAAAGCTCGTCAAGAGCGTGCTCAATACTGCGCTCATTGACAATCAGGGCGGCAGAGAGTTCGCGCACGCTTACAGGAGTATCAGCAACAGCAAGAATAGCTTCAATAGCGCTTTTCACGCCCCCAGGAATAAGCTCAACGCGCGAGAATTCCTCTGCATCAGCGGCAACCGCTCGGGTTATCTTCGCGGGATGCCGAGCATCCGGAGACGTTATATTTTTATCAGAATCGCGTTCAGTCTCGGCTTTGTGTTCCTGGTCAGTAGAAGTCTGCTCGGGTACCGAGGCATTTTTACAATCAGATTCTTCTCCGGATTCACTGTCTGTCTCAGTATCGGCACTAGGGTCCCAGTAGCCTAGGTTCACCATCGCTAAATCATTCTCGGTGAATTCATCCTCAAATCGGCTCCCCTGCTGCTGCATGGCTGTCTTACCAGCAGAGTCGAAGGATTCTTCGCTCATGCGGTCTCCTCCCCTGCGTTTTTAACGCTCTCTGACAAGGTAAGATCATCCGCGCTATCGCGATGTTCTGGACTGTAGCCCTGCCTTGTATCATGTGCTGACACTGCCGGTTCAGCAGGAACAAAAGCACGCGCATATTCGGTAGCACGTACCGAAATCTCGGCAAGCGGCGCATCCTGATGTACGTCTACCGCACCCTCTTTATACAGTTCTAAGAGGGCCAAGAAACGCACAACTGCGATGTCAAGTCCCTGAGCATCATGCACCAGTGCCGAAAATGTTACCGATAATACCGTCGGTTTACACGCAAGAAGTGCATCCAGAATATATTGTTCTTCGTGTGCAATCGTTGTTGAGGCGCCGTGAAGGTGCTCATTCAGTTCCTCAGCAACATCAGCCGGATTCGGTTCTAGATTAGTCGAAGGTTTCGGGGCAAATGCTTGCGCTGCAATACGCGCAAATTCCTCCACTCCCCCTTTGAAAACAAGCTCTGGAAGGGCCTTCACAAATACAGGTTCAAGCGCCACGGTCCGCGGAAAGCGCTGGGTCTCTTCGCGCCAACGATCAGCGAAAATAGCGGCTACCTCACGGTAGGCGCGGTACTGAAGCAACCGGGCAAAAAGCAAATCACGCGCTTCTAGAAGAGCCACATCCTGATCCAATGGTTCATGATTCTGCGGGAGTAGCCGGGCGGCTTTAAGCTCTAGCAGAGTCGCTGCCGTTACCAAAAAATCGCTTGCCTCGTCTAATGCGCGTTCGGTGCCCTGTGAATATAGGGCATGCAGATACTCCAGGAACTCGTCGGTTACTTCAGCAAGCGCAATGTCTGTGATATCGAGCTTACGACGTGTGATCAGTGTTAGGAGAAGGTCGAATGGGCCCTCAAAATTCGGTAAATTAAGCGTGAATCCAGCACCGTTCACCGGATTGGAGGCATCAGACGTCTCATGCGGTGTCGGTACCCTCACGGCAGCGACATTTTTGGTCATAGTTGACCGATTTCCTTTACTGGGGATTGCAGGATAACCTGCGAGATTATAAAAGATACGGGATGTACCGCCCATATTATACGTGCCTTGACACCATACCTTCAAGGTTTATAGGTGGTGTCAAGGCACATGGGATCCAGAATCTTATCGGGCTCCGCCCTTGTAAATAAGTTCACGGGCTACCTGCCGGTAAGCTTGAGCCCCGGTGTGGTTGCTGGCATATGAGAGGATAGGCTCTGCCGATACTGTAGCATCCGGGAATTTAACGGTTCGCTTAATCACGGTGTCAAATACTTTATCTCCGAAAGCGTCAATAATACGTGCCAGCACTTCTTTAGAATGGATGGTGCGGGCGTCAAACATGGTCGCAAGAACGCCGGTAATTTCTAGATCTGGGTTCAGGCGATCCTGCACTTTCTCGATAGAGTCCACGAGAAGCGCCACAGCTCGTAGGGCAAAGAATTCGCAGATAAGCGGGATGATAACGCCATGTGATGCTGTCAATGCGTTTACGGTTAGCAGGCCGAGCGAGGGCTGACAGTCAATCAGAATAACATCGTACTCATTCTGTACCTTACGTAAGGCTGAGGCGAGTACCTGCTCGCGAGCAACTTCGTTTACTAGCTGAACTTCAGCCGCAGAAAGGTCGATGTTTGCAGGAAGAAGGTCGATGTTCTCGATATCGGTCGGTAGAATAACGTCGTTAATATCGACCTTACGATCCATCATCACGTTGTACACGGTCAGCTCAAGCTCATGCGGATTTGTACCGAAACCAGCGGACAGGGCACCCTGAGGGTCAAAGTCTACAAGGAGCACTTTACGACCACACTCCGCAAGTGCAGCACCAAGATTTATGGTTGAGGTCGTCTTTCCTACGCCACCCTTCTGATTCACCATTGAGATGATGCGGGCGGGACCATGTTGGCTTATAGGCGCAGGGTCGGGGTATTCACGTAGGGGTCGGCCGGTTGGTCCGAGTTCTTGTGCCGGTGCTTCGGTCAACTTATCTTCACCTTCGTCAACGAATTTTCTCTTTATGTATAAGGTTACCCCACACACGCCCGCTCAGCAGGTTTGTGAGTTCGCTTTACGTACGAATTATGTTACATCGCGCTCTGTTCAGGTCTATAAACCAAATATTCGGGAATTCTAGAGACCCCGCTCACCATAAGCCACAGCGTTATGTAATTCTCATGCTAAATCAGATCTTGCAATATGCGGGAAGGCGCTTTCCCCTAGAAACAGATACACCTTCCCGCATACTTTAACTTATTGATCTTCCGGTAGCGTCACAGTATTTTTAATCTTTGGTTCAGCTACAACGGACATCTGTTTGGTGGGAGATTTTTGACTTACCGCATTATCCACGTATTGGTCACCGTGTAGTTCGCCGCCCATGGTGGATTCGTCAAAGGGGATCTCCCCTTTCAGCACCGCATGAACACGATCCATATCTACCTCTTTAACAATCTTCCCCATGAGTAACGTCGCCACTGCGTTGCCTGTGAAGTTAGTGACCGCACGTGCTTCAGACATGAAGCGATCGATTCCCACGATCAAACCTACACCATTAACAAGGTCGGGGCGGTGCGACTGCAAACCGCCTGCCAGGGTCGCCAACCCTGCGCCCGAAACACCGGCAGCTCCTTTCGAAGCAATGATCATGAAGACCAGCAGAGAAATCTGCTCGCCTAACGCAAGTGGAGTCCCCATAGCCTCCGCGACAAAGAGGGCGCTCATCGTCAGGTAAATTGCGGTGCCATCCAGGTTAAAGGAATACCCCGTAGGAACCACAACGCCTACGACAGGCTTCGAAACACCTAAGTGTTCCATTTTGGCTATAAGACGCGGCAGCGCCGCCTCCGACGAGGATGTTGAGAAGATGAGGAGATATTCGCGCGCCAGATATTTCAACAGGGTAAAGATATTCACACCGGTTACGAGCTTGAGAATAGTGCCCAGAACGATTACGACAAAGAGAATACAAGTGATATAGAATGCCACCATCAAAATAAACATTGAGGAGATCGCACGGGAACCCGTAGAACCTACAACAGCTGCAATCGCACCAAGCGCACCAGCAGGCGCTAACCACATAATCATCATGAGCAGACGGAATACGAGCGCCTGACAGTAGGTCAGAAATTTGAGAATGGGAGCGCCAACCGGCCCCATCTTCTGCAGGGCAAAGCCGGTCAAAAGCGCCACGAAAAGGGTTTGCAGAATATTACCGCTTGTCAATGCCGAAAGCAAAGAAGTCGGCACAATGTTGAGCAGGAACGAGACAGTGCTGTCACCGCCATGTCCTTCAGACGAATTCGGAAGCGTGTATTTCGTTGTTGCCGGGTCATAGTGCAGCGAGCTTCCCGGCTCGATAATATTACCTACAACCAGGCCAATTCCTAAGGCAAAGGTCGACATGAGTACGAAGTACAGCAGCGCCAATCCACCGACCTTGCCGACGGTTGCTGCCTTAGCAATAGACCCTACACCCAGCACAATCGTACAGAAAATTACAGGAGCGATCATCATCTTGATGAGAGCGATAAAACCAGTACCGATGGGCTGCAGCTCTTTTGCAAAATCGGGAACGGTCATTCCCAAGATACACCCAAGGACCACAGCGGCAATCACCGAGAGGTAGAGCATATGGGTTGGGTCTTTGTAGAACGGTTTCTTTGCGGATTCCGTACTCATTAATTCTTTCCTTTCGCGCCGGGGACGCACGGTGCTGTGTGTCTATACCGACCAGAACTTTATTGTTCCGGATTCAGGATGTTATACAGGCTACACCTACGGCAACATTAACGCGGGTGTTTTCTGACTAAAATATGCCATTGCAACAGAATATTTACATGTCTGTTACAAACAGCATAAATATTACATCTTTAGAGTGTAAATCGTATAAATAAGCTAAATTATAGTATCTTATTGGCGTATTTTCTCTTTAAACGCATATTTGTCGGCATAGCTATACAGACATAGTGTCGTCGTTCTTCCGCGCAGCTATTCCCCACAGTCTACTTCTACTAATCACCTACTAAGTACGCTCATGTGCACGAGGATGCGCCATACGGTAAACCTCCAGCATCCCTTCCGGAGTAACCTTGGTATACATCTGTGTAGTCGCAATCGAGGCGTGTCCCAATAGTTCCTGAACCACGCGAATATCGGCGCCGCCCTGTACAAGATGCGTCGCAAACGAGTGTCGAATAGAGTGGGGCGAAAAATCAGAGCTCAGCCCTGCCTCCTCAGCTGCTTCTTTGAGGATAAGCCATGCTCCCTGTCGACCCAGCCGGCTCCCCCGCCCGTTGAGGAAAAGCGCAGCGGTGCCTTTACCGTGTGAAGCAAACTTGGGGCGAGCGCGCACAATGTAGTCTTCCAGCGCCCTCTGCGCATAGGATCCCAAAGGTACTAAACGCTCTTTACCCCCTTTGCCGAAAAGACGCACATACCCAGGCACGGCAATAGATTCCCCGTTTTCATCGCGGGGTTTTTCGCCCAGGTGTATATCGTCCAGATCTGTTGCCAGCATCTCGCTCACGCGCGCACCGGTAGCATATAAGAACTCAAGTATCGCTCGATTACGCAGACCGGTAGGAGTCTTAAGACTGGGAATGGCAAGGAGCTTTTGCATTTGCTCCACGGATACGGCTTTGGGCAATCGCTTCACATTTTTAGGCGGTTTCACGGCAGCGGCAGGATCGGTCTCCAGGATGCGCGAAGCATGCCAGAAACTATGCGCGCCACGAACTGCAGCCATGGTACGTGCAATTGAATTAGGGCCCAGCGGCAGAGGCAGTGTGACATCACGCGTACTCGTTGAAGGAGCCTTTGTCTGATCCGAGGTGTAGAGGGAAACCGCCAAAGACTCCAGGGTATCTTCGAGTTCCTCTGCTCGGGTATCAGATTCAGATGGTTTTTCTCCCTGACGTTTGCTGGGATGCCCCGAATCCCCGCTCTCCTCCGCACGCGGCAGTGTCGGTTGGGCAAGTTCACGCATAAAGGCACGCACATCGGCAGTGCGAATTCGGTGGGCATCAATGATACCGCGTGACGCCATAAATTCCACATATCGTTTTAAATCGCGTGCATACGAAGCTATCGTATTCTCGCTGCTGCCTTTTTCAACTCGCAGGTGAATAAGATACTGATCAATATCCCGCTCAAGCGGACTTATACGATGTATTCCTTCGCTCAGGTGCTGAGAAACCATAGCGAATTATTCCTCGTGTTTAAAAGTTTCGGGTCGGATACGGCGCCCTCCCAAGTAAGGGTGAAAATCCCAGGTATCGGCGGCATCTCGCAAGGGCAATTGCTCTTGCCGAGCCTCGACTGCGCAATATGACGCGAGAATAGCCTGAATAGCCAAACCGTTATGTAGTCGGCCCGCGAGCACAAGACGTACGGCTTGTTCAAGTGGCACCCATTGATAGGTAATCTCCGCTTCTTCGTCCCTGCGTACTATACGGTCTGCTTCAGGAATCTCGTACAGGTCTTGGGCGAGGTATATACGACCCGCTTCCGAAGCGGCTCCCGGAGTCGTATAATAATCGACCAAGCTGCGCCAGTGATGAGCTCCAAGATCGGCTTCTTCCGCGAGTTCGCGCTGGGCTGCATGAAGAGGGTCTTCACCGGTGATGTCAAGAAGACCTGCGGGAACTTCCCAGAGATTCATACGCACGGGATGCCTATACTGGCGCAGAAGCAGAATCTCATTCCAGTTGTTCACCGCAGCAACCGCAACGGAACCGGGCATGTCGATAACATCCCGCGTTAAAGTGGTACCGTGCCCGTCAAGATCATAGTGTTCCACGGCTGCTTGGAGAACATATCCGCTATACTGCACCTCACGGCTTAGGATTTCTCGCGTTGAGGGAGCATCGGTCACATCAGCATACATAGGGTCTATTCGATGCGGATTCTTGTTCTCTGAAGTGTTCATATCCCTATTCTAATTTGCATACTTACGGTCGCCAGAGTCAGAACCTTAAGGACAGAGCTATCAGCTGACAGCGCTGACGTTTCTATTTTCCTTTGGCAGAGCAAAGTCGCGGACTACATCGGCAGTCCGCGACTTTTTATGAAGAAAGTTCTTATTCTTTACCGCTACGCTTGAGAGCTGCTTTCACCAGCCCCGCAAAAAGCGGATGCGGCCGCGTAGGACGCGAACGGTACTCCGGATGAGCCTGAGTCGCCACATAGTAAGGATGCACATCAGCGGGGAGCTCAACATACTCCACGAGCGAGGAATCCGGTGAAGTGCCGGAGATAACCAAGCCCGCGTTCTCAAGCTGTTCACGGTACTCGTTATTAACTTCGTACCGGTGACGATGCCGTTCCGCCACTTCGGTCTCGCCATAGGCCTGAGCAACCTGTGAACCGGGAACCAGGTTAGCTGTGTACAGGCCCAAACGCATGGTTCCGCCCAAATCACCTGCGCCTTCCACAAACTGCTTTTGTTCTTCAATCGTGGCAATGACCGGAACCGATGTCTCCGGGTCAAACTCGGTTGAGGATGCGTCAGAAAGATTCAAAACGTTTCGAGCGTACTCAATCACCATGGACTGCAGCCCCAGGCAAATGCCCAGAGTAGGAATCTTATGTTCACGAGCATATTTCAATGCGCCGATCTTGCCGTCCAGACCGCGAATACCGAAACCGCCGGGTACTAAAATGGCATCCATATCGTGCAGCTGATGGTCTGCGTCTTCATCGGTGGCGCATAGGTCTGCAGCGACCCATTTGATATTGACCTTTGCATTATTCGCAAAGCCCCCGGCGCGCAGAGCCTCAGAAACCGAGAGGTATGCATCAGGAAGATCGATATACTTACCCACGAGGGCAATGTTAACGTCGGCGGAGGGGCGGTGCACCGCATCCAACAAACGATCCCACTGCGTGAAATCTGGCTCAGGGGCAGTCATGCCGAAGTATTCCAGAATATAATCGTCGAGCTTCTGGGAATGAAGGGTTTTGGGAATATCGTAGATGCTGGGGGCATCGGGACATGAGATAACGGCGGCAGTATCAACATCGCAGGCGTTACCGATTTTGGCGCGGTGCGATTCCGGAACATCACGCTCACAACGCAGAATCAAGCCATCGGGCAGGATACCCAAACCACGTAATGCTGCAACGGAATGCTGAGTAGGCTTCGTTTTGAGTTCGCCGGAAGGGCCGATAAAGGGTACCAAAGATACATGGAGGAAAAACACGTTCTGACGTCCAACGTCACGGCGTACTTGGCGTGCCGCTTCCATAAAGGGCAGCGATTCAATATCGCCTACCGTACCGCCGATTTCAGTGATGATGATATCGGGCGCGTTTTCGATTTCGGCGGCGTAACGCATACGTGCTTTGATTTCATCAGTGATATGAGGAATAACCTGCACGGTATCGCCCAAATATTCTCCACGACGTTCTTTTGCGATAACGGTCGAGTACACCTGACCGGTTGTAACGTTAGCGGATTGGTCAAGGTTCTCATCAAGAAAGCGTTCGTAATGCCCAATATCAAGGTCTGTTTCAGCACCATCGTCAGTTACAAAGACTTCGCCGTGCTGGAAAGGGTTCATGGTACCGGGGTCTACGTTAAGGTACGGGTCAAATTTCTGCATCGTGACCGATAGACCACGAGAACGTAGAATCTGACCGAGAGAAGAAGCTGAAAGACCTTTACCGAGCGAAGAAGCAACACCACCCGTAACAAAGATTTGGCGGGTTACCTTACCGTTAGCGGACGCGTTAAGAGCGTTATTATTTTCATTCACCACGGAATTCAAGCTTACCATTTTCTTTTCCCCTATCCAATAGAACACTAGCGGACGAGAGCGTTTCTCTTCCCTAAATTTAATGAGCTCTTTCCCGTATTTCGCGCAGTTTTTACGCCATAATAAACGCTTTATCTACCGCTGAATACCGTGTTGCACCACAACGGCCTCTAGAAATATCTGCGCCCCAACACTACCGAATATCCTTGGAATACTCCTCAGATATATCAGCTATGACCGTTGTCTTTTCAGCACCTGTTTACTCAAGCTGGCCCCCTGCGCGTAAAAGCTCTCGCGCGTGTTCTTGGGCTGCTTCCGACTGATCGTGTCCGGCGAGCATACGAGCGAGTTCCACAACACGCTCTTGGTCAGAAAGCACCTGTACTTTCGATAACGATGCATCATCATTTTTAAGAACCAGAATATGCTGATCCGCGAAAGCCGCAACCTGTGGTAGGTGAGTTACCACCAAAACTTGTACATGCTGGGCAAGCATTGCAAGCCTGCGACCAATCTCAATAGCAGCCTTACCGCCAACGCCCGAATCTACTTCGTCAAAGATAAAGGTGGGTACCGGATCCACTTCCGCCAACACAACCTCCAACGCAAGCATTACGCGCGAAAGCTCACCTCCAGAGGCGCCTTTCCCAAGTGGACGAGGGGTTGCCTCACGATGCGGAGCAAGCATAAAGGTCACTGTGTCACGACCATGAATTGAAAATTTATCTGCCTCGGCAACTTCAACAACAAGAGAAGCATTCGGCATGGCAAGCGCGGTTAGTTCTTCACTAACAGAATCCGCCAAACGCGAAGCGGCTTCTTGACGCGCTTTCATAAGCTGAGCTGCCTGCTCTCCTAAAGCCTGACGCAGGTCGGTGAGCTCTTGCTCTAGAGATTCCTGTCGCGCTGGATCATCAACAAGGTGAGTCAGGCGATCACGAGATTCTTCGGCCCACTCAAGGACTTCCGCAATATCTGCACCATATTTTCGCGTCAAAGTTTTCAGCTGCGCACGACGCTCCTGTACCTGCGCTAGGCGTTCAGGCCCTTCAGAATCTAACGAGGTCGAATAGGTAGAAATATCGGTGGCAATATCAGTCGCCAGAACTAAAAGTTCGTTAACCCGTTGAGCTAAATTCTCTATATCGCTATCAGCATCGGCTTGTCCCAAAAGAGATATATGTGCCGCATCCAGAAGACTCAGTACATTTGCCTCTGTACCTTCCGTATATTCGCTGCCCGACAGCGCCGCCGCTGCAACACCGGTTGCGGTACGAAGCGCCTCAACATTCATCAGTTTGATGCTTTCATTCTTAAGCGCTTCGTCCTCGCCCATCTGTGGGTTTACGGAGTCTATTTCTTCAAGCGCCCCCTGCAAGCTTTGCGCCTCTAATGCTCGTGCACGAGAATTCTCACGAACCTCTTTATATTCAGCGGCTGCGACTCGGTACCGCTCATAGGTATGCTGGTACTTCTCCAACAGGTCAAAAAGCTTTTCGCCCGCATAAAGGTCTAGTGCACGACGTTGCTCGCTGGCAGACTTGAGACGCAATTGATCCGACTGACCGTGCACAGCTACAAGAGTTTGCCCAATATCTGAAAGCTTACCGACAGGCGCGGTGCATCCTCCTACATGTGCTCGAGAACGCCCAGAAGCATTAACGGTGCGAGCTAAGAGAAGTTCGCTTGTTTTTTCATCTACCGGGTCAACTGTTCCGCCCACTTCTTCCGCGAGGGTCAAAGCCTTATGTTCTTGAGGTAGGCGCACAATGGCTTCCGCTAAGGCGCTCTTTGCCCCTTGACGCACACTTGCAGCATCACTACGTGCCCCGAGAAGCATACCAAGTGCCGTAACGACCATAGTTTTACCGGCACCAGTTTCACCTGTTAGAACCGACAGCCCGGGCTGCAAGGGTAATCGAGCATCAGTAATAATGCCCAAGTCCCGAATATGGATTTCTTCAATCACGATGCGTCTACCTTAAAGTCCTTACCGCATAGGGGCTGGAGTCGTGCCACATACGCAAGCTATGTGCGGCTCTATTGCACTGACCGACTTCCTGCTGGAGTGCCCAAACATTCGGTTTCCGTGTGAGTACCAGATATAAACTAATGAGGATCTTGCGAACTGTTTTTTTCACCGGCATCACACGCCTCACGCTCCTCCTCAGAGGTTGGGCCTCGCCATCCTCGAATAGGCAGAGCAAACTTACGAACCAGCCGTTCAGAGAACGGGGCGGGGTGGATACGTGCCAAAAGCACTGGTTTTTCAGATTTACGCACCTCAATACGGGAACCGGGCAGCAGATCATTCATACGTCGTCCATCGCACCACAACACACCGGATGCACCATGAGCCATCATTTCAACAGCTACCATAGAAGACGGAGATGCTACTAGCGGTCGTGCAAAAAGGGCATGTGCTGAAAGCGGCACCAATAATATAGCTTCTACCTCGGGCCAGACCACCGGTCCCCCACCTGAAAATGCGTATGCGGTGGATCCCGTGGGCGTACCTATCACCACACCATCACAGCCAAATGTGCTTATTGGCTTACGATCTACCTCAATGATGACCTCAATCATCTTCTCGCGGTTGCCTTTTTCAACACTTACTTCATTAAGCGCCCAATCCGTATGAACACGTTTCTCCTCGTGCCATACTTCAATGTCGATTGCCATACGCTCTTCGACCGCATACTCGCTCTTGACGATGCGGTCTACAGTTTCTTGCAGATCACTTTCTTCCGATTCCGCTAAGAATCCTACGTGTCCCAGATTCACGCCGATCAGTGGAATGCTTGTATGTCGCACCATTTCTGCAGCACGCAAGATAGAACCATCACCGCCGAGGACCATACCAAGCTCAATATCAATAAGCGCAACACTCTCATGCACCACCTGCACAGGCACCGGATCGTCCCAATTTTCCGTCAAGGCTTCCAGATCAGAACGGTTCATCACGGGCACTAGACCTGCACTATGCAGCTGTTTACATGCCTGGCGGGCTGCATCCCGTGCTTCTTTGCGGCCAGTATGCGCAAAGACTAGAATTTTACGATTTTCCGTTATTGACACGTTCTACCCTCCTCACAGCAGGCATTATTTGCGAATTATCCCACGACTACTTCTTTAGTATAGCCGAATTTCCCATTATACTGGAACATATTTTCTAGAATATTATTTCGATAAAAGGTTTGTTTGTTATTTCTGCTTCTTGCACCATAAGAAAAATTCGACGTTACCATCTTGCCCGGGTAAAGGGCTTTGCACAGTATCTATCACGCGAAGACCACATGATTGAGCCGAGTCTTGCACCTTACGCACGGCGAAAGCATGTGCTTGAGGATCTGTAACCACTCCTGCACGTCCAATTTGATGTTTTCCTACTTCAAATTGTGGTTTCACCATGAGCACTAAGTCCCCATCTTCCTCGGTCACCTGCGCAAGAGCATCTATGACTAATGTCAACGAGATAAAAGATAGGTCAGAGACAACTAGGGAAACTAAGCCCCCAATATCCTCTGGAGTTAGATAACGCACGTTAAGACCTTCATAAGCATCAACTCGAGGATCCATGCGCAAAGACTCAACAAGTTGACCGTGACCCACGTCAACTGCTGCAACATGTGAAGCCCCACGGCGCAAGAGTACGTCGGTAAATCCTCCGGTAGAGGCACCTGCGTCCAGACAGCGACGGCCGGCTACAGTTATGTGCGTAAAAATATCTAAGGCACCAGCAAGTTTATGCCCGGCACGACTCACATATTCTGTAAGAGGGCTTTCTTGTACCAGTACATCATCGTCACGATGTACAGGCTGCGATGCCTTATACACAATTTTCCCATTAACACTCACGCACCCGGCATCAATAAGTTTTGCCGCTAAAGTACGAGATGCAGCAAGCCCATGCTCGGCAAGAAATTTATCGAGCCGCACCTAGGAGTTCTCCCCGTGTTCTCGGGAGAAACGTACATTATCTTCGAGATTATCAACTAAGGTTCCATAGGCCCGAATACGCTCTACAGGATCCATCGCTAAAACAGCCTGCAGCTGTGTTTCAAACTCCTGGTAGTCAGCTTCTTCAAGGGACTCATGGCTATCAGCATTTTCTGTAGAGTTTTGTTGTTTCTTACCCATAAGTTAAACCTCGGGAAGACCTTGAATATTCGGGGTCACTGCCTGCTCCGGATGCGCCGCCCACCAGGCAGCGCAGGCTACGCGCCATGCTTCTGCTTCCGCATCGCTGCCGGAAAAACCCTCTGGCGCGAAAGAGCCTTGGACGGTTAAATAGAGGTTATTTCCCTGCACCTTGGCAGCCCATGATGGTCCATGCGCTGTAATCGCGTGGCTCTCATGGAGAATTTCGATCTGCGGATATGGTTCGAAGAAATCATCAAGAGTGCACAAAATATATGTGGGACGTTGTTCAGGGACCGCCGATATAACATCCTGATAGGTCTGCACGCCGGTCAGCACAAGTGCACCCGCCATATGAGCTTTGTTGGCTCCCAGAATATCGGTGTCAAGGCGGTCCCCTACAATAACGGGCTTTGAGGCTTTTACTGATTGAGCCGCAGTCTCAAAAATAGCGGCTTCAGGTTTCCCCGCGACTATCGGAGTACGGCGTGCCGCAATACCCACCGCCGCTACTAAAGTACCGTTACCGGGTGCTTGCCCTCGTTCCTTAGGAATAGTTTGGTCTGTGTTCGTGGCGACCCATAAGACGTTTTGATCAGCGAGAGTGTACGCTGCCTCTGCCAAATCTTCCCAGCTGAGCTGCGGGTTAAAACCCTGAACCACGGCAACAGGGTTGTCGGACTGTGATGATACAGGCTCCAACCCGACAGCCCGCAGACAATCTGCTAAAGCTTCAGTACCGGTAACCAGAATTTTAGACCCGGCGGGCACATGTTGAGCTAATAAAGCCGCACCAGCTTGGGCAGAACTGACAACACGTTCCGCCTGCGTGCGCACGCCTAAATCTTGCAGGTGAGCCGCTACAGATTCTACGGAGCGCGAGGCATTATTAGTCACAAAGACGACGGGAACTCCACTGCTTTCAGCGCGGTTCAAGGCTTCTGGCGCTCCCTCAATAGCGTAGGGTCCAGCGTATACTACCCCGTCGAGATCTGAAAGTAAGGCATCGTACTGAGCTAGTAGGGGTTCGCTCGTCATAATGTTCAATTCTTTCTGGTTATAGACAAAGCAAGTAGCCTCAGGCGAGGAACAGATAGTTTCTACTGCTCTGTTTCATTTTGGGAAGGCTTCGTTTCATATTCAGAAGATGCAACCGCCAAGTTCTTTGACTTGTCAGAACTATATGCCTCTTCCTTCTCTGGCTGTGTTCCCTCGTTAGTATTGCTTTGTCGTTTGAGGTCTTCTAGCACAGGTTCCTCAGGTTCAAAGAGCTCGGATTCACCATAAATATCGAAAATCTCAGGCTCGGCGAACTCACCCTGTCCCAAAGCAGCTTCGGCCCTGAACGCGAGGCGTGCCCACTGCTCTGCTTCCTGGCTTCGTCCTGCATTATCTAGAGCCTCGGAATATGCTGTGAAGAGTCGAGGGCTGTATTCGAAAGCCCGTTTTGGGTTTAGCTGCGGAATTTGGAGAGCCGATATCGCTTGCGATTTTTTGCCCTGATCTGCATATATCCCAGATTCAACAATGGCGAGTTCAACGCGAACCGGGGCAGGAAGATCTTCACGTTTAGCTTCTTCTATCATGTCAAGAGCTTTAGGGATACGGTTAAGAGCGCGCTCACAGTCTACGAGGAGCGCAAGATGATCCAGAGAACCGCTTATGCGACGATGCGTACGTAATTCACGTAATGCTAGTTCGTAATCTTCAGCGACATATGCGGCGACACCTACAGCCTCACGTACCGCAGAAATACGTCCTGCGCTTCGAGACGCAGCAACAGCATGCTCAAGCGCAAACTGGGGATCAAGCTCCAGATATCGTCCAGTCATAACAAGATGTTTTGCAACGGTAGCGGCATTCCTAGACTCAAGCGCGCGAAGCTGACGGCTTGTAGCACTGTCTAATTCACGACCTGTTACATCACTGTCAATCTCAGGCGCCTTTAGCTTGGCAGGACGATAACCCGCTCGACCGTCAACAGATCGCACGTTCTCCTGAGACTCTGTCTTATACGCGTGCTGCCTAGGTGACTTACTCCGAAAATCGAAACGATGCGATTTATTCGGGTTTTTCAAGTCGTTTCGGCGTCCTCCATCGCTATCCTTATGTTTTGCCCCAGCCCCATCAGAATGTTGAGCGTTACTGTGGTAGTTGCTCTTCTGGGAGTTTTTTGCAGTGGAAGCACCAATAGCACCCTGCTTATTTTTAGACTGGGGGGTCTCAGACATGAATCTCCTCAAAGGGGAAGGCGGGATCAAACACAGAATCTTCGCTACAAATTTTGGAAGATAATCTCAGGGTGCTAAATGCACCTTTTATATTCTAGTACAGGTTGGCATAGACCGATACCCTAGAGATACTAGATCACAAGATAGCTTTTCTTCTGCATCTACTCGTAGAAGGCGGGCTAGTAGGTTGGGTTGTTTGGTAAAAACCACCGTTAAACACA
>NZ_KV797899.1:255593-330279 GCF_001809525.1 Rothia sp. HMSC064D08 | reverse complement strand
GAGTTCTCAAACAACACACCACACCAACAACACCACCACACACAAACACGCATGCAGAGATCATCATCAGCCGGTCATCACATGATAAATCACCGCAACCAACCCCACCCGGATCACAACCAGAAATGAAGTCCTCGCCGCGGCGACTCATACAACTATACACACCCACACCCACCACCGCAACCCGAGGAGTAATGAGATAGAACACTTACAAAAATACTAGTCAGATATCTATAAATTCTACAGTGCTGGTTGGGGGCGAAAGACCCCCGAAACTACGCAGCTCTTCACTGTTCTTGAAAAGCGCGTACTCCCGTCATGTCATCTCAAAACTCGAATCACTAAGATATTCTTTTCTCTCTAGACCACTATATAGAAGATATAGATGAAGGGTTTCCATACATCGAACCGTATAGAAACCCTTCAAGATCCTGTGGTAAACGGGAATAGTAAACCCTATACTACGGTAATCGCACCCTGGTTTTTCTTGCCCCGACGCACGATTGCATACTTACCGTGCAAAAGCTGCTCAGATGAGATCAGGGCATCTTCACCTTGAACCTTCACACCATTGACAGATGCACCGCCTTCTTTCAGGATGCGTCGCGCCTCAGACTTGGAAGAGGCAAAACCAAGCTCCGTAAGCGCAGTAATCAGATCCAGCCGATCCGAAGAGAGCTCAACCGAAGGCAGCTCATCCATTACAGCCTGAAGAGTGCTCTCGTCCAAGGCCGCAAAGTCTCCCTTGCCAAAAAGGGCTTCCGAAGCCGCTATGGCCTGTTCCGTAGGCTCAACACCGTGAACAAGGGCCGTAACCTCATAAGCAAGCCGTTTCTGTGCTTCACGCTTGTACGCTTCGGCTTCGACCTTATGCTCGTATTCGCCAATCTCCGCACGAGTCAAGAAAGTAAAGACCTTCAAACGATCTATTACATCCGCATCAGCGGTATTAAGCCAGAACTGGTAAAAGGCATATGGAGAACACATCTCGGGGTTCAGCCAAATTGCGTTGCCTTCACTCTTACCAAACTTCGTGCCATCAGAGTTTGTAATCAGAGGGGTTCCAATAGCATGAACAGTTTTTCCCTCGACCTTGCGAATCAGCTCGGTGCCGCTGGTGAGATTACCCCACTGATCAGAACCACCGGTTTGCAAAGTGCATCCGTACTGACGGTTAAGCTCAAGATAATCCAAGCCCTGCAAGATTTGGTACGAGAACTCGGTGTAAGAAATACCTTCTTCAGAGTTTAGGCGTTTAGCAACAATTTCCTTCTTGACCATCGTGCCCACACGAAAATGCTTACCAATATCGCGCAAGAAATCGATAGCCGAAAGCTGCCCGCCCCAATCCAAATTATTCACCATACGAGCCGCATTATCACCCTCAAACGAAAGAAAACGCTCAATCTGAGACCGTAGAGATTGAACCCATTCAGCAACGACTTCTCGGGAGTTAAGTACGCGCTCCGATGTCTGCCGGGGGTCTCCGATTAGACCAGTAAAACCGCCCACCAGACCTAGGGGATAGTGCCCGGCAAGTTGCAGACGACGCATTACCAAAAGCTGCACAAGGTGCCCCAAATGTAAGGATGCGGCGGTAGGGTCGTACCCGGTATAGAATGTAAGCTTTTCATCGCTCAATGCTTTTTCGAGTGCCTCTTCGTCAGTACTCACATGCACGAGTCCGCGCCATTTGAGCTCCTGCCAGATGTTCTCGAACGTGTCGTCATTGTGCTGCGCATTAAGGATGTCGGCAGACATGGTTCTCTATGTTCTCCGTTCCATGACATATGGTGTAAAAATATTTGATGCGCAGAATACAGCCTGCACATAGTAAGTACACCCAAGATTGATAGTTATAGCCTAGCACTACGTCGCTACCTGCGATATATGCCAACACTACTTACAGGTCCACTTTACGACTGGGCAGATCCGGCTACTTCAGCATCTAGACCTGCGGGCATTGAGGTTCCTACCAGATGAAGCCGCTGTGTGGGGCGAGTCATTGATACATATAGATCACCTACAGCACCTTGTGCATCGTCAAGAAGCTGCTGCGGTTCCACGATGATGACAACATCAAACTCAAGTCCTTTAGCTTCCCAAGGCGTCAAGACAAGAACCTGATTCTCGACGGCGTCCTCAGCGGTTCCTGTACGATCCGCATGTGTTTCCATAACTGCACGCGCCACCTGTGTGTACTGGGCAGGAGAACAGACTACTCCGATAAGAGCCCCATCTCCCAGGGCAACCTCATCACTCACGCGCTGGACAGTCTCAGCAACCACATGTTCCTGGGGCACCTGATGGATAAAAGGTGCCCATTGTCCTTCACGCACAGCACGAGGTGCTGACACTTCATACCCGGCTTCGCGTGCAACGGCGACTGCGGCATCCGCAATTTGCGCCGGGGTACGGTAGTTAATCGTCAATTCTTCAAGGGTAAACCGCTCCCCCACAAAAGGTTCAAGAGCCTGAGACCACGATGAAGCGGCAGAGGCTGAAGATGCCTGCGCAATATCTCCCACTACCGTAAACGATTTCATGGGGCATCGTCGCATCAGCAAGCGCCATTGCATAGGCGAAAGCTCTTGCGCTTCATCCACAACAATATGCCCATAGGCCCAGGTGCGATCCGCCTGTGCCGCAGCTGCAGCAGTCATACGATTGATACCTACCTCGTTGAGAGCGGCGATCTGCTCGGCCGTAACGACGCCGTCTGCGCCAATATCGGCGAGTGTCTGATGCACATTCTCAAGTGCTTTTGAAGCATTCTCAAGGTTAGCTCGATGCTCAGCCTCTGCGCGCGCTGCTGCTGCCGCACCCGTGACCCGGGAGAAATCACCGAGAAGCTCCGCAGCGTCATCCAGTAAGGGAACATCAGCCTCAGTCAGAGGAGCATCGGCAGGGCGTTTGAGAAGTTCCCTTTCTGCCTCAGTAAAATTCTGAGTTGCGGACTCTAGATATTGCTGTTTCGAGAACAGGGAACGCACCAGCGTTTCAGGTGAAAGCGGCATCCAGGCAAGGTTAAGAGCACGTCGTACATCCAAAGAAGCACGCACATCATCTTGTAAATAAGGGCGGTCCACAATGCGACCGGCGGCTTTATTAAGCTGATCGTCCAGCACGCTCGTCAGTTCCTTAAGCAAAATTTTGACGAACGTCTCGCGAGCTTCATTATGTGGTTTTCCAGTAGCACGAGCCCGAGAACGTGCTGAACGTACCATCTGTGGAGTAAGAACAACATCAGTGCCCTCAACGTTGAGGCGCTGTTCCCGCTCAGGAACTTTTTGGCGATCTTCAACTGCTTTCTTGATTACCTCTACCATGCGCAAATCACCCTTAAGCGCAGCGATACGACGATCGTGCTCTGGTACAGCGCGAAGCCCAGGGTACAGTGTTGCCAAGGATGCCATAACCACTCCGGTTTCCCCCAGAGAAGGCAGAACACGCTCAATGTACCACATGAATGAATGCGACGGTCCTACCACTAATACACCCGCTTTAGCGAGGCGTTCTCGATTTGTATACAGCAAATATGCCGCACGATGCAGAGCAACTGCAGTTTTACCGGTACCTGGCCCGCCCTGAACAACCCGAACGCCGGGCAGCTCGGAACGAATAATCGCATCCTGCTCGGCTTGGATGGTTGCGACGATATCATTCATCCGCCCGGTACGTTTCTTATTTAAAGCCGCGAGAAGCGCACCTTCACCATGCAAAGTGTCGCTATCCTGAAGTAATTCGGAGTCGAACACCTCATCTTCGATGTTGGTGACGGTACGTCCCTCCAGCATCAGATGCCGCCGACGCCGAACCCCTAACGGATTAAACGCCGTAGCCTGATAGAACGTGCCGGCCTCGGGGGCACGCCAATCCATCAAAAGCCGCTTCTGGTCGCTATCCATAATTCCTAAACGGCCGATATACCGAACCTCATCGGCTCCGTCTTTTGTAAGGTCAAGACGGCCAAAAACAAGCCGCGCATCCACTGCGTTAAGCTGGGCCAGGCGATCTTCGTAATGGGTGGCAAAAGAGTCCCGTTCGGAACGGTTTTGATGCCCACCAACCGCCTGATTCTTGCGAACATCCGCGAGTTTTTGTGAGGTTTCTTCCCGTAAATCATCTAGTCGTGCATAGATTTTTGCAACATGTTCGCGTTCTTGGGCAAGCTGCTGCGCAAAGACACGTGTAGCAACATTCTCGGAAACATTCTTAGATGTTTCTGCGGGCATAAAAACTCCTTTAACGGCATAACGCCGATTAACTCACGATTTACGGCGATGCCGAAAACAGAGTATCTATTTTACAGGGTTATATGCACGCTCAAAAGCTATGTCTATGTGCTTTGAGGCAGGACGTTACTCAGAAACTACACTTAAGGTTTCTACTCGGTATTGCGCCAAAGCTTCACGCCCGCCCAAACCTTTGAGCTCCAAGAGAGTGCCAATTCCTGCTACTTTCAGCTCCGCACGTTCAATAAGCTTCGCGGCAGCCACCAGTGTGCCACCGGTTGCCAAGATATCGTCGAGTAGAAGCACACGGGTTCCCGGTGCGAAATCATGACAGTGAATCTCGATAGCTGCAGTACCATACTCAAGCTCATATTCTTCGCGGTATGTTTCACGGGGCAGCTTACCAGCCTTACGTACCGTCATAATGCCTTTGCCGGAGGCATAAGCAAGCGCTGAAGCCATAAGAAAACCACGGGCTTCTACACCAGCGACAACGTCATAAGTACCTTCAAAAAGCCGTGCTATCTCGTCAATAGATGCTTTAAAAACCTCAGCGTTTGCAAAGAGAGTGGTGACATCGTAGAACAGGATTCCCTGATGTGGGTAATCCTGAATGGTTGCGCATGCCGCCGGAATAAGCTCTTGCATGGATGCGAGCGCAGAAACGTTCATTACTCTCTCTTTCGGAGGTCAGCGGGTTCTGGGATCAGCTGGTGTATGTCCGCCGCAGAATTAATGCGGCACGGTGGCTTTGACAGCCTCAAGAATTCTACCTTTTTTCGATAAACATGGCACGTAATTCATGTTTAAGGATTTTTCCAGTGGGCCCCAACGGCATGGAATCTACAATTCGATAATGGCGCGGATACTTATAGGCAGCGAGTTTCTCACGCGCGAGAGTATCTAATTCTTGAATCAGCGATTCATCATCCTTCTGCCCGCGAGAGACGACAACAGCTGTAATCTCCTCGCCAACAAGCGCATCATCAAGACCAATAACGGCAACGGCTCGAACCTGCGGATGCGTCTGAAGAACATCCTCTATTTCACGAGGATAAACGGAATACCCATTACGCAGCACCATGTCTTTAATGCGGTCCACAATATAAATATTGCCGTTGTTATCCAGACGAGCTATATCTCCGGTGGCAAACCATGTACCGTCGAAAACCTCGTCCGTAGCCTGAGGGTTATTCCAGTATCCCGCCATGATATTTTCGCCCGAAACCCAAAGCTGCCCATGAGTTCCTGCAGGCAAAGATCGACCTTCATCGTCACGTATCTGCACCTGCACTCCCGGAAGCACGCGTCCGACGGAACCAGTTACGTGCCCAAACTGGGCCTGATTAAAACTGACAACTGGTGAGGTTTCGCTCAGCCCATACCCTTCATATATAGGACAGGAAATTAACGCATCAAATGCACTGTGCGCAGATTCGGGCAGGGGTGAGCCTCCAGAAATACCAAATCGGATGCGTCCTTTCAGCTGGCGAGCGTTAGACGGGTTTTCTTCGAGTGCGGCTATAAGCGCCACATACATACTGGGTACTGCTGCAAGAACCGTCACATCGGCTTGGTCGATGAGTTTGATTGCCTCTTCGGGGGTGAACCTTGGCAAAAGAGCGATGGTTGAGCCAGCAGCGCATGCCGCGTTGAGGGTGACTGTTTGCCCAAAAGCATGAAAAAGAGGTAAGCCACCAAAAATAATATCTTCAGCGGTAAATCCGAACACTTGAGCACAGCTTTGGGCATTGCTCAGAATATTAGCGTGCGTTAGGGTTGCACCCTTGGGCTTTCCCGTAGTTCCCGAGGTATAGAGAATAAGCGCCGGATCCGCCGGGCTTACGGGGCATAACTTGAGTTCTGGTTCAGACGGATGGTCTGTTCCAAAGGGAGCTAATGAAGATTGAGGGTCTGCACTCGTGCCGCCTAATATCTCAAGATGCACGGTTCCGTCACACACGAGGGGCACTTGGTGTGCTTCAGCTGCTAGGCGGGTTCCTTCCCAGGCAAAGAGCACGGTAGCGCCGCTATCCTGCAGATGATGTTCAAGCTCGGCACCACTCAGCAGAGGGTTTAACGGAACACAGAGAGCACCGCTTGCCAGAATGCCATAGTATAGAGCGGGCATCAGGGGAACATTAGGTAAAGAGAGCGCTACTCGATCGCCTTCCTTCACACCACATTTTCGCAGATGTGCCTGTACCCGAGCCGCCGCCTGCCCCAGTTTTCGATATGTCACCGTAGCGATATTCGAGGAGGCTGAAAATACTAGCGCTGGAGTGTTCTCGTGTATGCGGCTTGCGAGCAGACGTGCAATATTGTGCGATGTTGCCGGTTCAGGGGCGGAGGCATTCTCAACAGTAACGGGCATCGTTTCTTTATTCCTATTGCATGTTCTTGCGTAGCATGAAAAAGCTCTAACTCGGGGTAGTGCTAACAGCACAATATGGCGTTTGTTTAGCCTTCTCCATTCTAAACCCGTCAATCTCAGGCAAAGTTTACAGCATACCTATAAACCGAGCTTTTTACCTGTCACATTTATTCAACAAATTTGTATTCTGATAAATTCGTAATAGTATTTATGAATGAATCAAAATAAACGATAATCTCCTATGCAGGAAGCCTCCATGACCGATAGCTTTTCACCATCATCTCAGGTCTCCCCCGAACTAAAAGACCAAGAGCTCGAATTCCTCAATTCGATCTTCGACCTTGCCCGCAATAATAAGCCTATTGCGCTCCAGTCGCTCCTCGATCAAGGCATACCGGTAAATCTCACAAACTCCCACGGAGACACCCTCCTGATCCTTGCCGCTTACCATGAGCATGAAGAAATCGTGCGCATTCTTCTCAAAGCGGGTGCAGACCCAGATCGTCTCAATGACCGTGGGCAAACGGCGTTAGTCTGCGCGGTATTCCGCGATAACCTCACGATCTCTCAGTTGCTTCTTGATGCTGGCGCCAATGCGTCTTTAGGTACACAAACCCCTGCGGATGTTGCCCGGTTCTTCGACCTACCGAGTATGCAAGAACTTCTCGCTGCGGCAGCATCAACCGCTGAATAGCACAGAGGCAGTGGGAACAAACCATCACGTCTCAATTTTGCGCCCACCGCCTCATGCAAACCATAGCTTTACACGACATTCAACGTATCTGAATATTCAATAAAGTCTTTTATTAGTTTGTAGACCATGCCAAGAAACTAGCTGCAAGTTCCTGTCCACCAGCAGGATCGCGGGATATTACCATTACGGTATCGTCTCCAGCTATTGTGCCAAGAATTGCCTCTAAGCCGCTCTGATCAATGGAGGAGGCAAGGAATTGTGCGGCACCGGGTGGGGTACGCAAAACCGTAATATTACCTGAGCCTTCCGCCGTGATAAGCAGCTCTTTAAAGAGCGAAATCATGCGTGCATCGGGAGCTGCCCCTCCCCCACGACGCGCAGGATAGTTTGGAACAGCATATATGAGACCAGCACCCTCATCACGAATACGTTCAGCACCAATTTCTACAAGATCACGTGAGAGCGTAGCCTGAGTAACTTTCATACCGTCATCGGTAAGATATTGCGCCAGCTCAGCCTGAGAACGTACACGGCGGGTCTGCAACAATTCCACGATACGTGCCTGACGCGCGATTTTTGTCGAGGGGAAAGGCATTTTGTCTTCTACTTCCTTCGGTTCCAACCACAGGTTGAGTCTAGTCACGGACCCCACGAGGTACCGCACCGCTCTCAATACTCAAAGATAATACATATACACATAATTATGCGACCTAAATATCGATTATGCGCAACTTTATTTGAAAACTTTTACGTTCCTAGCATACTTTGTGGACTTTATATCCTCTATTCCCGCATACAAAAGCGGAACCTGACCTCGCATATTCTACAAAGTCAGGTTCCGCCTACTACTGTGCTACTTTTGCCGCGACTCTACATCGTCCTGTGAAGATTCTTCCTCAACGATGTAGCCCTCATCGTCCTCTTCATAGTCGTCAGATTCCTCGAATCCGTCGACATCTACATAATCAACACGAGAGCGGCGATTAGACCATATGCCAAAGGCGCATCCACCGATCAACACAACAAGAGCTAGCGCAAAACTACCCCAGCCAACAAGGTACTGCTGACCTACGCTGCCCTGCTCAATCGCTTTAACGCTTCCTTTTTCACCGGTACGCACAACCTCAATCTGGTGGTCAGAGGTCTCTGCGACTAAAGCACTTACCTCACGGGGGAAATCCTGCGCATAGTTTCCAGTCTGCGTACCACGGAAATCGATATTTTCACCCGCATGGACCTCATAGGTGTCCTTCAGGTTTGAGCGATATTTCATGCCGTCGATGCGGTTATCCTTCGGCAGATTACCCTTATATTGCGCTACATTCGAGTCTGTTTCTAAATCGGGGGTCAAATCAACGTAACTGCCTTCAATAACCCAGCTTTTGCCCTCGTATTCCGCGTCCTGATTCGCGGAGAAAAGCGCACGAACACCCACAACGCACAGAACGATTGCAACCACGATAGCCAGAAGTACGCTAAATACCGATACCCAGTTGATGTGGGGTCGTTCTTCGTAGTATTCATCGTCGGCATCGCTCATGCCGAAAAAATCATCCCTGGATTCTTCAGTACCCTCGTAATCGACGTCTTCGTATTCGTCATCACGCTGTGTCATGCGCTCTCCTTATCGTGTTTCCTGTACTAGGGTACCGGTGCCTTAGCCTTACGGAAAGTTAAGACGTGATAGAACCTTCACAGAGTGACGATTTTCTAACGCTCACCTACAACTTGGCAAGTACATGACTCGTATGAACACATAGCTAACGCCCCTTCTGATCCACGTAACGGACGAAGGGGCGCTAGTGATGAACTATGCCATAGTGCGTCTACACACGCGCCACAGCCCCAAAGCGTTCCGCGGCAACAGCAACCGCTGCCTCACGCGAAGCGCTTGCTTCTTCAGCAGTGAGCGTGCGATCAGGTGCGCGGAAGCGCATAGCAAACGCCAATGATTTTTTACCGCTCTCGACACCCTGACCACGATAATCATCGAAGACTCGCAAATCTTCGAGCAATTCCCCGGCGCCATCACGAAGGGCCTGAGCTACCTCAGAAGCAGGAATATCCTCATCGACCACAAGAGCAACATCCTGAGTAGCTGCCGGATAACCGTAAATAGGCGATGCCTGAGGCACACCCGAGCGGGAAGCAAACAGTGCAGTAAAGTTCACCTCAAAAGCACAGGTACGTTCAGGGAGATTCTCAGTCTGCAGGAGCTTTGGATGCAGCTCGCCAGCATAACCAATAGTTTGTCCGTCCTGTGTGCGGAGCCGCGCGGTTCGTCCAGGATGGAATGCCTGATGGGTTCCTTGGGCAATCACAATCTCAACACCTAAAACATCCGCTATGAGGCGCGCCGCATCCAGCGCATCGCGCCAGTCATGGGCACGAGCCTGAGTACCAGGCATTGGTTCGTGCTCGGCGCCAGCAAACAGACCACTAAAATACACAGGCTGCTCGGGGATACCCGCATTCAAATCCGCAAGAACCTCATCACTGGGCCGTTCACCCAGAGGAGGGATGCTAGCGGAGCCCTGTCGTTCACCAGGAATAAAAACGCGGCCAGCTTCAAAAATTTTCAAGTTTTTGAAACCACGCGAGAGATTCCGCTGCAAAACCTCCGTTAAGCCAGGCAGGAGCGAGCGGCGCATCCATCCTTCAGCAGAAGAAATTGGGTTCGCTAACCGTACCGAGTTCACTTTTTCGCCAGCGGTTGGCGAAGACCAAAGATTATTCGCTTCTTCCGAGACGAAGGGATAAGCGAAAACCTCGGTCAAACCAGCTGCCGCGAGCGCATTAGCAGCTCGCCGACGGGCGGCTTGTTCCGGAGTATATCCGTGACCTGCGGGAGCGACGGGTAGAGTGTACGGAATATTCTCGTATCCATCCAAACGAGCAATTTCTTCCGCTAGATCTTCCGGAGCCAGCAAATCATTACGCCACGAAGGAGCTTTTACGGTGTATCCCGTCGCGGTCGCCTCAACCTCACATCCTATTTCTGTGAGAGTATTGACGATCTGTTCTGGTGAGTACTCCACCCCGATGCGGTTCGTCACGTAATCCCGGGGAAGGTCGATGACCACCGGATCGCGAGAAATCACGACATCGGTCACCCCCGCATCTGCAACTCCTGCTGCGAGCTCGACAAGTAGCTCAACTGCACGCTGGGCAGCCGCTGGCTGAAGTTTTGTATCGACCCCGCGTTCAAAGCGTTTAGATGCCTCAGAGATCAGCTTATGGCGACGGGCAGTACGCGCAATAGATACTTCATCGAAACGCGCCGCCTCGATCAGAATATTCTTCGTCTCAGCCGTAACCTCGGTAGAAGAACCGCCCATGACACCAGCAAGACCGATAACGCCGGAATCATCGGTAATCACGATGTCCTCTGGATGCAAGTCGCGTTCAACGCCGTCCAAAGTCGTCAGCTTCTCCCCTGTGACTGCTCGGCGCACCACGATTTCTCCCTGTACCTTATCGGCATCATAGAAGTGCAGCGGCTGACCAGTCTCAAGCATCACGTAATTGGAAATATCAACTGGCAGCGAGATAGAACGCACACCCGCTAAGCGCAAGCGTGAAGCCATCCACGTGGGTACTGGCGCGGTTGCATCCACACCATTAACCTGGCGCATGGTGAAGCGTATAGTTGCCGGGTTATCGTGAATTGGCGCGGAATCCTCTAGACGTACCGAGATGCCTTCAGAGTTAGCCTTGGGGGCGCGAGCACCGTATTCCAGAACGAAGTCGTTAAAAGAAGTTCCGGTCGCATGCGCATATTCACGGGCAATACCGCGAATCGAAAACGCATATCCGCGATCGGGAGTCACATTAACCTCTGCTGCTTCGTCATGCAGACCCAAAAGTTCCAACGCATCGGAACCAAGTTCCGGGTCAAGACCCAGCGTAGAGAGCACCAAAATACCACCGTGATCTTCACCAATCCCCAGCTCTCGGGTAGAAGCAATCATACCGGCAGACTTGTGCCCATAGGTTTTGCGGGCGGTAATGGCGAAGTTTCCGGGCAGTACGGCACCGGGAAGAGTTACTACGACTTTGTCGCCGACCTTGAAGTTGTGGGCACCGCAGATAATACCCTGCACGCCGGATTCTTCAATGCCTTTGCCGGTGAGAGTCTGTGTTTGTCCTTCGGGAACTACGCGCACCTGGCACCAATTCACGGTCTTGCCGTTGGAGTGAGTTTCGGGCTCCAGTGAAAGCACCTGACCGACCACGATGGGGCCGGAAATCTCATCGGTAGGACGATGAACATCCTCTTCCTCTAGACCTACCTTCACGAGAGTTGCAAGAACGTCCTCAGCCGAAGCATCCGCGGGGACAGGCGCAAATTCGCGCAGCCATGATAGGGGTATACGCATAGTGTCTAAATCTCCATCCCGAACTGTTCAGAGAAACGGATATCGCCCTCAATCATGTCGTGCATATCAAGGACATTATTACGGAACATGAGGGTACGCTCAATACCCATGCCGAACGCAAAACCCGAATATACATTGGGGTCAATGCCAGCGGCACGTAAAACATTGGGATGCACCATGCCGCAACCGCCCCACTCAATCCACTGGGGCCCGCCTTTCGCGTGGGGGTGCCATAGGTCGAGCTCTGCAGAAGGTTCCGTGAAGGGAAAGAAGTTCGGACGCAAACGAATCTTCGCGTCCTCACCGAACATTGCACGCGCCATATATTCGAGAGTGCCCTTCAGATCAGCCATGGTCAGTCCCTTATCGACTGCCAAGCCTTCAATCTGATGGAATACCGGGGTATGCGTAGCGTCAAGCTCATCTGTGCGATAAACCTGACCAGGGCACACAATGTACAGTGGCAGCTCACGGGTAAGCATGGAACGCATCTGTACCGGAGAGGTATGGGTACGTAAAAGAAGATGCGTTTCTTTAGGCTCTACGTAGAAAGTATCCTGCATCTCGCGTGCCGGATGATCTGGCTTAATATTCAGGGCATCAAAGTTATACCACTCGGACTCTAGTTCCGGTCCATCGGCGACTTCCCAGCCCATACCCACGAAAATATCGGTAAGTTTTTCCTGCATCAACGCAACAGGGTGACGCCCACCCAATGAATGGCGTGCTGTGGCAGCGGTGACATCTACCGCTTCTTCCGCAAGGATGCGCGCCTCGCGCTCTGCCTCAAGTTCTGCGGTACGGGCCTCAATAGCCTCGGTGAGTGCCGCACGCGCCTGTCCCAAAAGTTTACCGACCGGCCCCTTATGTTGGTTTTCAAGGTCACGCATCTGCCGATTGGCAAGGCTTAAGCTGCCTTTATCGCCAAAGAATCCAAGACGTACTTCCTTGAGCGAGTCAAAGTCTTGCGCGTGCTCACGCAGAGCTTTCTGCGCGCGTTCACGTTCTGCCTCGAAGGCTTCTCGAACGGTTTCTAAACCGTTCTCAGGGTTCTCTTTTAAAACCTGTGCAATACGGGCAAGAATGTGCGCTGATTCGGGCGCGTTCTCATGTTCCTGCACGGAATCGGTCATAACTACTCTTCTCTGCATTTGTGCATTGTTCTCACCAGGCGGGCGCGCCGCAGGGCACGCAGACACGCGCTATCTTTCTAGTTTAGTGCAGTTGGAGTCTTCTTTCACGATAGCTTGTGTCTATAGGCCCTAGGCATGAAAAACTACAGAACATTCTCCCGATCAGAGTAGCCGAAAGCCTTCCACAAAATCTCAGCGCAACCAGCGTTAAATTTAAATAGATCCTGGCCGCATCACCTCTGTGAATGCAGCCAGACATTATGTCGTCATTTATGTATTTAGACGAGGAGCTCTTTAACAGCGGGGTCAAAAGCGGAACGAATCCATAGGACGTTCGTGATAAACCAACCAGCATAGATGGGAACAAGACCGTAATGCTGGGAGTTAAGAATATTACCGATCATCGACATAATAGCGATGAAAGCGCCCAAAATCGCAAATATCAGTCCAAAAGTAAGACCGATGCGTTTACCTTTCTGAATGGTGAAATAAACCCATAGATAAACGACCGCTGCCACGGCAAGAAGCACGAGACCGCCCCAAACCCCAAATTCCGGAAGGCCTTCAAGCGGTTTGAAGTTGTTTGGCGCAAAAGCTGAGATAACACCATGAAGAAAGCACAAAAGCGCCGATACAATCATGATTTCTTGAAGACGGAAAATTTTAGGGTGTTTCGATGGTGAATTAAATAGGCTGTCGTGCGATTCGCCGCCTTCTTGGATGTAAATCGCTTGAGTATCCGACGGGGCTGAATCACGTCTAAAAGTGTTCGGATCGTACTGAGGTGCTGGAGTAGTCATCATTGTCTCCCACGATGTATATGTGATTTCTAGCTCAATAGTACCCTGAGGGCTTACGGAAACAAATTAAATTTCCACAATATGACGCATAGCGGCTGGCCAACGTCCGCTATATGAACGTAGACCAGCCGCTAAAGGTTGAATACGAAGCTTAGTTAAAAAGTTTTGATGCTATAAAATCGTTCTCGTCTTTAACTCCTGCCGGAATAGCGAAGACCGCGCTCCCGGTATGCCGCAGATACTCACTCATAGCATCCGATGCCGTCATGGTACTGAGCAAAGGAATAAAATGCGTGCGAGGGTCACAGATAAAAGCGATAAAAAAGAGACCGGCATCCAGGTGCCCCAGCCCGTCAGAGCCATCCGTGTAGTTATACCCACGACGAAGTATCTGCACCCCGTTGTTTTGGTCTGGATGCATCAGGCGCATATGCGAATCATCGGGAATAATGGGACCGTATTTGCCCTTCATATTAAAATCCGGAGCAGTAAATTCTTCACCGCCTGACAGCGGCGCGCCTGTTACTTTGGTGCGCCCCACGATCTCTTCTTGTTCCCGAAGCCGGGAACGGTCCCATGTCTCGATAATCATGCGGATGCGGCGTGCCGCGAGGTAAGTACCGCCGTCCATCCATTCGGGGTGCCCCTCCGAATTAGATTTTGAAGCCCAGACATGCTTTTCCAACAACTCTGGATTCTGAACCTTAATATTGTTGGTACCGTCTTTGAACCCGAAGAGGTTGCGAGGGGTATCCTGCGTACTTGACGTGGATGCGGTACGCCCAAATCCGAGCTGGCTCCACGCTACAACGGCACGACCCGCCGCAATACGCACTAGGTTTCGGATGGCGTGAAAAGCCACCTGGGGATCATCAGCACAGGCTTGAATACACAGATCGCCGCCGCTTCGCTCGGGTTCTATGACATCCCCCGCCATCTTGGGAATGTCTACTAAGGCGGGCGGAAGTTTATCTTTAAACCCGTACGTATCTTTGCCTTCTGAATCCACGAAAAACGATCGCCCCAAGCCAAAGGTGATAGTTAGATGCCCAGCAGAAAGGTCCATAGCTTCGCCGGTATCTTTTGGAGGTGCCTCATAGGAGGAGTCCTCCCCCACGATTTCTCCCGCCATGAGTTTACGCGATGCTTCTGACCATTCTTTAAAAAGCTTCTTAATCTCATCCTTCGATGTGGTTTTAAGAGTGAGAGCCGCGAAATACATGCGGTCTTGGGCATCTGTCGAGATACCACTCTGATGCTCACCAAAGAAAGAATATGAGTCTTTAACAGCAGACTTACCCGAGGCCTCAGCATTTTTTTGGTCTTCTGCGGAACATCCGGCAAGAGCGCCTACAGTTGCCACAGAGGCAGCCGCTATACCTGCGCCCGTCATCAGAGTCCGTCGACTGGTACCACGAGATACGTCTGACTGGTCAGCAGTGTGGGATTGCTGAACCTGTGTCGTGGGTGTCTTTTCTTCACGCATGAGATATTCTCCCTAAATATTTTGGAGATTATGTGACAACTGTGTGTCAGTTGAGTATTTGAGAACCGACCGCCCGCAAGCGTCCCTGTATCCGCGATTATCTCGCGAATGTAGAAACGCTCACGGACGGCTCAGCGTCTAGGCAACATCTCCCAACGCCATCAATCCCCTGTGTGATCAGGATCTGTACGTTGAAATGCTGATACGTTACTTAGCTGTTGCCGATGAGGTACCTGTCGCTGGCTCAGAAGCATCCTGCGAAGCTCCAGCGGACGACTCAGATGACGCAGCCGGCTTCGACGAAGAAGTATCACCGCTCTTGCCCTCAGCGGACTCACCGCCTGCCACGGTCTCAGTCATCTGCGAGACAGGCTCTGCGAGCGCAGTCACGGCATCGGAGAGCTCACGGACTTCTTCTTTGCTCAGCTCGTTATAGGGTTTGAAACCGTCGTCCTGCTTGTACTTATCCAGGATCTTCTGCACGGCGTCGAATTTCTCTTGCAGAGTCTTGGCAAGTTCAGGGTTCTTCTTCTGCAGAATCGGCAGAAGGTTTTCGTAGTCCACCTTCGCACCGTCTACGTTACCCTGGAAATCGGAGAGGTCAGTGTGTGACCAGTTCTCTTCCTCACCGGTCAGTTTGGTGTTGACAACCTCGTCCAAGAGCTCTTTCGCGCCGTTTGAAATCTGGAAAGCATCAAGCTTAAATTCATCCGAGTGCACGTAATCGTAGAGCTCTTGAGTGTCCTTTACGAGCTTTTCACTAATCTGTTTCCGCTCTTCCGTAGTGAGCGGCTTGTATTCTTTTCCGTCGTTGGCGTCTGCCTTAGGCTGCCATAGATCCTTCTCGATCTTATGCCAGCCGGTCCACTCCTGAACATTTCCTTCTTCAAGATCGGTTTCGCGTGCATCCAGCTTCAGGTCAAGGGTTTTACCGTAGCTTTTTTCGGCAATGGGCTCGATACGCTCGTAGTGGATACGGGCTGCCGCATATTTGGCCTTAGCCTCGTCGTTCTTGCCTTCTTGGTAGAGCTTGGCGAATTCGTCGGTATCTGTCTTAAGCGCCTCTACCTGATCTTTCACATATGCAGAGTACTGAGTTACCGCGGTATCACGCATAGCCTGCTCATCAGCAGAGATAGGTTTAGCGCTCTCGTTCTTGACAACTTTAAGATCACCCTTAATGCCGTCGCCAACCATGCCAGGCTTGCAGGCCGTCTTATACGAACCTTCGGGAAGCTCAACAGTGAGATCACGAGAAAGATTGGGACCAATGTTTTCGACCTCAGAGATAATGCGCAGACCATCGGAGCCTAGGACGTAGAACTCGGTCACCTTCGAGCCTTCATTCTTTACATTGAAGGTAACCTTACCAGCTTTGACTTCAGTGGCAGAAAGCTTGCACGCGGTATCGGTTGAAGTTACCGAAATGGAACCATCGGCGGTTCCACCAGAATTACCCGAGGCGTTGTTCGCGCTATTGGGTGTACACCCGGTCAGCGCAATAGCACCGACTGACAGCAGAGCACCTGCGGAGTAAAGGGACTTTCGCATTGTGTTTTCCTTTGTTCGGGGACAGAGAAATATGAAAAATCAGTTATCCGGCGTCGGAAGTAGGGGTTTTATTAGTCGGAAGTAGGGGTTTTATTATCTGCCGAGCTGGACGAAGAAGTAGCTTCACTCGTGACTTTATTAACCACCTTCGACACGTGTACCATGCCGGATGCTTTGGGCGCGTCAGCAACTTTGCGTGAAGGAATATGGCCTCGCTTCTGTTTCCAGAAGAAGAGGGGCATAACGATGCCCACATACAGCACCCACGCTATAGCTTCGACCCACGTGGTAGTGGTCGAAAGGTTAAAGACTGCTTTCAGGATCGTGGCAAGGAAACCGCCCGGTTCGATAAAGTCTTGAGAAGCGAATGCTATATTGTTCAGTCCCGGCAGTATCCGTGCTTCCTGTAGATCGTGAATACCATAGGAGAGCACACCAGCGGCAATAATAATGAGGAAGGCACCGGTCCAGGTGAAGAACTTCGCAAGGTTGATCTTCATAACGCCGCGCATCATAGCCCACGCGATGAGTACTGCCGTCAAGATACCGACAATGGCACCAATGACGGGAAGCACCGTGCCTATCTCAGTGCCTTGAGTAGCGGCGCGAGTGGCAGACCAGATAAAGAGCGTGGTTTCAAGACCTTCACGCCCTACTGAGAGAGTCGCGAGAACTATCACGGCCCATGAGCTAGTTTGAACCGCATCAAGTTTTCCGTGAAGTTCTGCAGAGAGGGCGCGAGCATTCTCCGCCATCCAGAACACCATCCAGGTGACAAATCCAACCGCAATAATCGAGAGGGAACCGCCGATGGCTTCTTGGGCTTCAAAGGTCAGCGTTTCAGGCCCAAAAGTCAGAATTGCTCCGAAGATGAGCGAAACAGCGATGGCGGCTGCAACGCCAATCCAAATAGGTGGGAGAAGGTGATTACGCTTGGTCTTGTGCACATAGGCAATAAGGATACCCACGACAAGCGCGGCTTCTAACCCTTCCCGTAAACCGATGAGGAAGTTACCAATGAATATTCCCCATGATTGTGCATCAAGACCCATAATTCGTCACCACGTTAGATTAGACAAAATTTCTTTTCTTTAATTTAACTCTAAAGGTTCCCCGGGTTACACACCCCATCAGGATCGTGTGAGACTTAGCACACCATAAGTGTAGTGTTGGGATAGGCATAGTTTACCTACAGAATGTCTGCATAATAACAAGGGACCCAACGCTTGTTCAGAAAGAAATATCCGTTAACCTTTCATTTTTTACAGAAATAACGGATACTTATGCCTTTACACTCTGGAAATGCCTCACAAGACGCACCGTTATATTTCAGCTCTGATGGAGTATGCTCAGCAGCTCCCGCACTATAGGCAAGTCGGCAGGAATCCAGGGTAAATCAAGAATATCTTGACCGCTCTGCTTCTTCACTGAAACCCATCGAAGTTCACGATGATCTTGGAGTGGTAAAGGCTCACCCCTGCTAATCTCGGCAAGGAACACCCGCATAGCAGCCTTCTCGTTTAAGACCCAGCCTTGCGGATGATCTCCCTGTACCTCAGAACCAATATGTACGCTCACACCAAGTTCTTCTATCAGTTCACGTTCCAGTGCCTGCTCGCAAGATTCCCCCGGCTCAACCTTGCCACCCGGAAATTCCCATAAACCCGCAAGGGATTCGGGTGCAGACCGCTGCGCAACAAGCATCCAAGAGGGTGCTTCAAGGCTGTCTACAATAGCAGCGCCCACCACTTGAACGGAATATTCCGACATCTGTTCCTTTCGAGAATAAGCATTCCAGCAGACCAAGAAGATCTATAAGTCCGAGATTTCTACCGGCTAATGGGATACGCTCGTGGAGTCCTGTGCTTCGGGACGGTAAACATCCGGTTCCAGATATATAACACGTGCCGCCGGTACCGCCTCACGAATACGTTCTTCAGTTTTGTCGATCTCATTCGCAACGGTAATTCCCGTATCAGCATCATGAATGCGAATCTTAGCCGCAACTAAAATCTCTTCAGGTCCCAGATGCACAGTCTTAATATGAATAACACGACCCTGGTCCCCGTTTTCGATCGCGGCACGAATTTTCGCGAGATCATCCGGGGAAGCAGCCTCCCCCAGAATCAAAGACTTCATCTCAGAAGCAAGGAATATAGCAATAAAAACCAGAAGTATACCGATAGCCAAAGTTCCGGCGGCATCCCACAGACCGTTGCCAGTCAGCAAAGTCATCGACACACCGAAAAGAGCTAAGACCAACCCAAAAAGTGCGCCCGCATCCTCCAGCAGGAGTACCGGAAGCTCCGGATTCTTTGAGGTACGTAAGAAACGAAGCCAGCTCTGCTGTCCTTTCATCTCGCGCGATTCTTTAATAGCAACACGGAATGAGTTACCTTCCAGGAGAATAGAACCTACAAGCACCGCAACCGGTACCCACTGCCATTCCGTAATTCCGTGCGGGTCATGCCATTTTTCGTACCCTTCATATAGCGCGAAGAGACCGCCAAGCGCGAAGATAATAATAGATACGATGAAGGCATAGATATAGCGGTTACGCCCGTAACCAAAAGGGTGCTCTTCGTCTGCTTCTTTTTGCGCTACTTTGCCGCCTACCAGCAGAAGTAACTGGTTACCCGAGTCTGCTACCGAGTGAATAGCCTCGGCCAACATTGAGGATGAACGAGTCAGAAGGTAGGCAATAAACTTAAGAACCGCGATGCCTAGGTTTGCGCCTAAAGCCGCAAAAATTGCGCCTGATCCGGTGTGACCAGAATGAGCGGACATTCTTTCTCCAATACATGTCTGTGTTTCAAAAGTTCTTATTTTATATGAGCCGCCGAGTCAGGAAGCTACTGAGTCTGGTGTTGTGCCATTGCCGAAGCATAGAGGCATATCGCTGCAGCAGTACCCACATTCAGCGATTCAGCCGCGCCGTACACTGGAACTGCAATGCGCATCGTAGCCGCAGATTTCTCCTCGGCGCTAAGTCCTTGGGCTTCATTTCCAAAAAGCCACATAGTAGGACGAGAAAGGTCAAAAGCACCTTTTACCCCCGCCGGAGCTTCACCGTCAAGACCAGCGCGAAGAACTGCCGCGTGGTCAATAAGGTCTTGAAGATTTACAGTACCGTACCCATCGGCGGCAAGCACAACGATTCCCTGAGATTTTACATCCTCGGCAAATTCTTCCAGCTCAACACCTTGAATAATGGGAACGTGAAAGAGAGAACCTGCCGTTGAACGTACTGTCTTGGGGTTATAAAGATCAACCGAACCCTTCGTGGTGATAACGAGATCGGCCCCTGCCGCATCCGCCACACGCAGAATAGTACCCGCATTCCCAGGGTCCTGAATCCTAGATAGTACAGCGATAAGTTTAGGGTTGAGGGCGTTTTCACCCCATAAGACAGAGAACGAAGTATCCACCATGAACGAAATAGCAATAATACCTTGCGGGGTTACGGAATCCGCCATAGCCGCCAAGACTTCATCGGTCACGACACGCATAAAGACACGGCGGCCTTCCTCAGGTGTAGGGGTACCGTGCACTTGTTCCAGAAGTTCAGCAATATCGGGGTGACGCTCATAGGCGCTTTCCGTAACGTATACGGCGTCTAACACCGGCGATTGCAGATGCGCTTTCAGTGCCTCACGCACGGCTTGGGGTCCTTCGACCATGAACTGTTTTTTCTTGGCGCGCCCACGACGAGTGCGCAGTTTGGCGATGTCACGTACACGATCAGCATGCGGATTCGACATCACGGTTGGGGAACTTATGCGTTCTAGAAAATTCACCCTTTAAGGGTACAGGCAAAAAGGTAACCGATGCGCTCCCCCCGCGCACACTGAAGTGGGGCTGCATTTACGGGATTTTCTATATCAGTAAGAAAACGGTCGCCGTCATGAGACACGGCGACCGTTTACGCTTTGATACCCGCACTGTTGCAGGTACTACCTGGCTCTCAGTTATGCTTTAGGAGCCGAGGTATCCTCAGGTAGGTTTTTCTTAGCGATCTCAACCAGAGCGTTGAAAGCTGCTGGCTCGTTCACAGCGAGCTCAGCCAACATACGGCGATCAACCTCAACACCGGCAGCCTTAAGGCCCTGAATGAAACGGTTGTAGGTCAACCCCTGTGCACGGGATGCAGCGTTAATACGCTGAATCCAGAGGCGACGGAAATCGCCCTTCTTCTTACGACGGTGGTCGTAACTGTATACGAGCGAGTGGGTGACCTGTTCCTTAGCCTTACGGTACAGGCGCGAACGCTGACCGCGGTAACCGGATGCACGATCGAGAATAGTACGGCGCTTCTTGTGCGCGTTAACCGCGCGCTTCACACGTGCCACGTGTGTCTCCTTCGTCTTATGTCCTGAACGGCCATCATGTTATACCGTGCAGGAGCGAGTCTTGGTCTGTGATGCGGGTTTTCCCGCTTCTCTAGGCGAATTGTAAGCGTAGCTTACTTACCCAGCATCTTCTTAACAACCTTTGCCTGGCCACCAGTAACAATCTGGTCGGATGCCAGACGACGGGTCAGACGAGATGACTTGTGCTCCAGGTAGTGGCGGCGGTTCGCCTGCTGGCGCTTAACCTTGCCGCTACCGGTGAGCTTGAAGCGCTTCTTAGCACCAGAGTGGGTCTTCTGCTTCGGCATAGCTGCCGTTCTCCTTACATTCATCCCCGCGCGAGCGGAGTAGCTTGAGGGGGAAGAGTGCCCTCCCCCAAGGACGAATTATACGATCGGGGATTAACCCGCCGTGCCGAACTCAAAGTTCAAGGACGCCACCTCCACGAGGGGCGCCCCCAAGCTGTGTTTCGGCTCTATTACTCGGCTGAAGCCTGAGCTTTCAACTCGGCAGGCATAGCATCTGCCAATGAGTTACTAACGGGCTTCGCCGTAGTCGTGTCGAGACGCTCGCGACCCTTGCGGTTGCTTGAGTTCTGTCCACGGCGCACTTCTGCTTTACCGCGAAGCGGTGCCAGAACCATCACCATGTTGCGTCCATCCTGACGAGGACGAGACTCAATGGTGCTCACCTCAGCCAGCTCTTCTGCCAAACGCTCAAGCAGACGCACACCCATCTCGGGGCGCTGCTGTTCACGACCTCGGAACTGAATCATGGCCTTGACTTTATCCCCACCGGTCAAGAAACGACGAGCGTGCCCAACCTTGGTTTCATAGTCATGGGTATCAATCTTCAGACGGAAACGGATTTCCTTCAGAACGGCGTTAACCTGTTTCTTGCGGGATTCACGAGCCTTGACCGCAGCTTCGTACTTGTACTTACCGTAGTCCATGAGCTTACAAACGGGCGGTTTCGCGTTCGGGGCAACCTCGACAAGGTCAAGTTCGGCATCCTCAGCAAGACGCAAGGCATCTTTAAGAGGAACAACGCCTACCTGCTCGCCACCGGGGCCAACAAGTCGGACCTCCGGAACGCGGATACGATCGTTTATGCGTGGTTCGCTAATGAGTAGCTCCTGTGCTCTGTGGGTTTCCCCGTGAATATTATCCGTGGCGAGCACTAAAAAGCCCTCGCCGTTTACAAGCGAAGGCACACATCGAATACCGAAAATTCGGTTATCTAACCCGTCTGCCTCACACCATATGCGGGCGGATGCGGGTGGGAGTAGACTCCACTTGCAAACAGTACATTAGTCTACCGGGTTTACAGCTAATTCACAAGAAAATGCCAAGAACGATAACCTTCTTCGTCATATTCCCGTTTTATCCCTGTGAAGCCGGTCAGTCAGCCTAGTAAACCTGCTGTGAGGGGTAGCTGCGACTATACGCATTACGCTACCCCGTACAGGGCAAAATCTTATCTAAAAACCTGTGTAGCGAACATATGAAGATTTACATTCACGGATCGTTCAAGGTACTTCAGCACGCAGAATTAGTACACAGGACCGGTAAATTTCTCGCCAGGCCCCTGCCCCGGCTCATCTGGGATTGACGATGCTTCCCGAAACGCCAGCTGTAACGTCCGCAGCCCATCACGCAGCGGAGCGGCATGCTGCGAACCAATTTCTGGAGCCGCCGCCGTCACAAACCCCGCCAATGCAGTAATAAGTTTGCGTGCCTCATCCAAGTCCTGTAACTCCGCAGCATTATCTTCGGCAGCCAGACCGCATTTGACGGCTGCAGCGCTCATGAGATGGACAGCCGCAGCACCGATAATCTCAACGGCTGGCACATCGGCAATATCCCGCATCTGTTCACTAACGGCATGCATTTGTTCATCAGTTAGCTCTGTACCGCCGTGTACAGGTACAGATTCATTTGATGATGCGCCAAATTGAAAACTATTCGTCGTGTTACTCATGGTTCTAGAATCTCACACTCTCTAAAGTTCACCAAGACATCATCAACTGAGACTACACAAATCTATGAAGCAGAAAGAAGCTTAATTTGCACAGAATCAACCGCCTGTGACATAAGGTCGCTGCTCGCCAGACTCCGCTGAAAATCCTGAATTACCATATTGAGCTGTTCGCGGGTAAGTCCGGGAAGAACAGCAAGTTTAATCGCAAGTTCAGGACCGGCACCTCCGCCCCTTAGGATCTTCCCCGTGCCTGTGCGTGCCTGTACGCCGTCACCAACATCGCATTGAACATCCACCAAAGCGGGTTGTGTAGAGATAAGGCGCTTTAGTTCATTTAGTACCTCGTCGTTGAGATACGAAGGGATCCACGGTTTCCCCTGCGCCAAAGACCAAACAGCGGGGCGACGTACCACAAAGGTGAGGTTCTGACCAGGATTCACAACGATGAGTTGGTTATCATCTTCCACAGCACTCAATGCCGTTTTACGCATAGAGGCTGCAACCGGGCGAGCTTGCGGATGCCACTGCGTCAAAGCATCAACACTCGTAAAAACAGGAAGAGCTTTTCGACCATCTGGAGCCTGCAGGCTAACTAATGCCATATCAGCTTCTTTATCAGATACCAGACCATCATGGGTTATATGAGCTTGTGAAAGCTGAGCAACAATCGGAGCAAATATTCGCACTTCACTCAACGCTTCAAAAACTGCTGCCTCATCAACTTCACCAGCTTCAAAAGAGGTCAGAACCCGCGCTAAATCTGGGTTCGTCAAGCCATCGTCTCCATAGTATTGATGGGTTTGTGACGTTCCCTCTCCCAGGTTCCTCCCTTTCCAGGGCTGTCCGCCAGTATCAGTTTGCCTCCCAGCGCTGCGCAATTGAGCCGCAATATGCTCTGGCAACGCGCGCTGTGCAACTGCACGCTTTTGGGGTTCAGACAGATTCCGTTGTTCTTGTGGGTTATGAGGCATCATCATTAGCCGCCTTAAGAGCCTCCTCAAAAGTAAAATTGCCGATGTACAGTGCCTTCCCTAGGACAAGACCTTCCAAGCCCTGATTCGTCAGCGCACGAAGAGTGCGGATATCTTCCAGTGAAGCAACACCTCCCGAAGCTACCACGGGATGCTCAGTGAGACTGAGAACTTCATGAAGCAGCTGTAGCCCAGGTCCTGAGAGAGCACCATCTCGGCTTACATCTGTCACAATATATCGGTATGCTCCCGCAGTTTGCAGCCATCGCACTGTGTTATGCACGGAATCGCCACACCATTCGGTCCCACGTGCTACAACGGTTCCATTGCGAGCGTCCAAACCCAGAGCTATCCGCTCACCATAGTGCCCTAGTGTTTTCTCTAACCATGCCGGATGCTGCAGCGCCGCCGACGTCACATTGATGCGATCGGGTTCAAGACTCAAGGCGAATTCCAAAGAACGTTCATCTTTAACACCGCCACTGACCTGTATTTTTATAGGATTCTGAGCTGTCGCACGAACTCGATCAATAACCTCTCGAAGGATGCGGGTGTTGTTACCACGACCAAACGCCATATCCAGATCAACAAGGTGAATCCATCGTGCCCCCGCACGACACCACGATAGAGCCGCTTCCACCGGATCTGTACCCTCACTCTGTTGGGAGAGGCGACCGCCTACGGGACGCACTGCACATCCCTGAGCAATATCGACTGCGGGAAGAAGTTCTAGAGTACCCATACCCTTATCCCTGTGACCCGTATACGAAAGTTACATATGCCCCGTACCCAAAGAGGGCTAAAGCAATAATCCACAGCACAATCTGCGCGCCAAGAGATATGCCCTGTTTACGGAAAGATATACCCCCACCGGCAAAGAATGCCCCAACAGTCATAAGAATAAGTCCTGAATATAGAGGTGACATATGATGCTCCTTCGCAGTTTTTCGTAAAATTTATGATGCTACAAACGGTTCATGACGGGAAGATGCGCAACCCAGCGGCGAAGAAATTCTTCACCTGCAGCACCCGAAGCTACCGGACAAAATTGAATTGCTGTGAGAGGACCATTCTCGACAGCTGCAATATAACGCGGATCTGCATCAGTCCAACTGACAGCAGGCGGCTCCATATAGTCTATACTCTGGTCAAAATCCCAGGTAAACACGCCATCCTCTGCCTTGAAATTCAAGGGTTCAGGAAGATCCTGTAAAAATTTACTGGACACAGCGGCCTCAACCCTATAGTGTCCTCGATGAGCCCCAGCGGTAGCCAGATCTTGTGCAGCACCCGGCCACTCTCCCAGTGCAGAAATATCGAGGTCTCCAAGATCTGGGTTCACGGTTCGGATAACTTCAAACAGCATCCCAAAACCAGCCCCGGCAACGAGGACAGGACGACCGCCTGCAACGCGCCTGCCAAGCACCCGATCACCGTGGAGTTTCCGCACAACCTCGTATGTTTCGAGAGATTTCTTATGGCCAGCAATCACCATACCATCAGCGTCTCGCAGAGAATTGAGATCTGCGGTAACGAATGCTTGGGCACCGACACGCTCGCACGCTTGCTGGAGCTCGCTATATGTGCCAAATTCGCCAAGTATAGCTACGGTGGGACGTGTGGGCATAGAGACTCCTTAGTTCCGCTCCCACCGGATTCCAGACGAGCAACCGGGCGAGCATACAAATGTCATGTATCTCTAGGGTACAAACTCCAAGGTTTCTGCCCCTAATCTCACGCTATCATTGCATACCTCATGTTACATCGCCTGTATTGAGCACCATATGTCAAAAAGACTTTACGCGATACAGGTCCTCTCTCTGTCTAAAAGCTACCTGCTAATAATCACACATTAGTCAATGAGAGCAGAGAACCGCAGCCCCTACAACGCATGCATACAGTCACAGTTTCTAGGAGCTCAAGAGACAGGTACACCTGCTATTGCACGTTTGGAACCTCTAGACGCTGCCCGACTTTGACAGTTGAACCCTGCAGATCATTAAGTTTACTGATCTGCACCATGGTGTCGCGTGGATCAGTCTTCGGGTCTACCTCTTGTGCAATATCCCAGAGCGTATCTCCAGATTGAACGGTCACGTACCGGGTTCCTGCGCCTTGAGAATTATTTCCAGCGTTTGCTGTATGCGGCGATATAAGAATGAGCGCCCCAAGAACGACAAGGGCCGCCAGCGTTATCAGCGGAATGCCAAAAACCCAATTTTTCAGAGCCCTAGAGCGATGCATAGCACGTGTGAACAATGAGGGATTGCGCTTATTAACCACCGACACACCTTTAAGTTTTTCTGGAACCCGCCGCTGTCCGCTTGATGTTTTACCGTTTACGCTCTGCTGAGTCTGAGAGGAAGATGTGACGTTCACTTTCTGTGGTGTAGCTGAGAATGAAGTCTCGTATACAGCTTGTACTTGAGGAAAAGTCAGTCGAGGATGAGGATGAGGCACACGGGAACGGCTCGGTGAAGCATAGTGTGTACGTGCTCGATAAGAGCCCTGACGAACACGAGCCGGGTGAATGACGGTTAACCCCGCCGGAATCCGGGAGGAAGAAGCAGCCGTTGCCATAGTATTTTCCTTTCCTCTGGTGTGTGACAAGTTCATATCCTCGCCGTTACACACCATTCTCAATGCTCATAATGCGGTTGGTATGAGTTCATATTCCTGCAGAAAGCACATATTTTGCTTTCGGATTCTCTCAAGATGCTCTAGAAATACCGAAGTACTTCGAAGACCGATAATCCCTGCATAGCAAGAGCTTGAACTAGAACATCTCACCGAAAGACCTCGACTTTTATCGAATATGTCTTCCGTAGACACCAACTATATCGAATCTAGTTTCGATAGTCTAGTAGAAAGTTACTAAATATTTCTTCGATTATATTCAAGGTTCATAGAATATTTGTTTGAAGTTTTCTTTCTGATGCTTTAGACTGAGAATCGAGACGGTTCATCGTTATGCCTACCTGGATCCAGTCAATGTTTTAGGAACCATAGCGTGCGCAAATAGTTAGAAAGAAGGCTCCGCATGACACCCGAAGCTCAGCGCCCTCCGCTGACTCCACGTCAGCAGAAAATTTTGGATGCGATTCGTACAGAAATCGAGCAGAAAGGATATCCCCCTTCGATGCGCCAGATCGGCGATATCGTTGGATTGGCTTCACTTTCTTCGGTGACTCATCAGCTCGGCCGTCTTGAGAAGATGGGGTATATTCGCCGCGATCCAAAACTACCGCGTGCCATCGAGATTCTTGACGATATAGAGTCTGAGGGCGCTTCAGCCCATTTTCCGGAGCTGCCTACATTTGAGGTGAGCGATGAGGATATGGTTCCCGTGCCCCTCGTAGGTCGCATTGCCGCTGGTGGGCCTATTACGGCTGAGCAATCCGTTGAGGATGTTCTCTCTCTCCCCCGCCAGCTCGTGGGCAGCGGGAAGCTCTTCATGCTTCGCGTCAAAGGGGATTCTATGATTGACGCCGCCATATGCGACGGTGACTGGGTTGTTGTGCGTGAACAACACACCGCTGATAATGGAGACATTGTTGCGGCTCTTCTTGACGACGAAGCGACCGTCAAAGTATTCCGCCAAGTAGATGGTCATACCTGGCTGCTCCCCCGAAATTCCCAATATGAGCCCATACTCGGCGACCGCGCCACGGTGATGGGTAAAGTAGTTTCTGTTCTGCGAAGCATCTAACAGGGACCTTCTGAACTGCGCGCGTTTTTCTCAAAAGACACGCGCTAGAGGTTCCGTTCCTGCGTATTCAACCGTCTCATGTCCAGAAGGAACAACAGCACAATGATTGACCGTGAGATCGTTTTTATTGTCTATGTATCGGATATCGAGGCCTCAGTGTCCTTCTATACGAGCATTTTAAATCTTGAGGTCAGTTTTACCTCGCCACGCTATGTCACCATGGATTTAGCGCCGGGAGTCTCGCTAGCGTTGTGGACCGGAGCAAGCAATACTCTTCATGAAACTTCAACACGTACGTCTGAGGTATGTATAAATCTCAAGGGCTCCGATGCAGAAATCCTCACGCAGTACCAAGCCTGGGTGGAACAAGGGGTTGTCATATTGGAAGAACCCCATCGTGATGTATTTGGGATGACTTTCGTAGCAAGTGATCTAGATGGGAACCGTATCCGAGTTGCCCCGATAGACTAACTAATTACTATAGGCAGCCATAAGCGCACAATACATCAGGGAGGGTACCGTCGAACGGTACCCTCCCTTTCCCACATTACATCTATGGACGCTTCGCTACGTTTATGTCTCGGTACCAGTACCGGAATACAATGTGTATTAAACCCACGTATCTTATTGTTTTTAGTCAATACTCTGGTAAAGCCGTTCCAAAGCGCCTAAAACAACATTCTTATCCTGGGTGGTCCAAAGGTTAGGCATCGCCCGCATCAGGTACCCACCGTATCGCTGAGTCGCCAGCCTAGAGTCAAGGATCGCCACTACCCCGCGATCGTGGACGGAACGTATCAATCGCCCTGATCCCTGAGACATGCGGATTGCCGCATGATATGCCGAAACAGCCATAAACCCATTCCCGCCTTTTTCTGCCACGGCACGGGTACGCGCTTGAGCGAGAGGATCGTCTGGGCGCGGGAACGGTATACGGTCCATCAGTACCAGACGACAGGAGTCGCCGGGAACATCCACTCCCTGCCAAAGGCTCATGGTGCCGAAAAGACAAGCATTTATATCTTCAGTAAACTCCTCGACAAGAGCCCGCAATGAGGACTCTCCCTGCAAGAGAATATTCAAATCCGTGTGCTGACGTACATATTCAGCCGCCTGCTCGGCACCTCGCTTCGACGAGAATAGCCCCAGGGCACCGCCACCAGAGGCTTCGCATAATTCACGTAATCGTTCGAGCTGTTGAGGATTCACACCAAAACTCGGTTTGGGCAAATCGGAGGCCACATACATAATGCCCTGCCGTGGATAATCAAAGGGAGAACCTACATCAAGACCTTCCCAGCGCGGAGCCTGCGGTCCCGCCAGCCCCAGGGCACCTGCTACCGCATCAAACGACTCACCTACGGTGAGGGTTGCACTCGTAAGAATAACGGTACGGTCCTCAAAAAGCCCCTCACGCAAACGGCTTCCGATGTTCAAAGGAGCAACGTGGAGTGTGGCGGGATCCTGATCGGAAGCTGCGGTATATCGTCCGTTTTCCCAACCACCCTGGCGTGATAGCCACAGCACTTCGCGATGTTCGGCAGACTCCAGCATACGCGTTGCGGCATCGTGTACCTCAGAAACACGTGAACGAGCCATCTGAAGCCCGGCATCCGCCTCTTTATTGTCGCTCTTAGAGTCGGAAAGCGCCGCACGTGCAGCATCGGCTACAGCCGCGAGTGCGTTTAGAAGTCGCCCTTCGAGCCTTTCTATCAAGCCCTCAGAAACACCTTCACATGCGGTTTCTAAAGAACCGGCGGCTTGTTCGAGCGCGCTGGAGTCTGCTTTGGAGTTCTTGCGGATATCGCGAGCGGCACGCCTAATTAAGGAAGCAGAAAGGGAATCCGTCACCGCGCCGGTCACGCGGTCTGCGAGCTCATGCGCCTCGTCAATAATAGCGATATCGTGTTCGGGAAGTACACCTAAACCTTCAAAAGCGTTGATGGCAAGCAGCGCATGATTAGTAATCACGAGATCGGCTTCATATGCTTCTTGGCGCGCCCGCTCACTAAAGCACTCCTCAACGAGGGGGCAGCGTCTTCCCAAACACTCTGAGGCGCTCACGGATACCTGCGCCCAGGCACGATCCGATACACCGGGTTTAAGTTCATCGCGGTCGCCGGTCTCGGTTTTTTCCGCCCAGGACCTTAACCGCAGCACCTCTTCACCGATGCGAGACATACTACGCTGAGGCATGTCGAAGAGAGTATCAGGTTCCTCTTCGGGGTATCCCCCGTCGAGTTTGTGCAGGCACAGGTAATTGTTCCTGCCCTTGAGGATTGCGACCTGAGCTTCAGATTCGGGCTCAGAAGAGAGCGCCTCCATAAGTTTTGGAAGGTCTCGTTTTACGATCTGCGCCTGGAGGGCTAGGGTTGCGGTCGCCACAACAATGGGTTTTGTGCTTACACCCGCATGATGCAGGGCTGGCACCAAATACCCGAGGGATTTACCGGTTCCGGTGCCTGCCTGCACGAGGAGATGCCGCTCAAGGTCGAAAGCCTGCGCAACATGGGCTGCCATTCTACGTTGTCCGAAGCGTTTTTGTCCGCCCGTTTTTTCAATCACATGATCGAGCAAATCTAACACGGGTTTTGCACCGGGCAGAGTTTCAAGCTCCGCTCCGGTGGGCGCAGTAATATTATCGGTCATGGGGTGCTCACGCTCTCATCACGCGAGTTCACAGACGTTTTCGGGTTCAGAGGCAGAGTCTTGAAGCTCCAATTCAAGCACTTCAAGGAGCTCGCCGTCGATCACATAGTCAGAGAGTTCTGCGGCAACATCCTCACGCACCAAAGCGGTGACAAAGGTTCCATCTGAGACAAACGCAGTACTTTTAATCTCAGCGTCCCAAGCATGAAGACGGGAAATAACTTCACCGTGGTTGTAAGGGATCAGTAATTTAACTTCAAGCGATGGCCGCGGAATTGTATCCGCAATCTTCTGCTTGAGTTCGTCAATGCCCTCCCCTGTGCGCGCCGAAACGATGACGTGGTTCGGTTCGCGCTGCCGCATGCGTTCGAGGATAAAGGGATCTGCCGCATCCGCTTTATTGAGCACAATAATCTCGGGTATACGGCGAGCATCTAAATCTGCGATAACCTCACGCACGGCGCGAATCTGCCCCTCAGGGTCTGGGTGAGATGCGTCTACCACATGCAGAATCACGTCTGCATCGGCTACCTCTTCGAGCGTGGAACGGAATGCTTCCACGAGCTGGGTGGGTAGCGAGCGCACGAATCCTACAGTGTCCGAAAGCGTATAGCCGATGCCGTCCGGAGTCTGTGCTTTGCGCACGGTCGGATCCAGGGTTGCGAAGAGAGCGTTCTCCACTAAGACACCAGCGTCGGTCAGACGATTCAGCAACGACGACTTACCTGCGTTCGTATACCCCGCGATAGCAACCGAGGGTACCCTGTTGCGTTTACGGCTTAGGCGTTTTGTCTCACGTGCGGGCGCCATAGCGGCTATTTCGCGCTTGAGCTTTGCCATGCGGGCACGTAGACGGCGGCGATCCATCTCAATTTTGGTTTCACCAGGTCCGCGTGAACCAATGCCTTCACCGGATGCTGCACGCCCGCCTGCCTGGCGTGACAGAGACGCGCCCCAGCCGCGCAGACGCGGAAGCATGTATTCGAGTTGGGCAAGTTCGACCTGTGCTTTGCCTTCACGAGATTTCGCGTGTTGAGCGAAGATGTCTAGAATCAGGGCGGTACGATCGATCACTTTGACTTTGACGATATCTTCGAGGGCTCGTCGTTGTGAGGGTGCTAATTCAGAATCGACGATCACGGTATCAGCACCGGTTGCCTCAACAATGTCTTTGAGTTCGAGGGCTTTTCCTGAGCCAAGAAAAGTTCCGGGGTCTGGTTTGAGGCGGCGCTGAACTAGCCCGTCCAGCACTTCAGATCCTGCGGTTTCGGCGAGTGCAGCGAGTTCTCGCAGGGAGTTCTCAGCATCTTCGACGGTCCCTTCGGTCCATAGCCCGGCGAGAACCACGCGTTCTAGGCGCAGCTGACGGTATTCGACTTCGGTCACATCATCGAGCTCGGTAGAAAGCCCGGCGACTCGGCGTAATGCGCGGCGTTCGGCGAGGTCTTCCTGCTCGCCGTCAAATTCTGAATGTTCCCGCTGATTATTGGAAATTTCTCGGGCACGGGTATCGAGCACGCGGCGTTGTGCGGTGCTACCGGTGCTTTCGGGGTAGATAGTGGTCTGTGCCGCTGCATCTGCACGGCCTAAGACTCGTTCTACGGTTCGGCGTAGCTGCTCATCACTGGGTAGCTTTTCGCTGGAAAAAGAGGTATCTGTTAATTTCATATGTTCCTCTATTTTAGCGGTCGCATGCCGCAGTTGTCGCGGCTTTCGGGTATCTCTCGCTGTGGGCGCATCAGCGTAGCAGCGATGATGCGGGGTGCAGCCGGGTACACTGGATTCATGAGCGAACAGCATTATTTTTCCTCGTCTCCCGAAGTCGAGTTCAAACCTCGAACGGTTCAGGTTGAGTTGGCGGGGCGTCAGGTTTCCGTGACGACCGCGAACGGTATTTTTAGTCCTTCGGGAATAGACAAGGGAACTGCGGTTCTTTTAGCGCAAGTACCTGAGCCGCACGGAAAATATATGCTCGATATTGGATGCGGCTGGGGGCCCATCGCGTTATCTTTAGCTATGCTTGCTCCGCAATCTGAGGTTTATGGGATTGACGTCAATTCCCGGTCGCTTTCGCTTACAGAACAGAATGCCCGCGCTTTGGGGCTGCATAACGTCTCGGTGAGCACCCCTGATGAGATAGATCCCACATTACGTTTCGATACTATCTGGTCCAATCCTCCGATTCGCGTGGGTAAAGAGGTTCTGCACAATATTCTGCTCACGTGGCTTCCGCGGCTAGCGCCCGGCGGTGCGGCCTATCTGGTGGTTCAAAAGAATTTAGGTTCTGATTCCCTGCAAAAATGGCTGGATGCGCAGCTCACCGAACATTTTGGATCCGAGTTTTCGGTATCTCGATATGCCATGTCGAAGGGGTTCCGTATCTTGGAGGTTGTGCGTTCTTCCAAAGGTTCTTAAAGGCTTCAGGTGAATGCTCACGCGATAATGCCCGCCAGCTTCTCCGCCTCAGAAGAAGGCTGACGGGCATAAGTTCTCAAAACTCCTTCGTAGGTTAGTGGAGCTCAATCTTGGCAACCGTCTGAGCTGGCCCTGCTAAAACGACGTGTTCTAGGTCGTCGGGGCCTAGGACGAAGGTTACTGCGAGCGTGCCACCGGGAACATGAACCAGCCATTCATCGGGTGCCTCTTCGCCGCCCCAAAAACGGGTTGCCGCAGCGGCCGCGCATGCGCCAGTCCCGCAGGATAGAGTCTCACCCACGCCGCGTTCGTATACGCGCATCCTGATGGCTCCAACGTTTTTATTCTCGTCGGATGTTTCTAGATCAACCGGAACCACAAACTCAACGTTAGTTCCTTTTTCGGGGGCTGGATTTACCTGTGGTTGACTGTTCAGATCGAGTCCGTCCAACTTGCCTTCCTGACCCAGCATCACCACAGTGTGGGGGTTACCCATCGAAATCGACAGACCGGCTCGGGGAGTCATCAACCCACGCGCCGAAACATGCGAATCTTCACCACTTTCGCGTGCTGTGTCTCCATGGATAAAACTCCACGGACCCATATCAATGGCATATCCTTCTTCGGTGCGCGCCACGATTTTGACACCGCCTCGCGTAGCAATCTTGACAGTCTCACCCACCTCAAGATCAATCATTCCCTCAGTACGCAAGTAATCGACGAAGGCACGCACACCATTCCCGCACATTTCGGCGATCGAGCCGTCACCATTGCGATAATCCATAAACCAGATAGCGTCTGGATGTTCTTCCAGCATATTCTGCCCGGTCCTGAAATTTTCGGTATACGCTGCACGGATAAAGCCGTCAGCACCAATTCCAAAATGACGATCGCAGACACGCGCGATGAGGTCAGCATCGAGCGGGATCTCAGAGGCTGGGTCGGTCAGAAATATAAAGTCATTACCCGTTCCATGCCCCTTTGTCAGAGTACGCCCGGCTAGTTCTCCCCACGTGGATACGCCATCGGTCATGCTCGTTCTCTACCCTTCGTTCTTCGTGACTAAATCTCTGTAAATTCTACCGGTTTACCGCAGAGGATGCGCTGCTTAAGCGGGTTTCGGCCCTTTACAGCTTTGACTCGCCTGGTGCACGACCTCAAGCGCTTGGCTGAGCAGGTTCTTCGATTCGGCGTCAAACCAGTGTACGCGGTCGTCCCCGCGAAACCAGGTTATCTGACGGCGCGCAAATTGTCGGGTTGCCGTCGCGGTGTCTTCGATCGCATCGTGCAGAGTATACGTCGCGCTCAACGCGGGGTCGGAGGCGGTAGTCTGCGCATCCAAAACCTTCAAAAACTGGGCGTACCCGATGGCACGTGAGGCGGTCTTTCCCTCGCGCAGACCATGCTGTTCCAGCGTTCGTACTTCATCTAAAAGCCCTGATTCCGCCATGTTCACCACCCGCCGGTACAGGCGTTCGTGGAGGCGTTCACGATCCATATCAAGCCCAATCTGTATGGCGGGTGAGACATATTCGCGTACTGGCATAAAGGCAGAAAAGGGACGCCCCGTCACCTCAAAAACTTCGAGGGCACGGATAACGCGCCGTTCGTCGTGAACACGCGCCGCAGAGTCAGGATCGACCTGAGCCAGGCGTGTGCGCAAAACACCGATCCCCTGCTGGGCGGCTTCCTGCTCCAGCCGAGTCCGTACTGCCGAATCCGTGCCGGGAAAATCGAGTTTATCGAGAGCCGCCCGAACATAGAGACCGGATCCGCCCACCAGAATAGGGTACTTACCGCGCGCTCTAATATCCGCAAAGAGCTGCCGGGCTTGATGCTGAAATTCTGCTACCGAAGCTTCCTGCGTGATATCCAAAATATCGAGCAGATGGTGAGGAACCCCCTGCATTTCCTCAGCGGTAATCTTAGCAGTTCCGATATTCATACCGCGATAGAACTGCATGGAATCCGCGTTTACGCATTCACCGCCAAGATGCCGAGCAAGAGCAATTGCGAGCGCACTCTTACCAGTACCGGTGGCACCGACAATAGCGACAATAGGAGGCTCTAAGGGGTACGTCATGGGTCTATTGTACGGGTCTACTATAATATGAGACCGCGCGCACGCCCTACGGTATCTAGGATTTAGGACCAATAGTGGGCATGCCAAGCCCCACCGGACCACCCGAAGCCTGGGTAGTTCCGGCGCCGCAGGATTCAGCCTGTGAACGGTCCCAGGCGTCCCCGGCGCGGGTGCGGCGAAGCTGATACTGCTCAGCGGTGGGATCTGAAATCAGATGGAATGACCCTGCCTCAGTGATAGGAACGGTCACCATATCTCCAGGGCGAGGCTCTTCGCACCCGGCAGGTACTGAGAAATGCACGAGGCGCTGATCCGGTCCGCGACCCGCCAGACGATGCGTCTGCTGCGCTTTACGCCCAGACTCGGCGACAACCATCAGCTCAACGGTTTTACCCAACTGTTTACGGTTCTCTTCGCCCGCAATACGGTCCTGCAGAGCCACTAGGCGTTCGTAGCGCTCCTGCACAACATCTTTTGGAATCTGGTTTTCCATAGTCGCCGCCGGGGTGCCGGGACGAATTGAGTACTGGAAGGTAAACGCTGACGAGAACCGCGCCTGCTCCACCACGCGTAGCGTATCCTGGAAGTCTTCTTCGCTCTCACCGGGGAACCCCACGATAATATCGGTGGTAATGACAGCGTGCGGAATACGCTCGCGCACCTTCTCTAAAATGCCCAAGAATTTCTTGGATCGGTATGAGCGGCGCATGTCTTTGAGTACCTTATCCGATCCCGATTGAAGCGGCATATGCAGAACAGGCATGACGTTCGGGGTTTCTGCCATCGCTTCTATCACATCGTCGGTGAACATAGCTGGATGCGGTGACGTGAACCGTACTCGTTCCAGCCCCTCAATATCACCGCAGGCGCGCAATAGCTTGGAGAATGCCTGACGGTCCCCAAATTCCACGCCGTAGGAGTTCACGTTCTGCCCAAGCAGAGTTACTTCGATCGCGCCGTCATCGACGAGCGCTTGAACTTCAGCGAGGATATCGCCGGGTCGACGATCTTTCTCTTTACCGCGCAGTGACGGCACGATACAGAAGGTACAAGTGTTGTTGCATCCCACGGAGATTGAAACCCAGCCCGAGTACACATGGTCACGTTTAGTGGGTAGGGTCGAGGGGAACACCTCAAGCGATTCGAGCAGTTCCGCCTGCGCTTCGTGATTGTGGCGGGCGCGTTCAAGGAGTGTGGGGAGCGAGCCAATATTGTGGGTGCCGAACACGACATCTACCCAAGGGGCTTTTTCGATAATAGTGTTCTGGTCTTTTTGAGCCAGGCATCCGCCTACAGCAATTTGCATGCCTTCGTGGCGCCGCTTCACGGAGGCCAACTGTCCCAAATGTCCGTAGAGACGATTTGATGCGTTCTCGCGCACCGCGCATGTGTTAAACACCACGAGGTCGGGTTCTTCCCCCTCGGCGGCGCGTACATACCCGTTCGCTTCTAGCAAACCAGACATACGTTCAGAATCGTGAACGTTCATTTGACAGCCAAAGGTGCGAACTTCATAGGTTCGGGGAGTTTCGGCGGACGTTGCGGATTCAGCAGAAAAATCATTTAGGGTCATGCTCACGCCATTAGGGTAGCGGATGGTGGATAATGGCTCTATGCAGGTATCCCTTAGTAATTCTTCCGGCCAATATCCTGATGATCCCCTCGCGACTATTCTTGAGCGTGCCATCGCGGAATACCATCCCGCGCCCACGCACTCCCCCGCCGATTCTGAGGCGTTCCGGGTCAGTGTTCTCAAGATGCTTTCGTGGGCGGCAACCCTACCGGCTATCGGAGATCGGATTCCGCTCTCGCTGACGATTCTCTCAACCGGAATGCGCTCGGTAGTGCTGCGAGTACGCTATGGATCTAACCCGCATACACCCTGGCAGCCCGAATCTGTCATCTTAAAACGTTATCGCCGCGGAGATTCGGCGACTAACGCAGGCGGTTTTGGATACCTTCGGGAAAAATACGGTGCGGTTGCCCTCGATGAAATGGTTCCAGATATCTACCCTGCCCTCTACGGTGTTGATGATGATCTACGCTGCTTAGCACTCGAAGACGTGGTTTTTGAAGGGTCGGTACCCGTTGCAAACTCCCTTATAGCTGATACTTCCACGCAGCTTTTCAACCAGAATAATACGGCACGCGCTTTTGCGGCTTACGCGGCAGTGTGGGGTGAATTTGCTCGGCAGGGAATTTTTGACGACACCGTCGATGAATATCGCGCATCGCTTGCGAGGGCGGACCGCAGGGCACAGTTCCCGGGGGCAATGCCCTCCCCGAAACTCGCAGAGAAGGGACTTCAACGCCTATATCCCGATCTCCCGGCAGAACGGAGCGAAGATGCCGAAGAACCTACAAACGATCTCCAAGAACTAATCTTCCGGTTCCATCGCATTACTCAGCCATTTTTCCTCAAACGCCCGCCGGTACCCGAGCAATTTAAACGTAGCCGCGGGCAGGTCTATATGCTCTCGTCGGGAGATTTTTCGCCGCATAACGTGCTGTACTCCCCTGCCGATATGGCACCTTCTCGTGGTATAGGCACCCGCGCCTTTGATACGGAAGGAACCTGTATCCACCACCGCGGATTCCCTTTTGTGGAGGCGATGCTCGGGTTTCCCTCGTCGCCCCAGTACCCGCATTACCGGGTGGATAGGGAACAGGAGCTCCCTAAATTTTATACGGTCCTCTTCGGTGAAATACCTTTAGATGCCAGGCTTGCAGAAGACATTGCGGTGTGCGCAGCTATTACAGTGTGTACGCTTTTGGAGCTTTACGCCGACGGATCCCGGGTACAGGTTCTTCCCCGCATTTGCTATCAGGGTGCCGAGCTGATGCGCATCCTGCTTACTCTTGGGAACACTCAAGACCCCGCGCTTTACGATCTCATCCAGCGCCTTGGCGATTACGGTAAGAACCTCGAAAAGTAGACTTAGACGGCACGTCCAGTTGCCTCACCGGCGGCAAGCGTAAAATCCCAGCTAATTCCGTTCCAGGTGAGAACCTGCGGACGCAGTTCCTCACGCAATGCAAAACTCTTATCGGCGTACCCCAGCAGATACTCGTCGAAGGCCGGGAGGCTAAGCTCTCGGTTGAGCGCATCCTTAAGCTCCGAACGGGTAATGCCTTCTTGCCAGGAACCTACCGCATATTCTTGCCCGCCCAGCACAATAGTCTGGGTGCAGCGAGCATGTTCAAACGCATACCGGGCATCGGTTATTGTAATCCCAGCCCACCAGCGCAGATCCTCCGCGGTCACCGGCCCGTGACCGCATATATAACGTGTACCCAGTTCAGCCAGTGCCTGTTTTCGCTCGTATTTTGTGCGGGGCACAGGTATGGAGTCGCGGTGCACGAAGCTTTCTTCTTTTTCCCGGAGCGGCCCTTGAAGAACCGTGCCCTCACCGCCGTAGAGTCGAATGAGGTGGCTGCGCCGCGAACTTGGCCCGCTATAGCCGTATTCATCCAGAATGGTGTAGAGGTCAGTGCGAGTGAGCGGCTCAAGATGTCCCCTGGTTTGTAAAGCGTCATGAAGGTGCTCACGCCACCGCTCAAAGTCTTCGAGCGTAAAGTTACATTGACGCATATAGGTGGGTTGAGGCTTCGCGCCTCGGCCAGCGACAGCAGCATACAGCGAATCTGCACTATTAAGAGTCAAAAAGTGGAGTGTCCCGCGCATGGGCCACGAACGTACAATGCTGTAGTCGTGAATGCCTTCAAGAACTGTGTCAGTACTGCACCCAGCTCGTAGCGCAATGGCACGCACACCGGCGTTATAGTTTTGCCCCTGAACAGCGTAGAGATGGTCTAAGGCATATGCCGCAGCATTCGTCTCTTGCTGTAGAGTGTCGGCATCTACCCCTATATCGCGATGGGCTGCGCTTGGGGCGAGGAGCTGGGCGATCATACGCCTGGCACGAAGTTCTTGTAACGGCTGCATAGATTACCTCTTATCTGTTGCTGGATCCGCTGGATACTCTTCTGATGAAGAATACTCAACAGTCTTCTTCTTGCTCGCTGCGGTACCTCTCGATTTCTTCTTTTACCACCGAAAACGCTACAGATGAAGAATATCCTCGACGTGCCAGCATACCTACTAGCCGACGCATGATTTTCTCCTTCTCGGTACGATCTGAGAAATTCATAGAAGGACGCAGTTTTTTGCGCACGAGCTCCGCCGCGTCCTGACGCTCATCTTCGTCCGTGCGTGCAGCGAGCGCATCTTCAGCAAGTTCTCCGGTAATTCCTCGCTCTTTGAGTTCACGGCGCAGAGCGGTTCGAGAAAGTTTCTTATGTTTTCCCCGCTGTTCCACAAAGGAACGCGCATACTCGGCATCGTCAATCAGGTGAGCAGCCTCAAATTTATCGAGCAGTGAATCTATCAGGCTTTCCTCAAACCCTTTATCGGCAAGTTTTTTCTGCAGCTGCGCGCGGGATTTAGCAGAATACGCCAGCTGATTGTAAACCAGAGTCTTTGCTCGCGTGTACGGATCTGGCTCTTCGCGCTGTTTCCAACGTCCTGAGCGATTGGTGCCCGGAACATTCGTTTTTTCTTCGGCAGCGATACCTCGAATAAGAGCTTCTTCTTCGGTGCTCAAAGGTTCGTTGAGGGCACTCCCCTCACGAAATAATGGGCCTGATGACCTTTTCTTCTTTCGTACTTTTTCTGGATGTTCTTCCTCTGCACGATGAGCCCCAATAGCCGGGGCGAAGGGCGATTTTTCGGTGTTCTTGGGGCGCCGGAATCCTTTTTTCCAGTCCGGGTTTCGACGCTTCTTACGGGCGCCCGATGTACGCTCTGCTGAGGTTTTTGATGAAGCGTTTTGTGTACGGGGTTCTGCATCATGTTGAGTTGCCGCCCCTCCCCCTCGTGTGCGTGGGAACGAGCGCGATGAGGAAGAACGATAGGGTACAGAATCGGGGTCGGGTTTGTCTTCCACATATCCGTGTGCGGCGGGATGCCAATCAGAGAATCCTGTGGCTTTGCCCTCTGCAGCATCAGAAGTTGTTTCAGCGTCAGAAATCGCAGGGTCACTCAACGGGTTATCACCCCAGGCATCCGCCAACCAATCGTTACCCATGCCGCCTTCCTGTGCTGGTTCGATGCTGTAATCCTGTAGGTACAACGCCTCAAAGGTGTAGAGTCCTCAGATATGCTGAGCGTGTGCCGCGCATCCTCAAAGCTAATGCGCGGCACACGCCATCTTGTTTAGAATTCTTCTGCGAGCTCGTTGAGAGGATCGGCCTCAACCGATGTGGCTTCAGCCTCTTCCGAAGATTCCTCCCCTTCAGGATCGATAATTCCGAGTTTTACGAGGACCTTATACTGTAGTTCCTCAGTCAATTCCGGGTTATCCTTGAGCAGTTTACGCACGTTCTCACGCCCCTGCCCCAGCTGTTCGCCATCATAGGTAAACCAGGCGCCAGACTTCTTGACGATGTCATGCTCTACCGCGAGGTCAAGAATACCGCCTTCAACGGAGATACCCTCACCATACAGAATGTCGAACTCGGCCTGTTTGAAGGGAGGAGCCATCTTATTCTTCACGATCTTGGCACGAGTTTTATTGCCAATGGGATTCGCCCCGTCCTTTAAGGTCTCAATACGTCGAATATCGATACGCACCGAGGCGTAGAACTTCAGGGCCTTACCGCCGGTCGTGGTTTCGGGAGAACCAAAGAACACGCCGATCTTCTCACGAAGCTGGTTAATGAAGATTGCTGTAGTGCCGGTGGACGCCAGGCGACCCGTAATCTTACGGAGAGCCTGGCTCATCAAACGCGCCTGCAGGCCCACATGAGAATCACCCATATCGCCGTCAATCTCGGCGCGGGGAACGAGAGCCGCTACAGAATCGACCACAACGATATCAACAGCGCCGGAACCAACCAGCATATCCATAATTTCGAGTGCCTGTTCCCCAGTATCGGGCTGCGATACCAAGAGGGCATCGGTGTCAACGCCGAGTTTGGCAGCATAGACCGGATCGAGTGCATGTTCAGCATCAATAAACGCCGCGATACCGCCCGCTTTCTGCACATTCGCTACAGCATGCAGAGCGACAGTGGTCTTACCAGAAGATTCAGGACCATAAATTTCAATCACACGGCCGCGGGGCAGTCCGCCGATACCGAGAGCAGCATCCAAAGCGATAGCGCCGGTTGAAATAACCTCCGTTTTCACGGTCTCTTTATCGCCTAGACGCATAATCGCGCCTTTACCATAATCCTTGTCAATTTTAGCCATCACGGCTTCGAGTGCCTTGGCACGGCCTTCTTCAGGAACACGAGCGACGCCCTGTGCCTTGCTGTTCTTTGCCACGGTTAGTTACCTCGTTCTATCAATAGAAGGTCTCAATGATTCTTCGGGAGGTGCTTCTCGCCACCCTCTGCACACTACTCTACGAAGTCCGCCTGACACTTTAAGACCGGCGGCGGAAGAATGTGGAAAAATCCCCCAGAAAGTACAGATATTTTACTCTGTGGATAGATTAGCATGACTCGAACAAAAATCCTATAAATCGCACAAATTTTCGGCAAATTTTTTCGAATTTATGCTCGCCGTGTCTATCTCAGAGTCTCCACATACAGCATCGCAACAACCCCTAAACCGGACTTATTCCGCAGCAATTCATGGATTCGGCTACCTGCGCGGTTCACGGTCGGGTCCCAAACGGCGAACCTCCGGAATATCCTGTGTCTCGCAGACCGCAAGCCAAACATCCTTCGGTGCAACCCCAGCTTCAAGTGCCTCTAAAGCCGTCATATTCCCAAGCGACCCAAGCACCAAATCTCCCGCCAAAACTCGGGCATACCCAGCACCGAATTCGTAGTCCATATTTGTCCAAAACTCGCTGAGTTTCATCATCCCTCCTTACGCTCTCCTGTCTCAGAGCACATCCGAAAAAATCACGAGAATGCTTTATCAGAGTCCCCTGCGAAGGTAGACCTCTACCGTTGTCAATGCATAAAAAAGCGAACCGCGCATCATAACGGATGCGCGGTTCGCTCACATAGGTTTCTTAGAGCGAAGCCATCATGTAATCGTTACGGTACTGCTCAGCAAGCTCGGCGGGAACGGTATCCGGAACGTGTACGCCCTCTAGAATTGCCATACGGTCGGCGACTTCACGGAGCATCTGGTACATCGGGATATCAAGCGCCTGGCAAATCCATGCCAAAAGCTCCGAAGAAGCTTCCTTCTGCCCACGCTCAACTTCGCTGAGATAACCCAGGGAAACACGTGCGCTCTGTGAAACCTCGCGTAGGGTACGACCCTGGCGCTGACGAACGTCACGAAGAACCTCGCCAATAGCCTGGCGCAGAGGTACAGTCTTTGCCTCTTCCACAACAGGAGCTACCTGCTGCGGAGCTGGGTTAATTTCTTTCCACCGGGTAATACCATTAATAGATACACGCTTCTTGGTCATATGCGTTGTTTCTCCTCGTACGTAGGTCAACCAGTGTTCGGTTCTTACAGTTATTAAGCCTAACTCATTTTTTAGTTCTCGGCTAGCCTCGGGTACTGTACCGTTTATATGAGCCTGGCTAGTATATATTCAAACTTACCAAGCTATAGTTTTATTCCCATGTACCTGGGAAATCCCTGGAAACTTGATTAAAGTATCCCGTGAAAAGATACTTCAGCTGACCTCTAGATAAGGCTACGATGCGTCCTTAGTACCGTGCACAGCCTGGGTCAGCAGGAGAATTGCATCCGCCGTTGCCGAGGCGCGAATCTGTACCCGATCCCCCTCATAGTGCCGCTGTACGGCATAGGTTGCTTCTGGAGTATGCACACCCAAAAATACGGTACCAACGGGCTTACCGTCGTGCGGCTCTGGCCCTGCAACTCCAGTGGTCGAAACCCCGTAGTCAGCTCCACAGATTCGTGCGGTTCCCTGCGCCATCTGCCGGGCAACTTCCGGATCAACTGAACCATTCTTAGCTAAAAGCTCTTCGTTTACGCCTAAAACGGATGCCTTGACCGCGCTCGCATATGAGATAACCCCGCCGCGGTAGTATTCCGAGGCTCCTGCAACGGTGCAGATAGTACCCCCGACGTCTCCTCCCGTGAGGGATTCCGCCGTAGAGATTGTCAGACCTGTACCGACCAACGTATCGTGAAGCATCTGAGAGGCTTCCTTCGCACTATGCGGTACCGTTTTGAGTACGTCCATAAGTGCTCCTCTCCTCCCAACGAGATATATCCGGCGTATAAAATACCGGGACAGTCCATCTAGAACCGTCCCCAGCCTCATGCCTATGCGGGATGCTGCGCCAGCCATGTCTGGCGAAGCTGATGGGCATCACGCACATAAACCGCCCCTGTCCAGACGGTAATAGCGGTTACCGCCGCCATAAGAACCCATCCGGGAACCAACCAAGGTTTGCCGAGGAGTCCTAAGGGTAAAAGCATCACCACGAGAGCAACGGTTTGTAAAACGGTTTTGATCTTTCCACCCTTGTTTGCCGCCATAACCCCGTATTTGATAACGAAAAAACGCATGATGGTGATTCCCCACTCCCGAAGGAGAATTACAGCGGTCACCCACCACCACAGCTCGCCCAACCAAGAAAGGGTAATAAACGCCGCACCGGTGAGGAGCTTATCAGCAATAGGATCAGCGATCTTCCCAAAGCTCGTGATGAGGTTACGGCTTCGAGCCAGGTAACCGTCCGCCCAGTCTGTAATCATCGCGGCGATAAAGAGGGCAAAAGCAAGCCACCGCTGCGCTATATCTTCAGCTCCGAATGTTCCGCCTGCAAGGAGCACTACAACGAAAAAAGGAACTGCAATAATACGCACAACCGTCAGAATATTCGGCAGATTCCAGTTAGATACATGACGCTCGGTCTGCGATACCGCCGATGCTGATTCCTGACTCACTGTTACCCTTCGTCTCTACAGTCTGGTACCAACGACTCGTTGTTGGCTGCAAGGAACTCCCAGAGCGTAGCCCTCGCCTCATATCTTTCCAGTATACGAGGTATCGTCCCTATAAGAACGGCATTACGATAAATCCTTGTTTGGGCTCGCAGTAATAGAAAAATTCCCGCTTCCGTAGCACGATATGCCAGCAGAAGCGGGAATCTCTCTAGGATGTGAGAACACTTTGAATACGACTGTTTGGTTTATCGCCCCGTGAGCTGCCAGGCGTCCTCCGAGCCCTCATCACTCTCTTCCACCGCATATTCGGCAGGTTCTGCGGGGTTCACCGCTTGCGCATACGGGTCTTCAAAAGTTTCCTCAACGGGTTCGGGCACCTCTTCACCCCGGATGCGTGCCAAGGTATTCTGTAGATCGTCCGGGCGCACCAGCACATCGCGCGCCTTCGAACCCTCGGAAGGACCAACTATGCCTTGAGACTCCAGCAGATCCATAATGCGCCCCGCCTTCGCAAAGCCCATGCGGAGTTTACGCTGAAGCATTGAGGTAGAACCAAACTGCGTGGTAATCACGATTTCAGCCGCCCGGAGCAGGTCATCAAGGTCGTCGCCGATTTCCTCATCAATCTGCTTCTTCCCGGCAGAAACCATGACGTCTTCACGGTAAATTGTCGGAGCCTGCTGCTTCACGTGCTCAACAACCGCGTGAATCTCGGATTCAGAGACCCACGCACCCTGCACACGCATCGGCTTCGAGGCACCCATTGGCAGGAAGAGCGCATCGCCCTGACCGATCAGTTTTTCAGCGCCTGGTTGATCCAGCACCACACGCGAATCCGTGACCGATGACGTCGCAAACGCCATACGCGAAGGAACGTTCGCCTTAATCAGACCGGTCACCACGTCAACCGAAGGACGCTGAGTTGCAAGCACCAGGTGAATACCAGCTGCACGCGCCAACTGCGTAATACGAACAATCGCCTCTTCAACGTCACGCGGGGCAACCATCATCAAATCGGCAAGCTCGTCCACGATAACCAACAGGTACGGGTACTCGTGAATTTTTCGTTTACTCCCCGGCTCAGGCTGAATCTTGCCCTCGCGTACGGCCTTGTTGAAATCGTCCACATGCTTAAACCCGTAATGCGCCAGGTCGTCATAGCGTGCATCCATTTCACGCACTACCCATTGAAGCGCCTCTGCTGCCTTCTTCGGGTTAGTAATAATAGGCGTAATCAGGTGCGGAATTCCCTCATAGGCGGTAAGCTCCACACGTTTGGGGTCCACCATCACCAAACGCACCTGATCGGGCGTAGAACGCATAAGAATCGAGGTGATCATCGAGTTCACGAACGAAGACTTACCGGCACCGGTTGCACCGGCAACCAGCATATGCGGCATTTTCGCCAAGTTCGCAAGCACAAAACCGCCCTCGACATCTTTACCCACGCCCATAACCATCGGATGCGGGTTCGAGTGAGCCTGCGGGGACCGTAAGACATCGCCCAGCGATACCGTCTCGCGGTCGGTATTTGGAATCTCAATACCGATCGCCGATTTACCGGGAATAGGCGATAGGATACGCACATCCGGGCTGGCGACTGCATAGGCGATATTCTTACTCAGCGCGGTCACACGTTCAACCTTCGTACCGGCACCCAGCTCGATCTCGTAGCGGGTCACGGTCGGACCGCGCGAGAACCCGGTGACAACCGCATCAACCTTAAACTGCTCTAAAACGTTGGTCAGTGCTTCGACCACGTGTTCGTTCACTTCGGATGATTCCTTAGCAGGGGGACCTGCCACCAGCATCTGTTCTGCGGGCAGGTTATAAGTGCCCTGCGAAGACTCGACGGATTGTTCGGGGCGGGCCTGCTCGGTATGCGCGGTGCGCGTGTTGTTTTGCAGGGGTCGTGATGCCCCCGTACCGGCAGCCGCTGCTCCGCTGACCGTAGCTTGCGGCTTCGTCTGCGGCATACGAGATGCACCACTACTTTGCTGCGGTTTAGCTGATGTACCTTGCTGCACTGCTTCCGGTTGTGACTGTTGAGCAGACTGCGTCTGAGGGCTTGCTATCTGCTTTGTCGCAACATTCTGCTCGGATGAGGCGGGCACGAGAGGCTGCACCGATGTGTCATCAAAAGCCTCTACATCAAAGAGCGCATCCGGCGCCACACGACCGTGTTCAACTGCGGCACGCTGCGCCTGAGCCAGGCGTGCCGAGGGCGCATCCGAAGCCTCATGATCGAACACGGTGTTCTCGGTGCGGCGTTTGGGCAGGCGGCTCAACCTACCCTGAGACGATGCTGAAGAATGCGGCGCGGGGGCATCCGCAGAGGTTGCGGAAAACTCTTCATGAGTATTAACCACGGGGCTGGCGAATGCCTCATCGCCCACGTATTCATCCAGTCCCTGATCGGCCTGTTGGGAACGACCGAATCCGAACCACCGCTTAATTGACCCGAAGATACCGCCGCGAGATGTACGGCGTTCTTCCTCATCACCATAAAGATAGCTGCGATCATGTTCCGAGGCACTCAAATCGACGGTCTGAGTCGCTGCCGTGGAGTCCGCATCATAGCCGTCCTGCGGGTATGCGATGGTCGGGTCATCATCGGTGGAGGCAACCGGCTTTTCGCCCAAGGCCATGCGAACGAGATGTGTAAGCCGCGGAATAACCTGACGCACCGGAGTAGCCGTCAGTACCATGAGCCCCATGACGAAGAGAGCCAGAATAACGAGCCACTGCACAAATGCTATGCGTTGCATGAGAGGTCCAAGAAGCGCACCAATGGCGCCACCCCCGGCCCAGACAGCCTCAAAACCGCCCGAAAAACTGGGGTATCCGGCGTTCATCGCGAAGAAAAGCGACGCTGCAATAAGGATGAGCAGCAGGCCGAGCGAGACTCGATTGGTGCGGCGAACATCATCCGGCGTACGGAAAACGCACCATGCCAAGATAAAGCTCAGAATCGGTACCAAGATAGCACCCTGACCGAAAACGCCGCCCAGCATGGTGTGCCATGCCGAAATTGGGGCATGAATAATGGCCGGTGCAGACATGACGCGCCAGCTATACCATTCGACCCCCGCCGTAATAACGCCGAAAAGCAGAATGAAGAGCGCTCCGCCGTCTCGGCGTGCCTGTGGATCTAAATCTGTGCGATGCACCCCAAGAGCACGCACCGCGCCGCCCACCGTGTGGGCAATGCCTAACCACACTTTCGCAATAGCGTTTGCTACGGGGTTAGTTTCGGGGGTATTCGCGCGCTTAGATGTGCCCCGGGAGCCGCGTGCCGAGGTTTTCTTGGCTGATCCGGTTTTGCTTTTACGCCCTTGATTACTCCGTGAAGCCATATTTACTAGGTTAGCAACCTTCCATGTGCTTGGGGCTAGATGCCGTCATTCTCTCGCGACCGATGCAATCGGGGCAAGAACGTGATACGCATCCATAGTATTCATATGCTACCGTACACGGGAACGGAGCCGACCGCTCAAGTAGCTATCGGCCCCGTTTGTCGTGTATTGTGTGGGGTGCGTTCGCACAGAGCGTGCCCGCACCGCCTTTCGCCGTGGGCTATGCGCTCGCTACACCGTCGGCTTAGGCTCCTCATCCGTTTTAGTCTCAACGACCACCGGGACGATCATGGGTTTACGGCGCAGGCGGCGGGAGATCCATGCACCAATGGTACGGCGCACAATCTGCTGAAGCTGCTGTACCGTATGCACCTTCTCGGGCGCGCGGTGAAGCGCATCCTCAAGGGCGGCGGTAATTTTGGGGGTGATCTCGTCGAAGACCGAATCGTCTTCGGCAATACCGCGGGCATGAATATCTGGCCCGGTTACCACACGTTTGGTAGCACGATCAATTACCGTCACGATAGAGACGAATCCTTCTTCACCCAGAACGCGGCGTGCCTTAAGATCGTCCTCAGTCACCGAACCGACAGAACGCCCATCCACGTACAGGTATTCGCAGGGAACTTCGCCAACGATCTTCGCTACGCCGTCTTTGAGATCCACCACGGTACCGGATTCGCACAGGAGCACGCCTTCTTCGGGAACGCCTGTCTCTTTTGCCAGTTCCCCGTTAGCAATCAGGTGACGAACCTCGCCGTGAACAGGCATCACGTTCTTCGGTTCCAGAATGTTGTAGCAGTACAGCAGCTCTCCCGCCGCCGCGTGACCGGAAACGTGAACCTTCGCGTTGCCCTTATGCACCACAGTCACGCCGAGTTTCATCAGGGCGTTAATGATGCGGTACACGCTGGTTTCGTTGCCTGGAATCAGCGATGAAGCCAGCACGACGGTGTCGCCCGGTTCAAGCTGAACCTTGTGATCGCCATTAGCCATACGCGACAGAGCCGCCATCGGCTCGCCCTGCGAACCGGTACACATGAGTACAAGCTCATCGGGGCGGTATTCATCGACCTTCTTCAAATCTACAAGAACACCCTCGGGTACCTTGAGGTAACCCAGTTTCTCAGCGATGGTCATGTTGCGCACCATGGAGCGTCCAACCAACACAACTTTGCGCCCGCGCTCGACTGCGGCATCGAGCACCTGCTGCACACGGTGAACGTGCGAGGAGAATGAGGCCACGATAATGCGGCTGGGTGCATCGCGGAATACGCTCGATATAACAGGGCCGATATTTTTTTCGGTGGGGGTGAACCCGGGAACCTCTGCGTTTGTGGAGTCAGGCAGGAACAGATCCACACCTTCGTCGCCCAGACGCGAAAAGTGACGCAGGTCGGTGATGCGCCCATCCAGCGGAAGCTGATCCATCTTAAAGTCGCCGGTGTGCAGCACGGTGCCTGCAGCAGTCCGGATAAATACGGCGAGTGCATCCGGAATAGAGTGGTTAACCGCGATGAACTCGCATTCAAAAGGACCAAACTTTTCGATCTGGTGTTCCTTTACGGTGAGCGTATAAGGCTTGATGCGATGCTCGGCAAGCTTCGCTTCTACCAGAGCGAGAGTGAGTTCGGAACCGATGAGGGGAATATCGGGACGTTTCTTAAGCAGATAAGGTACCGCCCCAATGTGGTCTTCGTGCCCGTGAGTGAGAACCATGGCGACTACATCATCCAGGCGATCGACCACATAGCTGAAGTCGGGCAGGATTAGGTCTACACCGGGCTGGGACTCTTCAGGGAAGAGCACACCGCAGTCTACAATCAGCAGTTTGCCGTTGATTTCGTAGACGGTCATATTTCGACCGACTTCACCCAGACCACCGAGAGGCACCACGCGCAGGGTGTCTTTCTGCAGTTTGGGAGGCGCCGGCAGATCATTTTCAAAAACGCTCATGCGTATCTCCTTGTTTTCTATGATTCTATTTTTCGTGTCGTCTAAGGGCGCACCCGCCGTGAGTATCAGACTCCGAAGCGTATCGGGTTGCTTCGCGGGTGCTGCTCATGCGGCTTGAGGGGCTGAGAGTCCGTTCGCCAAAGGTCGTGGACGCATCTCGCCTCTAGAGGAGGGGGTCCACGCCTTCACGTTCCGCTTCTGCACGGAAAGCGGACCCACGTGATCTTCTCGCTACATACGAGTCACGCTGGGTCCGCCCGAAACTAGCCGCAGAAAGTCTTATGCGTTTTTAAGAGTCTGCGCGATGGTGGAGGAAAGCAGATCCGCTCGGATAGCCTCCGCCACCTCGGGTTCGGAAAGTACATGGGGCAGGCGTACAACAGGTGTGCCAAGAACGCCTTGCCAAGCCAGGATTTCTTTGGCAGCAACGGCGCCGGGGGCTCGTCCCATGGTGGCGTTCACAATGGGCACGAGCTGCAGGTTAATGCGCTGCGCACTCACAAGATCCTGCGCTACAACGGCATCGATAAGCTCACGGAAGAGCATGGGTGCCACATGCGCGGTAACTGAAACTAAGCCTACGGCTCCTACTGCCATCCAAGGCAGAGTCAAACCATCATCACCACTGTAGTAATGCAAATCTGTGGTTGCCATAACGTCGGTTGCGGCGCCAAAGTCAGCCTTCGCATCCTTAACAGCAACAATATTATCAAGTTCTGCCAGCCGACGGTAGGTGTCGGGGGCAATCGGGATGCTGGCACGCCCCGGAATATCGTAGAGCATGATGGGTGTACTGGTGGCTTTTGCTACAGTGCTAAAGTGCGCGTAAACGCCATGCTGAGTGGGCTTGTTATAGTAGGGAGTCACCACAAGCAAACCGTCAACACCAACCTTTTCGGCGCGACGGGCAAGCTCAATGGTATGCGCGGTGTCGTTCGAGCCCACGCCAGCAACGATAGAGGCACGGTCTCCTACAGCTTCTTTGACGATGGCGAAAACTCGCTCGTTCTCATCATCGGTCATGGTCGAGTATTCTCCTGTGGTGCCACAGACAATCAACCCGTCATGACCATTGTCAATGAGGTATTCCGCCAGGTGTGCAACCTGTTTTTCATCCACAGATCCGTCTTGAGCGAAGGGCGTTACCATCGCCGTGAGCAGACGCCCAAAGGGCGGGTTTACAAAAGTACCGGGGTTCATCACGTTCTCAGCCATACACCCCAGAGTACTATCTTAAGCTATTCTTACGCTACATTAATTTTGCTTTTGTCCCGAAAATTTTCACTTTTTTGTGGAGTTCTGCGTTCTTGAGCTCAAAACGCAACTTCAAGCACTCCTCATGAACACGCATGGACTACCCTAACAGCCACGCTATTTCAGGTCGGTCACACCACGACCGCGGCGTAGAGAAATCGCATTTCGCATAGCGGCGCGGGCACGTTTACGTTCACCGCAGACATCGTACATGCACGAGAGATTAAACCAGGCTTCCCAGCTGTCCGGATGTGCTTCGAGAACATCGGCAAATTTTTCAAGTTCTACTGAAGCGGCCTCACGATCAACCCTTCCGGAAGGACTTCGCGGCAGCGTATCTTCGGGAAGTTTCCCCTGGGCATCAAGCTCCTGGGCCATCCGCTGTATACGCGCACCAAATATCACCTCGCGCACAAGCGCCCACGCACCCACTGCGGGCAAAAGCAATAGTCCCGCCCCGAGCAGAATACCTGCGATATTCCCCGACGCGATGAGCACGACCCCACGCTGTGCCGTAAACAGCAGATACAGCCCCAAGAGCGCCACTGTGAGCGCCGCAAAGATTTTACCTTTACCGCCCGCATCCACCAGCATAAATACTCCGCTAAAAATCAGCACGCCCAGTATTGACGCACGAATACCCAGCGGCAGAGGCAGCAGAAGCACGGTACAGACTAATAAGAGACAGGCAATCGCAACCCATAATCTCAACGATGTCAGCCATGAGGCGCCCCGCACGGGTTTTACCGTTTCTTGTTCAGAGGTCATTGGAGTCGGTATCCGCACGATCTACAGATCCATATACTTATCGAGTCCAACACTCAACCCCGGATGCGCCGCAACCCGCCGAACGCCTAAGAGCACACCGGGCATGAAGGATGCGCGGTCGAAAGAATCGTGGCGAATTGTCAAAAGCTGTCCGGGGTCGCCCAGCAGAATTTCCTGATGCGCAACCATGCCGCGAAGCCGCACCGCATGCACATTAATACCCTCAACTTTACCGCCACGAGACCCCAGAGGATCACTCTCGGTAGCGTCCGGGCTGTTTCCAAGCCCAGCTTCCTCTCGCGCAGCCGCAACTTGACGTGCTGTGTGAGCGGCTGTTCCCGAGGGAGCATCAACCTTATTGGGGTGATGAATCTCGATAATCTCAACCGATTCAAAATACGGTGCCGCCTTAGCCGCAAATTCCGTCGCCAAAATGGATCCCAACGCAAAATTCGGTGCAATCAGCACACCCACCTGCGGGTGCTCATCAAGAAGCTCACGCAAGGATTCCACACGTTCTTCAGTCCAGCCGGTAGTACCCACAACAGCATGCACTCCATGCTCTACGGCAAAACGGACGTTCGTCTCGGTAGCGGTCGGCACGGTCAGATCAACCATAATCTCAGCATTGGTTTCAACGAGCTTTTCAAGAGAGTCTTCACGTCCTAAAGCGGCAACTAATTCAAGATCGGGGGCATCGGTAATAGCTTTGACCGCTTCCGACCCCATACGCCCCGATGCTCCAAGAACCGCCACCCGCCGTATTTTAGCCTGCGTTGCTTCTACCATTCTGTTGCCTCCAAAACTTACGAATAGCCCAGTTATCTCTACCCTATTATCGCATGTGGTGTACAGCACGAATCGAGACACTATGTTGCTTATGTACTACGCCCCATCAACGCTCAAGCACCAGCACAACACCCTTATAGATACCAAAATATCTGGTAACCGCGTTTCTTAAATTTCACAAAACTTCCCGATGGCTCCAAACGTCTCTATCTAACAAATAAACTTTTATACTAGTAAACAGTATTTTTCTTCACTCTTTCATCACCCCGGAGTAACAACACATCATGAAGCAACTTTTTCCGTCCGCGGTCAGCCCCCATGAGGCTAACCGCTCTTTTATGTTGCCCGGGCTCGACGGCCTGAGAGCCATCGCCGTACTCTTGGTAATTGTGTATCATCTCTGGCCTACTTCGGTGCCGGGCGGTATGATCGGGGTCGATATTTTCTTCGTCATCTCGGGATATTTGATTACCGCCCTCTTACTCCGCGAAGGTGCAGTAACCGGGCGTATTAACCTGTTCCTTTTCTGGAAGCGCCGCGCTCGCAGGCTCCTCCCTGCGATCGCGCTACTCATTTTAGTAACCGGACCCATCGCACTAGCAATAGGCGGCGATATACAGGTCAATCTGGGCAGACAACTTACTGGCGCAGGCACATTCTCATCTAACTGGCTCTCTATTTTCAGCGGTAACGACTATTTTGCTCAGACTTCTCCCGAACTTTTCACGAACTTTTGGTCGCTTGCCGTTGAAGAACAGTTCTACCTGTTCTGGCCTATTCTCCTGGTGGCAGCGGGTGTTATCCTCGGCAGACGGTGGAGACGATTCAGCCTCATTATCTTTATAGCTATCATTGCATCCTTAACAAGCGGCACGGTTATGTTGGCGTTTGGAGCGCCCATCAGCCGTATTTACTACGGTACCGATACCCATGTTTACGGTCTGCTTCTAGGCGTTCTACTAGCTTTTTCGATTCCGTGGTCGCTCTATCCACCTCGTGATAAACACGTTATATATCGAGTGGCGCAACCCTTTGGAGCGGTGACTTTCCTGCGTGTAATTCTCAGCTGGCTCTGCTTGGTTGCTCTCATTCCGCTTGCTCTTCTTATGCCTGAGAAGGCGCCGGGCACTATCCCCTGGGGGCTCCTCGGCGCTTCGCTGCTGACTCTTGGAGTTATTCAAGGAATCCTGCCGGATATGCTCGCCGGGGCATCGTCTCTATTACGTTCGGTGTTATCTTTCGGCCCCCTCACCTGGATTGGGCAGCGATCCTACGGACTTTACCTCTGGCACTGGCCGCTTGCCGTTATGGCGCATTATCTTCTGGGCGTGGATCGTTCACCGCTGTGGAACGTCGTTGTTCTGCTGGTTACCGTCATTATTACTGAGCTTTCTTATCGTTACCTTGAAACTCCAGTACGGCGATATGGTTTCCGTAGTTCGTTCGCACAATTTTTTGGAAGAATTCGTTACGGCAGGTATCGTGCTCTACCCATTATTGCTTTAGTGCTTGTGATGGGCGCAGGCTCAGCGACCGCCATCGCAGTACGAACCGCTCCCGAACAAACTAGTGCACAACGCGCCGTTGAAGAAGGCAAAAAGCGCGCCCAAGAACGTTTAAAAGCGCGTGAGGAACAACGAGCACATGCGAGCGCCTCGCCAACAGCAAGTTCGACAGCAGCAAATCCTAGCGCTGCGGCCTCTGCGGTGCCAGATGAATATCCGCAGGTGAATTCTGCTGATGTGACCGTGATCGGCGATTCTGTAGTGCTTTCTGCAGAACCCGATATTTATGATGCGATGCCAGACGCCACGATCGATGCGGCAGAGGGACGCACCATTGTTCAGGCGTTGCCCATGGTTAAATCCTGGTCATCGCAGGGAAAAATTGGGAAAGTTTTAGTACTCTCGGTAACCGCTAACTCGACGCTGATGCCCGGTCAGCTTGAAGAGGTTTTGCGGGCGCTTCCGGCAGACACGAAGTTGGTGCTCGCAACGGGGTACGGTCCGCGAACCCTCACCTGGATTGATTCTTCAAATAATCTGATTCGTGAGTTTACGCAGAAAAATTCTTCCCGCGTCTATATTGCAGACTGGAACGGTGCAATAACGCAGGCGGTGCGGAGCGATCCAAGCCTGATGACTTCGGACGGCGTGCATCCGGAGGTTAAGGGGCAGATGCTCTACGCCCGTATTCTGACGGAGGCGGTTGCTCGGGCACAAAGTTAGGAGGAAGTCGTACGTGTAGTGTATTGGTGGCGTTTTTTAAACCTTTTGAATCCACACGCCTCAAACTACGGGTCAAGAAAATCAAACCGTTGTGATACTGGCAGGTTAGAGGAAGGAGTTTTGAAAGTAATTAAACCTTTCAAGAACTTCACGTACCTGGAGTAGCATCATGTGTACGTCTGCATGACCTGCTAAATCCATTCCACATCGTCAAGACGTCTTCGGGATCCCGCTTTGGCTTGCTTAGTACATTAGTACAACAAAGTAATACTCCCCTGCATATCAGCAAAAGCCTTCCTATCGGCAGGTTTCCACGAATTGCAGCGAAACAAAATGCTGTTTTCACAGCGCTCAACTAGCATTCCGCTATCACCGGTGAAAGACTCTAGTTGCTTTACATCCGTGAGTCCCCGAGGACCAGCTAAATACTCGTTGTACACAAGGATTGATGATTCTTGAGTGGCACCATGAATAGGTATTCGGGCGTAATTCTCGTCGCCCGGTGTCGGGTTCACCTCATCATGAACCAGCCTGATTCTCTCCGATAGCTTTCCGTCTGGATGGGTAAACTTACAGTCATAGGCATTTAATCGTAAAGCTACCTCCCCAGCCGGGTGCGGTGACGTGAACCTTATTTCCAGCTCTTTCGGGACATCCGTGATATCAATCGCTCCAAAAATCTGCAACCCCTCCCACTCAAAATAGAACTCCTTGATGGTTGGGCTGCGGCGCATCATTTCACTGAAGTCTGACATGTGTCTTCCTTCCTATTGACTGAAGGCGTTAGCTGAGATTTATGTCAAAATTCCTTTTTATTGAACGTTTCAACTGCCTCATCACATCGTCCACCGTTTTCCCCCGTCGAACAGATGACCTCAACGAGTCAGAGAAAAATTGCAGACCATCAATATACCCTTCTGAAGCCTCGTAATCAGGACGAGCTATCAACGGCCGATTATATGTAAGTGTCTTCTTCGAGGTTTTCGATGCCACCCAATCCACATCATCCCGATACTTTTGCAAGAATGCACACAGGCAGAAAGCAAAATCACTGGCCAAGCTGAAAAAGGTGCCAGAAATATCATCCATCTCCGGCCCTGTCCTATCTAAGGACTCCCTCCCCAACCGCAACAGCTGTTCTAAATCACGGAGAGTGGGAAATTCTTTGCCGCTCGTGGAGCCTAGATACTCTGCAACATACGCGATCCTTGGCCCTTGATCCTCTTTGAACAGTTTAATGACCTGCCGCAGCTGGGTTCTAGTCATTACGTTGAAGGGCATCGGCTCATGACGCGGCGTAAACCAATCGTAAGCTTGATCAAAATCTTCAAAGTTCATCATGAGTTATAGGTTTTCTCTCTGACATGCTGAAAATACACCAGCGGTGATGTTAGTTGTCTCTTAGAAGGTGATGTCGCTAAAAATCTCTCAGAAAGCTTTCTACCGCTAAGAGCCTTGACGAGCTACCCGCAAGGCATCAAGCATCAGGTGATCCGTGTCGGTCTCCTGTGAGAAGGAGTACTCGTAGAGCAGATAATCCAGGCTTTTATCCTCCGTAAGAGCGTCTTGAGCATACGATAAAGAGGCAGCAAACCGGGCACGGTAGAAAAGCGGTTGCACAATATCATACGGTTTATCGGCGTCGAGCTCCTCAAGGTACATCTCGTCCATGCTCTCTGCCCACTGCTGGAGACGTTCGGCGTGGGAGAATATTTCTTGCTCACGTACTATACGCACAATATCCTCAGCCACCTCAAGCGCTGAAAGGTGCTGCTGTTTCCAGTCAAGCCACGCCAATGCTAAAAGGCTGATAAGTTTCTCACGTTGTGATGCATCTAGACCGCAGATTTGCTGTAGTTCTTCGGCGTAGTCGGGAGGGACAACGATAGTGAACATAGCGGGGTTCCTTTCGCGAATTCTCTCAACCTTAGCACAAGGGTAAAGTGAAACAGGGAGGAATCTCCTCATGAGAAACTCGTGAAAGCTGTACACGATAATCTCTATCATAAAAGCACCGCCCCTATACCCAATATCAAAGGGATTCTATGGAGTCACAGCAGGAAACATCACACGATATATTAGAGTCTCTTCTTCAAGAGCTTGTAGAGCGTGGAGAAGACTTTAGTTTCTACATAAGTCTCTGTCTTCGTCTGCTTGCGCGGTCTCCAAAGCATGGTTGGGATGTTAGGGCTTTTATGCGGGGTTTAGAGCCCGAAGATATGGCAGCTCCACGCGATCCTGCCGAGCTCCGAACAAACCCAAAGTTTCTGGAGAGCGAATGGCTCATGGGCAAATATTCTATCCTTCTAGAAGCTTTCGATGAGGCGGGAACTTCCCATCACATATCCACTGCCGCGCCAAGAGATACGACCCTGGCAGGATACGATCTTCGCATCCTGTGGAAAATCGTCAATGCCCACTACAGCTCGTATTTTGAGCCAGACCCGCGCAGGCGTGTTACCTGTGCGATTGAGGGGCTTGTGGGAAAAGATTATTCGGTTGAAGACCTCACACGTGATCTTCAAGATTACCTTGATCGGCATGCGTGTCTGCTTAAACTACCGGACCTCTGCCGCGAGCTGGCGGATCAGGGTAAAGATCTGGCATTCTTCGCGGACCTTGGTATACGTCTTCTTGAATCCGTCACCTGGCCCGTGGATGATCTGCGTTCCTTCCTTCAGGAAATAGGCTCGGAGGATGTGGTGAATCCAGTCGGTATTCCCAAGCTTGACTGGCATGAGCTGTTTCGCACGTCTGACGATGAGATTTTTGCCGACAGTGAGCGGCTCATGCAGAAGTACAACATTCTCGCGGATACGCTTGGTGAATTGAGCAGCCCCGCATACTCTCAAGTTGATCTTGCTTCCCGCGTCGCCCGCGCCCAGTACGAGCTGTTCTTCGCATGTGAAGGGCAATCCCGCCTCCTGAAGGCTCTGTGGATTCTTTTATCGGAGGACTACACTGCCGATATGCTTTGCACTGATGCGGAAGCATATCTTGCTGCATCGCAAGATAATCGGTAAAAGATCACGACCAGCCCGATTAGGTTGCCAGAAATTCCAGGAGGTCTTGAGCGAAAAGCTCCGGCTCCTCCAGAGCCGCAAAGTGCCCGCCGCGCTCAGGATGTGTAAACCTGACAACATTGAAAAACCGTTCCGCATATTCGCGTGGAGGATTACTGATATCGTGCGGGAAAATCGCGAATGCGGTTGGCACCTCTACCCTACCCTGCTGTATATTCCCGGCGCCCAAAGCCTCCCGATATATCCTTGCGGCAGAGTGCCCGGTATTCGTTACCCAGTACAGCATCGTATTTGCGATGATAGTATCCCATGAAATCCCGTTTTCGCTCCACGCCTGCATTTTCTCCGCCATAAAAGCAGCCAAAAATACTGGTGAATCGGCAAAGCCGTAAGAAACAGTCAAAGGTTTTGTGGAAAGCAGCATATAGTAACCGCCTTCAACCTGCGACCAACGCGCAACCCGGTTCAGATAATCTTGTTCTGCATCCGAAAACGTGCTCCTATCGAGAGAATACTGGTTTGAAAACGGGACATCGGTCAAGTGCAGTTTCAGGATACTCTGCGGATAACTCAACGCCATCTGCTGACCAATTGAGGCTCCCCAATCACCACCGTGTACCACATAGTGCTCATAACCCAACTGTTCCATCAACGTATGGAGCCGTTCGGCAATATCTGCGACAGTATGTTTTTCCAGCTGTTCCGAGAAAGCGAATCCGGGAAGCGAGGGAACAACAACGTTATACCCCGCCTCAACGAGAGGATGAATCACCGGAATATACCGTAAGAAAGAATCGGGCCAGCCGTGAATCAGCAGAACTGTACCAAGATTTTGTGGACTTTGTTCATGAAGAGCGTGCAGCTCTTTGCCCTGTATTGTATAGATGCCATGCCGATACGAGTTCAATATTTTCTGTTGCGCCGCCCAATCGTACTCGGTAAGCCAATAGTCCACGAGATTTTTCATAAACTCGACCGAGATTCCTGCGCTATTCTCCTGTTCATCTAGAACAACAGGAAAACGTGCACCCCGCAAACGGACCTTCAGGTCTTCAAGTACTTCGTGCGATACGTCAATATATAGGTCTCGCATAAGCTTCTTTCCTCCCCCAGTCTTCTCTCTATGAATACCCCATACTCATACAGCATTACATGCCACCGTATAACAAATCCCGCAGGGACATAGACGTTTTCGTCATCAGACACGAGAACGTCTACGCGCTGCGGGGTTTGCGGGAATAATAAAGGGCGTTAGCGCACAATCGTAGTGATCATCTGCTGTTGCCCCAGATACCTGGCAAGGTCGTGCACATCGTCAAGGGTAACCGCACGAATTTTTTCCAATAGCTCATCGGTGCTCGTGAATTTCCCTGAGTCCAGCTCGGCACGTCCCAGTCGAGACATCCGAGAGCCCGAGTCCTCACTGCCCAAAACAGTTGAGCCGGCCAGCTGCCCGCGTACTTTACTAAGTTCTTCCTCAGTAATTCCTGCGGACACCAACTTATCAAACTCATACTGCAAGAGTTCACACACCTGCTCGGTTTTAGCGGGCAGGCACCCTGCGTACATGCCGAAATATCCCGCATCGGAGTAGGCGCCCGAGAACGCAAACGTACTGTACGCCAGCCCGCGTTTTTCGCGAATCTCTTGGAAAAGCCGCGAAGACATGCCCGACCCAAAAGCACTCGACAGCACACTCATCGCGTAGCGGCGCTCATCCCCAGCGATAATACTCGGGCACCCCATCACAATATTGGTCTGTTCAAAGCCCTTCTGCACCTCGTGCAGTTTGGAAAACGGGACAATACCGCTCTCCGTGCGCACACGGCGCGGTACCGGAGCCACACCCTCAGGAAGGTTCCATCCGTAGCGGGTGAGCGCATCCAGCACAAGGTTTACGATGTGCGAGTGCTCCAGCGATCCAGCCGCCGAGATGACGAGGCGATCCGGCGTGTAATACTGCTTGTAATGTTCCCACACAGCATCCCGCGGGACCTGCATAATCTCCTGCGGAGTACCACCGATCGGGCGACCCAGGGGGTTCTGGCCCATAAGCTGTTCCACAAAATTCTCGAAGGCAACGTCCGTAGGATCATCCTGGTCCATGGCAATCTCTTCCAGAATCACCCCGCGCTCCTGCTCCAGATGCTCTGGATCGAGCAAAGCGTTACTCACCATATCAGCCAGAACATCAACCGCCATCGGGGTATCATCGTCAAGTACACGCGCATAATAGCAGGTATGTTCCTTCGCAGTGAGGGCGTTTGATTCGCCTCCCACCGCATCGAATGCCTGGGCAATATCAAAAGCAGTTCGAGACGGAGTTCCTTTAAAGAGCAGATGCTCCAAAAAGTGGGTAGACCCCAACATACCGGGTGCTTCATCCCGGGAGCCGACCCCCACCCAGAATCCGAGGGAAACGCCGCGGGTGCCAGGCATCCGCTCCGTAATCACACGAACGCCGCCGGGCAAAATCGATCGGCGAACTTCATTACCATTTACGCCCTCGTAAACCAGGCGACCGCGTTCATAGTCGAGCTCAGCGGTAATCTCATCGCGCGCAACGGGAAGAGCAATAGGCATCAGTGAATAATCCTTAGCAAACCAAATGTATATAGCGAGCCGTATAAGTCAGAGTAAACGCCAGCCCATCATGAGAACAACCCTCAGGAGTCTCAGGACGAGCTGGCGCTGCTTATCCGACAGAAAAACCAGCAAGTTCCTTAGTCAAGGTGCGGTTTATATCGGGGAGAGTTTCTACTCGGCATCCTCAGCATCAATCACCGGGGAGAGCGAAAGCTTGCCGCGATCGTCAATCTTAGTGATCTCAACCTGCACCTTCTGCCCCACCGAAACAACGTCTTCGGCATCCACCACACGCTTACCACCGTTGAGCTTGCGCATCTCAGAAATATGAAGCAGACCGTCCTTACCGGGGGTAAGCGAAATGAACGCGCCAAAATCGGTCACCTTCACAACGGTACCCAGGTAGCGCTCGCCGACCTCGGGAACCTGCGGGTTCGCGATCGCGTTGATAGCGGTGCGTGCAGCCTCAGCCGAAGGACCGTCGGTTGCACCGATAAAGACAGTACCATCGTCTTCAATCGAAATATCGGCACCGGTATCTTCCTGAATCTGGTTAATCATCTTGCCCTTCGGACCGATGACCTCGCCGATCTTAGCGACCGGAACCTTCACCGAGATAATGCGCGGCGCAAATTCGCTCATCTCATCGGGGGCGTCAATAGCTGCGGTGATCACATCCAAAATGTGCAGACGAGCCTCACGTGCCTGGGTCAGTGCGCCTGCCAGCACAGATGCAGGAATGCCGTCTAGCTTAGTGTCCAGCTGAATAGCAGTCACAAATTCGCTGGTACCGGCGACCTTGAAGTCCATATCGCCTAGGGCATCTTCGGCACCCAGAATATCGGTCAGTGCGGCGTAACGAGTTTCGCCATCAACCTCATCAGAGACAAGACCCATTGCGATACCCGCAACGGGCGCGCGCAGAGGCACACCGGCATTGAGCAGCGACAGGGTCGAAGCGCAGACCGAGCCCATCGACGTGGAGCCGTTCGAGCCCAGAGCCTCAGAGACCTGGCGGATCGCGTAGGGGAATTCCTCGCGTGAGGGCAGCACCGGGGTAAGTGCACGTTCCGCAAGTGCACCGTGACCGATTTCGCGGCGCTTGGGCGAACCAACACGGCCGGTCTCGCCGGTAGAGTACGGCGGGAAGTTGTAGTGGTGAATGTAACGCTTGGACGTGACCGGGTACAGCGAATCGAGCTGCTGTTCCAGCTTGAGCATATTCAAGGTGGTCACGCCCATAATCTGGGTTTCGCCGCGCTCAAAAATCGCCGAACCGTGCACGCGCGGCAGTACTTCAACCTCGGCGGTCAACTGACGAATATCGGTGAGTCCGCGACCATCAATGCGCACCTGTTCAGTGAGGATGCGCTGGCGCACGGTGTGCTTGGTAAGAGCCGCAAACGCCACTGAAACTTCATTAGCGCGCTCCTCAAACTCTTTACCTTCCCCGGTGAGGGCTTCCATCAGCTCGGCTTCAAGCTCAGCGGCAGCGGCTTCACGGTCCTGTTTACCCGCGATGGAGTAAACTTCCACGAGGCGCTCGCCCGCGAAGTCCTTCACGGCGGCGTCAACGTCTTCACCATGCCCGCCGAAGTAGGGAAGCTCCAGATCGGGTTTACCGGCACGCTCAACAAGATCAGCCTGCGCCTTGCACAGAGCAGCAATAAAGGGCTTCGCAGCCTCCAAACCTTCAGCCACGATCTCTTCGGTGGGAGCAGCGTGTCCGTCTTCCTTGATGAGCTTCCAAGAATTATCGGTTGCCTCTGCCTCTACCATCATGATCGCAACGTCTTCACTGCCATCGGCCTTGGTCACGATGCGACCGGCCACAGCCATATCGAATACGGCGTTTTCCAGCTGAGAGTATTTGGGGAAGCACACCCACTGCCCATCAATAAGGGCCATACGCACACCACCGATAGGCCCGCTAAAGGGCGCACCCGATAACGCGGTTGATGCGGATGCTGCATTAATCGCAAAGGTATTGTAAATTTCGTCTGGCTCGATGGTCAGAACGGTGACGACAACCTGCACTTCGTTACGAATACCCTTGGTAAAAGCAGGGCGCAGCGGACGGTCGATTAGACGTGCCGCAAGAATCGCCTCGGTCGGGGGTCGCCCCTCGCGGCGGAAGAACGAACCGGGAATTTTACCGGCGGCGTACATGCGCTCTTCAACGTCTACGGTCAGCGGGAAGAAGTCAAAGCCCTCGCGGGGAGATTTACCAATTGCGGTTGCTGAAAGCAGCGTTGTTTCGTCATCAATCGTGACGAGCACGGATCCTGCCGCTTGTTTGGCGAGACGGCCAGTTTCAAAACGTACATGGCGTTTGCCATGAATACCATTGTCAATTTCTACTTCAGAGAATTGGATTTCGGGACCTTCCACGATTCCTTCTTTCTGTGTTCGTGTGCCCGTCGCCGTTTCCACCCAATCTATCGGCCTTCGATAGGAAACCACGGACGTCGTACCCTGAACCTCTGTTGTACACAGGAGTATTCCGTAATTCGCTACCGAGGACCGCACCGGGGCGTGCCTGGAACGAGCACTCTTTATAAACTGTTTATCTGAAAAATGGACGGGTTTCCGTACATGATAACGCGGGCGCATCCCCCGCCGTGCGACGGAGGATGCGCCCGCTTAGCGTTACCTGCAAGGTACGAAAACCTTAGCGACGCAGACCAAGACGCTCAATGAGCGAACGGTAGCGTTCAATATCAATATCCTTGAGGTAGCCTAGCATATTGCGACGACGACCCACGAGGATCATCAGACCACGACGGGAGTGGTGATCGTGCTTGTGGAACTTCAAATGCTCAGTCAGATCGGAGATTCGACGAGACAGAACTGCAATCTGCACCTCGGGAGAACCAGTGTCACCCTCGTGAGTTGCGTATTCCTTGATGATTTCCTGCTTGATAGCGGGATCCAATGCCACTGTATAACTCCTAGAGTTAGTGCCGCGTAGCTGCCCGTACGACCGTATGTCGCCGGGGTTTTGGGCGTATGCCCCTCACGTCTTCTGCCGCGGACCGCAGACACGCGTTTAACATATTCTACGCTACTTTTACGGATTTTGAAAGATTACCGCCGCAGCACATTCCGTATTTAGGCCTAGCATTTCCGCCCGCAATACCGCATTTATCCATCCTGAGCATCAGACGTGATCGCCAGTTTTGCGTTCTTTGCCAACCGTGGCGCTACCGCTAGGCGATAGTACGCGAGAAGGAAAACACACCATATAGCGCCAACAACAAGAGCCAAACGAGTGTCATCGAAGAATCCGAATAGCACGACGATGAACGCCATAAACGCAAGCGTTATATAGCTGACGACCAGAGGAAGCCGCACGGGCTGCACTTCGTCTTCGCAACCCCCACGTTTATAGGCGATGTGCGCCAGCAGAATCATAACCCACACGAAAACGGTCGCGAATGTTGCCAGCGAAGCGACTACTTCAAAAGCATTCTCGAACGCGATATTCACGATCACGCCCACCGCCATAACCACGATCATCAGAAGAGTCGTCATCCAGGGCGCACCGTTTTTTGCAACCTTGCCGAATGATTTCGGGGCCAGCCCCTGCTTTGCCAGCCCGTACATCATACGCCCGGCACCGTAAACATCGGCATTCATCGCAGACACGGCGGCGGTAATAATAACCACGTTGAGGATTGATCCTGCCGCCGGAATTCCCAGGTTCTCGAAGATCTGCACAAAAGGCGAGTTCTCTTTAGTGACAGAGTACCAAGGGTAGAGCGACATAATGACGGAGAGAGTCAGCACATAGAAGATCAGAATGCGGAACGGCACAGTACGAATAGCCTTAGGAATCGACGTGCGTGGGTTTTCCGCCTCCCCCGCCGCAATACCGATATTCTCAATACCGCCAAAGGCAAACATTACCACGGTAAAACATGCCAGGAAACCAGTAAACCCTTCGGGCATAAAACCACCATCAAGCGCCCACAGATTCGTAACGGACGGCTTCACCGAGGTGTGTGCCTGCACACCAACGAAAAGCAGAATAATTCCGCCCACAATCATGGCGATAATAGCGCTTACCTTGACAATAGTGAACCAAAATTCTGTCTCGCCAAAGGCTTTCACCTTGGCAAGGTTAATGGCGAGCAAAATGAGCAGCACCGATACGATCCAGATCCACGAGGGCGACTGGGGGAACCAGAATTTCATATATACTGCAAATGCTGTCACATCCGCGATGGCAACGAGCGCCATTTCCAGAGCATAGCTCCAGCCGGTGACGAACCCAGCCCAAGGTCCCAGATACCGGGTTGCGTATTCCGAGAATGCGCCAGATACGGGGTGTGCCAGTGCGAGCTCCCCCATAGCGCGCATCACCATGAAAACGGCAGCTCCGCCAATCACATAGGCGAGTAGTACAGCGGGGCCCGCCAGTTGAATAGCGGAGGCGGAGCCGTAAAAGAGTCCGGTGCCGATTGCCGAGCCAAGCGCAATGAACATGATGTGACGCAGGGAGAGTCCGCGCGATAGCTGGGGCGCATCCTCGGTGGAGATAGCGCCATTTGCGGTAGTTGCCGCAGAGTTAGCGTTATTCTTCATTTTTCCTCACCTCGCGGGTTAGCGGTGTAACCTCTCGAAAATCTTGTGTTCTGGTTGGTTCTGCGGTGTGGCTTTTGTTGCCGTATGCCGTGCACCTCCCCCATCGAGGTTGTGGGATGCGCCCAGCGTACTCCCCGTGCATCCTTGCGATTTCTTAGTTGCAGTGAATCGTAACGCAAAAAGACGGCGGGTTTGGCAACGAAGCCAACCCGCCGTCTTGTTGAAGACTATTTCTGTTTACGCTTACGTCCTACGATGAGCGACAACAGAGCGGTTACGCCAGTCACGGTATAGACTGCCGGCCACGCGCCAATTTTCTTGGCGAGTGGATGGGAGTAACCGAAGGCAGAAAGGTAAACGCCGGTGAGGAACGTAGCACGCCCAACTCCAGCTTTACGCTTCCAGTTCTTGAAAGCAATAAAACCCGCAAGACCCAGCACGGCACCACCAAGAGGCCGGTTGCCGGTTGTAGATGCGACCTTGTAACCGCCAAGAAGACCAGCCGCAGAGGCTAAGGTCGGGCAGATTTTCATGGTGCTCTCCTGAGTCACGAGTACGTTATTGCTGTGTTAACCATACGCTATGACGGCTTAAATGTGAATTCTCTCGGAATTTTTCTTGTAATGAGTGTTTCTGTGCAACCGTCTGAGCACTTGGGGCCTGAAGCATTATGGTCTTCTTAAGCAGATCCGTCCACTTAGTCTTCAAGGTTCAACTCAAGAGCGGGTAATTCCTGCTGCGTCCAGAGCTCAGCGGCAATCTGCAGCGCATATCGTGCCGAGCGGGGAGCCACCACATCGACCGAAAGATGAAATTCCTGATCTGCTGCTGGGCCGCATAAATCAGAGATGCAGCGTACCGCCATAAAAGACACATCATAGTTACTGCAGATCTGCGCGATCGCTGTGGTCTCCATATCGGTGCTGAGTGCCGCATCGAAGGCCTCTCGGGTGTCCTTCACGTTGTACTCAGTCACGAATGAGTTACCCGCAAGCATCCGCCCTTGGTGCACCGCCCAGGAACCTTCCTCCTGTGCCGATTTAAGAGCTGAAAGCGCCGCTTCAATCGCCTCTTCCCAGTCCGAGTCACGATCGCCATAGGATACGGGCATCCCAGGAATCTGCCCGCGTTCGTATCCAAAAATAGTTGCGTCGGCATCAGTGTACAGGTAATTTGACCCCAGTACTATATCTCCAACGTTGATGTGCTGCGCAAGACCACCGGCGGTTCCTGCACTGATAACCCCCAAACAGTTAGTCGCGTAATTGATAGCTTCCGTGACGGCGGATGCGGCATTGACTAACCCAATTTTGGAGCGAACCAGCAGAAGGGGAACCTGATCTTCTTCAAGCATAAGATAACGTGGGTAGAATTTTGCTACGCCTTCAGTGAAGGAGGGCTGTGCTTGCTCGGTCGCTGCGAGGAACGGGGCTAGCTCTTCATCCATCGCAACCTGAATGACGATCGCGTTTGAGAAGCTCATCATGAGGTCGTTCAGGTTCTCCAGGTCGGCATACATTTCGTTAAAAATATCCGCCGGCGTAAAGTCTGTGGGGAACATCTGCGCAGCTTCTTCGGAGTGCCCCTGTTCGCCAGAGTGATGCTGTTCGCTCACGCCGCCATCACCTGCTCCCAGTCAGCACGTGCGGCGAGGAATTCACGTGCAGCATTCTGCGCCCCTTCAAGGGTGTGGTTAGCGCCCCAACCGCACTGTATTTCATTCGCGGCGGGCACCTCGGTAGCCGTGAGAATATCTCGTAGAGTCGCTTCCAGGATGGGCAAGAACTCCTGCAGCTCTAGCCCCAGGGTGAGGGCGTAAAACCCAGTTTGGCATCCCATTGGTGAAAAATCGATGAGCTTATCGGTGTGGTTGCGCATGTGCTCGGCGCTCATATGCTCGATCGAATGTACGACGGGCATTTCAAGATGACCCTTGTTAGGCTGAGTGAAGCGGACATCGTATTTGATGAGGGTATCTCCACCGGGCAATTCCTTGCGGTCTGCAATCCGCACATAGGGGGCCACAACGGCACGATGATCAAGGTTGAAAGACTCGACGTTCATTTTTTTCATGCTTATATTCTCTCTTAAGCACCCGCTTCGTCGGAACCCTTCATAAGATACTCTCCCTAAGAGAGTTCCTGCATTCTCATTGCATAAATGCCGCGGAGCTCGGTCTCATGACGCAAGAATACGGCGGCATCGCGTTATTGCAATACCGCCGTATTCCATGTACAGCATGCACTGCTGCACTAGCCCTCTTTATATAAGTGCCAAACAGCTTGATGGTGCATAGCTTTGCTGGAGGATATTACTCTTGGATCCAGTTACCGCCGAAAGCCCAGTATCCGCTGACCGGCACCGCATGCTTATTGGCAGAACTGCTGCACTCTGCAACACGGGGATCTTTGAGTGCGTAAGAGTACTCGCCCACCACACCAACCTGGTCGTTATCTCCAGCCCAACGTTTGGGACCACCATTATAGGTTGGATTGCAGTTGTTCTTGTAGTAGCGCTGATTAATGTACGAGGCGGACATTTCTTGAAGCGAGTAAACACGAATAGTTACTTTAATAATCGTTCCTGCACTTACCGGTCCGAAGTCAAGATAGAGCTGTCCGCGCCAGCGGCTGCCCTCAACTACAGAACGTGCCTGAGAACGGGAGAACGGATAGAACTTGCGGTCCTCATAACAACCGTAAGACCCCGTAGTTTTTGAGGGCATACCATCAATATTTTTGTGGTTGAAACTTCCCCACCCAAAGGTTGCCTGCTTGATAGGTTGAGCGCCTGTAACTTTATACCCAACACCGTTAAATTGAGTATCGAGCACAGCGTTATTCTTTGCATTTTGTTCGCCCACTGGAGTTGCCTGGTTAACCCAGGGGGTCGCCTTAAAACTCCGCAAATCTTCTGTAATGCGGTACGTAAAGGTGAAATCGTGGTAAGGGTTTCTCTCAATGGGTGTATTAACGGCGTAAGGATTACGACCGTTGTCATATGTATCGGCAAACTTATAAGATACACCAGCACCCCCTTGGTTCCCCCAGTCCGCGACGGTAATATTCGGATTACCGTTATCCGAGAATTCATTAGAAACGCTCGTCTCCACAACATTCTGAGTCGCAAGCCATGAACAATCCGGCACGCTGGACGCATATGCGGGTACAGCGGAGGAGGCTATCACAACAGGGGCGGCCCAGGCGGTACCTTTTGCCAATGTGCGCCGAGACAGTGTTTTCGAAGTATTCACAATATTCCTTTGTGCTGAGTAGGTGATTGTTATCCCTGATTTATTATGCAATAAGTCAGAGAGATGCTATCTAGATAGATTATTTTCTACTAAATATTACGCCACTAAAGGCCTAATATTTCTTGCGTGCATCAATAAGCTATCCAGAATTCTTGATTTTTAGTATATCTCATATGTGCGCATATAAAAGAAAAATTACATAATTCTTTCAAAGTAAACAAAAATATTACAATTAAATCCTCAGGGTGCGGTTTATCTATACACTTATACAATTAATATAAAAAATATTTTAAACCTTCACGATAAACATGAAAGTTGCAGAATCAGTTATGTTTTATTTTGGTCTTCATAAGATTACAGACGACAGAAAACGCCAGAGTCTTATTACCTAAGCGTAAGGCCCTTCGGCAAGCACATCGCGCGCCTGCGCAACGTCCTGATTAATCTGTTCGATCAAAGCATCAATGCCACGGTACGCAACCATAGGGCGCAGATGCTTCACAAATTCCACAACCACATGCTGCCCATAAAGGTCAAAGTCCTCAACACGTTCTTGAGGACGGTTAATAACATGCGCCTCAACCTGACGATTTTCAATGCCGTCGAAGGTTGGGTTTGTACCCACGGATATAGCCGCCGGATGCTTTTCACCAGACTCATCGGTCAACCATCCGGCATACACACCATCAACCGGGATAAAACCGCGCGCCTCCAGCTCCAAATTTGCTGTAGGGAACCCCAGTTCACGCCCACGCGCCAAGCCGTGCACGACTTCCCCGTACATCAGGTGCGGACGACCAAGCAGCCGAGCCGCACCTTCCATGTCCCCCGCGTTCAAATATTCGCGAATGCGGGTTGAAGAGCATCGAGTTTTTTCATCGGCCATCAAATCATCAACCACGATGACCTCAAACCCGTATTTCTTCCCCAGTTCGCGCATTGTGTTTAAATCGCCCGAATTCTTGTGCCCAAAACGCACATCATCGCCGATCACAACATAACGTGCACGCAGGGTATCAACAAAGACGGACTTCACAAATTCTTCGGGGCTCTGCTTCGCAAACTCTAGGTCGTAATGCAGCAGTAGGTAGTTCTGCAGGCCGAGCTGGCACATGAAATAACGTCTTGACCCCTGACCCATAATTTCCTGATGCTTCAGCTCAGGATGATGCACCTGCATAGGGTGCGGATCAAACGAAACAGCAACCGAAACGAGCCCGTGCTCATTCGCTACCTCGACAACACGTGAAATAACACGAGCATGACCAATATGCACGCCATCAAAATTGCCGATAGTCACTACGGACGGACAGAAATCCGCTGGAATATCGCTCAACTCGGTATAGAGGATCACGGGCTCTCCTGGTAAGAAATAATGTACCTATACATCCTAAACCAGTCTGAAGACGTATGTAGAATTACCACCCCGATAAACCTGAAGGATTTTCGAGACCCAACGCTAACGAGAGGATTTCCCCTGTTGCGAAGCCTGAAGCATATCCTGCCGAATCTTATTGGACTTATTAATCCAGGCGTACCAAATCAACAGGCATGGAGGAATGACCAGCTCAGTCACCATCAGCACGATCAGCGACCAATGCGGGGTACCGTGGGTAGCCCACGACATAATACGTCCCACGCCGCCTAAGAAAACCACCAAACAGGATATCACCAGCATATTGACCCACTTGAACTTCACTGCGATAACGAGGAATGAGAGCCCCAAACCGAAGTATATTGCGGCGAAAAACGCATAATTTGATTCCAGAGAAGCATTTGCCGCCAGAGCATCATTCTCTGGCACAGCACGGGCGCCAGAGAAGATCTGCCACCCCGCATAGAGCATAACCAAAGCACCGTAAAGTGCGGTCACAGCACGAAAAACCCCTTGGTTCTGAGGCTTGGCGACGTCCTCCACCGTACGCACGGCCGTCGTTTTCTGCGATCCTGCAGGGGCAGTATTTTTTGATCCGCGAGCAGATTTCTGAGCACTGGATTCAGATCCGATTTTCTGTGCAGGCTGTTGAGCCGACGCAGTGCGCGCTTTCTGCGGATACTCCGACTGCGCTGAAATCACCGGCTGCGGCTGAGTTACCGGTTCAGAGGTTGAAAGTGGTTTTTTCTCGGCCTTCTGCGAGTTCTTATCACGAGTCATAGTTCTCTCCTTTTAGTTTTCGCTATCCTCACCGAGAATTCTGCGACCTGTTCGTAGTGCGATGCGCTGCCCGGTACAGCCACCACAACCCCACCACCGGCAGTACCAAGGGGATATACCCATATCCCTGCCCGAAATGCGACCACACGGATGCTAAGGGGAAAAACTGCGGAGCGGCATACGAGAAAATTCCTATGCCAAGGACCCCAAGAAGCTCCACTACGATGGTGATAACCGCAAGCTGCCTAGCACGTTCTCCACGCTTTGCTAAAGAAACAGCAGCAATAGCATAAATAATTGCGGAAAGAAGCGAAAGCAGAATCGCCAAGGGCGCCTCATCAAATTTACGAATCAGCTGATAACACGCGCGAGCGCCCGCCGACAATGTAAAAATCCCGTACACCACAGCGATAACTTTACCCGGACCAGAGGCATGGCCAGCTGAGGAAACAGCATCGGATTTAGAATTGCCTTTTGTGGTGCGGGAACCCCAAGGGTTCAAAGTATTATTCACATCGTGTCCTTCCCAAGGTGTGTGCGCAGAAGGTGTCTCTAGATGCTTGCGTACTTGCTCTATAATTCAGGCTCTGTGCCCCAGCTATGTGGAGTAAAACCTGTGTCTAATAGTAATACCACAGCATATTCATTCGGTGAACCATCACGATGAGCACGGGCCCTGGAACCGCCAGTAACAGAGTCGCCCATCGCGTACGCTCGCTGAGAGAATAGAAGAACGCGCCGGCGGGAATAAGCATGGCAGTAACGAGGTACCCGTAATACTCCAGCCAGTCACCACGAGGTCCCGGTCCCACAGCCTGCATGATGATCGACCCTACCAGGTACACCACTAAAAACGCTTCAAGAACAAGCATCGGACCTTGTGAATAGTCATCGGGTTCATAACCACGGAAATACTGTACCAAAGAGGCCAGGCACGATAACGTACCGAGTACCACAGTAATCCAGAACCACCAGTCCAAACCAGCGATCATAGCCGCTCCCCCGCTTCCCGCGAGAAGTCAATTCCTGCTTCAAATACGAGCACGGGTGCCGCGCATGGGGATCCCCGAAATTTTATATTCTCGATGAGGGCCACCAACGTTCCATCCGGCGCAAATGCGGCAGTTATCCCCTCGGTACTGGCATGCTGAGATTCCGGGCTTTGTGTGCCTAAGACAAGAACATCTGAGCCTTCCTCACTGACTGTAATGCGCCGACCAAATGAAATATCGGTCGCCTCTTGCGTCGAAAGCTGCCGAACGTTGAACAGACGACGTGCCGCCTCCTCAAGAGAAAGTACAGGTAAGTCTAGCGGCCCATCAGCGTTCTCACGCTCCTTCATGAGTTCAGCTAAATCAAACGCCTCACGCTGATACACATTCCCTACACGTATACGGTTCAAAGCACTCAGATGGCCCCCAACGCCCAGGGCTTTACCCACATCACGAGCAAAAGCACGAATATAGGTTCCAGAAGAGCAGGAAACCGTAATATCTACCTCAACAACTGGTACACACACAGGAATATCAAGCCCCTCGGCAACAGTATATAGTCGAGTATCAAGTTTGCTATCGCGCACCTCATGAATAGCGGCCTCATGAATCGTGATCTTTCGGGCGGCAAGTTCAATATCCTCGCCGTCACGAACCCGAGCATAAGAACGCACGCCCTTAACCTTAATCGCCGAAACGGCAGAGGGAACCTGCATAATATCGCCCGTCAAAGATCGTACAGCGTTTTCAATCTTCTTCCGAGTCAGAGCCCTCACAGCCTCCGCGCGAGCAATCCCGGTGAGCTCTCCCTCAGCGTCCTCTGTCAGAGTTGCGGCCCCTAACACCAGGCGAGCCTCATAAGTTTTATCCTGACCAACTAAATACGTCAAAAGCTTTGTCGCTTTATTCAAGCCCAAGACCAATACACCTGTCGCCGCCGGATCAAGAGTACCTGCATGACCAACACGCCGCGTACCGGCAATCCAGCGGATCTTCGAGACTACATCATGGCTCGTCATGCCAGCGGGTTTATCCACCACCAGTAGACCTGACGGTCCACGTTCCCGAGCTTTCGCCACTGTATTAGTCTTCCTCTACTTCAGCCTGCTCAGGTTTCTTGTATGGGTCTGCCTCGCCCGCGTACTGGGCCCCTACGGATGCGGCAGCAAGTTCAGCATCGCGCTCACGGGTTTTCTTTAAGAGGTCTTCGAGGTGGTAAGCGTTAACCGGTACTTCGTCTGGTACGAAGGTGAGGGTTGGCGTCAGACGCGCGGTAATATTTTTTCCCACCTCAGAGCGCAAAATGCCCTTAGCGGATTCCAACGCCTTTTTTGTGTTTTCTTGTTCTTCTTCAGAACCGTATACGGTGTAGTACAGGGTTGCGTGCTGCAGGTCATTCGTGACCCGGGCATCGGTAACCGTCACAAAACCGAGGCGGGGGTCTTTGACCCGGCGTTCAAGCGCCTGCGCCACAATCACCTTAATACGGTCGGCGAGACGGGCTGCACGTGCTGCATCAGCCATAGTTTTCTCCTTGTGGTCAAGTACAGATAGGGAAGCGCCCGCCCCGCATCCCGCACCTTCCGGTACAAAACCGGAACGAAGCGAGATACGAGGAGCGGGCGCGTTTCTGCGGGTCTTAGACGCGCGGCTTCTCGCGCATCTCCCAGGTTTCGATGACGTCGCCTTCCTTGATGTCGTTGAAGGAACCGAGTCCAATACCGCACTCGAAGCCTTCACGTACTTCGGTAGCATCGTCCTTGAAACGACGCAACGACTCGATGGTGAGGTCTTCTGACACCACAACACCGTCACGTACCAGGCGTGCCTTGGAATTACGCTTGATAATGCCGTTCTTGACCATCGAACCTGCGATGTTACCCCACTTGGAGGAACGGAACACTTCGCGGATCTCCGCCGAGCCGAGTTCGACCTCTTCGTATTCGGGTTTGAGCATGCCCTTGACAGCCTGCTCAATTTCCTCAATCGCGCGGTAGATGACCGAGTAGAACTTCATCTCGACGCCCTCGCGGTCTGCAAGCTCAGAGACACGCTCTGCAGGACGAACGTTGAAGCCAATGATCACCGCGTTGTCCACGGTTGCCAAGTTCACATCGTTCTGAGTAATAGCACCTACACCGCGGTGGATGACGCGCAGCTGAACTTCGTCGCCGCCCACATCAATCTTCATGAGCGACTCTTCCAGAGCTTCAACAGCACCGGAGACGTCACCCTTAATAATCAGGTTGAGGGTATCCATCTTGCCCTCAGCCACAGCGGCATCGAAGGATTCGAGGGTTACGCGCTTACGACGCTTCGCGAGCTGTGCGTTACGGTCTGCGGCCTCACGCTTCTCAGCAATCTGGCGTGCGGTGCGTTCTTCTTCGGTCGAGAGGAAGGTATCTCCCGCACGGGGCACGGTCGAAAGACCCAGAACCTGAACGGGACGGGACGGACCGGCTTCTTTCACTGCATGACCGTTCTCGTCGAACATTGCGCGCACGCGACCGTGTGCCACACCGGCGACAATCGCATCGCCCACATGCAGAGTACCGGACTGCACCAAGACGGTGGAGACCGCACCGCGGCCCTTATCCAGATTCGCTTCAATGGCAACGCCACGAGCTTCCTTATTCGGATTAGCGCGCAGTTCCAGAACGTCGGCAGTCAAGGTTACGGCTTCAAGCAGTTCGGTAATGTTTGTGCCATTCCGAGCCGAAACGTTCACAAACATGGTGTCTCCACCGTAATCTTCAGGTACCAGACCGTACTCGGTCAGCTGGCCCTTGACCTTATCGGGCGATGCGCCTTCCTTATCGATCTTGTTGATAGCCACGACGATCGGCACATCAGCCGCCTGAGCGTGGTTCAGCGCCTCAACGGTCTGCGGCATCACGCCGTCATCCGCAGCGACCACAAGAATGGCAACGTCGGTAACCTTCGCGCCGCGGGCACGCATAGCGGTAAACGCCTCGTGACCGGGGGTATCGATAAAGGTAATCGCACGGTCTTCACCTTCGACGGTGGTGTGTACCTGATATGCACCGATGTGCTGGGTAATACCGCCAGCTTCGCCCTCAATGACGTTGGTATTCCGAATAGCGTCCAGCAGTCGAGTTTTACCATGGTCAACGTGACCCATCACAGTCACAACCGGAGGACGCACTTCAAGAACGTCATCGCCTTCCGCCTCTGCTTCGGCTTCAAGGTCGATGTCAAAGGATTCCAAGAGCTCGCGTTCTTCGTCCTCGGGAGACACGATCTTTACGACGTACCCCAACTCGGCGCCCAATAGCTCGAAGGTTTCTTCATCGAGCGACTGGGTTTGAGTAGCCATTTCGCCCAAGTGGAAGAGCACGGTAATCAGCGAAGCCGGGTTAGCGCCAATCTTCTCGGCAAAATCCATAATGGACGCACCGCGACGCAGGCGAACCTCAGTCGAACCATCACCGCGAGGTACTACCACACCACCGGGTGCGGGTGCATTCATCTGCTCGACTTCATTGCGGCGGGCTGCCTTCGACTTACGGTTCTTACGCTTAGAACCGCCACGGCCGAAAGCCCCCTGTGCATTTCCACGGCCACCGGGACCCGGACGCGAAGGACCGCGGTTATAGCCGCCTCCGCCACGACGGTTACCGCCTCCGCCACCACCGGGTGCTCCGGGACCGGAACCGACGTTCGAGACCTTGGACGGCATAATGGACGGGCTAGGACGGTTGCCGCCGCCGGAACGAGGCGCGTGCGAGCGCGACCCCGATGCGGAACGGGGACCGTTGCCCCCACCGCCGGGACGAGGGGCATTATTGCCTGAACGCTGACCGCGGGGTGGACGAGGACCGCCAGAACGCTGTTCGCCACGTTCGGGTCGTTTCATTCCCTGCTGTGAGGAGAAGGGGTTGTTACCCGGACGAGGGCCAGGCTTCGGGCCCGGTTTTGGAGCCGATGCACCAGGTTTCGGTGCGGGCTTTGGAGCAGCAGGTTTCGGAGCCTCTGGACGAGCCATTCCCTGCTGTGAGGAGAAGGGGTTGTTAC
>NZ_KV797899.1:87399-255493 GCF_001809525.1 Rothia sp. HMSC064D08 | reverse complement strand
TGTGAGGAGAAGGGGTTGTTACCCGGACGAGGACCCGAAGAAGATTTAGCGGCGCCCTTGGCACCGGGCTTGGGAGCCGCAGATTTAGCTGCAGGCTTTGCACCCGGTTTAGGGGCAGGTTTCGGTGCCGCAGGTTTAGCGGCAGATTTCGCGTCCGCCGACTTCTTTGGAGCGGCAGGCTTAGCACTAGCAGTTTTAGCTGTGGAAGCTGCAGACTTCCCTGACGCTTTAGTTGGTTTTTCAGCTTTTTCAGGTGCCTGAGCGGGGGTGGGGAACGCTTCACGCAGTTTCTTAACCACGAGCGGGTTAAGGGTCGAGGATGCGCCCTTTACGAATTCGCCTTGTTCGGCTAGTTTTGCAATAACTTCTTTTGACGTTACACCAAGTTCTTTAGCAATCTCGTGTACGCGAGGCTTAGCCAAATTTTCTCCTGTCCTGGCTCGCACCAGGACGGTGCGAACACTAATGATGTGTGTATGCGCGCACTAGGCTCTCGGTTACGCCTAACACACGCGTGGGCATAAATTTGCCGGGGTGTGAGCACAGATGGGTACTCATGTCGCGGCACTCATTAGATATCCATCAGTTTTCTGACTCGCTTTCGTAATCTGCAAGAAGTCGTCAAACTCGTTGACTTATAGGGATGTGAGTTTCACTCATAGCCCGTAGTTTCGGGCTTGCGCTGAGCGAAGTATTCGGTCAAAACCATAAGGTCTGCGCGAGCAATTGAAACTTTAAAGGCGCGGGCGAAAGCATTTTTACGAAAAGCCTGTTGCTGGCAGGATTCACGCATATGCAGCCACGCACCGCGACCGGGCAAGGTGCGGTGCACATCCGGAAGGATGCGCATCCGTTCTCCGTCGCCGCCGAAACAGACGATACGGAGCATATTCCGCGGACTATCGCGGAGGCGACAGCCAATACAGGTACGGAGAGGTTCACTCATTGCTCTCCCCTCTTCCCCCATCAAAACTGTCACAGTCGTTTAGGCACACCACTGGGGCGCACGCACCAAACGCACATCTTAAGTGTAGCCCCTCATCTGGGTCACGTCCGTATTCGGTTTCACGAATGCGGAAAGGCCCTTCAGGGGCTACAGGGTACTCCTACTAGAATACCGGTTACTACTCGTTTTCGTCTAAATCAAGGCTGCGGGCTACTCGCTCAGCCACCTCTTCTTCGGCACGAATCTGAGCATATTTTGATTCCGCCAAGATATCAATGCGCCAGCCGGTTAGTTTCGCTGCAAGGCGCGCGTTCTGGCCTTCCCGCCCGATTGCCAGCGAAAGCTGCTCATCGGGGACAATCGCACGAGCAGAATATTCACGGGGGTCAGCAATAATAACTTCGGTCACCTTAGCGGGCGAGAGCGCAGCCGTAATAAACTCCGCAGGATCCGTCGAGTAATCAACAATGTCGATCTTCTCGTCATTAAGCTCGGCGGCGACAGCACGTACGCGAGCGCCCATATCACCGATGCAGGCACCCTTAGCGTTGATACTGGGGTTCGTTGCGCTTACCGCTATCTTCGAGCGATGTCCTGCCTCGCGAGCAATGGAGTTAATCTTGACCGATCCGTCGGCGATCTCTGGAACCTCATGCTCAAATAGGCGAAGCACCAAGTTCGGATGCGACCGTGAGAGCACAATCGAGGGCCCTTTCTGCCCGCGGCGCGCCTCTAAGAGATATGCACGAATACGGGTTCCGTGGGGATATTGTTCTCCGGGAACCTGCTCGTTCGCGGGGAGTACGGCCTCAATAGTTCCCAAATCGACTTGAACCATACGGGGGTTATTCCCCTGCTGAATAACGCCGGATGCTAAGGTTCCTTCTCGGTCTTTAAATTCACCAAGCACGGATGCATCTTCGGCATCGCGCAGACGCTGCGATAAAACCTGACGCACCGTCGCCGCAGCAATGCGCCCAAAGTTATTGGGCGTATCATCGAACTCATCGATTTTCTGGTTGTCATCGTCAAGTTCCGGCGCAAGAATAGCGAAGTCGCCGGTGGTTCGATCGATGACGGCTCGGGAGCCTTTAATGGCGCCGGGCTGCTTCATATAGGCAAGCACCAGAGCATTTTCAACCAGCGAGAACAGTTCCTCCAAAACGAGACCTCGTTGCTTTGCAAGTGCATGCAGAACGCCTAAGTCGATCGTCATATTGTTGTCCACGCTCTTCAGCCTTTCCCTGTAGCACGGCGCCGGGACGCTTTTTCTGCGCCCCGGCTCCCGAACGGTTTGCTTTATGTTTGTTGAGTGTGAAAAAACAAACAGAAAGCCTATTTTGTACCTATTCTACAGTCTCTTGAGTAGAATTGAAATCAATTTCAACATTAGCATGCCCAATATTTTCCCAGGGCACAATCATAGCGTCATGGTATGTCTGCTTCTGCCCTTTCTTAGTCTGTTTCTTACGCCGAAGCACAGGGCCCTCGTCCGTAATCTCGTCAAGACGAGCCACGTATTCCGTGCCGTCTGTCTGTGTCACCGCCACAAGTCGGGTGCGAGCACGTTTCCAATGGCGGCGCTCGGTGAGTTCTCGGGTAGCTCCAGGAGAGGAAACCTCCAACATGTAGGGGAAGAACTCATCGTGCTTATCAGCTTTATCCAGAGCCTGTGAGATAGCCCCCGAGATTTCCGCAAGGCTGTCCAGAGAAAGAGAATCTGTCCGATCTTCCGTATAGTCCACGGTAATTTCTACCGTTCGGTTAGCTGCCGGACCACTGATCTTAATCCTTTCAAGCACTAACGAAAACTCGCTGAGCACAGGTTTGATAGCTTCGTTTACCTCGTCCTCATGTAGAGAGCGTGTCCCAATTTTTGCCGGTGCCGATTTTTCTGCCCCTGCGGATTCGAAGGGACGAGTCACACCCCTGGCGGTTCGTGATGCGGCACGCCGAGAGCGAGCATTGGGGGCGCCGTCTTTCTTACCGGACCGTTTAGGTTTATACGCCATATCTTCCTTCTCTTCTCGATAATCTTGTCGAGGATGATGAACGCGTCTATGCCTGGGAATAGGACCTAAGACCGGATCTCGGCGAGGATTTCGCGCACCGCATCCGATACAGCAATATCGCGTGCCTCTCCACTTCGCCGGTCTTTGAGTTCCAAAGTGCCGTCTTTGAACCCGCGGCCAATCACTAAGATGGTGGGTACGCCCAGAAGCTCTGCATCGCCGAATTTAACGCCCGGGCTGGTTTTCAGACGGTCGTCCAAAAGCACCTGCACCCCGGCACCTTCAAGCTCCGTGCTCAAGGTTTCTGCGTACTCGTGGGATTGAGCGTCTTTATTCGTGATGACGATGTGCACATCGGCGGGTGCCAAGTTACGCGGCCAGATCAGACCATTCTCGTCATGATTGCCCTCAGCGATTGCGGCAAGCGCACGGGTTACGCCAATACCGTAAGATCCCATCGTCACGGTCTGGAGTTTACCGTTCTGATCGAGTACTTTCAGTCCCAGTGCCTCGGCGTATTTACGGCCAAGCTGGAAGATATGTCCCATCTCAATGCCGCGTGCGGCAATAAGCGGTCCGGAACCATCCGGTGCTGGGTCGCCTTCGCGTACTTCACACGCTTCCAAAACGCCGTCTGCGCTAAAGTCTCGCCCGTAAACGAGATTTGCCACGTGTTTGCCGTGCTCGTTAGCGCCAGTAACCCACGAGGTACCGCGAACCACGCGCGGATCAACGAAAAACGGAATACCGGTAGCAGTTTGACGCTCTTCGGTATTCTCACCCAACATGGGCTGATCGAGAATAAGACCCGGACCAATATAGCCCTTGACGAGCTGCGGGAATTTCTTTAGATCCTCCTCAGAAGCAGCCTCAACCTCGATCTCGCCACCGATACCCATGAGCGCACCAATGTTAACCTCGACGCGTCCCAGATCGACTTCGCGGTCACCAGGTACACCCACGGCAAAGAGTTTACGCTCCCCAGCGGGGGTAATGACTGCGCCCACAAAACATTTGAGCGTCTGTTCAGCGGTGAGTTCACCGCCGGTCACCTGCGGGTGCAAGTCATTCATCTGGGCCACAAGGGTTTCAATCGTGGGAGATTCGGGGGTATCGAGTACGATAGCCGCGGGCGTATCCGTGAAATCAATGTCTGCAGGCACAACAGTGGTGACTGCCTCCACGTTTGCGGCGTAACCACCAGCTGAACGCACAAAGGTGTCTTCACCTACAGGGGTCGGATGCAGGAATTCTTCACTGCGTGAACCGCCCATAGCACCCGATTGCGCGGTCACGATGACGGTGTCTAATCCCAAGCGGTTAAAAATACGCTGGTAAGCGGCGCGGTGGGCCTCGTAAGCTTCATTCAAGCCTTCGTCGTCCACAGTAAAAGAGTAGGAATCCTTCATGACGAATTCGCGCCCACGCAACAAACCGGCGCGGGGTCGCGCCTCGTCACGGTACTTATTCTGGATCTGGTAAATATACAGCGGCAGATCCTTGTAGGAGGAATAAAGGTCTTTCACCAACAGAGTGAACATTTCCTCATGGGTGGGCGCCAGAAGCATATCGGCACCCTTGCGGTCCTGCAGGCGGAAGAGATTATCACCGTATTCTTCCCACCGGTTAGTTGCTTCATAGGGTTCTCGCGGCAACAATGCCGGGAAGAGAACTTCTTGGGCTCCAATTGCGTTCATTTCTTCACGCACGATATTTTCTACCTTGCGCAGAACTTTCAAACCCAAGGGCAGCCAGGTATACACGCCAGGAGCGGCACGACGAATATAACCTGCGCGCACTAAAAGCTTATGGCTTGCTACCTCAGCGTCTACAGGATCTTCACGCAGGGTCCGCACGAAGAGGTTGGACAAGCGAAGTACCATGTGTGTTCTCCTTGGATTTGATGCTAGACCTTCACCGCATCCCACATTCCTTAACCCGAAAGCGGCGGCGAACGGCGATGAATAATATAACAAGTCTATAGGTTTCCGCGCTCACAGGCGAAGCATAGTTGGTATAAAAAACCAACGTGTATATTTTCAGACGCTAACAAGTAAAGATAATGGTCGAATATTGCCCAATATCTTCCCATCCAGTGCGCTGATAAAGAGAGAGCGCCCGATCGTTGTAGTTATTAACGTAGAGGCTCAGATACGGGTGCCTCTCTCGGAAAAGCTCACAGGCCGCAGCAAGAAACGGAGCCGCAAGCCCCAGACCGCGATAGTCGGGGTGCACCCAAACGCCCTGTATCTGCGCAGCATCCAGATGCGATATACCCAGATCAGCTTTGAAGACCACCACGCCGAGATCGTTAGTGACAATCACGTTTTTGCCTTCGGATACCATCGACCGTACACGGTTTCTGTAGTTGCTGCCGTACCGTGCGATGGGTTCAATACCGACTTCCTCATGGAACATAGCGGCTGCGGCGGGCAGAACATCATCGTAATCTGACAGAACAGTACAGCGCACATATCCTCCAGGGCTCTCTGGAACCGACTGTAACGAGGGTAGATAGCCGGGCAGTTCAGGCAGAGAGGCCGAATAGAGTGAGAATAGATTTTTTTCTGGGGGCAGGTACAGTAGCGGCTGTACCGTCCGAACAGAGAAAGGCCTCGCGAGGCGTTTCCTCAAGTGCTCCCAGATTGGAAGCACACATTCACTGGGTCCAAAAAGAGACTCAATACTGCCCCGAGAACGGTAAATAAGGTGAGCAAGAACCTCGGCATGTGAGCGCATTCGATCGTCGTCGGGTAACCAGATGGGAACGGTATTGCTGCCCAGTAACAGCGCGCTCAGCAAGATGCCATCTTCGTAAATCCCCACGAACCCGCGATACTGTGCTGGCAGCTTATTCCCCGTCATGCGTGCTCCGGATGCCGATGCTGGCGGCAGCCCGTAAATATCGTAATGCTCAATAGCGTAGAGGTTCCCCAGCGTATCCGCATAGAGAAGCTCTTCGAGGGCATCTGCATCGCGCCGATCGAGAGCCACCACTTGGGGGGCGGATGAGGAGAAAAACTTTTTGAGCACGCTTTCGATTCTATCTAACGAGAGAGCTATCGCGGTTTTGAATGTGTCACAGCAAAGCGCCCCGCGTCCGTTGAAGGCGAGGCGCTTAAAGATTTCAGACTCGTCGCGTTTATATTCAACGCTACGGACGAGGTACAGCCGTACTATTTGACGGTAACAGCGGGGGCACCTTCGGGCACATACTCCCCCGAAGCTTCCATCTCGGCGGCAATACGGGTTGCCTCTTCAAGAAGGGTTTCCACGATCTGATCTTCGGGAACGGTTTTAATGACTTCCCCTTTCACAAAGATCTGTCCCTTACCGTTACCGGACGCCACTCCTAAGTCTGCTTCACGTGCCTCGCCTGGACCGTTCACCACGCATCCCATCACGGCGACGCGAAGCGGAACCTTCATATGCTCCAAGCCCTTGGTCACGTTTTCGGCGAGCTCCCACACATTCACCTGGGCGCGACCGCATGAGGGGCACGAAACAATGTCGAGCTTGCGCGGGCGCAGGTTAAGGGATTCCAGAATCTTGGTTCCCACCTTGACTTCTTCCACCGGAGGGGCCGAAAGCGAAACACGGATCGTATCGCCAATCCCCTGAGAGAGGAGGGTGCCGAATGCTACCGAACTCTTGATGGTTCCCTGGAACGCGGGACCTGCTTCGGTTACGCCTAGGTGCAAAGGCCAATCGCCGCGTGCGGCAAGCTGCCGGTATGCCTCAACCATAACCACCGGATCGTTATGTTTAACGGAAATCTTGAAGTCGCGGAACCCGTGCTCTTCAAAAAGAGAGGCTTCCCACACAGCGGATTCAACCAGCGCCTCCGGGGTAGCGTGACCGTACTTTTCAAGCAAACGTTTATCGAGCGAACCAGCATTCACACCGATGCGGATAGAGGTACCGTGATCGGAAGCCATCTCGGCGATCTCTTTTACCTGGTCATCGAATTTACGAATGTTACCGGGATTCACACGCACCGCGCCGCATCCGGCTTTAATAGCCGCATACACGTACTTGGGCTGAAAGTGAATATCCGCGATCACCGGAATATTAGACTGCTTTGCGATGATGGGTAGTGCCTCAGCGTCTTTATCGGTCGGGCATGCCACGCGCACGATATCGCATCCGGCGGCGGTTAGCTCGGCAATCTGCTGCAGGGTTGAACCGATATCGTGGGTCTTGGTGGTCGTCATAGACTGTACCGAAATGGGAGATTCGGAACCGATACCCACGGTACCTACCTTGAATTGACGGGTCTTGCGGCGAGGCGCAAGAACCGCAGGGGCAGGCTTCGGCATACCAAGGCTAACCGACAAGGCAATCCTCCAAATGTCATAAAAATTGGGGCGCGGGATGCGCCGCTCAGCTTCCTATTGTGCCACCGTCGCGCGCAGAACCACTAATACGGATACCCTAACCGCGAGCAATATCACGATGAGATGAAAAAACGGTAGTCCCGCTCACAATTCGTTTGCGTACACGATCCTCACTAGACGCTATGTGGTACATAGCTTGCTCCGCCATTTAGAACAGCCGCAGGGGTTTAATAAAGTCGGCGGCAATAATCACAATGGACATCAGAATGAAAGCACCCGCTACAACATAGGTAAGCGGCAGAAGCTTGACCGGGTCAAACGGACCGGGATCGGCACGGCGGGTAAGCTTGGCGAAGCCACGTCGAATTGCCTCCCATAGAGCACCAAAAACATGCCCTCCATCCAAGGGTAGAAGCGGAAGCAGGTTGAAGGCGAAAAGCATCAGGTTCATTCCGGCTATCAGCGAGACTAAGGTCGCAGTTTTTGCTTTCAGATCGATACGGTCTGTCGAGGCCACTTCACCGGCAATCCGGCTTACCCCCACTACGGATACCGGGGAGTTCGCATCGCGTTCCTGATTCGAGAAGAGATTCGCTCCCAGCTCCCATACGCGCTGTGGAAGCGACCACATGGAATGTGCAATACGTCCCAGCGTGTCGCCCACATTAGGCATTACATCGCCCAACGAGCCTGGAACCATCTCCGAAGTTGGTGAGATACCGATAAAGCCGCCGGTCATCATCTTGAATGACCCATCGTCGTTAAGCACATATTCTCGGGTCTTTTCATCCACGACCGGACGCTCCAAAAGCGCCGGGGTCATGGTGAGCTGCTGCTCAGAACCATCGCGTTCAATGGTGACGGTTACGGTATTATTCCCTGCCTGACGGATGTTAGAAGAAACCTGTTCCCAGGTGCTCGTGCGGTTGCCGTTGATAGCAACTATACGGTCATCTTTACGCAGTCCTGCCGCTTTCGCGGGAGACGGTGCCGAAGAGTCAGTACATTCGGAATATGAGATACGGTCTTCGGTGATCGTTGCTTTTGGCACGCAATCGGAAACCGATGCCACTTTATTAGTTGCAGACAGGGTTCCAAAACCGCAGATGAGAATGGCGGTGCATACGATCCCGATGAGCAAGTTCATGCTAGGCCCGCCCAGCATGATAATCATGCGTTTATACACGGGAAGTTTATAAAACAGGCGATTTTCATCTCCGGGTTTCAGGCGCTCTAAGTCAGCCTCACGGGCCGCATTCGCCAAAGACCCAAAAGGACTGGTAGTTCCGGCGCGAAGAGTTTCGATCTCGGGTTCGTGTTCTTCCTCCACGCCAGTGGTACCCTCGGCGTTCCCCTCTGCGGGATGCTCCATCGCCCGTTTCGCGCGTTCCTCATGTTCGGGCGCAGGCGGATACATGCCGATCATCGAAATATATCCGCCTAAAGGAATGGCTTTAAACCCGTACTCAGTTTCACCGCGGCGGAACGAAAAAATAGTTTTTCCGAAACCGATCATATATTGCGGTACACGCACCTTAAAGAGTTTCGCAGGTACCAGGTGTCCCACCTCATGCAGAGCAATAGACAGCGCAATAGCTATCGCCATGATGATGACGCCTGCGGCGTAGAGCAGAATCTCCACATTTCTCCTTCGCAACAAAAGGTACGGGTTCTCAAGCGGTTTCCCGCGAAGTCTCTAGGGTACTCCCCTAAGCTGTGAAATTATAGGGTACGTGGCGCTCAGGTTATGCGCCGCGTAGGGAAAACCTTCGTGATGGTTATGACGGCATCTTCGCGGCGCAGAGCTCACGAGCGTATGCACGTGCCCAAGCTTCGGCGTTCAGAACAGCCTCTAAGCTCATGTCGGCTTCAGCCGTAACCTCGCTACTGGCGGCGTGCGCCTCCAAAACACGCGCCACGGAATCCACAATATCGGTAAACCGAATTTTACCGGCGTGGAAAGCGCTAACCGCTTCCTCATTAGCGGCGTTAAAAACGGTGGGAAAGGTTCCGCCCCGTTTGCCCGCCTCTTTAATCATCTGCACAGCAGGGAAAGCCGTCGAATCAAGCGGCTCAAAAGTCCATGTTTGCGACTGAGTCCAATCGCAGGGAGCCGCTACCTGCGGAATGCGATGCGGCCACGTCAGTCCCAGAGCAATGGGCAGAAGCATGGTCGGCGGGGACGCCTGGGCGATAGTCGCGCCGTCTACGAACTGAACCATCGAATGCACAATCGACTGCGGGTGTACCGCAACATCAATGCGGTCAAGATCAACCCCAAAAAGATGGTGTGCCTCTAACACCTCAAGGGCCTTATTCACCATAGTTGCCGAATTGGTTGTGACCACCAGCCCCATATCCCAGGTAGGATGCGCCAGCGCCTGCCGTGGGGTAACGTCTTGAAGCATGTCACGGGTATATCCTCGAAAAGGTCCACCTGAGGCCGTGAGAATCAGCCGGTCTATCTCGGCGTCGGTGCCACTGGCTAATGCTTGAGCAAGAGCCGAATGTTCCGAATCCACGGGAACCATCGGGGCTTCTAACGGTGAGGCATCAACGGCAGCACGCACAAGCGGTCCACCCGCGATCAGAGATTCTTTATTTGCAAGGGCAACCCGGTGTCCCGTTTTGAGGGCGGTCAGTGTGGGTTCTAAACCGATAGATCCGGTAATACCGTTGAGCACCACATCCGCCGGATGCGCCGCCGCCTCAACGCTGGCACGTTCTCCCCAGACGATGCGCGGACTGTACCCACTAATGCCCACACTGCGGGCGGCCGCATCAAGGTATTCTTGCAACCGTTGTGCATCCTGCGCCGGGCCGCTGGTGGCAACAAGCTCGGCACGTACCCGAACTGCCTGCTGTGCTAATAATTCGAGGGAGCGTGAACCGGCGCTGAGAGCTACAACCTTCAGCGGTGCATCCTCAGCATCGACGGTGGTGCCCGCAAGACGCGCAAGATGCTCTATAACCTGTACTGCTTGGGTGCCAATAGACCCGGTGGAACCGAGTAAAGTAACCCTTCGAGCATCGCAAAGTCCATGTTTAAGAGCATCAGTGAGGGTTTCGCGGAAGCCCCCAACCCGAGTAGAGGAACCAAACTTCATGTTTACTAGTATCGCATGCTGCCAGCACGGCCTCAGAAGGTCCTGCGGCTACCAGCAACGTCTCTTAGGTCAGATCTTGGATAAGCTCGATACAGCGATCCATAAAGGCATCAACCTGGGTTTCTTCATAGCTCACCGAGCCGGTCGCAGACCTAAAGACAGCGTTACGAATAACGGATGTATCAAGCGGTTCTTCGCTATTGAGTTGAGCATAGATATGATGGCATACCTTATCAACATCACCCACAAAATACCCGGCGTGCTTGCGTTTAGAGGGGCGGCGGAAGCGTTCACCATCCGGCCGCTCTAGTCGCTGTGCCAGAAGCTCACCCGCGTCTACGAGGGACAGCTCCCAATTGCTTAAACCGTACTGTTCGATATAACGGCTGCGTTCCAGCTTGGCAAAACGTTCTTCTATACGCTCTAGAGCGCGATCGACGTCCCCTACCGCATAGCCGCCGGGCTCGGTACGAAAAACAACCTGGCGAATAAGCCGCGACGTGTAGATATTAGCGTGCTGCTGTACGGCGCCGCTTAGCTGTTCGTAATCCTCGGCTAGTCGAGCAAAGAGACGATCGACCTCGGTTCGTTTATAACCAGGTTCGAGTTCTGCCGCACGGCCGAAGCCGTTATCTGTACGACTAGTATTCGTTGCCAAGGATTCTCCTTATCATCAGGCAGGGCACACGACGTGAGTGGCTCGTGTGCGTACCCTACGCATAAAGTTTTCGCTATCTTGTGTTCCACTCTAGAGAGGAAGCACAAAGGTAAAAATCAAACACCCAACCGCGGCCGCAAAAAGTACCGAGTCCAGACGATCCATCATGCCGCCGTGCCCAGGCAGGATATTTGACATATCCTTAATGCCTATTCGACGTTTAAAAACAGATTCTACAAGGTCACCCGCCGTAGAGGCGACAACCATAACTGCGGCAAGCGGTATTCCCCAGTACCATTTCTGCCCCAAAATACTTAGCGCAATACACGCTACCACGGCAGACCCAAGATAGGAACCGGCAAAGCCCTCCCAGCTCTTCTTTGGCGAAATGGTAGGTGCTATAGGATGTTTACCCCATATAACACCGGCAATATACCCGAAAGTATCGTTGCTGACGGCCATAAGAAGGATCATCAGGATGCCTGCCCAACCGCGCTCGGTGCTAAAGTACACCATCGAAATTCCGAGGGTCAAGGGTACCCATCCCAAAATTAGAATGAGACCCCTCAAAACTTTATACCGTGAGGCTGTGCGTTTCCTGGGTACCACCAAGGTGACACAAGCAAGTACTAGGGTGACAGTAACGCAGGAGATCCCCAAACCAGTGAATCCCCAAATATACGCTGAGACTATGGGGATCGGAGCCAGCACCGTCACCAGGGTCAGGGGTAAATTGTAGTCGCGTTTTTTGTTGAGTGCGGAGGCAAGCTCCCAGCTTCCCAGCCCGGTAGAGATCGCGCAGAGAAGCACAAGAAACGGAGGAAAGAAAAGCCCTGTAGTCAGCACCGCGCCGAATGCTACGCCTACGCCGATAGCGGCGGGTAAGTTGCGCCCCGCTCGGGATGCTGTTTTCCCTGGGGCGGGGGCTGTTTCGCTCTTCTTATCCCCCGTATCTTCTCGTGTGTTCATCTCTGAGCCTTAAACCTCAAGCAGCTCAGATTCCTTGTGCTTGTAGAGCTCATCGATAGTATCTACATGTTTCTTAGTGAGGGCATCAAGCTCTTTTTCGGCACGGGCACCGTCGTCCTCACCGATCTCGCCGTCTTTCACAAGCTTATCAATGACGGTTTTAGCATGGCGGCGCACATTACGTACCGAAACTCGAGCTTCCTCGGCTTTGTGGTTGACCAATTTTATGTATTCTTTACGACGCTCAGAGGTCATCTCGGGCATAACCACGCGGATAGCGGCACCGTCGTTGCTGGGGTTTACACCCAAGTCAGAGTCACGCACTGCTTTTTCGATAGCAGCTAAAGCGCTCACATCAAATGGAACAATCTTAACCGTACGGGCATCTTCAACGTTGAACGACACCAGCTGCTGCAATGGAGTCGGCGCGCCGTAGTAGTCTGCGGTAATAGAGCTAAAAATCGCAGGGTTCACACGTCCAGTGCGGACCTTGGCGAATTCTGTTTTGATAGCTTCAATGGTCTTATCCATCTTCTCGCCGGCTTCGGCAAGGGTTTCTTCGATCACGACGGAATCTCCTTTATAGGGGAAGTCGGCTCATGCCGATTTTGGTAGCTACGGCTACGGGAAACACCAAACGGTGCAAACCGCGACCTAGTTATAGTTTAGTCGCCCGAGACTATCTCGGGCGACTTCTCACCGTTTTTTCCTTATGGCTAAGCCGTTGAACGGCTTCTAATGCAAGGAGTATAACGGCATAACGTTTCTTTAGCGGGTTACAAGAGTACCCATCTTCTCCCCCAGAATAGCGCGGGTTACGTTACCTTCGCCCTGCATGCCGAAGACGCGCATCGTCACGTTATTATCGCGACATAGGGAGAATGCGGTCTGATCCAACACGCGAATGTTGCGTTGCATAGCTTCATCGTAGGTGAGGTTATACAGGCGCTCAGCCTGAGGGTCTTTATTCGGATCGGCAGTGTAGATGCCGTCCACACCATTTTTTGCTACCAGAACTTCGTCAGCGTGAATTTCCAAGGCTCGCTGGGCAGCTACGGTATCGGTCGAAAAATAGGGCAGACCGGCACCGGCGCCGAAAATAACCACACGGTCTTTCTGCATGTGGCGAATAGCGCGGCGAGGAATGTAGGTTTCTGCAACCTGCGGCATAGTAATAGCAGACTGTACGCGGGTATCAATACCTTCTTGCTCCAAGAAATCCTGAAGAGCCAGAGAGTTCATCACGGTACCGAGCATGCCCATATAGTCTGCGCGGGAACGATCCATACCTGCCTGTGAAAGCTCGGCGCCACGGAAGAAGTTACCGCCGCCAATCACGATGGAGGTCTCTACCTTACCCACAGTTGCTGCAATCTGCTGTGCAATATTACGCACAACCCCGGTCGAAATACCAACTTCTCCCCCGCCGAAAACTTCGCCTGAGAGCTTGAGTAGAACACGGCGACGACCGGTGTCGTCTCGATGGATTGGGTGCGTGTGCGAGTCGGTCATAAATACCCTCCAACGGATAAAACTTATGCTGATAACGGGGTGAACACTCAATAGTCCTTATCAAGGATACGCTACGGAAACACTGTCTTGTGGTACACCCTTCGATATTTTTCTCTCTCATTCGACATGCCAGAAGGCGTAGAGATTGAGAGACTAAATGCTCCGGGCATATAAAACCCTATAAAACCTCAGGTCAACACTGTATCTGCAAGATAATCTATACAGAAAATAGGTTCTGGAACTTTCTTTGCGCTAGGTGCGCAACCTGCACAATATTTATACAAAAAAAGTCGGATGCTCACCCTTCACAGGGCAAGCATCCGACTTTAGCATATAGCCTCAGATAAAGGCTGTCTGCTTGAGGAAAGCTCCTAGAAACTAGGCACCAACGCGGAAACGTGCGAAACCGGTAGCGGTTGCGCCAGCCTCAGAGAGAGCCTGTGCCACAGACTTCTTGGTGTCTTTTGCGAAGTCCTGGTCAAGCAGGGTGTTCTCTTTGAAAAAGCCCTTGAGACGACCCTCAACGATCTTATCCAGAATCTTCTCGGGCTTGCCCTCAGCAATTGCGGTCTCACGTGCAACACGCTTCTCAGCTTCAACCTGGTCAGCCGGGATAGACTCAGAGTCCAGGTACTTGGGGCTCATCGCTGCGATGTGGACTGCTACGTCGTGCGCAATTTCATCAACGTTATTGCCGGAAACAGCAAGCAGAACACCAACCTGTGCGGGCAGGTCCTTAGAGGTCTTGTGCAGGTAAACTGCCACGTTCTCGCCTTCAACACGTGCTACGCGGCGCACCACGACCTTCTCACCCAGCAGGGCGGCAGCATCGGTGGTGAGCTCTTCAACGGTCTTACCCTCGAAGGATGCGGCCTGCAGCTCTTCCAGAGTGGATGCGTTAGCCGCGATAGCAGCCTCCAGCACGTTACGCCCGAAGGTAATGAAGGGTTCGGACTTAGCCACGAAGTCGGTTTCAGAATTGACCTCAACCATGTAACCAACGCCGTTTTCTACGCGAGCTGCAACCAAACCTTCAGCGGTTGCACGACCTTCACGCTTGGTGACGCCCTTCAGACCCTTCACACGGATAATCTCCATTGCTTTCTGCTGGTCGCCGTTAGCCTCATCGAGAGCTTTCTTGACGTCGAGCATACCTGCGCCGGTCTTCTCACGCAGTGCCTTGATGTCTGCTGCAGTGTAGTTCGCCATGTGAACTCCTCTTTTTCCTTAATTTAAGATGTAGGCGTGATAACGCCCATGAGCTATGAGCGGACGGCACCTTACCCGCCACAGGGTAGGTACCGTCCGTACTGCTTTTCCCATCGTGGAAAAGCTAAAGCCTACTTAGCTTCAGCCGCCTGAGCTGCCTCGTGCTGCTCTAGCAGTTCGCGCTCCCACGCAGCCATAGGCTCTTCAGCAGCCTCTGCCTTACCGGTCTTCTTAGCATTACGCTCAATGAGACCTGCAGCGACAGCGTCTGCCACCACACGGGTGAGCAGGTTGACGGAACGGATCGCATCGTCGTTACCAGGGATGGGGAATGCAACTTCGTCAGGGTCACAGTTGGTGTCAAGAATAGCTACCACGGGGATGCCCAGCTTCTGAGCCTCGTTAACCGCCAGGTGCTCCTTCTTGGTATCAACAACCCATACGAGGGAGGGAACCTTGCTCAGGTTACGGATACCACCCAAAGTCTTTTCGAGCTTCTCAAACTCGCGGCGCATCAAGAGCAGTTCCTTCTTGGTGTAACGAGAACCTGCGACATCGTCAAAGTCGATCTGCTCAAGTTCCTTCATACGCTCAATGCTCTTAGCAATGGTGGAGAAGTTGGTGAGCATACCACCAAGCCAGCGGTGGTTAACGTAAGGCATATTCACGCGGGTAGCCTGCTCAGCAATAACTTCCTGTGCCTGCTTCTTGGTACCCACAAACAGAATGTTGCCGCCGTGTGCAACGGTGGATTTAACAGCCTCAAAAGCCTTATCGATGAATTCGAGGGACTGCTGCAGGTCGATGATGTAAATGCCGTTGCGTTCGGTGAGGATGAAACGCTTCATCTTGGGGTTCCAACGGCGGGTCTGGTGACCGAAGTGAACGCCGGAATCCAGCATCTCACGCATAGTTACGACGGGCATGTCGTCTCCTTTATATCAGGGTGCCGCGCTGACCTCCCATCTCGGGCTAGCCACACGCGCGCATAGTAGTTATCGGTTTATCCTAGTGGCGATTAGACATTCGGGTTGCCCCGTGTCTCAAGCCCTGACCGCTTGTTCTAAGCGGACCGAAGGTCTTTTATCACCTGGTACTTAGGTTCCAGGTGCTCACACCACGCGTCGTCAGCGAGCCTTTCCGTTACCAGGCTAGGCACACTGCAATAGAAAATTGTACCTGATATTTGGGTCTTAAGTCTTTAGTACCATGAGCTTTTCGTCCGTATAAACGTGGTTTTTGTAAAAATTTTTGCTACCACCTCACTTGAATCCGTAGAATCACGAGTCTTCATATTTTGGAAGTTTGTGAAAAACGCTGAGCCATCTCACCTGTTTTTCACGAAAACGCTAAATACCGTCTGTGGATATCGAATAAAAATGTCCCGAAAGGGTAAGTTTTCCACAGTACAGCCTTGTACATATCTTTATGCGTCTTCGACTATGGTGTGCTCGAAGAATGATATGTGATTGGTTAGGGGCGTGGATACACCGCGCGGGTCTGGCGGCGCAGGCACGTATTTTTACGATGTCCAGACGACACTTTGTATCTGCGCTGCGGCGTACTCCCCTGTTTCTTCTAGTACGCTGGCGCTCAGGGCATCCTATAAAAGTCCGGGTACCTTCTCCAATATTCTTGCGGGTTTTAACAATCCAGATCATAGTCCTTACCGTGGCATTATCTTTAGGCTTCGAGCCACACGTCAGCGGTATAAAGTACCGACACGGTCCCCTACAGATCATGTACACTTCTGCGCGTTCATGGATTTCACCTATATCTGGAAAACCTCATGTTATTCATGCCTTTATCAAGCCCAGTCAGCGGTGGTCGGCAGGGCATCGCGGAGTCGATCTTGAAGCAACAGAACAGGACCAAGTGCGCGCTCCGGCGCCTGGAACCATAGTTTTCTCGGGAACTGTCGTCGATCGACAGGTAGTAGTCATTGAGCATCCGAACGGGTATAGGTCGAGTTTCGAGCCCGTCACCGATCCTCTGCCAGTCGGTACTCACGTTCAGGCGGAGCAGGTTATCGCTCGGGTGGATGCGCATCCCGCAAAACCTCGGTGCTCTACCACATGCCTTTACTGGAGCGTTCGGCGCGGCGGCGACCACAAGAACGGAAGCGGCAAAAACGCAGAATATATTAACCCTATGCTTCTGTTGGGACCAGCAGAACCAACTATACTACTTCCCGTTGACGAGAGTTTCAAAGCCTGAAATATTACCTATATGTCGTGAGCCCCGCATCGTGCACGATGCGGGGCTCACTGTGTGCCTGACCAACCGGTCTCTGCTTTGCTATACGTTATGGCACGGCACTACTGCAAAAAGTCCTGATCACTATCACCCGAAACGGGTTTCTGCTGTGACTTTGCAGCGTGCTTCGGAATAGGAGCCTGTTGGGCGGGCAGCGGAATAGTACCGTCCGTTTCAGCCGCATAGGAGCTTCCGGACGAGAACGCAACGGTCGGCGAATCGTCGCCGTAATTGAGAACATCCGAGTCAGAAGCTGTGTAGGCTGCTGTCGGCTGCGCCGCTTGCTGTGCAGCTCGGCGTTCGCGTGCCTTCTGGCTTGCGCGACGAATGCGCTTGCGGAAGATGAAGAGCACCAACAGAATCAGCAGAAGCAGACCGAGCAAAATAGCATCCACCACAAAGTCCGTCATGGTAAACCCATGCGCTGGAATGGTGAGGGATGAGGTATTGACATAACCCTCCGAACTATTAACCGTAACGTTACGCCCGTCGCCAGAAAGATGTGAATCTTGGCGACCAAACATAGAGTTACTTCCCTGCAGAGCATCGGTTTTAACCGAGCTCATGATAGGGAGTTCAAACTTGAAACCGTAGTTTTTGGGCTGTAGCTGACCAAAACGCTCCTGCAGGTTAAACTTGGGCGAAACCGTATAGTCTGCCCCGAAAAGATTAACCCCGCCAGGATGATGAATCGTCATTTCAGAACCGGGTAGGTAAGCACCAATACGGGTATTGAATTCCGCAGAATCTTTGCCCCGTATCTTTGCTGAATATATCGTATTATCGCCGTCAGTACGTTCCTCAAATGTCGCTTGAGCCTCATCAGGCCCTTGAACGAAAGACTTAAGGGCATCCCCAGCCTGCGCGACATCAGAACTCTTAAAGGCAAGCTCAAACCTCGCTTCAACAGAACCGTCCATACCCAGCGCAGAAGTCACGTTTAGGCTTTCAGGCTGAATCGTGCGCGAATTCTTTAGGTTGACTTTTATTACCCTATCCGACGCGGATGCGCTTGAGCTTGAGCTATTCGACGAGCCGTAGTCCTGGTCAAAATTTTTACCGTCGTCAGAGAAGCTAAACTTCACCCCGTAGTTGGTTCCCGGTGAACACACACGGCTGCAATCAACTGAACCTGTTATATGCTCAATGATCTTCACCCCAGAAGAATCAGTTTTAACTTCTTGGGAACTTTCTAACGCAGTCTCTTGAGTACCCAGAATTTTCTGAAGTTTAGCATTGAGATCCTCGAAAGAATCGGCAGTAAATTTTAAGTTGCGACCGCTTTCATCTTTACCAGATTGCGTGGACGGTAAGCTCCGGTAAGACTTTTTGGCGATTTCTTCGTCAATACCCTTGGTAAGCTCAGCTCCCTCAGGTTTCACCGAGTTAAGATAAGTGTCTACAGCACTTACCCGGTCAGGTACCATGATCTCTTTTGCGAGAAAGACAAGCTTGGCGTTGTATTTACCGTCCTTCTTATCGACTGCAATCACAACTTCGTCAAACCCATTATCTTTGAGGTCTTTAGCTTGAACCTCATTGGAGGACTCTGTTGTTTTAATTTCGCGACCTTCAAAGGTAACGCTGTTTTTCCCACTTGACTGCAGGACATTGTCTTTGCGTTTTGCTTCGACCAAGCCGTCTGTTACAAGCGCTTCGGGAAGCCACTTGATAAGGTCCTGCGAGGTGAAGTTTTCAGAGACTTCAAGGCCCTGAACCAAACCGTCTTTGCTGTCGCTAATCAGAATTTTGGGTTCTTTATCAAAGCTTGAAGCCTTCAAGATAGCGGAGACTTTAGTACGATACTCATCTACGCTATTAAAATTCACTTTGAAGGTGGCCTGAGCATTATCGCCTTCGGTTCGAATGCCCTCATAATCAAGTTCTTGAGGCTTGTGTTTCTTAATCGAAGCGTCAAGAGCGTTAACGTCACCCTTGAGGTAATCTTTGTTGTCTTTCAAACTGAAAGACACTGTAATGGTGCGGGAGCCTTTCTCGGAATTTTCAAGCCCAAGATTTGTCTCAACTTTTGCACCACAGGCAGACATAATGAGCGCTAGAACCGTCAGAAAGACGGCAAGGAATCCAAGTCTTCCTTGCCGTCTTGACGAGCGCTGCTGTAGTAGCTGGCTCATCTTACGATGCTCCTAGAGGCTTGATGCCAAGGGGTTAGGCATCATCTGGAACGCAATGTTGTATACAATGAGGGCCACAAGAACCCATGCAGTTGTAAGAAGAGCGTGCATTAACACAGGAGATTTCTCAAAACGACCCAGGCGATTCAGCCCCAGGTAGATAAGAGACTCACCGATCACAATCGAGAACGCAAAGATTGCTACCAGAAGATATATCGTCAGGGTGGGGTTCTCTGCAAAGTTCTTCCCATTTGTACCCATCGTGAGAAGAACAAAGAGGTAGAGCAGAAGATAGGAGCCAACCAAAGGAAGAGCCGCAACACCTGCCGCGCTCATGCAGTCGTTGAAACTCGACTGAACTTTTCCGATACGAGCGGTCAGCATGAGCTGCAAGCCGCGCAGAACGTGAATCGCAAAAATTGCGACAAAGAAAATCAGGAAAATCATGACGGTCTGCCCGAAGTTTCCTCCCTGAGAGGAGCTCCCCCGGCTACCGTAGAATGATCCGCGGAACATGTAGAAAAGCCCAAGAAGACCGCTGACCAGCTGCGTAATGACCAAAGAGCCTGCGAAGGACTGTGCTGCTACAGCGATAATCCATCCCCAAGGTTGGCTGTCCTGCAGTCTTTTATGTGCGTCGCCCGGCTGGCTCTTAAAGACATCAAGGAAGCTGCCCCAAACATTCTTGAGAGCTTCAGCAAAAGGGTTTGGCGCTGCCGGTGCTGCTGGCTGGGCGAAACCAGCATGTGGGTCTCCCTGAGGCTGTGCAGGGTTTTGCGGGTTAAACCCGTTCGGCTGGGGAATCTGCTGGTTCGGAGCACCCGGAACCGGGTTTCCAAACTGATTAGGATCCTGCTGGTATTGTCCGCCCTGCTCCTGGGGAGGTACAGACTGGTGCATATTAGGGTTCCCATACGGTTGAGCGGGGTTGGGATTCTGGTACCCGTCATTGCCATAGCCTTGAGGATGTTGTGGCTGACCTTGACCGGACTGCGGAATATTCTCACTCATCATCTGATCCTTATCTCGGATTTTCCTATGCAACAAGCCGATATACACTCGGGACGTTGCTTCAAGAAACCAGATAAGTCTGAAGATCTCATGGCTAAGCCTTATTCCAGGAAGAAGGCGCTGGAGCAACAGTACTCCGTGTGTTTATCGGCGATGTCTCGCGTGTGCATGCGAGGTTACTTTTTACCCTACCTTAAATCTCGCCTTTACTCACGATAATTCGTCATATCTTCAGAAAATAAGGTATTTATTCTTCTTCTAATTTCTTCACGCGACGAGTCACTACGATGGGGATAGAGATCAGCACCACGATGAGCAGGGATGCTACGACAATCCCAGCAATCATAATTGGCCTGTAGTTGCGGGGAGCCTTCTGCATATGAATTTCCATTGTGGCGGTGTTAATACCCTTGGCGCGCACATGAATTGCCCCATCGGACTGATCTACAACAGTATTAGCAGGAGGATTTACCACCGCCATACCGTCCGGCGCCACCACAATATATTCACTGTCGCCACTGAATCTATCGGTGACTTTAGCATCCGCAACGAGCTTGGCACGCAACGTCAGCTGATCGTTCTCACCCTTCTCAAGACTTACCTCGCTACCGGGCATATAGTTATTGAGCAAACGTTGGAAATCTTGAACTTTGATATTGCTGATCCGGGTAGTAAAGGTACGCCCTATACCCTGCTCATTACGCTCCATATTATGTTCACCGGTCTTTGTATTGGAGGCACCAAAGATCTCATTAATACTCCGGCTAAAAAGCATTGCGTCGAGCGGGCTAAAGGTATATTGGAAGCTCGCACTCAAAGAAGACTCGGAGCTGATGTAGAAAGTGCTTGAAAATTTCTCAGGAACCACTCGGCGACTCATCGTATAGCTGACAACCGAAGATGTACCAGAATCGTATTTTGCTGCCTCGTTGACGCTGTACAAAGCTTCGTCGCCGCTCTTACCCCAGGATGCGGGCGCTGCCACAAGCCCCAATGGCGGGGATGACATGCTCGCATCACAAATACCGGCACAATCAATATGCACATTCGCGGTTGATAAAAGCTCTTGATTTTCTCCTGTGGACTCACTGAAAGAGATGGAATTATTCTTGGTTCCGAGAAGCTGTTCGAGGTCTCTATTAACCTGGTCGATGCTATTCGCAGTAAATGTTACGTGCCGACCCTGCGCTTCTTTCGGGATAAGAGCATCTTTACCCACAAAATACGGCTGATACGAATGAATATCGGACTCTACCTTTTGGTTATCAACTTTGACGGCCTCCAGATAGGTATCTAGGTCTTGAAGCTCGCTTTGCCCAATCTCACCTTTAAAATCTCCGAGAAGCAAGTGCCCCTCAAAGGTACCGTCTTCCTTGAGCTGAAGCACAAAAATAAGATTGCGAACATGGGGCGAAGGAACATCCTGCTGATCTGCGCGAGCTGCTGTCAGGAAGGCCGAGCCGTGATCGTATGTAGGCACCGGCGCAAGAACGGGTGCCGCCACGCCAAGAACAGAGGCGAGGGTAAACGCGGTGGCAAAACGCAGAAAGCGGCGCTCATATAAACCGTGTAGCGCTCTCATGCAGGATTTATCGGTGGTCATTATTCCTCTTTTGAGTGAGCCGGAGTCTCTAACAGGGGTTCCGAGAGAAAATGGTGCTTTTCAAAAGTAGCTGGCAAACACTTTATCTCTCAAATGTTCGTATCTAATGTAGCGTGTTTATGCTCTCTGTTCTAACTCACGTAACTCGAACCCCGATATAAAGCGAAAAGACCCCGCTTGGCGACATGTAATAAATGAGTCATACCGAGCGGGGTCTGTAGGGAGTGTGGGACTTGAACCCACGACCAAAGGATTATGAGTCCTCTGCTCTAACCGGCTGAGCTAACTCCCCTAGAGGCTTAGCGCGTAAGCCACGTCTCTAGAGTACCTGAGGGGTACAGTTTTGGCGAATCTTAGACACACCTTATTTTTCAGAACGTTGAGCAAGAAAACGCTCATAGGGGGCATCCGATACATATAATTCCTCAAAAGTGCGCCAGGTATTCTCCGCACTATGGAATTCCACAATACGGCGGCTCTCACGCCCCATCTGCTCGCGTTCAGCGGCAGGTAGACGAAGAATTGCTGTAAGTTTATCCGCCAAATCCTGCGGATTATTAGGCTCAAAGAGGTATCCGTTAACGCCTTCTTCCACGAGATGTGGAAGCGCTAGGGCGTTTGCCAAGACTACGGGGGTGGATGCGCTCATAGCCTCCAAGGAGACAAGCGACTGCAGCTCTGCGGTCCCAGGCTGACAGAAAATATCTGCCCTCTGGTAAACACCCGGCAGTTCTTCGTCCGGAACAAACCCGCGGAACGTTACTCGGTTTTCAACACCGCATTCGCGTGCCTTCTGTTCGAGGGTTTCACGAAGCTCGCCGCCTCCAGCGATATCAAGGCGAACGTGGTCAAGGTCTTCGGGGAGAAGAGAGAGCGCCTCAATAAGCACATCCACGTGCTTCTCTTCAGCAAGACGGCCCACGAAGGTTACACGCAGTTCGCCGGGTGCTTTGCCCAAATCTGCGCCCTCAGCAAGCTCGTAGTCGCTGATTTCAATGCCGTTAGAAACGGGCATAACGGGGCGAGTAAATCTTCCAAGATCTCGCATCGCATCGGCGCCGATCTGAGTCGGAGTTGTCACCACCGCCGCATATTTGAAAAGACGGCGCATATCCGCCCAGGTAATGTGCGCATACACCTTTTTGATGGGTTCCGGGAACGGCAGGAATGGATCTAAATTTGCGGGCATAAAGTGGTTAGTGGCGATAACTCGAATTCCACGCTTATGTGCCTGCTTCAGTAATGCGCGCCCGATAATGTAGTGGCACTGCACATGAATAACATCCGGCTTAACTTCGTCAAGGATACGACCCACCTCAGCGTGGATTTCCCAGGGAATACAAATGCGGTTGGTTTCATGAGTGGGGGGCAGATGCGAACGCAGACGGTGCTCGACGATGCCGCCCTCTACGACGGTTCGGTAGCTAGGTCCACGGCTGGGATTTGCGGCAACTACGTGTACTTCGTGCCCGCGCTTGAGCATAGAGGTCGCTAGGCGGTGCCCAAATTGTGCCGCGCCGTTCACATCGGGGGGATAGGTCTCAGCACCGATCAGGATCTTCTTTGCCTGCTGCATCGCCTGTTCTCCTTGGTCTGACTTCTCAGGTGTATGGGGTGTTCTTCATTATTTTATCGGGTGTTATCGCGTTCCTCAGCATAAATAGGCCTTGGAGTTCTCTGAGAGTCGCCTCTATACGCACTCAAAATTGGCCCGCCACCGCGGAGGTGACGGGCCAATATACGGAGTTTGTGGTGCAGGTACTTGCGTTAACGTCGCACAATCTTTCGGAGGAAGAGTACGACTGCAGAGAGCGATGCGCCCAGAGTTGCGAAGGACTTCCACCGAGCCTTAACAACCTCAGGCTTGGATGCATTGCTGACCATGTTGCGCCCAGCGGTAGCCGCGCTGCTGGGCGCGTTCTGCACACCGGTCTTTGCGGAGTCTACGGTTGATTGGGTGAAGGATTGAGCATTCTGTGCGTACTTCTGCATATCATCGCGCAAAGCTGCAAGGTGTGCGCGACGTTCTTTAGTGCGCTGTTGAATCTGCTCAATGGTGAGCGGCTTGGGTTCTTCTTCGCCGCGTGCCTTACGCTCCTCAGCTTCTTGGCGTGCCTTCTCTGCAGCGGCCTCACGCTCTGCCTGCTTGCGCGCTGCACGCTCAGCCTGCTCTTGTTTCAAACGGGAGGCTGTCATTGCGCTGCCCTCACGAAGCACACCGAGATCGAAGAGAACGCCGAAGATTGCCGATTCGGGAGCAAAGGGCAGTTGGGCTTTAACTTTTTTATATCCGATAAGCCCTAAGATGGCGAGAATAATGAGGAAGACGCCTGCCCAAATCAGCGCCGAGGCCCATAAAGGTACAAGCTGTCCAAGAAGGAAGATAAGCAGACCGATAATAGCGATGACCATGAAGCAGGCAAAAACAGCTGCGACGGCGAGGAAGGCTGCACCTTTGCCAAGAGCGACGCCTTTGGTCTTAAGCTCGTGCTTTGCAATCTGGACTTCGTCTTTGACCTGGTTAATACCTAGGGTTTTAAGTACCTTAGCGGCATCAAAGAGACCCGCGATACTTGACTTAATCCCTGCAATGCCTGCTCGTATGCCTTGGGGATTAGTGTTTGTGGTCATGCCCACCTCTCCGTGATTGTTCTGTGTGGAGCTTCTGTTTAGCACCCCACGGTTATTATTCTAGCTCTATTCTTACCGCAGGTGTGTTGTTACACAGCCGCCCCAGCGATCACACCAACCAAACCGTATGGTTTTTCTGCTCTCATCAAATCTTCAGAAGGCGGCAGTACACGGTTTTATGGTGCGTAGGGTATCTTTCGCATTCTACCGTGTGCTGTGTAATTTCTCGAAAACTTTTATGCGTATGCATTCATATAGTGTTCGAGACAGAGATGTTTGATGCGCGAGAGGGTTCTTGTGCGAGGGTATTTAGAGCCCTCCAGCGTTGAGAAAACATGGAGCGGGTTACTGGCAAAATCCAGTCACCATACAAAAAAGCCTCGGAGCTTTGCTCTGAGGCTTTTAAATGCTCCCCCGACTGGACTCGAACCAGTAACCCTTCGATTAACAGTCGAATGCTCTGCCAATTGAGCTACGGGGGATTATCCCGTTACGGCGTTTATCCGCAACGAGTAATAACTATACCGGCTGTTTGTTGCCTCCGCAACTTAGGGTATAGTGATGTACCTTACTAGTTTTTTGTGAGTGTTCTGCGGCGCATTTCAAGTTCTAAAAGCTCTCGCTGCACGTGCGCATACTCTTCACCATCAGAGGCCGAACTGAGCTGCTCCAGGCGCATCATGAGGTCGGATTTCTGTCGGGTGATCTGGTGGATAAAGAGACTGTTGAGGGTACCCTCAATAAACCTGGGGAGATGTTCTTCGTGGGCTATGGGCAGCGCCGCCACACTCAGTTCGGCGATCGCGGGGTGTACCTCGGCGATAGTACCGGACCGCACTACGTTGAGCCATTCAACCCCGGCAGCGGGCGCTACCGTGGAGGCCGCGTGTATGATGCCTCGAGAAATTTCGCGGTGCATACGGTAGCGGAATTCTACGCGGGCGAATTCCTGCCACTGGGATACGCTCATCAAGTGAGGATGCTGCAGGGCGATTTCGAGCGCGGCCTTTTCGAGACGAGCCACGGGGTCGGCAGGGTCGGGGGCGAGTATTGGCTCTCCCCCGGCGGTATTTGCCACGCTAGTATCACTGTGCATAGTATTTCCGGGGTTCGCGGAACCTTCTGGCTGAGGCGCAGGGTTTCCAGCAGATGCGTTCCACGGTTGAGCTGAGTAGTTCTGCGGATCCTGCTGCTGACCGTATCCAGATACCTGCTCGTACCGGGGCGTTTGGGCCTGCTGAGCCACCGGTTCGTAACGCTTTTTCTGCTGCGGGTGGCGCTGGGCGTAGGCAACTGCACGCTGTATTTCCTCAAGTTCCATACCGAGCTGTCCAGAGACTTTACGCATATAGGCCGGGCGCAGGTCGCGGTCCCTGATTCCGGCGATAATGGGCGCGATGGCGCGCATCGCCAGCACACGCCCCTCTAGGGTGGTCAGGTCGAAGCGTTTGAGGGTTGTGTCGATGACGAATTCAAAGAGCGGACGGCGAGAGGCGATAAGGGATCGTACCGCCGCATCGCCCCTGTGCAGGCGAAGATCGCACGGGTCCATACCTTCTTGGGCGACCGCCACGTATGTTTGTGCCACGAAACGCTGATCCTCCTCAAACGCTGCGAGCGCGGCTTTCTGCCCCGCAGCATCGCCATCGAAGGTAAAGATAATTTCTCCGCCAGAGCCGTCATCGGTGATCATGCGGCGTACCACTTTAATGTGCCCTGCACCGAAGGCGGTGCCGCAGGTTGCTACGGCAGTTTTGATGCCTGCCAGGTGTGCCGCCATAACATCGGTATAGCCCTCGACGATGACGACCTGTTTGGTTTTGGTCATCTCACGTTTGGCAAGGTCGATGCCGTAGAGCACTTGCGATTTTTTGTATAGCGGCGTTTCGGGGGTGTTGAGGTATTTGGGGCCTTGGTCGTCGTCGAAGAGACGGCGTGCCCCGAATCCGATGGTTTCGCCCGCTACGGTGCGGATGGGCCAAATGATACGCCCACGAAAACGGTCGTAGAGGCCGCGGTTTCCCTCAGAAAACATACCGGTAGCGCGCAGTTCCTCGTCGGTAAATCCTTGGGAACGCAGATGTTTGAGCAGATTGTCCCAGCCGCGGGGAGCGTATCCAACCCCGAAGGTTTTGGTGGCGGCCGGGTCGAACCCGCGAGCGCCAAGAAAGCGTTGTGCTTCCCCCGCGTTCGCTGAGTAGAGGCTGCGTTCAAAGAACTCTGCGGCGATTTTGTGTGCGTCGAGAAGTCGGCGGCGCAGGCTTGCTTCGTACCTGTCTCGCGGGTTTCCACCTTCATAGTGCAGGGTGTAGCCGATACGCGCCGCTAAGCGTTCAACGGTTTCAGTAAACCCGGTGTGTTCCATCGCCATAACGAAGGAGTAGACATCACCGGATTCGCCGCATCCGAAGCAGTGGTAGGTGCCCATTTGCGGGCGCACGTTGAAGGAGGGCGTGCGTTCGTCGTGGAACGGGCACAGCCCTTTGTACGCGCCGATACCTGCACCTTTGAGGGTTACGTATCCCTCAACGATTTCGCGGATGTCGGTACGGGCGCGTACTTCATCAATGTCTTCTTTGCGGATTAGTCCAGCCATCGTCTCATTTCTGCTGCACCGTGCTGTAATACAGTTTTAGGTATTTCATGCCCGTCTATACACGGGTCTCTGTCTTGTCTTTGCCGCGTGGAAGGCTGCGGCTACCACAAGGGCTTCTCCCCCAGCATCCAGGGGGTTCCGTTAATGCGTTTATAGAGCGCAACCGCCGACCTGTCGGTTAGGGATGCCACTTGATCAATGACAAGGCGCAGGCGTGCATCGTCGTCATGAGTCCCCAGCTGCGCGTAGTCCGTTCTGAAGATGCTGTCGATATACTGCGGGTTTGCGCGCTGGGAATCTTCGTAGAGCGCTTCAACTAGAATACCCAGTATTTCGTGCTGGTGTTCGTAGTGGGGTTGGGCGTCACGAACCGTCATAACGAATGCTGTTGCGATCCCCTTCATGACGGCGATTTCGTCTCGGGTATCTTCCGGTACGATCAGTTCGGCGCTGTAGCGGGTTAGCGGGGTGTTTCGCCCATAACGTTCACGGGTTGCTTCCACAGCGCTCCAGGCGAAACGACCGATGAGTTTACTGGTGAGTCCCTTGAACTGGGCTAGGGAGGCGCGCGAACCGGTCATGCACGGAACCCACCGGTTCAGGGTCTCTAACCGGCTGAGTGCCGCATCCAGCTGTTCGTCAGTAGCGGCTGGCAGATACCATTGGCGGGTCATGTCGAAGACGGCTTGCCGATGCTTCGCCTCACGCAGCTGTTCTAACTGCACGTGCCCGCCGAAGACTGCATCTTCAACGTCGTGCACCGAGTATGAAATATCGTCGGCAAGGTCCATAACCTGCGCTTCCAGGCATTTGCGCTGGGACTCTACCCCGGCATCACGCGCGCCCTCGCGGAACCATTCAAAGACCGGCAGGTCATCCTCGTAAACACCGAATTTGTGGGTTTGGGTACCATCTGCGCGACGTGGTGCATCTGTGCGCGTCCACGGATATTTGCAGGTTGCGTCCAGGGATGCTCGTGTCAGGTTCAGACCCGCAGATACGTCATGTTCGGCGATCACTTTCGGTTCAAGGCGGCTGAGCAGCCTAAGGGTTTGGGCGTTGCCCTCGAACCCGCCCATATGGGCGGCGAGCTTGTTCAGGGCACGTTCACCGTTATGTCCAAAGGGCGGATGCCCCAGGTCATGAGAGAGGCAAGCAGTATCAACTACGTCTGGATCGCATCCGAGCATCCCGCCCACTTCGCGCCCGACCTGGGCGACTTCAAGGGAATGAGTGAGACGGGTACGCACGAAATCGTCCGTATCCGGGTTCATGACCTGGGTTTTAGCGCCTAGACGCCGCAGCGCAGAGGAGTGAAGCACACGGGCACGATCGCGTTCAAAGGGGGTGCGATCCCGGAACGGATGTATTTCGGGCACCCAGCGTTCCGAATCGTCGGGGGTGTACCCTGCGGGCAGGTTCCATTCCCAACGTTCCTGCCCCTCTTCGGCAATGCGAGTCATCGCTCCTCCGTTCCTGCTTCCGGTGCGTCTGGCACATTGTTTACTACCTATATAAGCACTATTTCACCCAGACGCAATGTTTTTATCAGACTACGACAAACTCCGACCGATTATCCGCCCGAGATATCGAGTTCCGCCTCCACAAGTCCAAGCCTTTCAGCATCCCCCAGAATACGAGAATTTAGCCACCCATCTGGCAGATGCGGCTTCTTCGGGCTCCCGGCCCGGCCGCGCGAACCTTCAACCGCAGCCCCCGGATACCCGATACTGTGATCAAGCTGCCCCAGCAGTTCACGGAAAGTCGCTAAATCAGGTACGGTCGCCATCTTGACACGCAGCTCGCCGCCCACCGGGTAACCCTTGAAATACCAGGCAACATGTTTACGGATCTCACGCAGTCCCTTGTACTCATCCGCAAAAGTCTCAACAAGCAGCTCGGCATGCCGGTAAATCATTGCGGCAACTTCACTCATAGTAGGTCGGATACGCTCGGTACTACCCTCAAAAGCATTCTGCAGATCGCCAAAAAGCCACGGGCGCCCTTGGCAGCCGCGCCCAATCACCACGCCGTCCACACCGGTCTGTTCGACCATGCGCACGGCATCTTCGGCGGCGAAAATATCGCCGTTGCCTAAGATGGGGACGTCTGGAATCGCCTCGCGAAGCTGCGCGATTGAGCCCCAGTCCGCTGTTCCCGAATAGTGCTGGGCAGCGGTGCGCCCGTGCAAGGCTATGGCGGCGACCCCCGCATCCCGGGCTATCTTAGCGGATTCAAGGAACGTGATGTGGTCATCATCGATGCCTTTACGCATCTTGATGGTCAGGGGAATATCGTTACGCGATGCTTCTTTGACCGCCGTATGCACAATCGCAGTAAAGAGATCGGTTTTCCACGGAAGCGCCGCGCCGCCGCCGCGTTTTGTGACTTTCGGCGCCGGGCACCCAAAGTTCAAGTCGATGTGATCCGCACGGTCTTCTTCTACGACCAGCCGAATAGCCTTACCCACGTTAACCGCGTCTACCCCGTAAATCTGGATGGAGCGAATCTGCTCATCTGCGTCATGTTCGATAATACGCATCGACTCGGGTTTGCGTTCCACGAGGGCGCGCGCCGTCACCATCTCGGTTACATATAATCCGCCGCCGTACTCGCGGCATAGACGACGGAACGCCTTATTCGTCACACCCGCCATCGGGGCGAGCACCACGGGCGTTTCAACAGTCAGTTTACCGAGTTTCAGCGGCGGTAATTTCAGGTGGGAGGCTTCAGAATTCACCTCTATATTGTGGCATACACACGCAAATCAGCACGGATGCGCATACCCCGGTTCACGACAGGCGCACTGGGCAGGGTGCCATACGGCTATCGTGCCCTCATGATGCGGTCTTTCTGAGGCATAGTCGGTGCCTTAATCTTTAGGAAGCGGCACCCGGATAATCGCTTGCGTAAATATAGGTTGGGTCGCCTTCCACGCTCGCGGTTCCGGCACGCAGAAGAACATCGGTTACCTCTACGAGAGCGGTCATCGAGTCGTCTACCTCAACCAACACCGGGTACTGCGCCGTCAACAGCGAAAGAAGCTGCATAATAGCCTCGACCGCGCCTTCGTTCTGCATGTCATATCCGAGCAAAACCTCAGTCGCGGTATTCTCATCGACCAGCGCGGCAGCGGGGTCAGTCTCAAAGGGGTGATAACTCACCGCAAAGGCAATGATTTCGCCTTTCTTCCCCTCTTTCTCAGTCTGCTGAATGTTATCGCGCAGTACCAGTGCCCCGAAGGCGCGTGCCTCGTCCGAGAGGAAATACCGGTTTACGGTTCCTAATCCGACCTCGGCGGGAACATCCCAATCATGCGAATCGTGGTAGAACTCCCAAAGTTTCGAGGTCAGCTCAACGGAACCGGTCGCCAAATCCTCAATTGCCTGGGTGGGTTTGCCGTTCTCATCCTCACGCAGGGGCACCGGCGGAATCGCGCCCGCATCAATATGAACCAAACGCGAGCGCTGAATCATTTTCATGCCCTTTGCCTGCGCAAATTCCTCGCCGGTGCTAAATGGTGCCAGCTTCACGCGGAGGTTCAGAACCTGCCCGTTTTCGGCGGCGATCTCACGCAGCCGGTCTAAAAGCTCGGTACCTAACCCGGCGCGGCGGTGCCCTTCGGCAACCTCAAGATAGGTCCACAGGCGTTGTGGATGCAGAAGTGACGCGGTCACCACACCAGCGGCGATAGGCACACCCGAGTCGGTGACCACAAGGGTTCGGCTAAAAGGTGCGTCCGAGGCCTCTCCGAAGGATGCGCGCTGCTGCGCCTCCTGCTCGCTTCGCGGATCTCCCCACACCTGCAGAAGTTCTAAATCGTCGCCTTCGCGCCATGGACGAAATTCGTAGGTGTTCATGGGATGCCTTTCTTCCACAGGATGCGCGGGTTTCACCGCGAGGATAGGGTTCTCACTATTGTACGTATCGGCTAGGTTCTGCACCAGATCCTAGTGACTGAGTGAAAATACCGGCGGGGCTCTCTGTTGCAGAGAACCCCGCCCATGTACATGTCGAAAAAAGATCCTAGACAGCTAGACGCGCCGCCAGGTATGCCTTCACCTGATCGAGTGCCACACGCTCCTGGCTCATGGTGTCACGCTCACGGATGGTAACCGCTTGATCCTCCAAAGTATCGAAGTCTACGGTAATGCAGAACGGGGTGCCGATTTCGTCTTGGCGGCGGTAGCGGCGGCCGATAGCCCCCGCCTCATCGTAGTCGATATTCCAGGCACCGCACAGATCGGCTGCCAACTTGTGGGCGGGCTCGGAGAGTTCGGGTTTCTTCGACAGGGGCAGAACGGCAGCCTTCACCGGTGCCAGGCGCGGATCGAGTTTGAGCACCACGCGCTTATCGACGCCGCCCTTAGTATTCGGGGCTTCATCCTCAACGTAAGCATCAACGAGGAACGCCATCATGGAGCGTGTCAGGCCGAATGAAGGCTCAATGACGTAGGGCACGTAACGTTCGCCGCTGGCTTGGTCAAAGTATTCGAGCTTCGCGTTCGAGTGTTCATTGTGCACGCCCAGGTCGTAATCGGTGCGGTTCGCCACACCCATGAGTTCGCCCCATTCGCCGCCTTGGAAACCAAAACGGTACTCAATGTCGATGGTGCCCGCCGAGTAGTGCGCGCGGTCGTCCTCAGGAACATCGAACCGGCGCATATTGTCGGGATTAATGCCCAAGTCAACGAACCAATTCCAGCAGTCTTCAACCCATGCGTCAAAGTGTTTATCTGCTTCGTCGGGGTGAACGAAGTATTCGATCTCCATCTGCTCGAATTCGCGGGTGCGGAAGATGAAGTTGCCGGGGGTGATCTCGTTGCGGAATGCCTTACCGATCTGCCCGATACCGAAGGGAGGGCGTTTGCGGGCTGCGGTCACCACATTGTTGAAGTTTACGAAGATGCCCTGCGCGGTTTCGGGGCGCAGAAAGTGCAACCCTTCTTCGTTATCGACAGGACCCAGGTAGGTTTTCAGCAGCCCTGAGAAGTTCTGCGGCTCGGTCCATTCGCCGCGGGTGCCGCAGTTCGGGCAGACAACCTCGCCCATATTTTCGGGCGCACGCCCCTTTTTAGCCTCAAAGGCTTCGATCAGGTGGTCTTGGCGCTGGCGCCTGTGGCACGAGAGGCATTCCACCAGCGGGTCCATAAAGGTTGCCACGTGCCCGGATGCTTCCCACACCGGGCGCGGCAGGATTACCGAAGAGTCCAGCCCGACCATGTCTGCGCGTGAACGCACGAAACGCTGCCACCACTGCTGACGGATGTTTTCTTTCAGTTCCACGCCGAGGGGACCGTAATCCCATGCGGAGCGGGAACCGCCGTAGATTTCACCCGCCTGGAAGACGAAGCCGCGGCGCTTAGCGAGCGCAATAACGTTGTCGAGAGTGGACTTTTCTGCCATGTTTACTCCTTTATGCCCCGCCACCGGCTGTGGCGTGCGTGAGTTCAGTGTTTTTCCGCGCGCGGTAAGCGCCGGGATATACGGTCACAAGTACAAGATACTAGGGTATCATTGCCTGCCTGCGTTACCGTGTAGTTTCTGGGTAACGGTAGACAGTGTTTAGTTAGAGCGTGTAGATGAGGGACACGTGGCGGGTTAGTATGACTGCCGCACATGGCATCCTCCCGCCGATACACTGGTGACATGGAGAAAATCTATATTCGTGACGAAATGATTCGTCTGGGACAGTTTTTGAAGCTGGCTAATCTGGTCGAAGACGGTGCACAGGCACGCGAAGTAATCCAGCATGGGCTGGTAAAGGTCAATGGGCAGATTGAGGAGGCGCGGGGCAAACAGCTGCATCCGGGCGATATGGTGAGCTTCAACGGGGTAAGTGTGCAGGTGGCTCAGGACTAGGTTTTCTGTCCTTTCCCTTCCCGCAATAACGCATCTTGGGTTGTGTAACGCACCGCCGGAAGGTGCGTTACACAACCCAAGATGCGTTATTCAGGTCCTTTTAGTCAGCTGACCCTTGCTCTGACGCCCCAGCGTTACCCGCAGCATCCGCAACTTTTTCGGCACGGATTCGGGGCGCGTTGCCCAGCACCTTCACGTCGATGAACTCGCCCACATGGCGAATTTCCAGGGCGCTTACCCCGTGCCCGGTGCCCGCATACAGAACTTTGATGCCGTCGGTGTACGCGCGAATCCACTCGTAGGTGTAATCCACGAAGGGCTGCGGAATAATAGGGTCTTCCTGGTCCCTGCCGAAGAAAACGGGCAGCTCGGTGGCTTTGAGCTCGTCGTCCTTGAAGTAAGGAGAGTCCGATTCGACCGCGTACCCGGAGAGCCCCACCAGTGCAACAAATTTTCCTGGGCGATGCCGCACCATAGAAGTCGCCACCGCCATGCCTTGCGAGAACCCCACCAGCGCGACCGAAGCGTAGTGTGATTCGTGCTGCTCGACCCACTCCAGCACGTAGTCGCTGGCCTGTTCTATGGTCCGCACATCCGCGTTGAGCTGTTGGTCCAGCGGGTACCACTGGTAACCTATGGCCTCGGCGGGAATGTGGGCACCGGTTGCGTCCGCCGAAAACTGGGTGCCTACCGGCTGCGGGGCGCGCATTCCCGCGTAGGTGATGCCCTCCTGCGGCAGATGTTCAGCCAGCGACAGCAGGTCTTTCTCGTGCGAACCGTACCCGTGCAGCAGAAGCACCAGGTGGGTTCCGGCGCGTTCATCCTCGGGTCGGGAATATTCGACAATGTACGTATTTTCGCTCATATCTTCATCTTACCGAGGAGCCTGCCATAAACAACCGAATTAGATTTCCGCTCAAGGCTTGACCCTCACCCAACGTCAGGATCTACAGTAAAAACATGGACGCGAACACTACACCAGATGGCGGGCAGCACGAGTACACCGTAGGAGAGGCTGCATCCCTGCACGGGCTGACCGTGCGCACGCTTCACCACTGGGAACAGCGGGGTCTGATCAGCCCCGCGCACGATGAGCTCAACGGATACCGCTACTACAGCGATGCCGATCTTGAGCGCATCACCGTCATTATGGGGTATCGCGCCATTGGCATGAGCCTTGAAGCCATTCGCAGCGTACTGCAGGACGAAGCGAACAGCACCGAGCATCTACTCGCCCAGCGAGATATGCTCCAGCGCAAAATGGCCGCCTATGAGCGCATGCTAACAACACTAGATCAACTTTTGGAGGATGCAATGGCACCTAAGAACGAACAGCTTACCGCTGCAGAAAAAGCAGAAATTATGGGCGACGGGTTCAACCCCGCACATGAGCAAGAAGCGCAGGAGCGTTACGGGCACACCGACGATTGGGCTGAATACCAACGCCGTACTGCGGCTATGAGCCGCACCGACTGGGTGAAGGGCAAGCAGGAGCTTGACACGGTTGAGCAAGCCCTCGTCGAGGCTTTCACTCGTGGCGTGCAGCCGGGCAGTGAGGAAGCGAATGAGCTTGCCGAGCGGCACCGCGCCTCACTTTTCTTCTTCGAGGTAACCCCCGCCAAACACGTAATTCTGGCACGCGGTTATGTTGAGGACGCCCGTTTCAACGAGCACTACGAGAAGCTCGCTGCGGGACTGGCTGTCTGGCTGCGGGACATCATCTACGAGAATGCCCGCGCCCACGGCCTTGACCCCGAGAATGTGACCTGGTGCTAACCTCGTCCATTCACAAATATCGGTACCGTACACAAAGCCTTGTGGGGACTTATTTCACGCCGAAATATAGTCCTCACAAGGCTTTTATGTACGGTTTCTATGTTCGGATATATAAAAACGAAAGCTAGTTCTGTTTTTGTGTTTCAAGAGGCGAACCGAAAAGAGCGGATATATCATGAAGAGATTTTTCTTCATCGACAGCGCGCTCTCGCTCGGGAACCGGGACTCCGAGAGCCTTAGCGAGAATCGCCTCCAACTGGCGGGATTCGACTAAGAAACCGTCATGTCCGTGGTCGGATTCGATAATATCGACCTTTACGGGAACCGGCAGCGCCTCCGCCAGACGATACGATTCGTGCGGAAAAAACAGACGATCGGTGCTTACGGCGGCGATAGTCCACTTGCAGTCGCTGAGCGCAAGCGCATGCGAGAGGCTGCCGCGCCCGTGTGCAACATCGTGTGAAATTAGCGCCTCATTCACGGCAAGGTAGCTATTGGCGTCAAAACGCTCAACGAGCTTATCGCCGTGGTGGTCTAGGTAGCTTTCGACCGCATACCGTCCGCGGTTCTCACCGATGGACCCGCCGTCGGTGGATTCTCCGCGGTTTGCCTGCCGCCCAAAGCGGTGCTCCAACTCTGCTGGGCTGCGGTAGGTGGTATGGGCTATGCGCCTCGCCAGCGCGAGCCCGGCTGTGGGTGCCGTTCCCCCGTAATAGTCGCCGGAAACAAAATTGGCATCAGCACGGATGGCGAGGTTCTGGGTGTGCGCCCAGGAAATCTGTTCGGCAGTGGCGGCGGGGCCGGCGGCGATGACCGCGCATCCACGTACCAGCTCGGGGAAGGTTGCCGCCCATTCGATAGCGCGTGCTCCGCCGAGCGATCCTCCGATGACGTGGTGAAAACTCTTAATCCCTAACCGGGTGATAAGTTCGGCTTCGGCTCGTACCGAGTCGCGAATAGTGACGTGAGGGAAGCGTGATCCCCAGGGTTTCCCGGCGCCCGGGTATCCCTCGGGTACGATGCTTGCCGGGCCGGTTGAGCCGTAGCATCCGCCCAAGATATTGGGGGCGATCACAAAATATTTGGTGGTATCGACCACCGCGCCCGGCCCCACAATACCTTCCCACCAACCATCACTTTCGACCGCACGGATACTGGGTGCAGGCATATCCGATGTGGGAATCCCACGCGAAACATGGGTGTCACCGGTGAGGGCGTGCAGAATAAGAATCGCGTTGTCCCCAGCTTTATTAAGAGTCCCCCACGTTTCGTACCCGATGTTTACCTGTGGAAGCACGGTACCGTTTTCGAGGGTGAAATCACCGATCGCCATCTGCCGCAGGTACCCCTGAGCGCTGGGATGCTGCAGCTGCGACAGATAGGTGGCGTGTACGGTATTTTCCGTCATGTTTTCTCCTGGGTAACCGGTAGTTGGTAATGGCAGGCGAGAAACCGATACCGCGACCGGGCACTTACTGTGCAGCCCGGTCGCGGCGGTGCAGGTTAGGCGTTCAGAGTTGCAAAACCCAATTCTAGGTCTGCGATAATGTCGTCAATATTTTCGATACCTACCGAGAGACGCACAAAGTTTTTGCTCACCCCAATTGCCTCTAGCTCTTCCTCGGAAAGCTGCGAGTGGGTGGTGGATGCAGGGTGAATAACAAGCGAGCGTACATCGCCGATATTCGCAACATTGGAGTGCAGCTGCAGAGCGTCCACAAAGGTGCGAGTCTGTTCCAGGTCTGCGTCTTTGAGGGTGAATCCCACAACGGCGCCCGGTCCCTTCGGCAGGTATTTTTGGGCTCGCTCGTACCAGGGCGATGAAGGCAGACCGGCCCAGATCACCTGATCGACCAGCGGATGCTCCTCCAACCAGTTTGCGACCTTGGTCGCGTTCTCGATATGGCGTTCGATGCGCAGGGAAAGAGTCTCCAGACCGATACCAATGTTGAAGGCGTTAGTTGGAGAGATCGCCGCCCCGGTGTCGCGCAGAAGCGAAACTCGCGCCTTGAGAATATAGGAAAGGTTCGCACCGAAGGCGGAGTCTTTGCCCAAGTCACGGGCATAAACTAAACCGTGGTAGCCAGGTGCTGGCTCGTTGAACTTGGGGAACTTTTCAGGGTCGGCACCATAGTCGAAATTCCCGGAGTCCACGATAACGCCGCCGATTGAGGTGCCGTGCCCACCCAGATATTTCGTGGCGGAATGGATTACCACATCTGCCCCAAATTCGATGGGGCGCACAAGGTATGGGGTGGGAACGGTGTTATCGACGATTAGGGGAACGCCATTGTCGTGGGCGATCTGGGCGATAGGCTCGATGTCGAGCACATCGTTCCGGGGGTTAGGTACGGTTTCTCCGTAGAAGAGTTTCGTGTTGGGGCGAACCGCATCGCGCCATTGCTGCAGGTCGTCCGGGTTTTCAACAAACGTAGTTTCAACGCCGAGGTCGGCAAGCGTGTATTTAAGTAGGTTGTAGGTTCCCCCATAAATTGATGGGGAAGCCACGATATGGTCGCCCGCGCCCGCAATATTAAGAATCGCATAGGTAATAGCCGCTTGGCCTGAGGCCAGCAAAAGCGCACCCACTCCCCCTTCAAGGGATGCGATGCGGTTTTCGATAACCTCTTGGGTGGGGTTGTTCAGACGGGTATAGATAGGCCCAAGCTCAGCTAGAGCGAAACGGTTAGCGGCCTGTTCTGCGTTCTCGAAAACGAACGAGGTGGTCTGGTAGATAGGTAACGCCCGAGCTCCCGTTGCGGCATCCGGTGCCTGCCCCGCGTGAATCTGGCGGGTCTCAAATTTCCAACCGGCGGGGTTGGCGGGAGTCGGGACTGTAGTGTTGCTCATGCGAAGCTCCTTGTGATAGTTCAGGGGGCCGCATGCCGATTTCGGTACAGAGTTCTTAGGCTTTCTTCTCTGCAAACGAAAAAACGATGTACCAGAATCGGGCACATCGGTCCCGCGCTTGCGTTGTACTTTGTGTTCAACGCCTGGTCCTCACCCAGGGCACCCCACCGCGGAGGAGGGTTGCCGGCCAGCTAGCTGGGGCTTATCACTGGCTCTCATGACCTGCATCTAGAGTTTCATAGGAAGCGCGCACGGTCAAGCGGGATACGTGTTTTCGGCGTATTGTTGCAAAGATGACGTTTTATGAATTGCCTTTGCTCTGACCTCATTTTAGGGATTCGTATACTCTCAACCCGATTAGCCGAGTCAGGCACCTGTAGTATCCGCAGCAGATTCATCCCATTGGCCTTGACCCGGTGGTAGTCCAACAGAGTCTAAAAGACCGGGGAAAAGATTCTCAATCACGCTGTCTCGGCGTGTAATTTTACGGTGCGTTCCCAGCACTTCGGTGTGCATGAGCCCTGATTCTCGGAGCACTTTGAAATGATAAGACATCGTAGATTTGGCGATTCCATAGTCAAAATCACCGCAGAACTGCGGTCCGTGGTCAGCAATGCGTGCGAGAACATCTCGTCGAATGGGATCTGACAATGCGCCAAGGACACGATCCAACGTCACATCATCAGGGGTGGGGTGATGCAGCCGTTCTTTACCCATAACCATGCCTTTCCAGGTTCTTCGCATAACGTATTGAGCCTGCAAGACTCTGTGACAGAATATTACCTCTTGGGCTTGCCCTTTAGCATAATATAGATTTATTCTAATTTCGACGAACATAGAAATAGCATCAAGGGGTACACCATGAATTCTCACAATACATCTCATCAGCTACCTCAAAATTCTGAGGCAACCATGCGGCTTGTCTCATTCAGCACTCTCTTTGTCATCGGCACAGATACTCTGCTCACTGCCCCTCTGCTTCCGCTGCTCAGCAAGGAGTTCAACACCAGCACAGAACAATCAGGGTGGTTCGTCTCTGCATACGCTTTAGGGTATGCAGTTTTCGCACTCATTGCAGGCCCGCTGTCAGACCGCATTGATCGCAGGCGCATTATTCTTACCGGGTCCATCGGCTTTACGCTTTTTACGGGCTTATGCGGTTTAGCATGGGGGTTTTGGTCTCTTTTTACCGCCCGGTTTCTTGCGGGAGTGTTCGCTTCTCTGATCTCACCGCAGATTTGGGCATCTATCCCCATGACAGTGCCGAAACAAGCCATTATTAAAACTATGGGGTATGCAACGGCTGGACTTGCCATAGCCCAAATCGCCGGTATTCCTGTAGGTTCATTCCTCTCCACTTATGGATGGCAGATACCATTTTTTGCAATCGCCGCAGCGTCTCTTCTTCTCTTGGGTATACTCTATTCACGTTTTCCCAGCATTCCCCCCTGTGGCTGCGGCGCAAGATGGAAATTTTCTGACTCCCTACCTGCACGTTTTAAAAGCCCCTTCACTTTTGCTATCCCTCCTGGCGTACCTGATTTTCCAGACAGGAGTATTCGCATCTCTATCTTTCATAGGTTCATGGTTTGCGCGAGACTTTGGGGCATCGCAGACAACCATCGGTTTCGCCATGCTTGTAATCGGATGTGGCAACGCTCTAGGCTCCCTCACAGGGTCACGATTCGTCGCACATATAGGTATGCAAAAGACTATGCTCGTGGGGCTTATTGCACTCAGTATTGTGTATCTCTCAGTGTCATTGACAGCTAATTTCTGGACTGCTTTAGGTATTTTTACGCTTGCACTTTTTCTCGGAGGAGTTATGCTCCCCATCCTCATGGGAGAGCTGCAAAGCCATACCGCTATAGCTCGCGGTACTGTATCATCCCTCTCAAACACGGCAATGTACGCTGGAACAACTATCAGCGGTGCCGTCGGCGGTACATTACTCACACAGTTTCCGGGGTATAGCGGTATAGCCGTTATGAGCGCATGTGCAATCGCAATTTCTCTTGGGGTCTATGCACTTGGCGGAGCGTTCCGGCCGAAAAACGGGGAATCGTTTTAACTTCTTCGAATAAAATCAAAAAAAATTTAATCACAGCATTCCGTGAGCCATGCTACACTGATGGAAACCTTGAATCTAGGAGTGATGAGGTATGACCTCCCGCTAAAGTCGCACCGGCTCGCGGAATGCCCGCCCAGATGGTGGGCTCTAAAAATTTCAGAAATAACCCTGCTTTGGTTCGATACATTTCATGAGCGCATAGTGAGCACCTTGAACACCAAAGTTCTGAGGGTTTCATTGTTATACCTTCCGCATCTGCAGTCGGTGACTTGGGATTATTCAGGCACTAAGAAGTGCCTCTCTCACGACTATTCATCTCACCCGTCCCACATATTGCAGGCGTGCGAACACCATGCTCAAGAGGCTTCGGGTGACTAAGCACCGCAAGGTTTTATCACAATGTCTACAATTCTTGACGCGGCACAGCTATGCCGCACCTTTGGCAAAGGTGAACACGCTTTCACCGCTGTCGATAATGTTTCGTTCAGTATAAGCTCCGGCGAAATTCATGCTCTGCTCGGTCCCAATGGGGCGGGGAAAACAACGGTTGTGCAGATGTGCGCAACACTGCTGACTCCCACGAGCGGTACCGTGCGCATTGACGGGGTGGATGCACTTGCGCACCCCCAGCGTGCGCGCGCGTCCCTAGGGCTTGCGCTCGGCGGAGATACCGGGTTCTATCCGCGAGCATCCGCCCGCGATAATCTTCTCTTCTTCGCTGACCTTGCCGGGGTTAGCGCGCGCAAACGCCGTAATCAGGTGGCGAGCGCTTTGGAACGGGTCGATCTTGCCGATGTTGCCGCGAAGAAGGTACAGGAGTTTTCCCGCGGTATGAAACAACGTCTGCACATCGCGCGGGCACTGCTGGGCGAGCCGAAACTGCTGCTTTTGGATGAGCCGACGAACGGGCTTGACCCAGATATTTCGCTGACGATACGCCAGCTAATTCGCTCCCTCGCTGATGACGGCACCGCTATTTTACTCACGAGCCATCTGCTGGGCGAGATTGAGGAGTTAGCGCATCGGGTCACGGTCATCGGGGCTGGTCGTGTAGCGGTTTCGGGCACAGTGGCGGATATTACCGCGCACGCCGGGATCTCCGCTACCACCGTGGGGCGTGTGGGTGCGAATGCCGGGGCGGTGCTTCAAGAACTTGCCCGGTCTTTGGGCGATGCAGGAACAGTGTTGCTGACCCCGCGCGGCAGCGAGTGGGAGATCACCGTGTACTGGAATGAACGTTCTGTTTCAGAAGAGCCGCACCCCTTCAGTACCGAACACGCCGAGGCTCTGCTGACCCGTATTCTCGCTGAGCGTGAGGTTCAGATGCTCACACCGCTGTATACTCGCCCAGCCACCCTCGAAGAGGCATACCTGGCTATGGCGGAAGGACTGAAACGATGAACCGGCAACTTCGCTTGATGTCCTTTTCCCTGCGCCAATTCCTCACAGTTCCCTACTTCCTGCAGCTGCTACTGCTGAGTACCTTTGGGGCGACGGCCCTGCAGGCGCTCGCCGCCGGTGCCTGGCCAGTAGATGCGACCCTCGCCTGGACTCGCGCAGGCATTATCGGCACCTGGAACATGTGCATTGTTGCTGCCGGAATCCTCAACTTTGAGCGCTACCGGGGAACGTTCGTGTATCTGCTCAATGGTGCCGTGAACCCGTTGCGGGCGCTCGCAGCGGTGGTCTCAACTGCCTCCATTTTTGGGCTTGCCGCCCTGCCATTGGCCTGGTTTTTCTGGGCGCTGTGCACCTTCTCGGTAGATTTCACGAATTTTACTCATGTGGGTGCACGCTATCTGGTGGGTCTTCCGCTGCTGTGGGTTTCCTGTCTGGCGGTGACCTTCGTGATTGCAGGGTTCTTTGTGGCGACCCCGAACGCTATCGCCTATGAGGAGCTGCTGCTCGTGCCGGTTTTCGTGGCTTCCGGGGTGCTTTTTACCGAGAGTTCCGCGCCTGCCTGGCTTGATGCGCTCGGCACGCTGATTCCGATTCAGGCACCCGTGAAGGTTCTGCTTGGGCAGATGCCTATGAACTCATTCGGTGATTTTCTGGGCGTTGTACTGCAAACCTGCGCGGTCACAGCCCTCTGGATGCTCACGGCATATCTGTTAGGTAGGCGAGCACTGCGCGCTGCAACGGTGCATGGCACTTTGGGCGCAATCTAGGAGGCTGCGATGTTTAAACGAACGAACTCTCTCTATCGCCTGAACAGTACCGCCAAGGTTGGGTGGTCTTCATCCATCACCTTCGCCACGGTTGGTACGGCGCTCAGTACCCTCGTGATCGTACCGGGGATGAGCGTGCTGTTCAGCGTTCTACTAGGACGTGATCTTTCCGCACCTGATCCTGTGCGGATCGCATGTGCCTCTGCCCTGGCAAGCGTGGTACTCGGTGTGGCGTCCGGCGTTGTGGCGCGCGCGGCGACCGACCGCTGGCTGGGAGTGTTCGAGCAGGTGTGCACCGCCCGACGGTTTGATGCGGCTTATTGGCTGGGAGTCTCTGCAATGCCCGTGCTTTTAGCTCTGATCACTGGCATCACGAACTTGGGTATTGCAGCTGCCTATGCCGGTTTCGGTGGTTCCCTTGAAGGCAGCCTGTCCATGCTTGTGCGTTCTGTGACACTCTTACCTCTGACTCTCATGGCAGGCGTATGTCTGGGTGTTTTCGCCGCTGGACTGGGACTGTATCTCTCCGACCCATACCTGGGAGGAACTATCTTAGGAGCGCTTCTGCCTATCAGCGCGGGCGTGATCGTGCCGGTAGATGCATACCCGGCGTGGCTGGCGGCATTGTGTACGTTGGTTCCCGGCGGGCGGACAGTTGCCCTAGTGGGAGGCTCTTCTGAAGTGGTGGTTTCAACAGTCGTGACTGAGGTGCTAGTCTGCGTACTTTGGGCGCTTGCGGGGCTTGTCCTAGTGCATGCCGCTGCGCGACGCATTCGCTCGGGTGCACACACGAATCTGCTCTGAAAGTCTTATGTCTCCTGCGAGCAACGGATTTTTGGCCGAGAAGGTGAGAAAACATCACTTTTTTGGTCAAAAATCCGCTTCTCGTAAGTTCCCAAAATAACCTCTTACCCTTGACAGGTGACTATATAGTCACATATTCTCGTGTTATGGATGATGACGCAGTTTTCAAAGCTCTCGCAGACCCCACCCGCAGAAAGCTGCTCGATAAGCTCTACACTACCGGCGGCCTCACCCAGGGACAGCTCGAAGAAGGTCTGGGAATGACTCGCTTCGGAGTGGCCAAGCATCTGCGCATCCTCGAAGACGCAAACCTTGTGATCACACAGCGCTCAGGCCGCCAAAAGCTCCACTACCTTAACGCTGTGCCGATTCGCCGCATCCACGACCGTTGGATCGATAAATACACCGCCCACCAAAGTTCAGCACTTCTTGACCTACAGAAGAATTTAGAGGAGGAAGACTCATGAGCACCGCCGACAGCCCAAGCACTCCCCCACGTCCCCAGAGGATTATCAGCTCGGTAATTATTCAAAACACCCCGCCGCGGCGTGTGTGGGAGGCAATCACCCAGCCCGAGTTCACCTCCCAGTATTTCTTTGGTTCGCGGGTTGAAGTCACCGAGAACGAGCCGGGCCGCCTGCGCTACCTTTCCCCAGATGGGAAGGAAGTTTGGGGAGACGGCGCGATTCTGGAGTCTGACCCACCGCGGCTTCTTGTTGTAGAGTGGCGCTCGCTTTATCTTCCCGATGCGGCACACGAACCGGCAAGCCGCGTTACCTGGCAGCTTGAGCCGTGGACGGATGGTGCCACGAAACTCACGGTCACCCACGACCGCCTAGAAGACTCTCCTGTTACGGCGCAGAATGTGGCCTCACCTCGGGGCTGGTCGTTTGTGTTGGCAGGCCTCAAACGAGTTCTGGAAACTAGCGAATAAAACCCGGCGCCCCCTGCGAGCAGGTGGTTTTTGGTACGAGCAGGTAGGAAAATTCTATCCACTCAGCCAAAAACCAACTGCTCGGGAGGGTATAGACACCGCGCACAGCTGGATACGCAAAAGTACTGAGAGATGCTAGAAAGCCTCAGACATCTGCCAGGAGATCGTGCGGGGAACATCCTCGAAAAAGAAGAAAGAAATATTAAGTTCCGGCAGTTCCACCGTCACAGAACCAACCTCTGCAGCTATGCCCCATTCTCTCAGCTGAGCCACGAGTTCTTCGGCGGAAAGCCCAGTCAGAGGCAGCCCCTCAAAAGAGAATTTATCCCCATCAGCCCATGAGATTTCAATCAGAGAAACAAGATCGTCTTCTCCGAGTTGGCATGCGATACTACTATGTTCTGAGCCTTCAAGAGCGAGACGACCATGAAGTGTACGGATGCTCCTACCCGTACCCGGCAGATCGGCAACTATCATCCTCGAATCCGGGAGTTTCCGCTCATAGAATTCAATCTTCTGCCCTAGAGGAAAACCGGGAAAACCCTCGCGTTTAAAGTCGTACATGTGTGACTCCTCAAGATGTGTGCTTCTCACACCATAAAGTTCTGCCGCGAACAGGTGGTTTTTGGTACGAGCAGGTAGGATTTTTCTACCTGCTCGGTCAAATCCTACCTGCTCGCGGACGTTAGGATTTAGAGCTTATCGCCCATCGAGACGTCAATAATCTGCCCGGTAATTGTTTGCGATGCATTCTGAGTCAGCAGACCAATTACTTCTGCCACGTCTTCAGGCTGGGTAACCTTCTTCATCGCGTTGCCGGATTTCACGAATTCGGCCGCCTCCGCATTATCGCGCAGCCAGGCGGCGTTAATATCGGTATCGACCACGCCGGGCGCCACAAGATTTACAGTAATCCCCTGAGGTCCAAGCTCAACCGCCATATTCCGCACCAGGTACTCCAGTGCAATCTTGCTCATGCCGTAGCCCGTCATCGCGGGGAATGCGTAGCGAGTCAGCACCGAGCCGGTAAAAATATAACGCCCGCCCGGTGCGCTCATGAGCGGCACCAGCCCGGCGGCAAGTTCGTAGGGGGCAACCGTATTGATCTGCAGCAGATTACGCAGAGCCTCTCCATTGAGCTCCTGGAAGGTTCCCTGCGTGCCAACGCCTGCGTTGAGCACCGCAACGTCGAGGGTATCCCCACCCAGCGCATCCTTCACGTGAGTCAGGAAGTCAGAAACGGACTGTGGATCTGAGAAATCAGCCTGTACAGGTGTTACTTTTACTCCATGTTCGGATGCGGCAGCCTCTACCTCGCTAAAGTCCGGGTTTCCCGCACGGTGCTGCGCAATCACATGATACCCCAGCTGCGCCAGCCGAACTGCGGTCGCCTTACCAATACCGCGGCTGGCGCCGGTGACGAGAGCAATCTGTGCCATTTTTCCTCCTTGTATGAGCTGTGAAAGACGCTGAAAGTTCAGCATCACCTTTCAGCATAGTGAAATAAAAGAGAAGCTGTCTATCAAGGAGCACTGCACCTATCGCTAGATATGGCATCAATAGATACATCACTGCAGACTTCTATGTCCAGCGCAGACATTGGCTCCGTGGGGTTCGCCTGCTGCGGCAGGCTGAATAATGAATTGCATCATCATGCTGCTGCACAAATCTGCTCTTTCAGATCAATTTACGCAATCTAGCAGAACGATCGCACAGGACACCTTCAAGCTGAAATACGCAGCGATTCAAGAAGCTTCGTTAAGGTTTTCATCGTGTCTTCTAAAGCATCTGAGGAGTCGGTTTCGGCCAGCCACAGCGCTGCCTCATTCATCGCGCCAGAAAGCAGATGCGAAAGAGGCTCCACCGGCTGCTTTGCAATAATTTCCTGTTCCATAAGGGTCTTGAGGATGTCAGCCAAGAGCACCATTGAAGACGATTCATCGAGCGCCCGCCATTCATGCCACCCCAGAACGGCAGGTGCATCTACTAACATGATCCGCCGCACATTTGGTTCTACTGATGCAAGAATAAAAGTTTTGCTGCCCTCTACTAACTCTTCCCAAGGGGTGGCGCACGACCGAGCCGCATCTTCAATCTGACGCCCTACATCCTGCTGCACCTCACATACAACAGCACGGAAGAGGTCTTTCTTATTTTTGAAATGATGATATAGAGCCCCTTTAGTGATACCAAGCGAAGAGACGATATCGTCTATGCGCACGCTGGCATAGCCATCACGAGCAAACCTTTGGCGAGCCTCGGTTACAAGTGCTGAAACAGTAGCTTCACGCTGGGCGGCACGCTGTCCTTCCATAGTTCTCCCCTTTTATATTGACATACCCAAAGTATGCCAGATATTTTTAACATACTCAGAGTATGTGAAACTTTTTGGATCCCTAATTACCCGTATATGCAGGAGGAATATATGAATTTCATTGACCGCTACCCCCTCGTCGTTACCCCCATGAAAGACTCTTCCCGAGACTTCTGGACGTCTTATTTTGACTTCCAGATTATCTTTGACAGCTCATGGTTTACTCTTCTTGCTTCTCAAGACGGAGCCACATCTATCGCGTTCATGACGCCCGATCATCCTTCTGCGCCTCCCGGCTCAGAAACTTTCAACGGAATTGGGATATGCCTTGAGCTTGAAGTTCAAGATGCCACCGCCACCTATAACGATCTCAAAGCTCAGGGACTCGACATAACCTATCCTCTAACCAATGAGCCTTATGGGCAACGCCGTTTTGGGTTTTCGGACCCTTCAGGATTATGGATAGATATTGTCGAACAGATCGAACCTGCCGCAGGATACTGGGATAAATATATGCTTCCCTAGTCTCAAAAAAATCAGCCACACATACTGAGACAGCCGCGACATGCGGGCTACCTCAATTCGGAGATTTCTAGGGCGATATGTGCGCTGCCTCGTTACACTAGATAGCAAGCATATTTATCCAGGACTATTACGAGAAAGAGCCCCATGAGCGACGCATCGAACACCACACCAGCAGAAGAAGTTCCCCTCGTTCCCGTCCCTAAAAAAGTTGAGCATATTCGTGAGTATCACGGCGATACTTTTATCGACCATTACGAGTGGATGCGAGACAAAGAAAATCAGGAAGTCCTCGACTACCTGAACGCGGAGGCAGACTACACTGCCGCCGTCACAGCGGATCAGCAGCCTCTACGCGAGCGCATCTTTGAGGAGATCAAGTCCCGTACCCTGTTGACGGATTTGACGGTTCCGAATCGCATCGGCGATTGGTGGTATTACAGCCGCATGGTTCCCGGCGGTCAGTACCCAATTTTCTACCGTTACCCTGCCCTGCATGAGGGCGACGAGGTGGTGCGCTACACTCCCCCGGTTATTAAGCCCGGCGAGCCGCTGGAAGGCGAATCGGTGGTGCTTGACTGCAATGAGTACGCCAAAGACATGGAGTTCTTCGCACTCGGCGTGTTCCAGCCTTCGCGTAACGGTAAGCTTCTGAGCATTTCGGTTGATGAGAAAGGCGATGAACGTTACGAGCAGCGCTTCCTCAACCTGGAAACGGGCGAGTTCCTGCCCGATACCATTCCGAATATTAGCGGCGGGTCGTTCTTCATCAACCACGCGCAGCAGCTCGTGTACACTGTGCCGGACGATTCGTGGCGTCCCTACCGCGTGTATGTGCACGATATTGGCGCAGGCACCGAAGATTATCTGATCTACGAGGAGACTGACCCCACCATGTGGCTGGGTTCTGCAATGAGCGCCGACCGTTCATCCATCGTACTCTCTAGCGGCAACTCCGAGTTCACCGAGGTTAGCCTGGTGCCTATTGCCGACCCGAAGAGCACGCCACGCGTGATCATTCCGCGGGATGCGCGCATTGAGTACCAGGCGGAGCCGATCACGATTGCCGGTGAAACCCATCTGCTGATTCAGCACGACTATAAGGCGCTGAACTCGGAGCTGGTGCTCGCCGATATGCCGAAAGAAGGCGAATCTTTAGAGGAATATTCGAAGCGTTGGGTTCCGGTGATTCGCCACAGCGAAAATGTTCGCCTCGAAGGGTTCACGCTCTCTGCGACCCACCTGGTGGTAACCGCCCGCGCGGATACGACCACACGCCTGTTCCTTGCCCCGCGGGAGCAGCTGCCCGTGCAGTGGCGCCGCAAGAAGCCCGCAGGCATCACGTTCATGGAACCTGCCGGGTTCGATGAAGAGCTGTACACCGCTGGCGTGCTGCGTGCCGAGAACTATTCCCCGGTTATCCGTATCGCCTACACCTCATTCCTAACTCCACGCCGCGTATACGATTACTTCCCCATGTCACAGACCCTGCTTCTGCGCCGCGAGACCCCGGTGCTTGGCGGTTATCAGCGTGAGGATTATCGTGCCTACCGTGACTGGGCCCCCGCCGCCGATGGAACCCTCATCCCTATCTCGGTGATTCACCGTGCCGATCTTGACCTGACGCAGCCGCATCCGGTGCTTCAGTACGCTTACGGATCCTACGAAATTTCGATGGACCCCATGTTCTCCATCCCCACACTGTCGATTCTGGACCGCGGAGTGGTGTACGTGATTGCGCATATTCGCGGTGGCGGCGAGATGGGGCGCACCTGGTACATCAACGGCAAGAAGCTGCACAAGAAGAACTCATTCACTGATTTTGTGGATGTCACCGATTACCTAGCGACCAAGCCATGGGCGGATCCTGCGCGTATCGCCTGCTACGGTGGTTCCGCGGGCGGGTTGCTTATGGGTGCCGTGCTGAACCTGGCTCCTGAGAAATATGCGGTCTCAATTGCCCAGGTTCCCTTCGTGGATGCACTCACCACCATCCTTGACCCTGACCTGCCGCTTTCTGCTTTGGAATGGGAAGAATGGGGCAACCCCATTGAAGATAAGGAAGTGTACGAGTACATGAAGTCCTACACCCCCTACGAGAACATCCGCCCCGTGCGCTACCCCGCTATCGCGGCGGTAACCAGCCTGCACGATACGCGCGTGTTCTATGTGGAACCCGCCAAATGGATTGCAAAACTGCGCGAAACCATCGACCCGTCATCCCCCACCCCGCTGCTGAAGATCGATATGACCGGCGGACATGGAGGCGGCTCCGGGCGGTATACCCGCTGGCGTGAGATTGCTTGGGATTACGCCTTCATCCTCACACACCTAGGGATTACCAAATAAGCGGGTATACCCTTCCGCATGCAGATTTGGTACCTCGCGCGCTCGGAATCTGCATGCTCCAGCCCGCTGGCGTGAGATTGCTTGGGATTACGCCTTCATCCTCACACACCTAGGGATTACCAAATAAGCGGGTACACCCTTCCGATGTGTCCCTTCTTCGGGGCACAAAAAAGGCTCTTTATTCCAATAAAGCGGCGAATAATACGCTTTATTGGAATAAAGAGCCTTTTTAGCAGGTTGTCAGGGATGTCCCACAAGCCCGCGTTCTAGGGCGGCCGCGTGCACATCATCCCAGGTTCCGGAGGCTACAAGCTCGCCGTCTTCCATGACAAGTACCTCATCGACCGCCGCCAAAACCTCGGGAACCGTACGGTGCGTAATGTAAACAAACCCTTCCATGCTCTCAAAAAGAGCACGCTCAACCCGTCCCGCCGTAGCGTGGTCCAACCCAGTGGTGAGCTCATCCACAATATAGAAAGAGCGTTCGTGCAAGAGCATACGTGCAAGCAAGATACGCTGTTTCTCTCCGCCGGAAAGCGATCTCAAATCGTCGCTCAGCATATAATCAAGACCCTTCGCGGAAGCCCATTCGCCCAGACCTGCGCGCTCACAAGCCCAGAGAATCTGCACATCCGGCACCGACGGATCATACAGGCGAATATTCTCGCGCAGGCTATCGTGCAGCAGATGACTGTCCTGCGCAAGCAGCCCTAGGGAAACATGCATATCCTGTTCGGCAATCTCACGCAGATCGCGCGTCTGCCCAGATTCGTGTACCTCAATAGTTCCGCTATACTCGGGATGATTTCCAAAAAGAGGTTTGAAAAGCGTAGATTTGCCCGAGCCGGATGCGCCAATCACCAGATACTTTTTACCAGTCTCAAATATGAAACTCACGCCATAACCCGCCGACTTTTCGCCCAGCGGCTTGACGTCACGATAGGTAATCGCGTCCAGTGTGAGAGGCTCGCCCGATCGGTAATCTTCCACAGCGGGTACTTCTGCATCAATCTTGCGAATAATCTCACGACCTGCATAATACTGGGTGAGCAAACCCGTAGATATAAACAGCGGCATGCAAATCATACCGGTCAACTGGGCAAAAGCGACCACCTCGCCCACGCTCGATAGCCCCGAGAGCACCAACGCCCCACCGGCAAGCCACGTTCCCAAATACAGAAGTTTCGTGAACATACTATTGACGGCGTCTACACGCTCCTGCGTGCGCTGATAGCTCCGCGCAGCCACGTACCATTCACTCAATTCTTCAGAAAAGCGTTTAGCCACGAATGAGTATGCGCCCAGAATCTTCCACCCCAAAGCGCTGCGGAGCGCATCACCGCTAACCTCGTTCAATGCGTCGGTCCGCGAAGCATAAACTTTCGTCACGGTACCAATACGTTTTCGAGTCAGCATCGGCATCAAACCCACCGGCAGGCTCAGCGCAAGAATAGCGCACGCCATGAAAGGGTTCAGAATAAAAGCAGCCACAATGGCGAGAATAAGCTGCGTGGCAAGGTACCCGCCCCAGAAAATAACGTCAATATAGTTGGTTTTAATGCTTTCAAGCTGACTCGTGAACTGCGAAAAATAATATTCGGAGCTCCTGCCCGTCAGCCGCGCTACGGGAGAAAGCCCGATGCGGCGGAACAATTCTGCACGCAGATTATTCTGAATCTGCACCCCAGCGAGAGCGGCACGGTACTGGCGTGCGTAATGAAAAAATGTATCGACGATAAGATATACGGGCACGGCAAGAAGCATCAAGAGAAAAAGCTTACGATCGCCCGTGATAACGGCATCGGAAAGGTACTTGATGAGCACACTTTCAAGCACCGAACTTACAGCAAGCACAAGAGTAAGCATGATAAGCATTAGGAGGGTCCCCGAGCTGAGTCTTCGGATAACCTTCATGCTTTCCTCCCCAATCTACTATGCTGCATATCACTACTGTACCGTATGAGGGTGAATGTGCCGCGTGTCTGCTGCGGGCTTCTCCCCTTTTACTCATCGCGCTGCTGCACTGTATTCAGCATAAAAAGGCTCTTTATCCGAATAAAGCGATAAAAAATACGCTTTATTCGGATAAAGAGCCTTTTTAGCACCCAGTTATAGCATTTATCAGGGTGCTTAGGTAATTAGCCTTCCACACCGCAAGCCTGCAGAATAAGCTCACGCACGCGAGCCGCATCCGCCTGGCCTCGGGTAGCCTTCATGACTTGGCCAACGATTGCGCCCGCTGCCTGAACCTTACCAGCACGAATCTTATCGGCAACATCCGGCATGGCCGCCAAAGCTTCCTCAACGGCGGCGGTGAGCGCACCATCGTCAGAGACCACAGCAAGACCGCGAGCCTCAACGATCTCGGCAGGCTTACCTTCGCCAGCAAGCACATGCTCCAGAACCTTACGGGCAATCTTATCGTTGATCTTACCCTCGCCGATCAACGCTTCAAGCTCCACCACCGTTGCGGGTTCAACGCCCAAATCGGTTAGTTCAACTTCTGCCTGCTTAGCCTTACGGGCAATTTCACCCATCCACCACTTGCGGGCAGCGGATGCGCTAGCCCCAGCGGCAATAGTCTGCTCAACAACATCAAGAGCACCGGCATTGACCACGTCACGGAACTCTTCGTCTGAGTATCCCCACTCCGCTTTCAACCGGCGGCGACGTTCCGCAGGGGGCTCGGGCAGACTTGCGCGCAGCTCTTCAACCCACGCCGTCTCGGGTACCACGGGCACCAGGTCAGGTTCCGGGAAGTAGCGATAATCGTCGGCATCAGATTTGGGACGCCCTGATGAAGTCTCACGGGTATCCTCATGCCAGTGGCGGGTTTCCTGCTGAATTTTCTCACCACGTTCCAAAATAGCAGCGTGACGGCGAATCTCATAGCGTACCGCACGTTCCACCGAGCGCAGGGAGTTAACGTTCTTCGTCTCCGAACGAGTACCGAATTTCTCGCTCCCCTTGGGCATGAGCGAAACGTTTGCGTCACATCGCACGTTACCACGCTCCATGCGAGCATCCGAGATACCTAAGCCTTTGACAATCTCACGAATCGCCGCAACATAGGCGCGTGCCAGTTCGGGCGCACGCTCGCCGGCGCCCACAATCGGGCGGGTCACAATCTCGATTAGCGGTACACCGGCGCGGTTGTAATCTACCAGTGAGAATGCCGCGCCCTGGATGCGCCCGTCGGCACCGCCCACGTGGGTGAGCTTACCGGCGTCTTCCTCCATATGTGCGCGCTCAATCTCAACGGTAAAGACGGTTCCGTCTTCGAGTTCTACATCCAGCTTGCCATTCTCAGCGATAGGACCGTGATGCTGCGAGGTCTGGAAGTTCTTCGGGGAGTCCGGGTAGAAGTAGTTTTTACGCGCAAAATACGAGATAGGTGCGATATCGCATCCCAGGGCGAGACCCAGCTTAATAGCTGATTCAACTGCAACCTTGTTCACCACGGGAAGCACACCGGGCAGCCCAAGCGAGACCGGGGTGATATTGGTGTTCGGTTCATCCCCGAAAACGTTCGGAGCGGCATCGAACATTTTGGTGTTTGTATTGAGCTCTACATGCACCTCAAAACCAAGCACCGGATCATATTTCTCGATGGCTTCTTCGAAGCTGAGGACTTCTTCACTCATTACTTGGTACCCCCAAAGTCAAAGTCGCTAATCAGATTTTCGGTGTTGGGAATGCGGGTGTAGAACGGCGCGCCCCAGGTATCATTCAGAAGTGCTTCCAAACCGGCACCCACTCGGTACAGGCGTGCATCCTCGCGTGCGGGGGCGGTGAACTGTATGCCCACAGGCAATCCGTCCTCGTCAGCAACACCTGCCGGAAGCGAAATCGCGGGAACCCCCGCAAGGTTTACCGGCACGGTTGCCACGTCACCCAAGTACATCGCCATAGGGTCACCTTTGGTTTTCTCACCCAGTTTGAAGGCGGTCGTTGGCGAGGTTGGAGAAACCAGCACATCGCACTTCTCAAAAGCGGCGGTGTAATCACGCTGAATGAGGGTGCGCACGCGCAATGCCGCACCGTAGTGGGCATCGTAGTTACCCGCTGAAAGCGCATAGGTACCCAAAATGATGCGGCGCTTAGTCTCGTCGCCAAAACCAGCTTCGCGGGTAGCTGCCATGACGCGCTCAATAGTCACCGGACCGTCTTCGGGTATAACGCGCAGACCGTACCGCACGCCGTCGTATTTTGCCAGGTTTGAAGATACCTCGGAGGACATAATCATGTAGTAGGCGCTAATCGCTTCCTTCACTGAAGGAAGGGAAACTTCTACAACCTCAGCCCCAGCCTTCTCCAGCAGCTTTAGGGCGTCGTGGAAACGGTCAAGAACGCCCTGTTGGAAGCCGCTGCCGGAACCGCCACCGAGTTCTTTAATAACGCCGATGCGCATCCCTTTGAGGGATTCAGGGTTGGCACCCTCAAGAGCCTGAGCCGCAAAAGGACCGACTGGTTCATTCAAAGAGGTAGAATCCATGGGGTCGTGACCGGCGATAGCTTCGTGAAGCATCGCGGTATCAAGCACGGTACGAGCGCAGGGACCTACTTGGTCAAGCGAAGATGCCATAGCAATTACGCCGTAGCGGGATACCGAACCGTAGGTCGGTTTTACGCCTACAGAACCGGTGAGGGAGGCAGGCTGGCGAATAGATCCACCTGTATCAGTTCCAAGAGCTAAGGGAGCCTGGAAAGCCGCAACAGCGCTGGCAGATCCGCCGCCAGAGCCGCCGGGGGCACGATCAAGCGCCCAGGGGTTACGAACTACGCCAAATGCCGAGTGCTCGTTCGAGGAACCCATCGCAAACTCGTCGAGGTTAGTCTTCCCCAAGATTGGCATGCGTGCTGCACGCACCTTGCGAGTTACGGTACCGTCATAGGGGCTCATCCATCCTTCAAGCATGCGCGATCCGGCGGTGGTGGGCTGTCCCTTTGTGACGATCAAGTCTTTAACAGCGATGGGTACACCAGCGAGCGCGGGCAGCTCTTGACCTGCCGCACGGTCAGCATCAACAGCCTGCGCGGTCTCCAGGGCTTCCTCACGGTTGATGTGCAGGAAAGCGTTCAGACCACTTTTACCGTCAGCGCGGTTCTCGCTGAGTGGGGTGCCATCGGTTGCTTCAATGCGATCTATATGCGCCCGGGTAAGCTCAACGGCAGAAATCTCACCGGCTGCAAGTTTTTGAGCGGCTTCAGCCGCAGTGAGCACAATAAGTTCGTTCACGTCTTCCCCTTAGTCTTCGTCGAGAATTGCGGGCACGCGGAATTTGCCATCCTGCGCATCGGGGGCGCCTGAAAGCGCCTCTTCCTGGGTGAGGGTCTGCCCTACAACATCTTCGCGCAAGACGTTCTGAAGCGAAATCGGATGGCTGGTCGGGGGTATGTCTGGGGTGACGGTTTCAGACAGATGCTCCATCGAGCTGACAATAATATCGAGCTCTGCCGCCATAGCGTTGAGCTCGTCCTCGGTCATCTCGATGCGTGCCAGTTCGGCAAGGTGCTTAACCTGCTCGGTGGTGATGGCAGACATGATTCTCCGTTAGGTATACTTTCAATTCTCTATCTAGTGTACCCGCCGGCTCACAGGTATGCTGACGTATTGGTGATCTAGCGAGAGAGTTTTTAGATTTACAGGGACTCCAAACCTATAAGCCTGCACAGAATAGATTTTCGCTCTGGTATTCATAAAAGTCTGAAGTGTAAAAGGGCAGTATTGTACCTAGACGCATATGAGCCCCACCTTCCCAAAGGAAGGTGGGGCTCATATGTCTACGTTAAGGTGAACTCCCTAAATTATGCGGGGATGTTCAGAACCTGACCGGGGAAGATCAGGTCAACGTTGTAGACAACGTCGGTGTTAGCAGCTGCGATTGCCTGGTAACCACCAGCAACGCCGAGCTGAGCAGCGATACCGGAGAGGGTATCACCGGACTGCACGGTGTAGGTGCCAGCAGCGGTTGCTGCGGGTGCCTGAGCTGCAGGTGCTGCTTCCTGAGCAGGTGCTGCGGGAGCTTCCTGAGCAGGAGCCTGAGTCGTAGGTGCGGGAGCAGCAGGTGCTGCTTCCTGAACGGGCTCGGAGTAGGACTGCTGAGCCTGTGCCTGAGGTGCTACCTCCTGCTGAGCTGCACCGGGATCGGTGTAGGAGGGGGTTGCGTTACCGGACAGACCGAGCTTCGAGGAGCATGCGGGCCATGCGCCCCAGCCCTGCTGTGCAAGCAGACGCTCTGCTGCCTCAATCTGCTGTTCACGGGAAGCATTCATGGGGGAACCGGACATGCCGACACCGTTCCAGGACTGCTGGGTGAACTGCAGACCACCGTAGAAACCGTTGCCAGTGTTGGTTGCCCAGTTACCACCGGACTCACACTGTGCCAAAGCATCCCAGGTGGATGCCGGTGCTGCGTTTGCAGCAGGCGCGGCAGCGGCTGCAGCTGCACCACCAATAGCGAGAGCAGCAACAGTACGGCGGATTGCGGAAGTGTTCTTCATAATGCTCCAAATAAGGCCATCCACGCTCACTCCGTCCCCGGAGCTTCATAGCGTTACCGCTCACCCGTTTTAACAAATTGATTACTTGTCGAGGCTCTACCATGTGAGCGGCTATCCACGTGATTCGCACTTCCGCCATAGTCGCGTATTGCGGGGTAGACGGCAGAGGCGCATCCTCACGTGGGGACGTGCGGTAGAACCGGGCATCGTTTTGGGGTTTCCGGTCCCAAAACTAAATTTCTGATTGACTCCCAATAAAGGAATCGTTCTGCAGATAAAGATAGCTGAGAAAACTCAAGATTCCAACCTCTTCTATGCTCTCAGCAAGCGTTCTGAGTTCTCACAGGGAACTCCCAGGTAAATTAACTCAGGGTAGGCTAAGTTCAAACTTTTAAAACCTCGATTCCTACTCATCCATTGCCATACCAAGGAAGCATACAAGAACAACTCTTCTATATTCTGTTTCTGGGGGTGGGCTTTATCATTTCGTAATAGTGACCCTCCACCCATTTAAAAATTTTTTAAAAAATTTTTCGCTTGCGGCGTGTTTTAAGGGTTCATGACGACATAAGTCCAAACCACTTAACAGCTCTGCGGCGCGATGGCGCGCCTTAGCATATATGCACGGTCTCTGGGAGATTATGCGCTTATGTCACCCCATATAGAGCTATTTTCGGGCGTTAACAACTCTATTACCGGGTTTCAGGACCTTCATCGCAGCACATCATGCAGCTGCGCTGCCCCACACCAAATACCAGCTACAGCGTAACCTTTCGCCGTTATTTGGTGGATAACTCGGAGTAAGAGTCCTACTCCCCCGGTGTTAGCGCATCGGGCCCGTGGGCCAAAAGTTTCGTGAACCCGTCTTCATCAAGAACCGGAATTCCCAGGGCCTCGGCCTTATCGAGTTTTGACCCCGCAGAGGCTCCGGCAACCACAAAATGGGTCTTCTTAGACACAGACCCGGAGGCACGCCCGCCCCGCACGATAATCGCTTCCTTCGCGCTGTCACGGCTATAGTTCACAAGGGTTCCGGTCACAACCACGGTCACGCCTTCGAGCGTGCGTCCTATTGACGCGTCACGCTCATCTTCCATACGCACACCGGCATCCGCCCAACGGGCAAGAACTTCGCGATGCCAATCCGTTGCAAACCATTCGATAATCGAATCGGCGATAACGCCGCCCACACCATCAACAGCCGCTAACCTATCCCGGTCAGCCTGGGCGATCGCATCCATAGAGCCAAATTCGGTGGCAAGGGCTCGCGCCGCGGTTGGCCCCACATGGCGAATCGATAAGGCCACAAGCACGCGCCAGAGAGGCTGCGATTTTGCTTTCTCAAGCTCTACGAAGAGATTTTGTGTGTTCTTTGTAGGAACAGGGTCTGGCTTTGCTTTCGTGGGCTTCGTATAGAAGTATGGAACAAGCTCAAACTTGCCGGTACCCACCCCCTTGACCTTCTTCTCGCGGCGAATTTTCACATCGCGTAGATCTTCAGCGGTGAGATCGAAGAGGAACGCCTCACTCGTGAGCGGAGGCTGCTCAGGCTCGGCGGGAGCTGTCAACGCCTTAGCCGCCTCAAAGCCGAGTGCTTCAATATCGAAAGCACCCCGCGACGCGGCGTAGTAGATGCGCTCGGTCAGCTGCGCCGGGCAGGAACGGTAATTGGGGCAGCGCATATCGACGTCGCCCTCTTTACCGGGAGCCAACGTCGTACCGCAGGAAGGGCACTCGGTGGGCATGACGAACTCGCGTTCATGACCGTTACGAAGAGCAACCACAGGCCCCACGATCTCGGGAATCACGTCGCCAGCCTTACGAAGAACCACGGTGTCTCCGATAAGCACACCCTTGGCCTTCACCACATCCTGATTATGTAAGGTTGCGCGTTCAACGGTAGAGCCCGAGACAAGCACGGGTTCCATCACACCATAGGGAGTTACGCGGCCGGTACGCCCAACATCCACGCGAATATCGAGAAGCTTGGTGTTAACCTCTTCGGGCGGGTATTTATACGCTACAGCCCAGCGCGGCACTCGCGAGGTGTACCCCAGTTGAGTCTGCGCTACAAAGTCATTGACCTTGATGACAATGCCGTCGATCTCGTGCACCAGAGAATGGCGCTTTTCACCGTACTCGGCAATATACCGAAGAATATCATCGACTGAAGTAAAAAGTTTGCTGTATGGACTGGTGGGAAGCCCCCAAGCGGCCAATTGCTCGTAGGTTTGGTACTGGGAGTTCACGTCTAGCCCGGTCCGCGAGCCCACGCCGTGAACATACATGCTCAGAGGGCGCTCAGCGGTCACGGCAGAGTCTTTCTGGCGCAGGGATCCTGCCGCAGCGTTTCGGGGGTTGGCGAACGGGTTCTTCCCCTCAGACACCATTTTTTCGTTGAGTTTCTTGAAGTCTGCCGATGAAATGAAAACCTCGCCGCGTACTTCAAGCTCCGCCGGATGGTTCTCCCCCGCTAATTTCTGTGGGATTGAGGCTATAGTGCGCACATTATGGGTTACATCCTCACCCGTGGTGCCGTCACCACGAGTAGCCGCACGCACCAACACACCGTTACGATACAGCAGATTGACCGCAAGACCATCAATCTTCAGCTCCGTAAGCCACTGCGGTGCGGCACCGGTGAGAAGACGGGTATTTTCTTCGGCCTTTGTTAGCCATGCCCGAAGCTCCTCAAGAGAAAAAACATCCTCAAGGGAGTACATGCGTACCAGATGGGTTACCGGCGAAAAAGCCTCGCTGACTTCTCCACCTACCTCTTGGGTAGGCGAATCGTTAGCAATCAACGCGGGATATTGTGCCTCAATCTGCTCAAGCCTGCGGTAGAGCCTATCGTATTCGGCATCCGAGAGAGTCGGGGCATCTGCCTGATAGTAGTCATGCCGAGCGGCGCGAATAGTATCGGTCAGCTCGGCATATTCGGCGCGAATAGTATCGGTCAGCTCAGCGCTCGAATCTAGCGCCTTGAGGGCACGGTCAAGGGATGCGGGAGTTTCAGCAAGATTTTCAGTCACCCCACTAGTCTAACCGTTCGCTTTCCCCGATGCGCCGGTTAATGTCACGGGGAAAGACTAGTCTTGCGCTTCTATGGCGTCAGCAACAATCACGGTAATATTATCGCGACCGCCCGAGCGCAGCGCCTCATGCTGTAGCACATCGGCGGCATCCTGCGGGTGACGTATGGAGGTAAGAACACGCGCCATATATTCATGGGAAAGCTCGCCAGAAAGACCGTCCGAGCAGAGCATCAGACGGTCGCCCGCTCGTGCGGGAAGCACCCAAAAATCGGGTTCCCAAAAATTACCTGTACCTAGTGCACGAGTAATCACATTTCTGCGCGGGTGCGTTAGGGCTTCAAGCTGAGTAATCTGCCCTTCATCCACCAGATATTGAACCTCAGAGTGATCAGTAGTGACCTGCTCAAGAGATACATTGCCCTCGTTGCCCGGCAGGCGTTCCATTTCAGCATGGTGAATACCATCGTCTTCACGCATCAACCGGTATGTACGAGAATCGCCAATATTAAAGACAACCCACAGGTACTGCTGACCTATATTGGTAAGCCACGCGCCGGTTACGGTGGTACCGCCTGAACGCGAGAGCGCATCTTTAATACTGTCGTTCGTTTCACCCAAAATCTCGCGTGTGCGATCAAGGGCACGCACAATTTCATGGTTCAGTTCATTTGTTAAACGACGATGACGCTGCTTTGAATTTTTATCTTGGTAGTCCTGTTTAATCTTTTCGACACGCTGGCGGTAGTTTTCTTGTTCTTCTTCGCTCATACCGCCGGGTCGAGTAAAAAAATGCGAATACGCCAGCTGACGTACACACAACCGCGATGCGACCTCTCCCGCTTCGTGACCGCCCATACCGTCGGCCACCACGCATAGAGACCCCGCTACAGCCATCGAGTCCTCGTTGTTGTCACGATGAGCCCCACGATGAGTCGCACCACCGGTGCGCAGGGTCAGGTTCAAGGGAGTTGCCATGATGTATCGTTCTCCGTTATGTAACTAGCGCCGGGCGTAACCGCCACAGGGTCTACATTACCAAAGCTACGCACGTTGCGTGTGCCTTGGTACGTCAGAGTAAAGCGGTCGCCATACTCTTTGAGCGTTTCGGCGGTCTCGCTGTCGGTCAGCACAGAACCAGGTTCCGCGAGAGATACCAGCCGTGAAGCAAGGTTTACGCTCGAACCATAAACATCTCCACGATTCGCCAGGACCTCGCCCCAAATAAATGCTACACGCACTTCTGGCAGTTCAGGGTCTTTTCCGATTTGCTCCGCCAGTTTCAGACTGATCTCGGCGATAGCCTCGGGAGCCTCCGTGAGGAAGAAAACTTCATCGCCTAGAGTCTTAATGATGCGCCCGCCGCTCGGAGCAATAATGTCGAGGCAGCTTTGTTCAAAACGGTTGATAAGACGCGCTAATTCGGGGGCACTCAGGTTACGAACCAGGGAGGTATACGACACCAAATCAACGAAACCTACACCCCGCACGAGGGGGAGCTGAGCTGGCTCCGGCCCCAGCTTTTTATTCTCGCGCAGAGCGAGACGAAGAACACCCGTATACATTTGACGACGATAAGCGTAGAGCGCGAGTTCTTCGAGAACCGGCATGAGATCTGCAAGACGGAAGAGAAGCTGACGGCGTGCCTGCGCATCGTCTACACCATCACGATCCATAATGTCGTGCACCAGCGTTTCAATCTGCCACGCCACAATGCGATCGGTCAGCTGCCCTACGGACCGTGTCAAAGAGACAATGCTCTCTTCCGCAACAAGATTCGTTCGGTTGAGATTCTCCAGGTCTTCGAGCATATTGACGTCGAGTTCCGTGAAATGGGGATCGGCGGCATGAATATCAGGAAAACCCATATTGCGCCAGATCCGGCGAGCATCTTCAAGGCTCATCTGCGCGGCAGCAGCGGCTTCTCCAGGTTTATACCGGCGGCCCTCTCCCAGCAGAGCGCGTTCAAGCACGCGTACGCCTTCTTTTGAGGTTTCGTCACGGTAAATATTGTTTTGCGCCAGGTTCTGCAGAATACGCAGATTCAACATCTGGGTTTCAGGACCCAACGTTCGGGGATTCTTATACGGGGTAGCCTCAACGCTATCGCCAGATAGGCTCTCATGAGTCATAGGCGTTGAGTTCTCCTTCCTTGTCCCCTGGATATATGCAGCACACTGTATTCGGGTGCAGTATTTCACATTAAGAATACCCGTGTGCTCTTCCGGGCAGACATAAAAAGTATGCTTGCCCACATTATTCTACCCTTACCAGGCAAAAATCTCGCCCGCTAGACCCTAAACATAACTAACACGTAACGGATAGTAGTCCTGCCAGGCATGCTCGACAATATTCCGGAACCGTTCGGGGTTTGGAAGGTGCATAAGCTGGTGCCGAAACCCTCCTGCATAATCAACATGGAAAGATCCGTACCCCATCCAAGCGCCCAGGCTACTCTGCGAAACCCAACGATTTCCCATGCCGTCAAGCAGCAAGGATATGTCAGCCTTACGGCGCATCAGGCCCTTAATAATCATGATGCGATGCGTGGTGATAGCGTACCGTGTGACAGACCAGCGCCATATCTTACGAAGAGCCACCAAAGCGGTAACCGCAGCTACCACACTGCCCGCCCAGAAGAGCAGCCCCGATGATCGTGCGGTCGAGGCAAAACTTGCTGAGGTAAAGGCCACCAGCAGGTAGACAAAGGCTCCCACAAGAGCGCCGGGATGAGCCCTCGTTAGGATAATGGTCTGTTCGCCGGGGTAGAGTTTGCCACGCAGTTTCATGCTTATGCCTTTGCAGAAGTATTAGGGGTTATCTCAGACGGTGCTAGCGTTGGAGAATCTTCCCGTCTGAGGGCAGGATAAAAATTACCGTAGCTTCCATCTGCAGGACGCAAATGTTCAATGTCTCCTACGGAATAGGCCTGCACGGCACCGGTTGTATCACGAATTAGGATGCGCCCTTGAGCATCAAGATCGGTTGCAACTCCGGTGACGATGCGTCCATCAGGAAGGTGCACCGATACCTCGGCTCCCAGCGTCACCGTGGCGGCACGTGCCTGATCAAGCAGAGACTGTCCGCACAACAGAGTTTTTTGGGGGTCTCCCCCAACGCTTACAAACTCACGATAGCGACGGGCAAAAATGGTCAGCATACGGTTCAAAACCACATGGTTATCAACGGGTTCACCGCGTTGGATAAGAGCGCTCGTGGCGGTCGGTACGGGCACCTGGTCTTCACGCATATTCAGGTTCTGCCCAATCCCCACGACAATGCTCAGGCGCTCTTTCTCCCCCGGCGCTTGAGTCGGTTCGCTCAGGAGCAGGGCGAGAATACCGCATGCCTTACGACCTTGAATGACCAGATCATTGGGCCATTTTAAGGCGGCATCAAGCCCCAGTTCACGCCAGACATCAAGCACGCTCAGCCCGGCAAGCATGGTCAGCCAATGGTAGCTTGTGATCGGCAGCTGCTGCCCAATACCAGCATGGGGACGCACCACAATGCTGGTGGCTAAGCAAGTACCTGCAGGAGCTGTCCACGAGCGGTCCATACGTCCTTTTCCGGCAGTCATATAAAGGGTGGTAAAAACCGACAATTCCCCCAATTCGGTACGTTCGCACGGTTCCCCGCGTGTAAGGCGCCGAACAATTTCGGTGTTCGTCGTATCGACAATATCGTAAACACGCACGAAGCTGTACCCTGCCTCACGTGCTTCGGGGAGAATACGGGACGGATCAAGGATTGCAGGCCTCTGGTCTGGTAGCGACATATGTACCATCATAGTGGCTCGGAGCCTTGTACACTCTGTACTTCGTGATGCTGAGCTCTCGTACGGGTGTGAGATAGTAGAGTAACTGGGGTCTACGCCCTGCGCGTACCCTTGGAGACAGATAACCACCGGTAAATACCATAGGAAAGGAACCCGCCATGGCATACTATGTCATTTCTTACGTCTACGGAGACCCAGCCCTTCAGGATGCACATCGTCCGGCGCACCGTGAATACCTCTCTACACGCGTCCAGGAAGGTACGATCGTAGTTTCCGGTCCGCTTCTGAAAGACTCGGTGTCCGTAGGTGCTCTCCTGATCGCTCAAGTTGATTCTTTTGATGCCGCCGAGACCATCGTCAAGAACGACCCCATGAAAATTGGCGGTGCCGTCGAGTCCTACACTATCGGCGAGTGGAACCCGGTTCTGGGCAGCATCCGCTAGTTTTACCCCTCAATACCGTTTTCGACCCGCCGCTTTGTGCCCTCACCAGGCAACGAACCGGCGGGTTTATCACGATGGGGCATAGGAATCTGACCGGCAACACGTATAACGAAAATACGCGGGTACCTGGCACCATGACCGTCCCGCACACTATAGTTGATAGGGTAGCTTTTCTAGCCTGAGAAAACCTACTATCTGTATCGACACCGCACGTCATAAACACCCTCTACCCATGATGCGTGCCGCACGAATCGAGGAATACATGTCTGAGAACACTCAGGAATACGACTTGAGTACGACCGCCGGTAAACTCGCCGATTTTTATGCTCGTCGCGAGCAGACCCTTGCCCCCGGCGGGCAGGCCGCTGTAGATAAACAGCATGCACGCGGTAAGAATACGGCGCGCGAGCGCATCGACATGATTCTCGATGAAGGTTCTTTTGTAGAGTTTGACGCCTTAGCTCGCCACCGTACCACGGCTTTCGGTATGGACAAGAAAAAACCCCTCGGTGACGGCTTAGTTTCGGGCTACGGCACCATTGATGGGCGTCTTGTCGCTATCTATTCTCAAGATTTTACGGTGTACGGGGGTTCGCTCTCGCAGGTGAACGGCGAGAAGATCGTGAAGGTGCAGAAGTTTGCCCTCAAGAATGGCTGCCCGGTGATCGGCATTAACGATGGCGGCGGGGCTCGCATCCAGGAGGGTGTGGCCTCTCTGGCGCTGTTTGCCGATATTTTCCGGATGAATGTGCGTTCTTCGGGTGTTATTCCACAGATTTCAATTATTATGGGCCCCTGCGCAGGTGGTGCCGCATACTCCCCCGCGCTCACTGATTTTATTGTGATGGTCGATAAGACCTCGCATATGTTTATCACCGGTCCGGACGTTATTAAGGCGGTCACCGGTGAGCAGGTTGACATGGAAACCTTGGGCGGCGCCCGTCAGCATAATGCAATGACTGGCACGAGTGCCTACCTTGCCGAAGATGAAGAAGACGCTTTCGATTTCGTGCGGGAGCTTTTGGAATTCTTGCCCTCCAATAACCTGTCAGAGTCGCTGCCGTTGGATCATGACCAGGAGTTTGAGGTCGTGGTGGATGATCTGGATCTTGATACTCTCATCCCCGATTCTGCGAATCAGCCTTATGATATGCGCGATGTGATCGAGTCCGTGGTTGATGATGGGCATTTCTTTGAGCTTCAGGCGTTATTCGCCCCGAATGTCATGATTGGTTATGCCCGTGTGGAGGGTCGCACGGTGGGTATTGTGGCAAATCAACCTACACAGTTTGCGGGATGTCTCGATATTGCCGCCGCTGAGAAGGCTGCGCGTTTTGTGCGTAATTGCGATGCTTTCAATATTCCGATTTTGACGTTTGTGGACGTTCCCGGATTCTTGCCGGGTACGGATCAGGAGTTCAACGGTATTATTCGCCGCGGTGCTAAACTGCTCTACGCCTATGCGGAGGCGACTGTACCGCTCATTACAATCATTACTCGCAAGGCTTTTGGCGGCGCATATATTGCGATGGGGTCAAAAACGCTGGGAGCCGATATTAACATGGCGTGGCCTACCGCCCAGGTGGGTGTGCTTAATGGTCAGGGTGCGGTCAATATTCTTTATCGTCGTGATCTTGCCGCAGCTGCGGAGGCTGGCGAAGATGTTGAGGGACGCCGTTCTGAGCTGATCGAGCAGTATGAGGAAGAGATCCTGAACCCTTACCAGGCCGCCGAGTTGGGGTATGTGGATGAGGTTATCGCCCCGCATGAGACCCGTGTGCGTATTATCTCTTCTCTTCGCGCGCTGCATGATAAACGTGCCGCTATGCCTGCGAAGAAGCACGGGAATATTCCGCTGTAGTTCTTGACCGCTCCCAGTTCACGTTGTGATGCAGTACTGACCGGAGTTCGAACCAAGATACTGCATTATCGATTATTTATTGTCAGGAGGCGCCTGTGGCAGGCTACAATCCGCTGAATTATTTCTCTTTCGGGAAGAAGAAGGATGCTCCTACGACTCCCAAAGAGTCCGCTGATCAGGTTTTACCGCGGGACGGTACTTCGGAGGCTGCCTCTCACGCTGATACCGTGGATCACGCGGATATTCAGGATGATTCACAATCTTCCGAGCAGCCTTTGCTGCGTGTTATCAAGGGTAATCCGACGGTTGAGGAGATTGCCGCACTCACCGTATTGGTAGCTTCATATCAGAGTTCGCAGGCTCAGCAGGAGCACAATTCGATTCTGACGGCGGCTTCTCGTTTGCTTAACCGGCGTCAGCGGCTGGGGGCTTCGCTGCGTCCCGGTCCGGGATCGTGGCGTAGGGCTCGCCCGATGTAACCTTGCCTTCGCTGCGGCAAAATATCGAGTCTCGTGCGCTATAACGTACGAGGCTCGACGTATATGAAGAGAAATACGTATGGCTTCTCTGGAAGATATTTAGATGCCCTATATACTAGGTATATATAGCGAACCACACTAAAATGCCCGAAAGGTGGTTCAGATATGTCTAAAGAATACAAAAATTATGCTGTGCCGCTTGAGGCCGTTGAGATTCTTTTTCTGCCGGCTCTGCGGCGGCTTAGCCGTGCAGTCCCCCGCACCGTGGCGGATATATCGCAGTCCCTCTCTGAACAAACACACGCTTTAGGCACCAAAGAAGAACTTCAGGATCTTAAATCCGATGCTTTTATGCACCAGGTCAAGGCAACACTCCAGGCGATGGCTCGCTTGGGCTATGTGCTGGTCGTTCCCAAAACCACAACCTCGAAAACTCGCTATCTGCTCAGCGATTCCGGTGCCGACATTCTAACGGCGCAGATTCGGCGCCGCGGCAGCGTCATTCCCCAAAGCGCTCGATATGAGCTCCAAAAACTGTTTACTCCGCTTTATGCAAGCGCTCCTAAGGGTTCTGACACGTCGGATTTTCCCGATACCCCAGCTTCAGAAGATAAACACGAACATAGTTCGTATACCCCGATGACCACCCCGTTGAGTCCCGGTGCGTCTTTGCGGGATGCGCATCCCGATCTTATTTTGGCTCAGGCAACATATGCGGCAGATTTTGCCGGTGATCTTATCGAACGTATTTATGCTGTTTCACCGACATATTTTGAATATATTGTGGCAGATGTCTTTAATTCTTTAGGGACTTTTCATGCAGCAGTTACAGGCGGCCCTAACGATCACGGGATTGATGTTCTTGTACATTATCCTAAAGAACTTTGTTTTCCGCCTATCTATGTTCAAGCAAAACATTATTGCGGATCATCAAAAGTAACCCTCAGCGATATTCAAAAATTTGCTGGAGCAGTTCTTTTACACAATGGGTTACAGGGTGTTTTTGTTACCTGTGGAGAATTTGCTGCGCAGGTTCCGCAACAAATGGAAGCCCTTCCCGGTGGCAACCGCATTGCTCTGGTTGACCGTGACCGTTTAGTTTCACTGATGATTCGACACCGTGTGGGGGTCATTCATGCTCCGGGAGAATGCACCTACAGAATTGATGAAGAGTACTTCTCCCGCGGAATTCCGCAGGATTCTCATGAGTGACACCTTCGAAGGACAGCAGAATCCTGTATAAATAGACCGCAAAGCTGGATCAGTAGTTCTGCGCACCTTCCTGTCATAATTCATCCTTTTGGATGAATACACTTATTCCTTTTTCCCGTTTATACTAGTAGAACAGTAAATATAGATATCAACAGGGGTACTTGTGACCATCGTAAATACGAACATGCTTCGGCATGAGAAAACACCGGTAGATAACATTCTTAAAGCGCTTTCCTGGGACGATATTCCAGAGGAGTACCGCGATGATTGCCGTGATATTGCGGTTCGAGCGGCATTAGCGCTTTTGCGCCAATTTGAACGAGCACATGAGCACGGACAGAAACTGCTTTTTCCCGAACTTTACACTCCAGTTGGGGTTGAAATAGGTTTCACCATGACCCAGCGCTATATTGCGGTGGGTAAATCCGTGTTATTTCGTGATGCGATTGACAAAATTATTGTCGCATTCGTAAATCATGATTATCTTGATGTATCGCTCAGTAATCTGCATCCGGGAAATTTACTCTATTCTTTGAGCGAACGTGGGCTTGATTTTCTTCAGCGCCCTGAGGACGAACAGCGTGAAATTCTAGAGGATCTTTTCTATCCCATTATTGGCACGCATTTGTTCTATATGCAGGATTACTATCCGCGACTGCTGGCTCAAATTAATGTGCGCAATATTGCTCCTATTGCCCTATCGGTTATTCCGCTGCATCTGAGCGTTACAGAGAGTAAACTTCGTGAGCTTGTGATGCGCGAATGTGGCTTTGTGCAGGGATGGTACGGTCTCACCCAACTGGAACAGCAGCTTTTTGAGACATCATGCGCCGAATCTGTGCGTGGACTTCTTGATGCAGGCTACCTGCGCCCTAAGGAGCACCACGATAAGATCGCATATGCGCTCACGACCGAGGGTAAGAATCTGCGGTACAGTTTCCCGCACGGGGTGCCTGCCCAGGCACTCAGCGATATTTTCGATGATGCTCCCGTCTCCCTGCTCACGGTGGATCAGCTTAAACACCATGAGAAACTTCTCATTCGTATGGGGCACGTCATCATGGATGCGGTACTCGCCAAAGGCGAGAACGCGAAGCTGCCCCTGGCCGATGTGGATCGTGCTATTGCCCAGGATGCTGAGATTCAGCAGCTTGCAGACGAAGACTCTCCTGAGTATTTGCAAGGACGCGAGCATGTCTATGACGTACTGTTGGCGCACCGTTACCTCGAAGAGGGAGATGAAGATGAGCAAGAGGTCTTCATGGTGGGGTCTGCCTACGCCGATGCTCTTAGTAGCGTAGAGGACGGCTCGATTGACGAGTTGATGCGCCGTGCGTTCCTCGATCCCGCAGCAGCGGAACAGATTCCGCATCCGCATCATATGCTTTTCGACATTCTGACCTTGGTGCGTGACAACCCGGATATCAACTTCTACGATCTGTTCGCGAAGGTTGAGGACACGCTGGATTTGCCGTATCTGCAGGCTCGTTTGGCGCCGCATCGCTCCAATACGACTCCTCGCGTGCGCAACCGGTACGCGGTTGCGGTTCAGGTTTTGAAGCAGGAAGGCTATCTGCAGGTTCATGGTGGGCAGAGCGGTCGGCTTTCTCGTAAGGATCCCGAACGGTATACACTCACGCAGAGCGCCATAGAGCTTTTGGAGCGCTTCCCCAACGGTATTCCGGAGACTGTTGCCGCGCGTATCGTACCGCTTCAGAAGCAGGCACTTCGACACAAACTTCCCGAGGATATCGCGGCTGCGCTCAATACTGGCCGTAAACCGTATGAGAAGCGAGAACATTCTCAGGATTCCTATTCCTACCAGAATTCGCGCGGTCATTACGGGTCAGGTCCCCGCTCGGGCTATGGTGCTCCCGTTCAGGCGACCCCGCAGAACATTGCCCAGGCACAGGGTGGTTCGGGTGTTTCTTCGGCAGCTTACGCTTCGCAGTCCTTCACCCAGCCTGCCCCCGCCTACCAGGCATCTGCGCCGGTACCGTCTCAGACACCCGGTGTAGAGCAGTCGTCGGATGCGCCTTCGGACGCTCTTAGCGCCGTCGAATCCGCAAGGAATGCCGTGCAGGATGCGCAGAGGCGCTACCGCGATGTCTTCAAACGTGCTCTTCTTCAGCCCCAGCTGCAGGCGGTGACGAAGGACCGTTTCACCGATATTGCGGCAGACTTGTTCTCAGTACGCGGATATACGGCTGAACGTGCGGATGCTTCACAGGGTGTTCAGGTTATTGCTTACCCCTCTGGTGGGCAACGCGACCGCGCATTCTATGTGCGGGCTCAGCGTTCAGCCGACGGTGCGGTCAGCGTACAGGATATTACCAACCTGTACCTCTCTCTAGAGCAATTGGGTGGTCAACTGGGTGCGTTTATCACGGATGGAACTTTCGGTGATGATGCATACGATGAGTACATTCGATGCTCCACCAAGTACCCGCATATTCTGGTGGATCTTATCGCGGGCGACGAGCTCATGAACCGTCTAATTGCCCATCGTTTGGGTATTCGTGACGGTCGGGTGCCCGGGACGATAGAGCTCGATGACGCGTATTTCAGCGGTTCTGACTCCGCTGCATCGTAATTATCTTAAGTACCCCTCACGCGACGGTGGCTGATAATCTCAGGATTACTCAGCCGCCGTCGCGGCGTATGCGGCGCACGCAAGTTTCGGCGCTTCACGTACTGGACATACAGCGCAATAATGCCGTGCTGTATGCCACGCTACGTTAGTATGAAAAGTATGAGCATTCACCACGAAATTCCGGAGATTTACCGCGTCAAGCGAGCGCTGACCGACGTCGATCACATCGCCAACGAATTCTACGAAGCGGTTCTAGATTTAGATCCCGTCATTGCAACGGAGCAGGGGCGCACGGGTGTCGCGACTCAATTTCGCGACTATTCCCCCGCCGGGGAGGAAGCCTATATCCAGTTAGTGCGCGCGACCCTCAAGAAACTTGATCAGGTCATTCCCATAGACGATGTTGATCTTGTGACTCTTGATGCCATGCAGGAGCGTCTGGGGCTTAGTCTTGAGAGCCACCGTGCCGGGCTAGGCGGCTGGCAGTTAAACAACATTGTTTCGGTTCCTCAAGAGATTCGCGGCGGGTTCGATCTGATGGCGCGAAATACCGAGCAGGATTGGGCTAATATTGCCGGGCGTCTGTTCAACGTTCCGCAGGCGATCACCGGGTTCGTTCAGACTCTGCATACGGCTCGGGTTGCCGGCTATGTCTCGCCGCGTCGACAGATAGAGATTGTTATCGAGCAGATCGCCGCGTATATCGCCGAGGACGGTTTCTTCGATGAGCTTGCCGCCGAGATTACTCAAGCGGTACCGGATCTTGCCGAGCAGGCGCGGCGGGGTGCTAAAGCGGCAAAAGATGGATACGCCACGCTCAAGACGTACTTGCACGAGGTGCTGCTCCCGGCAGCTCCCCAGCAGGATGCGGTCGGCCGCAAACTCTATGCCCTGCACTCTCGGGCATCCTTAGGGGCTTCTGTCGATCTTGATGAAACCTATGCCTGGGGTGTGCAGGAGCTTGACCGCATTATCGCTCAGCAGCGGCAGGCTGCAGAGGAGATCGAGCCCGGAGCATCGATTGAACGTGCCAAAGAGATCCTGGATGCCGACCCGTCACGCACTCTGCACGGAACCGATGCGCTCCGCGAGTGGATGCAGTCGCTCTCGGACCGCGCGGTGCACGAGCTCGCAGGTACCCAGTTTGATCTTGACGGCCCAATGCTGCGTCTGGAATGCCGCATCGCCCCTACCCATGAGGGCGGCATCTATTACACCGGCCCCTCCCCCGATTTTTCGCGCCCTGGGCGCATGTGGTGGTCTGTTCCTAAGGGCGACGATACATTTGGCACGTGGCGCGAGACTTCGACGGTGTACCACGAGGGCGTTCCGGGGCATCATCTGCAGACGGCTATTGCGCTGGTCATGAGTGAGAGCATGAATAAATGGCGTTCGCAGCTGATCTGGGTTTCCGGGCATGGTGAAGGCTGGGCGCTCTACGCTGAGCGTCTGATGGAAGAATACGGGTTCTTGACCGATCCTGGAGACCGTATGGGCATGTTGGATGGTCAGCGGATGCGCGCCGCCCGCGTGGTTTTCGACATTGGCGTGCACTGTGAACTTCCGATCCCCGATGCTTGGGCTGAACCGCTGGGGGTTGAACCAGGTACCTTGTGGACTCCTGAGCTGGGGTACGAGTTCTTGAAACTCAATCTAGAGGGTACCGAGAGCGTCATCCGTTTTGAGTTCTTGCGGTATCTAGGGTGGCCCGGGCAGGCGCCCAGCTATAAGGTAGGTGAACGTTTGTGGCTTCAACTTCGAGACGATGCGCTTCGTGATGGGTTGTCTTTACGTGAGTTCCACACGAAGGCTCTTATGCTCGGTTCGGTAGGGCTCGATACGTTACGCCGCGCCCTCACCGATGAGGTCATGCCCCATAGCGATGATGAGGATGACGACGACGATGATTAAACCCCTGCGCTTTACCGGGGAATAAAGCTAAACCCTAGAGAAGAGAGCTGGCGCTAAAACCCGTATATTTTGCTGCGTATCGTACATAAACCTATGAACATACAGCAAAGTGTACGGGTTTTAGTGTGGTTAAACGCGGTACACCGGCTACGGAATAAGGTTCGGTTTGACCTGTACGAGATGCGGGGCGAAACGACATTCGTAGTCGGTGATAGGCCTGTCCGATTCGCGAATGCCCATACCGACCGCCTCGCCATTGACCATCCAGATGCCCAGCATCGGCAGGTTAGTGCGGTTAATAATCCCCGAGTACACCGGCGGAGCAACAAAATCCTGATACACAAATTCGCTTTCAGGTACGTTGATAAAGTGGTCATCGTCCTCATCACGCACAAAGACATCGTAATCGGGAGCATTGATCTCAATGCCATCGCCTTCGCGGCCAAATATCGGTTTACGAACCCAGTTCTTCAGACCGCCTCGCGTACCTACATGTGTTTCTAAGAGGTTGGGGTGGTTGGGATATAAATCCCATAGAGCGGCGAGCAAAATCTTATTCGACAGGAACATCTTCCATGCGGGCTCAATCCAACGGTTCATCCTATCGTGGTAGGCGAAGAGCAGCTTATCGTAACCGCTTTCGCTATCGGTCACCATATCTTCCCAGGGATAAAGCTTGAAAAGGTTCTCGATGCGCTCTCCCTCAGGGTCTTTCCAGATTTTTAGGGTCTCATCGAAAATAACCTCGTCGATACGGATAAGCTTCGTGGTCAGGCCCGCACGATTGGCGGCATGGGCTATAAGCCAGAGATTGTTATAGTCTTCATCGTTAACATCGATTTCTTTGGTTACACTCGCTAAGTGCAGTTGTGGTGAACGCCCATGAGAGAGATCGTGCGCAAAGATTTGCCGCCAGCGTTCGGTGAATGCCTCACCAATTTCGCCCCAGTGCACGTAACCGCGGGTGTCGAGGCGCTGATCGCTCGCCCATGTCTTCTGGCTGATAGCGGCCTCAACGATGCCGGTTGGGGTATCGGCGTTGTATTCCAGGAGTTTGAGAGGGTCGCCGGGCACCCCGGAGTAGATGAAATCGAAGCGACCGTAGAAATCCGGTTCGTGGCGGTTCCACGATTCTTTAGCCATGTTAAAGGCGGCTTCGGGAAGACCGAGCGTTCCGTAGGCACCAGATGCCATACGCTCAATAGCGTGCAGGCACATTTGATGAACCTCACGCGCCTGGTCCCGCAGATTGGTCATTTCTGCGGGTGTAAAAACATAGGCCGCATACTCATTCCAATAGTGCTGCAGATCGTGTGGACCATCGACGCTATAGGTCAGGCCTTCGTCAATAATGGTTTGTTCCCAGCCGGGGCGTCCCACCGGAAATTCTTCGCGTTTCATATTATCTTTCGTGATAAGACACCGCCGCTGAGTACGATGTGCAGTATAGGAACTTGTAGAGAATTCTCATCTGCGGGGCGGCGTATAGAGCAACCGGCGCAGATAATAGGTATGTCAGCCGGGTGTTTATGTCCCTTGAGAAAATACGCGGGGCGGGCTATCCGCCGGAGGTACCGCCTCCGGACTTCGAGCCTCCGCCGAAGCCGCCTTTACTCCCGGAGCTGCCGCCTTTATTATTCGAGCTGCTTCCACCCTTACCGCCCGAGTTATTCCCCGTCAGTCCCGTTCCCTTAGAGGTCGTGGTCTTGCCGCCGCTGCGCGATTCCGTCACCTTGCCCGAGGAATAGGTGGAAGTCTTTTTAGCACTCTTATAGGAGGATTCAAATCCGCCGCCGCCGCGGGAAAGACCGCTGTATACCGTTCCCGAATTGGGGCGTGTGGTGCTGCCGCCGCTCAGGGATGAACCTACGGCGGGAATGGAGGTAGTACCGGCGCTGCGGCGCCCTAGGTAGTACCACAGGAACGCATTGGTTGTACCGGAATGGTGTGTCGTGCCCGAATTACCGGAATTCTGAGTTCCGGAATGAGAATCGCCCGAAGAGCCAGAGCTGGAATCCGAAGAAGTATTCCCAGCCTCTTTCTCTGCCTTCTCGCATTGTTCATCCTCAACGCGCAGCCCGGTGTTGGAGTCTTGACAAACCTGAGCGTATTCTTCACCGTCCGCACTAAAGGCTTCCTCGCTCTGGTGCAAAGAGTTATAGGCGAATATGCCGCCGCCTGCCAAAAGGGCACCGGCGCCGAACACTGCGAGCGCTTTCTTACCGGTACCGCGTGCAGGAGGAGACTTGAGGTCTTGATTGTCCTGTACGTTCTCCGGATGCTCTACGTCTGCGGCATCTGCGGTTTGATGTTCGGCCCCGCTCACGGGTCATTTCTCCTTCACACTATCCTGTCTCGGTGATAACAGGCTCTTTTCAGGATACCAAGCACGCCTCGCACAAAGGCTTTTCTTAGCCGATAAAAATTAGCAATAATACGTGCCTCGGGTCTTTTTCGGTGGCGCTTGTACGGTCACGCTATGTCATACAGTCATAGTTCGTCACACTAATTACCGCTGTTTTCTCTTACGGGTCTACAGTAACGCCATGCCTACTACACATGAAACACCGCAAAAATCCAGATTTTCCAGCTGGGCTACTTCTTTCGGACATCAAATTATAGCTTCCCTTATTCTGGGCATCGCGCTCGGGTACGTTGCGCTCACCCTCGGCGGCGATGCAAAAAATAACCCCAACTGGCTCATGGCCACTCTAGACGCTGTCGGCACGTCCTATGTGACTCTCCTTAAAGCCGCGGTGATCCCGCTGGTGTTTACCGCCGTCGTTGCCTCAATCTCGAATCTCTCGCAGGTGACGAATGCGGCGCGTTTAGCGGTTAAGACTCTTATCTGGTTTGCTATTACAGCATTTTTTGCGGTCTCCATCGGTATCGTACTGGGGCTGCTCGTTCAGCCTGGAGTGGGTGCCGAGGTAAGCGCCTCGGGCAGCACCAGCACCCGGGGATCATGGACAGCATTTCTGACCGGGATTATCCCCTCCAATTTCTTAGGGCTTGAGGTCACCACGAAAACCACCGACTCCGGTATAACCTCTTCGGTCTCCTTTAACGTGCTCCAAATGCTCGTGATTTCGGGGGCTATCGGTATTGCGGCCCTGAAGGTAGGCGATGCGGCTAAGCCCTTTATTGATATCGTCAAGAGCGCGCTCGCCATTATTCAGAAGGTGCTGTGGTGGATTATTCGCCTCGCTCCGCTGGGCACGATCGGGCTGATCGGGCACGCCGTCTATGCCTACGGGTGGACATCTATGGGCTCGCTGGTGAAGTTCATTGCGGCACTGTATGCGGGTCTGCTCCTCGTATTCCTGGTGGTGTATCCCATGATCGTGAAGTTCAACGGGCTCTCTGTGAAACAGTACTTCTCGGGCGTATGGCCCGCAGTGCAGCTTGGTTTCGTATCACGATCCTCGATGGGCACTATGCCCATGACTGAGGCCGTTACCGAACGTAATCTCGGCGTGCCGCGTGCATACGCATCCTTTGCAGTGCCGCTGGGTTCTACGACCAAAATGGATGGATGCGCCTCCGTCTACCCCGCGCTGGCAGCTATTTTTGTGGCGCAATTCTACGGAGTGCACCTGGATATTTCGCAGTATCTGCTGATTATTCTGGTGTCGGTGTTGGGTTCTGCCGCTACGGCAGGTACAACGGGCGCTATCGTGATGCTCACTCTGACCCTTTCGACTGTGGGTCTTCCCCTTGATGGAGTGGGTCTTCTATTGGCGATTGACCCGATTATTGATATGGGACGTACCGCCTTGAACGTTGCCGGGCAAGCTTTGGTTCCCACGATTGTCTCTAAGCGCGAGGGTATCCTCAGCGCCGAGATCTACAATGCACCGCGCAGCGCTAACGGGTTTGTGCCGCAGGATCTTGTGGAAGCCGCCCAGTCGAAGCTGATTCGTGGCGAGGATACCTCGCCTAGTTCTGCCAAGGTTACCGCTGCGTCCTAGGCGGTTCTTGGCTACGGCATAGGGTATGCAGCGCATCGGTATGGTACGGAGGTCGTTCTCTCGTATGAAGACCAATCTTGATACTCGTTCTAAAATAAAGATATGACTTCCCAATCTTCTGTTCCATCCGGTGCGTCGCATTCGGCATCAGGCCCCGCACCGCGCCTGATTCTGGCTTCCGCATCACCCGCGCGTAAAAAGCTCCTTGAAGACTCCGGCATTATGTTTGATATTCACGTCTCCGATGTCGATGAGGATGCGGCACTCGCCAGTGCTGCCCAGCGTGCCCGTGAAGAGGGACGTACCGACCTAACCCCGGCGGAGGTTTCCGGTATTCTTGCGGAGGCAAAGGCACGCGCGGTTGCTGATTCTCTTGCCGCCCAGGGTATAGTAAACGCCTTTGTACTCGGATGCGATTCAGTCTTTGAGTTTGAATCGGTCGCCTATGGCAAACCGCACACCCCTGAGAAAGCACGCGAGCGCATCGCTGCGATGAGTGGCCGAAGCGGGGTGCTCCACACCGGGCACTGCCTCGTGGATTTACGGGACGGGCTCGGTGAGACCGAGGGTAAACAGCTTCCCGCCATTCATCAGGTACGCAGCGCTACCGTAAACTTTGCGCCGATGAGCGCCGCAGAGGTTGATGCTTACGTTGCCACGGGTGAGCCACTTCATGTAGCGGGTTCCTTTACCCTCGACGGATATGGTGCTGCCTTTATTCAAGGCATCCGCGGGGAATCACATACGGTGATTGGGCTATCGGTGAATGCACTCAAGGAAATGCTCTCACAATATGGGATATCGATAAACATGTTCTGGAAGTCCTCATCAGACTAACGAGCGCTAAGCCAAACCTAGTATAAGCATCCTCACTTTTCTTATATTTTTCGCGTCATTCGGCGCTATATATTCGCCATTCTCAGCTTTTCTCGCTATGCTTTCGGCAGGATAAAAAGGAGAGCCTCAGTGACTCACAACCCGGCAAAAGCCACCAAAAACTTTACAGCTGTTCCCGGACACCATACCGGTCCGGTCAGTAAAATTCTTATTGCTAACCGCGGCGAGATCGCGGTACGTATTATTCGCGCAGCCCGTGACGAAGGTTTAGAGACCGTCGCCGTTTATGCAGAACCGGATCGCGATGCCCAGCACGTTAAACTCGCGGACGAGGCTTACGCTCTAGGAGGGGCGACCGCGCCCCAGTCATATCTGGTGATGGACAAGCTCATTGAGGTAGCTATTCGTTCCGGCGCGGATGCGGTGCATCCCGGCTACGGTTTCCTTTCAGAAAACGCCGAATTCGCCCAAAAAGTCATTGATGCCGGGTTAACCTGGATTGGTCCCTCCCCCGAATCTATTACCCAGTTGGGCGATAAAGTCGCCGCGCGCCATATCGCTCAGAAAGTGGGTGCCCCCTTGGTACCGGGGACCAAGGATCCCGTAGAGTCTGCTGATGAAGTGCTCGCTTTTGCCGATGAGCACGGTTTACCCATCGCGATCAAGGCAGCATTCGGTGGCGGCGGTCGCGGCATCAAGGTTGTGCGTAACCGCAGCGATATTATCGAGCTCTACGAATCCGCCGTGCGTGAAGCGGTCGCAGCCTACGGTCGCGGAGAATGTTTTATTGAGCGATTCCTTGACTCCCCGCGCCATATCGAAACCCAGTGTCTGGCCGATGCTCACGGCAATGTTCAAGTTGTTTCGACCCGTGATTGTTCTCTTCAGCGTCGTAATCAAAAGCTCGTAGAAGAAGCCCCCGCCCCGTACCTTACGGAAGAACAAAGCGACCGGCTCTATGAAGCATCCCGTAAGATTCTGCAGGAAGCCGGATACCAGGGTGCGGGTACCTGCGAGTTCCTGCTTGCCCCGGACGGAGCGATTTCCTTCCTAGAGGTGAACACCCGCTTGCAGGTTGAGCACCCGGTTTCCGAGGAAGTATCGGGCATTGATCTGGTGCGCGAACAGTTCCGCATTGCCCGCGGCGAGAAAATCGATCCGCAGAGCCCCCAGCTGCGCGGTCATTCCTTCGAGTTTCGCATCAACGGCGAAGATGCAGGGCGTTCCTTTATGCCAGCGCCGGGTACCATCGAAAAACTTCGTGTTCCTTCCGGCCCTGGTGTGCGCTGGGATTCCGGCTTCGTAGAAGGCGATGCTATCAGCGGCAACTTCGACTCAATGCTCGCCAAGCTCATCGTGACTGGTGCTACCCGCGAGCAGGCGATCGAACGCGCTCGCCGAGCCCTAGACGAGCTCACACTCGACGGCCTTCCGACAGTGGTTCCCTTCCACCGCGCAGTTCTGGACGAACCCGATTTCGCCCCCGCAGCAGGAGCAGACTTCAAGGTTCACACCCGGTGGATCGAAACCGATTACAAGAACACCATTTCGCCCTACTCCGGCGCTCCCGGCAGCGTGGATGATGACGATGCCGAACGTCAAACCGTGGTCGTTGAGGTTAATGGTAAGCGTCTTGAGGTTGTTCTACCTGAACTGGGCGGTACTCCTGCCAAGAGCAGTTCAAAGCCCGCATCGAAAACCCGTAAGTCCCGTGCTCGCGGCGGTTCAAATGCGGTCAGCGGCGACGATCTGACAAGCCCTATGCAGGGTACGATCGTAAAGGTCTCCGTTGCCGATGGAGACACGGTCGCCGAAGGCGATCTGATCCTGGTGCTAGAGGCTATGAAGATGGAACAGCCTATCAACGCGCATAAGGCCGGTAAGATTTCCGGGCTGTCCTTGAAGGCGGGCGATACCGTCACCGCAGGTGCCGTTCTAGCCACCATCAAATAGCCTGCTGACGGGACTCTATACCCTATAACCGCCGGATGCGTTCTCTCATACGCATCCGGCGGTTTGTTTTTCGTGTATTCCTGATTTTTCATCCTCGAACACTGAAATACAGCTGAATGGTCCAGATGATGAATACAGGATGTTGGCACCGCATCGCGAGGCGTAGAATATAAAAGTTGAAAATCTACACTCACAACATCGAGCGTAGTCGCTACTATCCCTTTTTCAGGAGCTAATTCACGATGAGCACACACGCGCCCGACGTTTCCGCCGGGCACAACACGCAGGTTGAGAATACAACCCCCAAGAGCAGAGTTATTATCGCCTCTCTGGTGGGCACCACCATCGAATTCTACGACTTCTATATTTACGCCACCGCAGCGGTAGCGGTTTTCCCGGTTCTGTTTTTTGCCTCCAAAGATGACACTACGGCTTTATTAGCTTCTTTCGCTTCCTTCGGGGTCGCCTTTATCGCCCGCCCCTTGGGTTCTATCGTTTTCGGTCACTTCGGCGATAAGATCGGCCGTAAAGCAACGCTCGTGGGCGCACTTCTGACCATGGGGTTGGCGACCTTCCTCATCGGCTTGTTGCCCACCTACTATCAGATTGGTCTGTGGGCACCGGTCATGCTGACCATTATGCGTTTCTGCCAGGGTCTAGGCCTAGGCGGCGAATGGTCGGGTGCGGCTCTGCTCGCCAGCGAATATGCCGAAGAAGGCAAACGTGCACGTTCCGCTATGTGGCCTCAGTTAGGCGCGCCTATCGGGTTCTTTCTTGCCAATGGACTTATGTTGCTTCTAACCGGGTGGATCACTTTCAACTCCGCCACAGATGGTAAGAACCTCGATCACCCCTTCCTCGTCTGGGGCTGGCGTATTCCGTTCTTGCTCTCCATCCTCATGGTTGCTGTAGGCCTGTATGTACGTTTCAAGCTCGAAGAAACCCCTGTCTTTGCCAAAGCTGTCAAGAATGATGAGAAGGTTAAGACCCCGCTGGTTGAGGCGTTCAAAGTTGCCTGGTGGCCCATGATCCAGGGCACTTTCATTATGGTGGCATGCTATGTGCTGTTCTACCTAATGACGACGTGGATTCTCTCCTACGGTAAAGCTGATGTTAAAAACGGTGGGTTAGGAATCGCCTACCACAAGTTCTTGGAGATTCAGCTCATCTCTATCATTGGTTTTGCGCTCTTTATTCCCGTCTCGGGATGGTTAGCCGACAAATACGGTCGCCGCAAACAGCAGCTGTGGACCACTATTGCCATGGCTGTCTTCGGCGGTACTTTCACCCTGGTCATTGCTCCCTCCGTCGTGGGAACCGGCAAAAACGCTAACCTCGTTATTATTACCATCTTCATGTTCATCGGAATGTGCCTGATGGGGCTTTCTTTCGGCTCCATGAGTGCCTATCTGCCCGAGCTGTACCCCACTAATGTGCGGTACACCGCCAGCGGTATCGCCTACAATATGGCATCTATTTTGGGAGCCGCCTTGACCCCGTTCGTGGCGGTATGGCTGAATACGAAGTTTGGTGTTGGGGCCGTCGGATACTACCTAGCAGGTGCATCCTTGCTGAGTGTTCTCTTCATCTTGCTCACGCATGAAACCCGCGACGTCGATATGAACGCGGTCAACACTAAATAGCCTGAATACTGTAAGCATTTGAGGGGCGTGACTCTACACGAGTCACGCCCCTCAACCTATATCAAGAGCTGTGGTGAAAACTAAACACGGGTGTGAAGCTGCCGCGATGCCGTAGAAATCGCCTCGGATAGAGACGGGTATACAGCAAAGGTTGCGGCCAAATCATCCACCGTCAGCTTCTTCTCGATAGCCAGCGCGATAGGATAGATAAGTTCGGATGCACGCGGACCGACCACGACCCCGCCAATCACAGTACCGGAGTGCTTACGGGCAAAAACCTTCACAAAACCGTCTTGGAACGCCATCATTTTGGCGCGCGGATTCGTAGTCAACGGAAGCATGACAGCCTCGCCTCGGTAAACCCCGGCGGCAAGGTCTTTCTCACTAATACCCACGGTCGCAATCTCCGGGGTGGTGAAAATATTCGCTGCCACTCGGTCGGTGCGAAGCGGATGCACCGTATCTCCCAAAAGATGCGCCATCGCTATGCGCCCTTGCATAGCGGCTACGGAAGCCAACGGGTACACACCCGTGCAGTCTCCCGCAGCGTAAATATGCGGTACTGACGTACGTGAAACAGCATCGACAACCACATATCCCGACTCATTGGTCTCTACACCAGCTGTCTCAAGACCCAGTCCTTCAGTGTTGGGAATAGAACCAATTGCTACCAAGCAATGCGTGCCGGAAACCTTGCGCCCATCGGAGAGAGTCACTACCACGCCGTCGTCGGTGCGTTCCACGGCGCTCGCACGCGACCGCGGCATTACCCGAACACCACGGCGCTCAAAGACGTCTTCCAGCACACGCGCGGCGTCTTCGTCTTCGCCCGGAAGCACACGATCTCGCGAAGAAATTAGGGTCACCTGGGAGCCAAGCCCGTTATAGGCAGAGGCAAATTCGGCACCGGTAACACCCGAACCGATTACGATGAGTTCGCGGGGTACCTCACGCAGATTATAGAGCTGTGTCCAGGTGAGAATCCGTTCCCCATCAGGCTGCCCGGTCGCCATCTCACGTGGGTGCGTCCCGACCGAAAGCAGAATAAAGTCTGCATGCAGGTCATATTCCAGCCCGGTATTATCGGTAACCGCGACGGTATGCGGGCCCGTAAGCTTACCGGTGCCGCTGATAATTTTGACCCCGGCGGAGGCAAGAGCCCTTTTGATATCGGCAGATTGTTGATGCGCTAGATCCAAAACACGGCTATTCACCCGGTTCATATCTACTTGCAGCTGCGGCGCTTTGCCCTTTGTATTTTCGATCCCCAATCGCCCAGCATCAGAGAAACGAGTCATCATATCTGCAGTAGCGATAAGCGTTTTCGAAGGTACCACATCGGTTAGGACTGCGGAGCCGCCTAGAGCATTACGTTCGATGATTGTTACATCGGCGTTCGATGATGCTGCCACAAGCGCGGCCTCATAGCCGCCGGGCCCAGCGCCTAGTATCACGATTCGTTGGGATGCATAGTTCACTGTTGAAGTCACACTTTCATTGTGTGCTATCACACTGAAATACTCAACCGAAACCGCCGTCGTCTCTAGGATATTAAATGCCGATTTTTGGTGCTGAGTAGGTACCGTGATGCCTGCAGGAGCGGCAGAGTTGCCGAGAACGCTACGGATACATCTTGCTGCCTACGAGAGTCTTATATTTGCCGGGTAACGTCATGAACCCGTAGTTTGAGTTTGCGCAGTGTCATAAGTGTGCATTCGTGCGGGTAAAAACACTATACTTGAGAAAGGAGTTCTCGGTTTATAAAGGTTTATAGGGCACTGAAACCGGGGTGAAGCACACACATCATCGACCCAATGCAGGTCGCTACAGATGAAGGAAAATTATGGCTAAAACGACGAAACCTCCCGCCTACTCCGGGCATGGCAGGCATCTTGAGAACGCAGTGTTGTTCATCGGCTGCTTCGTATTTTTGCTTCTATCCCTCTACCTGCTGGGCACCTACCCCGAAGGCGGTCCGGTTCTGTATGCCGGAGCCCTCGTTGCGTTTGGAATTTTCTTTGGTGTTGTGTTCCATCTGCTGCCCTCGAAGACAACCCGTAAGATTACGGATCAGAACAAGGTACAGAAGTAACTGAAGTACCTCATTTTATAGTTTTTCTTATCTGCCGGACGGTATCACAGTCTATAAGAAATGTGACACCATCCGGCAGTATGTTGCTCCCACGCTATTCCTTGCTGCCAAACCTTACCGGTCCGCTCGTGCCAAATTCTCCGCTGCGAACCTTAGCTCGATGGGCGACATAAAACAGGAGGGCAGGTGCACCGCAAGCAACCGCGATCAGCAGGTACGCCACTACAACGAAGTACACCGTTAACCCGTACGAGCTGAAAAATACCCAGACAATCGTTCCTAAAGCGACAAAACCTAGCGCAGCCCATCCCACGATACTCAGCAGAAGTCGCACCCAGCCTTTCGGGGTGCGCGGGGTAGGTGCCGATGACATCATGACTCCTCCAATGCTTTCGGGTCTGCCGCGTAGATAGAGTTAATGAACTTCGAGCACCATTCCAACATAGGACCGTCAATAAGGTCCACGCCACCAACCGGCAAAGTCTTAGGACGCGGAACCAGCGTCAGCCACGTGCTCAGACCCTTCGGTTGGGTGTGGGTTGAGCCGGGATACACACGTTTGAGGCGCATCTGCCGTGATTCCGGCAGTGGTTCACCGCTGACCACACGCAGCTTCGGGCCCAGCGCAGTAATCTCATGGATACCTGCTTCCCGTGCTTCGCGGCGCAGCACCGCCACCTGAAGCAGATTCTCCACGGGCTCGGGTAAGGCACCGTAACGGTCATGAAGCTCTTCGCGTGCCTCCGCGATCTTCTGATCGGTGTCTGCGGAGGCTATCTGGCGATATGCCTGCAGGCGTAGACGTTCCGCATCAATATAATCATGCGGAATATGGGCGTTAACGGGAAGATCAACCTTAACCTCGACCTCGGTGTTCTCCTGTTCGCCGCGGAAATTTGCCACGGCTTCTCCCACGAGACGCAGATACAGATCAAAGCCCACACCCGCGATATGCCCGGACTGTTCGCCGCCGAGCAGGTTACCGGCGCCGCGAATTTCAAGGTCTTTCATCGCCAGCTGCAGACCTGCACCCAGCTCGTTATGGGTAGCTACTGCTTTGAGGCGTTCATGCGCGACCTCACCAAGGCTCTTATCCGTCGGGTACAGGAAGTAGGCATAAGCCCGTTCACGCCCGCGGCCCACACGCCCGCGCAGCTGGTGCAGCTGACTCAGCCCATAATTCTGAGCGTTATCAACAATCAGGGTATTAGCGTTTGAAATATCCAACCCGGTTTCCACGATGGTTGTACACACCAGAACATCGAAGCGTCGCTCCCAGAAGTCCACGATAATCTGCTCAAGCCGAGATTCGCTCATGCGCCCGTGCGCCGTGGCGATGCGCGCCTCCGGCACGAGCTTACCGATTTCGGCGGCGACAGTATCAATATTCGCCACCCTGTTATGGACGAAGAATACCTGCCCTTCCCGCATAAGTTCGCGTCGAATAGCGGCAGTAATCTGGGCATCGGTACGCGGCCCTACAAAGGTCAGCACGGGATGCCTCTCTTCCGGCGCGGTCGCCAACGTTGAGGTCTCCCGAATACCGGTAAGCGACATTTCAAGCGTGCGCGGAATCGGGGTGGCGCTCATGGCAAGCACATCCACATTAGTGCGCATCTGCTTGAGCTTTTCCTTATGCTCCACACCAAAGCGCTGTTCCTCATCAATAACGACGAGTCCAAGATCCTTGAACTTCACGTTTTCCGAGAGGATGCGGTGGGTACCAATTACCACATCTATGCTCCCGGAGGCAATATCCTCCACGATAGCGCGGGTTTCTTTAGCCTTTTGGAAGCGCGATAGCACCTTAATTTTGATGGGGAATCCTGAGAAACGCTCGGTAAAAGTCTCAAAATGCTGCTGCGCCAGCAGGGTTGTGGGTACGAGTACGGCAACCTGTTTACCATCCTGCACGGCTTTGAAGGCAGCCCGAATAGCGACCTCCGTTTTGCCAAAGCCGACGTCCCCGGAGATCAGGCGATCCATGGGGATTTCCTTCTCCATATCCGCCTTAACCTCGTGAATAGCGGTGAGCTGGTCGGGAGTCTCATTATAAGGAAAAGATTCCTCAAGTTCCCGTTGCCAGGGAGTATCTTCTGAGAATGCATGACCACGCGAAGCTTGCCGCGCCGAGTAGAGTTTAACCAAGTCAGCGGCGATTTCTTTAACCGCTTTACGTGCGCGGCTCTTTGTCTTAGCCCAGTCGCTCCCGCCCATTTTAGAGAGGGTCGGGGTTTCGCTTCCCACATAGTGCGAAATGAGATCCAGCTGATCGGAGGGTACAAAGAGGCGGTCAGGGGCTCCCCCGCGTTTTGAAGGCGCATACTCGATCACCAGGTATTCTTTCAAAGGGGTTTCCCCATGTTTTGAAGACACTCCAGCGACTGGGCGCGAAGCCATTTCAATGAATTTACCGATACCGTGACGTTCGTGCACCACATAATCGCCAGGGGTTAGTGCCAGAGGATCGACGGCGTTACGTCGTTTACGGGGTTTGAGTTTTTTGCCGCTCGTGCCACGTGGCGCATAGGTGCCGCGCCTGCCCAAAATTTCACCTTCAGTCAAAACAGCAAGGCGCGCCTCAGGAATTAAAAATCCGGCAGAGGCTGGGGTCTCACAAACTTCGACTACTCCGGGTTGTAGAGCGCCTTCCGTTCCCCCGTCGAGGGTTTCCCGACGTATGGCCGGAATCGGGTCTTCTCCTGAGATACTCTCACGGAAAAGCTCGATAAGGCGGTCGGTGGATCCTCGCCCATTGGTAAGCGCCAGTACCGTCCAGCCGTCACGAACCAGCGAACCAACCTCGTGAAGCATTTGTTCTACCGAGCCGGTGAAGGATGCTGGAGCCTGTGCCGCGACCGTCATAGTTGGGATGTCGTCGTCGAGAGCATTGTTGAGAAGATCTACACTATCGACAAGCTCGGTGATTTCCCACCAGGATAGGTTACGGTCCAAAGATTCCTGCTGGGTCGCGGCAATCGTGCGGAACCCGCTGTCGCTAACCCGAAGCTGTCCCAAGTCTATAGGCGCACGCGAGCCCGCATCAGCGGAAGCATCCCAAGCGGCCGCTAAAAACTCCTCGTTGGTTGCCACAAGGTCTTCGGCACGGGCACGCACCCGCTCAGGTTCCAGAGAAATAATGAGTGATTCTTCGGGGAGCAGAGACACAAGAGTCTGCATTTTATCGACAAGAAGCGGGGTTAGAGATTCCATGCCTTCGACATAGATACCTCCCGCAATCTTCTCAAGCATGCTTGATGCCGTCGGATAGTCCGTTTTGAGTCGGGCAGCACGTCCCATAACTTCCGGGGTAATGAGAAGCTCACGGCATGGGAGCAAGGTAACGTGCGTTGGGTGGTCTGCTTCCTGCCCTAGAGTACGCTGGTCTGCCGTTGAGAAGTAACGTATTTCGTCAAGTTCGTCGCCGAAGAATTCCAAGCGAACTGGATGCTGTGCGGTGGGTGCAAAGACGTCGATAATACCGCCTCGAACCGCATATTCACCACGCTTTGCTACGAGATCTACACGCGAGTATGCGGCATCTGTTAGACCTTTAATAACGTCTTTGAAAGAGTATTCTTCACCGCGTGCCAGGCTTACCGGTTCCAGGTTCTCAATACCAGCCACGAGGGGCTGAATGACCGCGCGCACCGGGGCTATAACAACCTGTGGAGTCGGCGTTTCAAGATGAGTTATAGAGCGCAGAACATTCAAACGTTTTCCCACGGTATCGCTGCGTGGCGAAAGCCGTTCATGCGGCAAAGTTTCCCATGCGGGAAAGCTCTCGATATGGTGATCAGGCAAATATGAGTGCAGGGCATGCGCGGTATCCTCAGCCTGTCGCTCGGTTGGTGTAATAATGAGCGTCAGCGGAGTTTTTCCGGTTCTGGACTGGCGCCGTACTGCAACGGCAAGATCAGCTATAAGGGGTGCCTGTACACCGGCGACGGCGCCAATTAGGGTTTGGACAGGACGTTCCGCAGCGGGAACATCGCAGGCTTCAAGAATATGACGGTAGGAGGGCTGTTCTGCCAGAAGACGGCTCAGTCCAGTTAGTTTCACGGATACTCCTTCTACCGGATGCGGTGGCTATCAAGGCGGCGCCTCCCAATAACGCGTGCGCTCTATATTGCCACGTTGATGCGTTTGGGTACCCGTCTATCTTATACCGTAGGGGTATCTCGCTCAGGCTTTTTGTCTATCTCCTCGACTACAGCCGGTGGGGCGGGTCTTCACGACAAAATCTATTGTTCGTCGTTTCCTATCTGCTCATATTTTTGAGGATGGCATGCGAAATGCATATTTTTAACTGTTCATGAAAGTGTCCTTAAGGTATATACCCTTGTAAATCCTGGTTTTAAGGCCGTGGCTAGGAAATTTATAGCAGGGTTTGCCCGCCTCCCTTCTCCCTTGTTATCACAGGGAACATGTTTTCTGGGGGTATATACTATTATTTTTTATTTGATAGGTAAAGTATGTGCCAAGTCTCAGAACGTATATTGAGTGCATATTTATAAATTTAAGAGCTTTAAGTATCTTTCAAGTAGACTCAGCTACCAAAACCTACCCCCTCAGAAGTTTTATAGGTATTTTATGAGTAAATTTCTATACACGAGAACAACTATCAACTTTGTATCGCAACAACCATTTACACCTTTCTTTTGATAAGGGTTCATAAAATATTTATTAGGTTTTCTTATAGTATTTGTCCACCCCTCGGACTATCCGCGAGTATTGTGACCTCACCGCGGTCACAACTTTCGTTCGCTGTGCTAGCCTATAGGTATCCACGGAAAGTTCTGTGCCTTCATGGCGCGGTGTAGCCCCATGGAAAATAATAAAAACCAACGGGTACTCCCGTCGGCAATAGCAATTCACTCACTTACAATTACACAAAGGGTGGGTTGTCGTTATTGTTGGCAGAAGTGCCTTCACTTTACCGATAACCAACCACCTTACAACTGAACGAGAAAGATCGTGCTTCGTACGTTTTCTTCACTTCCGAAACAGCGACGGGCAGCAACGGGCTTACTTCTGAGTTTGTCTCTGATAGTCCCCCTTGCGGCATGCTCTCAGTCATCAGATCAACAGACTGCGAGCCCTGACAGCTCAGCCTCAGCAAGCTCGTCATCTTCTGCTTCCAGCGCATCTAGCGCTTCTTCCGCCCCTTCTTCTGGGACTGCTACTTCCTCTGAATCTGCACAGGCTGAAGTTCCTGCGCAGGACGAAAATTATCCCCAGGCAGAGCAACTCAAAGACGCTAAAACTGTCTCGACTGACGCGGCCGAGGTTAAAGAAGTCAACGGTCTCGTAAACTCCTATGAGCAGACCATGTCTTCTGTTCCAAGCGCGCCTGAAGGTTCAGCAGATACTGCTTCATCAGATTCCGGTCAACCCCGGCAGTTTGTTGATGAGGCAACCATGGACTCCATCAACAAGGTAGCTGTAGACAACGCCGCCGAAGAATACGCGGCATCCGCTGCCGAGTATGCCCAAAACGGTTGGCATTACGAGGGCACCAGCACGGTCGTCGGCACCCCCAAAGTTGCCGAAGGAACCTACCAGGGCAAGCGTGCACGATTCGTCGAGGTGTGCCTGGATTCCTCCCAAGTCAAGACCAAAGACAGCGCGGGTCGGGAACTCCAGAGCGGAGGCAAACGGTCTCTCAATATATATACGCTGGTCGAATCTGACGGCACGTGGAAAATAGCCCAACACGACTTCCCTAACAATCCCGATTGCTAAGCACATGGTACGTCGTACCTACAGGCATCATAAGGCCGTTTTATCCTTCGGTGTCTGCCCGTGTTTATTCCACTCCTTCAATACGTATTCAGCATTCAACGGAGGTGCAATAAAACCATGAAATTTGCTAGAAAAGCGACTACGGCGGTAGGGCTTGCCCTGACGCTTGGACTTTCCGGGCTAGCCCCGGTAGGTCCCGTAGCCTACGCTGCTGAGGATGCGGTCGTTCACGACGGCTCCTCCAGCGACAAGGCAGCCGCTTCATGCTATGAAGCTAAACAAGTCAACAAGGATGCAAAATCCGGTAAGTACTGGCTGTACACCCCTTCGATGTCGGCTCCACAGCAGTTCTACTGCGACCAGGAGACTAACGGCGGCGGTTGGGTTCTGATTGGTCGCGGCCGTGACGGTTGGACCGAGAACTACCACGGTCGAGGTGCTGCGTCTAAGCTGTACACCAGCCCTGAGGGTGACGACGCGATGACTCCGGTACAGCTGCCCTCTACCACTGTTGATGAACTGCTGAACGGTCAGAAGCCACAGGATCTTGAAGATGGCGTGCGCTTCCGCCGCGCCCTGAATACTGACGGCACGGAATGGCAGAACATCACGGCGCACCGTGATCAGACCGAGCGTTGGACCTGGGCTCTGCGAAGCAACAATATCTGGTCCAATATTGACGTCAGCGCGGATAACCCCCAGTACATGCAGAGGGATCGTACCCACTTCGACAAGACCGAGGGTCATATCCAGCAAAATGGCACCTACTCGGTGCTGAACTTTGATGAGCAGCGTGAGCAGGGATGGAAGCTCGGTTTTAGCTACAGCCGTGATGTTCGTGCTAACGGAAATCGCAATGAGAGCGCAAGCAACTCATATCTGTACCGCCCGAGCGGTTCCAACGCTACTCCCTTCGCTTTCACTCAGGTGTACCTGCGCCCGAAGCTGACCCAGCAGAACATGGGTGCACAGGCTATTGGCGATAACGGTACCGCGGCAAGTAACCGCCGCGCACTGCCCAAGAGCGGTTCTATGCCATGGAAGTGGCGCACAAGCGATAAGTCTGGAACCGGTAACGTCAACGAAATGAACACCTACGTTCAGGCTATTACTCAGGTAGGCGACACTGTCTTCACCGGCGGTGACTTTGCATACCTGGAGTCTGCAGCCGGTGCTCATGTGGATCAGTCTTATCTTGCTGGTTTCAACGTCAATACTGGTGAACTGGTACAGACCTTCAAGCCGAAGTTCAATGGTCAAATTAAGTCTCTTGAGGCTCTGCCGAACAACAAGTTGGCCGTTGGTGGCGAATTCACCGAGGTTAACGGAGAAAAGGTGCCCGGTTTTGCGGTGCTTGACCCCGCAACCGGACAGCTTGACCGCGAACTGAACCTGCAGGTTGAAAACAATGTTTCCGGTTCAGCTCTTTCTGTGAAGACTCTGCAAGCTCAGGGAGATTACCTGTACTTGGGCGGTACGTTTACCCATCTCAAGAGCTCAGGAACCCCCAATAAGGTTTACTCCCGTAACGCTGCTCGCGTGAAGATCTCCACCAACCAGGTTGATCGCACGTGGACCCCGCGTTTCAACGGAACAGTAAATGGTATGAGTGCATCGGCAGATAACTCCGAGGTATTTGCCGCTGGTTACTTCACCGAGATGAATGACCAACGCGCATTCCGTGTGGCACGTATCCTCGATTCCGCCAAGAAGGTCGGAACATGGGAGGTCACTCCCTCATACCTTCCGGATCCACAAACCCGCGAGAAAAGGGTGTGGGGCTTCCATTTTGACGTTCAGGATGCTGGCAGCTCCGTATGGCTTGGCGGTACTGAGCACATGATTTCTCAGTACACTAAGAACGAACCAATGACCCGTTTGAGCTCGAGTATTACCCGCAACGGCGGTGATTTCCAGGATCTGCATCTCAACGGTAATAACATCTACGGCGCCTGCCACTGTGGTGACTTCCTGTACCAGGGCAGCGGCACCCACGACTACGCATGGCGTGGTTCTACCGTGACCGACAGCATCCGTTTGGTTGCTGCGTTCGATAAGGACAGCGGTAAAACTCTCCCCGAGTTCGCTCCTACTCTTAAGGGTAAGAGTGGTCACGGCATCTGGGAATCCTTCGTGGACTCCAATGGTGTACTGTGGGTTGGCGGCGATTTGAACCGCTCCCTAGGTGAAAATGGTGTACAGCAGGAATCTGTTGGCTTCGTACGCTACGCACCACGCGATGTTACTCCCCCGCCTGCTCCGAGTAACCTGACTGTTACTCAATCCGGTGATAACGATCAGCTGAACTGGAGCGCATCTGGCGAGGCGGGTGCACGTTACCATGTGCTCCGTAACGATCGCGTGATTGCTACTGTGAACGGCACCAGCTACAGGGTAAAGCACACCGACAACGCTCGTTACTTCGTGCGTGCGGCTGATGCAAACGGTAACTACTCTGCTTCTACTTCGGTTGCTGTATCTGGCAAGAAGGCTGAGCAGCCTAAGCAGGAGAACCCCAAGCAGGAGAATCCGCAGCCTCAGCCGGAAAACCCTAAGCAGGACGATCCTAAGCAAGAGGACCCCAAGCAGGAACAGCCCAAACAAGAGCAGCCTAAGCAGGACGATCCTAAACAGGACAACCCCAAGCAAGAGCAGCCTAAACAGGATGATCCCAAGCAGGATGACAATAAGAATATCGTCAAGCCTCAGCCGGAAAACCCCATCCAGGACGATCCTAAGCAAGAGGACCCCAAGCAGGAACAGCCCAAGCAGGACAACCCGAAGCAGGAAGATCCTAAACAGGATGAACAGCCTCAGCCGGAAAACCCTGCGACAGACGACCAGGTTCAGCCCGCTGATCCCAACGATGATCTGAAGCCGAACGAGCCTAAGCAGCAGGAGAACCCGAAGCAGGAACAGCCCAAGCAGGAAGATCCTAAACAGGACAATCCCAAGCAAGAGCAGCCCAAACAAGAGGACCCGAAGCAGGAGCAGAAGCCCCAGGGCGATCAGGTTCTCGTCGATAGCGGTTCTTCATGGGTCTACCGCGTAGGCAGCGACCGCGCCGAAAGCGAATGGAAAACTCGTTCATGGCTCGGCGGTGCATGGTCTCGCGGCAAGGCTCCCCTGGGTGCTGGCTCGGTGAATGTTGAGACCGAGGTGAATACCTTCTTTGGTACTCCGATGAGCATCTACGCCCGTAAGGACGTTACCCTCACGAAGGAACAGGCTCAGCAGTATCTGAAGCTCACCACCTACGCAGATGACGGTACTGTGGTTTATGTCAACGGCAAGGAAGTTGCTCGTAAGAACATGCCGCAGGGTCGTATCTCGGCTAACACCCCCGCAACCCAGCGTCCGGAAAGCCAGAACGCTCAGCTGTTCTCAGTTGACGTTCCTGCTGAGTACCTGCGCGAAGGTCGCAACGCAATCGCCGTTGAGGTTCACGCTAACTCGCACTGGAGCAACAACATCAGCTTCGATATGCAGGTTATTTCCACCGCGCAGCACCAGAATCCCCTTCCTGAAGTACAGAATCAGGAGGATAACGGTCAGCAGCACCGCCCTCAGGTCTGGTACTGGTACTACCCGGAGTACTACGGCAACTATGGTAACGGTGACTACTACGGTCGTCGTAACCAACGCGTAGCCTATAACTACGATCACCGTGGTTTTGGTTACATGGGTGGCTTCGGTTATGCCCACGGATTCTTCGGTCGTGCATTCTACGACTACGGATTCGGTTGGTAATCACCTAACCCCCGCGTAGGGACTGCATAAACGCTCCTGTAGCTGGATTTAGTATTCGGCTACGGGGGCGTTTTTCAGCGCGATACCGTCTTCAATGTTTGACTAAGAGTCAGCAAAATAAGGCGCGCCTGGCAAAGTCCTACTTTTTAGAGCATTTTATTTCTATAATCTTTATGACTTACTTTTTGCTCGGACACTCGGTTTTAGATCGCATGTCTTCCGGCGGGCTTAGGTAACAGCAAACGTCGTCATCACCCGCGGCACCACCTCAAACTTTGATCACCGATTAGGATTCTTCACATGGGTCACATCACTACGCCAAGCACAGCAAAACGCCCCGGCTTTTCGGATACTCTGAGAGCGCTTGAGCAGGCGCAAAAACCAGGTATTGGAGTTCCCGCATACACCCGATGGGTAAACCGCAGGGTTGCACGCTATTTTGCTGCTGCCGCTGTCTCCCTCGGTATTACGCCCAACGGCGTTACGGCAGTCAGCGCAGCTGTCTCGGCGGCAGGTGTTATCGTTCTTCTAACCGCTCCCCCAACAATCCTGACAGGCGTTATCGTTGCACTTCTGTTTGCCCTCGGTTACGGGCTTGATTCGGCGGACGGGCAGGTAGCCCGCGTGACCGGCGCATCCTCACCCGCAGGAGAATGGCTTGACCATGTAGTAGATTCCATGCGAGTACCCACCGTACACCTAGCGACGCTGGTAGGTTTCATCCGTTTTCCCGAATACTTCTCTGTATCACATACCGCCGATGGTTTTCCCGGTGGCTGGATTCTTTGGGCACTGCCCATGGCATTCACAGTACTCACCGCCGGACATTTTATGAGTCAGATTCTCGCTGAGCAGCTGCGCAAAAACCGTAAAACTGCGGCACCGTCGACCGGGGGTAACCTCCGTTCCTTCATCAATCTGCATATGGACGCCGGTACGCTCTGCTGGATCTACATTTTTTGGGGTTTTGGCGTGATCTTCGTCTTCGTCTATGCGCTTCTTTTCTTGGCAAATGCGGCGACCGTTTTGCTGTCTATGCGCCGTAAATACGTCACGCTCGCAACCCCCGCATCGTCCCCCTCGCAGGAGGCATAACCGTGAAGTTTGAATCTTCAGCTCCCGCCGTAAGCGCCGTGATCGCAACTAACGGTAAACGTCCCAAAACTCTGCGCACTGCGGTACGCTCTATTCTCGATCAAGATTACGCGGGGTTTATCGAGGTTGTCGTGGTGTATGACCGGGTAGAGCCCGATCTGCTGGAAGACATACAGGTTCCGGAAAATCGGAAGCTCATTACGATAGCAAACACACGCACGGGCGGTCTTGCGGGCGGTCGTAACAGCGGGATTCTTGCCGCCACTGGAGAAATTATTGGTTTCTGCGACGACGACGATTATTGGATGCCCACCAAGCTGACCGAACAACTCGCACTATGGAATGCTCACCCGGAGGCAGTCGCGGTTTCTTCGGGTATCACCGTTCGCTCGGGTGGGCGTGATATTGAGCGGCTGGCGCCTAAGCGTGCATCCTTCGATGACTTTCTGCTCTCACGCATTACGGAAATTCATCCTTCCGCTATGCTCTATGCGAGGCAAGACCTTGTGACCGACCATCTCGGTTTAGTCGATGAGGAGCTGCCAGCTTCCTACGGCGAAGACTACGATTTACTCTTACGAGCAACCCGCTATGGCGACGTTTTTTCAGTGCAGAAACCGCTTATTCTGGTGCTGTGGGATCGTCCCTCATTTTTTGCCGGTAAGTGGCAGGCTATGGCGGACGGGCTTACCTATATACTGCAAAAATTCCCCGAATTTGAGCGTAGCCCGCGTGGACTGGCACGTATTGCCGGGCAGATAGCTTTTGTGCATGCGGCGCTCGGTCACCGTGATCTTGCTCGTTCCTACGCCCGCTCGGCCCTTAAACGCGATAAAAAGCAATTACGTGCCTGGGCGGCATACGTGGTAGCACTGGGGATTGTGAAACCTCAGCTGCTTCTTGATCTCGTTCAGAAGACAGGAAGAGGTCTGTAATGTCTACTGCTCTAGCTCTTCCAACCCTCGGTGCTTCAAGGAAGCTCGCGTCTACACCCGCGGCGGGCGGTGCATCCGCACAGGCACCCCGTAAACGTCTTCCTGCGTGGCCTCTTCTCACCCTGTTCTATGGGTTCCCGGCATTCTGGGCGTTGGGGCTGCTTCAGATCGTGCCGCTGGTGCTTTCGGTTACGATGGTCATTTACTTGACTATCCGCGGCGGCGTGCGAGTGCCCCGCTCGCTCTGGATATGGGCTGCGTTCATCTTCTGGGTGATTGTCTGTACCGTCTCGTTAGAAGATGTGACAGACTATATCGCCTGGACACTGCGCTTCGTCAATATTCTCAATGCGGGCGTGTATGCGCTCTACTATTTCAACGCTAAAGAAAGCATCTCGATCAATCAGCTCTTGGGCAGCTTAACTGCCCTGTGGGTTACGGTTGTCGTACTCGGATGGGGCGGCGTGCTCTTCCCCGAAGTGCGCGTTCAAACACCAATGAGCTACGTCGTGCCACAGAGTTTCATGTCGAACTCTTTGGTGAAAGACTATATGCTCCCACCCTTCGCGGAGGTTCAAAACCCCTGGGGGGCGCCTGAACCCTACGTGCGCCCCGCCGCGCCTTTCCCCTACGCCAATAGCTGGGGTCTTGCCTTTACCGTGCTTACGCCCGTCATGTTCGCGTTCTTTGCGCGCACACGCTCGTGGCTTCTGCGCATCTTTTTGGCGATCGTCCTCGGAGCGTCGGTCGTGCCGCTCGTGGCGACCAGTAACCGCGGTATGTTCATTGGTCTGGGTTTTGCGACTGCATACGTCATTATTCGCCTGATTATTGGTCGCTATTGGGGCCTGGTAACGGCGGCCGGGGTAATGGTTGTCGGGGTGGTGACCGCGTTAATTGCCTCCGGCACGGTGGCAGCTATTTTGGGTCGTCAGCAATATTCTGACTCGACCGGCGGTCGCGCGGCGCTGTACCGCTCAACCTGGGCAGCGTCCTTAGAGTCTCCCATTGTGGGGTATGGAACTCCCCGTATGGAATTGAGCGTGGGTGTTTCGATGGGTACTCAGGGGTATCTATGGACTCTAATGTTCTGTTTCGGATTTGTGGGTCTTGCTATATATGCACTCTTTATTCTTAGTATTTTGGGTGAAGGGTTGAAGGTGCACACCCCCGCCGGATTCTGGTTGCATTCTATTCCGGTCTGCAGCTGTGTTGTCATTATTTTCTATAGCTTCGATGTGGCACAGCTGAGCGTTCTTCTGCTCAGCGCCATGGCTTGCATTCGTGCACGATATTACAGAGAGGAGCTTTAATGGCACGTCATGCTTCTTTAGCGCGCAGCGGCTCGCTGGCTTCTCTCTGTGTGATGTACGGTGCCGGTATTGCGTTCGTTACAACCCTCGTGGTCTCAAACGGAATCGGCGCAGCCGGTGCCGGTGAATTCTTCCGTCTAATGGCACTCTTTGCGATCGGAACCTCGCTCTCAGTCTTCGGCGCGGATACCGGACTTGTACGTACGATGTCCGCACAGCGTGCCCTAGGACGATACTCTGCGCTCCCCCAGCTTATCCGCTTCGCTCTTTTCCCCTCGGTACTTCTTGCCGTTGTTGTAGCCCTCGCAGCGCTGGTGTACAGCTTGATCATGCCGGGAAGCGACGAATACGCCACCGCTCTACGGGTGAGCGCTCCGTTCCTGATAATTGCCGCCGCCATGACGGTGGGGTTCGGAGCATTACGCGGTCTAAACCAGGTAGTGACATTCACCCTCCTGCAGAACGTGGTGCTCCCGACTCTTCGCCTAGCTGGCGTAGCTCTTGCAGTGATTCTCGCGGGTTCTCTGATGGGCTTAGTGTGGGCATGGACTATTCCGGTGATTATCACCACGGCGGTCACCGCATATCTGCTCAACCGCCCTCTTCCCGAAGAAATGAGCCAGGATGCGCCGCCCACCACGAACGAGCATCAGGACGCCCCAGAAGAAACGCTGCGTTCCTTTTGGATGTTCTCATCTGCCCGCGGTGTTGCCGCTATTGTCGAGACCGCACTCGAATGGATTGATGTGCTGGTTATCGCAGCATTCCTCGGACCGGCCGCGGGCGGTGTCTACGGCGCGGTAAACCGGTGTGTGCGTGTTGGCACTATGGTCGAACACACCGGGCGCATCGTGACTGGACCATCGATCAGCGCGGCGCTGGCAACCCAAAATCTGGTTCGTGCCCGTGAAATCTTCCTTGCGACCACCCGCGTGCTCACCGCCCTAGCCTGGCCTTTCTACCTTTCACTTGCTTTCTTCGGCCCGGTTTTGCTGCGTTTCTTTGGTAAAGGTTTCGAGTCTGGCGCCGGTATTCTCTGGGTTATCTGCCCGGCGGCGATGCTCGCGATGAGTGCGGGCGGCGTGCAATCGGTCCTGCTCATGAGCGGTAAAAGCCGTTGGCAGCTTCTCAATAAGCTCTCGGCTCTGGTTCTGGCGATTATCTTGAACCTTACCTTGGTTCCGTTATGGGGGCTCTATGGTGCCGTCACCGCTTGGGCGGCGGCGTTGCTGATTGATACGTTCTTGGCAAGCTACCAGGTTTTCAAGCTGGTGGGTATTCGCGCTACTGTCAAGGAAATGGCTCCGGCGCTCATCCTTGGCGGTGTGGTACCGACTGTATGCGCCCTTATTCCGCTTGCAATTCTGGGGCAAAGCCTAGTAGCTCTGGTGCTGTACCTGGTTCTTCTGGTTCCAAGCTACGGTTACCTGCTGAAGCGCTTCCGCAAGCCGTTGGGCGTTGAACGTTTCCTCTCGGCACGCAAGAAGCCCGCAACCGCGGAAGAAGTTGTTGCAGCCCAGACCCCGGAAAACGCGCCTACCACGGTGATGGCGATCGTTCGCTCCCCCAGCAAGTTTTCGGCGGTGCGTGCTGCCATTGCTCAGGGGCGACGTGAAGCGTTCCCGCAGTATACCGATTCCGGTGCCGATGCACAGCGCTTGAATGATGCGCTTGCCCACGGAGCAACGATGGTTCAGCTCGTCGGGGTTTCCCCGCAGCATCCTCAGCGCTCTTCCAGCATTGCTTCCGCCGTTACTGCGGCGCTTTCAAAAACACCACCGGCGCAGTCTTCGGATGCGCCCTCTCAGCAACATACCGCAGCTGAGACACATCTGTCAGCTACGCCTCCCGCCGAGGGAACGGCGGTTCACCACGAACAACTTCACGAGAAGGGACAAACTCCGCACATGGGGAGAGAACAAGAGTCTGCGCCGCAGGCTAACGCATCGTCGCAGGATCACAGCAACCCCCAGACGGGGAAAACACCGCATATCGAAAAATCGCCAACCGTGCCAATATTCCTGGGTGCGGCGGCTGGTGATGAGCCGGGTTCACCCGATTCTGCGGTTGGTACCCTCAGAAATGCTCTGCCGCAGGATTCTGCACAGCCTGAAGCCGATAAATCTCCCGAGCCAGCTCAGCCCGTGCAAGCCGTGAAGAAGCCGAGGCTTCCTGCGATTGCACAGGCTACCGCGAATGGTGCCCCGGATACGCCCACGGGCATGATACCCGCGCAGCCCGCCGCTAAGACTCAGGCGACACCAACGGAAAGCACAGACGCCGAAGCCCCGGCGAAGTCTTCCGAAGATACGACGGACTCTCACAACACAACACCGATCACGAACCACGAACGACCCAGGATTATCGTTCAGAAAGAGAACACCATGGAAAATTCGAGCACTTCCGAGAAACAGCCTTCGGCATCTTTGCTTGAGCAGGTTCAGCGAGTATGGCGCCATAAGCTCATTGTTCTTATTCCGATCGTGGTGATGGCGATTCTTGCGGGAACCTACGGTGTGATTTCGCCTGCATCATACGCCGCGAAATCAACTGTGGTGGTTTATCCGCTCGTGAACGACCTTTCTGGAACCGGCAGCGCGAACTCCTTGAAGGTCGATATTAACACCGAGTCCCGTGCGGCAAGTTCCCGCCAGGTTGCCGGGCGTGCCATTACCAAGGCTCAGGCTAACCAAGAGGGCCCCAACTACCAGGCGATGGACGTTGATAAGCTCATGGCTGCCACAAAGGTAACGGGTACTTCGCAGTCGGCCGTTTTGGATATTGAGGTGACTCTGCCTAACGCCCAGCAAGCGGCTGACTACGCAAATGCCGTGGCTGAAGCCTATCTGGAGGTGCGCAGTGAAGGCCTCAAGTCTAATGTGGAGGACCGGCGCAAGAAGCTCAATGAGAAGATTGACGAAGCACAAAATAGCAATACCATCCCAGCTTCCGAACTTACTCAGCTTCGTGAACGCCTTTCTCAGCTTGAGCTGATTTCTCAGGAGGGCGGTCGTGTTGTATCTTCGGCTCAGGTTCCAAAGAGCCAGAAGGGACTCTCCCCCATGGTTCTGACTGTCGTTGGCGGTGCCTTCGGTCTGCTGGTGGGTATTGCTGCAGCATACATTTATGACCGTTCGATGCGTACCTTAGGTTACGCTGGTCGTCTCAAGGAAATGGGTATCGATTCGCATGAGCTCAAGCCGAACGACACCGAAGGCGCGCTTTTGCTGCTGCACCGTGTAGGCGCTACGGATGGTGACCTCAAGAAAGCCGGTTATGCCGGTATTACCCTCAGTTCTGCATCCGGCAAACTCGCTTACCGTTTGTACCAGGCTCTCTACACCGCGCTGCCAAGCGATCAGGTGCGTTTTATCGACTACAAGTCGCTCAAAGACAGTCACTCGCTGCAGAACCCCGAGAAGTATGTTGCGGGTAATTCCATTCCCGTTGTGGTTGATTTGGGGAATTCCGCTACGCTTCCGCAGGTTGTGCGATTCAGCAATGCCACTCGTTTGTGCCTGATTCCGGTGAACAAAGATACTAACCGGGCAAAGCTGCGCGAGCTCTTCTCGTACCTGCAGACTCTTGAAAATACCGTGAGCATCGCAGTATTTATGGAACCGCAGAAGGAGGGGTAAGCGATGACTAATTCGTCGGATAAGTCCGCAAAGTTACTTCTCGTCTCTAGCAGCGGCGGGCATTTGAAGCATCTGACCGAGACCGCTTCTGCATGGGAAAACTACGAGCGGGTGTGGGTGAGTTTCAAACAGCCCGATGTTCAGGCGGCGCTTGAGAACGAGCGTGTACATTGGGCCTACTACCCTACGACCCGCAATATTAAGAACGCTATTCGGAATTTCTTCTTGGCTCTGAAGGTTATTCCTCAGGAGAAACCGCAGGCCGTAGTTTCTGCGGGGGCTGGGGTTGCGGTTCCGTTCTTCGTAGCGGCGAAGTTATTTCGGGTCAAGACCATGTACATTGAGTGTTATGACCGCCCAACGCTGCCGACGATGACGGGAAAGATGCTCTATATTCTGGCCGATAGCTTTAACGTTCAGAATGAGGAACAGCAGAAGAATTTTCCGGATTCGACGATTCTGCATCCGATTTTCTAGGGCGCAGCACCGCATTATATGCGCGGGCGTGGGATTAATAATTTTCACCGCTTTCATGACCGTGAAGTTTTACTTTAATCCTGCGTCTGCGCGTATATACTTAATACATAACAAACTGATAACAACATCTGCGGGCGAGCATTACCTTCGACTAACCACCGGAGTCAATCGCAGAAACTCTTCCGATTTACCAACCACTCGGGGTTAGCTGGCCTACTTCCACTCTTTAGGCTGACCGATTCCGCACTCACCGATTAGAGTTAGGATCAGACATATATGTCTATTCAGAACGTGCCCCATACTGCAGGGCATAGCATTATTCTCGATCCGGCGAGCTTCACTCTCGCCCAGGCTCCCTCACGTCTTCCGGCGGATACTTATGATCTTGTGGTTTCTCTCGGAACCGACTATCACACCTTTGATCGGCTGCTACGGTGGGTCAAGGCTTATTTGGCGGAGAACCCTCAGGTACGATGCCTCATTCAACACGGCCATACCTCCCCCATTGAAGGGGCAGACAACGTTAAACTTCTGCCCGCAGGCACCCTCAAACGCCTATATGCCAAGGCGCAGGTTGTACTGGTTCAGGGTGGTCCGGGGTCTATTCAGGATGCGCGTGCTACCGGCGCTATCCCCCTCGTTGTACCGCGCCGCGTTGAGTTTGATGAAGTTGTCGATAACCACCAGGTCCCTTTCGTTACCATGATGGAGAAGCAGGGCGGCGCCGTTATCGTTGAGAGCCGCGCAGACCTGTTCGACAAGCTTACTTTAGCCTTTGAAAATCCCTCACTTTTTCATGCGGCACAGCCCTATGTGGCGAACCCAAGTATCGCAGCGGGACAGCTGGCGCAGGGGCTCGATAACCTGCTTTCGGGGAAAACTCGCCGTGCTGAGGGATATATAGCCCGTTTCAAGCAGGCAGCACGTGCTCACGCTGCGGGTAAACAAGAAATGGCTCGAATTAACGCTATTACACCCAGCGAGTAGAATCTAAGTAGCTATCGACGATATAGTGCACATGTATCCGCCGAGTTTTCAGACGTAAGGCTACACCGGAGCATCCGCCACTATATGAGGCAGAAGACCGCACATATACGCGGGTGTTCCACTCAAGTTGTGCAGCCACGAAGGCTGTTACCTGTTAGGTACGAAAGCCTCGGAGCGCTTATCTTCCGGATAGGATGCCCGGGGCTTCGCACGCGCCATGGAAGGAAAAGAGAAAATATGGCAGTTCAAGAGTCCAACGACGTCAACGTATCAGTTGAGCAGATCGCTGCAGCATACGCCAGCGAAGATTTCGCACGCTTTGTATGCAATGAGGTTGGTGTTAATTTCGTCAGCTTCAACCTTGACGGTGACCCCGCCGGTGAGTACACCATCACCACCGAGCGCACCATCCCCGCAGACCGCGTGCCGGATATTGCGAAGAAGTTCGTCTCTAACGGTGTGGGTATGACCCAGACCGATAAGGTGAGCGCACCCGCTGCCGACGGCACCCGCACCGTGAACACCGAGGTTAAGGTTAGCGGTATGCCTGTAAGCGCGCAGGCTACCCAGACCCTCACTCCTGTGAGCGACAGCCAGGCACGTGTGGACGTCAATGGTGAGGTCTCCTGCTCGATTCCGCTGGTGGGCAAGAAGATTGCTGCCGCTGCCGAACCTCAGGTTGGTCGCGTGCTCAAGGTTCTTGGTACCTCGGCTGAGAAGTGGACCGCTCAGCAGGGTTAATTACTGGTCTGCTAGTCTACCTGCTAAAAAGGCTCTTTATTCGAATGAAGCGGCGAAAAACCCGCTTTATTCGAATAAAGAGCCTTTTTATGTTGGGTACTGAATGCTAACGACCGATGGGGCTTTAGGATGCTTCGGCTTCTGCCGCTCCCACGGGGGTCTCTGCTTTAGCGGCGACTACCGCCTCATGATAGGCACGGTCACCAAGAAGTTCGGCGAAGCGACGCATCTCAACACGCAGGTCGTGCTCAGCTTCTAGCAGGTCAACAACTTTGCGGAGCTTGGTGCTTGAGGTGTGCTCCGTATAGGGGAAGTAATGGACGCTCACACCGACCTCTGCGAAACGTTTTTCAAGGGCGAGGCCCTGCGGGGTTCCCTTCCAGTCATCGCCTTTGAAAAAGACGTTAAAGGGCTTCTGGTGCCATGTTTCGATCTTATCGGGGGTGGTTTCGATATAGACTTCGTCCACATAGTCGATATGACTGACGATTGCGGCACGTTCATCAATGGGGATAACGGGACGGCGCCCCTTGGTTTGTTCAAGAACGTCGTCGTGCACGACACCGGCGATAAGGTAGTCGCAGTTTTCCTTCGCCTTGCGCAGGATTTCGAGGTGCCCGTAATGGAACAGGTCGTAGGCGCCGGCGGCGTATCCAATAATCATAAGAAACCCTCTCTTAGGGTACGTGCTTACGGCAGACGCCTGGGGCACATTCACACGGTGACTGCGCGGTTTTATACCGCACGTATAGCACCATCAGTTTACCAGCCGGAACGCTGTTCAGCTTCCGTCTGGATAACCGCAGGAACATGATAGGGACGGCAAAAAGGTGACTTCCCGATGGCTATGTCGAGAAGTCACCTTCTATATGAGCTACCCTTGGGTAAGATCTCCTGCTTGCCAAGCCTGGTGATCCTGCCACGAAAAGCCAGCAATACGCTCGCCATGAGCAAATAGCTCCCATGGATCGTTCACCGCGCCCGCTTGCAGGGTTAAAGTCCACGGGGAACCATCAGAAGCACGCAGTGTTATCACGGGGTTATACCCGTCTTCTGAACCGGAAACCTCAGTGATTACCGTTCCCTGAACTTGCCCCAGACTATCCGGAAAATGATTATCCTGGGGCTGGGGTCCCTTGGGAACAGAGCCCTCTGCTGCGGTAAGAACACCGCTACAGTTAACTTGAAGTGCCCAATCTTTCCCAGATAAAACTGCGCAGGCGTTCTCGCCCATGATCTCCACTGCATCAACGGTTAGCGGGAGGTGTGAACGCATACGTTCAAGTACTGAACGGGTATCCCACCCCGCAGGTGTCTCATCCGATGGTTCCAACGGGGCTGTGCCATCAGAAGGAACATACCCAAAATAGTGGCGTGCCTCGGCAAAACTATGAGGCACAATAAATTTCTTATTCTCTTCTACCTCAAACTCTGGTTTGTACCGATACACCGCCACGCTACGACCCGTGTAGAAGTTCTCATCATACGGGTCAATTCGCATAGCGTGCGCATAATCGATCAGCATATCCGCACTGAGGCGGTCAGGAATACGCGCAACCTTATATGCTTCTTCCTTCTCAAAGTTAATTGGGAGCCCCTCATGAACGAAACGCCACCGAGAGCCCATCTCACGTTTAACCTCAACACATCGTCGAGCCCGTTCCGTGTGAATATCGCCGGGATTATCAGGCTGAAAAAGAACCTCAAACCGGCGACGACCTCGCACATTCACCTGAGAATCAGCATGAGAAGCTATGGGGTACCGATTCGGAACATTTGAGATCAGCACGCCGGTAGTATTCAATAGTCGAGAGGTTGTGTGCACAATAGAATCTACATCGTTACTCGGCACACGATTTGTCAAAACCGAAACCCAATAATTTTCACACTCAGTAAACACAACAGCATCACTGATACGACGCAGCGGCTCAAGGTACGATATCGCCGCAGCTAACCCGCCTGATTCAACAACCTCATACTGCATGCGGTAGCCCAGCTTTTGCTGCCAGTCGATATATGCCTGGGCGATATCCTGCAGGTCCGCATAAATATAGCCAAGTTCGTAGGTAGTGGGCTCATATGCACCGTTAGCTAACGTATAGTGGGGATTCATAACACTCTATTCTGTCTGTTATCGCTACGTAAGAATTTAGGATGCGGAACGGGTAAAGGTCTTCGTTGCAGGATCATCGTATTCCCGCACAGTACGTATTTCTATCCCTCCATGTTCTGGGTCATTAGCAGCTATACGCTGTGCCTTATACTGCGCGAGCTTGCTCTCTTCAGTCAGCCAGAGAACATAGTACCGTTTACCATCAAGCGTGTACTGCAACTCAGGATGGTTATACCCTACTTGGTAGCCGTAAGCACTCTGCTGAGGGGCATTAACAAGAATATCCTCAGCACCCTGATAATGTAATTGCTCGATGGTGCGTTGTAAGTCATCATTCTGGCTGGTAACGGGGCTTATGAGTACCATGTATTTATTCCTTCGTCATGGGGCGGGGGATGTAATGATCTACATTAGCGATAGTATCGGATAGAGTTTGCAGGTGTACGAGTTCTCGTCACCAATATTTAGACTTTTACCTTCCGGTCTGCTGGCAGCGTGCTTCTTTCCATGCTTCGTGAGCCTGCCAACTGGGGCCTTCGATAATCTGTTCCCGATTTTGTATGACACCCCACGGAGCATTTTCATCTTCGCTCAGGATGTGAATTACCCAGTCCTCACCATGAATATCGCGAACGGTAATAAGCGGATCATAGGCATCTGGTGTATCCGCTTCAACGGCAATTATCATGCCGCCTTGGAGAGCTTTAATAGGCTCTTGCTGATTCCTCGGAAACCCTTCCAGATGATCTTTCTCTCGCGCCGGAGCGATACGCCAGTCACAATCCACATAGAGCTTAAAGGAAGAATTATCTTTATTACCCGTGAAAGAGAAATTCAAATCTCCTACGCTAACTTGTTCAACCGGTAATGGCAACAATGCCTGTAGCTCACTCAGACGTAGAGAATCAGCCTGATATTCATCTAAAGGCTCGAATTCATCAGATTTTTTAGATTCATTCTTCTGGATATCATCAAGATGTGGTTTCGATGAGTCTTCATCATCACCATAGCTATCGTAAAGATGATCAAGTTTATATTCTTTGCGCGCTTGGGCAAAAGTTAAAGGTTTTAAGAATTTTGGATCATCGTGATGCCAAGACGCTTCTACATCACATATAAGGGCGGGTCCAGTATAGAAACTTGGATTATACGGGTCAATCCCTAGATGCTGTGCATACTGTAACATTAGCTCTGGAGAAAAACGGTCAGCTACTTTCCGATTCTCATAGACATTCGTATCCTCGAAGCTGAAAGGTGGTTGACCAGCTGCCTGGAAATACCATTTCCGAAGCCCTTGCCGAGTTAAATGTATGATACGACGCCCGGTCTTACCGCACAGTTTTTCTCCAGATCCATTATAATAACCAAAAAATATATCTCCATATGATTCCCTATAGTTATCAAGATCTTTATAATTCTTCGGTGGATAAATATTGGGAATATACCTTATTAGAACACCATCAAGAAAATATTTTTTCTCCATGTTCCACATGATAGTTGTATAGTCTTGCATTTTTGGACTATTCCTTAACATGACAGTCCATCCGTTCTTACATTGAACAAAAACAATCTTAGTTTCAGCAAATTGCAAAGGCAAGAGTGTCTCAAATAAATTATCCTCCAAAATATGAACTTCTTTACATTTTAAATTCCTAGGACTTTCGATATTCGATGCCCAATTTTTGTAACAATCAGCAACATATTGGTAATTTCCCTTGAAGAAGGCTAAGTCATAAGTGACAGGCTCATACCGACCACCAGCTAGACGATAACGGTTAACATCCTCAGTCATGGTAATCTATCCATTCTCATATTGGTCTTCTAGCAGAAGGTTTATCTTTAACGTTACCTTCAGTGTATCGATTTAGTTCATAGAAAAACGGCCCTTCGGTCATGAGGACCGGAGAGCCGCTCGATGGGTGAAGCTATGTTTTAGGGTCAGCGCAGCAGCCAACCATAGGTGCGTCTATTTCGTGCTTGCCTCGCGGGCTGCCTCTTCGACTGCCACCCACGAGAGCATCGCACATTTGACGCGGGCCATAAACTTTGAGACCCCAGAAAATGCCGCCATATCGCCGTATTCTTCCTCATCCAGGGTAATCTGACCGCGCGAGCGCAACATCTCGCGGAACGCATCTACATGGTTCTGCAGCTCCCCCACGGTCATACCCGGTGCCATCTCGGAAAGCACCGATGCCGCCGCCATCGAAATGGAACAGCCGTCGCCTTCCCACGAGACCGATTCGACGACCTTTTCGCCGTCTTTCTGCTCATCAGAAAGCACGAGGCGCAGGTTGATTTCGTCTCCGCAGGTGGGGTTGTACTGGTGGTTGTCGGCGCTGGCGTGCCCGGCGGGTACCTCCACCAGATGTTCGCCGGTGCGCTGCTTTGAGTGTTCCAGAATAATGTCTTGGTAGAGCGATTCTAGGGACATGAATTATCCAATCCTGTGTATATGAGTAACGGCTTCTTTACAGCCCGAAGTAGGGGCGTACCTCGGCGAGCGCAGCAAGGAACGCATCTACATCTTCGGTGGTGTTGTAGATGTATGCGGAGGCGCGGGTCGAGGCCGTCAGCCCGGCGCCGCGGTGCAGCGGCTGGGCGCAGTGGTGACCTACGCGCACGGCGATACCTTTCGTATCGAGCAGCTGCCCAGCGTCGTGCGGGTGAACCCCGTCGATACCGAGGGAGACGAGCCCGGCGCGTTTGTTCGGGTCGCTGGGTCCTAGCAGGCGCACACCCTCAATGTTCTGCACCCCGGCCACGAGCCGCGCACCGAGTTCTTGTTCCCAGGCATGTACGTTGTCCATGCCGAGGTGCTGCAGGTAGCGTACTGCCTCGGCGAAGGCAACTGCTTGGGAGACGCGCTGGGTTCCCGCTTCAAATTTGATGGGGGCGGGCATATAGTCGGCGTCTTGGAGTTCGACGCGGGTGATCATAGAGCCGCCGGTGAGGAATGGGGGCAGGGCACCAAGAAGTTCGGCGCGACCGTAGAGCGCGCCGATGCCGGTGGGGGCGAGCATTTTGTGCCCAGAGAACGCGGCGAAATCGACACCGAGTGCGGGGAAGTCTACCGGCATGTGGGGTACGGATTGGCAGGCGTCCAGGACGGTGAGGGCACCGACTTTTTGGGCGAGTGAGACGAAGCGCGGCACATCCGCAATGGCGCCAGTGACATTGGAGACGTGGGTGAAAGCGAGGATGCGGGTTTTCTCGGTGACGAGTTCGGCGGCGGCTTCGTAGTCGATCTGTCCGTCGTCGGTGGCGGGGATGTGTTTGAGGGTTGCGCCGGTGCGTTGGGCTAGAATCTGCCAGGGTATGAGGTTGGCGTGGTGTTCGATTTCGGTGGTGAGAATTTCGTCGCCGGGGTTCAGGGCAAAACGGTGGGCTTTTTCGCCGCCGAGTCCTTGGGAGGCGTTGCCTATTGAGTAGGCGACAAGGTTGAGCGCTTCGGTAGCGTTGGAAGTCCAGACGATGTTTTCGTCGCGGGCTCCTACGAAGGCGGCAACGGTGGTGCGAGCCTGTTCGAAGAGTTCGGTGGCTTCAACGGCAAGGGTGTGCGCGCCGCGGTGTACCGCAGAGTTTGCGTGCAGGTAGAAGTTGCGTTCAGCATCAAGAACTTGGAGTGGTTTTTGGCTGGTGGCGCCGGAATCGAGGTAAACGAGCGGGTTGCCATTGACGACGGTGTTGAGAATAGGGAAGTCTGCGCGCAACGCTCGCACGGTGTCATCGTTGAGCGGCGTGTTGGCGGGGACTGAGTATTCTGCCACGGTTGTTCCTTTTCTCTTGACCGGTTTCAGGCACGCCGCATGGCGTCGAGACCCCTGCTGCTGGCACGTTAGGTCGGGGCTGTACGCCCGGGCTTAGTGTCTGTGGGGCTATAACGTCATGCTTTTCTAGCTTATTCCTTGGCGCGGGCAAAACCTAGTTAGGTGTGTGCAACAGCCTAGGAAATCTGCCTAACCATAGCTACGGGCGTAACGGGGCGTCACGTTTGCTGCTGGGCTTATCCGACAGATGTAAAGGCACCAGATTGTGCGGTTTGTCGAGTACCCGTGCCCTGCGCATATTTAGGATGCACTGTGAAAGCGCTGCTGCGCCGCCGTCAGCCCGTCGGTGATAAGCATGGCGACCGCATCAACAGAGTTGTCGATCAGGAACGGCAGGTCTTTGACTTCGGCTGCCGTGAAAGGTTTGAGCACGTAGTCGGCGGTGTTCATGCGCCCGGGTGGACGACCGATACCAGCGCGCACACGGTAATAATCTTTGGTGCCTAGCGCCTTGGTAATATCGCGCAGGCCGTTGTGACCGCCTTCTCCCCCACCAATTTTGAGTTTGATGGTGTCGAAGGGAATATCAAGCTCATCGTGCACCACGATTATGTGGTCGGGGTCGATGCCATAGAATTTTGCGACCGCAGATACGGGCCCGCCCGAGGTATTCATGTACCCGAGGGATTTCATGAGTACGACCTTGGAACCGCCTATGCCTAAGCGGCCTTCGACAACTACGGCGGATGCTTTGGAATGCTTCTTGAAGGTGCTGCCCATTTCGTGGGCGATTTTATCGAGCACCATCTGCCCGATGTTATGGCGGGTTTTCGCGTATTGCGGTCCGGGGTTGCCCAGGCCTACGATGAGCCACGCATCAGACATGTTCTCGTGTACCTTCCTGCGGGTTATAGGGTGAGAAATAAAAAATGCTCGGTAGAGATTACTCGGTAAACCGGATAAAACTATGGGCGGATTAGGCGGTTACTGGTCGGCTATCTCGCACCTGAGCCAAACAGTAAAGATGAGTGTACGCCGTAAGTTGGCGGGGAATATGGAAGCGGCTCGCACCCGCCAGAAGCAGATACGAGCCGTACCGTTGCCGAAAAACCTCTAAAACAGGTTCCGTCGTAAACGTTGATGCGCCGCGCGCTCCTTCGTCTACCTAACCTTAGTCGACGAACAGCAGGTCGATGTGCTGCAGTTCGGGGCGGATCGGGTGACGCTGAATATCCTGCACGCGAGTCTTGAACTGCTCACCATCAACCTCGATCACCAGAACAACGTCCTTGTTACGAACAGCCATGGTGGTCGCGTGGCCGGGGAGGATCACGTGCTTAGGCTCTTTGCCATTGCCGTAGATAACGGCGGGGATATCACCAACAGCGCGGATGCGGCGTGCATAGCCCTTACCGAAATCGGTGCGGGGCTCAGCAGCAATTTTAATTTCAGACATGGTAATCTCCATTCTTTAATCATGGGTAATGCGCCAAGAGAATAATGGCGCAAATCATGGGATTCCATGCGCCACCTCGTCGATAACGGCAGAATCTGCCCTCGCCTTGGCTAACACTATATTCTTACAGATTTTCCAGATACGAGCAAGGATAGTTTTTCCTAGGTCCAGGCTCGCACCCCAACATCAAGTACTGCTGAGGATCCCCAGATGCTCGGCGAGCGCATCGCGGTGATCGCAAGGCCGTCTGAAAAATTAAAATGTATTAACAAACCGCCCTCGTCCCCATACATATTCAAGATGTGACTTGACTGCGTTTTACAAAATTACATATTTGGAATTTCGAGAACACTCTCATTTTTAGAGTTTGAACTGAAAGAGAAAAAATACTACCCTGTTTTCAAATGACGTTGAATAAACGACTAAAACCCAATAAAAACAACTAAAGCCCAATAAAGACAACTTAAGGAGACAGCATCATGGCAAAAGATTTGAATGTGTTCGATAAAGAGTACGGTCTTTTGATTAACGGCGCGTGGACGAGCCCCGGCACGCTTTTGGATTCCTACAATCCCGCCAACGGCGAAACACTGGCAAAATTTACCGACGCGTCCGACGCCGATGTCGATACCGCCGTCGCCGCCGCACAGGAAGCGTTCAAAACATGGCGCAAGACCACCACAACCGAACGCGCCGCCATACTCAACAAAATCGCCGATGTAATTGACGAAAACTTGGAATTGTTCGCCTTGCAGGAAACGCTGGACAACGGCAAACCCATCCGCGAAACCCGCGCCGCCGACATCCCGCTGGCTTCCGACCATTTCCGTTATTTCGCCAGCGTCATCCGCGGCGAAGAAGGCACCGCAACCCAGCTCGACTCCGAAGACCTGTCCATCGTATTGCGCGAACCTATCGGCGTCGTCGGTCAGATTATTCCGTGGAACTTCCCCTTCCTGATGGCGGCTTGGAAAATCGCACCCGCGCTCGCCGCAGGCTGTACCATTGTCATCCACCCGTCTTCCAGCACTTCGCTGAGCCTGTTGTCGCTCGCTCAAAAAATTAACCACCTGCTGCCTAAAGGCGTGCTGAACATCATTACCGGACGCGGTTCAAAATCCGGCGAATACATGCTGCACCACAAAGGCTTCAACAAACTCGCCTTCACCGGCTCAACCGAAATCGGCCGCCGCATCGGCATCGCTGCCGCCGAAATGCTCATTCCCTCTACCTTGGAGCTGGGCGGCAAATCCGCCAACATCTTCTTTGACGACATGCCGTTCGACAAAGCCCTCGAAGGCGCACAAAAAGGCATTTTGTTCAACCAAGGCCAAGTGTGCTCCGCCGGCTCGCGCATCTTCGTACAAGAAGGCATTTACGACAAATTCGTCAACGCCTTGGCAGAAGAGTTCAAAAAAATCAAAGTCGGACTGCCTTGGGAAGACGATACCCAAATGGGTTCGCAAGTCAACGCCGGCCAGCTTGAAACCATTTTGAAATATGTCAAAATCGGTGAGCAGGAAGGCTGCCGCATTATCACCGGCGGCAAAAAACTCGAAGGTGAATTGGACAAAGGCGAATTTGTTGAGCCGACCTTGATTGAGGCTGACAACAACAACGCCCGCGTTGCCCAAGAAGAAATCTTCGGACCGGTTGCTACCGTGATTAAATTCAAAACCGAAGAAGAAGTCGTCAAAATGGCCAACGACAGCGAATACGGCTTGGGCGGCGCAGTTTGGAGCAAAGACATCAACCGCTGCCTGCGCGTCTCCAACGCACTGGAAACCGGTCGTGTCTGGGTGAACTGCTACAACCGCCTGCCCGCAGGCGCACCGTTCGGCGGCTACAAAACTTCAGGCATCGGCCGCGAAACCCACAAAATGATGCTCGCCGCCTACACGCAGGTGAAAAACATCTACATTTCCACCCGCGAAGAACGCGAGGGGTTATATTAATTGCCTGCTGAACGCTGATTGATAGAGAGAAGAGGTCGTCTGAAAATCCGGAGTCGATTGAACTGCCCCCCCATCTTGGACACTCATAAAAACCTCTTCAGGCGCTCTGCATAAGCTGGGTTCTGTATGCAACAGAACCCAGCTTTTTCAATTTCAAACTGCAGCGCTCCCGCAGTCCCCCTGCGCTACATGCTTTGAACCATAAAATGGTCGGAAAGTAAGTTCCTATACCCCGGCGTACGATATAGTACGCCTTGGTCGGAGTGCAGCATCGTTCCTTTGCCGGCAGGCTTTGTGCAGCATTTTCATCACCATATCGCTGTTGGCCCTGCGGCTCACGACGTAGGCGACGATTTCGCGGTTGAGCAGGCCCACTACCGGTGAGAGGTACAGTTTACCGTCACATTGACCAACACTATATTCTTACAGAATTTCCAGATTTGAGGCGGGTGCGCAAGGAATCCCAAGGATTTCGCCTTTGCTCCCCTGCGCTTGCCGCGCGCCGCTTTACCGGCAGCGCCGCCGAGGCGAGCATCAAAAGCACACAAACCCAGAAGATGACCTGCAGCTGATTCTTATAGGGTGCATCATAGGTCAAATTCACCTCATATGTTCCTGCTGGCAGAACCGTCTTGATGTATCGCCCCGGTCCGGCAGACAGCGCCATCGCGTGGCATTTCTGGGTGTTTTCAGCGTCGCAAAGTTTACCCGTCCAGCCGGTGTAATACGATTCGTTCAGGGCGACTTCGGTTTGATGCTCAACCTCAACCCGGTACGATATCTTGCCGAACCTGCTGTACGAGAGTGGGGTGTACTCTAACCCTGCACAGTGACCTTCCTTGAGGCATGCATCGGAAAGATCCGCGAAAGAGCCGCCCGAAAGCGGCACCACGGCACCGGCAGCGGCATAGAACCGAATAAAGTCATTGCCCTTTTCGCCTTTGAACGCTTCATGCTGTTCGCGCAGTGCCGAGCTCCCTTGAACATTGGCGTATCCGCTCAGGGAATCGGTGCAGGTGAAGGCGCCTCCCAGGGCAATATTATCGTGGTCCCAATCTTTGACGGGCTGATCGGAAACGCGACGTTCAGGGCGACGCGTATAGTTCTGCTCGCACGCCTGGTTTTGGTGCATAAGCTGCGAAATCTCAGCCCCATAGTGCCCGACCTCAAGCCGTTCACGCGCCGAAGCCCACGTGCTTGTCACCGAGTAGGCGAAATTCAGCCCGGAGGCTACCGACAAGCAAAGCAGCAGGATGCCCAAGGTTCGGGCTGAACTCTGCCGCGCAAACCGCCATAAACCGTGCGTATAGTTCGTTACAACAACCGCTGTTAGGGCAAAAAGTACCACCGGCACGAGCATCAGCACAAGGCGAGGAACGCTTAGATTCCACGACAGCGATAGGCCGAAAATCACGATGGCGGCAGCAACAATCGAGCATCCCGCCAGGACGCGACGGCGCGACACGTTGCCCTCAAAAAGCCGTTTAAGCCCCAGGCTGCCCAAAATAATCATGGTGAGCGGCACGAAGTTTTTGAAATCGTTAATCCAGAAACGGCTCAGGCTCATACCCGGAATATTCCACAGAAGCTTAGGGGCGAAGGTCGCCAGCCCCAACAGCAGAATTGACAGCCCGCCCAGCAGATAGAGCGGCAGGTTACGCCGTGAACGCCACGGCACGAAGGTGAGGGCGAGCAGAAGCGGAATCACGATAAAGAAGGGGCGCATCGCAATATCCGAGCTCATGGCCGGGTTATCGTACGGGTAAATGAGTGAGGCCAGGTTCGGGAAAGTCAGGTGAATGCGCTGCGGGCTCCAGTCGCGCTGCCCGGTTCCCGACAGTAGCGCCGGAACATATTTGACGACGCTCAACGGTACCGCAATGAGGATGCTGACGATGACACGCCATATCCAGGCGCGGCTTCGAGAGACGATTATCCACCCGATACCCCACCCACCAATGCATACGGCGGCGGCGATAAGCTGCCCCGGGTATATACCGACGAAACTCTGCCACAGGATTAAGACCGCAAGCGGAATCCCGTAGCGTTTATGCCACGCCCATAACGGGGAAATGACGAGCAGGACCCAGGGCCAGTAGGCGGCGGCACGGTGAAAATCCAAGAATTGGGCGTTTGCAAAGATTGCCGGAGCGAAGAATTGCCCCACGAGGGCGATCAGCGAAACAAGGTGGCGCCCGGTCAGCTGACGGACCAACAGGTACATGCCCACCGCGCCAAGACCCGCGAGCACCGCCGACGTGATAGACGATACCGTAGGACTCCACGGCGAAATACCGTTTGCGATGCCCTGCGGTAGCACATACGATCCGCCCTGAATATTGCTCCCGGCGGGGCGGCCCATCCAAGTGTAGGCAACCCAGTCGGGCGGGTTGAAAATCCCGCCGTTATTCCACCAATAGTAAGAATCTGAGAGGTAGTGGGCATTCGCATCGCCGTTAACCACCGTCAGACGCATGAAGTATGACCAGTAGGTAATGACCTCAAGTGCGATTACAAGGAGTGCAACCTGTATGCCCTGACGCGCGAGAAGATCACGGATTTTAGTCTTCACGTGTCCCGCCTAGCTGGTGCAGATACTCGGCGAGCGCATCGCGGTGATCGCGCGGGGTGAACCCGGCAGCAATAAGTTTTGAAAGATCCAGGGCAGAGTTGGCGGGGCGCGGGGCGAAGACCTGGGCGTCAGCGAAGTATTCCTCAGTGGTGGTGTTGCTTACTCGGGCGGCATCGTGACCGGTTCCGGTGTAGACGGCTCGGGCTAGGTCTGCCCAGGTGATAACCTCGCCGCTATTTGACACATGGTAGGTGCCATAGGGTGCGCCGGTAAACAGCAGATGCAGTGCCGCCCCCGCCAAGTCTTGGGTGAAGGTGGGGCGCCCCCACTGATCCGCCACAACGGCAGGATTCACGCCGCGTTCGGCCAGCGATGCCATAGTCGCCACAAAATTTTTGCCCTCGCCAACCACCCAGCTGGTGCGCAGCAGGTAGTGTTTGCGCCACGCGGTCGCGGCGCTCTCCCCCGCCGCTTTGGAGGCCCCATAAACGCTCAGCGGTGAGATGGGATGCTCCACCGAGTATTCCTGCCCTACCGGCAGAGTTCCGTCGAAGACATAGTCGGTGGAAACGTGCACGAGAGGAAGATTCGCTTCTTCGCAGACGCTCGCTAGGGCGGCGACTCCGTGAGCGTTGGCGGCCCAGGCTTCGCGGCGTCCCTCGGGGGTTTCGGCGTTATCCACTGCGGTGTAGGCGGCGGCATTGATAACCGCACGGTATGACCGCCAGCGGAAGGCTTTTCGCCATTTTTCGGGGGTTCCAAGGTCGAGCCGGTCACGATCCACCGCCTCGAAAGGGATGTTCTGTGCGGTCAGCTGGCGAACGAGTTCACGCCCGAGCTGCCCGCTTGCACCCACAATCAGAAGAGGGTCGGGGGTAAGCGGGGTGATCTCATGTAAGCGCGGATGTTTGCGGTCCTTCTCGGAAAGCTCAGCCTGCGCCAGGTCGATAGGCCATTCGATGGCGGCGCTTTCGTCCGCGAGGTTCAGGAAGCTGTATGCGGTCAGAGCATCCGCCGACCAGTGGTCGTTCACCAGATAGGTGTAGGCGGTGTTTTCCTCCAGGGTTTGGAAGGCGTTGCCAACCCCGCGCGGAACGAAGATAGCGGTGTCGGGGCCGAGTTCGACGGTCACGACCCGTCCGAAGCTCTCCCCCGCACGCAAATCTACCCAGGCGCCGAAAATTCGGCCGCTCGCCACCGAAACGTATTTATCCCAGGGTTCGGCGTGAATACCGCGTGTGGTACCCACCGAGGTGTTAAAAGAAATATTATTCTGCACCGGGTCAAAATCGGGCAGGCCGGCGGCACGCATTTTCTCACGCTGCCAGTTTTCCTTAAACCAGCCGCGATTATCGCCGTGCACGGGCAGATCGATGACGAGCAGCCCCGGTATATCGGTTGCCCTTACGTTCAACTCTTTCGTCATTTACTGCCCCGCCTTCGCGTATTTAGCCTCAACTTCTGCCTTGAGCGGTTCCCACCAGGAACGGTTATCCGTGTACCACGCGATGGTATCGGCAAGACCCGCTTCAAAGTCGGTGAACTGCGGTTCCCACCCGAGTTCTTCGCGCAGACGGGTGCCGTCAATGGCATACCGCATATCGTGCCCGGGCCGGTCTATCACATGTTCAAAGTCGTTCTCGTCTTTACCCATGAGGCGAAGAATAGTGCGCAGCACGGTAATGTTATTCTCCTCGCCGTCTGCACCGATAAGGTAGGTCTCACCAATTTTCCCGGATTCAAGGATGCGCAACACCGCCGAAGAATGATCGGATGCGTGAATCCAGTCGCGCACGTTCAGACCCTCGCCGTAGAGCTTAGGGGTCAGCCCCGAGAGGATATTCGTAATCTGCCGGGGAATAAATTTTTCGATGTGCTGATACGGCCCGTAGTTATTCGAGCAGTTCGAGATGGTCGCCCCAATCCCGAAAGAACGCACCCAGGCGCGCACCAGCAGATCCGAACCTGCCTTGGTGGAAGAATACGGGGATGACGGGTTATAGGGCGTAGTTTCGGTGAACTTTGCGGGGTCCTCCAGCGCCAAATCACCGAAGACTTCATCGGTCGAGATGTGGTGATAGCGGGTTCCGTGCCTGCGTACCGCCTCCAGCAGGGTAAACGTGCCGACTAAGTTGGTGTGAATAAAAGGTTCTGGGTTCGCCAGGGAGTTATCGTTATGGGATTCTGCGGCGTAATGGATGACTGCATCCGCCTGCGCTACGAGCTCGTCAGTGAGTTCACGGTCTGCAATATCGCCAACCATAAGGTTAAATCTGGTGCCGTCAAGACCATCAAGCGAAGTTTTATTGGCGGCATAGGTCATTTTATCGAGTACTGTAACAGTGTGTTCAGTATTATCCAATAGATAATGAACAAAGTTAGAGCCAATGAATCCGGCACCGCCGGTAACGAGTAAGTGAGACATACTTTAGATTTTAGCGGTCAAAACCGAGTAATTTATACACAGGTTACGAGAGAAACATGACACAATAGATATTATGAAGGGAATTATTCTTGCCGGTGGTACCGGCAGTCGTTTACACCCCATCACTCAGGGTATTAGTAAACAACTCACTCCGGTTTACGATAAACCAATGATTTATTATCCGCTTTCCACTCTTATGCTGGCGGGAATTCGTGACATTCTTATTATCACAACCCCCGAAGATCAAGAACAATTTAGACGTCTTTTAGGGGATGGAACTCGTTTTGGTGTACATTTCGACTATAAAGTGCAACCTTCACCTGATGGTTTAGCCCAAGCATTTATTTTAGGTGCAGATTTCATAGGCGATAATCCCGTTGCACTCGTTCTAGGTGATAATATTTTCTATGGTCCCGGTTTAGGAACCCAGCTTGGAAAATATGAGCAAAAAGACGGTGCAACCGTTTTTGCTTACCAAGTTGCAGACCCGCGCGCCTACGGGGTAGTGGAGTTCGACGAAAATTTTCACGCCGTCTCCATTGAAGAAAAACCGCAGGTACCGAAAAGCGATTATGCTATTCCGGGACTATATTTCTATGACAAACATGTTGTGGAATATGCGCAAAACATTAAACCTTCTCAGCGTGGTGAACTAGAAATTACCGACCTCAATCGTGTATATCTAAAACAGGGTAAACTAAAGGTTGAGGTACTGCCTCGAGGTACAGCATGGCTTGATACCGGCACCTTCGATTCACTCGCAGATGCCAGCAACTTTATTCGCACCGTCCAAAAACGTCAGGGACTTTCTATTGGATGCCCTGAAGAAATTGCATGGCGCGCAGGTTGGTTAAGCAATGATGATCTTCACAGTATCGCCACCAAATTCGCCAAAAGCGGTTATGGGGACTATCTGATGCACCTGCTCAAATAGTCACAAAAAACTCACTACCCCGCACGGGGTTCACCACTCAAACTCAACACTCTGGAGCAAATTCAGAAATGACAATTTTAGATTTTGTGCGCACCACAAGAGCCAATCTCTTGTTGCTCATTGCTGGTATCGTGATCGGTGCCATCGCAGGGCTCGGCTATTCCCTGCTGCAGCCTAAAGTTTATGCCGCCAGCGCCTCCGGGTACGTGACCGTCGGTCAGAGTGGCACTATTGACGTACTATCCGGCTCAAACGCCGCAAAAGAACGTGCCCGCTCATACTCGGCAATCGTTTCATCAGAAGCCGTCGCCAAGATCATTCAGGAACAGAACTCTGACCTAAGCATCGGGACGATTCGCGGCAGCCTGAGCGCAACTACCGAAGAAAACAGCTCACTCATTAAGGTGCGGGCGACCGCTTCTAGCCCTGAGCAGGCACGGGTTTTGGCGAATTCGGCGCTTCACGCCACCGCTCAGTACATCGAAAATATTGAGAAGAACGGTTCGGGGAACAACAGTACCGCTACCCCCACGCCTGCTGGGGAGGAAAACCAAGAAAGCGCTCAGAACAAGGTTTCTTCAACCAACCCGTCCGATACCACCAATACCCTGATTCGTGTGATCCCGCTGGATAACGCCAGCGTGAACCCGCCTCTCGTATCGCCCAACTACATGCAGAACGGCCTCATCGGTGCCGGTGCCGGGCTGGTGCTCGTGTACCTGGCGATCTTCCTGCGCCGTTCCGTGGACCAGCGCATCCGCACTCGTGACGATGCCATTAAGGCGACAAACAGCAATATTCTGGGTGTGCTGCCCGTCAGCGATGATCTGGCGGAAGAAAACATCGTGCATGCCAGCAACGATGACCATATTGCCCACGAATCTATCCGTCAGCTGCGCACGAATCTGCGCTTTGTGAATATCGATAACCCGCCGAGCTCCTTCATTGTGACCTCCGCAGTTCCTGGCGAGGGTAAGTCTACGGTCTCGCTGGCGGTGGCGCGCTCTATGGCAAGCTCGGGGCAGCCGGTCATCCTGATCGACGCCGACCTGCGCCGTCCCACCGTCGCGAAGAAACTGCACATTAACGCCAAAATTGGTTTGACGCAGGTTCTTGCCGGTCAGGTTGATATTGCTGAGGCCGTGCACCAGGTAGAGGATTCCAAGCTCTTTGTGCTTCCCGCCGGGCGTATTCCCCCGAACCCTTCCGAATTGTTGGGTTCCGACAAGATGCGCCAGCTTATCGAAGAGCTCTCCAAGGAATTCCTGGTGATCGTGGATGCTCCCCCGCTGCTGCCGGTGACCGACGCATCGCTGCTCTCCTACGCCGTGGACGGTGTGATTATGGTCGGTACCGTGGGCAAGAGCCACCGCGAGCAGATGACCGAGGCTGTTGCCGTGCTGGAGCGTGTGAATTCACACCTCTTCGGCGTGGTACTCAATAAGGCTCCGCGTAAGGGCTTGGGCAATTCCTACTATGGATTTGGTTACGCCAATAGTTATGTAGGTTATGCCAGCTACTACGGTTATTCCAAGGATGGTAAAAAGAAAGTTTCTTCCGGCGCGCACGGGGCTTAAGAAAATTTCTGAATCAGATTCTTGAGTATAAGGGCGGGAAAATAGGTGGACTATTTTTCCCGCCCTTATATTCAAAGGTTTTCGTTGTGTGAAAGGATATCGTGCACACTACACCACAGCACAAACCTGGTACGCCGCTCAAGGCGCGTATTATGCTGGCGCACGCCTACTTTCAAAGGCTCGCGGATCTTCACGGAATAGATATTTTACATATCAAAGGATATGCGTTTAATTCCGAAATTTTTAAACCTGATAGACATAGCACCGATGCAGATCTTTTAGTACGGCCTTCTCATGTAGATACTTTTGTTCACATACTTTTAGCTGATGGCTGGAGTATTCAGGCGCATTTTGACACCGGATCCGTTTTTGAACATGCAATGACGCTTTATCACGAATCTTGGGGTCTCACCGATATTCACCGTTTCTTTCCGGGGCTCGGAAAAGATCCCGAACGTGTTTTTCAGCAGCTCTGGGCGGCACACATGCAGCGCGAGATAGCGCACCGTTCCTGTGCCGTGCCTTCAGTACTCGATTCCCGGCTGATTGTGGTGCTGCACCGCGCTAGGGCTAGTTCCGCCTATAACCCGGATCTTGAGTATCTGCGCGATATTCTCGACTCCTACGACTGGGCTAAACTGCGCGAACGTGCTGCCGAATTGGATTCTTCTCTCGCCTACTCCGCCGCAATGGGTGGCTTAGAGGCGTACCGTCACGAACGTGACTACCTGCTGTGGAAGTCGGTTTCCACGCGGGTGCCGAGCTATATTCAATGGGTGGGCAGGTTGCGGTCGGCGCGTGGATTCGCTGAGAAAATGCGCACGCTCAAGAATATTTTTATGGTCAATCAGGATCATTTGGCGATGGAACTGGGGCATAAACCCACGCGCGCCGAAATTCGCACTAGGTTCTTTGAGCGTTTTGGGTTGGGAGGCGGCTCCTGATGAGTACTACTACCGCGCCGGTGAGGTACCGCATCCCAGAGTATGTTGCCTTCGTACACGCCGAAGAAATTTCCGAATACGCTTCCGTCACGACATATCTTGCCGACACACGGACCGCGCAGGTTTCGGTTTTGGAGGGGTCAGCATCCATTATTTGGGGTATTTTTGAGGAGCCGTTTTCCCTGCCCGAGGCCCTTGAGCTGATCGCCGAGCTTACCGAGCAGAACCCCGAGGATATTCGCGGGGAGGTTGAGGATTTTGTGCATCAGCTAGTCGAAGACGAACTGCTGGAAGCCGTCTAACCCGCCCTACCCCACTATACGAAGAGCCTTGAGAGTAAAGATATTTACTCTCAAGGCTCTTCATATAGCCCCGGCGAACCGAGTCTACGCGCCCGAGGACGAGGATGCGGTAAGTTCATCAACCGCCTGGCGGATTTCGTCGATAAAACGTTCTTCGCTAAAACGCGCGATGTAGTTCTTAATCGCCTGCTTATCCCACTCTTCGGGGTTGAACTTCCGTATTGCCGCCTCAATCTGTTCCGAGGTCGGCTGTTCAATAAACACGCCGTTGAGGCCTTCGCGGATGGTATCGAGGTACCCGCCCGCGCGGTATGCGATCACCGGTTTTCCACTGGCACCAGCCTCCAGCGGAGTAATCCCGAAGTCCTCATGAGATACCGCAAGAAGTGCCAGACAATGCCGGTAGGCAGAACACAGCTGCTCATCGGAAATCCCGGAAATAATGCGCACATTGGGCCCCGAGAGTTTGAGGAGCTTATCTTTTTCGGGGCCATGCCCGATAATCAACAGCTTCTTACCCGCTCGATTGCACGCCTTAATCGCCTCATCCACGTTCTTATAGGACATCAGGCGCGACACCAGCAGAAAGTAGTCTCCCGCAGCCGTGAATTCCTGCAGACCCGCGATCGGTTCTTCCACGCGGGTTGCACCCCCGGAGTAAGGCGGGAAAATAATGGGTACGTCTTTGCCGTACACCCGCGAAATACGTTCCTGAATGGCGGTCGAGTTCGCCACGTAATGTTCCGACCGCGCCGCCGCGCGCTGATCCCAGAACCGCAGCAGCGGGTTTATCACCCGTAACCCCACCCCAATCACACTGTTCTTTTTCTCGTCGCCCAGGTATTGGTCGCGCAGGTACAGCCAACGCGCCGGGGAATGGCAGTACACCAGTTTCTCGCCGGTGAATTTGAACCCGTGCGCCCATCCCGTGGTCGAAACCACCGCAACGTGCGCCGGAACTTTCAGGCAGGATGCGGTCAGCGGCAGTAGCGGCAGCGCCAGCCGGTGGTAGCGCCGCAGCAAGCCCACCCGATTGAGCGGACTGGTGATGATAGTCGCATTCTCAAACTCGGGGAAAGTACCTTCAGGATTGTAGAGGGTCGTGTAGATAGGGGCCTCAGGGAACGCCCGGTGCAGGGCCAGAACAACCCGCTCCGCCCCACCGCGCTGCGTCAAATAGTCGTGAGCGATAGCGAGCCGAGGGGCGGTGGCAGAACCCGTATCTGCCGAACCTGCAGGCTGAGATTCCGCCGATGTCGGGAATTTTTTCGAGGCCAAAGAACGAATGTGAGCGGATGCGCCGCGCCAGGATTGTGCTACTCGATTCAGCATTAGAACACCTTCCGTGCGCGCTGCGGGTACTTCACGCCTGCGTAGGATGCCGCCTCCACCTGCAGCGCCACCAGCTTCTCAGCGATCTTTGCGGGAAGTTTCAGCAGTACCGCATCGAGAGTATTGCCTATCCGCCGGATATTTGCCTCGGTACTGACCACCGCGAGAGCCTTCACCGCGGCGCCCCAGAGCCCGGCAGGGTTGGGAGCCGCATGCTCATCTTCGCCGTGTTTACGCACGAAAATGGTGCGCGCACTGCCCGCGTGCAGGGCGCGGAGAGCTCGCACGGCGGTCGTGGTCGCCTCGGCATAATGCTTCGTTTCAACCGCATCGGAAATTATGATTTTCCCGCCGGCATCAGCGATCATCTTACCCAGATCGACGTCTTCCCAGCCGTAAAGACGATAGGCGGGATCGAAGCCGCCGATAGTTCGGTACAGCTCTGCCGAGACGGACGAGTTTCCATTCCAATAGTGCCAACGCTCGGATTCGGGTGTGCGCAAAGCCGCTTCCTTAAACTTTGCATCGCGGTAGGTTCCGTACACCTGAGAGTAAGCGGTCTTGGGGAAAATATTGTTCAGGGTGCCGATCACCCCGTCATAGTCGCGGTGTAAGCGAAGGTGGTTCGCCACATAGTCGGGACCGGGTTCCAGGTCGTCGTCGCAGCGAATCAAAATATCCGCATCCGCCGCATTATGCCCGGCATTGAGAGCCGCCACACGCCCAAGATTTTCGGGGAACACAATCTTCGTGAGGTTCAAAGTTCCGCGGGCGATATAGTCGTCAACAACTTTTTCGCTCTGGTCGATGTCACCATCGAGGACAACGATAACTTGAAAGTCTCGTTCCGTCTGAGCAGAAAGCGCGTCTAAGGGATAGTGTAAAACCCCTGCTCCACCCCGCGACGGGATGATGACGGCTGCTTGATAGTGAGCCATAAACTGTCCTGTAGTTGTGAGAGTGAGTATTTGGCGGGAACAAGCGTGGGCATAGCGAATGCACTAGAGATATTTCTCTAAAAGGTGGCGAACTCGTTCTCTGCCTGAGTCGGGTGAATATAGTTCCTGCCAGCGCCAAAATGCCGCAGAAACAATGTCATTAAGAATATCAGATTCTTGATAGAAAGCCTGAGTTAAATGTCGAATCTTTTCAACGAGGGCCGAAGGATCCTGGGCAGGGTAAATATACGGGTAGTCCTCCCCCACGACTTCGGGAAGGGCACCCGCATCGCTGGCGATCACCGGCACGCGGGCACTCATCGCTTCCGCAGCGACAAGCCCAAAGGATTCCGGGGCTTGCGAGGGCACTACTAGCATATCGACCGTGTCGAAGAGCTTTTGCGGGGTGCTCCAACCGAGACGGTCGGTGTAGCGTTCAATGTTTTCAAGGGCACGGGATACTTCGCGCTCTTCCTCGGCAGAGGCAAAGACGGGCGCTCCGGCAACCACGAGGCGGTATTCGGGGACGGTAACAGTACTGTTGAGGCGCTCGATCGCCTGGCAGAGGACGCCAACCCCTTTGGAAGGTGTGAGTCTGCCGAGGTAGCCGATGCGTACCACTCCGGGGACGGTGGACTTCGCCAGCGAGAGAGGGACTTCCTGCACCCAATTGGGGAAGACGGTCGCACCGGGTACGGATGCCGCAACATACTCGCTGGGAACGAGGGTTTGAAGGGCCTTTTTGCGAGCAAACGGTACTAATTTAGCGTTGGTACCCGTCGGCAGCTGATGTAGGTGCACGATGCGCCCTGCCCGTCCCCCGGTAGCGGCGGCAGGAACCAGCCCGTTACACCACAGGAGCGCATCCCGGTGCGCCCGGTGCCAGAGCCGCAGCTGAACCATATACTGCCTGCGCGTTTTGGCGGGCAGTACGATGCGTGTGAACCCTTCGTCGGCGGCCACTTCAATGAGATCCGGCGGGTTTGCCGGGCCTATGATGACAACCTGGTACCCGAGCCCTCGCGCCACCCGAGCGATATTCAGGAGCATGACTTCGCCCCCGCCTATATCGCCGTTATTGGTGGCTAGGTAGAGTTCTTTACTCATCTCGGGTGTATCTTTCTAGGTTTTCGGTACCGATATGCCAATTATCATAAGTGAATAGTCAAATATTTGGCGATGGCTCTAGGAGTTTTTGATCCGGTTCGCGATATAGGCGGTGATTTTTTCGGGTGATTTTGGCATTTCGATACGCCGGTCTACCCCCACGAAGTTTTCCGCCTCATACCCCGGCATGCCAAGTTCTCTGTTCCGGGCGATGGCGCCCGCGCGAACCGCATAGGCCATGACAATTGCCCAGGTAAAGGTGTAGAAGACCTCGCCCAGACTCAAACCACAGACGAGCAGGGCTATCGCTGCGCCCTGTCCCACTCGTTCTTCGACGGTCCAGGAGGTTTTTGAGACGAAGATGCGCATCCCCACGATAATCGTGATAGCGATGACGAAAACTGTCCAGACCCAGCCGCCCTCGGTACGAAGCACTAGGTAGGAGTTGTGATACACCCAGTTCCTATCCTGCAGGGGCGCGTAGGCTTCTCCAAGTCCGCTTCCAAAGAACCCCGCAGTTTCGGCTTTTTCTTGTGCCACCGCGTCAATACGTTCACGAAGCATATCGGAGCCCACGCGCGAGGCGAACTGCCCTACCTGGGCATAGTCCGTGGCGAGCGTCTGCACAAGCGCCCAGACCCCGCCCAACAGGAACATCCTCACCATAAAGTTGAATCGGGAAGCGAGCAGTACCCACAGCACGCCTACCAGGTACGCCGTGATGGAGGTACGCGAGTTCGTCAGCCACACCACCGAAGTTCCAAGCACGAAGGCGAAAATACGCTCGGGCATAGTGCGCATAATGGCGAAAGCGAGTACACCGAAGATAGCGTACGCCAGACCCGCATAGTTTTTATCGTGAAGGAAACCCACCAGAACGTTGCCGTCCGAGCGCTCGGTAATTCCCAGATAGAAGGCGGGAACGTTGATCAGAAGCGCCGTGAGGTATCCGGCTATGGCGGACCTAAAATGCAACCGCCCCTCAGCAAGATTCCACATCAAAATGGTGGTGAAGATCATGCGAACTAAGCGTTGTCGCCAGTCGAAAGCATCAGCACTGGCGGTATGCATAAGCGATACGAACATCATGTAGACCAAGCCCAGCCACATAATAGTTTTCAGAGATTTAAACCTGCCAAGTTCGTACTGTGCAGGCTTGGTAAGCCCGTAGAGTGCGCCGATAACCACGGCAATCTGGCTGAGGGGCTGGTTAATGACCGGCAGCACGGTAGCGAACACCATGGCACCGAAAATTACGAATTCGGGTATGCGCAGCTGATTGCTGTTGTCCCGCACGTAGTCACCGCTCTTTTTGAGCCCGTGACTAACGCGCGCAGAGAGGTTTGCGCTATCGTTCCGGTGCTGCGAGCTAGGCGATAGCGATGTTCCTAGGTGAGTGCTCATGCTAGTCCTTGATGCTTTTGTGTTTGAGTGTAGAGTTCTGCGATCTGCGCCGTCATCTCGGCGTTGGTTACCCACGTCCATGCTGAAGGGGCCGAGGCTTCACAGTTCCGCATAAGAGCTTCTAAAACGCTATCACAGAATGCGTTCTGGCGGCGGTTAACAAGCTCGTTGGGGGCAAGAATTTCGGGGTTTCCGCCCACGTTGGTTGCCACGGTTTTTAATCCGGCGGCTTTAGCGTCCAAGAGCGTATAAGAACAGTTCTCCCAGATGGATAGCTGAACCACCATATCGCTGCGGCCCATCGCTTCTAGGGGATCGACGAACCCGCTGAAGGTTACGGCATCGCTGATATGCAGCTCCCGCACCTGCTGCGCCAGGGTATCGGCAAGATCACCTTCCCCCGCGATTTCAAGGTGCGCCTTGGGGTACACGGTGCGCAGCTGGGCGAATGCTTCTATCAGCACGTCAATACCTTTTTCGGGCGAGAGCCGTGAGAGCGAGAGGATGCGCGGCGCATCCGGCTCGGTCGGCACGCGATGCTTGTGTACGGCGGCACGCAGCCGGGGTGCATCCACCCCGTTATAGATGATGCTCACCCTGCGAGCGCCCCATTTACGGCGCATCTGCTCGGCGGTAGAGCGTGAGACGGCAATAGCCGCATTGGTGCCCCACAGACGCACCCGGTGCACCTGTTCCATGAGTTTAGAACGCCAGGAGGTGCCGTGGTAGACGGCATCATCCCCCGCGATTCCGTGCTCGGTAGTGATGAGCGTGGGAACGGTCAGTGACCGGTTGGCACGCCGCCGCATCTTGAGGAAGTTGACGACGGCGGCGGCGATAACATCCGCATAGGCGAGGTGACTGTGTACGATAGCGGGCTTCTCTCGTTCAATAACATGTGTGAGCGAAGCGAACGAGGTTCTAAAACCGCGGCTCGGTCCGAAGGGCACGGCGTGAACGGGAATATTAAGCTCGCGAAGGCGCTCGGTGAGTTTTCCTTCGGGTGCGCAGACAACCAGGCGATACCCGGGAATACCGGTTCGGGCAACGTCAAGAACATGTCGCGCCACTCCCCCGAAGTCGGGAACCGGAACAACCCAGAGCACGGTCAAAGTCGCGGCTGTACTCATGCCCTCACCAGCTTTCGTGTCAGAACGTTACGCAGGGCGGCAGAAACTCGTGTCTCAACCGTACTATGCACGCACCACGCCCAGAGCAGAACCAGCGCGAGAGCCAATATGCGTGCGCCCCACGCCCCCGCCCAGGGGTAGAACATATCGATCAGCATATAGCCAAGCATCGCGTGCCCCAGATACAGGGGGTACGATATTGTGCCGAGCGCGTGCAAGGGTCCGCGCGCCAAAAACGGCACGTGGCGCACATAGATAACGGCAAAAAACACCGCACATATTATGGTGACTCCCACCCCGTGGGCGCTATCGTGCATCAGGAAGGCATTAATAGAGGCCGCCGCAGCACAGTACGGCATCAGCCAGTTAAATCTGCGGTCGTGGCTGTACATAAAGAACACCATGCCCAGACTAAACAGAGCCGCATGCTCGGCAACCACGCCCCACACCAGCATTTTAGGGGCACCCGTCAGGGACGCCTCCGGGTGGAATATGCAGCAGATGAGCAGCCCTAAGGTTGTCCAGCAAAAAATACCGATCGTGATCTCGCGGCGATATATTTTTCCACGCCGCACAGCCAGGTAGAGCCCCATGAGCAGATAGAACTGTAACTCGATGGCGAGCGTCCAATACACTTGATCGACATTATCGACCAGCATAAAACGCTGCATCATTGTCACGTTAATCAGGGTTTGCGCCACCGTAATATCCCGGCCAGGATTACCGTAGAGAAAATACACAGCCGCGGCAACCGCAAGCGCCAACCAGTAGGTTGGGTACAGGCGGGCGAAACGCGAAATACCAAATTTTAGGGCGGAACCGCTTTTGATAGCGCTCAACAAAATCACGTACCCCGAGATGATGAAGAAAAGCTGCACCCCTAGTTCTCCGAGCGGAATAGAGTACGGTTCGGGGGCGGTGCGCGGGTAGTTCTGCACGGCGGGGTACCCGAAATGGTAGGCCACAACGGCCAGTGCCGCTATTCCGCGCAGCCCGTCGAGTTCGCTAAATCGTCCGGGGGTGATGAAGCTGTTATCGAGTACTTCGCCGGGTTTTCGGGTGTGTTGAACGGTTCTTGGTGGTGTCACGAAACCGACCTACAGCCACTTTTCGAGGCGGTCTAGGGCGGTGAAGAAGCCTTCGCCGTTGTTGATATGCCCCTGCCAGATTTCGGGGATGAACGATGCTTTCGGCGCCAGCTCGCGCAGCTGCTTGCCCAGTGCAGCCCAATCGACATCGCCTTCACCTACCTGCACGCCTTCGCCGTCTACTCCGATACCGTCGACCAGGTGCAGGTGGATAGAGTGTGGTGCCAGCTGTGCTACCGCCTCCGAGAGCGGAATTTTGAGGAAATTGCATGCGAGCATAGTGTGTGAAATGTCCAGGCAGAGAGCACTGTCGTAGGCGCGCGCGAATTCGGCGGTGTCCTGCGGGTCAAGGAAGAGGTTGTGGTATTGCTGCCCGCCCATCAGCCAGGGGTAGGGCGGCAGAGTCTGTGCCGCTAGGCGCACCCCGGCGGTATCTAGCCGTCCCAGGGCTTCGCCGATGCGCTCGTACTTTGCGGCACGGGCGCTCGCCGGGATGTGCTTATCTTTGGTGAAGCCGCCCATCGTGACGACCATGACGGGGTCTTCGTCCACCGTAAAGTAGCGGGTCAAATCGCGGGTAATGTCGATGGTGCGCTGCACCTCGGCGATGGAACGTTCCCAGACTTCGGGGTCGCGGGAGGCCAGATCGACCAGAAAGTCCCCGGCGAAGAGGTCGGGCAAGTGGGTCGTGAAGCTCATGGGCAGTTTCTTCTCAAAGACCTCGTCAATATTGATGTCGAGGTCTTTGTAGGAGAAGTGGAATTCGAGGAAATCCGGTGTTGCCTCTTCGATCAGAGATTTGTAGTCGTGGTACCGTACCGGCAGGCCCCAGGGGCGTTCAAAGGTGAAGTCGCGGCGGGTTACGAAGTCGTCCTTCAGATCGCCCTCAAAAAAGAACGACCCTTCTTCAACGTCGCGTTGGATGGTACGCCCGAGCAGCTGCGGCAGGTAGTTTGGCTGCAGGCCGCGGCCGGGCGACTTGACGGCCACATCTGCCTCGGTGATTACCTCACCTTTGGCTATGCTGCGGGTTGCAACCAGTGATTTGGCCAGGTTCACGCGGTTCATCAGTTCACCGGTGGAGACCTCGCGGGGCGCGGCCGTGCCGATGGATTCCTCAATGTCACGAATCTGCCGCACCATCGCCGCGAACTCTTCGGGCAGCAGCGATACGGTGTGATCGTTGCCTTCCAGGGTTTTATCGGTCGTGAAATGCTTCTCGATAATCTTCGCACCGCGCGCAACAGCGGCCACGGGCACATGGTAGCCGCGTTCGTGTCCGGAATATCCGACCAGGCATTGGCCGATCTCGGCGAGACGGTCCATATACGCCAGGTTCACGTCTTTGAAGGGTGCCGGGTAGGTGGATTGGCATTGCAGCAGGGCGTAGGATGCGCCCGCCTTGCGCAGCAGGTTCACCGAGTCCAGGATTTCTTCTTCGCGGCTCATACCGGTGGATACCAGCATGGGCAGCCCGCGCGATGCAACATCGCGCAGCAGTTCGTGGTTCGTCAGGTCTGCGGAGGCAATCTTCATGCCCGCAATACCGTAATCGACGAGCGCCTGCACGGAAGGCGCATCCCAGGGGGTGCACAAAATATCCAGACCGTGCTCCTTGACGTGGTCGAATACCTCGTACATTTGCTCAACACTCAGCGAGAACCGTGAGAGCAGATCCAGGGTGTACTGAACGCCCAAATCCTCGCCCGCAGTGGCGCCGCCGCGCTGGCGGTAGAGCGCATCCAGATCGCGTAGCTGGAATTTCACGGCGTCCGCACCGGATTCCACCGCGAGGTCCACCAGCTCTTTCGCGAAGTCCACACTCCCCTGGTGGTTATTACCGATCTCGGCGATGATAAAGGCGGGCGCATCCTCGCTGATGGTGTGCTTTCCGATGCGCAGCACGTTCTGCTCGTCCATCGCCAAAGCCATCAGATGGCCGCGTTCGTCAATGAGCGGGATATGCTCGATACCGCGCGCGAAATAGCCGCGCAAAGATTCGGGGTCGCTATCGGCGGGAGCGGTCTGCGGGTTCGTATTCGCCGCCGCCAGTGCGCTGGTCTCTAGGGATGCGGTGGGGTTGGCGATCAGCCAGCGTCTGAAGTCCCCGTCCGAAAGTGAACCGCGCAAGATGCCGGATTCGTTGACTAAAAAGATGATGCGCTGACCGTTGGCAGAAATTTTGTGAAGCGCAGTCAGAATCGGGTCTTCGGCGAAGACCACATAGGGCGCGATATTACGTTCGATAATCACGGTTTATGATGCTTTCTTCAAGAAAACTTGTGTTTAGTGAGAGTGAGTGGTGGGTCTTTTGACGCTGAGGCTTAGCTTCTTACGCCGGGTTGTCCCTCAAGAATTTGCTTGAGCTGATGCTCGGCAACCGCAAAATCAATAGGAGCATCAATATCGACGCCCTCGACCTCATGAAGCGTGAAAAGATCAATGGTTCCTCCAGGATACCCCGCCAGACGGTTGTGGTGCTCGGTGTACACGTGAGTTTTGGTGAGGTAGAGCGAACCGTTTTCCCGGTACCGGAAGGTCTCCTGTGTGAGTTCCTGGCGGCGTGGGCGCGCCATAATCTCGAACTCTGCAGTAGGTTCGGCATCCGGGTGCCACCGCCAAATAAACGGGCCGATCGGGATAACCCCAACCAATGAGTCTTTGCCGTTCTCGGCGAATTGACGCACCGCGCGGGCCAAGGTGCCGGGCAGGCGTACCGGGCTGGTGGCCTGCAGTAGCATGACCGCATCCGGCGCCCAGCCCTCGCCCGTGTAGAAGTCGATGGCGTGCTCGATTACCGGTTCGGTGGCTGTGGTATCTTCGGCAAGATGTGCGGGACGCATAAACGGAACCTCGGCGCCGTAGTGGCGTGCGATGGCGGCGAGTTCTTGATCTTCGGTTGAGACCACGACCCGCACCTCGTGCTCCCCCGCCAGTTCGTCGCGGGCGGCGAGCGCCTGCAGAATAGTCCACGCCACCAGGGGTTTTCCGGCGATCTCGCGCAGGTTTTTACGCGGTATGCCTTTGGATCCGCCGCGCACGGGAATAACGCAGAGAACGCGCATTAGTATGCCTCCAGGTAGTCGATGATGAGCTGAGCGATAGTGTGGGCGGGCTCGACTGCGGGTTGCTCGGGCGCCGGCGTGGGGTCTTCACCCCAGCGGTTCATGCCGTAGCGTGCCCAGAATTCTTCGAGCCAAGCGGGCGGGTTCGGGTGGTATACCCACGCCGGAATACCGCGGATTGCGGCCTCAAGCACGCCGGTTGAAAAGACTGAGACCACCGGGTTCGGCACCTCGTTCAGGGGCGTAGTAGAGCGATCTATGGCGATGCCTTCTATCTCCCAGAGCGCGTGGGTGGCGCGGGAGAGTTTATCGGTTTCGTTCGGATGCGGCCGGTAGATGCCGTCGTGGCGTTTCAAAAAGCTGTGCGCGGCGCGGGCGAAGGATGCGCGCGGCAATTCCGCACCATGCATCTGCCCCAGAAACAGGATTTTGCCCAGGGATTTGGTAGTTTCGCCGTGCGTATTTTGGATAGCGCGGTAGAGTAGCTGTGAGCCGACGGTATGCGTCTGCACGTCGCGGCGTCCGGAAGCCCAAAATTGGGCGTCCTCGTCACTGAAGGCGAGCAGAGTTGACCCGATGGGCAGCGGTGGGGCGTGCGGAACCAGCAGCCCGTGCTGTACCACCCAGTAGGCTATGCCGCGTTCGCGGGCGAATCGGTAGGCCGCGTGACCGCGCGGCAGGTAGTGCCCTAAGGACAGCACGAGGCGCACGCCGGGCAGTTTTTCGGCGAGCTCATCGGCGCGTATCGGGGTGGCGGTCCAGTCTTTGCGGCTATAGTGTGTGCTGGCGTATTGTCCGTTGAGATATTCTGAAGCGTCGCTCGGGCACCAGAGCGCGACCCCCACCCCTTCGAGGTGTTTGAGCGGTTCCAGCAGGGCGTTGCGGCTTGTGGGGGAGAACGAGTCGAGCACGATCAGTACCCGCGGTATTGCCCCGCGCGTATAGAGTATGCCGGAAACCATGTCCTGTTGGGCATCTCTGCGGGCGCGCATCATGTTCTGGGCGTGTCCTTTCACCCAGCGCAGGGTGTTTTGGCGCTGCTGCCAGGCATGCCAGGCTTCGAGATCGACGGGGTAGTTTAGGCCCATAGTTTCTCCAAAATTTTGACGCGATCATCGAAGGTATGCTCGGCGAGGGTGCGTCGCTGCCCGGCCTCACGGATTGTATGCGCCCAGCGGGGTTCACAGAAGATGCGGGCGCACAGGTCAATAAGTTCTTCGGTACTCTCGTAGACCAGTACTTCGCGTCCGGGTTCGTAGTAGCGCGCCACATCGGCTCGGTCGATCAGGTGAAGTGCGCCTACGCCGGGGGCTTCGAAGGTGCGCATCGTGAAGCCGTCTTGGTTGTGGTGGATATTCAGGGTCGCCGGTGATGATGCCATGACCCCGTAGGCGGCGGATCGGTCGATATCGCGGTGTGCAGGAATTCCAGTGCCCTTGAATCTGCGGGTTCGGGCTATATCCCAGGGGTGGCGCGACCAGTCTCGCCCGTAGGCGCGCACGGGTATTCCCGCTTCGTGCAGAGTTCGCAGCGTATGCTCACGGTTAGGGTAATTCGCCCCGACGAAACTGATGGCGTCTTCGGTAACCGGCGCGATCGTGCAGTGCGAATCGTAGGCGTTGGGCATATCCAAGACGGCGTACCCTAGGGAGCGCAAGTATTCGGCATCCTGCGGGCTATAGCTTGCGAGCGCTCCAAGGCGCGGTAAATCTTCCAGGGTGTATGACATGCGACGCAGCTCGTCGTAGAGCCAGGTTCCGTAGCGCACCCCGGATTCTTCAAGTTTTTGCCACCAGGTATCCCCCAGCAGGTCGCCTTTGATGACGAGCACAATATCGGGGCGATACTCTTCAAACGCGGCGATAGCACGAGCGGTCGCCTGGGCTGCGGCGGATGCGGGCCGATATTTTTCGGGCAGTTCGTGCGCGAGTTTATTGCGGATACGGTCGGCAACTGTGCCGGGAGCATCGTAAATATGGGTGCGAACCTCGTATCCGGCAACGTTTAGCGAAGCCTCAATAGCCTTCCAATACCCGTGGAACGCTGGCGAAACCAGCAGAATCGTGGGGGCTCTCATCTCGTGTGTATCCTTTGTGGTTCTTCTCTGTCCTGTGATCCTTCGTGTGGGAAAGCCGCCTCGGTGCGGTTACCCGACTAGTTTTCGTGCCGCGTTCCTCGCCTGATCAGCTCTAGTTCGTGGTTCAGAATCTCGCGCGGGTTCACTCGGTGATTTCGCAGGGACCGCACCAGATTGAAGCCGTAATTGGCGTAGCTAGTGAGGGTTAGGGCGCGGCGCAGGTTCTTCTCGAACCCCCATTTTTCGGCGTAGATAAACCGTGCGGTGGTAAGCCATTGGCGGCGCCGGGATGAGGGGCTGGATGCGCCTCCTTCGTGGGTGACCGTCACCTCGGGCACTAGGATGCGCGGCACCCCAATCTCGGCTAGGCGGCGTTGGAAGTCTACTTCTTCGCTGTTCATGTAGAAGCGTTCGTCCATGCCTTGTACCCGTTTGTATACCGTGCGGGGCACCATCATGCAGGCGCCCATAACCCAGTCTGTTCCGTGGGGCCTCAAGGCGGTGCAGGCACTTATATCGTGCCCTGCCCCGCGATGCCACAGGCGCGTGGGTTTGAAGCGTGCCAGGGGTGTGAACCATTCCCACGCGATATGCCCCACGGTGGGGAATTTGCGGGCTACCCACTGGTGTTTTCCGTCGTGACCGACTACTTGGGGGCTGGCGAGCACCTGCGGATAGGCGGCGAGCGCCGTGAGCATCGAGCTGATGAAGTTTTCGCCGAGTTCAAGGTCGCTGTTGAGGATTATCAGCCAGTCTCCACGTGCGCGTGCAGCTCCGGAGTTTACGGCGCTGCCAAATCCACCGTTGCGCTCGCGGCGCACGATGCTCACGCCTTCGGTGTCGGGAAAGGGTATGGGTGAGCGGTCATCAGAAACGATAATCTCAAGATTTTCGGGGGTTATTCCCCGCTGCGCGCGCAGGCTGGCAATTAAATCCAGCACGGGAGCAGGTTCGCCATAAAAGGGAATAATGGCGGAGATAGTTTCTGCTGACGAAGTCACAAAAATGCTTTCTGTTGCGGTTTACATCTATGTTCCGGTCATCAAACATTGTCTGTAAACGTATGTGTTTATTCGTGAGGAAACTCTCGGCATACTGCACATAGTTGTTGCCGTCATATCCTCGTGAGTGAGTGTTACTTTATAATTCTAATATAGTATCGACATATCAGGTGACTACACAGCGTAATTTTGCCTCATAATAAAGGTATTGCGTGTGTAAATCCCAGGGAGTTATGTGTGAATCGTCGTTCTGAGTCTGAAGATAAAACCCGGTTAACAGAACTTGAGGGTATGCGCCCGCCGCATGTTGAAGCTTATTTTCGTGTGATGGGGTTTTTACGCCCCGGTATTGCACGGGTTTTGGATACAGTTCGCCACTCTCGCGAGAAAGTGTATATTGCGCCTCCTTTTTCTCGCGGCGGTAATTGGCTTTATCTGTTGGCGGCCGTTGATGCTGACCGTCGCGCCGATGCTGGGGATTTTTCATATATGCTCGATACTGCCGGTTTAGAACCTTGGCTTACAGAATTTCCCGCTTTGCAGGAACTCATGATGGATCCAAAAGATTTTAAGTTTTTACACCGGCGTTATTCTGGTCTTGATACCAATGTAGAAGATAGTTTTGCGCCCGGTTCTCTTGAGATTTTTGCCCGTGAACGATTACTTTCTTCTGAGCATTTTAGGCAGCGTATTCTTACAGTAGGCAATATTGTAGGAAGTAATACGGTGGTGCTCAGTATTCGGCGCGGTGATTATTATTCTGTTCCCGCAATTCGGCAGCGTTACGGTATTGATACCGTAGCCTATGTACGTGAAGCCCTGGATCAGGTTCTTAAGCGCATGAGTCCCAGTAATTTCGTGGTCACGAGTGATGACCCGCAGTGGTGCCGTGAAAACCTGAGTTTTCTCGAAGATATTGCCCCGGTGCTCTACGATAAGACCGGCGAGGGTATGTTCGCGGATTTAGCGGTTCTTGCGAAGGCGCGCTGGCTTATTCTTACAAACACCACGTTCGGGTACTGGGGCGCTTATATGGCGCAGGCAGATCACCCCGTTGAGGTGTACGTACCGAATGCCCACGAGTACGATGCGAAAACCCGCCAGCCTATCGTGGTGCCCGGAACTGTGCGTCCTCATCCGCATTTCTCCCGCTGGCATGCGGTTAAGCCGCCGCACGGGGGAACCTGGCTTCTGCCTGAAGAAGGCGATACCGTGTAAAACCCTATACTTCACTCTTTCACAACTCACTCATACTCAAGCACGGAAGATAACCCATGAACATCAAATTTCTCGCGCCGTTTAAATTTTCGCAGCGAATCGTATCTAACTCCCGTAGTTTTTTCTCTGGACGCCTTGAAAACTCGCGTTTTAAACCCCGTTTTCTAGACCCGACTGTTCGCGGGCTTCGCACTGGAAAACATAGGCTTTTTCTGGCGCAGCGCGATCTGCGTACCCGGCGTGAGGCACGTACCCTGCTGAACACAGGAGATTTCAAAAACCGCTACCGGGCGTTAGAGAAGACCTTCGAGCTCCCTCCCCTGCCCACGACCAAGGGCGTGTGGGCGGTCGCGATGGTCAAGAATGAGGCGGATGTGCTCGAACGTTCCCTGCGGCATCTGCACGCCCAGGGGGTGGCGCGCATCCTGGTGGTCGATAACGGTTCGAATGACGGCACCTTTGAGCTTCTTCAGCGGCTTAGCCGCGAGCTTCCGCTGAGTGTTGGGCGTGATCGGGAGCCCGCCTACTATCAGTCCGAGAAAATGACCTATCTGACCCATCGTGCCCAGCGAGCCGGTGCCACTTGGGTGGTACCTTTCGATGCGGACGAGTTTTGGTTCGGCGTTGAAGGTACTCTCGCCGAGGTTCTGTCCACCAGCAAAAATACCGTGGAAATCTCGCAGCTCTACAACCTGTTTCCTACGGCCTCGGGAGACCTGGTGCTCGATACAACCGCGCATTTTGACCCGAAGGTGTGCTTTAAATCCTGGCGGTCATCGGTCGTCACCATGGGCAACCATCGGGTGCTTCGACCTGGGACGCAGGGCACCGACAGGGTGGTTATCTTACATTTGCCTTGGCGTTCGCGGCAGCAGCTGCAGCGCAAGCTCATGCAGGGGGCAAAGGCGCTTGAGCTCACCGATTTGCCGGAAGATTTGGGGTATCACTGGCGTAAAAATGGCGAGCTGAGCGAGAAACAACTTGCCGATATTTGGTTGGATCTTATCGCGGGCAGGCCCATTCCCGTAAATCTTGCGTGGCAGCCGCGCGGAAGCCTCTATCCACTAGGCAGCGATATACCGCAGGATGCGCACAGCCTTAAACCCTTCCTTGAAGCCCGGCCAGAGACCGCCTAAAACTAGCATCCGCATAGACCTGTGCCCGCCTCCCCAAGATTGGGAGGCGGGCACAGTTTTAATGTTTTTCAGTTCGATTCGCCCGACTATTCGGGAAGCTGCCCTAAACGCACCAGATTGGCGAACTCTTCATTCTGCTGCTGCACCTGCGTGAAGGTTCCCTGCGCGGCGATTTCACCCTGCGAAAGGTAAATCAGCTGATCCACATTGCGCACCGTCGAGAGGCGATGCGCCACGATAATCACGGTAATATCCCGCGAGATACGCTCGATCGCCTGGGTAATCTTATGCTCGGTCTCGTTATCCAGGGCGCTGGTGGCCTCGTCCATAATGAGCACGCTGGGGTTGCGATAGAGCGCGCGTGCAATGCCTAGACGCTGGCGCTGACCACCCGAAAGCCGAACAGCATTGTGCCCAATCATCGTCATCAGCCCGTTCTCCAGGGAGTCCACAACCTCAGTAAGCTCGGCGACAGCCAAGCATTCACGCACCCACGCCTCATCAATCTCATGAGGTTCAAGCCCGAAAGCAACCGCCTCCAGCACCGTAGAATCGGCAATGAAGACATCCTGAGGCACATACCCGATGCGCTGAAACCACGCGGGTAGATCCTGCTCGATCGGCACTCCATTGCACAACACACGCCCCTGTTCAGTACTGAAAAGCCCCAAAATCAAATCAACCAGGGTGGTCTTTCCCGAACCCGAGCCGCCCACGAAGGCCATCGACGTCCCCATAGGGATCTGCAGGTTAATGTTCTTCAGCACCGGCTGATCACCGTCGGGGTAGGTAAAGGAAAGGTTCTCCACCGTAATAGTGATGGGCTCAATCTCACGGTTTACGTACTCTGCCTGAATATCAGAGTCGGGAGCAGGCGGAAGATCGAGCTTCTTCCCCTGTTCATCAAGCATCCCAATTTCGCGGACAAGCTCATCGCTGGGTTTCTCACCGGAACGAATATTACCTAAAGACGCCACAATGCGCGTGTAGTTCGGCAGAATACGGATGCAGGCACCAGCGAAAAGGAGCAGATAGGGTGCGCTATCGACTCCCTGAGTCATGCTCATGATCGCTAGAAGTGCGGCGATTCCGAGAATAAAAATAATTTCAAGGGTATACTTTGGAAGTTCTTGAAGGAAAACGTTCCGCATATTCGCATTCACCGAGTCCATGCGCTTGCTCTGGTACCGGTGTAGGTACCGTTCGGTCACACCGTGCATACGAATCTCGCGGAACCCAACCACAGCATCAAGCGCTGCATTCATCGAGCCGCGCGTAGCTTCCAGGATAATCTCGCCCTGCTCCTTGTTTTTCCTTCGCAAAACGTATTGAAGCGCAAAGGCAGCCACGCCGAAGTAGGCAAAAGCGAAAAGCGCGGGAAGCGGCATAAGAACCAGCAGCATCACCATGAGCACCACAATAGAGAGTAAATCCCCGATAAAGCTCATGACACCATTTACGAAAGCGCTGTACGCCTGCCCCACAATGTCATTAACCGAGTTAAGCACCGCCGCTGCACCACGCTTACGGTGAACCAGATAAGGCTCACGCATATAGCAGTTGAGCAGATTCACCGAGGTAATGCTCTGCTGAGTAGCAATAAACCCCAGACTCCAGCGCTTAATAACCAACGACAATACACCCTTGATGACAAAGGCGAGCACCAGCGCGATACCAAAAATCACGATAAGCTGCGTGCGGTCGGAGTTGCCGAAAAGTTCCGCGACAGTTCGCAAATATCCAGTAATAGGGGCGCCCATCGCCAGGTTAACGATAGGTAGAATAGCCGCCACACCCAGCATCTCGAAAAGAGACACCACAAAAAGCCCCAGAATATTGAGGATTAAAATATAAAATTTTCGTCCAGGAAAGAAGATTCTGAGTTTACGATAAATATTTTTCATAAAAACCTCACAGAGTGCGCGTGGATGCCTTGAGAATCATAATACGTGCGGGACGTTCGATCGCATGATGCGCAATAATCGCTGCAAGTATAGAAATCACCAAGATTATGAGCATCATCAAGATTCCCCGTGCATCCATGCGAATCATATCGCTCCCTAAAGAGGTCTTGATGAATCGGAAAATAACAATTTCATGGACCAGATAGAAGGCAAAACTCACCTCACCGAAATACACGAGAGAGCGGCGTATCCAATTCCCCGGCACCGGCTCACCAACCTGATGATGCGATTGCGCGCGCTGTATATCGTGAAGCGCAAACATCCCAATCAGCAAGAACCATACCGGGTCAAGCACAAACCCGTTGATGGTCTGCGGCAAACTAACTTTAGAAACACCAGAAATCCAGGCTAAAGCAAGTGCTGTTACCGCCCACAGTTGCCAGGTACGTATCCGTGGCATCGCTAAATCGCCGTCACGAACTTTAAGCGCCAGCAGCCCTAAGAGCATGCCTAAGGCGAACTCACCCGAACGAAGCAACGGGTTAGCGTACACCACAACATCGGCGTAATTAGAGGTAAGTGCTATAGCGCTCGCCACCGCCGCCGTCAGCAGGAACCAGCCCGCCAAAACGGTATATCCCGCCTTCGGGGAGCGGCGGCTGAGCCAACCCAACACGAGCGGAGTACAGGCATAGAAAAAAGCCTCGCAGCCTAAAGACCAGCTCACCCCATTGACCGAAAAAATATAGTCCCAATTCGGCACCCAGGTGTGGAGCAGAACCAGGTTGCTTAATGTAGCACCCACAGATGGGGCTTCCTGAGTCAGGACGAGAATTGCCAAGGCAAGTGCAAAGAAGAAAAGGTGCAGCGGGTATACACGCGCAAATCGGCGCAGGTAGAATTTCTTGGCTCCGTCGGCAGGCTTATACGACCAGGTCAGCACAAAGCCCGAAAGCACGAAGAACAATGCGACTCCTACATATCCCACGGATGCGCTAGGAACCACATGCGCCCACCTCGTATGGTAGAAAAAGACGAATAGCGCAGCCGGACCCCGCAAAATTGTCAGGCTATCCAGCATAACGTACCTAGTACTAGGTACTCCTGCCATAACGGGTGCAGATTCTTTACTCATGATGATCCCCCAGCATTACCTGAGGCATCAGAAGAGAATTTGTTTAAGGAACCGTCTTCGTTCCAGCTTCTCCACCGCAAAAATTTTCCGCGCACCATAGGACCTTCAGCTTTGAACTGGATGCGCTCATCCGGCAGACCGTGAGAGATATTGGTCCATACCTCTTGAATCTCACTATCGCTGAGCTTACTGCCAGCAAGCCAATGCGGAGTAATCACTGCGGCGTCTCGGCCTGTGCTCACAGCGCTGGTGACCCCTTGCCGAACTTTTCGCGCAATCTGAGTAGCCCCCCGATACTGCACATGCACGATCTCTAAGGAACGTTCATGAGCGCCTAAACGGCGTACTTCGTGGTTACCACGTACCACAACAGCAAAAGGATGGGCACGAAAGGCCACCTTTCCGGGGAAGGAATCTGCCGTATCCATCACAAGTTCCGTGTTGATAACATCACTCGGGTTCTCCGTGACAGGTACCGAATGATGAAATCCGGCATAAATTACCGAGCTTTGGCAGGTCTGTAAAAATTTTGCGAGCGTATCTGAAGGCGCATACCAAAATTCGTCTGCGTCGAAAGGAATAACCCATCGTGCACCGTATCGCCAGGCCAGATGCGCTAACCACGTCATTTTCTCGGATTGTACATACGGAATGTAATTATCTTCAGCATAGATAATTCTAGAGTCGTGAGTTGATCTTTCACGAATATATTCCCGGGTACCATCATGCGAAAGATTATCCGCAATAAGCAGCCGATGTACTCCCTGTTGAAACATATGGTCAATAACAGAAGGCAAAATATCTATTTCATCTTTAACCATCGCAATACCCCATACTTCTGTACGGGGGCCTCGATAGTGTATAGATGGCGTGTTAAAAATGCGGATACCACGAATTGCGGCGTATTGATCTCGCCATTGTTGAGGGGTTTTACGAGCTTTGAGTGAATAGCTTAGCTGCCCCAGTTCAGTCCGCAGTGCGGTGAGGAATTTCATGAATTGTGCTTTCGTGAAACGGCAGGCGCCGATAAAAATACACGTAAAATACGTATGTAGATTTTAGCATGCAGATCAGGATTATTTTCAGACTATGCATATTTCTACTTAATCTTTGCGGCGTATAAGACGTATTATGATACATAGTTTTTTCGCGAAAATTTATCCGAGTAAACACTACCGTCGTGTACTCTGCTCGTGCCTAACACAACATCGAGATACACGCTAGGAACCCTCCAAAGACTGACAAATTGTGTTCTACAGGTAAAATAATAGGTGAGTAGCCCTGCCCTGGAGGCAATGCAATGCGCTTCTGGAGCGTCCGAGACTCTGAAAGGTATCCATGGGAATTTTTAATATTCAGTCCCTCAGGGACAAATATCTGTCTGACTCTGGTGTACCTGCCGGGCAGGATAACCGTGAGTCCCCCTCCGCCGATACCGCTTCCGGACGCCGCCGAGCAGGGGGCTCCTCAAGGTCTTCCCTTCAGGACGGGGTCGCACGTTTGAGCGCGCGACATGACCTGCCCCAACGTTCCGCACGCAGCGCTTCCCGTAGGTCACAGGATCTTCCACAAGAAGTACGCTCGCTCGCTGCTCAAAAGAGGAAAGCGCGAGAGGACGAATCCCGCTCCCAGGGTTTGCATCACACTGGGCCGGTAACATCCAGCATTAACATACGCGCGGCACGCGATATTGCGGTCGCCGAAGCAGAAGAACGGCGTGCTGCAGAACGTGCTGCAGCTGAAAAACAGGCCGCAGAGAGGCGGGCGCAGCAGGCAGCCGATGCTCGCCGCCGTGCCGCAAGCATACTTTCTTCCGCCACGGGGGCACAGCGTTCCGTGGGCGGCAACCGTAAAAATTCTCAGGCGGCACCACAGACGCAGTCAAGCCCGATGGTTCGGAAAACCAGGTCGATTAACATCGGCGAATTCCACGGCAAGATTTCAAAGCGTAAAAAGAAGCCAGAGCAGCAGATTACCAAGCCGACGACGAACAGCGCAGAGCTGGATCAAACGGTTCTCATGGATACCAACGATGTGCAGGCTGCGGCACAGCGTTACGCAAAACAGCATAAATCTCAGCAGCAGACTCCTCGCGTGGAAAATACTGCTGCGCGTACAAATTCTCCGCGCCCGAAGACCGCACGGATACCCATAACCCAGCGTTCCACCTCGTCTCGTTCACAAGCACCCGGCGCAGCTGCGGCGCAGAACAAGCGCCCCAAGTCTGGCACGGCGCCGCAGAGGTCAGCTCAGGCGCGCACCGCATCCGCAAAAACAACTGGCGCGAAAAAGGTACGCCCCAAGAATTCGATTGCCAAGAACCCTGCAGCTCGGAATGCTGCCTTGAAGAATACGGTGCGCACCAACCTTGCGCGTCAAGCAAATGAGCAAATGGCGCAGCGCCAGCAGAGTCCTTCATCGGCGCAGCAGAACCAGAGCCAGCCCACCCAGCAGCGCGCCCAGGCACATCAACCGCAGCGAAGGACCCACCAACAGCCAAGGCCCGCTGAAGTAGCTTCGCGTTCCTCGGTGCAGTCTAAGCCGGTTCAGTCGCATCTTGCGCAGTCCGACCCTGGCTACTCTCCCGCCAAAATTGTTGCCGCGGCGCAGGCTCGCGCACGCCAAGATGCTCAGACTCATAAAAAGTCTGAAACTCCCCAGCAACAGACTCAACAACAGAGCACGGCAACGGCATCTACAGCAGCAACCCATAACCCGTGGAACAGCATTCCCACACCCCAGAAAAAGTCTGCTGCCGCTAATCCGTGGAATAGCATTCCGGCAACATCCAAGCAGACCCCGGAGGATATTCCAACGAGGCAAAAGCAGAGTGAACCCTCTATCAGCGAGAAACTTGCGAACAAGCCCGAGTTCGCGGGGTTCGATATGGAGAAGCTTCTGCAGCCTGGGTATAAGCCGCAGACCCGTAAAGAGGCAATCGCCATTCGCCGCGCACAGGAAGAACTGAATCTTCACAGTGGAGAAAATCAGCAGTCTCAGACAGAGGAAACGCAGCGCCAGGAAGATGAAGCGGCCCGGCGCGAACGTGAACGCGCGGAAGTTCACCGTCAACGTCTAGAGGCTCGCCGTCGCCGAGAAGAACAGGCTCAGCGCACGCGCGCTGAAGAATCCAATGCCGGGCAGCAGAACGAGCAGACTCAGTCTGAACGAGAGCAGCGCGAGCAGAATCAGGCTCAGCTGGTGCGAAAACTTGCTCAGCGTGATAATGCTCGTCCCACGTCTAACGAGAACACCCGCACAGAGCCCTCGCGGCCCGCTCACCAGACCTTGAAGGTGCGTGATGGCGCAAACAACACGCTCTCTACTTCCGCCCAGGATGCGCAGGATACGGATACGCAGAGTGCCCAGCCAGCAGCTCAGCCGACGGGTTTCCGTTCGGCTCCTGCCCAGGCATCTGTGCATCCGACAGCTTCCGTGCGTCCCGTAAAACGGGCAGCATCCCATGCTTCTCCGTTTAAGCTCGCGCCGGGCGAAGTTCGCTCGGGCGTGGTGCGCAGGCGCAGGCTCGCTCCCAGGCTCCAGGGGCCTATGGAAGCGGTCTTCGTGTGTACCGGGAACGTAGCGCGCAGTGCGGCGGCAGAGATTATCGCAAGCCAGCTCTCCGAAGAATACGGTCTGACCGATGACTGGATTTTCACCAGCGCCGGAACTTCGGCACTTTCGGGCTCGCGCGTATACCGTCATGTGGGTAAACAGCTTGACGAGCGCGGCTACGATATTTCCGGGTACCGCGCCAAGCAGCTCACCGAAGACATGGTGGAACGCGCTACCCTGATCCTGGTGGCGGAGGCGGAACACGCCGATTGGATTATCCGCGAATGGCCGCAGTACCACCATAAGGTTCATCTCATCAAGCAGGTAGCTAATCTGAAGCAAGAAGTCGGTTCCGAGGCAGAACCGATCTCATACCTGTACAGCCATAATCAAGCACCGCGCTCAAGCGATAACATTGGTGATCCGTACCGTCAGGGTAAAGAGGCGGCACGCATCGCGGTTGATGAGATTGAAAACTCGCTCTTCGAGATTCTGCCGTGGCTCTCGCAGGCACAGGTGCAGAACTAAAACAGCAGATTATGAGGGGCATAGCCTCTAAGTAGTTAATATCCCCGTCTGAGCGCTAGCGTTCTCAGACGGGGATATTTTTCTCGGTCTAATAACATCACCCCGCGCCGAACTGTTGAAACTCGGCCACGGGGTGAATGCGATAATACGGTTTAGGCGTGATCGTTGAAGATGTTGGTCACAGACCCTTCGTCGAAGACCTCACGGATAGCACGTGCAATCAGCGGAGCAATCGATAGAACCGTCAGATTATCGAAGGACTTCTCGGCAGGCACGGGCAGAGTGTTAGTGACAACCACTTCGGAGGCACCGCATCCGGAAAGAATATCGACGGCTGCACCAGAAAATACGGGATGGGTTGCCGCGATAATGACTTCTTTCGCGCCCTTATCCTTCAGAACCTTGACCGCGCCAGCAATGGTTCCGCCGGTATCGATCATATCGTCGATCAGTACGCAGGAACGCCCTTCAACGTCGCCCACGACAGTCTTCGAGACGGCGTGATTCGGCACGTTAATATCGCGTGTCTTATGCACGAAGGCCAAAGGGGCACCGCCGAGCAGAGCTGCCCAATGCTCAGCAACGCGCACACGACCGGTATCCGGGGAAACGACGGTCACGTTCTCGGGGTTCTCAACGCGCCCGCGAATATAATTCGCCAGAACTGGAATAGCGAAGAGGTGGTCGAGCGGACCGTCAAAGAAACCCTGAATCTGCGAAGTATGCAGATCGACGCACATCAGGCGGTCCGCGCCAGCGGTCTTGTACAGATCGGCAATCAGACGAGCCGAAATAGGTTCACGTCCCTTATGCTTCTTATCCTGACGGGCATAAGGGTAGAAAGGCGAAACTACGGTAATCGAGCGGGCGGAGGCACGTTTGAGCGCATCGATCATGATGATCTGTTCCATCAGCCATTCGTTGATGGGCGCCGGGTGCGACTGAATTACGAAAGCATCGGCGCCGCGCACAGATTCCTCGAAGCGCACATAGGTCTCACCGTTGGCGAAGGTATACGCAGAGGTCGGCAGCAGGTCATGCCCCAGTTCAGCAGCGATTTCTTCGGCTAGTTCCGGATGCGCCCGCCCGGACACCACTGCCATTTTACGCATCCCAGGATTGGTAATCTCGCTAGACATGATTGTGTTCGCTTTCCTTGTGAACTCGGTGTGTGAAAACTACTCCTGCGCGGCCTCAGCAGCCTGTGCAGACTCGGTTCCTTCACGATTTTTTAGAACCCAGTCATCAATATTGCGCTGGGAAGTCTCAGAAATAGCGAGCGCGCCCGCCGGAACATCCTTGCGGATCAGGGCTCCCGCACCGGAATATGCGCCGTCTCCAACGGTGACAGGTGCCACGTAGATGCCGCCCGACCCCATGCGGGTATGCGCGCCGATAACGGTTCGGTTTTTGGTAACCCCGTTGTAGTTAGCGAAGATGGATCCCGCACCAATATTGGCGCCTTCGCCGATTTCGGCATCCCCTACGTAGGTGAGGTGGGGTACCTTGGCGTCCTGGCCGATCTGTGAGTTCTTGGCTTCGCAGAAGGCACCGAGTTTTGAGTTCGCGCCCAAAACGGTACCGGGTCGCAGGTATGAGAAGGGGCCTACGGTGGCGTTTTCGCCGATGGTCGCGCCGAAACCGTGGCTGCGGATAACGGTTGCGCCGGTTTCGATAGTCATATCGGTCAGGGTTGTGTCCGGACCAATAGTTGCACCGGTGGCGACCGATGTTGTCCCGTGCAGCTGCACGCCGGGCAGCAGAGTTGTATCGTTTTCAAGGGTAACGGTTACGTCGATCCAGGTGTTGTGCGGATCCACGATAGTTACACCGTTACGCATATGTTTTTCCAGGATACGTTCGTTAAGTTTACGCCCAAGCTGCGCGAGCTGTACGCGGTCGTTCGCGCCTTCAACCTCCCAGCGATCCTCAATAGCGAGGGCGGCGGTGCGATGCCCCTTATCGCGGGCTATAGCGAGCACATCGGTAATGTATTTTTCGCCCTGCGCGTTGTCGGTCGTGACCTCTAGCAGAGCTTCGCGCAGAACCTTGGCGTCGAAAGCGTAGATACCCGAGTTTATTTCGGTAATCGCCAGCTCTTGGGGAGTTGCGTCTTTGGCCTCCACAATGGCGGTAACTTCGCCCGCCTGGTCTCGCACGATGCGCCCGTAGGCACCAGGCTCTTCGATATTGGTGGTAAGCACGGTAACGGCATTGCGTCCCTCTTCGTGGAAGTCCATCAGTTCGCGCAGAGTTTCGGCGCGAAGAAGGGGTACGTCGCCGTAGGTGACCAACACGGTGCCATCAACGAGATCGGAATTATCGAGGGCGTTAAGACCGACTTCAACGGCTCGACCGGTGCCGGGAATGTCGTCCTGATCGACGATAGTGACCTGAGCATCAAAGTCGAGAATATGCTGGGCTACCTTATCACGCTGGTGCCGCACTACAACGGCTAGACGCTGGGGGTCTAGGTCTCGGGCGGCAGCTACGGCGTGTTCCACCATGGAACGACCGCCTATCGCGTGCATAACTTTGGGGGTAGCAGATTTCATACGAGTGCCAGCTCCCGCAGCCAAAACAATAACAGCCGAAGGTGCCTTCCGATTTTCTGCGTTCACCTAGATGTCTCCTTGTTAGGTGTGGGATATAGCCGGAAGTCTACCCCCGAACTATTCGCTCCGCCACCAGGATTCGAACCTAGACAAACGGCTTCAAAGGCCGCTGTGCTGCCATTACACCATGGCGGATTATCCGCATGAACACCCGTCGGGTTGACGGACAAAGAAACGGATACTCCATAGTGTAGCAAAAATAGCAGCGTTCTCACACACGCCGCTCTGTGCCCTTGGGAAGCCCTAATTTTTGCATTACCACGGTGCCTGTGGCGCCTCAGATGCCCTAAGATTTATCCCTCTCAATGGCATGATTTGCACCAGATTCACGCGGTTCACCCAGACAAGCGCAGAGAACCAACCCAACAGCAGCCAGAGTCAAGATCATAAAGCCGCCCCAGGCTCCGGCGGCGAGCACGAGGAGCATCCAGCTTCCGATGCCCGGGCCCAGCGCATAACCAATAGACTGCACGGTCGCCAGGTAGCTTTGGGAACGAGACTGCGCGGCTTCAGAAGATAGTTCTGCCACATAGGTGTGCGACATGGGTGCAAAGAGGCACTCCCCTACGGAAAACAACACCCATCCGACAATGACGACGGCGGGCAGCTGTGCACAGATACCGGCGAGTGCAACCCCGAACCCCATAACGAATATCCCAAAGCACAGGGCGAGGTATGAAGGTAGCCGTTTAGTGAGATGGCTGAGCGGGTACTCGAAAAAGATCACGATTACGGGGTTGATGATCAGTAAGAACGAGTAAAGCTGTACTCCGTTTGGCTCGCTATCAAGCCGTAGCGGAACTGCGCTTTGATGCTGCGCATACACCACCATCGTGAACGCCATAGCTATATAGACGAAGGGCAGAGCGAGCGTATCCCACATACTTGAGAGATAGGCGCTAGGCTTGTTCCGGGGATTATCTGCGGCGGGCGAACTTTCGCGGGGTTCGGATAGTTCTGAGGTGCCCGAAGTGTTGCCTCCACCAGTGGTTGCACCGCGTATCCCCCAGTACAGGATGAAGGGAACAAGAGCCGAACCCGCGACCGAAAACCAGAACAGCAGATTAAAATGTTCGCGCCCGATAATACCCACGAGTGCCGGGGCGACAATACTTCCCACATTGATAAAGATGCGGTAGAACGCGAACCTGCTAACTCGCTCACGCCCAGCAGCAGAGGCGGCGACCAGCGCGGATGCCGGTCCCACGAAGGATTGAGAGACAAAGACGTTAAGCGCAGCAAGAGTGACCGTCCACCACCCGAGCGTGTAATCTGCGAGCGCGAGAGCAGTAAAAATAACGATATTGATGAGGGTGCTTCCCAACAGGACGGGGAGCTTACCGATTCTATCGGCAAGATGCCCGCCAACAAGCGACCCGCTCACACCCGCAATACCCACGATGAGCAGGGCGAGAACGACGGCTTGGGCGTCGAGTTTGATTTCGTTGAAGAAGACGGCGGCGAAAAGTCCGAGGAAACCGGTTGCGCGGTTAATGAACGTGGCGAGTGAGAGCGCCCAAATATCGCGGGTTACGCGGGAGAGTTTTTGTGCCATGTGTGTTTTTAAATTTAAAAATGTTTGAGGGTGCCGAGGGAGTTAGCTTGTGGAATGTGGTGCGTAACGAACAACCTGCAAAAAGCCTTACAGAGTGTCGTACGGCACTAGCCTAACAGAGCCCTCGGTAAAAAATGTAATACATATTACGTTGATTACCCTAGTACTCCTGTCTCATTTTTCATCGGATATTTGCCTTCAACAAGCTATAGGAATTATTGACGGTCGGCTGCCTGCACTTCCCCAAACGATCTTACGTCCAACTGCCTGCACGGTTTTCGCCGGATTTATACGAAGACTTCCAGGCGTGTGGGAGTCAGGCGTTACCCTGGATATGTGGCACATTTACTTGGCGGCGAAGCGCTGCACCTTCAGTTCCCTACCCGCACTATTTTTGAGGGGGTGACCGTCGGCATTAATGAGGGCGACCGCATCGGTATTGTGGGTCGCAACGGCGACGGTAAATCCACACTCATGAAGATTCTGGCGGGGCGTCTTGAGCCGGACTCCGGGCGCGTGACGGCGCGCGGTGGCACGCGCATCGGGTACCTGGATCAGTCCGATGTTCTCAACGATTCTCACACGGTCGGTTATGCTCTAGTGGGTGATACTCCAGAGTATGAGTGGGCCTCGCAGCCGCGTATTCGTGATGTTATTGCCGGTTTAGTGTCTGACCTGCCCTGGGATGCGCCGGTTTCTTCACTCTCGGGCGGGCAGCGTCGCCGCGTGGCACTGGCTGCTCTGCTGATACAGGAATGGGATGTGCTCATGCTGGATGAGCCCACCAACCACCTGGACGTGCAGGCAATTACGTGGCTTGCGCATCATCTGAAAAGCCGCTGGAGCAAGAACGCGGGCGGTCTGCTGGTGGTCACTCACGACCGCTGGTTTCTCGATGAAGTCAGTACCGACACCTGGGAGGTTCACGATAATATCGTGGAACCTTTTGAAGGCGGGTATGCGGCTTACGTTCTGCAGCGTGTGGAGCGCGATCGGCAGGCGGCCGCTGCGGAAGCGAAGCGCCAGAACCTGATGCGCAAAGAGCTGGCGTGGCTGCGTCGCGGTGCCCCGGCGCGCACCTCGAAGCCGAAGTTCCGTATTGATGCGGCGAATGCGCTGATTGCCGATGTGCCACCGGTACGTAATACCGTGGAACTCAAGCAGATGGCGGTTTCCCGTTTGGGTAAGGACGTGGTGGATCTTGAGAACGTCTCGGTCACCTTTGAGGATTCTTCACTGCCCAACGGCAAACGTGAGGTGCTGCGTCGCGTAACTTGGCGGATTGCGCCGGGTGAGCGCACCGGTATTTTGGGCGTGAATGGTGCCGGAAAATCAACCTTGCTTGCCTTGGTCACCGGCTCTTTGGAACCGACCGAGGGGCGTGTGAAACGCGGTAAGACCGTCAAGGTTGCCACTCTCACCCAGCAGCTGGATGAGCTGAAAGAGGTTGAGAACGACCGCGTGTCTGATGTGATCGGCCGCAAGAAGCGCAGCTATATTGCCGACGGTAAAGAGATGTCACCGTCGCAGATGTTGGAACGGCTAGGTTTTACGAGCGCGCAACTTTCTACCCCGGTGAAAGATCTTTCGGGTGGGCAGAAGCGACGGCTGCAGCTTATGCTCATTCTCTTGGACGAGCCGAATGTGCTGATTCTGGACGAGCCTTCAAACGACCTGGATACCGATATGCTGGCGGCGATGGAAGACCTGCTTGATACCTGGCCCGGCACCCTGCTGGTGGTTTCTCACGACCGTTACCTCATGGAGCGTGTGACCGATCAGCAGTATGCGGTGATCGACGGTTCCTTCCGGCATCTGCCCGGTGGGGTGGACGAGTATTTGGCACTTTCTGCAGCGGGTCGGGGCGGTTCTGCCGCCGGTGTTACGGGCGGTGCATCCGTCCCAACAAAAAAGAACGATTCTTCGGTTTCTGGCGGCCAGGCTGCATCAACGAACCCTGATCCCAAGAGCACACCGAAAGTATCGGGGGCGCAGGCACGCGCGGCGCAGAAGGAATCCGCTGCGATTGAGCGTCGCCTCGGAAAATTGGGCGAGGAACAGAGCAAGCTCTCCGAACAGATGAGCATGCACGACCCCGCCGATTACGCCGGGCTTGCCGACCTGGGGCAAAAACAGCAGGCGCTTCAGGATGAGATCGACGAGCTAGAGATGCGCTGGCTAGAGCTCTCAGAACTCCTCGGATAGCCGCTCCCCTACTAAAAGAGCCTTGATGCGAATAAAACGGGTTCCTCAAACGTTGCATTCACTATCAAGGCTCTTTTTATAAACTCGGGGAAGCATCCGCAAGTTCCGCAGCCATAGCCTTTAGGTCCGCATCCAGCCGGGGGCTGGGCAAACCCGCAGCCTGAAATAGCTCGGTGAAACGGTGCCGCCAATCTAGTCTTTGCAGCGCCATACGCACCTGGTTGCGGCTCTGCTCAGGTGTCCATTCGCTCACAAGCTGCGCCACCGCATCCAGCCCGGCGCGAGCATCCTGCGGGTCAATATCGACGGTCGCTCCATCCCACAATATCTCGCGCGTGCTTTCAGTTTTAGGCACCTGCCCCACCACGGTCACCCCGTGAGCGAGCGCGTCCGTCCAGCGCCCGGTAATGTACTCCTTGTTTGGGTGCGTGTACGATGCGGGGCTCACCAAAGTACTAAAAGCCAGTACAAACTTGGCGTCCGCGAGTGCTCTCTGCAAAGACTCGATGGATTCTTGATCGGTTACGCCGAACGGCGGGCGCCCCGCGAAGGTTATTCCCACTTGCCGGGCAAGTTCTGCGGTGCGTTCATCGTCGTCATAGGCGGAGGGTTGGCGCCCCACACGAAGTATATCGGTGGTTTTCGGATGCGCCAGATGCTCATCGAATTTACTCCACACGTCTGCACCCCAAGGAAGCACCCGTACGTTTTTAACCCCGGCGCTGCGCCAATCGTGCACGTCGTCGCGGTCCGCGACAAAAACGGTGTTATAGGTTCCGTTGGTGGCGATGGTGGGAATGCGGTCATCCCAGAAACTATCGATAACCCACCCGTAAACCCCAGCATAGCGTCGTGCGGCGAGGCGCGGCTGCGCGATAGCGTAAAGCTGTCCGGGGTCACTGGCGATAACAAGGGCGGTACGTCTTCCGCTGGGAATACGCGGCAGGCGCCCCAAAATTTTGGTAGCGGGTTTGAGCGATGCGCTCGGGTCAGGGGTGACGATGCGCGCGTCCAGGTACGATGCCATCAGGTGCGCCATCTCATGGATGGGCGCCCACCCGGCGCCTTCGGGAACGCCTACGATAATATCTACGTCGTGGGGCATGGGGTATTCATTTCGTGCGAGTTCGAGCGGGAATAGGTCGCGCGTAATTTTGACCTGAACTATGCAAAATGTGCGTCATCACACCGCGCGATATACCACTTAGTATATACGTTTTTAGGTATCATCCGGGATACTTGGTAATCACCATGACGGAGTGGGTTTTATATCACAGACTATTGAGAGACACGGAGGCAATACTCAGTGCATCATAAATTCCGGGAGTGTTTTCTTCATGTGGATGTGCATAAACTGATCCCGTATAAAGAAAACACTCTCGCATTGCTCCCTACCAAAAAACACTCCGCTGACCGCCGCCTGCAGGTAGGCTACAATATCTTCAGACGGGCTTGCCACGGTGGTAGAGCCGCATAGGTCACACTCACTCACACGAATTCTCATGATTCAGAAACTCAAAGATTTGAAATACCGCCTGCATCTTATGCGGCGAGAACGCACAAATGCGCAAAAACGACGTGAACTCACCAAAAATGGCATTGTTTTTGGTGCCGGAACATATTGCGATCCTAGTTCCACTATTATGCCTAAGGTCGTAATGGGCACGAATTGTTTTGTCAATAAAGAAACTTTGGTGGGCGCGCATACGACTCTGGGAAATAATGTTTTTCTGGGGCCGCGCGTCACCATTTTTGCCGACACCCATGAATTTGGTTCTGCCGCTCAGCGCGCGGGAGCAAATATTACTCGTCCCGTACACATCAAAAACGGCACGTGGGTGGGGCAAAACGCTGTCATTACCGCCGGGGTTACGATCGGCGAAGGATGCGTGATTGCCGCCGGTGCCGTGGTGGTGCACGATTGTGCGCCTCATGGCGTGTATGCGGGCGTTCCGGCGCGGCGCATCCGTGACCTTGATACCGAAGGGAACTCGTACCCGGTAGCCGAGCAGGTGAAAGGAGACCGGTCGTGACTCATCCCGAGCCCGTAGCGGCATCCGTCATCATTCCGGTGTATAACGGCGCCAACTACATTACGCAGCAGCTTGATGCACTCGCAGCCCAAACCGGTAACCCTAGTTTTGAGGTGCTCATTTGCGATAACGGCAGTACCGACAGTACCAGCACCGTGGTCGAAAGCTACAGTGCCCCCTATCCCCTGCGGGTAATAGATGCATCCCAGCGTGGCGGAGCCAGCCACGCCCGCAATATGGGGGCGGTACAAGCCGCAGGTGATGTCCTTATCTTCTGCGATGGCGATGATCTTGTAGAACCTGACTGGGTGGTTTCGCATCTGTACGTGCAAAACCTATATTCCCCTGTCATAGCAAGCGGGTCTCTGCTTCATGATCGGGTCAATACTCCCGAAGTTCTGCGGGCTTACGGTCTTGAACCCGGCGATGATCAGAAGACTCTGAGCACACGCACCAGGATTTTCTACGACGATGAGCTCACCCCCTATGCTGGTTTTCTGCCGACGGTTGCCGGGGGTAATTTTTCGATTCCTCGCCGCGTATATCTTGAGGCTGGGGGTATGGATTCTTCATATAAGAGTTCCGAAGAGACCGATTTTGCCTGGCGTGTGCAGCTTGCAGGCGTTCCGGCGGCGCTTACGCACGGGCCGCTTCTGCACTATATTCTGCGGGATAAACCTAAACGCATTTTTCATCAGCAGCGCGCCTACCAAAAATACAAGGTACTGCTGTGGGTGCACTATCGGCAGCATGGAATGCGCGGTCCCAGCACAAAGGCGTCCATCCTGGAGGTTCTGCGGCATGCTCCCAAACTTATAAGCCCTACGACTCGTTTTCGGGCGGCGTATCTGGCGGGCGGTAACCTTGGGGCGCTGGAGGGTATTCTTCAGTACCGCATTCTCAAGCGTATTCCGAAGCCACTGCGGCTGGATACTGCGCCTATTACAGAGGAATAAGGGACTATCCCTAAGGAATTAGAGCATCGCGGGGGTTTGTGTGGCTATCGCGTGACGGCCTCGGCGGCGAAGTGCTGCGGCGAGTTCATCGGCTGCGGTCGCGTCCTCCGCAAGAATAGCTACGGTAGGCCCTGACCCAGAGACAAACGCCTCAACTATGCTCTCATTATCCATGGTCAAAATAGTTTCAAGATCGGGTGCTAGGGTCACGGCTGGGCCCTGCAAATCGTTGCGAAGCTGCCTGCCAATTTCGTGGATGCGCGCAATCGGCGCTTCCGTCTGGGTTAGCGCGTGCAGCAGCCCCGAAGGAACCTGCAGCTCGCCAGCTTCGGGGTAACGCCCGGCGACGCGTCCCTCATCAAGCTCGCTAAATACCTGCGGGGTCGAGAGCCCTTCTGAGGCGGCGACCAGTACAATATCGAGTGGAATCATGTCTTCAGGCAGTTCCACGATGCGCAACTCGGTTCCGGTGCCCTCCCCCACGGCTAACCCGCCCAGTGGGAACGCGGCACGCACCACGAAAGGCACGTCGGCACCCAAAGGCGCAGCTAGGGCAAGCAGCTCTTCGAGTCCGAGGGTGCGTTCGGTAAGCCGCTTCTCGTAGAGATACTGGTCGACCGCAAGAAGCGCGGCGGCGGCATCTGCCGAGCCACCCGCCATGCCCCCGGCCACGGGAACGGCTTTGTCGATATGCAGGTGCAGGTTCAGATCGTTCACGGTAAGCCCGTGCGCCTGCACCATAGAGACGGCTGCACGATGCGCCAGGTTCGACTCGTCCAACGGCACCTCGGCTAGATCAAATTCTCCGGAGCGGTGCTGCTGATCGACCAGGGATTCGGACACAATATCCAGGCTCAGGGTAATTCCCGGTTCCTGACCGTCGCGTGCGGTTACGGTTTCGTAGATATTGACCGAAGAAAAGAGCGTGGCAAGCGGATGGTAGTCGTCCTCGCGGGGGTTCCCCACGGCAAGATAGAGATTTACTTTGCCGGGCGCTTTTGCCCGAGTTTCTAGAACATGCATTCTTTATCCATCTCCGGTTTCCCGGTCTTAACTTTCATCCGCCACTAAAGCTGGCACCCGATGCGCCGCCTGGGCAATCCGAATATACCCGTGAATATCTAACTTTTCGCCACGCTCAGTAGGAGTAATGCCCGCCTCGGTCAGGATCGCTTCGGCACGAGCACCGGAACCAGCCCACGAGGCAAGCGCGGCCCGCAGGGTCTTCCGCCGTTGAGCGAAGGCCGCGTCAATCACGGTAAAGACTTCGTCGCGGTCAATATCGGCGAGCGGCTGCGGGCGCATCTTGAATCCCACAAGCCCGGAGTTAATTTTCGGGGCGGGCCAGAATACGTTTTTACCGATAACTCCCGCTTTAAAGACCTCAGCATACCAGCTTGCCTTCACCGAAGGAACCCCGTAAATCTTGGATCCGGGTTTTGCCGCCAGACGATCGGCAACCTCGTCCTGCACCATCACGAGGGCGTGGCGGATGCTCGGGAACTGCGCGAAGAGGTGCAGAAGCACCGGAACCGCCACGTTATAGGGAAGGTTAGCGACCAGCGCATCCGGCGTGCGGGGAAGCTCAGTCACCTTGAGGGCGTCCATAAGCACCACATTAACGTTTTGTGCCTTGTCGGGGCGGAATTTGGCGATAGTATGCGGTAGCTGCTGCGCCAATGGTGGATCGATTTCGACCGCAACAACCTGGCGCGCGGCATCTGCCAACCCCAGAGTGAGAGAGCCAAGTCCGGGACCGACTTCGAGCACGGTTTCATCATCGGTAATATCTGCTGCGGCAACGATGCGACGAATAGTATTCGGGTCAATCACGAAGTTCTGCCCCAGGGTCTTTGTGGGGCGAATGCCCAACTGCGCGGCAAGGTCACGGATTTCTTGGGGACCCAGCAGGGGTTTATCGCTCAGATTTTCTCTCACCCTACCTATTCTACGGAAGGTTGCAGGTCTAGGTCGAAGGATGCCGCTCACTGGTGCGGGTAGTTACTTGAGAACTCTGCGTTTCTTCCGTATCTGCCAGAGAGTAGATTTGACGATGTTTTGGGCGTTCTTCAAGCGAGCTTTGGGGGCGGCGTAAATCCGCAGCTTGTTAAGGAGCGGCTGATTTTTTGCTTGGTCTGCTTTACGGTACACAAAGTGTGTTCCATCTTCCTCAATAAGACTGTTTCCTGTCCAGCCGCATAGCCCTGGTTGCATGACCTTAATATCCACCCCAAAATCAGCGGCGAAAAGGGGCCAATCATCTGCTAGCCAGTATTGTGAGCCGCGCGCATCAATCTGCTCAATAATTTTCTGCGCCGCCGACCGAGAGATCAGGTACAGTCCCGTGCAGGCAGTCCAATCACTAGCGCAGTACCCTAAACGGTGGCGGCCCCAAATAAACGGAGAAAACAACGACAACCGTGGGTAAGGAGTGCGGGGGTTCATACGACCCATCTGGGTGGACCAGCCATCCGCAAAATTCACCACACCAATGCTGCGGGATTTTTCAATAACCCGAGAGATAATCTCATCAATGGAGGGGTGGATCAACGCATCGTCTTCAGCAACAAGCGCCCATTCTTCCCCGCTTTCTAGAAAATCACGCCACACGTAAGTATGGCTCAAGGCGCATCCTACTTCTCCAGGACGGGCTAGACGGCCTTTTCTTTTCTCAAAATAGACAGCATCAAATTCAGGGCTTTCCCCAGGAGTAGGTAAAGCGCGCCCATCTACTCCCCAAAATATATCGAAACCTGCGCTCCCCGGGGCATTGAAGAACTGCTCAAGGCGATTTTCGTCCTTAAGAGCAACAACATATTTTTTCATTTTTCCTCTTTATATTTGAAACGACGGTGATTTACCGATATCCACCAGGGTATGTTCCAAATTTCATATCTTTAACAATTTTTATACGGTCAATATATTTAAGGCTTAGAGGGCTCGTGATCCTTCCCGCCAACTCAAGCCATGGAATAGGATACTCCGGCATATACCCAAAAGCTTGAGGATCTCCGTAGCTCTCCAACAAGGATGAAAAATAGTCCATCCTGCGGTTTAATTCGGCAAGCCATTCATCAGTAAACCTGCTATATGGTTTACACCCAAAAGCAGACATATTCACAATCGATTTATAATAGTTACGCTGGTCTTTCCCCAACGTTCCACTTGCTGGTGACGAATTCCAAGAGCCTATTTCATGCGGAGCAATAACCCACATATCTTGGGTAGCATTAAGTTCCTCAAGAAGAGGCAACCAGGGCTTATCCATAGGCTTTATATCCATATACACACCACCGTGATGGTGCATCAGATAGGCGCGCAAGTAGTCAGAGCGCTGAATATAACTTAGTTTTTCGTAGGAAGAGTGCAAAGGATGCTCGGGAAGCACATAATCCGCAAGGTTATCCGAGGTTATCAGAATAACTTCACTTTCAGAATTAACAGAACGGATAAGATCGATAGATTTCTGACGAGTTGGAGTTATCTGATTATCTCCCAACCAGACAATAAATATCTGATTAGGAGCATTTTGAAGATTACCCTCCGGAAGTTGAGAATCATAGAATAGATGATTAACCATAAATGTACTAGAATTAGGCATTGCAGTATTTTTAATACACTGAGTATATTTTTCAATATCATAAGAGTATGGTTTTTTCTGCGAATACCAACTGCGCATCTTATCTATCCCTGCGCCATCTTTGACATAATTAATCCATATATAATGTTTTATTCTTTTTGAAAAAGAAATGATTGACACAGCTTTACCCTAGTTCTCTCACATTAACATGCTATTGATACGTTACGGGATAGAAAACTATTTATCGAGATACCACATCGCGCAAAGACAGAATTTACTCCAGAAATTATGAAGTAAAGCCTTAAGGTGAGATATAGCATCTATCATAATAGCATATACGCGTGATAGTTCATGCAGGTTTCGATAAAGGTGGCACAAAAGATACTTATACCTTATGCACTGATCGTTACCATCATCTAGAACCCTTCAATTCCCCAGCTGCCGTACACATGCATCGAGTTCGCGCGGATAATTCGGCACAGGTCTTCTAGGTTCTGCTCGCGGTGCGCCGCCATGAACCGCACCGTATAGTTCGTCATGTACGAGGCATTCGGGCGGCCCCTAAACGGGTGCGGGGTCAAAAAAGGCGCATCCGTCTCGGCAAGAATCAGCTCAGGGCGTGCCATACGCAACGACTCCTGAATATCCTTCGAGTTTTTGAAGGTCACGGTTCCGGCGAAGCTCATGTACCAGCCCTGCTCATTACAGATGCGAGCCAGCTCAGCCCCGCCCGAGTAGCAGTGAAATACAGTACGCTCGGGGGCGCTCTCCTCAAGGAGGATGCGCACTACATCATCGTGCGCCTGCCGGTCATGAATCTGAAGCGCCAGATCGTGCTTCTTCGCCAAGCGAATATGCTCACGAAAGCTGCGCTGCTGGGCCTCGGTTCCTTCTTCCCCGGTGCGGAAGTAGTCGAGTCCGGTCTCGCCGATAGCTCGCACGCGCGGTTCGGCGGCAAGCGCATCCAAGGTCTCCAGAGCCTCATCGAGGATACCGGCGGAATCCAGTTCGGGGGCGGTGTTGGGGTGAACGGCAACCGCCGCCAAAACCCGCCGGTCGGCGCGGGCGGCGGCAACCGCATACAGCGAGGAGGGAATATCGCAGCCAACCTGCACAATGGCACCTATGCCGAGTTTTTCCCCAGTATCAAGGGCGTCCCGGGCAGTAATCTCTACTTCGCCATCAAGCAGATCCATATGGGTGTGGTTATCGACGATGGCGTACGGCAGAGGCTCGGGTGCAGGCGGGAACACAAGGTTGCGGGACCGTCCGTCACCGCCCTTCGTGGAGCGGCGGCGGGTGCCTTCGCCCGAAGGTTCCTGCGCTATCCCTCCCCCGGTCTCGTCACGATAAAGCTCGGCGCGGTAGGGCGCGGGAGTTTGCCCTTCTTCGATCTGCCAGCCATGCGGAAGCACGCTCGCCGTCAGTTCTTCTTCGCTTGGCATCTTATAGTGTGCCAAGGCTGCAAGGGAGTCTAAATACTCCTGAGTGATTTCGGTTTGCTCGGAGTGGCTATGGCACACGGTATTCTCCTGTGGGCTGTGTTGAGGTGTGTTTAGACGTTGGCATTTCGAGCGGCGAGGGCGGCTTCATAGAGTTCTCGTTTGGAGGCACCCGTTTCGGCGGCGACTGCGGCGCACGCATTTTTGAGGCGTTCCCCCGCATCCACCCGTTCGAGGACGAGGCTCACGATATCTTGCGCCTGCGGAGTTTCGGGAGGCTCGGCGCCAGCAACCACAATCACGATTTCGCCGCGTACCTGGGTTTTGTGCGCCCAGTCAGCGAGTTCGTTCAGGGTGCCGCGCAGGGTTTCTTCGTGCAATTTGGTGAGTTCGCGGCATACGACGGCACGCCGTTCGCCCCCGAAGACCCGGGCAAAATCTGTGAGCGTGGCGGCTACACGATGCGGCGATTCATAGAAAATCATGGTGCGCTCTTCCGCCGCCAGGGAGTTCAGCCTTCTTGTACGTTCTGAGCCTTTACGTGCCAAGAACCCCTCAAAAGTGAATCGTCCGGTGGGCAGTCCCGAGAGCGCGAGCGCAGTCAATGCCGCCGAGGGACCGGGGATCACGGTCACCGGCAGGTCGGCGTCGGCAACGGCGGATGCAGCAACATAGCCGGGGTCTGAGATGGTTGGCATACCGGCGTCTGAGAGCAGCAGAACTGTGTTCCCGTCGCTGACCGCCTGCACGAGCTGGGCACTGCGTTCCGCCTCGTTATGGTCGTGATTTACGATAATTCGTCCCGTAGTGTGCACTCCCAGCCCGGAGGCAAGGGTGCGGAGCTTGCGAGTATCTTCGACGGCGATCACATCAGCGGTAGCGAGCGCCTGCCGTAACCGGTCGCTGGCATCTGAGAGGTTGCCGATAGGGGTTCCGCCGAGAATGAGAATACCTTCCTCACGCTCATCAGACGCTAGGGGCTGCATTGTTGTATCGGCGGAGGTGGTACTTTGTGTATCGCGCTCATACATTTCGTTTTCGCTCACTCCCCCAGTGTATCGTGTGTGCTTTTCATCTCGGAGATGCGCTGTGCCGCTATAGCACTCAGTTCCTCATGATGTCGGGGTAGTTTTATAGATTTTATATATGGTGTGAGCCAGATTTTTGTGGTTTCAGGTATTTTCAAGAAGACGTGGAGGCTTACACCCTATAGGATTGATAGGTGATGTTAACCGCTAGTCTTTCTTTTACGAAGTCCAGAGTGCAGTACTCTCTGTCGAATCTTTTCGAGGCTCTGGGCGTCGCCCGTGTTTCGCTGCCCCGTTGGGGCTGGCTTGCACCGACCCTGATTGTACTCTTAGCGGGTGTGCTGCGTTTTTATAACCTGGCACACCCGAATGCGATTGTCTTTGACGAAACCTACTATGCCAAGGATGCCTATTCGTACCTGCACTACGGATATGAAGTTTCGTGGTCGAGCGGCGTGGATCACGCATTCGCTTCGGGGGATTTTAGCGGTATCTTACCGAACAGCCCCGAGTATGTGGTGCATCCTCCCCTAGGTAAGTGGATGATTGCCTGGGGAATGGCGATTTTCGGCGAGAACGCCTTCGGTTGGCGCGTGAGTGCCGCGATTATTGGTACGCTCGCGGTGGCGCTTTTGGCGGTTGCCGGGTGGCTCATGTTCCGTTCGGTCACGGTTGCCTCTATCGCTGCGCTGCTGGGCGCCGTTGATGGTTTGATGTTTGTGGAATCCCGTCTGGCGCTTCTCGATATTTTCCAGATGTTCTGGATTTTAGCGACTTTTGTCTGCCTACTTCTTGACCGGCAGACAGCGCGTAGAAGGCTCGCGGCGAATGTTATGAAGATTGTGGATGCGCACGGCGAGTCGGGCTTGCAGAAGGTTGTTTTCGGCCCCGGCTCGGGTTTGCATCTGTGGCGTCTTGCCGCCGGTATTTGTGCCGGTGCCGCCGTAGCGGTGAAGTGGAACTCTCTGTTCTTTATTGCCGCGATGGGTGTGCTGACGGTGTTTTGGGATATGAATGCGCGGCGCATCCTAGGGTTGAAAAATTGGGGTCTTGTCGCTCTGATTCGAGAGGGTATTCCTGCGTTTATTCAGATGATTGGCGTGGGTCTTATCGTCTATCTGACCACCTGGATTGGTTGGTTTAAGTCGTCAAACGCTTTCTACCGCCACTGGAGTAATCAGTTCCCCGATTCGGGTGCTGTGAAGTGGCTTCCCGAGGATTTGCGCCTACTCTGGGAGTATCATACATCCGCGTTTAAGTTCCATTCGGGGCTCAGCAGTGAGCATCGCTACGCGTCGCAGGCTTGGCAGTGGCTTATTCTGGGGCACCCGACATCGTACTACTATGAGGCGCCCAAGTTTGGGGAAAAAGGATGCACGGCACTCAATTGTTCGCAGGCGATCCTCAATATTGGTAATCCGCTGATCTGGTGGGTGTTTATTCCGGCGATAATTCTCGCCCTAGTCATTTTTATCCTGAAGCGCGACTGGCGTTTTGGGGCTCTTTTGCTGGTTTTTGCCGCAGGCTATCTGCCGTGGTTCCTCTACCCTAACCGCACCATGTTCTTCTTCTACGCTCTCTCCTTTGAGCCTTTCCTCCTCATCCTCTTGGCGGGTTGTTTGGGCGTGCTTTTGGGGAACCGTACCAGTTCCGTCAGACGCGTGCGCGTGGGCGTTTTGTGCGTAGGTGTATACCTGACGGCGGTTCTGCTGGTGAGCGCATACTTCTGGCCTCTGTGGACCGGGCAGGTTATCCCGTATGAACAGTGGTACGGGCATATGTGGATTCCAACCTGGATTTAGCGGCGCCATTCCCCAATAACCCGGATCCAATCAGGATGCCGTACGAAAAAGGCTCTTGAGGTGAACAGGCGTTAGAAACAACGATTTTGTTCACCTCAAGAGCCTTTTTATGCCGGAGGGACGTGCGCCGGATACCCGCTAAGCTTCGATATCGCCGTCACGTTCGGCGCGCATCGCCTTGATTTTCTGGCGAATCTGGTAGCGCTCCTTGTAGTACCGATTTTCCTTCACGAGGCGGTACCGCGTGGGCCAGGTGAAAGCCAGCAGCACACCGATTATCAGCAGGGTTATCACCACGATGGCGAGCGCCGCGTCGATCCAGAATTGCGGCGGGTATAGGCGAATGAGCGTATCACTCATGCGGAATTGCCAGTTGCCCTGCGGGAAGAAGGTCGTGTGGAAGGTGGTAAAGAGCCATTCCCAGCTGGTGGCGCCTATGATACCTAGCACCACGAGCATAATAACGGTGGCCCAAGCGCCGGTGTACAGGCTGCGGCGAATAGTGCCGGGGGCGCGTTCCTTCAGCGAAATACTGCCAATTAAGGCCAGCACGCAGAATACCGCCACGGCGATGGTTGCGAAGAGCAAGACTCGTTTGACGTCGTGCATATGCTGAATTTCACTCTGGAGGAATGCCGGGGTGTTTGCCGGTCCGGTGGTGGCTTTTGCCAGGTAGTCTTCGGGGGCTAGGTTAGTCACGTAGTCCAGCCCGTAGGAGCCCAACCGCATACGTTCGGCGAGGTCGAATCCGTAGCTGTCTTCGGGGAATCCGGGCCTGCGGTATTCCAGCCAGAGGAATGGTGCGGATGCGACAGCCCGAATAGCGATCATAAACGAGAGGAGCGGTACCGCTGCCGTGATGAGGGTGGCACGGAGCTTGAGCAGGCGTGGGCGTTCGGCGGCGGCTTCTTGTGCTGCATCTTCTTCCCACGTATTTGAGGTTTCGACGGTACGGGTTGTTTGCGTGCGGTATTTAGGGCGTGAACTCAGCGAGCCGGTTGAGATTTTTGTTCCCTTCTCCACGGTCACCAGGGTGGATTTTTGGGGTTTGTTATCGGCATCTTGACTGGGTTCTGAGGCGGGTGTATCCGGCTGAGCGGCCTTTTCTACCGGAGCCGCTTCTTCGTTCTTTTTCTCGTCAAACTTCTGCACTAAAGTACTGAGCGTGGGGTGCTTCGGAGATCCCTTTGCCTCACGGATAAGAGGAACAAACCCGGTTGAGACGCTGGTGTAGGTACGTACCCGCTGCCCTACGCTTTCCCCTTCCTGCTGCCTCGTGTCATGTGCGCCGGATGCTAGATCGCTGGGAATATCGGGGTTGTCTGCAAAATCCGGAGCTTCGGTGTACATCTGTGCCGATGCTCCCAGCAGTGATTCGGGTGTTCTTTGTGTTGCGGGGGCGGAAGCACGCGCCGCCGCTTCTTCAACGGTTTCGGTACCGATCGCGGAGCGCAGCGCATCCCAGGATCTCTGCCCTGAGGATGCGGTACCGCTGTGACTTTCCTGTGCCATAGGTGTCTTTTCTGAATAGAGTGGTATAGATAGGGTGTTTGTCCTATTTTCATAGGAGAAGAACCTTCCGCTGAGCGGCGGAAGGTTCCTATGAAGGTTGTGAGAGGCTGGCAGTACCTCAGGTTCGTTCAGCTCTAAGCTCCACCGTGTAGACGACTCGCCATCCTTGCGGTGCGGTTAATCGTGCCGCATGATAATCGCAAAGATCGTAAGCGTGTGGCTCGCGGTACTCGGACAGCGGGCCGATCGTCGCCGTAGAGTCAGCGTATGAGTAGCTGAGGGTCACCGTGGCTTCATGTTGACAGGTCTGCCGGGAGCAGTGTCTAACTTTCTGCATGGGTACTGTTGTGCCTTCCTAGCGCCTTAGCTTGCCTGCTTACGTAGCCGGCGACGCTCGCGTTCTGAGAGACCGCCCCATATTCCGAAGCGCTCATCATTGTCCATTGCATATTTTAGACACTCTTCACGAACGGGGCACGATTCGCAGACGCGTTTAGCGTCACGAGTAGACCCTCCTTTTTCAGGGAAAAAGGCTTCTGGGTCGGTTTGGGCACACAGCGCATCAGTTTGCCAGGCGAGCTCTCCGTCATCACCTTCAGTTCCGTACATACCTGCAGCGGCGGCCCACATATCGAGACCTTCGACGCAGGTAAACATGTTGCCTACCTCAACTGTGGAAGCCGCAAAGCTGCCTTCCTCAGTGGTTGCGTCGGCAACACTCAGGAACATATTTGCTTGTTCTTCTAGGGATTGCGCGGTTTGCATAGTATGTTGGCGGGTTCCGCCTGTGCGTTCACCGGCAATACCGGTGCTCAGGCGTGAATACCCAGCACAGGTGTATGAACCCATAGTTTTTCCTTCCGTGTTCTCATTGGCTAGATGAGTCTGCGGTGATTCGTTGGTGTGCAAACGAATCTTTTTGGCTCTGTAGATTTATAGTTTTTGGGCATGAAAGATGTTTCTGCAAATAAACCTACATAACTATTAGAAGGGCGACACGCCCATTCGTCAAACTGGACTTACAACTTTTATCCGTGTATGTGCAGATCACCGTCAAATATTTCAATGTTTATACGGTGTTAGACCACAAAATAATTACTTCATCATGAAAGTTTTGGGCGTTATCTTCTGTATATATATGTTCCTCCACACCCCCTCCAAAACCCCCGAGATTACGCCCCGAACGAAGTTCTTTCAAACTCCTAAGCACCTAGTCAAAACAGGTTTTTTATATCCTATTCAAAACCTAATCGTGTCACTTATTACATTTTAATAACCCCCCTGCAAGATATTTTATGAACTTCACGCCCGTAATGCGCCCGTAATATAACTTCAACGTCCTTAAGAGTATATTTGCATCATACGCAAATTTATGACTACAAATACTTTCTTCTTCAACTGTTATGACGTCAGGAAAAATATCTCATGATGTGGTCGCGTGTACTGCCGAAAGTAATATCATGCATCGAAATTTTTGGGAGTTTACACACGGTAAAGTTATTCTATGGCTGAAAATTTACTCTCGACCGTGGCAAATGCCCGTTCATTCACGCGTATTTTCGATGCTCTCGCGCGTGTGCAGACCCCCGCCCTTATCTGGCATGCTCGCGGGGGTGAACGCATCGAGCTCTCCGGCCGCGTCTTCATGAATTGGGTAGCCAAGAGTGCAAATCTTCTGGTGAATGAGTGCGAAGTTACCGAGGAATCTGGGGTGCAGATTACGGCTCCCCTGCACTGGCGTTTTCTGGTTCTCGCCTGCGCGACTCTCTACGCTGGCAGCTGCTTCGACGATGAAGAACCGCTTGTAGGCGCCTCAGATACCACCGATCACGCTCAGAGCCTCAATAACCCCGACTATCTTCTTCTCGTTGATCGCGGGCCTCTCTCGATGCGCTACCTTGGCAATTTTCACGAGGCCGAGTCAATGATTGATGCCGAAGTTATCGACTTCTGCGCGCTCGTGCGCAGCGAGGCTGACCAGTTCATCGGCTTACCAGCTTCGACCTCATCGCCCGTGGGCAATAACTTAACATCGGCAGAGCTGACGGCACGAGTGCTCTCTCGGGCACATGAACATGCTGGTCACGATTACCGTCTTCCTTCAGGGGAACGAGCATTAGCGCTTCGTCTTCACCTTCCCTCAGAGTTCGACTCGGCACCCTCAGCCCTCACGATCGTGACAGAGGCGCTTGCCTGCCTCATCGCGGGTTATGCCATATTCCTACCCGATCCGCTGGCTGACTTTACCGATACCGAGTTAGACCCGCTCCTCCGTTCTGAGCGAGCTCTAGATCTCACCTCGAGCCACCCCTAGAAAACGGCAGCGTAGTTCGCTCAGAGGGTAAAAACACTGCGGCGGATTCTCATAAAAAGAATCCGCCGCAGTATACAAACAGTCTATTTATTTATGAACGTTTACCGGTAGAGGGCTTATCAACATCGGTAATTTCAACATTCTGTTGCGAACGCTGGGCCTGTGCCGCAGGGTCTACCACGGGAACCGAGCCGGTCAACACGCCCGTCGCCTGGTTCAAAATGTACCCCAATTCTTCGTGCTCGGTAGCGTCCCCTTCATCCACCTGTTTACGGTGCTTGCCGTAAACCCAGAAACGGTAGAGGAAGTACCGCAGAATCGTTCCCAGCGCGGTGCCGATGATCGTACCGGAGATAAACGATGCTTCCGGCGAACGCAGCCCCAACACGTAGTTAGTGAAGAACACGCATCCGGCCTCAACCAAAATGCCAAGAATATTCACAAAGGCAAATTCGATGCCCTCACGTTTCCAGTTCTCGGATCGGTCTTCGCGGAAGGTCCACAGGCGGTTCATAATCCATGCAAAGATGGTAGCCACAACGCTGGCAATTACTTTTGCCTTGGTGTGTGCGTTCTCGAAAGGACCAAGCATCAGCGCCCACACCACGGCGGCGTTTACCAAGAATGCGGCACCGCCAACGGTACCGAATTTAAGTACCTCTAAACCGTAGGTATTCCACAGTGATTTAAGACGATCACCCAGTGTAGAGCGAGAGTCTGAAGCCATATTCTCCATCTTTTCTGCCCGTTAAGATGACCTGGGCGTCTGTGAGTTAAATTTTGATAGCATCCCTAAAATACTAGTACAGCCGATCCCGTTTTACCTTATTTTATTGAGTTTTATCATGCACTTCCCAGGTTATTTTCAAGTCTGCGGCGCGGAATACTACCGATATTTGGGAGCATAAGAGTACACTTGAGTGATGTGACTTACCCTGTAACTGGACCTGTACTTGGCGTTATCGGAGGCGGCCAGCTGGCACGCATGATGGCTCCCGCAGCAACAAACCTTGGATTTGACCTTCATATTCTCGCTGAAAGCCCTACGGTGGGCGCTGTAGCAGCGGTGCGAAGCGCACCCGTGGGAGATTATAAAGATTTAGAGACTCTGCGGGAGTTCGCTCGCGGCAAAGATGTTATTACATTCGATCACGAGCATGTTCCTACCGAATTTTTGCACACGCTTATTGCTGAGGGGGTAAATGTGCAGCCGCATCCGGAGGCACTGCAATATGCCCAGGATAAGCTCATGATGCGCCAGGCTGTAGAAGATCTTGGACTACCGAACCCGCGCTGGGCACGCGTTGAAACTTTGGATGAGCTTCTCGCCTTTGGCGATGAGATCGGCTGGCCCGTGGTTTTGAAGACCCCGCGCGGCGGCTATGACGGCAAGGGCGTGATGGTGCTGGATTCTCCTCAGCACGCCCGTGAGCAGGCCGCTGCCTGGTTTGATGAGCTTCCTCACCGCACCGATTTTTCGGCGCTTTTGGCGGAGGAAAAGGTTCCGTTCACCCGCGAGCTTTCCGCTCTCGTGGCGCGCCGGGAGAGTGGGCAGGTTCTCCCCTGGCCTGTCGTAGAGACAATTCAGGTGAATTCGGTCTGTGATGAAGTTATTGCACCCGCGCCGAGCCTCTCCCCCGCGATCGCCCGGGCGGCATCCGATGCAGCCGTTACCCTAGCCACCGAACTTGGGGTTACCGGCGTAATGGCGGCGGAACTCTTCGAGGCTCCGGACTCTTCAGCAGGCTTCTACATTAATGAACTCGCGATGCGCCCGCACAATACCGGACACTGGACTCAGGAAGGTTCGGTAACCAGTCAGTTTGAGCAGCATCTGCGTGCGGTACTCGATATGCCGTTAGGCGCAACTACTATGCGCGACGAAGTTGCCATTATGAAGAATTACCTGGGCGGCGAGAATGAAGATATTTTCGGTGTGTACCCGCTTGCGCTCAGTGCCGAGCCACGCGCCAAAATTCATTTTTACGGTAAAGAAACCCGCCCAGGACGTAAAATTGGTCATGTGAATATTACCGGTCGGGCAGCTGAGACTCGGGTGCTACGCGATGCCGCCGCGAATGTGGCATCTATTTTGCGCGACGGTCGCCCGCTCTAAGAGTTTGCCGGTATATTTCGTGTCCGTAGTGTCTTATTAGCTCACAGGAAGGATTGTTCATGAGCTCCCCGTACGATTCAGATAAGCCCGTTGTTGGCGTTGTGATGGGGTCAGATTCCGACTGGTCCATCATGGAAGAAGCCGCTACGGTTCTTGAAGAATTCGGCATCCCCTATGAAGCAGATGTCGTCTCAGCACACCGCATGCCTGAAGATATGATCGCCTACGGCCAGCAGGCTCATCAGCGCGGTATTCGCGTAATCATCGCCGGTGCCGGAGGGGCAGCGCACCTTCCCGGCATGCTCGCCTCGGTTACCGCATTGCCCGTTATCGGTGTTCCGGTGCGGCTGAAGAATCTCGAAGGCATGGATTCCCTGCTTTCTATCGTGCAGATGCCCGCGGGGGTTCCGGTGGCGACCGTGTCTATCAACGGCGCACGTAATGCGGGACTTCTGGCGCTGCGCATCCTAGGATGCGCCACCGACGATTTCGCGCAGCAGGTGCACTCCGATCTTCTCGATTTCTCGAAGGATTTGCGCCAGAGCGCGGTAGATAAGGGAACGGCTCTGCGTGCTAAGCTCGCCGAGCATCGCGCCCAAGTTGCCGAAGAAGAAAAAGTACAGGCACCGGCGGCTCCCAAACCCGCCCCGACCGCCGACTCTACACGTGATGAAGGGGACGAACCGCAGGCTTACGTGCCCTAATGTATGGTCATTTCTCGGTGTTATCGAGCCGTTCCGTGAAGATACGGAACGGCTCGTATTTTATCTACTCCCAAGGTCGCCTTCGCTCATCGTAACCTGCGGTTGAGGCTAAAATAGTTGAATGAGCAATATTCTTCAATCCGATATTTGGGCACGTTTTCAGCAATCTCTTGGTCATACCGTTATTCGCCACGAAGGCGAAGGCTGGTCCTATCTCGCTACCGTTGAGGGCGGGCGCACCGGCAAGTATCTTTACAGCCCCTACGGCCCGGTGGCACAGAGTGCGCAGGCTTTCGATGCCGCGCTCGACTCGCTGAAAGAAGAAGCAAAGGCTCATGGGTGCCTGTTTGTGCGCATCGAACCAATTGACTCCGCTATCTGGGGTTCGCAGGATGCAGCAGAGTTCCTGAAGGCACGCGGCGCTGCGTTGGCACCGCGCCAGGTTCAGCCTTCACACACGCAGATTATTGATCTTTCCGGCGACGAAGCTGCAATTTTTAAGGATATGAAATCCAATAACCGCAATCTGCACCGTAATATCCACAAAAAAGGTGTCAGCATTGAGGTGTCTCAGAACCCCGAGGATATGAAGGTGCTCTTCACGTTCCTCTCTGAGACCGCCGACCGCAACGGGTTCAACCGTCAGCAGGACGACTATCTGATGCAGGTGGCAAAGACCCTCATGCCTGCCGATGCCGCGTCCCTCTATATTGCTCAGCTGACCGGCGAGGATGGTTCCAAGGAGCCTATCGCGGCGGCGTTTGTCTACGATTCAGACGATACGCGCACCTATGCCCACGCGGCGGCCTCTTTTGCGCATCGTAAGCTCTCGGCAGGCATTCCGGTAGTGACCAATTTCATCTTGGATGCTAAAGCAAAGGGTCTGAAATATGTGGATCTTTTCGGCATCGCACCCGAAGATCAGCCTGATCACGAATGGGCGGGGTTCACCAAATTTAAGAAGTCTTTCGGCGGGCGTTCGGTTGAGTACCCCGGAACCTGGGACATTCCGGTAAACGTGCTAGGCTACCGCGCCTACGGCTACGCATACCGCGCGCGTCCCGCACTCAAGAAAGCACTGGGAACCGCTCAGAAAACCGCGAAATCTACAGTAGCTAAGGTTCGCGCACGCCTGAAAAAATAATGACGCTCCAACAGCCTGCAGTGCAGGTTTTTAGGCGCCCCAAATTCTACGATAAAGCCTGTGCCGTGTTCTCTACTTTAGAACGCGGCACAGGCTTTTATGTCAAGGTATTATTCCGTATGCGACAGAATCTCGCGCAGGCGAGAAAGGCGATGCTCAGCCTCCACGATACGCACGGTTCCCGAGGAGGAACGCATAACGAGCGACTGGGTGGTCACAATATTCTTGCCGTAGCGCACCCCGCGCAGCAGCTTGCCGTCGGTAATACCGGTTGCAGCGAAGAAGCAGTTATCGCTGGTGACCAGATCGTCAGTTGTGAGGATGCGGTCAAGATCGTGCCCCGCAGCGAGCGCCTTCTCACGCTCGGCATCGTCAGTGGGTGCTAAGCGACCCTGAATTACGCCTCCGGTGGCCTTAATAGCGCACGCGGCGACGATACCTTCAGGGGTTCCGCCGGTACCGAGCATCACGTCAACACCGGTTCCTTCACGGCAGGCCGCGATAGCCCCGGCAACATCGCCGTCAAGGATAATGCGGGTACGTGCACCGGCATTACGAATCTCTTCAATGAGCTTAGCGTGACGCGGACGATCCAGAACGCACACGGTCAGTTCGCTTACGTTCTTACCCTGTGCCTTAGCGACCAAGTGAAGGTTCTGTTTGACGGGCAGGCGAAGATCTACGAACTCTGCGGCTTCGGGCCCAGTCACCAGTTTTTCCATGTAAAACACGGCGGAGGGGTCGAACATAGAACCGCCGTCTGCTACCGCGATTACGGAGAGGGCGTTGTCCATGCCCAATGCGGTCAGACGAGTTCCGTCGATGGGATCTACCGCAATATCGAGATTGGGGCCGATGCCATCGCCAACAACTTCGCCGTTGAATAGCATGGGAGCCTTATCTTTTTCGCCCTCGCCGATCACAACGGTTCCGTTGAAGTGCACGGTCGAGAGACGGTAGCGCATCGCGTCCACGGCGGCACCGTCCGCGCGGTTCTTATCGCCTGCGCCCACCCAGGGACCGGATGCGATGGCTGCGGCCTCGGTGGCGCGCACCAATTCCATAGCTAGGTTGCGGTCGGCGTGGTTATTGTTTTCAGTCATTGCTCACCTTCGAGGTCGTTGTCATGGCCGGCTGGCTGGTTCGTTCCAGCGCTTTGAACCGGCACCTCCTGTTTACTAGCATAACGCGCCCGGCGGAATGTTCGCGTGTATTGAACGGGTTTGCGTGGGCGCATGTACCGTGGTGAACATCCGCCCAGGTGGGTGTGGGAAACGGTATGTCTTAGAGCGTATGAGAGAATGTGTGAGTGGAAAACTCTCAGAATCACGCGCATACACCGGCTGAGAGCGATGGTCAGAACGCTCATGCGCCGAAGGCTCACGCAGATGCTTCTGCCGATTCATCTGTTGTGCCACAAATTACACAAAAACAGGCGAAACGCATTAATGCTCCGGCGCGCAATATGATTATTTCGATGCTGGCGATGGTGGCTATTCTCATTCCGGTGCTCTGGCTCATGCCGCAGCCGGATAAGAATCCGTACCGCCCGCAGGTGAATTTATCGCAGGTAGCGGCTGAATCTACCCAGCAGGCGGGTTTTCCGGTGGCGGTACCGCAGCTTGAGGGTTGGCACTATAACTACGCGCGGTGGACGGGTAATACTCCCGATAATATCCCGTACTTTAAGAGCGGACAGGTGACCAGTAAAAATCATTTTATTGAGTTGATCCAAGCGAAGGATACAAACCCTACCTGGGTGGCTCAACAGGTCGATAACGCCGCGAAACAGGGCACCGAGTCTATTGGCGGTGTGGAGTGGGAAGTACGTTCAGCCACCTCTAAGAAGAACAGTGAAAAAGTGTATTCCTATGTGGCGCAGGTGCCTCACGGCAACGGTGAGACGACAACCGTGATACTCACCGGCACGGCAGACCCGGCGGAGTTTGCCCAGTTGGCGGATGCGACAGTCACCTATATGAAAGCGCCGACGATGACGGCCTCCCCGGGTGCATCCAATACTTCTAATATTTCGTGATCTTCTCTAGCAAAATGTACGGTCTGTTTTCGGTAAAATAGAGGGAAGATACCTCTCACTTTAAGGAGCCTGCTCATGGGTTCTCGTCCGGTTCAACCCACCGCTGAGTACGTTTTGGAACGCCTGCAGGAGGGTAACGCACGCTTTGTACGGGGCGAGCTTTCGCATCCGCACCAGGATGTGGCACGTCGCGACGAACTCACGGGTGGACAATTTCCTTTCACTACGATTTTTGGGTGTGCGGATTCGCGTACACCACCGGAACATATCTTTGACCTGGGTCTTGGCGATGCCTTTGTGGTACGCACCGCAGGGCAGGTTCTTGATGACGGTGCCCTTGGTTCGTTGGAATATTCCATTACCCAGTTCAAGGCGCCGGTGCTGATCATTATGGGGCATCAGTCTTGCGGGGCTGTTCAGGCTACCTGCTCGTCGGTGGAATCGGGGCAGCTTCCGGGCGGATTTATTACGCGAGTAGTTGAGACTATTCAGCCTACGGTGCTGGCCCAAGAACTTCCCCACGGCGAGAAGCCAAGCCAGTATGTGAACGAGATGGTACGGGCTCATACGTCTGCGACGGCTTCCCGTCTGCTTCAGGAATCGCGCGTTATTGCCGATGCAGTTGCTCGCGGCGAGACCATTGTGCTGGGTTGCTTCTACCATTTGGATTCCGGCGCGGTCGATATTGTCTTTGACTCGCGCGAGATGAAGTAGTTCCTACGCGTTTCATATACGAAGGAGGCGGTGGCCACCGCCTCCTTC
>NZ_KV797899.1:0-87299 GCF_001809525.1 Rothia sp. HMSC064D08 | reverse complement strand
GAAGGAGGCGGTGGCCACCGCCTCCTTCGTATTATCCACTCGAGAAAACCAACATAACCCCAGAAGCTCCAACAGGCTTTACTTGAGTTCATACGGTGCCGCCACACAACCCCACAGCGTGGTGAGTATCATCATGCACGGTATTCCCCAAATGTTCCGATTTTTACATGAAGGGTATGAAAACCCTCCATTTTGAGCCCTAAACTAGAGTTATGGCTGAAAATATTGAATACCGCATTGAACATGACACCATGGGCGAAGTTCGCGTGCCCGCCAACGCACTCTACCGTGCACAGACCCAGCGCGCGGTCGATAACTTCCCGATTTCGGGGCAGACCCTCGAATCAGCCCATATTCGCGCTCTTGCCCTCGTTAAGAAGGCAGCCGCGACCGCCAATGAGGAACTTCAGGTGCTCGATGCTGAGCGCGCCCAGGCTATCCGCGAGGCGGCGGATCTGGTAGCAACCGGTGAGTACGACGAGCATTTCCCCATTGACGTCTTCCAGACCGGTTCGGGCACCTCGTCGAATATGAACACCAACGAGGTTCTGGCAACTTTGGCAACCCGTTCCCTGGAATCACGGGGCATTGAAGTTCACCCCAATGACCATGTGAACGCCTCCCAATCTTCCAACGATGTTTTCCCCACCTCCGTGCACGTTGCCGTGACCGAGGCACTGGTCAAAGAGCTGATCCCTTCCCTTGAGGTTCTCGCTGCATCGTTAGAAAAGAAGTCCGCAGAGTTCAAGGACGTCGTCAAGTCCGGACGCACCCATCTGATGGATGCAACCCCTATTACCCTGGGGCAGGAATTCTCTGGCTACGCCGCCACTGTGCGTTACGGCATCGAACGTGTGAACGCATCCCTGCCCCGCGTGGCTGAGGTTCCCCTGGGCGGCACCGCCGTGGGCACCGGTATCAATACCCCGGCAGGTTTCTCGGCACGCGTGATTGAGCTGCTTGCTGAAGAAACCGGTCTGCCCCTGACTGAGGCACGTAACCACTTTGAGGCGCAGGCAAACCGCGACGGTCTGGTCGAGGTTTCCGGTCAGCTGCGCACCCTTGCATACGGTCTGATGAAGATCAGCAACGATATTCGTTGGATGGGTTCAGGCCCGAACACCGGTTTAGGCGAGCTGCACATCCCCGATCTGCAGCCCGGCTCGTCCATCATGCCCGGCAAGGTAAACCCGGTGATTTGTGAGGCTACTATTCAGGTTGCGGCACAGGTAATTGGTAATGATGCGGCCATCGCGCTTTCCTCCACCAACGGTGCCTTCGAGCTGAACGTAGGCATTCCAGTGATGGCGGCTAACCTGCTCCAGTCCATCCGCCTGCTCGCCAACGTTTCTCGCGTGGCGGCAGAGAAGATGATCGACGGCCTGAGCGCCAACGTAGAGCGTTGCCGCTTCCTGGCGGAGGCATCTCCCTCGACCGTAACCCCGCTGAATAAGCTCATCGGGTACGAGGCCGCCGCGAAGATCGCCAAGTATTCCGTGGCAAACAAGGTCACCGTGCGCGATGCCGTGGTAGCTTTAGGCTACGTTGAACGCGGCGAGGTCACTGAGGCTCAGCTCGATGAAGCTCTGGACGTCACCAAGATGCTGGGCAATTTCTAAACTGGATAATTTCGCAGCAACATATATGCTCGTTAAAAACTCGGGTGTGGCGATACCTGTCTCAAGGTATCGTCACACCCGATTCTTTAGTACCCTATTTTAGTGCCCTGATTCTAAACACCTATAGGTGGTTTGGCGCATAATCTTAGCTGAACTGCCTCCAGGCAGATACATTACGCAGATTTGACCGAGCCATCGCCACAGCCTCCGCTGCCCCGCGATTTAACGCGATTTTAGAGAGTGAAGTGGCAAACCCAACAATCTGTTTTGCCTCTACCTCTGGCGGCATTGAAAGAGCGTTGGGGTCAGTGATGACCTCGACAAGAGAGGGGCCCTGGTGCGCAAGCGCGGTCTGAAATGCACCTTCCAAATCCTCGGCCTTTTCAACGCGTTGTGCTTGAAAACCTGCGGCAGTCGCAATATCCGCATAATTGACGAGAGGCACATCTACACCGAAGTCTTCAAACCCTTGGACTAGCTGTTCGAGCTTCACCATGCCCAATGTGGAGTTGTTGAAAACCACAATGGTCAGCGGAAGGTTGTACATGGATGCGGTAAGGATATCTCCCAAAAGCATGGACAGTCCACCATCGCCCGAGACCGAAATAACCTGACGTTCGGGCATAGCGACCTGCGCGCCCAGAGCCATCGGCAACGCATTTGCCATGGAGCCATGAAGGAAGGATCCCAGCAGTCGGCGTTTTCCATTAGGGGTAATATATCGCGCGGTCCATACATTGCACATACCGGTGTCGGCAGTGAAAATAGCGTCATCGGCAGCTATCTCGTCCAGCACAGCCGCAGCGAATTCGGGGTGAATCTTTCCCTTGGAAGGATTGCGAGTATAAGCACCAACAACCTTCGTCATAATCTTTTCGTTTTTCTTCAAAAGCTTCTCAAGGAACCTGCGGTCACTCTTACGGTTCACGTGAGGAATAACAGCTTTTAAGGTTGCCGCAACATCTGCTTCTATCAGCAGGTCGGTATTGGTGCGGCGCCCTAAGACTTCACCCGCACGGTCAATCTGGACGGTCTGTACGTTGGGCAAAAACTGGTCATAAGGAAAATCGGTTCCCAAGAGAAGCATCAGGTCAGATTCCTTCATGCCCTCAGCCGCTTCACCATATCCCAAAAGACCGGTCATTCCCACATCAAAGGGATTGTCGTACTGAATGTATTCTTTACCGCGCATCGTGTGGCCTACGGGAGCTGCGGCGAGGTCGGCAAGCTGAACAACCTCGTCATGTGCCCCAGCAACACCGGCACCGGCAAAAATAGCAACCTTTTCAGCGGCGTTAATCCGATCCGCAAGATCACGCACAGTCGCTTCATCAGGGATGATAGTACCGGGACGGTAATCTCCCCAGGCGGGTACGCTATCGACAGCATCCTGAATTGCAATATCTCCGGGAATCGTCACAACAGCTACCCCGCCACGCGCAATGGCGTGGCGCATCCCGGAGTTGATGATGCGTAACGTCTGGTGTCCTGAAACCGCCATCTCGTTGTAAACCGAGCAGTCTTCAAAGATGCGTTCGGGGTGAGTCTCCTGAAAATATCCGGTACCGATCTGCTCGGATGGAATATGAGAGGCAATCGCCAGAACGGGGGCGTGAGAGCGCTGCGCGTCGTAGAGACCGTTGATGAGGTGGGTGTTGCCCGGCCCGCACGAACCAGCACATACAGCAAGTTTGCCAGTCACCTGCGCCTCAGCACTTGCGGCGAATGCAGCAGCTTCTTCATGTCGCACGTGAATCCAGTCGATGCCGCCGTTCTGCGTGCCGCCCGAGGCTCGCACCGCATCCACAATAGGGTTCAGAGAATCCCCCACTACCCCGTAGATACGCTCAACGCCTGCTTCGATGAGCTGAGCAATCATTTGTTCTGCTAAATTCATAGTCGTCTCTTCGTCTCCTCTATACTCTTCAGGTAGAAAACACCTTTAGAAAAGCGTTCCCTAAGCATTAAGCCTATCTCAGCTTCTTATCTAAATACAGGTCTTGCTCTTGAGACTTCCTGGGGATACATGAGTGAGAAAGATACATATGCAGCTGTTCATGAGGAACGGAGAATGGCGGGCATAGTCACGCGCATACTCATAGAATTTCAGACATACGCTCAAAGATGAAAATGGTGGGAGGTTTCTGCCTAGGCAGAAACCTCCCACCATATGGGCTTAACCCGCGCTACACGGGCGGATAGATAAATCTCTATCTCAGAATTTTACTCGGCCTATTTGCCTTGCTCGTACTGATAGATGAGTTCCGAAAAGTCGGCGCGAGTAACGGCACCATCGGGCTGGAACCAGCTTTCAGACCAGAAAACAAGACCCTTCTTCTTCAGCCAGGTACTCTCTCGGTAGAACGGGGAATCAGCCGTCATATCGGCATACAGGGATTGTTCCGGTAGGTTCACGCCAGGTTCCCCAGCGTAACGGTACAAAAACGCAGCCATACTGGCGTGAGATGCAGCCGCCTCGGGGCGGAAATGACCGTCACTCCAACCGAAGCTGATACCACGTTCGCGTGCCCAAATAATCTCCCGGTAGTGCGGGTGTTCTGGGGTAACATCCACATAGGGAGACTCCTGCGGAAGAGTAACCTGAGGGCTTCCCGCCAGGCGATAGAGGGTCACAACTGCCTGTTCGCGGGTTATAGCGTCGTAAGGACGGTAATAGCCGTCCGCGCTATCGACGAGCTGTCGCTGCGAAGCCCAAAGAATCGCATCACGATGTGCGGTACGATCGCGCACATCTTTGAAATCCGATTCGGGCGTAGGTTTCTCACCGGGTGCGGGCTTGGGGTTTGGCGCGGGTTCGGGGCCCGGCTGGGGCTCTGCCGGTTTGGGATTTGGAACCGGCTGATCCGCAGTCGTTAACGGGAGCTTTTGGTGGGCTTCGAAGATAACATCGTCCTTCGGGTCCTTTGGATATACCCCCGTACTAAGCTCGTATACGTGCCCGGTTTTGAGGGTATTCGCGGGAATGGTGAAGGTGGTCTGGAAGGTACCATCGGTAAAGCCATCGTAGAGGTCTTTCTCTTCCACCCGGTAGGTATAATCCACTGGATGGGTGAGAACTGCGCCCGTTGGTTTGCCGGTCTTCGGGTCTATCTCGTTAATAACGAGATTCATGCTCTGACCCTGTATCTCGGCATTGCCAGAGCCATAATATCCAGTACCGGTCACAGTAATCTCGGTATCGACGGTCGGGTTCACGGCGGGAACGCTCACGTTCAGCTGCGGTGCTTTACTCTCCGAGGAAAACTCAACATCCAGGTATTCGGTCAAAGCGTTGTTTGCCAACGTTCCGTCGGGATTGATGACCTGGGTTCCGATGCGGTAGCTGCGGCGTGCATCCAGACCTGCCGGATAGGGAAGCGCAGTTTCAAAGAGGCCGCTCTGCGAGAGCTGCTCGGCAGAAACTTTCACCGATGACACGGTTCTTTCCTGAGTAACAACCTGACCTCTGGGCCAATCACCCTCAATAAGAGAAACCTGCAAGTATCCGCCTTGAGGAATAAACTTTGGGTCATAGCCGGTACCGCGCACCTTCACGGAGTCTTCCACCAACGAGTTAGGCTTACCCTCGACTTCCAGATTGGTGTTCTGGCGTGCGACCAGCACCGGTGCCTGGGTGTTGTATGCTGTGGTGGGCAAGATTTCATATCCTTGCGCCTGCTGCGTTGTCGAGGTCAGGGTACTGGTGACGACATAATCGAGTTCCGGATGGAAATCATTCAGCGGCAGCGGCTGGGTATTCAAATAGACCTCAAAGGTTCCGTCATGAATCTGCGATGCGGGAACATTCACATACCCCAGGTTGTATACGCCGTATTCCGTAGTGAAATATGGGGAATTAGCTGGTGTATCTGAAGGGGTAACTTTGAGGCTGACCTGCTGATCTGCCGCCACACCGTAGAAACCGGTTCCTTTGATTTTGAGCGTCTTCCCGTAGTAGGGGTTGACTTCATCGGGGGTTTCGACCACGAGCTGCGGAGTTGCTTGAGGTTCCTGATCGGCCACAACCTGCGGGGTCACCGTAGCGGTGGATGCAGGGGTTGAAGCACCAGGATCGGTGACAGCTCCCGCTGGGGTCAGCGGAAGCACTAAAGCGCCTGCCACCACGAGGGCACAGGCGCTACGTCCGAGAGCATTTCTGGCTCTTCCGGGCGATTCGTTAGGTGAATTGTTTGTAGGGTAGATAAGAGACATTATTATTCTCCATTTGTATAGATGTGGTTGGGAGTGAGCGAGTTAAATCTCTCAACACTCATATTCACCTTATCAAACCTTTAACTCAAAATACAGGGTTTTCCCATTTAAAAATTTCTTTTGGAACATAATTTAATTCTTATCCCAGCAATGTACACGCTATAAATATTACCCCCTCACACAACCTACTTCACTGATATATCAACGCTAAATACCCATGAAGCAACATATACTTTTCATAAATACGCCACATGTTTATTATCACAATATTATGCACAGGTTTATTTTTTAACGGTGTGTTACATCTGAAAAATACATAGATATTTTCGGTGGTAATCTTCTATAATTTACAGATTTTAGATTTTTACAAGAAACCGAAATTAATGCATAAAACCCCCATTTTTATTTTTCTCAGATATGAACAACGGTAAGTACGAGAAAAATACTCAGATACAACCTTGGGAGTACACACGGTCTTCAACGCATAGCAAACAGGTATTATGCGGGCGCGCGGCTATCGGCTTATGGGTGTATTAGAGGGAGTATTGACGGTTACCGAGAGGATTCAGGTTCATCTTTGGGAGCGTGAGATACATAGTCAAAACGACAATGTCCGTCATAGTTCAGCGCCGCATCAATGCGGTCAAGCATCCGCTCAGAGAGCATAGAACGCTCCTGAGGATCCGTCACATCTACCCATCGCACCTGGGAAGATTCCTCGTCATTCACTTGTGCCTGCCCGGATACCCACCGGCACAAAAACGTGTGATCTAAAAACTGGCAGCGATCCCCGTTGCTAAAGCGCATCGCGGGGTCAGCCTTGACCTGAGCAAGCTCTAGAACTTCAATACGCACGCCAGCCTCCTCATAGGCTTCACGCAAGCAGGTAAGCGCCGGGTTCTCGCCAGGATCGACAATACCCGTCACGGGAGTCCACCGACCGTTATCGCTGCGTTTAACCAGCAGTACCTTGCCATCCTCATCGCGACGAATCACTGCGGTAGCGCCCGAAAGCCATAAATATTCGTGACCAATTTTCTTGCGTAAATTCACGATGTACTCGGGGGTAGGCATCAAAGATCCTTTCGTCGATCGGTGGTTTTGGCCCGAGGCCTTTAGAACGATAGGAATGAGTAGCTTGGCACCAGAACCGCCGCTATCATTCCTATCAGCATAAACGGTCCGAAGGCTATGCGGGTGCGCCGTGTAACGGACCTGCTCAGTACCAAAACCACGGCGCATAATCCGCCCACAACAAAGGTCACCAATGTTGCCCACAACAGGTTAGCCCACGAGAAGTAGCCGATGAGTCCACCCAGCGCGAGAGCAAGTTTCACGTCCCCTCGGCCCAGCGCCCCGAAGGAGAGCATTCTCATCAGGACGTAGAAGGCCCAAAGTACAAGACCACTCCCCCATATACGCAGGATAGTTCCCCACTGTCCGCTCAGGGCGGCAACAACCGGTAAAGCAGTGTGGGTGGCAAACACGAAGGGGAAAACGATGCGGTTCGGTAGCCTGTGTTTCCGCAGATCCCAGCCCCACAGTTTTACCGTGCACCCAGCTGCGTACAGCAGGTAAAGAATCAGCAGAATACCGGCGATCCAGCCGGATACTCCCTGTGTAGAGAGTTTCGAGAGTTCCTGAAGCATGAGTGGCTAAGATCCAAAGCGGCGGGTGCGACCCGCATAATCCCGCAGGGCACGCAAGAAATCTACCCGCGTAAAATCAGGCCAGAGAGCCTGGCAGAAATAGAATTCCGAGTAGGCGCTTTGCCAGGTCAGAAATCCTGAGAGGCGCTGCTCACCAGAGGTACGAATCAGCAGGTCAGGATCGGGCATATCGCGGGTGTACAAGCGACACGAAATATCCTCGACGTTCAGGGTATCTGCCAGATCGCGCATCGAGCGGCCCTGAGCCTCAGCGTCAAGAATAAGTTCACGCACCGCATCCACAATTTCTTGACGTCCGCCATAGCCAACCGCGATATTCACGCGCACCCCAGGCAAGGGCGCGGTCTCTTCTATAACCCGCTCCAGGGTGTTGCGAAGCTCGTGGGGAATAAGGGAAACATTACCAACCGCGTGCACGGGCCCCTGCTGCGCGGTATGCAGCCGCTGCAGAAATTCGTCGATAACGGCAATAAGCCCGGTAAGTTCATCGGCGGGTCGCTTGAGATTTTCGGTTGAGAGCATATACAACGTGACCTGCGGTATGCCCAAGTCGGCGCACCAGCCCAGAAAGTCAATGATGCGCTCGGCTCCTGCCGCGTGCCCCTCACGGGTGCTCAGCCCCCGCTGTGCGGCCCAACGCCGGTTGCCGTCCACCAGCACACCGATGTGTGTAGGAAGCATCTGCGGGGTTAAAGAAGTTGCCATAGAGCGTTCATAGACGCTCGGTTCCGGGGAGGTTCCCGGTTCAGATGGAACCCCATGCACGGTAATAACAGGCAGCGCCAGAGTATCAGCGGGCGTCATGCTGATCGTCCTCGGACTCTGTATCCTGCTGGGCTTGGGCTTGCTCGGCCTCTTGAGCGGCTGCATATTGTGCACGGTACCGCAGACGGCGAGTACGCCGGGTCATGTCGATGCCAAGAATAATGACGAGGAGGGATAGCGCCGCAGTCGCAAAGAAACCGCCAATACCGGGCGAACCTGCAACAGACCCATCGGGGTTGGCGGCTGGGGTGTTATCTGCTGCGAGCGCAACACCGTGAGCGGCAAATGCCACAAGGTCGGGGACTGTGGCGAGCGTATCAAGAATGAGGTGGCTCATGACTATCCTTCTGAACATTCCGGTTTCTAGCGGTAAGCCGGTCATGTGTGATTGTCTAAGTCTTCATTCTACCGCGTGACATCTTGTATATTCCCGCCTGAGGTTCATGTTTCAGCTGGGAATGCGCCAAGAGTTTAGCTATGTTCACAGTACTCAAGGCCCACAAGCCTCTGCATCGCCAAGGGGCACCGCATGATCGCTTACGGAGGCTATAGGCTAGAAAAATATACCGTCACTTAGGGAATGTTCCGGCAGGGTTACCGGCACCCGCGAGTCGATAAGTGTATAGTCTTCCCAAGGCCAAATATGCTTCTGCTCATCGGTAGAGATCGCAAAGAAAATACCTTGCGGATCCACCTGTGAGGAGTGCGATAAAAGCGCCTGATCGCGATGGATAAAGTAGTCACTGCAGAGAATTCGCGTGGTGGTCTCGTGCCTGGTGCCGTCTTGCGCATCATTGAAACGGTGCGCCATATGTTCGATGAAACCTTCAAAGACGCTCTCACCCCGCTGATCGAGCAGGTACTCGTGCAGAGCAACGGTGCGTTCGGGGTTGAAGGCACGATCATAGTAAAGCTTTAGGGGTTTCCAGGGTTCGCCTTCCCCCACGTATGCTTCGGGGTCACCAGCCTTTTCGTAGGCCTCGACGGCAACCTTATGACTCATGATGTGGTCGGGGTGCGGGTATCCTCCCACCTCGTCATAGCTGAGAATAATATGAGGCCTGTACTCGCGTACGAGTCTTACCAACGGTGCGGCGGCCTGTTCGAGAGGCAGTGTACCGAAGCTGCCGAAAGAAAGTGGGGGAAGAGGGTCGCCTTCAGGCAGACCGGAGTCCATGAACCCTATCCATCGATGTTCGATGCCTAAAATCTCAGCAGCACGGGCCATTTCGGTGCGGCGTAATCCGGGCAGGTCACGGTGTGCTCTGGGAGCGTTACGAATTTCTTCGTTGAGGATGTCCCCGCGTTCACCGCCTGTCATGGTGGCAACCATATAGCGGGCGCCGCGGGAGGTATAAGCGGCAGCAGTCGCGGAACCTTTAGAGGATTCGTCGTCCGGGTGAGCGTGGACGGCTAGGATGCGCAGCCCTGCGTATTCCTCATCAAGAGGTTTAAGATCCTGCACTGCAGGATGTTCAGGCAGAATTGCTTTGATTTTTTCTAGCGCGTCGCTCACGTTAATCCTTATGATGACAAAGGGCTTATGCTGTGGGGTTTAAAATGGTAGAGATTAAGACCATCTCCTAAAAGTGTAATCATACAGAAATAGCGCAAGAAAGCCACCCTAAATGAAGCATTATGACGGTGTAAAGTACCGTGGTGCAGACCATTTTCTGTACCGCATCGTCCACTAGACACCACGAGAAGAGAGCTATGACAGATCCTTCACACGCACAGGCGAGCGAAACGGCAGCTGCCGATTCTCATGCCGATACCCTAGCGCAGCGCTACAGCGCTAAACCTGTTCGGCAGCGTGCCCTCTCCACGCGAATGTGGGTGCTTCTTGCTGCCTGTGTTACGGTTGTGGCGGGCGCTTTTATTATGTGGGTGCAGATGGATTCTCAATCCCGCCCAAGTGCACGCGATACTGGGTTTACCCTCATCAGCAATGACGAGGCACAGGGGCGTTTTGAACTCTCTAAAAACCCACAAGACACCGCGGTTTGTTCGCTTAAGGCGCTTAATTCTTCCCGTGTTGCGGTGGGATGGGCCGACGTCGAAATTGGTCCTAACAGCGCCGAGCAGGGCAACACCCGAGTCACACAACACAGCGCGAACCTGCGCATACTCTCGGAGGCAACCACGGTTACCGTGGATTCCTGTCGGCTTAAATAGCCGTATCACACCCACGATTCGGTGAGCGCTCAGCGAAATGATACACGCCCTAACACTCAGATATTTAGGGCATGTGTACTTTCTGCCCTAGAATAGGGTGATACTTTCCAGGGGAGAACCCCCAGACCAACGCGCGGTTTATACCGGAGCATAACCAAAGGAGAAGCATGGCTGAAAGCAACGGCGCATGGCTCACTCAGGACGCATACGATCGGCTGACTCAGGAGCTTGAATATCTCTCAGGTCCGTATCGTCAAGAAATCGTTGACCGCATCGCCGCCGCTCGCGACGAGGGAGACTTGCGTGAGAACGGCGGATACCATGCGGCACGCGATGAGCAGGGTAAAAACGAAGCTCGCATCAACCAGCTTAAGCATCTTCTGGAAAACGCCCAGGTAGGAGACGCCCCCAGCGATGACGGTGTGGTTGCCCTCGGCATGGTTATTGAGGCCGAAGTAGCTTCCCGTTCTATGAAGTTCCTGCTGGGCTCTCGCGAAATTGAGGAGACTCTGCCCGCTAATTCTGATTTGAAGGTCTTCTCGGAAAAGTCTCCGATGGGTGCGGCGATTCTGGGGGCCAAAGAAGGCGATGAAGTCACCTATCTTGCTCCCAACGGCAAGGAATTGACCGCGAAGATTGTTTCAGTCAAGCCTTTCCAGGGCTAGAGTCACGAAGCTTTAAACGCACGGTGGGGTTCGGTTATATGACCGAACCCCACCTTTATATCCTGTGGTTTTATACCAGATGACCTCTCAAAATTAGTACACCACGATGGGTTTGAAGCCTTCTTCCTCCAAGGCCGAGATAACCTGACGGCAGTGTTCCACGCCTTTAGTTTCCATATCGATCGTAATGGAGACATCGCCCATCGACAGAGAACCGCCCACGCGCGTGTGATCCACGCCAGTAACATTCGCGTCATTCTCCGAAATGATGCGCGAGATCGTCGCCAACTCACCCGGACGGTCTGAGAGCATCATCTTAATCGTCATATACCGACCCGCCGCCGAAAGACCACGCTGAATCACCTTCAGCATGAGCATCGGGTCAATATTGCCGCCCGAGAGCACACACACGACAGTTCCCAAATCGCCGTATGTTTCCTTGAGCTTGCCGTTCATGAGCGCCGCCACCGGAACCGATCCGGCAGGTTCAACCACTAGCTTATTGCGTTCCATCAAGAAGATAAGGGCCCGGGCGATATCGTCTTCACTCACCGTCGCTACATCGTCGACAAGCTTCTTGATAATGGAAAACGGCAACTGACCGGGGCGTCCCACCGCAATGCCATCTGCAATCGTCGAGACCTTCTTCAGCGGGACAAGCGCATCCGCAGCCAAGGAAAGCGGATATGCAGCCGCATGCTCAGCCTGCACACCAATAATGCGGATCTTTTTACCCAACTGTTCTTCTTTCGCACGGACCGCCGCCGAAAGACCAGCGAGCAGGCCGCCTCCGCCAACACCCACAATGATGGTATCGACCTCAGGCACCTGTTCCAGGATTTCTAATCCGATCGTTCCCTGACCCGCGATAATATCTTCATTATCGAAGGGATGCACAAACACCGCGCCGGTTTCTTCGGCATAGCGTTTTGCTTCAGCCAGCGCCTCGTCTACGGTCGTACCATGCAGTTCGACCTCGGCACCGTGGTCGCGGGTTGCGGTCACCTTCGGAAGGGCTGCACCTAGAGGCATGTAAATACGCGCCTTGATACCCAGTTTCGCCGCTGCAAGAGCAACACCCTGCGCGTGGTTACCCGCAGATGCGGCCACCACGCCACGCTTCTTTTCTGCATCGCTGAGTTTTGCCATACGCACATAAGCACCACGCACTTTGAAGGAGCCCGCACGCTGCAAATTCTCACATTTGAAGAAAACTTCCGACCCCAGTTTGAGGCTCAGGGCACGAGAATGCGCCACAGGGGTTCGCTCGATAACCCCGTCGAGGAGCGACGCTGCTGTCTCGATATTCTCCAGGGTTACGGGTAGATCGGTTAGGGGTGCGTTCACATCGGATCCGTTCTTTACGCTCTCATCAGCTTCTGCCCTCTATTTTAGGCGATGAAGAAGCCTAATACAGAACAGAAAAGCCCGCGTTGTTCATCTCACGCGGGCTTTTCTGGAGGGAAACTGCACAATTACATATCGGCTTTGGAAGGCGAGACAGTTTTAGTCGCCTGTGCAGAGCTAGTCTCAGGTGTGGTGCCTTCGGAATCGTCTTCACCACGAATCGCTTCCCGGGCCTGCGCAACAACCTTCTGTGCTTTTTCTTCACGCTTTTTTGATTTCTCACGGCGCTCAACCTCATGCGGGAAGAGGAACTCTTCACGGCGCAGCTCCGGGTCATCCTCCCACTGCCGTGCAGCCAAGTAGCGCACAACCGAGTTCACAACGGCGAGCACGGGAACCGCAAATAGTGCACCCGCTGCACCGAAAATCATGGATCCGCCTGCCACCGCAAAAATCACAGCGAGCGGATGCAGCGAGACCGCTTTACCCATGATGAGCGGCTGCAGAATATGCGATTCGAGCTGCTGCACCAACAGCACAATGCCGATCATAATGAGCGCCTGAACCGGCCCCAAAGCTACCAGTGCCAGCAGGACGGCGACCGCCCCAGAAATAAGAGCACCAATAACCGGGATAAAAGACCCTAAGAAAACCAGAACGCCCAGCGGAATCGCCAGCGGAACCCCCAAAATGGCGGCGCCAACACCAATGCCCACAGCGTCAATAGCGGCCACCAAGATCTGCACCCGCACATAAGCGCCCAGGGACTTCCACCCTGCACGGCCCGCGCCGTTCACCGCATCGCGTGCCTGTTTCGGGAAGAGCTTGACGATAAACAGCCAGATGCGCTCTCCCTCCATCAGGAAGAAGACGAGAGTAAAAAGAGTAATAAGCACGCCGGTGGCAAACTCTGCAGCGGTAGAACCAACCTCTGATACGCTCCGCAAAACGGTTGAGGGGTTATTGCTTACCGCCTGTTCTATCTGATTAAGAATCTGGTTAAGCTGATCAGCGCCCAGCTCATACCCCATGCTCTTAAGCCAGTCCACGAGCTGCTGATACCCTTGAATGGCGTTGTTGGTAAGTGAGACAAACCCCCGCACAAGCTGCTGCCCGGTAAGGGCCAGTAAAGCGGCAATTCCTAAAATCATGCCGAGTTCGGCAATAGCGGTCGCACCGCCAGCACGAATACCGTGCTTACGCATAGCGTAGACGGCGGGGCTTAGAAGCGCAGCTAAAAGCGCAGCTACCATCGCCGAAATAATCAGCAGAGAAACCTTCGAAAGCCCCTGCCATACAAGCCACACGGCACCGACCACCACGATCAGACGCCACGACCATGCCGCTGCGGTATTAAGAGCGTAGGGTACGCCGGTACGGGCTAATTTCTGTGCCCGCGCATCCTGTTCGCTCTCCCCTGCCGTTAAGTTTTGATGCGTGCTGCCGGTGTTCTGTCCGGCTACGGATTCGCTCACTCAAATCTCCTGAAAAGTCGGTGCTATAGAAATCGTCTCTCGCCCATGCCGTTGCTGCGGCATATAGTTATTCCGCAAGTCTAGCAGGCTCAAAACAAAGAATCGGCGGCACCCACCGGTTGTGAGTACCGCCGTATCCTCAATGCTGTTAGTCCCTGTTGACCATTTCGTTGATGTACATGAGAATACGCAGAATCTCAATGTACAGCCAGACCAGCGATGCAGTCAGGCCGAATGCCAAACGCCACGACTCGCGCTCGGGAAGACCTGCCTCTACCGCCTCGGCAGTGTTGGTGAAGTCCAGCAGAAGCGAGTAGGTTGCCATAGCAACAGTAAACAGCCCCACAATCAGACCCAACGGAATGCTGGTACCAGGGATGCTCAGGCTGCCCAGAGGCGAACCGAACAGACCCGCACCGAGCCAGGAAACAATGCCGTAGATCAGGTAAGCAAACATGCCGATCATGAAGATCTTGGTCATCTTCGGGGTGGCACGGATCTTACCGTTTGCGAAGAGAGCCAAGGTAAGACCGGCGACAATCACGCTTGCCAGCAAAGCCTGAATAGCGATGCCCGGGTAGCTCTTATTGAGCAGACCGGATATACCACCCAAAAGCAGACCCTCGGACACGGAGTACAGCATAACCAGAGCCGGGGAAACCTTACGCTTAACGGCGTTAACGATACCCAGGATCAGACCTGCGATAAGTCCCACGAACATGAGGTAGGGCAGATACCAGGAAACTGCGGCACCGAGCACCACAAGAGCCAGGTTCAGACCAGTCTTCATGATCACATCGTTCATGGTGAGGCGGTCGCCCTCGGCAACGGGAGCATAGCCGGGCTGTGCATACGGATCGTACTGCGCCTGCTGGTACTGGTCATAGTTCGCCTGCTGCGGCTGAGCATAAGGCTGCTCGTACTGAGCATACTGGTTCGGCTGCGGCTGACCATAACCGTAGGTCTGCTGACCGTACTGCTGCGGTTCACTGGAGTAGTTCGGCTGTGCCTGATACTGACCCTGCGACGAGGAACCACCCGCACCAAAACGCCCGAAACGGGGATCGCCTTGCCTATTTTGCTTGGCGATTGAATTAATAAACGGGTTACCCGCCATCATTCTCTCCTTCGGTGAGATTTACAAAGAGTTTCTCAATATTCTATCGAATTCTGAGAAATTCCGGGGATTATTCCTCTATAAAAGCTCATATTCCAGGGTAATTTTGAGGTGCCATCATGTCTTTTTCACCCTAAGCTGTACTCCCCCACAGTTTAAGACTTCTGCAGGGTCTCAAAATCATGATCCTCCTCAAACTAGCCGGTTGTTGATTCGCGAAGCAGCCGCGAGTGAAAGCAGAGCCAGAATTAGGAAACCCACCAGCAAAAGCATGAGAGTGGTGAATGCTAAGGGTAACGCGCCGATAACAGGCCCCAGGCTTGCTCCCACAAACAGAACAAAGCCGTTAAGCGCCATGCCGCTGGCACGATGCGGTGCCGCCGCATCGCCGTAGAGAGTAATCATCGAGGGAATCGCTAAAGCAACACCCGCAACATAGATAAGGCTGCATATGACGATGCCAGCAAGTACCTGCGCGCACAGTACCCCGCCCAGCAGCCCAAGAATAGATAAAACGTATCCAAGCTGCGCCACGCGAAGTACCCCATATTTTTTTGCATAAGAGCCTGCATAAAGACTTATCAGCATTGCCGGAAAGGCAGCAATACGCACCCAAACAATGCCGGATGCCGCAACGCCTAGGGTTTCAAGATGCCGCCCCAGCCCCGTATACAAGGCTACGAAGACGAGAAGAAGGGTTATATGGGCAAGACCGTACAAGAGGAAAATAGGCTTGATACATAAGGAGCCGAGAGTCACGTATTGTTTCCACAACGATGTCGTTTGTCCAGTGCGGGGGCGCTCAAGCATCGTACACAGAACCAGAGAAACGGTTCCGATAAAGATAAGACCGCACAGCCCGAAGAACCATCGCCAGCCAAGGCTCAGGGCAATAATAGAGGCGAGTACTTGCCCAAAAATTCCAGCCGCCAAGAACGCAGTGGACATTGCACCGATAGCTCGTGCTCGCCCGGCGGGCAGTACAGATTCCGTGAGATACGCTAGGGCGACAGGTGCAAATCCGGCGGCGGTCATACCTTGGCAAGCCCGCAGAATAGAGAGCATACCGAGCGTAGGAGCGAAGGCGCATCCAAAAGTGGCTAGGGTAAGCACGCTCAGGGAGAGAACCACAACCTTTTTTCGTCCGTAACGATCCGAAACCGGTCCCCATATAAGAAATCCCACGGCGTAAGCAAGGCTGAAGCACAGCGACAGGGCGAACGTTGCGTTAACTCGAAAGGCAGACGAGACCGGGGCGAGTAGCGGTATGGAAGCGTATAACTGTGCTAAGACGAACAGTGCCGTGGATACCAGAATTGCTACCGCAGTTCGTGTAGCGGGATATTCTTCGGAGGTTGAGGAGACCGATGTAGTGGTGCTTGTTGTCGTGTTCTCTGCATGGTGATACATGAGTAAACTCCAATCCAACGGAAACGTTGGAATTAACCCTAGTACCATTAAGATATAAATTGCAACCATAACGTTGGAACTGCCGAAAGAGAGTATTACAGATGATGGCTTGGGATACCGAAAACACGAAACAAAAGATCAAAGGGGCGGCTCTCGCCGAATTTACCGCACATGGCCCCGATGGGACGACCGTTGAGCGCATCGCTAAGAGGGCAAAGGTCAATAAGGAGCGTATCTACAACTATTTTGGGAACAAACAAGAACTCTTCAAGGCTATTCTGCACGAAGAACTAGACCAAGTTGCCGAAGTTGTCGGTCTTACGTCGCTTGCCACCGAAGATATTGGTGATTACGCCGGACGCATGTACGACTACCACCGAGACCATCCCGATCTATTGCGTCTGCTGCGCTGGGAATCCCTTACGATTGACGGCGAAGTTCCCCATGAGGAATACCGGCGCGACCACTACACCTTCAAAGCGGATGCGATGCGCGCCGGGCAAGAGGCGGGCGCTGTTACAGACGATATAGACGCCGCCTATCTTGTACTTTTTATTCTCGCTATCGTGGGGTGGTGGTCGGCTATGCCTCAGGTATCTCGCATGCTCTGCGGCGAGCCTACCGAAGAGGAACACCGCAAACGTCGCGCCGCCGTAGTGGAGGCAGCGCGGAGGCTAGGGAACCCACATTGCAAGTCGGATAAGAGCTAAACTCCGCTGTTGGACGGGAACTTACCCGTCTAATTCATCGAGCATGCTCTCTAAAAAGTCGAGCACCGCACCATCATTATGCGAGCCGATCACCCGCTGAGACACAGTCTTGAGCTCGTCTGAAGCGTGGGCCATTGCCACACCGGTACCGGCGAACGAGAGCATCTCAAGATCGTTATCGCTATCGCCAAAGGCTACTATCTGAGTAGGGGTTATCCGCAAACGATCACACAGGTCTTTCAGCCCCGTTGCCTTATTCACACCGGCACGCACCAGGTCGATTGCACCGAAACCACTAACGAGCGGGGTTACCGTCTGCGGCAGGGTACGCCGTAACTGTGCTGTAGCATCCGGTAGATCCCGATGCGTTACTTGCAGAGAAAATTTGATAGGAACACCACGCACCTGCTCGTAAGAGCTGATACGCTCGGTTCCGGGATAAAACATACTGGCAAAAGCGAAGGGATCAATATTCTGCGGCAATGGCTTACCCTGCACCTCAAAATAGTCCCGGATAATGTTCATAACCGTTTTTTCGCGGTTTTCCAGTATAAAGCTGCTCTCTGCCGTACACACAACGATCCCAAGCTGAGGCATACCGTTCAGTATCTCGTACACACGCGGCAGATCCTCGGCAGCAAAATGATGCACCGCAAGTTCCCCGGAATCATCCGCTACATAGGCACCATTTTCTGCGATATAAATAATGTCTCGATGTTCAAAACCATGCATATACTGGCATAATTTCGTGTAGGTATTTCCGCTTGCCACCACAAAATAAATTCCATGCCGAGACAAGCGGGTTAGGATTCTCTCAAAACGCTCAACATCGAACGTCTTATCATCATTCAGGAAAGTACCATCCATGTCTACGGCAACCATACGCACGGGCTTGTTGCTGCGGTTTTCCTGCTGTGTGGGCATTGGGGTTCCTCTAATAATCGGCATGTACAAAGGCTACGTTTATAAACACAAGCTGACTGTACGCGGGAGAGAATATCGTTCTGCTCCGCACATTTCTCCATTCATCTTAGTTTCTTTATATACACAAATCGTGTGACATCACCAAAATTCCCCCTTTACGGGCGTTTTCTTTCTATACTGTGAAAAGCATTCACTCTATGCACACATACAATCTCTAGGAATCATTGATGTTAAAAATACTGTCATCGCACTCTGGCGCGCATGTCTTTTGGCCCTCTGCATCAGGTCAAGGGCATTCCTTGAAACTCGGCACAAGATTTTCCGCAGCTTTTCTAGCCCTAGGACTTGCGCTGAGCGGATGCTCCTCTGAAACTATCACAATTTCTGAGTCAACCGTCTCTGCGCCCAGCACCCCCTCAGCGAACTCGGCAGCTGAACATTCTTCTACTTCTTCACAAAGCGCAGAGGCCTCACAGCAACCCACGGTTTCCGCGCAGGAATCGGAACAAACACCCACCGTGACTGAGGTAGGTGAATCACCTGAAGAGAATAATGCCGATACTTCGACGGCTCATCCGGGTTCCCAAATTCGCCCCGGAACCGTCACTATCGTCAATCCTGATACCAGCTCCGTTGAGCCTCAAGGAACGGCGCCTATAGGATCTGACGAGGCTAGTGAGGCCCTGCGCATCCTCAATACCCTTCCCGTTAAAGGCCGCGCCCCTAAGACCGGGTACTCCCGTGCCCAGTTCGGAGATGCCTGGAGCGATATCGACCATAACGGATGCGATACCCGCAATGACATTCTCAACCGGGATCTCACTGCAAAACAACATAAAAACCCTCGCGGATGCGTGGTGATCTCGGGCATTCTTAACGATCCTTACACCGGGAAGGTCATTAATTTCATGCGTGGGAAAGATACCTCGGAGCAGGTTCAGATCGACCACGTTGTGGCGCTTTCCGATGCCTGGCAGTCCGGCGCTCAGGAGATTTCAGCTCAAGAACGCTTACAACTCGCCAATGATCCCGAAAACCTTCTGGCAGTTGATGGTCCTGCGAATCAGCAGAAAAGCGATTCGGATGCCGCCACCTGGCTGCCAGCAAACGCATCGTTCCGCTGCTCTTATGTGGCACGTCAGATTCGGGTGAAAGCTAAGTACCATCTGTGGGTCAAACCAGCCGAAAAAGAGGCTATGATCAACGTTCTTACACCCTGCACAGGAGCCGCAGAGGCACCCGCTCCGAAGCCTGCGCCTGATACCCCTGCTCCTGCAGTCCCGGCGGATGCGCCTGCTCCTGTGCCCCAGGTGGATGCACTTCCCGCACAGAACCCCGCCCCGGCTTTGGCATTTCAAACCTGCGCTGATGCCCGTGCTGCGGGATATCGTAATATGCACCGCGGTGCACCGGGATATTCCGAGCATCTTGATCGTGACGGTGACGGCATAGCATGCGAAGCACGCTAAGTCTCTGAACGTTACCTCCGTTTGCACTCCCCTACAGATACATATACCCCCGCCCCAACAAGCAGTCAGGGCGGGGGTTTACTGTCACAATTCTTCATCTTGAGGCCCATATAGACTCTTTAAGAGTGCAGCATCACGCCGAACCTGTGTTTAAGCTGTGTAGAACCTATGTAAAAAAGATTTATAGATGTTTACCTTTGCTTGATAAAACTTTACCTGACAACCTTGTAGTCATGAAGAATGAAATAACTAAATCTGTTGGCACCCTAATTTTCCGCGTAGCGCTGGGCTTCACCTTTGTCATGCACGGTTTCCAGAAGGCATTCCTGATCGGTCCCGCAGCAGAAGGTGCAGCGTTCGCCAAAATGGGTATTCCTGCACCCGAGCTTTCGGCGTACTTTACCATTGGTGCCGAGCTTATTGGCGGAGCTCTCTTGATCCTTGGTTTAGGAACTCGTTTTGCGGCCGCCGCCATCGCAATCGCTATGGCAGGTGCTTTTATTTTTGTTCACATCAACGACCCCTTCATCACCGATCAGAAGACCGGCGCAGGCTTCGAGTACGTTTTCGTCTTGGGCATGGCAGCTATCATGTTCATTCTGACCGGTGGAGGCAGGTACTCACTAGATTCGTTCTTCAGTCGCAATAAGGCTTAACCGCCTGAGCATTCTTCCAGAACGTATCTATCACTCATCCGTCTACCCACCCGGAAGGCACCGTCACGATGACGGTGCCTTCTTTATATACCGTGGCTTCTCCCCTACCCAGCGATCCCATGATTCTCATAAGGTAGAGATACGCTCGCCCCAAGGCATACAAATAGCCCGTCGCATCCAAATGTTTTATCGGATGCGACGGGCTATTATAGCGTGCCCCCAGTGGGACTCGAACCCACACTGGACGGATTTTAAGTCCGCTGCCTCTGCCAATTGGGCTATAGGGGCAAAGTCTAAACCCGCAAGACCATTACTAAGAATAGCATTAGTTTGCGGGTTTCGACGCTATTAGGCTCGTTAGAGCTTTGCCTTAGTCTTCGCCGGTGCCGTTCCGGTGGCCTCTTGGAAAGCGAGACGCGGGGAACGTTGGTGGCGAATTGTCGTGGTGTCACGGCCAAAGAGCTGGTTGAGTGCCCAGGTCGTCATAACGCGCACAGTACGCTCGGTCGTGGGAATTGCAGAACCGTGGTAGCCGCGGTGCATAATCCACGCGAGCGGACCTGCAAAGGTCTTACCTTTGAAGTTTGCAACACCCTTCCACAGACCTAGACCGGCAACCACACCGATGGTCTCATGGTAGTAGTCGGTCAGAGGCTCGCCGCGGCGTGATGCCAGAATATTCTTGGCGAGAACCAAAGCCTGACGAGATGCGTGCTGTGCGTTTGGTACGCAGAAGCCGCCAACGCCGCCTCCGGAAAGATCGGGAACGGCAGCGTTATCGCCAGCCGCCCAAGCGCCTTCAACCACACCATTATCGCCAGCTACACGCAAATCTGCGTTCACGCGAACGCGACCGCGTTCGTCGATCGGGAAGTCAGTGTTCTTGAGCATCGGCGATGCAGCAACACCAGCAGTCCAAATGAGCGTATCGGTATCCATCTCACCAGCGGGCGACTTATCTGTCATGTTGATGAGCTGCAGGTGACCGTCGGTAGCGTCCGAGAGGGAGGTATTGAGCAGAACCTCAATGCCGCGAGCGCGAAGCTCAGCCACAACCTTCTCGGCACGGTCTTCTGGAACCTCTGGCATGATGCGCGGTGCAGCTTCGATCATCACGAAGCGCAGGTCGGATACGCTCAAACGGTCGTTACGATTAACAGCTTCGCGAGCCATGTCTTCCAGTTCGGAGATGGTCTCAACACCGGCGAAACCGCCGCCTACGACGACGACGGTCAGGGCGCGGCGGCGAGCATCGGGGTCATCCAGTACGGAGGCAACCTCAATACGTTCCAGCACCCAGTTACGCACGGAGACGGCTTCTTCGACAGTCTTCATGCCGATAGCAACTTCGGCAAGACCGGGGATTGGGAACGCACGGGTCACGGCACCAGCGCCGAGAATGATCTCATCATATTTCAGATCGAAGGGTTCGCCATTGTCGATGGGTTCAACCGTAGCGGTACGCTCTGCATGATTCACGGAGACAACATGCCCGGGAATCAACTCGGTATCGCGCAGGTGCTGGCGGAGCGGAACGGTAGCGTTACGGCCTTCCATCGAACCCGCAGCGACTTCGGGCAGGAACGGCTGGTAAGTCATATAGGGGTTGGGCTCTACGATGGTTACCACGCCACCGGTCTGTTTGATAGCCTTCTGGATTTTCTTGGCGACGGTAAAGCCTACGTAGCCACCACCGACAATAAGAATACGGGGACGATCCTGTGCCTTATGAAACGACATATATTGCTACTTCCTAGATTTTGTTTACCCGCTGCGCTTTAGCGCGCGAGCACTCAATGATACGTTCACATGCGCTTCCCAGGGTGCAGGATACATGGACATGTGAACGAACAGAAACTCTTAAGCTTTCTCCGTAAGCCCCGATGTTCGGTGCCGCAAACGCGAAAACACTATTTTTCCTGCATGTTATATACCACTATTTTACGCGTTTATCCCGAGGAAAACACATTTATGTAGGCATACGAAGTAAGGAAAACCGCCCTTGGATGATAACGTTTCGCGTTTATGCGCCGAGGTTTTGCCCCGCCAGTAGGGTTGCGTTCCGCATCATGTAGCGCGTCCTTAGGGTGTTTTAAACCTTTGCTCTACCCACAGACCAGGTGTTAGGAGTCACGAAGTTTTCTTCCATATTTTTATCGGAGTTGTTTATTAACTGCGTGCTTTTCACCACCACTATGAGGAGCTAGGGTTCTGTGACTCAGGTTCGTGAGCCGATGAAGGCTCTGGAACGCCGGATTCCGGCGCGGCGGGTATTGAGGAACGCCCCGAAGCAGCGCCCTGTGGACGAAGGCGCGACGAGTTAGCCGTCTTCTTGCGCGGCGTGCGAGTATTATGTTTCTTCTGGGCGGAAGCGACCTTTCGCGGCGCTGATGCTGGGCGACCGTTCTGCCCCGTAGGATTCTGTACGGATGCTGAACTCGCTGCCTCGTCAGGAACATCTGGAACACCTGTTTCCGGAACTTGGCGCTTAATCCCGGAAATATGAGGCAGACGAGGTTTCCGATGCGGAGGTAACGGACCCCTACTTAAACGGTGGGCTCGATGCTGTGCCGTACCGTTCTTCTGAGCGGACCGGTGCGAAGCTTTCCCGATCATATCTGCCGATACCTGTGACGCTTCAGGATCGGAGGATTCCTGCCCTACGGTCGAGTCCTTAACCGGCTCGGCGGCGGGACTCTGCGGGGTGCGAGATACGCCCTCGCTCTGAGCTACAGTCTGAGCCAGGGCAGGTTTTTCTGATTCCTGAGGTTCAGGTGCGACGGGTTTTTGTTCGGGTGTACTCCCCTGATCTGCCGGTTGAGTCGCTTTCGCGGGTGCGGCAGGAGTCTGCGCTACCGTATTGTGCTGGTCGGTCTGCTGAGACTCTGCCGGTTTCTGCGTCTGAGGTAATGGTTGTCCTGTAGCCACCGTTGACTGTTCAGCCACGCTTGATGCTGATGCCACAGGTTGTACTGCGCCGACGTTCTGTGCCGAGTCAACATTGTGCTCCGTTGTGCCAACGTTCTGCACGATGGCAGGAGGCTGCGTGGGCACGGCACTCTGCTCGGTACCCGCTGCGGCTGCGCTCTTTTGACCCGTAGGTGCATCCTGTTGTTTATCTAGGTTCTGATCCGCCGCGGGGTGGGGATCGAGGGTGGAGGGCGCCGACGGCATCGCGACTGCGGCGTCTGGTGCCGGGGAGGGAATAGAGACAGGTGCAACCTGTGTTTGTGCCTGCGCAGCAGTCTCAGGTTCGGGGCTCTGGGGCGCGCTGGCAGCGGGCGACTGAATAACGGGAGCGACCGGAGCAGGAGCATCCGGAACAGCAACCGAAGCTGCGGAGGGCTTGGAATGTGAAGCTTGCTTTGGCTCACCGCGCCCGTGCAGATGAGGATGCGGCACTACATCGCGCACATTAACGTGCAAGCGATGCAGACGACGAACGCTGCGTACCGTGAGCAGCCCCAAAATGACAAAGAGAGCCCCCACGATGATAAACGGCAAAAATCCGCGATCCTCAACCGGGCGGCTGGGCTCTGGGATCTTCGCCTTAACGATAGTCTCGCCTTCTTCATGCACCGGAGTGGCCGAAGCATCGGCGGGAGTTGGCGCAGGCACCTCTTGACGGCGGTGCACTGCAATCCATGCCTTCAGCGACCCTAGCGGATTCTCCGTAGCATCCTGCGGGGTTGAAGGGTCCAGAGCCATCAGCGGATTTATGATGCCAAACCCATACACCGGGTCACGCCCGGCAGCGCCAGTGTCGTCGGCGCTTTCAGTAATACGCTGAATAATCTGAGCCGCACTCAGATTGGGGTACTTAGACTTAATCAACGCCGCAAGACCGGAAACCAGCGGAGCGGATGCCGAAGACCCCGACCATATCATGTACTTATTCCCCGGTGCGGCAGCAATCATATCGTTGCTCGGTGCCGTCACGCCAATAGAAATACCCTGAGTCGAAGAGCCCTTGGAAGCCTCACGCTGACGGTCCACGCCGCCAACTGTCAGAACCCCCGGAATAGTCGCCGGGGCACCCACCTGGGTAATACCGCTGCCACGGTTACCGGCGGATGCTACGACGACCACGCCCTTCTCTTCGGCGTAGGCAAAAGCATCGTCCCAGCTCTTGGGCCAGGTCGTCTTATTCGAGCCGATAGAAAGATTGATTACCTGCGCGCCATGATCTACCGCATAACGCACGGCGGCGGGAATCTGCTCATCAATACTTTTCTCAGCATTTGAGACCATGTTAAGGGAGATAGGCAGAATCTTGGCATCCGGCGCCACGCCGATAACGCCCGCAGGTTTACCAGGCTGACCGGCAATCTTAGGAATACCGGAAACATTATGACCGTGGCCGGCAATCAGGGATGCAACTTCGGTGCCGTGCATGGGTTCTACGCCCAGCCCCTGCCAACCGTTAGGAGAGCCCTCGCCAGAAGCGTCATAACCCTCCAGCACGTTATCTACGAGATCCGGGTGGGTACCGTCGACGCCGGTGTCAATGACGGCAACCGTCACGCCCGATCCCGTCGATTGTTTCCACGCATCCACAATCCTGTAGTCGGTAAGCCAATATTCGTGCTGACGAACGTCGTCCTTACCTAGAACGGCGGCTTCAGCGGGAGTGAGCGTTATAGGGGTTGGTGAGGCCGTCGGAGCGGCAGATGCAGGAGCTCCGGACAGGGCTAAACCGGTCGCGAGCGCCCCGCATCCGAGAAGCGCTACGACCCGACGTATGCTTGTGCGCGTCATCATGACGATGTGGTTGGAACGCGTCATACCTGTGTACCTACCGTCGTTGGGTGTTAGTTGTACATGCTTAACGTACCTGGGATAGTGCTATGCCGTCCAGAATGTCATGTTCGCTCACCGTCACAGAATCGATGTTTCCTTCGGTGATCTCACGCAGACGAGTCATGATACGGGCGTAAATGGTAGCCCCGGCGCCAATAACATCAACCCGACCGGGGTGCATATACCCCAGCGCGGCGCGCTCCTCGCGGGTCATAGAGCGCAGCATCTCTGCCGTTTTCTGCACCGTATCTACAGAGATGGAAGAACCGTTAATAACCTCGGAATCATAGGTCTTTAGCCCCAATGCCGCGGCGGCGATCGTGGTGGCAGTACCGGCAACGGCAACGGCCCGGGTAGCCTTTTCGAGAGGAACGCTCTGCAATACGCTGTCGATTGCCGCATCGGTGTCAGCTTCAACACGTTGAATCTGATCCGGGGTTGCAGGGGCAGATGCCATATGCCGTTCGGTCAGGCGCACACACCCGATATTTACGCTTCTTGCCGCCTGCACGCCGTCTTCGGTCCCAAGCACGAATTCGGTAGACCCGCCGCCCAGGTCAAAGACTACGGTCTTAGACTCATCGGCACCGACCGCCAGTACGGCGCCCGCAAACGACAGTTCCGCCTCTTCGTCGCCGGTAATCACCTCGGGTTCAATACCCAGAATGTCACGAATACCATCCATAAAAACCTGACGGTTTCCGGCATCGCGGGTGGCACTCGTCGCCACGAAACGAAGCTTCTTGACCTTGTGTTTACGCAAAAGTTTTGCGTATTCCCGCGTTGCGTCAAAAGTGCGGTCCAAGGCCTCTTGAGCAAGCCATCCAGTGGCATCAACTCCCTGCCCCAGGCGGACGATACGCATCTGCCGCACCACGTCGTTGAGACGGGTTACTGTGCGACCGTTAACGGTTTCGGTGCTGGCGTCAGCGATCAGAAGACGGATAGAGTTGGTACCGCAGTCAATTGCGCCAACACGCATAATGGGCTCCAATCCACGCAAGGCGTGAGGTTCTAAAGTTATCTAGCCTGCCGCAGATTAATGCGTCGAGCTACTTACATATTAGGTGCCCGTACCGGTTACAGTGAACGGCACGGGCAAAGTTCTTAAAAATGGCTGAAATTAGGCATCCCGCCATGATGGTTCACATGCGCAAACCTGCGGGGTCCACCAATCGGCGATCTCATCCAGACCCCAGTCCCCCATAGGGTTAATGCCGCGGCCCACCGCCAGGGTGTGACCAATCACGGCATGCAGGCATTTGACGCGCGTGGGCATCCCGCCCGCCGAAATATTCTCAATTTCGGGCACCTCATCGGTTCCGCTGATCAGACGTATGCGCTCACGCTCGGCTAGGTAGTTTTCGTGTGCTAGGGTGTATCGGTTCGCAAGTTCGGTATCGGCCGCGAGCGCATCGGTCATCTCGTACATGAGCCCCCCCGCTTCCAGGCGGGATGCGGCCGCAGTAATCGCCGGATGCGCCAGGTAAAACACGGTTGGGAACGGGTTCCCGTTTGATAGCCTCGGTGCTGTAGCGGCAACGAGCGGGTTACCGCATACACAGCGTGCGGGAATCTCAATAACATCCCGCACAGTACGGCCCAACTGTGCTGAGAGCACTCGGATATCTTGGTCGGTGGGCGTCAAGGTTTCTACGGTAACGCCGAAACCCTGCGGGGCGCGGTTTTTGAGGTCTTCTACAGTGCTCATAGATCTTTCTTGAAGAATCGGTACGTCAGGTTTTATCGTACAGCACGGTTCACGTGTACAGCCGTACCGGCGTTACTTATCAGCAGGTTTAGGCGAAGGAGCCTTACCATCGTTCAGGGACCCCCAAAGTTTGTTCGTCCACGAATCTTCGGGAGCATTTTTCCCGGAGGCAGAGGTGCTGTCAGCCCGGCCGTCATCCGAATCTATACCGGTGACTGTATACGGGGTATCGCCCGGCGCCACATAGAATAGACGGCTGCGGGCCTGCTGGCGCACATAGTCGTCGTCTTGCCACCAGGTTTTCTCGGCTTGAAGCTGCACGTTTTCCTGTTTGAGCTCAGCAATGCGGGCGCGGGTAGTGTTAATTTCTCGCTGCTGATCAACATAGTTAGTCAGCGGGTATGCGGTACCCAGCAGGAGCACCGCGATCATAATAAGAATGCCCAAAAATTTTCCGCTAAAGCGATGTGCCGCGACGGGAGTCTCATAATTCTCATCGTCATCGTGTTCGCGGTGGATGCGGCGTTCACGTGCATCGCGTTCCCTATCGGTACGATGTGCCCGGGTACGGGCGCCGAAGAAGCTGTTAGCGGCGCGCATCCAGGCGGGACGCTGCAAATACGAGCGGTCTTCAACGGTTCGATGGGTTGCGGTGCTGTGGGGTTCCTTTGCCGCAGGTGCAGAAGATTTGACGTTCGCGGACGTAGCCTGCCGCTCGTGTGCCTCACGATGCGCTGGCTGCGGGGGCGGCAGGGTGGCCTTCGAGCGCCGCGCAGTTGGCTTCTGCTGAGCCCGCTTATCTGCGGTGTTGGTCGTGCGGGATGAACCGGGTTTATGCGCCTTCTGCTTGCGGGCACGGGATTTACGGGCAGATGCTGGAGCATCAGAAAGACTTTCGCGCGCGGCGGCGGACTGGCTGCCACGTGATGTGCGACCTCGACGCGGTTCCTGCCCCGCCGGGCTTTTGCGTCGTTCACGTCCGTCGCGCTGAGCCATCATGTAGTGCTTTCCTTCCCTGCCCCTAAGTCTTTGATTACCATTCTAAGCTACCGTGAACGTTCAGACGGAGTTATCCCCCGAAAAAGTGATATACCCGAACTATTGCGAGTGCATTCCCCTAACCCCTAGGGAAAACTGAGCTATTAGATTCGGAGGGATACATGTTCAAGAGCCATAAAGCGCGCCGTCGTCATAGGCACCCTTATAGAGAGAGTCTACGAAGAAAAGTAGGAGATAAAAAATCTGGTGCTCTCGCAGGTCATGGACCAGTCGAGAGCACCAGATTATGATGTATACGGTTCTAGCCGTCCGTATATTATCGCGTTACGCCTTCTTGAAGCGGGGGAATGCTGACTTGCCAGCGTAAACAGCGGCATCGCCCAGTTCTTCCTCAATGCGCAGCAGCTGGTTATACTTTGCCACGCGCTCGGAACGTGCGGGCGCGCCGGTCTTGATCTGACCCGCGTTAGTCGCCACAGCAAGGTCGGCAATGGTGACGTCCTCGGTCTCACCGGAACGGTGCGAAACCATGCAGCGGTATTCGTTGCGCTGTGCCAGTTCCATAGCATCCAGGGTCTCGGTGAGCGAACCGATCTGGTTGACCTTCACCAGCAGAGCGTTTGCCGCACCCTCGTTGATGCCCTTCTCAAGGCGCTCGGGGTTGGTCACGAATAGGTCGTCACCGACGATCTGAACCTTGTCACCAATCTGCTCGGTCAGGGTCTTGTAGCCTGCCCAGTCGTTCTCGTCCAGCGGATCCTCAATGGAAACCAGCGGGTACTTCGCCACAAGATCAGCATAGTATGCGCTCATCTCTTCGGCGGACTTCTTCTGACCCTCGAAGTCATAGGCACCGTCGTTATAGAACTCGGAGGACGCAACATCCAGTGCGAGAGCAACCTGTTCACCGGGCTTGTAACCAGCCTTCTCGATTGCCTCGATAATGAGGTCAAGAGCCGCAGCGTTGGATTCAAGGTTCGGTGCGAAGCCACCTTCATCGCCCAGGCCGGTGGAGAGGCCACGGTCGTGCAGCACAGACTTGAGCGAGTGGTAGACCTCAACACCGGCGCGCAGCGCATCCGAGTAGTTCTCGAAACCGATGGGAGCAATCATGAACTCCTGAATGTCAACATTGGAGTCTGCATGAGAACCGCCGTTGAGGATGTTCATCATGGGAACGGGAAGCACGTGGGCGTTGGGGCCACCCAGGTACTTGTAGAGGGGAAGGTCTGCGGACTCTGCGGCTGCCTTAGCGACGGCCAGAGAAACACCCAGAATTGCGTTAGCGCCGAGTTTACCCTTGTTGTTGGTGCCGTCCAGAGCAATCATGGTTGCATCAACAGTACGCTGATCAGCGGCGTCGATACCGATAATTTCTTCCGAAATCTCTTCAATAACAGATTTGACGGCGCCCAGAACGCCTTTACCTAGGTATACGGACTTGTCGCCATCGCGACGCTCGACTGCCTCCCACTCGCCGGTGGATGCGCCCGAAGGCACAGCGGCACGTGCGAAAGCACCATCTTCGAGCAGAACCTCAACCTCAACGGTCGGGTTGCCGCGGGAATCCAAAATCTGACGGGCGTGAACTGCGGTAATAACAGCCATGAAATTGCTCCTTAGAGAGTACAGGATATGACGGCTCGCTCCTGTGATGTTGGGCGAGTCCCGTTGCCCTAAATTTTACCAAAACTCCCACACAAACACACTAGTTACCACGGGATTTTTTGCGATTCCTGAGGGTATCCAACACCTTTAGTCCCTTGTAAACTCGCCTCTCAAAAGTCATTCCCCCTGTGGACGCAGCATGTCCTCGCACCGCAGGCACCAATTCGAACCCCAACCGATAACGACAAAGTTCTTTATCACACTCTGCTAAAACGATTGAATATCTTTAGAATCGATTTCTGCTTCGCGCAACACAGATGGATGTTTAGTGCTTTATGCCCCACCCACGAATATAACCAGTGGCGCCCTATTTCAGGGCATAAAACAGGCACCTTTAGATGCGAAAGACTGTCGCCTCCAAAGATGCCTGATAAACCCTCTCCCCCGCTTCTGCGGCCACGAGGCTATTGGTTGTACTCAATAAACTTACGGGTATAAGTACGCAGGGCACGTTCCGCATCCAGCCCATTCTGCCGCGCGCGGCACACAAGCGAAAAAAGCAGCTCACCGAATTCTTCCTCACTATAGGTAAAAGGAAGATCATCGTCTAAGGAGGTAGGCTCCGGCGGCAGCACAATGTCGGCCTTGCGAGCCTTAGCAATTGTCTTCTCCGCTAGAGCCAGCGCAGGAAGATGAGGGGGAATGCCGTCAAGTGGACCTCGATCGGATTTTTCCGTCTTCTTAAGCTCATCCCAGAAAACCTGCTGTTCAGCGGCGGTCATCCGAGACTCGTCCGAAGAATCACTGAAAACATTCGGGTGCCGATCGTGAAGTTTCGCGTCCAGACCCTCGATCACCTGCTCGATCGTAAAGCCGCCCGATTCTGCCGCCGCAATATCGGCATGGAAGAGAACCTGAAGCAGAACATCGCCCAACTCTTCGCGTAGAAGCTGCAGGTTTGTACCCTCAGGTGCCTCGACAGCCTCCACGACCTCATAGGATTCCTCAATGAGGTATCGAATGAGGGACTGATGAGTCTGTTCGGCATCCCAGGGGCACCCGCCGGGGGCGCGCAGGGTTGCCATCGTCTGCACCAGACGCTCGAAGGCTTTCCCTGCGCGTGCGGCAACCTCAGCTACCGTTTTCTCAGAAGCTCTATCTTCATTCACGGGCGGGCTTCTCCTACATGCTCCAGTGAGTCAGAGCATTCGCCATATGCGCCGGAATCTTAGCCCCCAGACGCGGGAACATGCGCAATTCCTCTACGTAGCGATCGGCCTCAAGCTGGCGGGGGTACCGTACGAAAGCCTGCTCATTCGAGTAATCGAATGCAGACTGCACGGGCACGCCCGGGGTGAAGGTCAGGCTCATGGCGAGTGGCGACCCTTCACCTTCGCTGTAGGAATCGGCCTTGAGCGTGGGAATACCCAAATCTTCTTCCGAAACTAACTCGAAGGTTCGTACTTGCTCCCAGAATCCGTTGCGGCGCACGTGGGTGAGCACATCGTAGTAAGAGCCCACCGAGCGCACCCGGATCAACACGGTCGTTGCATCCTTGGCGCTGCCATTCTCGCCGAAAAGAGCTTCGGTCACCGGTGCCAGATGCTCGATCACCTTAGCATCGGTAAGTACTAGGTTACCCTCGGCAAGCGCATCGCCAGCGAGCACGGAGGAATGTGCCTGATGCGCGGGGGTATCCGGCTCGGCTTCTGCAGGAGGCAGATCTGCGGATTCATGCTGCGCGGTCTTACCGTTTACAGTTGATTCTCCGGACTGAGCAGCAACAGCGTATGCGGTCTGCGCGGCAGGCACATCCTGCTTATTCGACGCCGATTCCTGAGGCTTCGTATCGGTCGAGCCTGTCAGCGAGTCCTTCTCGACTTCGGGGACGAGAGCGAGGTCATCCACATGCTTGGGCAGTGCAGAGGAGCTGTCGGTACTGGTGGTGCCAGCCTGGGATTCCTTCACCGCAGCCTGAGTTACATTCGCGCTCTGATTCTCCGAGGTGTAACCCGCAGCAGTCTTGGCATCACTCTCAGCCTTGACGGTGCTTTCGGAATCAGCCGCCTTCTGTGAGTCCTCGCTCGTCTTATCAGCAGCGGACTTCAAGTCGGTGCCCGAGGTCTTCACCGCAGCGGAAGTATCCGCAGCGTCTTCCTTCGCGTTCGATGCAGTCTTCTTTGCTTCGGAGGATGCCACGATAGTCGCCAAAGCCGCCTGCATGCTGTTGAGTTCTTCCTCGTCTTCAGAAGATTTCTCAACCTTGGTTTTCTCTACCTCAGCTTCGGGGGTGGAGAAGTCGGAAGAGTCCTTGGCTGCAGATGCGCCAGAAACCGCCGATTTCTCGGATTTCTCGGAGACAGCACCAGCTTTAGCGCTGTCAATCTCGGTCTTGCTCTGCTCAGCAGCTTGAGCATCGTGACGACCGGTGACATTCTGCGGATCCGCATCATAATCGTATTCGTAGCGCGAATCCTCGCGGTCGCTCTTCGACGATGCCGCGATCCCGGCGGCTGTCACGCCTGCGGCGCCAAGGGTACCTGCAGCGAGCGCACTTGAACTGCTCTTGGTCGATTCTGCTGTAGCAGAATCAGACTTTGCAGTATCTGCCTGAGCCTTCGCCGAAACTTCCTGCTCCTTTTCGTGAGCGCCAGAGAGCTTCTTCTCGGAATCTACGGTATGTTCGGATTTCTCAGACTTCTGTGAATCTTGAGTATTGGCTTTGTCGGCATCAGCAGACTTGACGTTCTGGGTGTGGTTGTCAAGATCTTTCGCCTTCTGAGACTCAGCGGTCTTAGCTTGTTCATCGCTCTTATCCTGAGCGAGCTTTGCCTCAGATTCCTTCTGCGAAGAGGTATCATCGGCGGAATCAGCCAACGCTGAGGTCTTCGCGGTCGACGTTTTCTGAGCTGCAGCATCGGTGGATGCGGTGCTCTGGTCGGCGGAGGATTTTGCCGATTCGGCGCTTTTCGCTGATGAGTCTTTCTGTGAAGCCGAGTCTTTCTCGCTCGTTTCGAGAACGTAATCCGTGGTGTAGCTCGATGCATCGGCGGTGTTCGTGTACGAAGCCTGTACCGCTACTAGTCCGTTCTCGCTGGGGTTTGCTACCACGAGGGCACGGTTCCACACCCTGCCTGCGTCCTGGGCTCGCACGTAGAGCGAGGCAATCGACGAGAACCACGCATCGGTCGGAACCACAACACCCTGTTCGACTTCGCTGCCGCGATGGAAAATCCGGTAGTGCATATCGTCGCCCAGCTGGCGCAGTTCGTAGGACACCTTCCCGGAGCCGTATCCGCGCATCGCAGTTACGAGGTCGTGCAGCGGATTCTCGGGGGTGAGAACCTCCGCCTTTTCGTTCCCTTCAACGGATGCTGCCGCCGCATGCGATGATGCGGCTGCGGCGCCGTTCTGAGAGGCTTTTTCATCGCGCGTAGTTTTTTCGACGTCCTGCTTCTTGGAGTCTTTATCTGTGGAAGAGTGGGCTGAGACCTCATCGGCCACGGTCTTCTCGTGCTGTACAGCCACCTTTTCGGCAGAGGTCTTCTCAGCCGAAGTTTCGACGCTGCGATTCTTCTTGGGAGCCAAGGTTTCAGGGTCGTTACGGTCATCAAGATGTTTGGCGGAGCCCGTTGCCCCCGAGCCGACAAATTCGATCTTGTCGGACTTCTTCGAGGCTGACGGGGTGCCCGAAGACTCCAACCTGCTCGTCGCCTGAGCCTCAGGGCTAGGTGACTTTTTCTCGTGTGCAGAGGATTTTACATCCGAAGCAGATTCGGATTCTTGGGGTGTGGACTCAAGTGTAGACTTCGAGTCGGCATTCGCGGTCTTCTTATCGTTTGAATTCTTAGACTCAACACCGGGCGCGGGAACGAAAGCAGGCTTCTCTTCGGTGTCGGTTGGCACGACTCCTGCGGCAAGCTTCTCTCGCTCACGATCCTCAACGTTCGGAGTCTTGATATCCGCAGATTCTTTCTCTGCAGAAGAAGACGGGGTGGCAGCCGCATCGGCGTGTGAGGATATTGAGGAGGTATTCCCCTCGTGCTCGGTGCCGTATTTCGTCTCGTTAAATTCTTTAAGTGCGTCCTGCACGTTTTGTTTCTGGGAACCTGCTTCGGTCTGTACCGACGCAGTACCCGAAACCGATGCTGCGTTCGATGAGGGAACCGCAGTGGCGGAAGAGTTAGTCTCAAATGCATCCGCAGGCATACTCGTTGCACGGTACTCAGAAATCTGAGGTGCACGTTTCGGGGCGGAAGTATCGGGTGTCTGAGCTGATTCTTGTGTGAAAGAACCCTTCTGGGCGGCATCTGCGTTCGCAGCCTGTGAGGAAGCGCCCACGGTTTTCTTGCCTTCTGCTGAACCGGAAGTCCTAGCTTCGCCTGCTGTGGATGCCGAAGGCTCAGCAGAAGAGCCGCTGTGCTGCGCGGACTGTTTTAAAGCATCGACGTTAAGGTCAGAAGTATCTTTGCTCTTCTGCTCTTCCTGTTGCATGCGAGTGCTCTCAGCCTGCACAAACCGACGCAGAGAATTCTCCCAACGCTGCTGTTCATTCACACGTTCCGCGAGGGTACGATCCGATGCCTCTGCATCGGAGTTAGGGAGGGCGGATTTTACGTCGTCAGCCTGCGCTTCTGCCTCAGCCTGGGCGGCTTTCGCCTGCTCTTCCCACTTCTTCTTACCGATTCCAAAGAATCCCACAGAGTTCTCCCACTCGTCAGCTGTTCGGCGCCCCGCAATGATGCGGCGCGGTTCGGTCATCCCCTATAGTTTATCCTGCAAATGTTGTTCATGAGTGGGTATGACGCAGGTTTTGACGTTCATGCGCGGTTTAACACCGTTTTTTCTAGGGTAGACATCACTATTTTGGTTTTTCAGGCGCAATCCCACTCCCCCGGCAGATGCCCGCTATTTCGGCGATGCACCCGCACTTGACGTATTCCTCCTGCGACGAACCCCGTTCTTTCATAAAGTTTTCGTAAAGATTTGGCGGAGAGCCCCATAAATATTTCTCGGTGCTGCGTGCTTCGGCGCCAGTGCCCGGCATATCCTCTATTACAGGTTGTCCGTAATATTAACGCGCCTCATCCCGCACCGGGTTCGCGGCCTTCGCAGCCTTCGCGAGCTCAAAACGCACGGCACGCAACGCGGTCGCCGCCATCACGCGCACACCCACGCCAATCGCCTGCTCATTAGGAGCGTAGTCCCCCTGATGTAAGTCGTAGACAGGATCTTCCGGGGCGCGAGTTCCTAGGCGGAACATCGAGCCTGGAACCTCCTGCAGAATCCACGCGAAGTCTTCTCCGCCCATTGATTGCTCAACCAGCACGATGGACTCTTCCCCTAATTCGGCGCGCGCCGCGTTTTCCAACATGGTGGTTTCCGCGTCGGTATTGACGACCGGGGGCACGCCACGAATATGCTCAACCCTTGCCTGTACGCCGAAGGGAACCGCGACCTGCTCAATTACCTCGTCCAGCAGATTACCCGCCTGACGCCACACCTCAACATCCAGACATCTCATGGTGCCCGCCAAATAGCCTTCAGCGGGAATAGCGTTCGGGGCAACCCCGGCGCTCACCTGCCCCCACGCAACCAGCACGCCGGAACGCACATCGGTACGGCGCGTGAGCACGGAAGGAACCTGCACAGCAATCTGACTCATCGCGTAGATAAGATCCTCGGTCAGATGCGGCCGAGAGGTATGACCACCATGACCACTCAGGTGAATCTTAATCGTGTCTGAAGCACTCGTAATCGCCCCGATGCGCGTGCCAATTTTCCCCAGTTCGACCTTCGGATCGCAATGCAGAGCAAAAGCACGCGGGATATTGCGTAAAAGACCTTGCTCAATCATCTGCACAGCCCCGCCCGGCAACTGTTCCTCGGCGGGCTGGAACAGGATACGCACGCTGCGCCCCAGCGGAGTCTTTTCGTTCAGCTCGTGAAGCGCCAGAGCAACCCCGAGCATGACGGTCTGGTGAATATCGTGCCCGCAGGCGTGCATCACCCCGGGTATGGTCGATGAATAAGGCAGATCCGTCTGTTCGACGATGGGAAGCGCATCAATATCGGCGCGAAGAGCTAAAGCAAACGGTCCGTTTCCGATATCAACGTAGCAGCCGGTGCCTTCGCAGGCGATAGGGTTCAGCCCTGCCTCACGCAGCGTCGTCATAATGCGTTCAGTCGTTTTCACCTCGCGGAATGAGAGCTCCGGGGTGCGGTGCACCTCGCGGCGGAATTCCACAAGGGTAGGCATCATGCGAGCCACCCAGTCGTCGAAGACAGGGGTCGAAAGATCGTAACGTGAGTTTGCAAAAACCATAGTTCGAGAATAGCGCGAATCCGCAGCCAGTACACACCTTCCGGCTGCCCTCTTACGTTCGTTGAAGTTTTTGTACGCGACGTGACGAATCATCGCGTTGTGTGGCGGGTTTATGACATTGTGACGGATTGTGACGAGACTAAAACCGCCGCCTGCAGACGCGGAAATTATCTAGCGAGCATCAGTTCGTCCTAATATCGCAAACAAAAATGCGGTGTGGGCACACCAACCTTGCGCCCACACCGCATATCTTGTGTTTCTACGAGTTCTCCAACCGCTAGGCTTAGAGGGCTCGCGCCAAAATAGCCTGCTTGACCTCGGCAATAGCCTTAGTGATCTGAATGCCACGCGGGCAAGCCTCGGTGCAGTTGAAGGTTGTGCGACAGCGCCACACACCTTCTTTATCGTTGAGGATCTCCAAGCGCAGATCCCCAGCGTCATCACGTGAATCGAAGATAAAACGATGCGCATTCACAATGGCAGAAGGACCGAAGTACTGACCGTCCGTCCAGAAAACAGGGCAAGAGGAGGTACAAGCCGCGCACAGAATGCACTTTGTGGTGTCGTCGAATCGGGCACGTTCTTCCGCAGACTGCAGACGCTCACGTTCCGGTTCATTCGAGTCATTGATGAAGAAGGGCATGATCTCGCGGTACGCCTGGAAGAAAGGCTCCATATCGACAATCAGGTCCTTCTCACAAGGAAGACCCTTAATCGGCTCAACGATAATGGGCTTGGTAATGTCCAAATCCTTGAGCAGGGTCTTGCACGCTAGGCGGTTACGTCCGTTGATGCGCATCGCATCCGACCCGCAGATACCGTGCGCGCAGGAACGACGGAACGAGACCGACCCGTCGAGCTCCCACTTGATCTTATGCAAGGCATCCAGCACACGGTCGGTGCGGTACATAGTCAGATTGAAGTCATCCCAGTATGCTTTATCCGATACTTCGGGGTTGTAACGGCGCACGCGAATCGTCACGTCATAGGTGGGGATGTTCCCGGAGTCTGAACCGGACATACCTTCAAAGAGCTTGACCGATTCCGGTTCGGGAGTTTCGTGTTCAGCCATTTTAGTACTTACGCTCCTTGGGTTCGTAACGAGTGTAGACAACGGGCTTAGTATCAAAACGCAGACCCTGCACACCCTCAAACTCAGACTCGGGATCTAGATAAACCATCGAGTGCTTCATGAAGTTCACGTCGTCGCGCTTCGGGAAGTCCTCACGGTAGTGACCGCCTCGGGATTCCTGGCGGTGCAGCGCGCCCACCGACATCACCTTGGCAAGCTGTAGCAGGAAGCCAAGCTCAACGGCCTCCAACAGGTCAAGATTAAAGCGCTTGCCTTTATCCTGAATCGAGATATTTGCGTAGCGCTTTTCGAGCTCGTCAATGGCGGCGAGAGCCTTGCGAATGGTTTCTTCGGTACGGAACACCTGCATATCGGCTTCCATCACACGCTGCAGCTCGGTGCGGATAGCGCCAACCTTTTCGGTGCCCTGCCCGTCACGAATACCGTTGAGCATCGCGAGAGTGCGATCGGCAGCATCGTCCGGAACGGGCACAAACTCTGCGGAGGCTGCGTACTCTGCCGCGCGGCGGCCAGCACGCTTACCGAACACGTTAATATCCAGCAGCGAGTTGGTTCCCAAACGGTTTGCACCGTGCACCGACACGCAGGCAACCTCACCGGCTGCATATAGTCCTGGAATAGTCTCTTCGCTGTTGCGGTACACCTCAGTATCGTTGTTCGTGGGAATACCGCCCATCGCATAGTGCGCAGTGGGGAACACCGGAATAGGCTGGTGGTGCGGCTCAACTGCCAGATAGGTACGCGCGAATTCAGTAATATCCGGCAGTTTCTCGTCGATATGCGCGGGTTCAAGGTGAGTGAGATCTAGAAGCACATAGTCTTTATGCGGTCCACAGCCGCGACCTTCACGCACCTCGTTCGCCATTGCACGAGCCACGATATCGCGGGGAGCTAGATCCTTAATGGTCGGTGCGTAACGTTCCATGAAACGCTCACCCTCGGAGTTACGCAGAATACCGCCTTCACCACGGGCACCCTCGGTCACGAGAATACCCAGGCCCGCAAGGCCAGTCGGGTGGAACTGTACGAATTCCATATCCTCTAGGGGAAGACCTGCGCGCAGGGCGATTGCCATGCCGTCGCCGGTGAGGGTGTGCGCGTTTGAGGTGGTCTTGAAGATCTTGCCGCATCCGCCAGATGCGAAAATCACGGATTTCGATTGGAAAACGTGTACTTCGCCGGTTGCCAGGTCGTAGGAGACAACACCTGCAGGTCGGGGGTTTCCATTTTCGTCTTCTGACATAATGAGGTCGAGCACGTAGAACTCGTTGTAGAACTCGACATTGTGACGCACGCAGTTCTGGTAGAGGGTCTGCAGAATCATATGACCCGTGCGGTCGGCAGCGTAGCATGCGCGACGCACGGCGGCTTTACCGTGATCGCGGGTATGCCCGCCAAAACGACGCTGGTCGATGCGCCCCTCGGGGGTACGGTTGAAGGGAAGACCCATTTTTTCAAGGTCGAGCACGGCGTCAATGGCTTCTTTCGCCATAATCTCTGCCGCATCCTGATCGACAAGGTAGTCGCCGCCCTTGACGGTGTCAAAGGTATGCCATTCCCAGTTGTCTTCCTCAACGTTGGCTAAAGCGGCGCACATACCGCCCTGTGCCGCACCGGTGTGCGAGCGGGTGGGGTATAGCTTCGTCAGCACCGCGGTTCGTACGCGCTGCCCCGCCTCAATAGCGGCACGCATACCTGCGCCGCCAGCGCCAACAATCACTACATCGTACTTATGTACCTGCATGATGCTCTCTCTCGTATGTCAAAAATCTTTAGTGTTTTACCCTTAGTGGGCCGGGCAGAAGCTAGGCAGCAGATTAGCCGCCGCGCCCGAGGGGCAGGGATCAAAAGCAAAGATCGTGAGGGTTCCAACCAGCAGCACAAAAGTGGATGCTGCGAAGAGAATAATCTTCAGCCACACACGCACACGATCCTTTTCGGCGTAATCGTCAATGACCACGCGGATGCCGTTGGTGCCGTGGAGCATAGCCAGCCACAGCAGCAGCAGATCCCAGATTTGCCAGAAGGGGTTTGCCCATTTACCGCCCACGAAACCGAAGTCGATCGCGTGAATGCCGTCCCCCACCATGAGGTTCACGAAGAGGTGCCCGAAAATCAGGACAACCAACACGACGCCGGAGAGGCGCATCCCCAGCCAGGCGAACATTTCAAAGTTGTTGCGTTTGCTGGAAGAGCGGTTGTATTTCACACCATCAATCTTGTTATCGCGCAGGCGAGGAACCGAAACGCGTGATTTGAGTGGAGTAGACATAGCTTAGTGACCTCCAAGGTGTGAGAAGACGATCGGCAGGTGGCGAGCCGCGAATCCTGCAACGGTAATTGCCCACAGGAACAGAACAACCCACAGAATCTTAATGTGCGGGTAGGTAGCCTTTTGATTGATCTCGGGGGAACCGTCTTTGCCTTTGCTCATCACATGCTCGACTTTGGCGTTAGTAGCTGTTCCCCAAAAGTCGATAAGAATAATGCGAATACCGTTGAAGGCATGGTACACGATGGCTGCCACAAGCGCAGTCTCTCCCAGACCCATCACGGGGTTTTTGTAGAGACCGAGAACGCTATTGTATGCCTCGGGAGAGATACGGACAACGGCGGTATCAAGTACGTGAACCAGTAGGAAGAAGAATATAGCGATACCTGTCACACGATGAGCGACCCAAGACCACATGCCCCATCGGCCGCGGTACAGGGTCCCCTTTGAACTATTCAGCACTGAATAACCTCCTGTCGCCGCTGAGACGACGTCGGGGTCTGTGTGTTTAACCTCGGCGGGAAGCGCGCTCAGCAACTCCTGTGATTTCATATTGTTAGTTTCAAGATACCAGGTAATTCACAGGCTTATTGACACCTCGTCTCCTTATTTCACAAGAAACTACAAGGTTAATTACGAAATAGTTATTTTGCGATACCCCTCCGTGAGCTGAGTTCATGCGGAACTAATCTTTACCTAATGTGATGCATCTCTTGATATTTTTTATCTGAGACTTTCCTGGAAATCACTCTAAGAATTCGGCATATTACAAAAGCCCCCGGTATTCTGGAACTGATGAATACTGCATTAACCCGTTTCCGCCCGCTTATTCCAGCTGGCGGTGTTGGTTCGCGTTTGTGGCCGCTTTCACGTGCTCAGGCGCCGAAGTTCCTTCTCGACCTCACGGATTCAGGTAAATCACTCTTGCGTGATACTTACGACCGTCTCATTGATTTGAGCAACGGCTCCGTCATGGTCGTCACTGGCACTTCTCATGCCAACGCTGTAACCCAGCAGATTCCCGAATTACGAGCCTCCGACCTCGTCTTGGAGCCCTCCCCGAAGGATTCTGCAGCCGCTATTGGTTTAGCGTGCGCTATTATTCACGAGCGTGAACCGGATGCGATTATTGGTTCCTTCGCCGCTGATCACGTCATCAACCCCGTTGATGAATTTCAACGCGTGGTGACCGAGGCGGTTATCACGGCAGCTTCAGGAAAGATTGTCACTATCGGCATTACCCCCACCGAGCCGTCGAGCGCGTTCGGATATATCAGAGCGTGCACCCCACTGGGGCTTGCTCACGCACCGAACGCCCTTGCGGTCGAGTCTTTTGTTGAAAAACCCGATAGCGAAACCGCTCAAAAATACCTAGACTCCGGGGACTACACCTGGAACGCCGGCATGTTTGTGGCACCCGTATCCCTGATGCTGCAGCATCTCGAAAAGAACGAGCCCGAGCTTTACGCCGGGGTTATGAAGATCGCCAAGGCTTGGGATACTCCCGAGCGTGAGAGCATTATGGAACAGACTTGGGGCACTCTCCCCAAGACCGCAATCGACTACGCCGTTGCTGAGCCTGCCGCTGCTGCTGGCGATGTTGCGATGGTCCCCGGCTCCTTCAGCTGGGACGACGTGGGAGACTTTGATGCCGTTGCCCGTCTTAACCAAGAGAAGCATGGTGAAGGTCTCACAATTCTCGGTGACGAAGACAATGTGATCAATCAAGGCTGCAGCGGCATTGTTGTCGCGAACAGCAACCGCAAAATCTCGGTGATTGGTCTTGAAGATATCGTGGTGGTTGATACCCCCGATGCGCTCCTCGTCGCACCGCGTGAGCAGGCTCAGGCCGTGAAAGACACAGTTGCCGAGCTCAAAGATCGCGGCTTGGCTGATCTTCTCTAAAAGCGGCCATCGCTTAAATAACCACGCCGTATGGCGTTTATAACATTCTCAACACTCACTCATCGGGTGGATCGGCATGATATTCGCGCTGATCCACCCATTATTTATATCCCGGCTCTTACTTATTCAATAATGATTCTCATGTGTGATAGTCTCTGTGTATGTCCAACACACGAAAATCATTTTTGACGTCACTAAGTTCACTCGGTCTCGTATCCTCCCTGCTCCTTGCAGGATGCGCGGGCGGCACATCCTCTGCAGGCTCCTCAGAGCCTTCCGCAGGAGCGTCCTCAGGGGATTCAAACGCAAGCGCCTCGCAGTCTCCCATCGTTGAAGGCAAAGGCGCGTCAACCCGCCTAGCCATCACTTATGACGGCGGCGTGATGGTGTACGACGGTAAAGATATGAAGCTTCTGCAGGATATTCACAAAGATGGTTTCCTGCGCCTGAACGATGCGGGTGATAACCGCCATCTGATCGTAGCCGATGGATCCAGCTACACCTTCCTCGACACCGGCGTATGGTCGGTAGCACATGGTGACCACTCACACTACTACACCACCGCTCCCAGCCTCTCGACACTGTCGCTTCAGGCCGACCACACCGGGCATGTTATTGCCGATAACGGTAAGGTTGCGGCATTCGCAGACGGTACCGGTACCTTCGACGTATACGACCCCGCAAACCTGGTATCCAATAAACGCACAGCAACTAACCTTGAAACCAAGCAGGTTAAGCTCCCCAATCCTCACCACGGATTCGCTATTCCCCTACCTAATGAGCAGTACCTCGTAGCAGTCGGAGATTCCAAAACCCGCACGGGCGCAGCCGTGGTAGACGCTAACGGTAAGACCATAACGGAGAACAAGGAATGCCCCGGTGTACACGGCGAAGCTATCGCGCGGGATAATACCTTCACGATCGGATGCACCGACGGCGTACTCATCTACCGGGACGGCACTTTCACGAAGGTGACAAACCCTCAAGATCCCTATTCACGCTCAGGCAACCAGGCAGGAACGGCAGACTCCCCTTACGTTCTAGCGGATTATAAGACGGATAAGGACGCCAAACTTGAGCGCCCTGAGAAGTTTGCCATCATTGATACGGTCGCCCACACGCGAGAGGTATACTCACTCCCCAAAGGAGTCAGCTACACCTTCCGTTCCATGGGCCGCGGACCTAACGGCGAGGCTCTGCTGCTCACCACGGACGGTAAGCTGCGTATCTACGACCCAGCAAACGGCACCGAGCTTGGGTCTGTACAGATAATGAATACGTGGAGTGAGTCAGAAACTTGGCAGGATCCTCGCCCGGCATTGTGGGTAGACGGTAAAACCGCCTACGTGACCGACCCTGAGACGAAGAAGCTTCACGCGGTATCACTCTCGGATGCTTCTCATCCAAAGACCCTCATGAGCATTGATCTGCCGCAGGTTCCTAATGAACTCAGCGGTGTCTCTTCAGCGAATGCGGCACCCGTACCTGCGGACTCCCACTAGGAAGAAGTTAGAGAGCCCAAGCCCCGATACCTGAACCGGTATCGGGGCTTGCGCTGTAGGTACATATATCAAGATTGTGGGGCGCAGTTATGGCTTAAGAGATAGTGCTCCCAGAGGCTCCCAATCCGCGCCATCATAGGCATATACGTGCAGAGTATCTACCGTGAACGAGCGTTCTTGTTCTGGTAAATCGTCGAAAATCCGATGCGCTTGCCGCACCTGATCCGGCGTCAAAGAACGCCCCAAGGTAATATGCGGAACGTAAGGAAAAGGCGATGCCCACTGCCCTAACTCCTGCACGCACGCGCCATGAAGTTCGGCAAAAGTATCGGCGCCTAAGATAATGTCCAGATACTCCACCTCAGAGTTTGGGCGGAAGGTGCACACTCCCCCAGCGCACGCCTGCACCGCGCCAATTATGGCGAGTGAATGCGCCAGCGCATCCGAACGCCAGTCGTTCTCATTCTGCTCGGTCAGCTCACTAACATACACGGTCACATGATTACTCAAATCAGTGGGAAGAGTCATGCCGGTTCTCTTCTTCCAGTCAACAAGACGCTGCCCCAACGGTCCGTTCACGTGGGCGATCAGACTCAAATAACGCTGCCCGGGGTGAAGAGTGGGCGATTCCTCAGTGTGTGATAGATTCTCGCAGGTGTTCTTAACAGTCACAGCGTACCTCCTTCGGTCTAGCCGCGCTGTGCGGGCAAAAAACCCACTTTATCGTAGACATTCTCGATAGTAACAGTCGCTATTTCACGAGCTTTCCGAGCGCCCAATGCCAGCAAGCGGTCAAGCTCGGCGGGGTCCGCCATAAGCTCTAGGGTACGCTCACGCAGGGGCGAAAGTTTCTCGACCACAACATCCGCCAAATCAACCTTGAGATGACCGTACATCTTACCCTCATAACGTTTGACGAGAGAGTCGATACTCTCGCCGGTCATCGCGGAATAGATCGAGAGCAGATTAGAGACGCCAGGTTTCGCCTCACGATCATAAGCAATAACGGAGCCGTCGTCGGTCACGGCAGACTTAATCTTCTTCACAGTCGCCTTCGGCTCATCCAAAAGTTTGATAAGACCCTTATCGGAGGCGGCAGATTTCGACATCTTCGAGGTCGGCTCCTGCAAATCATAAATCTTGGCGGTTTCCTTCAAAATAATGGGTTCGGGCACCACGAAGGTTTCGCCAAAGCGCGAGTTAAACCGCTGCGCCAGGTTGCGGGTAAGTTCTAGGTGCTGGCGTTGATCCTCGCCCACTGGTACGCCATCGACCTGGTACAGCAGAATATCAGCCGCCATCAGCACCGGGTAGGTGAATAACCCCACCGAGGCGTTATCAGCACCCTGCTTCTGCGATTTGTCCTTGAACTGGGTCATGCGTGATGCCTCACCAAAACCCGTGAAGCAATTCAGTACCCAAGCAAGCTGCGCGTGCTCGGGCACCTGCGACTGCACGAAGAACGGGGAACGCGCAGGGTCAATACCGGCAGCAATATACTGGGCGGCGGTCAGGCGGGTGCGTTCGCGCAGGGACTGTGGGTCTTGGGGCACGGTAATAGCGTGCATATCGGGGATAAAGAACAGGCACTCGTTGGCGGGGTCCTCCTGCAGGGCAACCCAGTTGTTCACCGCGCCAATATAGTTGCCCAAATGCATCGAATCTGCGGAAGGCTGCGCACCGGAGTAGACACGCACACGATCCAAAGACGCATTGGGAATGAGTGATTTATCCTGTTTCTTTTCGTCAGACATGATAGATACTTTCTTCAAGGGGCGCACGATGCGGACGGCCGGTTAGCCAGCGCATCCGGCATCTTATCGGCGGGTGAATTCTAGAACTGATAATCGACGACGAGCGGCGCGTGATCGCTGAACCGTTCATCATAGGAGGCGGCACGATCGACCGTTGCTTCCACGGCTTTCGCGGCGAGCGCTGGGGTAGCCATATGGTAGTCGATGCGCCACCCGGCGTCGTTATCGAAGGCTTTGCCGCGGTAGGACCACCAGGTATAGGGCCCGGGCACCTCACCTGCGAGTTTGCGCGCCACGTCTTCATAGCCAATTTCGCCAAAGAATTTATCGAAGTATGCGCGTTCTTCGGGCAGGAAACCGGCGCGTTTCTGGTTTGCCTTCCAGTTTTTAATGTCGAGTTCGGTGTGTCCCACGTTGAGGTCTCCCACAATGAGCACGTGATCCGAGTGCTGAGCGAGTTCGGGCAGGCGCACGAGCATACGGTCGAGAAAGCGGTATTTGTCATCCTGGCGGGGCGTTCCAACCTCGCCGGAGTGCACGTAAGCGCTTACGACGGTCAGGGTTTCGCCGGTGGGCAGGGTGTAGTCCGCCTCAACCCAGCGGCCAGCGTCCGCGAAATAGTCTTCGCCGATCGTGGAGCGGGTAGCGACAGGCTGGTTTTTCAGAAGCTCACCGTTCGCATTGGGGTGCTTGCGGGTTGCCACCAGTACCCCGGCGCGTCCTTTGGCGGCGGCTTCGGCGTGCAGAATATTCCAGTCGTCTTCGTTGAGAAGTTCGCGCACGATCTTATCGGGGGCACGAACCTCCTGCAGGCAGAGAATATCAACGTCGCGGCCAGCGAGCCACGTGGCCATATCTTTCCTGTAGGCGGCACGAATACCGTTGACGTTCACGCTGGCGACGCGCAGAGTTTTAGCGGCGCGGCTCATTCTTCACCCCTCATTTCATCGTTGACCATTCCCATCCCATTGGACGCTGTGGTGTTAATAGTATCTAAAGCCCGCTCGATCATGGCGCGAGATTCTTCGCTGTCGTCCGTGAGGTAGTTGGCGATTTCGCGGGACTGCACAAGCACGATCTGAAAGCTGTGGGCAAGTTTATCGGCAAGCATCGCATCCGATTCTTCACGGTGGATGCGGCTAAATTCGGCACGATCCTGTTTGATGGATACCAGCACGATACGCACTAAGTAGACGGCGAGCGCCAGCCATCCAAGAATAAGCCCGGCCAGGATCCAACCGAGCACGCTGTTGGCGTTGAAAATTGCCAGAACGAGAAGAAGTACTAGGAGCCCAACGCCGATGCAGGACCCAATAATGGCTTTACGCACGGAGGCGTTATCGGAGTCGGCGGTGGTCACAGAATTTTGCTCGCGTGTGTGCATAACATCAATTATGCCAGGATAAATGCCTCGACATACACGTAGTGCAACGCTTTTAGGGCCGGATAGGCGTAAACTATCTGTGATGACTCATTCACTCAACTTTTCAGGTTCTGTCTCTAACTCGGGTTCCCACGAGGCACCCGAGGCTTCTGCACGTGGTTCTATGATGGAGAACGCTGAGGAACTTCACGACGATCCCACCATGCTACCGCCGGTTCCTGGCCCTAAATATGAGCAGGTTATTCGCTACCTAGAACAAAAATATGTAATCCCGGGTTCTCCCGGAGATAAACTCCCGACTGAACGCGCTATTCAGGAGAAGTTCAAGGTAAGCCGCCAGACGGTGCGCAATGCTATCAAGGCTCTACTGGAGCGCGGTCTTATCTATAACGTTCAGGGTTCTGGAACATACGTTGCCGATCGTTCTCAGGGAAGCTACATTCCGCGAGTATGCTCGTTCGCCGAAGATATGGAGCGGCGCGGGCTGCAGGCTTCAACCAGAATGCTTTCAACCCAGTGGGTTGAGGTGACAGAAGAAATTTCACGTTATTTGAGTGTCACCATAGATTCTTCGGTGCTTTTGGTTAAGCGTTTGCGCTTGGCTGAGGGTGAGCCTATCGGTTTTGAGCTCGCCTATTTGACACCTGAGGTTGCAACATGCCTGCTTGAAACGATGGCCTCTGGCGGTTCACGCAAAGATCCTCACGACCATTGCGAGTACACAATCGAACACGGCATGATGCGCATGGAAGCAACCCTGATGACCGAGGCGGATGCGGAAGCCTTCAATCATCTGCCAACCGTGGGTGCCGCTGCTTTCAAGGTGACCACCACCAGCTATACCTCGCAGGGTTCACCCGTTGAGCACAGCGTGACGCTCTATAAAGGGGATGCCTATTTTTACGAGATGCTGCTGTAAAAAACTCCACAGCAGGCATAAGACGTGCGATAACAGTGCCCGAGTGCGACAACAATATGCACCCGGGCATTGTCGTACCTAGCGTGTTTCACAATGGCGCGCGGTTATCCTCAGAGCCCTCTCGCGTGCTGCGGCATGGAACGTTGAGCTGACGGCCAGGCTAGTTCTTCGCTGCCTGACGTTCTGCGGTCTCTACGACATTCACCAGTAGCTCTGCGCGGGTCATGGGACCCACACCGCCGGGGTTCGGGGACACCCAAGATGCCTTCGCGGCCGCCTCGGGGGAAACGTCGCCGAAGAGTTTCTTCTTACCGGTTTCGGGGTCTTCGGCACGGGAGACTCCCACATCCAGCAGAATTGCGCCGTCCTTCACCTGATCCGCTTTGAGCACATGCGGCACACCCACGGCGGCGACAATCACATCCGCCTGGCGCAGAACCTCGTCAAGGTTCTGGGTACCGGTATGCGCCAAGGTCGCGGTTGCATTGATCTCACGGCGGGTCAGCAGCAGCCCTAGAGGACGACCCACGGTAATACCGCGACCGAGCACAACCACATTCTTACCGTTCCAGTCGATACCGTGGCGTTTCACCAGCTCAATCACACCGTTCGGGGTGCACGGCAGGGGTGAATCCAACGGCTCCGAAACGTTCAGCACCAGCTTGCCAAGGTTAGTGGGGTGCAAACCGTCCGCGTCCTTCTCAGGCGCGATCTTCTCCAAAATACGGTTAGTATCCAGGTGCTTGGGCAAGGGAAGCTGCACAATATAGCTCGTGCAGGCAGGGTCGTGATTGAGCTTATCAATCTCGGCTTCAAGCTCTTCCTGAGTAATATCGGCAGGCAGATCCACACGGATCGAGTTAATGCCGATCTCCGCGCAGTCGCGGTGTTTAGCGCCCACATAGGAGTGTGAGGCGGGATCATCCCCCACGAGTACCGTTCCCAAACCGGGGGTAATGCCCCGTGCTTTGAGCGCCTCAACGCGCTCAGTCAGCTCGGATTTAATGGCGGCTGCGGTTGCCTTACCATCAAGAATCTGCGGCATAGCAGTTTTCCTTTCTCTTCACGTCACGGATTCATCCGTGAAAGATGTACATAGGCAAAAGACCCCGCAGACGCTTTACGAAGCGTACAACGGGGTCTTCATAAGTTTTACCAGCTCTCACTTCCCACATAGAGCGGGTACTTATCGCAGAGCTTATTCACGCGCTCGCGCAGGGCGGCGATATCGTGCTGCGGCAACAGCACCGAAGCGATAATATCGGCGACCTCGGTAAAGCCTTCGGCGTCGAAACCGCGGGTTGCCAGGGCCGAGGTACCGATGCGCAGCCCGGAGGTCACCATCGGTGGGCGGGGGTCATTCGGCACCGCGTTGCGGTTAACAGTAATACCCGCATCGTGCAGCAGGTCTTCAGCCTCTTTACCGGTGAGCTCGTGGTGGCGCAGATCGACCAGTACCAGGTGAACGTCGGTGCCGTCGGTGGCGATGGAAACTCCCGCATCGCGCATATCCTGGTGGGTCAGGCGCTCTGCCAGGATGCGCGCCCCCTCGATTGTGCGCTTCTGACGGTCTTTGAACTCTTCGGTTGCGGCAACTTTGAACGCGGTCGCTTTTGCAGCAATCACGTGCATGAGCGGTCCGCCCTGCTGCCCGGGGAATACAGCCGAATCGATCTTTTTCTTGAGCTCTTCGGTGCACAGGATAAACCCGGAGCGGGGTCCGCCTAAGGTCTTGTGCACGGTCGAGGAAACCACGTGGGCGTGCGGTACCGGGTTAGGATGCAGACCCGCCGCTACCAGACCGGCAAAATGGGCCATATCAACCCACAGGTAGGCACCAACTTCATCGGCAATCTCACGGAATTTCGCGAAATCCAGCTGACGGGGGTATGCCGACCACCCGGCAATAATAACCTTGGGACGTTCCGCGAGTGCGAGCTGCCGAACCTGTTCCATATCGATCCGACCGTCTTCGCCTACCTCGTAGGCAACAACCTCGTAGAGCTTACCCGAGACGTTCAGCTTCATACCGTGCGAGAGGTGCCCACCGTGAGCCAACGAAAGACCCATGATCTTCTCACCGGGGGTCAGCAGGGCATGCATGACGGCGTTATTCGCCTGGGCACCGGAGTGAGGCTGTACGTTGGCGTGTTCGGCGCCAAAGAGTTCCTTAACCCGTTTAATAGCCAGGTCTTCGACGATATCGACGAATTCGCAGCCACCATAATAGCGACGGCCCGGGTAGCCTTCCGCATATTTATTGGTCAGCACTGACCCCTGCCCCTGGAGTACGGCACGCGGCACGAAGTTTTCGGAAGCGATCATTTCCAGGGTGTTTTGCTGGCGCTTACGTTCCAGATCGAGTGCTTCGGCGACCTCGGGATCAAGCTCCGCGAGGGGAGCCTCAAGCACGGTTCGAGTCTGCTCGGTCATACCACTCCTCAAAGTGTGAATCTGCATAAAATGTGATGAGAGCTTATGATGTGACTCTCATCTTACCGTATAGGTTAGCGCCTGCACAGATATGACGCCCACCGTATGAGATGGCCATACCAAGGGCTCTTTGACATGTTCGCGGCGATCCTTGCAGCGAGTTTTCCATGCCGAACCGTGAGTATTGTCCCGAAAGATGCAGACACGCGCAGGCGGCGCATCTACACCGGGTTATTCCTGGGTCAAAATAGCGGTTGCATATGCGAAATAGGCTTCACGGTTTTCTTTTCCGAGAAGCTGGGTCTGCACCACATACCCGCTAAGCACCGAAAGCACCGCCGCACCCATGACATTAAGCCACTGCTCAAGCTCTTCAGCGGTTACGTCGAGTTCACGTTCGCCCCAGGCACGGTAACGTTCCATTGCCATGGCGCGCAGTTGATGCATTTGCTCCCCCACTACGGCGTTGATAGCGGGCATTGAGACAGCCTCGCCCCAGGTAGCGAGCAGAAAACGACGGGTTTTCGCCGTATCAAGAATCTTCAAGAACCCCAGAACATAATCCCATGGAGAATCCGCACGCACTTTCTCGAAGGGAGCCATGTCAAGGCGTGCGGCCTCTACCATGATCTCTTCTTTCGAGGAAAAGTGGTTGTAGATAGCTCCTGCGGAGAGCCCGGTGGCGGCAATAATCTCGTTCATCGAGGTCTTTTGATACCCGCCTTTAATAAAGCATTCACGGGCGACATCGATAATCTGTATACGCCTGTTCTTTTTGTATTCTTCACTGACTTTAGGCACGTCTTAATCCTATCGAATATTTACCCCGTATGCGTGCCAACCCAACCCGTGCACACCATAAGTTTTGCAGTCGGATTGGGTTGGCAATATTCACCGTTCACCAGCCTACCTAGCTGGCGCATTCGGTTGTTGAGACAATGCCGGATTTTAGTGGAAGAAGTGGCGGGTTCCGGTCAGGTACATGGTGACGCCCGCATCCTTCGCGGCCTGAATAACTTCGTCATCACGGATCGAGCCGCCGGGGTGCACGACCGCGCGGATACCGGCGTCGAGAAGAACCTGCAGGCCGTCCGCGAAGGGGAAGAAAGCATCGGATGCAGCAACCGCACCGCAGGCACGCTCATGACCTTCTCCGCCGAGTGTATTGGCACGCTCAACCGAGAGTTTGCACGAATCTACACGGTTAACCTGCCCCATACCGATACCCACGGCGGCACCGTTATCGGCGAGCATAATCGCATTCGATTTGGGGGCACGCAGGGCACGCCACGCGAATTCAAGGTCACGCAGAGTGGCTTCGTCGGCAGGTTCACCGGCGACCAGCTGCCAATTCTGCGGGTTATCACCCTCGGCGTTAAGGCGGTCGGCTTCCTGGAAGAGCGCACCGCCGGAAATCGAGCGGTACTCGATAGTCTCACGCCCAAATCCCTCGGGAAGCACCAGCAGGCGGAGGTTTTTCTTGGTTTCCAGGATTTCGAGGGCTTCCGGCTCGTATCCGGGCGCCACCATAACCTCGGTGAAAATATCTTTAACGGCCTGCGCCATATCCTTGGTGACCGGGCGGTTCGCGGCAATCACGCCACCATAGGCGGACAGCGGATCGCAAGCATGAGCCTTAACGTACGCATCGGCAATCGGGTCTGCGGCGTTAGGGCTTGCAATTGCAATACCGCAGGGGTTGTTGTGCTTGATGACGGCGACCGCAGGATCATCAAAATCGTAGGCTGCGCGCAGGGCGGCATCGGCGTCCACATAGTTGTTGTAGCTCATTGCCTTGCCGTGAATCTGCTCAGCCTGGGCGATACCGGGGACTGCTGCGGGGTCTACATACAGAGCCGCGCGCTGATGCGGGTTCTCGCCGTAGCGCAGGGTCTCGCTGCGTTCAAAGCCCAAACCAGCGTATGGAGGCCAGAAGTTAGCGTCTTCATCCTGCTGGAACTGCGCGGCGGTCCAGGTAGCGACGGCGGTATCGTAAGCGGCGGTATGGGCGAAGGCACCGGCGGCCAGACGGCGGCGTTCCTCCAGAGAGAACCCACCATCCCGAGCGGCGGTCACGGTACGTTCATAGTCTTTGGGGTCTACCACGACGGCAACCGCATCGTGATTCTTCGCGGCGGCACGCACCATTGAGGGACCGCCGATATCGATTTTTTCGATAATAGCGTCTTGGTCGGCGCCGGATGCCACGGTCTCTGCGAAGGGGTACAGGTTCACGACAACCAGGTCGAAGGGCTCAACGTCGAGTTCGTTAAGGGTGTCGATATGCTCCTGCTTGCGGCGGTCGGCCAAAATACCGGCGTGGATGCGCGGGTGCAGGGTCTTCACGCGGCCCTCCAGGCACTCGGGGAACTCGGTAACCTCGGTAACTTCGGTGACGGGCACACCGGCGGCGGCGATCGTGGATGCGGTCGAACCGGTAGACACCAACTTCACGCCTGCCTCGTGCAGACCGCGGGCGAACTCCACCAGATTAGTCTTGTCGTACACGGAAATGAGGGCGCGGCGCAGGGGCAGACGATCGAGCTTCTTCATAGACACTAATTACTCCGTTGCTTCTTGCTCGGTGAATGGGTGGTACCCCGTGGCGGGGTATTGATACTGCCCGCATGCACCGGGATGCGGCGCCGTGCGGGCAGGAAGTTCTAGGGATTTTGAGTTTTGGGGAGGGCAGCGAATTCTGCAAGGGTCCGTACCAAGAGCTGACGTTCTTGCACCTTGATGCGCTCATGCAGGCTTTCTTCGGTGTCACCGTCCTCGACGGGTACCGCGGCCTGGGCGATAATCGTGCCGGTATCGACCCCGGAATCCACGAAATGAACCGTCAGCCCGGTGATTTTAACGCCGTGGGCGAGCGCATCCCGCACACCGTGTGCCCCGGGGAATGAGGGCAGCAACGCGGGGTGAGTGTTGATAATCCGGTTCTCGAAGCGGGCGACCAGCTGCGCATCCACAATGCGCATGAACCCGGCGAATACAACGTAATCGGGAGTGTAGGAGGCGATTTTCTCTTCGAGAGCACGGTTCCATTGCTTACGATCCGCATAGTCTGCCGGTTCGATCAGGAAGGTTTCAACCCCGGCTGCGGCAGCTCGGTCAAGGCCGGTGCAGGGCTTATCAGCGCCTACGGCGACGATCTCTGCTTTCAGCTCGTCAGCCTTTACGGAGTCGAGAATAGCTTGCAGGTTAGTACCGGACCCGGAGACCATTATCACAATTCGCACAGCAATAGTTTAGCGCATCACATAGCGGCTGGGTAGCACCTATGCCACGGGCACCGCACCATAAATTCTGTAGTTAAGCCAATTCCGAAACGATAAGCTGGCGGCCCTCCCCCAGTCCAGATTTTCAGGGTTTCACGGTGATTCTCGTGACCGCAGACCGCCGCAGGGAGGTACCCTTAACCTATGTCAAATATGCCCCCGTCGTACCCCCAAGTGCCGCCGCAGCAACCGATGCCGCCTGCGCCGAAGCGTCCGCAGCTCACTCCCGAAGAGCGCCGCCGCAAGCTGATGCGCAGTTTATGGCTATTGCTTGCGGGTTCTATGCTGACCCTATCGGGAACCCCCTTCTTGTTGAGCCCCTTCCCCCTGTTTCTTCTGCTTTTTGTCTTGGTATTTCTGGGGATTGGGCTGACCATTATGGCGATAGTGCGTAATGCCCAAGGGCGGGGGCCGTGGATTCTCTACGTTGCCGCGGGGCTAAGCCTTCTTTTTGCGGGGTGGACGCTTCTTTCGGGGCTTGTCATGGCGTTGAACCCGGATGCGCAAAACTATCGGCAGTGTTACTCCCACGCGCTGACGGATACCGATATGAAGCAATGTCAAGAATCCTTCGACCATGCAGTGCGCGCCAATACTTCTGTTTCGATCGGTCAGCCTGCTCCATAAGCCCTTCTTGGGGGAGATTTTCAAATAATTGTGCCGAGTGAATCTTAAGGATTCACTCGGCACAATTGCTATATTCCGCTATACTTCTAGCCCTCTAGGTGTTCCCTATATATCGCCATATCGGGCGCGAAAGTTATTTTTTCCTCTTCTTCTGCGAGGATTTCTGACCCGTGGCGGGTTCTTCCTCCGAAGATTCATCCTCGGTCGACTCAGGGGTTCCGAAGATAACAGCCATCGCCTGAGTAGGCGTGAGCTGACGCTTCTCCTGAACGGTAGTCTCGTGCGACTGCTCCGAACCTTCCGTGCTCTCCTGATCGGATGCGGGTGATGCGGCAACCGGGCGCGGCACGGCAAAACGCTTATACCCGGGCTCGTGGAACTCCGCTGACGAGGAGGCCTTCTGCGGCCCAGACTCCCCTGTACGAACGCTCTGCTCCCGTGTCTCCCGATCGCCCTTAGTATCACCGCCATTACCGGAGGTTTCGGGGCGCGGAACACGGTTAAAGACCGGCTTCCCAGGGGCTTTCTCACGCTTGCCGGGCTTGACCGTGCGCGGCGCGTCCTCGGTACCCCCACCGGATTTCTCAGAGGTATCAAGTTCCACGGTGGGTTCATCCGCTCCCGACAGCTCGATGGTTTGCTCGTCAGATGCCGCATCCTTCGAGTCTGCAGCTTCAGCGGAACCGTCTTCACGCAAGGATTCTTGCTCCGTTTTGATACCTAAACCATGCGCTCGCTGCGCCTCTTCCTGTTCGGCAAATTTATTGAGTTCTGCACGGCGGGCGTGCACCTGTTTGACGCGTTCGCGCCGCTGCTGAGCCCGCTCACGCGCCTGCTCTTCACGTTCTTGTGCCTCGCGTTCCTGTTCATCGTTCCTGAGCTGTTCACGCTCCGCCCGCGCCGCGCGACGCTGCTGCAGCATCTCGCTCATGCGACTGCCCAGATTGGGACGTTCATCGGCAAAACGCGGCAACTCGCGACTGCTGTCGGGCAAAAGCACATGGCACAGCAGGTTACCCAACGCGGTACCCGCACCCAGGGTTATTGCGGTCGCCACGGCGAAAGCTGCGGGCGATGCGCCTACCTCGGTAAAACGCCCCACACCCAACGATCCGCTGGAAATCCAACCCAAAATATAAGCCCATACACCGCAGAGCACACCCACCAGCGAACCCAACACGAGCGAAGAAAGCGGCAGCGCAATCACCCGGTAACGTACCTTCATGGTGATCCACTCGTCCACGTGGTCTTCACCTTCACGCAAGAACCACCAACCGGCAACGGCCCCGGCGCCCAGCGAAACCGCCAGACCCGCATACCCGATCCAGCCCAGGCTCTCAGGGATAGCACCCAGCACCGGAAAGAGCGGAAGATCGCCCATCGTCGTCTGCGACCAGCCCACATGCGTATCCACGCCGAACGCAAACCCGGCGCCGGTAGTCCACGACATCGCGTAGATCACCAAGTTCGGGAGGTAACCCAGCTGCAGCAGGGTCACCGCGAGCGCCCCCACCGGCCCGGCGTGAAGTTCCTGGTAGATTGTTGCGATCTGCGACCAGCGCATCATCATGGCAACCACCAGCACCAGAGCACCACCCATAATGAGCGAGAAAATCGCCACCATGGAGGCACGCACAATCGACCACACATAAGAACTCGCCCACCGCGAGTACTGGCTCATCTGCGAAATCTGTTCAGCGGTGTTCACGCCCACCATACGGGCGAGCGAACGCGATTCATAGTAGCCGCCCCAGATCAACCCGACCAGCACCACGATCTGCGGAATCAACGCCGCACCAACAATACCCAACAGATGCCGTTCGGTGCTCGCCCAAGCAAAAGCGACGGCGGCAAAAATACCGTAGGCAGCGCACCCTAATAATACGGGCTTGAAGAATTCCCCCTCATAGGATGCGCGCGCCAGTTTCCGCCCAGACCTAAAGCATAAGAGCACAGGAATAATGCTCAACCCCATGGGCACCAGTGTGAGCATGCCGTGCGGCAGAATAATGCCGAAAGCATTCGGAATATTCAGCGGCACACCGTGCATGAGCAGCCACAGGTGGGAAGCAAGAGTTGCGAGGGCGGGAAAATCCATGCGGTTAAAACCGTTGGTAAACCACACCGCCATGAGCAGAACGAGCACAAGCCCGAAAGAAAGCGCGGCGGTAAAAACTAATTCAACGATGCCCTGCAGCCAGAGTGGCATAGGGGCAGAATACCGGGATGTAGAAGAGCTACTTTTCATCGTTCTTCCATCATGCCATGAAACCCGCCAGCTCGTGTGAGCCTGCTGAGCTTTCGGGGAAATAGTTCCGGTTAATTGGCGGCTAACCTTCGTTAACTGCTCACCGTGAACATAGGGGTTACATGAACGTTACCGATGCGTTATCACCGCTGCAGCGGCGTGTACAGATAACTGCGCCGAGCATTTCTCACGGTCTTCTCGAACACGCAGGTACTCCCCCGGCGCTTACAGCGAAATACGGGACGGACAATTAGTCTTCGATCCACGGATTCACTGCGGGTACGCCCCAGGACCGGTACACCTCAGCTTTTGAAGAAACAATTTCGAGGTCGTGAGCTTGGGCGCTCGCCGCCATCAGACCTTCGAGGGCGGCGGTGGGCAGGGGCTCGGCATCTTTACGTCCGTGACTGTGGGTGCCGCGCGGGGCGCTGCGTCCCGCCCATTCGAGGCTTACGCGCGCATCCACGTTAATGATGTGGTCGGCGAATCTGTCGAGAAGTTCGGCAATCCAGCGGTCGGTCTCTGGGTAGGGGTAGAGTCCTTTGAGCTCGCCTACGCTCAGCACCGAAATGTAGAGGTGTTTATAGGCGCGGCGGCGCAGAAAGGCAACAACTTTGGGATCTGGTGTGGCTTTGCGAATCTCGGCGAGAACATCCGAGTCGAGAAGCAGTCCTGAGGCGCTCATACCCCTATGCTACGCGCAGACCGGCATATTCGACGGCGGGAATACCCTCAGGGTTGGGAAGAAGCAGAAAATTGAGGAATTCGTCGCGCTTAGAAGAAATACGTGCGTAATCCTGAATGCTTACTGCCTGGTAACCGCCGCGTGCGGGCACAGATGCGGCACGCAAATTTTCCTGATAAGAGCGTGCAGGAGTAAGGGGGGATGCTGGAGATGAAGAGCTGTTGTACATTGACAACCATGCGCCGAATGCGCGTTCCTTTCGCGTTGCTCTTGCCTGTACCAAGTGCCACCTAAGGCGGCGAATACAAACCGCTTCGTCATCCGAGCCACCCGTGAACATGGGGTTGGCGTTCGACCATAGTCGGAGCTTATCAGTCGAAACTCTTGAAGCTGAATCCAGGTTACAACAGCTTTCAGGAATCTGTAAACGTGCGAACCCGTCAAAATCTTGTGATTTACATAACGCGATTATGAATGCATATCTGTATATAGCCGCCTCATGGCGGCGTAGTGTGAAGTTTTGGACATTCAGGACAGGTCTACACATTCGAGAAGAATCACGGCACACTGGGTAATGTACAGAAATTTATCTTGCCTCTGATATATCACCATGTCACGTCTGCTTTACGCTTCCGGAAAGAAAGAGTGATAACTGTGAAAAAGACTGTACAGATCATGGGGATAGTGGCCGCAATTTTTCTGATCATTGGGTTTGGCTTGTTCATCCTGGCAGGCTGGGGCTCACTCGTGGAGTATCATGCCCTCGAGTGGAGGGGCGTGCAGCATAAAGGAGCAAGTCCCCTAACGCGAGCAACCGGCAACCTCAGCTACTGGTTCTTAGGCACCGGCTTTCTTACTGGCTTTATCGCCTTGATTCCGTTCTTCACCACGGCGATCAGGAACTCCCGCAAGACGCACAAAAAGTATCCTAAACAGGCTCAAGACCTCCTGAAAGATGGTCAGAACCAGATTGATTCATAGAGTCAGTATCTAAGGAGCGCTCATGAAAAAAGCTATCTACATAGTTGGAGCAACAACTGCAGTGGTCTTCTTTTGTGGCATAGTCCTGTTTATTTTAGGAGAATGGGGCGCTCTCGTGGAGTATCACGCCTCTGAATGGAGGGGTATTCAATTCGAGGGAGCTAGTCCGCTCACACGTGCAACTTTGAATATAAGTTTCCGATTCTTAGGTATCGGCTTCCTCACCGGCATTATCACCTTTATTCTGCTCTTTACAACGACGACCAAGAAGGCACGCAAGGCACAAAATAAGCACAGTGAGCAGAATAAAAACCCCTTGGTAGAAGGCGACCATAACCAGGTTGATTCATAGAGTCAGCATCTAAGGAGTGCTCATGAAAAAAGCTATATACACCGTTGGGGCAGTAGCCGCAGTACTTCTGGTTATCGGGTTTGGATTGCTCATCCTAGCCGGCTGGGGTTCACTCGTGGAATACCACGCCTTCGAGTGGAGGGGCATCGATCCCGCAGGAGCAAGTCCCCTCGTCATGGCGACTAATAATCTGAGCCTATGGTTCTTAGGTATCGGCTTCCTCACCGGCATTATCACCTTAATTCTGCTCTTCACAACGGCGACCAGGAATACACGCAAGGCACAAAATAAGCATGCTGAGCAGAATAAAACACCCTCGGCAGAAGCAGAAGGCCGGGAACAGATGAATCCATAAAGTCAGTTACTCAAGGGGAAAGCATGAAAACTGCACGTATGGTCGGGGCAATAGCTGCACTATTCCTCATTCTCGGTATTGGATTGTTCATCCTAGCGGGCTGGGGAGCAGTCGTTGAGTACCATGCCTTCGAGTGGAGGGGCGTCCAGCCCAAGGGGTCGAGTCCTCTCACACAAGCAGCCACTACCCTCGCCGTGAGCGTCTTATGCGTTGGCTTCCTCACCACCATCATCACTTTTATTATGTTCTTCATAATAGTCATCAAAAATGCACGTAAAAAACGCTCAGCGCATCTTGGACAGACCTCATAACGAATTACCGCGCGCTTCTTTGACACCCTTGAGATAATGGAACGGTGAGCACACCAAACCCTTTCCCCGATATCCCCGTTACTGTTGCGCAGATTATTCGGCAGGCGGGGCATAAGGCATACCAGCGCGGGCTTGCTTATGCCCGTCAGCGTGAAGTGGTGCGCTACACCTACGACGAAGACGAAAACACGCTGGAAGGCCTGGTGAATGGGAGCACCCCTATTCCCTATGAGGTAGATATTCGCTTCTTCCCGGGTTCGGACGCCGATTCCAATCTTTTCAACGCACGATGCACATGCCCAGTCGCTGCCGACTGCAAGCACGCCGTCGCCCTCATGCTCACCGCGCTCGACCGTGCCAAAACCGCGCGGAAAGCCCTCGACAATGCGCCCGGAGGCCGCATCCGCCAGCCTATGAATCAGGAGAGCCCAGAAGATACCGCGCGACAGGTTGCGGAGGCAGCCGACGATCCCCTGGCGGCGTTGCGCGCATCCGGGGCGATTCGTTCGGCAAGCTCGCTCACCACCGACCCCGAACCTCTCCCTCTGAACGACCACGAGAATACGCATTCTGCGCCCTCGAAAATTTCGGTGTGGCGGCGCGATATGGCACAGGTTCTCGCTGCCCGGGGCAAAGCATCCGGTATTGATTCGGCACGGGTTCCGGGGGCGCTCGACCTTTCCTTCAGCATTTCGGGTTCGTATGCGCGCGGGCGCAATATTCCCGGTGCAACCCCGCCTATCAATTTGCTGGCGCGGCCGCTCATGCAGTCCAAAACCGGGCGCTGGATCAAGGGCGGGCTCAGCTGGGAAACCTTCGCATCCAGCGTGGGTGGGCCGGTCGGTCGTCATGAGGTATACTCCGAGCACGAACGGTTCTTCGCCGAAATATACGCTATCGCGCGCCCGTGGCAGAATATGTACTCTTCGCATCGGGACTGGATTTCGCTCACCGCCACGAACTCCACGCTGCTGTGGGATGTTCTGGCGCGTGCAGAGCAGATTGGCCTGCCGATTCTTCTCGAAGGGTTTGAGGTGACTACGGCGGTTCTGCCACCCGCCCAGGTGAGGGTACACGCCGGAGCTGTTGAGGCCGAGTCCCGACAGAACGCAGAGGCTGCCATGAGCGAAGATTCCACCCCCGACTTGGCTCTTCATGCCGCCTTGGGGTGGGAAACCCGCGAAGATAACCGGGTGCGGCAGCTCTGGTTTGACGCCGCACACTGTCACCCCATCGGCTCGCCGCGCTCGGGGTTTTTCGCGCTCGGCGGTCTTGTGCAGCGTATTTACGAGGAGCAGGCGCATCGGGTGCATTGGAAGAGCACGCGCAAGGGCGCCTTAGATACGCCGCATCGCGATGTTTTTCAGGCTCAATCTTCGCAAGAGCAGGCGGACGAGAGCTCGGGCGAAAACGAAAATTCTGAAACGCAGACGGTCGGGCTCATTCCCGAACTTTCATCCGAAAACACAGCGACACCGACTATTCCGGACTTGCCGGAGGGTCTTAACCTGGCGTTTATTCCGCTTGCCGAGCCTTTGGACGCAGCCGCAGAATCCTTGGTATCTCGCGGCGAAATGCGTATTCCGGCAGACGAACGCGAAGCTTTTCACCGCGAGTTCTTGCCTACCCTCACGCGGGCCGTCCCATTCCTTACCCCAGACCCGGCTTTGGCACTGCCGAAGGTTCGTTCACCCTATTTGGTGTTTGAGGCGCATTTTGATGATGAGATTTCGCATGATGCGCTCCTGAATTGGTATTGGGAGTACCCGAAGAACCCACTCGATGAAGAAGGCACAGACTCGGAAGTTCGCCGCCTGCCGGCACTGGGCTCGGGCGCAGAACGCGACGAACGTTTTGAGGCACGGGTGCTGCGCGCGGTACGGTCGGCGACCGCATCTAACCCGGTGTTGGCAGGCGGGTTCGGGGAACGCCGCTCTCAAGGGTGGGAAACCCGCGATATTCTCGCCCATGTGCTGCCCGCCTTGCGGCGTATTCCCGGAGTTCGCGTGCGGCTGCTCGGTTCCGTACCAGAGTTTACCGAGGCAACCGACGCCATGATTGAGGTCAAGGTGACCGAGGGTAATTCGCGTGACTGGTTCGGGCTGGGTATCGCTATTAAGGTTAATAACTGGACTGTGCCTTTCGCCCAAGTTTTTGAGGCGCTCGATCGGAATCAGGATCGTATTTTGCTGGGTAACGGCACCTATTTTTCGCTCAATCGCCCGGAGTTTTCGGCGCTGCGAACCCTCATTGAGGAGGCCCGCACGCTCAACGAAACCGGTGGTGAGCTGCGTATTAACCGGCATCAGGCGGGACTGTTCTCTGAGCTGGAATCGCTCGCTCCGAGTGTGGAAACCGTGGCTTCTTGGGATGCGCAGGTTAAGAGTCTTCTCGCCCTTGTGGAGGCCGCCGACCGTGCGGGTGAGGCTACCGGTTCCGAAGAAGTTTTAGAGAACGAACATTCCGATTCTTTATCTGTTTCTTCCGGCGTATTTTCGGCGAATCACTTGCCCTCTCCCCCGGGTCTTACCGCAGTTCTGCGACCTTATCAGCTTGAGGGTTTCCGCTGGCTCGCGTTCTTGAGGCAGCACCGGCTGGGCGGGATTCTTGCCGACGATATGGGCTTGGGCAAAACCGTGCAGGTGCTCGCTCTGCTTGCCCAGGCGATCGCCGAGCATGAGCAACGCGCAGATCACACCGGGTTTGCACCTTTCCTTGTAGTTGCACCAACATCCGTAGTGGGTAACTGGGCGCAGGAGGCCGCGCGATTCGTGCCGGGTGCGAAGGTGGTGACTATCACCGAGTCTACGGGCAAAAGCGGCAAGAGCATCGCCGAGCTGGTACAGGGTGCGCATCTGGTGCTCACAAGCTATGCGCTGTTCCGCCTCGACGAGGACGGATACACCAAATTCGGTAACCATGTTCCCGAAAACACAGAGAACGGTGCGTCCCCGCGCGCAGGGTGGGGTGCGTTGATTTTAGATGAGGCGCAGTTCGTGAAGAACACGAAAACTCGCGCGTGGAAGGTGGCACGTGCCCTAAACGCGCAGGTGAAACTCGCCATCACGGGCACCCCAATGGAGAACAACCTCATGGAGCTTTGGGCGCTCTTGGCGATTGTGGCGGATGGGCTGTTCCCCTCGGCGCGCATATTCCGTGACCTATATGCGCGCCCCGCCGAGTCCGGTGAAGACCCGCAGGTTATCGAGAGGTTACGCCGCCGGGTTCGCCCCCTGATGCTGCGCCGCACGAAGGATGTGGTCGCCGCCGATCTTCCCGAAAAGAACGATGTGCGGGTAAACGTGCCGCTCACGACGGCGCATCGGCATATTTACGATATGCATCTGCAGCGTGAGCGGCAGAAGGTGCTCGGGCTTTTAGAAGATATGGATAAGAACCGGTTCACGATTTTTCAGTCGCTCACGCTTCTGCGGCGGCTGGCTCTTGATGCCACGCTTATCGATCCGGACGAATACGCCGGGGTGGCTTCCGCCAAGCTCGAATATTTGGTGGAGCATCTGCCCTCGCTCTTAGGCGACGGGCACCGGGTGCTGGTGTTCAGCCAGTTCACGGGGTATTTGCGCACAATTGCTGAACGGCTGCAGACTGAAGGCATCGACTATCTGTACTTGGACGGTACGACCCGCAACCGCCCGCAGGTTCTGAAGGATTTTGCTGAGGGTGCGGCGCCAGTGTTCCTTATTTCGCTCAAGGCGGGCGGGTTCGGGCTGAACCTGACGGAGGCAGATCACTGTTTCATTATGGACCCGTGGTGGAACCCGGCGGCTGAACAGCAGGCGGTGGACCGCATCCATAGGCTGGGGCAGGAACGCGATGTGCACGTGTACCGGCTGGTGGCTGAGGGCACCATTGAAGAGAAGGTCATGGATTTGAAGGCATCGAAAGCGGCGCTGTTTGATGCGGTCGTCAACGACGGTTCCTTCGCCTCGTCCCGGGTGGATGCGGAACAGATTCGTGAGCTTTTCACCCCGACCGATTCCTAACTTTCCCTGCTGAAAAGGCTCTTTATAAGCCCATCGCCGCCTTATACATAAGGTCAGGTCAAATCCAGCCGTTAGTACGCGCCGTATGAGCAGCCTCTACACGTGAAGTACAGTGAAGAAGTTGAATGGCTTCAGATAGGTAATTCTTCACAGTACCATGAGAAAGGTATAGTTCCCGTGCAATTTGATTGACGGTTTTTCCTTCCATAGTCAGTTTTAGAACATCCTGATGTCTGGGTTTGAGTGGATTAGCTGGCAGCGTAGCACCACTAAGAAGCAGCGCAGAATCAACCACTACCTTCCCAGAATGTATATCTCGAATAATATTTGATACTTCTTCAGCATCTTGATCTTTTGTAATAAAAGCACAAGCACCGCTTTCAAGAGCACGACGAACGTAACCAGGAGATTGAAAAGTCGTCAGAATAGCTATTTTCGTGTCTATGCCTTGCTTCTGAACCTCATCAAGAACATCTAGACCGTTAAGTTTTGGCATTTCAATATCAAGAAGCGCTATATTTGGAACATATATGCCAATACTATCCAGAGCTTCCTGTCCATCTCGACAAACACACACAATTTCCAAATCTTCTTCTTCATCAATGAGACTGGCGAGCGCGCTACCAAACATCGTCTGATCATCAGCTATAAGAACAGTAATCATAGTTTTATGCCCCTCCAGTAATGATGTTAGAAGCTGGGATCCTAGCTTTGACTTGGGTTCCGCCCTCAGGTGCGGCACCAAGAGTTGTCTCTCCGCCTATATGTTGAATGCGGGTATTCATATCTGCTAAACCGGCACCGGTATTCCGCGTAGAACTTTCTTTCAGCCCTATGCCATCATCCGCGATAATAAGCATATAGTCGCCCGAAGAATGTTGTTTTAGACTTACCCAGCAATTTTTTGCGCCGCTATGTTTAAGAACATTGGTGATAGCTTCAAGAAGTACCCAATACAGTGCTGTGAGGGTACTTGGGTTAAGGACCTTGAGAACATTCTGCTGAATATCCATGTGGGCTTGAATACCACGATATGACAGTAATGACGGTATAGCATTGAGTTGATGCGAGAAATCAACTGTATTAAAGCCTTCTACAACGTCGCGTAAATGAGCTATAGAAGAACGTGTCATTTTCTGTATCGCACGCGCTTCATATGCCACATCTGAATCAAGAGGTTTTAAGGTACGTACCAATTGTTGCAGGCGAATATTAATAACTGTTAAATCATGCCCTATAAGATCATGAAGGTTCGCCGCAATCTGGGTCCTAAACTCTGCCTGTAGGTTCTGTTCACGTAACTCTTGGTTCTGTTTAGCAATATAAAGTTCTTCTTGAAGCCGCCGGTGTGATACTCGGCTAATCCGAAGATTCATGAAGAGAAACCCCATGATGGCAACAATAGCTGGATCATGGGAACTGGTATTGATCTCCCAGCTAGGTTCTAAAGTCTGCAAATAGTTAAGAGCCACAACAACTGCCAGGGTTGTAATAGCCGCTATTTTTGTATTCCTTACTCCGGTAACTGCTATAGCACAACATAAAATCCCCACTGGGAGCATAGATTGCTTAATGCCTAGAATACCTACTAAGGAAAAGATAATAATAATGATAGAAACAATACTATAGATCTTCCCTACGGTAGGACGCTGGATTCTGAGGTACCCAATCCAGACCACAGCAAGCACAAGAGCACACCAAGCCAGAGCGGTCCATATACCGTAAGTATCAAACATGGGTGTAAAACCTTACCGTAGAAGCTAGGAACTCACGAGAATCTCGCCCACAGGAACCAGTCTATCGGATGAAATGCCTGTAAGTGTTTCAAACGCGCGGGCATCGCCACCGCCTAAAGGGCATACGTTGAGCGGTATTTCTTCCGCAAGCAGGCAGGCCGTTTGCATCCATGCTCCTACGTGTTTGAGGGTAAGAGAATATGCGACTCCTTCATACGTTGAAGTCACAAGGTCAAAATCAGCAGCTAATAAAACAAGCCCCTGTACATCTTCAGTCTTTAGCCTTGCCGAACTTGCATAGGTACGCAATAGACGCATGTACGCGCTCTGAGTTTTCTCCTCAACAACCGCAACCTGTTCATACTGACGAGTATGTAAGTTTGCATACCATAGCCCTTGTTCCAGCCCTTCGATATTCTGAGCAATGATGAAGGGGTAAAGCTCGTGAAGAGCGCCACCGCTGGGAAAAGGCAGCCGTGTTATATTTTCACTCTTATGGGAAGTTTCACGCAGGCTTTCTTCCAACAGTGTTGTCAGAGATTCAAGACTTAACGAAGGTTTTTGCGGTATGCGCCGGGATGTTCGTTGTAGAAGCGCCTGATCTAGAAGAAGTTGGTGGCAGCGAGAATCAACTTTGGGGAAGGAAACTTGTTGAAGAGAAGCCAAGCCTTTGAGCAAGGTTGTGTTGTGCTCACGTGTTCGAGTAGCGCCATACCCTCCGGTTGCCGTATCAAACCTGGAACGTCGGTACATAAAATAGTCATGAGGTTCCCAACAGTCCCAAGGACCATATTTATGATGCTGTTCTTCAGGCGCAAAAATCCCTATAAACTCCAGAATTTGGTGGGTTACGCCACCCGTCATAGCATCTAACCAGGCTTGGGCATTGAGAGTTACTCGTAAAGGCCGATGCGCTATTTCAAAGCGAGTATTTCCATTCATCCCGTAAATAACAACGCCCGGCGTAAGAGTGCAGTCAGTATGACCAAGCGGATAATTTGCCTCGTCAAGAACAGGTTCCAGCGCGTCTTCAGTCAGCAGGAGCTCAAAGCCAGAAATCTCTATGCTTGCTCCGGTTTCAGGGTTGATAAGACGTTGTATAAGGTTTCTTGACAAACTCTGCCGAGTCAATATCAGCGCGACCTGCTGTGCAGATACGTCTAAATTCTGAGCCCACTCTTCTAAAGTTCCGAACTTTTCATTACTTTGAGAATGCGTCTGTTTCAGCTGATATTCACAACGAATCAAAGGTGTTTTGTGTGGATTCAAGCGGGTACTTGTCACGGGGTAACTCCCTCTAGAAGAACATGGAGATCGGATTGAGGTCAGTTTCTTGGGTGGGCTGGGCAAGCCATCCGCATTGAACCGGAACATCGTAGAGTCGTCCCGCCGCTAAGCGCCTCCACCACGGACGCAGTCCCGGGACTAGAGCACGTACTACAGGAAGCCCAATATACGGACGTGTAAGCTCTTGAAGGTACACAGGTAAACCGACATCTTCCAGACGCGCAATAATACGTTGGGGGTCGGCTTGCTTCCACGGTACATGTTCTACGTTAAGTGCCTGTGGATCAGGTACAAGATGAGGATTATCGGCTAGTTTAGCGTTTTGAAGCCAATGACTAGCAGCATCATCTACCGAAATTTTAAGGAGGTCTAGATCCATACCTTCTGCGGTCCTAAATTGCGCTGGCAGGGCACACATAAACTGCAGAGCTTCTGTTACTGCACGGGTTGCGGCAATTTCAGGGTTAGGATGCGCGCCGAACCCCAGAATGATCTGATCGGACGCATCCCCAGGTTTAGGGGCTACAGCGGCAGCTACAGGAATGCCTATGTCTGTTGTGATATCTAGAATCTCTAGGTTGCGGCCGATACTTTGCAGCCATTCTCGGGTACGCTGAATAAAAGGGGTATCCGTAAACTCTGGTGCCATTATCTGGCGGGGAATTTTGTTGTACCACCAAATGGCAACGGCATCGCGCTCAATAAGTTCAAGCAGAGCCTGCGCGGCGGCATCGCCTGGGGTAGAACCGCTTGCGAGACCGTTTGAATCTGAGCGCATCATTTTCTGTCCAAGCGGGCATTTTGCACCTGGCAGCATCGCTCCGTGATCAAACATGAATAACGAGTACGCTGCAGGAATCCAGGCAGTTTCATCACATGCGGGTCGCCAAACAGGCATCCAATCAATCTCTGCTGTGGGATCGAATTTTTCTGGAACCCAGTGATATGGATCCTTCACTTGGTTGAGAACATCCCGTTGCTCGTATTGATCCTGAGAGAACTGTGTCAGGGTTCGAGGGTCTAGAGCGCGCTCCCTCAAGTCTTTATAGCTGGTGTGTAAACGGGCTTCAGTGCCGTCAGAGATCGCACTATGACGTTCAATAGCTTCTGCCAAACCGGATACTCGGGCACCTAAATCGGTGGTTCCTTTACCCGAAGAACGACCGCGTAAGCTACGTGTGAATTCTTCAGAGCTTCCATGATTGAGTGCCCAGTTATGTCCCGCCCCATAAACGTGTACCAAGAGTTCTTCGTCCTCAGGTACCAAACGTTTAAGGCTTGAGACGACTCCTGTTACATCAGATACAAGATGTCGATAGGTTTCCCAGGTCTCTCGGGTAGATTTTGCGCGTCCAGCGTCGTTGACGGGATTGAAGCTCAGGTCAATTTTTTTAGCCTGCGCGTCAAGGTTCAACGGTTGAGCTTTAGTAGTCTTGGCACCCGTCATGACGTAGTGCGCCCCTTCAAAGAGACCGTTTTTAAAACGTAAGACTGTATGCTCTGCGGGCTCTGATGTCTTCATTCGCTGAATTGCCAACCAGATAAGCGAGCGCACCACGGAACGCGGAGTCACTGAGGCCGCCCCCATAACATTGTCCAGAAGTTTACCGCCCGAAAGAGCATACTGTGCGTTAACTTGAAGACTATGCTTGAGCTGATCATAAGGTACGCTCGATGAAATCCCCAGCACTGGGCTTATGAGAGCATCCGCTCCCTGTAATTGCACTAGGCAGTACAGATGCCCCGCCGCCTCATACTTCCTAGACAGCTTTTCGGCAGCGGGAGAAATCATATCTTCGCAGACAATCACCGTTGGTAAACCCGAATTCACGCTAGGAACCGTGTGCCCATCAATAACCCGTATGCCGTCTTGAGGCGAGGCAGAGAAAGACTTAAGAACTCGGGCACGAGTAACGTCAATAATCTCAATATTTCCCTGCGTAGTATGGTCTGAAAGTTGAGTCTCAGTCATAATAAGCCCGCGATACTGCAGCTGAGCCGCAAGAGCAAACATGAGTGGAAGATCCGCTGCCCAGCGGGGTAAACGCATCATATCTTCCAAGGTTTTCCCGTCAACTTCAACGATAAATTCAGCCTCAGGCCCTTCAAGCAGCACTGTTGTTTCGGGCGAAGAAGCAACAACTGTCGTGCGATTTTCCCGGGTCTGCTGAGTAAAGTGGAATTGTGGGTTCCTTACATATCGTTCAGTTCCTTGGGGATATAGCTCAGCGGTCTCAGATTGGTTATCTAACGATGCGGTTATCATAGTTCTCTCCTAGTGTTGTCGGGGATCCCACCGGAATTTAGTAATCGCAAAAATAAGTGAAACTGCACACCATAAACCGATAACAAGCATCCCTTGAGTACTGATGAACTGGGTTCCTGAAGGGATGGTTAATCCAGTATCACTTACCTGCGCGTGTGCTACATCGAGTCCGAACCACGCGGAACGTAATGCATCCGTTAAGTGCACAAGGGGGAACCACCCTGCGAAGTCTCGTAGCCCAGCTGGGATAGTCCATACAGGTTGGAAGATACCTGAGAGGAACATCAAAACTAGAGCGGGCGGCAGCAGCATAATCTGAGTTGCTTCTGCACTGGGAATAAACGATGCGTACGCAGCACCGATGAGCGAGAGCACCACCGTAGTCAGCAGAATAACCAATATCGTCAGTGGAATATTTTTAGGCATAGGCAGGTGATACACCGCCATACCAAAGACAATAAGGATTAAAGTACACGCTAGGGCAATGATGGATGCAGTCACAATGTAACCAGCGATTACTGCGGCATCCGATGTGCTCCGAAGTCGCAGGCGTTTCAGGAGAGAGGTCGAGCGCTGCGCCGCCATATCACCTGCTACACGCACAAATGTACCCATCAGAAGCGTATAACAGCATAAGCCCACAATAGTCCAGCTTGCCATTGTCACATCAACTCCCTGCTGAGCGGGAATATCAGCCTGTCCTGAAGATCCACTGGCGAAGAGCACGATCATCATAATGGGGAAGGCTAAGGTGAAAAAAACACTCCGCATATTGCGGATAAAGACGGTCAGCTGCATGGCTATTTGCGCATACAGACTCCGTGTGAAGTTTGAGATTGTGGCACTCACGTAAGTGGCCTTCCTAATTCGTGCGGGTACTACCTATACCCTGTGGGGCATCCGTAGATCGCACAATGCTGCCGTACGCGTTTTCAAGTGAATAGTCGCTGAGCGCGAAATCAAGGACAGCATCACGATATGCGGATGTTGCAAATAAGTTTTGTAACCCTGTTGGGGACTCTACATCGAATGAAACCGTGGCATCATGAACACGTATATTCTTGTACCCGCTCTGCGAAGAAAGGTCTCCGCCAAGAGCTTGGGCGTTCTGGCAGTCCGAGAGTTCTACCCAGCCTTGCCGTGTGTGACTGTATTCTTTAGCAATCTGCGCTGGGGTTCCGCTCGCAACAATCTGCCCGTTAAGGAGAATAGAAAGTTGCTGGCAAAGAGCCGAAACTTCATCAAGATAGTGAGAAGTAAGCAATATAGTAGTACCTGTTTCGGCAAGGTTCTGTATAACCTCCCACACATCTCTACGTGCTAACGGATCAAGTCCAGTTGTGGGTTCGTCAAGAATAAGCAGAGAAGGATTGCCCATCATAGCCAGATACAGGTCAAGTTTGCGCCTTTCGCCACCAGAAAGCTCATGGATTCTGCGATCCGCAAGCTTCTCAAGATCGAAAAACTCAGGCACTGTGTATTCTGTTGCAGACATATAACGCTGCCAGCAGGTGACAGCATCTTTGACTTTGAGCCCAGTCGGGAATGCCGCTTCCTGCATCACAATACCCATATGTGAACGCACAAGGGCAGAGTTACGATGCGGATCAACGCCGAGGACCTGCATCGTACCGCTTGTAGGTTTAGAAGATCCGGTGCACAAATCTACAAAGGTGCTTTTCCCCGCGCCGTTAGGCCCGAGAATACCGTGAACTGCTCCCCTTTCGACCGCGAGGTTGACGCCTTTAAGCACCTTCACATCACTATAATTTTGGTGAATGTCCTCAGCGATAACACTGTATTGCTCATATCCCTGCATAAAGATTCTCCCCAGAGATTGAAGGTATAAGGTGTACCGGCATTTGGATCCACGTAGAGTTAATCATCTCCGGTAGTGGTTCGGGATTTTCACCAAGCCGTAAAGTACACGCAGATTCTGCGATTTTATGGGTAACTGCCCCCATGAGAGGACGAGCGATGGGGAATCCGAGGCATGCGTGAGGTCCCATCCCAAAGGTTACTTCTGACGCATGCGGCCTGCCGGGCGTAAACTCATCGTGGTTTGGGAACATTCTGGAATCGTGTTGTGCGGCATGAAGTAAACACACGATTAATTCCCCCGCATGAATGGACGTTCCACCTATTTTGGTATCGACAGTAGCGAGGCGTCCTAACGCTGCGGTAGGCGTGTATAGGCGCAGTGCCTCATCAACCATAGCGATAGAGTTCTCGTAATTTACTGTTTCCCAAAGGTTACGCTGTGTCAGTACGGTCAAAACGTTAGTCATAGCCCATTGCAGGCTCTCATGGGTGATTGAGGCGAGCATACTGACAATTTCGACTGCTGCATCGTGGGGCATACCATCGTGACGATACTGATGGTAGAACCCTCCTGCACCCATAACGTCTTCGGCGAAGAGCTGATGCGCGTCTGGAGCAGAGAGTTTCCCCTCTCGTTTGCTCGGGACAGTACCCCGTTTTCGGCACCATCGAGAAAGCTCGATAATATCTCCTTCATACCCGATAAGAACACTAATCAGGGATACCGCGAGATCATCACACCACCCTGCAAGATCTAGCTTTTTCGACTGCGTGAGCATCGTGACGGACTGCTCGATAGCATCTCGACAACGTTCGACCGCTTTCTTAGAATTCGCAGCGGTAAAAGGAGTACGTAGCCTTTTGCGCATCTGGCGAAGAGGGGATCCATCCATATGCGCTAAGAACCTTTGCTGAGTTTGAGGAATCTGAAAATCTGCAGGCTCAGGTTTCGTGTAGTGTGCCTGGGACTGCATTTGACTCAAATATTTTTGTCCCACAGCAGAGAACCTTTGGTCATCATGCAAAACCGTTTTGACACTCTCAAACCGAGTGGCCAACAAAACGCCAGAAATATCTGATGCCCCAATACCCTCAGGAGCGTGGCTCTGCCAGGCTAGAGCACTCGAAATAGGAGATTCGTACCAAGCGGATGTAAAAAGATGCGGGGGTTCAGGCATCTGAACTAATCCGTTGTCATATGTAAAAGTCATAGGAACGGCCACCAATGATTGGCTGAAGCGTTAATAAGCAAAAATCCGACGAGTAACGCTCCACGAAAAACCCAACGACCTGTTGAACGCTTTTTCATGATTTTCCTTCACTGTGTATCCAGAGTGGGAACCAGGCTAGTACTCAAGCTTTAATAGCCTGGTTCCCATCGTTGTTTATAGCCCTTCAGAACTTAGCAAGGGCAGCAGCAGCACCAGCAAATACCGTCTTCAGGGGATTCGGTGGTATCAAGCTCTTCTTCGACTGCGGGAGCGATTGCGATGACGAGTTCTTCCCCGTCATCAACAACCTTGTGGTGCCCCAGAGTTAGGGTTTCATCTTCTACCAGGCGGACCTGAGTTCCTGAGGGAACAACGCCTGCTTCAGCCAAAACCTCGCTGGGATTTGCCACAAGTGCACGGCGGTGAGCGGGGCTACCCGCTGCCGTCCCGAAAGTACGTGCGGCTGCAAGAGCATTGACTTTAGTGGTGACTAGTGCAGTCATCATATTCTCCTTAGAACACCGATTGGATAGAAGCCTTTTCTATCCCGGCTATTCCAGTCTCTCGAAGAAGACTCTCTACAGGCAGTGCCGTAACGTCAGTAAGAATGTATGACTATAGTCATGTGACTGTCTGATCGGCAGAATTCAAATCCCGTTTATCTCTACAGCTCATACTTTTTGTACTTTCTGAATCTAAAAAGGCTCTTGATAGCGAATAAAGCGGGATTCTTCACGCTTTATATAAATAAAGGCTCTTTTCCGCGCCTGGGAGGGGCTTACCGGTTTCGCGCTGGGCTGGATGCGCCCGTCACCCTAGCGTGCGAGCGCATCCAGGGGTACCGTTGAAAGCGTCAGTCCCCATCAAATTTCAGGAGAAGTAATGGTCAAAAACATCACGTTCAACGACGGCAACAGCATCCCTCAGCTCGGGTATGGCGTGTGGCAGATTGAGGATAATGGTGCCGCCGATGCTGTCGGTACGGCTCTCGAAACGGGGTACCGCCACATCGATACCGCATCCATCTATGGGAACGAGGTTGGGGTAGGTCGCGGTATTGCCGCCAGCTCCGTGCCGCGCGAGGATATTTTTCTCACAACCAAGCTGTGGAACTCGGATCAGGGTTTTGAGAAGGCTATTGCCGCGCTTGATGCATCGCTAGAGCGGCTCGGCACCGATTACGTGGATTTGTATCTGATTCACTGGGCTATGCCGCAGCAGGGCACCTATCTCGACTCGTGGCGGGCACTCATCGAACTGAAAAAGCAGGGTAAGGTGCGTTCGATTGGTGTCTCTAACTTTCCGCAGGCTCAGCTGCGCGAGATTATTACCGATACCGGGGTGACCCCAGCAATTCACCAGATTGAGCTGCACCCGTATTTCTCGCAGGAAGATATGCGCGCGGTGCACAGCGAGTTTGGTATTGCGACTGAGGCTTGGTCGCCGCTCGGTCAGGGTGGCGAGATTCTGAAGGACCCGGTGATCGTTGAGATTTCGGGTAAGCACGGTATCTCTCCGGCGCAGGTTGTGCTCGCTTGGCATCTGGCGAAGGGGATTGTGGCGATTCCGAAGTCGGTTACTCCTGCGCGCATTGCCGAGAACTTTGCGGCCGCTAATGTCACCCTGGATGCGGCAGACATTGCGGCGATTGATGGGCTTACGCGGAAAGATGGTCGCATAGGCCCCGACCCTGAGAATCCTAAATTCTAGGCGCAATGTACCGCGAAGCTCTGTCGTAAGTTTTTGCGGCTCGATGCCGGAAAATTTTTAACCATATTTCGTGCGGAGGCGGATATACGATAGCGGCGCAGTTCTGACAGCATGACTGGCAAGACCGCCCACGGTCGCAGACATAATGCTGTCAGTTGTTTGAGCACGCATCGTTGTATCCGCCTCCGCCCGGTGAAGCATGCTGCCACCCCTATCAAGAACGTTTATTCGTTTTCTTATGCACCGTCTCCGAGCGACCCGAGTCGCCCTCATCTACCAGCAGCGAGAGCGAAATACGACGGCGAGACGCATCCACCTCAACAACTCTCACGGTCACGATATCGCCGCTTCGCACAATGTCGTGCGGGTTCGCAACATACTCGCGGCTCATCTGCGAGATATGAATCAGCCCGTCTTGATGAACCCCGATATCGACGAAGGCACCGAAGGCCGCCACATTCGAGACGGTTCCCTCAAGCACCATCCCAACGGTTACGTCCTCAAAGCGAGATATGTCCTCAGAGAAGCGTGCGGTACGGAATTCGGGGCGCGGGTCACGCCCGGGGCGGCGCAACTCCTCAAAAATATCGCGCACGGTGTATTCGCCGATGCTCTCGTTCACATAGTCGGCGGGGTCGAGCGCGGTGAGCGGGTCTTCCCTGTCACTGCCGATAAGCCGCCCGGATTGCCAGAGCGCCCCATGTTTCCGCTGCGCATCGGCGATAATACGCCGCGCCACAGGGTACGATTCGGGGTGCACGGCAGAGGCATCCAGCGGTTCGGTACCGTGCAGAATCCGCACGAACCCCGCTGCCTGTTCATAGGCTTTAGCCCCTAACCGCGGCACATTCAGAAGCTCTTCCCGGGTGGTGAAAGCCCCGTGTTCGCCCCGGTATGCCACGATATTTTCGGCAATCGTGCGGTTAAAACCGGCAACACGCGCAAGCAGTGCGGCGGATGCGCTGTTCAGGTGGACCCCCACCGCGTTTACGCAGTCCTCAACCGTGTTATCGAGGGCGCGTCTTAAAGCGGTTACGCTGACGTCATGTTGGTACTGCCCCACCCCCAATGACTGGGGATCAATTTTGACGAGTTCGGCAAGCGGGTCTTGCAACCGCCGGGCGATCGAGACCGCCCCGCGTACCGTTACGTCAAGATCGGGCAGCTCTTCGCTGGCGAGTTCAGAGGCTGAATATACGGATGCCCCCGCCTCTGAGACGGTAACCTTCTGTGCCGTCTTATACCCTTGAGAACGCAGCTTCGCCAGTAGTTCGGCGGCGAGTTTATCGGTCTCACGTGAGGCGGTGCCGTTGCCGATGGCGATAAGTTCCACGTCGTGGGTGAGCACCGCATCTTCAAGGGCAGCGAGCGCACCGGCATGATCGTATCGAGGCGCGTGCGGGTACACCGTGAAGGTTTTCAGCACGTGGCCAGTGCCGTCAATAACCGCGCATTTCACGCCATTACGCAGCCCCGGGTCAAGCCCGAGGGTGACTTTTTGCCCGGCGGGTGCGGCAAGCAGAAGGTCGCGCAGGTTCGAGGCGAAAACGGTGATGGCTTCACGTTCTGCCATCTCGAAGAGGGCATTGCGTATGCGGTCTGCCAGACGGGGGTGCAGCCGTTGACGCCATGCGGTGCGCACGGTTGCGGCGAGCCAGCCGAGCACACGGTCTTCACTGTCGACGGTGTTGAGAACCTGCACGGGTATGCGCAGCGCGGCGGCGACTTCACGCTCGTATCCCGAACGAACGTTCTCGTAATTTTCGGCAAGGGCGAGTGCAGCAGCACGTGCCTCACCGCGAAGTTTGCTCAGGGGCGGGGCTGGTGTGGCACCGTCAATACTGATCCGCACGATTCCTGCTTCTTTGGCGCGAAGCAGGGCGAGAACCCGGTGCGGGCGAATACGCCTGATGCTATCGGAGAAGTCGAAATAGTCGGCGAATTTTGCCCCTTCGGCTTCCCGCCCGGCGATAACTCGGCTAGAGATCGTTCCGGTGGCAACCATTCTTTCGTGAAGGCGTTCGGCGAGCGTTGGGTCAGTGAGTGCCCGGTCGATCAGGATAGCGCGGGCGCCGTCAAGGGCTTCTTCCACCGTTGTAATTCCGGTGCCTTCGGATTTTCCGGCATCGGCCGCCTGTTTATCGTCGGTTTCATCCGGTTCGTCCACATAGGCTGCGGCAATATCGTAGACCTCGGCAAGGGGAACTTCGAGCAGATCTTCAACGAGCGCCTCCAGACCTGCCGCGCGAGCACGCTGCGCCTTGGTGATGCGCTCGCTCCGGTAGGGTGCGTAGAGCGCTTCGAGGTCTTGTTTACTGGATGCCGCCCCCACCCCTGTGATGAGTTGTTCGTAGGTGAGCGGGTCGATCAGCCCGTCTTCGCGGCGTTGGGCGAGCGAGCTGAGAATATTCTCGCGGCGAGTTTCGAGCGCACGCAGGGCATCGAGCCGGGTACTAATAGCACGCAGGTGGGTGTCGGTGAGCGCACCCGTAGCTTCTTTGCGGTATCGAGCGATAAATGGAACCGAAGCCCCAGAGTCGAGCAGGTTCACAGCGGCACGAACACGCGTGGGTTTGAGGTCTAATTCCTTAGCGAGCATCGTTAGGATGCGGGTGTTCGTAGCTTCGGTGCGCTCGTGTTTTTCGCTCATTCTCTCAGTTTCGCATTCTCGGGTGTGCTGTGCCAGTCTTGCGGGGCGTGCGGCGCGGGGTATGTTGCGCATCGGAGCGTAATAAATTTTACAGCTATGGTCCCGCATCTAGAATAGGTAATAACATCACATCGCTATTTTTCAGATAGTCCGGCGATTGTGCAGAAGTTATGCGCCGGGGCATAGAAGATGACATGACGGTAGCCGGTTCACGGTGGACTGGCTGAAAGAAGGTTTCGCATGTATGGTCGTGCTGACGATCGCGCACAGGCGCCTTCACGTTCGTCTTTGCCACCGGGGTACGCCGAATTTCATCAGCAGTTTGGCACGCTGATTACCGCCTTGGCTGCGCAGGGCTGGACTCCGAGCGAAACGCACCGGCGTATTCGTGTTCTTTTTCCGCAGGTTAACCGGGAACATCTTGATTTTGCTTTAGATTCTGGCATGTGGGAGTTTGGTTCGCACGGCGAGCAGACTCCCACCCATGTTTTGCTGGCGACCGCCGTCTGGTATGCGGTGGCAGAGGCTTACGGTCTGGCGCCGGATGGTTCCTACGCCGCAACAACTCTGGATGCAACGGTCATGGCGGATATGCTGCGCTTATTGGAGAGCGCACGGGTTTCACCGCAGAATATCGCCCTGATTCTAGGGAAGGTGGGCGCTGGACTCAAGTACCTGGCGCTGCATCCATATACGCAACTTGATGAGCTTACCTACCGCGATGTGTGCCAGCATCTTCCGGTTGAGTCCCAAGACGTGGCACACGGTTCGTTTGTATGGCCGCCCTCCTGCGAGAGCATTCGTGATCAGCTGGGTGATGGCGGATGGTCAACCGCCATGCTGCGCACCGGTGTGTGTCCGCCCGATTATGCGGAGTACAACTGGCAGCTGAGCGGCACTTCGCTCACGGATATGGAATTCCGTAACCAACTGGGCAGTTTCATGAGTTACTGCATTCGGTATGATCGGCAGCCGACGGTGCTTGCCTACGGAACCTGGTCTACCATGCGCAGTAATCTGGGGCGGGTGCCGTTTCTGGCGGCGGTGCGCGCGAAGTACGGGTCGTGGCATACCGCCTTGCAAGTGGGCCGCACAATGGTGACCGATGCCCTGCAGATGACGAAGAGTGAGGTCGCGCCGGTGCGGGTGCCGCCGCATCCACCCAGTATTTCGCCCGAGCAGCTTGCGGTGCAGGGTATTGGGGTTGTGAAATCTGAGCAGACGGTTTCTGCCCGCGACCGTTGGGACGAGGTGACGAACTCACTCGGTCAGCGTTTGGCGAGCCTGCCCTGGAGCAGGCATCTGCGCACCTACTATGTGCTCACGGGTGCCGCGCATGCTAACGCGATGCCGCTTGTGTGTATCTACCGCTCCCCCGCCGGGTTTCTGTGCGAAATTGCGATGGAGGCTGAGGTTCTGCCCAAGTTCAGCACCGATTACCTGCGTTCGCACGGGTGGGCGGCGCCGACCCCCATGCAGCCTATGTGGAACCGGAATGTTTTTGACCCTCATGAGGCCGCGCAGGATGTGGTGCAGGCGATGCGCTGGGGTATGGGCTGTTCCCGTTGGGACTACTACCGCACAGATGACCTGGTGTTGGATGCCGAAGATACCTCGGGCACCGAGGCCGGTTAAGCCGGGGCGCGGATTCTTCCGTTTCTCCTCCCCTATCACGCTAAAAGGCTCTTGATGTGAAAAAGCGCTAGTAACGCCGCCCCATTCACATCAAGAGCCTTTTTATACCGGAAGTAATGCGGAACAGATATCCGCCGAAGTGTCCTTACTTGTTATTCTTCGGTGCCTTCATATCCACCACCGGATGCGACTGCGTAATGCTGGTCTCCGGGATTTCGGGGTTGATGCTGTTCTTCACGAACCACCCGATAGTCAGCAGGATGAACCAAATGGGCATGAGCATCAGACCGGTGAGAGTGTCTTTATCGGTAGCAAGAATCCCGATAATGAAAGCAAAGAACGCCAACACGATCCAGCATGCTACCACGCCGCCGGGCATGGGATAGGTGGTTTCCCGGTGCAGGTTGGGGCGCTTCGCGCGGTAGCACAGGTAGCTGACGAGGATCATCGACCATACGAAGATCACAAGTACTGCCGCCATCGTGGTGACCAGCGTGAACGCCTCAATAATCGAGTCGCCGGCATAGAGCAGGGCGATGCTGGAGAGTAGCAGAATCGAGGTAAGGAACAGTGCGTTGCGGGGCACACCGCTCCCGGAAAGGTTACCGAGGAACTTCGGGGCGTAACCTTCCTGCGAAAGACCGTACACCATGCGCGAAGTCGAGAAGATACCCGAGTTCGCCGATGATGTTGCCGAGGTCAGCACCACAATGTTCACGATATGCGCCGCAATGGCAATACCGGCGAGGGTAAACATGGTCACGAAGGGGCTCTTGGCCGGATCAATTTCACGCCAGGGGTTTACCATCAGAATAACGATCAGGGCGCCCACATAGAAGATGAGAATACGAACCGGCACGGAGTTGATAGCCTTCGGCAGGGTCACCGTAGGGTTCTGGGTTTCGGCGGCGGTAGTACCTACCAGCTCGGACCCCATAAAGGCGAAGACCGCGATCTGGAAGGCGCCTAAGAATCCGGTGGCACCGTTGGGGAAGAATCCGCCATCGTTCCACAGGTTGGCTACCTGAGCATGAGCACCGCTGGGTGTCGTGAAGCTCGTAGCAACCATAATGGCACCCACGATAATGAGGGCACAGATGGCAACAATCTTAATCATGGCGAACCAGAACTCGATCTCACCGAAGTTCTTCACCGAGGGCAGGTTCAGCGCCAGCAGCGCAATAATCACGACGAGTGCTGGAACCGCTTTCGGTAAATCGGGCCACCACAGCTCGGTATAGCCCACGATCGCGATAATATCTGCGACCGCGGTGACTACCCACATGAACCAGTACGACCATCCGAGGAAAAACCCTGCGGGGCGCCCGATCAGATCGGTGGCAAAGTCTGAGAATGACTTATATTTCAGGTTTGATAGAAGGATCTCACCCATCGCACGCAGCACCAAGAAGATAGCGGCGCCGATAACCATGTAGACCAAGAGGATAGATGGACCAGCTTTAGAAATTGCTTTACCGGAACCCATGAAGAGCCCGGTACCAATAGCACCGCCGATAGCAATGAGCTGGATATGTCGGTTGCTCAGCCCGCGGTGCAGTTCTTCAGCATTATCTGTCGTGTCTGCCGCCGATGCGGCATTATCGTGAGGTTGCTGCATGACAGTTCCTCTTTCGTGGTTGGGTCCCGCAGCCGAGCGGGACAGCCCCGGCTTTCGGGGCGGCAAGTGCAGCACTCAGCCCGTAAGATACGGTGAGCTATCACAACTTTTGAATATATATTCTACATAACAGGGACGGTATTGTGTAATTATCTCCAGGAAGTGTGTCGCGTATCTATAGCATGCATCACGAACAATAAAATCTTTATATCGAAATTCAAAAAATTTCGGAAGGAATCTGTGAAAAACCCTTGACAATAAGCCTTACTTTCGGAAAACACAGCGCACGTGAGGTACGTCCCTTTATTGCCTAGCTCGCCACATTCTCAAAAGAAAAATTCTCATCATATATGATTTCTATACAAATTTAAGAATATCTATACATACTGGGGTCTGTTCTGGTACATGCCGTATGCCATCGCCTCATAAGATACAGCGGGCGGGATGCCACACGTTTTCTCTACGCACCGCATCCCGCCCGCTAATGAGGAAGAAATAAGACTCGCTACTCAGATTCCGCCCGCGCCGACTCCGCAAGAAGGCGCTTACGTGCATGACGGCGCACCATAATCTCATACCCAAGCTCGACCCCGATAAACCAGATAGGGCTAAGCGCCAGAGCCAACCCAGTTTCTGGCTGCAAGCTCAGGGCATAGATCATCAGAGCGAAGAACACCAAGCCAACCCAGCTCATCGTGCGACCGAACGGCATCTTATACTGCGAGGCTTCATGCCGTTGAGGGAACTTCTTGCGGTATACCAGGTACGACACCAGAATCATCGACCATGTGAAAATACCCATAATTGAGGCTACCGAAGTCACGACAGTAAACGCTTCCAGAAGCTCACGCCCAAACGCCAGCATCACCAGGCTAAAGAGCAGAAGAACCGTCGTCAGGTACAGAGCATTCGTGGGTACGCCGTTCTTCGAGAGCTTCTTCAGGAAGGAAGGCGCATTCCCCTCCTCTGCTAGGCCATACACCATGCGCGAGGTCGAAAAAATACCTGAGTTCGCCGAAGACGTTGCCGACGTCAGCACCACAAAGTTAATGAGCGAGGCGGCAATTGACACACCCGCCAGTGAGAACATCCCCACGAAAGGACTCATATTAAGGTCGAGTTTATCCCAGGGAGTCACCGCAAGAATCGCCGACAGCGGCAGCACATAGAACAGCACCATGCGCAGCGGCACGGCGTTAATTGCGCGCGGCAGGGTACGTTCGGGGTTCTTTGTCTCTGCCACGGCGGTACCCACCAGCTCAGCGCCCACGAACGCGAACAACGCAATCTGGAACGAACCTAAGAACCCCGTCAGACCGTGAATAAACACCCCGTTGCCCGATGGTCCCGGACGATCCCACAGGTGCGTGATGGAGGCGACCGTTCCATCCGGGCTCGTAAACCCGAACACGACCATCACGGCACCCACGGCAATAAGCGCCAGAATCGACACGATCTTAACCATGGAGAACCAGAACTCGATCTCACCGAAGTTTTTCACCGACGGCAGGTTCAGTGCCAACAGCGCCCCGATTACGATAAGCGCGGGAATAAATGAGGGCAGCTCGGGGAACCAGTAATGCGTGTAATCCGTAATCGCCAGCACATCCGCAATACCCGTGGTCACCCAGAAGAACCAGTACGACCAGCCGACGAAAAAGCCCGCGCGAGTACCCAAAATATCAGATACGAAATCGGTAAATGACTTGTACTTAGGGTTCGACAGCAGAATCTCGCCCATCGCACGCAGCACAAAATAGATAATGATGCCAATAATCGCATAGACAAATACGATGGAAGGGCCCGTCAGCGAAATAGTCTTCGCCGATCCTAAAAATAACCCCGTACCAATTGCACCGCCGATAGCGATGAGCTGGATATGCCTGTAACTTAATCCACGCTGCAGGCTCTCTTCACCCGTGGAACTCTCATTCTCGGTAACTGTATGCTTGGAAGGCCGCTGTGTCACTATTCCTCTTTTCTGTGTGTGCTCTGCCCTGCGGGCTACAACCTCAACAGGAAGCCCCGACCTTCGGGGCATCACGATGCAGTTCAGATTTTCGCACGAGCACGGCTCACGGAAAATCGCATCGTTACGCCATGACTACACAGAATTCTACCCGCAAAAGATGCATACCTCGCATAAACCTTGGCTAAGCCTATGCTATCTGGGGGTGGCGACACGCCGACGATGCTTCTCTCAGCCAGCACTCTCCCCCGCTAAAACGCTGAAAAATAATGCTTACCGCAAAAATTATGTTAAAACTTTACGATTAAATAAACTTTCCTGAGGTTTGCCGCTACAATTGCAATGCCCGGTGCGGAAACACCGCATCACTCATCTCATCACAAAACATCAGGAGGACACTCACTCATGGGTAAACTATCAAATGCTGCACTGCGTCTCACCGCTGGCGCGCTTGTGCTCGATGCGGGAGTCAAGAAACTCGGCGCCGACGAAGGTACCTACGCATATCTGCAGCAGATGGCAGCAACCGGCGTTCCCGCCGTCGCCAAGCTCGACCCCAAAACCTTCGGCAAACTTATTTCATACTCAGAAACCGCACTCGGCGCCACCCTGCTGACCCCCTTTATTCCTGCCCGCCTCGCGGGCGCGGGGCTGACAGCCTTCGGCGCGAACCTCATGACCATGTACTTCCGCAACCCCGATATGCATGACGGCGCATTCCGGCCCACTCAGGATGGGCAGCAGCTCGCCAACAACATCGTGATTCTCGGCGCGGGTCTGGCGTTGCTGTTCTCCGGCAAGAAGAAGTAGCCTGCACGGCGAATTTGCGGTCGCAAAGGCCAAACGGGGGCAGTTTCTTCAGTACAATGAAAAACTGCTCCCGAAATTTTTAACTCCCCAGAATTTTTAACAGTGCCTCTCTCCGCGCGCCGCTACGTTATCCTGATAGGTATGTCATCTCAAGAGCAGAACGCGCAGACCACCGCACCGGTCAACACCGATGCACCCCAGACGCCCGAGAAGAAAACGGTACCGCCCGAGTTCTTCCGCCAGCCCTACTCCTTCGTGCGCCGCGGCGACCGCCTGACCTCGCGCCGCCAAAAAGCGTGGGACACGTACTCCCAAACCCATGTGCTCGACATACCCCGGCTGCGGGCAGATACCTCTGTAGCCCCAGAAGCCACCTTCGACCCGGTCACAATCTACGGGCGCGAAGCCTACCAGGTTGTCGAGATCGGTTCCGGGCTGGGCGAAGCAATCGTGCACCGCGCCTCCGAAATGCCCGAGGCAAACTTCCTTGCCGTTGAGGTCTACACCCCCGGCATTGCGGATCTGCTGCTCAAGATGGGGCAAGCCGGGGTTGAGAATGTGCGCGTCGCTCAGGCTAACGCCCCCGAACTGCTCGATAACATGCTGGAAGAAAATTCGGTTGATGAGCTCTGGGTTTTCTTCCCCGACCCTTGGCACAAGTCACGCCACCACAAACGCCGCCTGGTCTCCCCCGCTTTTGCCGACAAGGTTGCGCGCGTGCTCAAACCCGGCGGAATCTGGCGCCTTGCTACCGACTGGGAAGAATACGCCCATGTGATGCGCGATGTCATGGAGGCACACCCCGAATTCGAGAATCTGCATGCCGGTGAAGGCGCTACCGAGGACGACCCCGTGGGCGGGTGGGCGCCGCGCTGGGAGGGGCGCATCCTGACCAGCTTTGAGAGGAAGGCTCGCGAGGCGGGCCGCCGTGCCCACGACCTGACCTATAGGCGTAAATAAATTATCTGCTAGGGAAGGGGGTAACGATACCTTCCGGCGACGCCATCGAATAAAGCTAGGAAGATAAAGCAAGAACCGCTTGCCTAGCAAACGGTTCCAGATGCTCTTTCAGCATCTTGGCTGATGAGCTATATCAACCGTACCACACTGGCTGTCCGCCCCTATTTCTGCCGGTACAGCACCACCGCCGAGGAGCGTTTGCGCGGCGCCGGGCGCTGCCCCCGCTGGATGTTCACCACATCCCCGCGGGTGCTGGCTGCGAACACTCGTTCCGCCAGCCCCAACTTGGCGTGCGCATCCTCAAGCTGAGCCTGCAGGCGGGCAATATGATCCCGGTGTTCCTCAACCATCTCTTCAAGCTCAATAATCCGGCGGATTCCCTCAAGCGAAACGCCCTCCTGCGAGAGCTGCTGAATACGCTGAAGTAAATCCACATCGCGCTGCGAATAGCGCCTGACCTTACCCGGCGCACGCGAAGGCTGCACCAACCCCAGGCGATCGTATTGGCGGAGTGTCTGCGGGTGCATACCCGCCAGCTCCGCCGCTACCGAAATCACAAAAACCGGCCGGTCGGCGCTGTAGGCAGATGCCGACGACTGCTTATTATGGGCACTCATAAGCTACCTAACTTTCTTCAAAAGGTCCTCACGGGGGTTCTCCTGCGGTGCCAGAGCAATGAACTTCTCGAAGGCTTCCTTCGCCTCATCGCTTAGGTTCTGCGGCAGGTGCACCTCGGGGATCACCAGCAGGTCGCCGGTGCCCGACTTGGTTGTGAACCCGCGTCCTTTCGCACGCAGTTTACGACCCACGCTGCCGGGAGTCAGCCGCAGTTTGACGGTTTTACCGCCGGGTACGGGTACTTCCAGCACACCGCCGTTGACGGCTTCCTCTAGGGTGACGGGGGCGCGCAGCACCAGGTTGTTTCCCTCGCGGCTGTAGTGCGGGTCATCCGAAACGCGCACGGTCACCATCAGATCGCCACCGGTGCCGGGGCGTCCCTTACCACGCACACGCACTTTCTGCCCGTCCTTCACACCCGCCGGGATGCGCGCCTCAGTACTCGTGCCGTCCGGCAGGAACACGGTCGCCTTGGTGCCCGTGTACGACTGCGGCAGGGTAATGCGCGTGCTGGTGGAAAGGTTGTTATCCTGCGGGGCATGTTGGCGCCCGCCGCCAAAGCCTTGAGCGCCCCCGAACCCGGTGGCATCCCCAAAGTCGGCACTCGTGAACCCGGCGGTACGGCGTGAACCGCCCGCGCCGCCAGCGCCACCACCGAATAGCCCGCCGAGCAGGTCTTCAATGTTGATACCTTCGGCACCGCCGCTGGTTGTGAAGTGCACGTTTTGGCCGTTAAATCCGCCGAAACCACCGGCGCCGCCAAATCCGCCAGCGCCCGCACCGAAGCCGCCGTTGGCGAACCCTGCGGCACCGTATTTACGAATCTGGTCGTATTCTTCGCGCTGCTTCTTATCCGAAAGCACATCGTAGGCTTCGGAGACTTCCTTGAATTTCTTCTCGGCTGTCTCGTTCCCGGGGTTTAGGTCCGGGTGGTATTTGCGCGAGAGTTTGCGGTAGGCCTTTTTAATATCGGAGTCGGAGGCGTCTTCTTTCACGCCGAGCGTTTTGTAAAAGTCTTCTGACAACCAGTTTTCGCTTGCCATGTGTTCTCCTTTCCCGTCGTCCGGGGTTCTTGTAACGCCCCGTCCAAAGGGGCACAACCTTAGTTTTTAATCCTATATAAAGTTTAGTCTACTAGACTCAATTTTGGAAGAGAAATCCCAGAAAATCCGCGGAAATATGCGGCAAACGGGCGGGTTCTCAATTTCTCAAGAACCCGCCCGCTGTATGCTCTACGGAGTGTTTATTCGGCGGCAGCCACCGCAACCTGTGCGGTGCGTACCACGCGCTCTTTCACGCGGTACCCGTATCGCAGAACCATCGAAATGTGGTCCGGTTCTACCTCGCTGGTCGGCTGCTGCATGACCGCTTCGTGAATATTCGGGTCGAAGGGCTCGCCCACCTCACCGAAGCGTTCCACGCCTTCCTTCTTGAGAGACTCCTCAAGTTTGGCAGCGATCGCAGCGAAGGGACCTTCCTGCAGGTCGCCGTGCTTGCGTGCGGCGTCAATATCGTCGAGCACCGGCAGAAGCAGGCTCACAATATCGCTCGCCACGAACTCCCGAAGCTGCTCCTTCTCGCGGGCGGCGCGGTTCTTGAAGTTTGTGAACTCCGCCTGCAGGCGAAGCAGGCTGTCCAGGCGTTCTGCCGCGAGTTTCGCATCCTCTGAGGGTGCTTCCTCACTCGGCTCGGGGGTTTCCCCCGCCGCAGCCTGATCGGTTGCGGCAGGGGCTTCCTCGGCCTCGGGGTGTCCCTCGGCGGCGGGGGCGTTGAATGCCTCCTCCAGTGGGTCTCCCGCAGTGTTCTCGTGTTCAGCCATGATTACTTCTTCTCGTCTTCGTCCTCGTCGATAACTTCGGCATCTACCACATCTTCGTCATCTTCCTTGGAAGAAGAAGCGGAGTCTGCGTTAGCCTCTGCCTGTGCGGAAGCGTACAGAGCCTCGCCCAGCTTGGTCTGGGATGCCTGCAGCTTCTCAAGAGCGGACTTCACGGCATCGTCGTCATCGCCTTCAAGGGCTTTCTTGAGCTCGTCGACATCGCCCTGAACCTCAGTCTTGACGTCTTCGGGCAGCTTCTCGCCGTTCTCCTTCAGCAGCTTATCGACGGAGTATGCCACAGACTCTGCCGCGTTGCGGGTGTCGGCTGCCTCACGGCGTGCCTTATCCTGCTCTGCGTGAGCCTCAGCATCCTTGACCATGCGGTCAATGTCTTCCTTCGAGAGGGAGGTACCGCCGGTGATGGTCATGGACTGCTCAGCACCGGTGCCTTTGTCCTTTGCGGAGACGTGCACAATGCCGTTGGCGTCAATATCGAAAGTAACCTCAATCTGGGGTACGCCGCGCGGTGCGGGGGCGATACCGGTCAGCTCGAAGGTACCCAGGTTCTTGTTGTCGCGAGTGAATTCGCGCTCACCCTGGAACACCTGAATCGACACGGAAGGCTGGTTGTCTTCAGCGGTCGTGAAGGTCTCAGAACGCTTGGTCGGAATAGCGGTGTTGCGCTCGATCAGCTTGGTCATCACGCCACCCTTAGTTTCGATACCGAGGGACAGCGGGGTCACGTCGATCAGCAGAACGTCCTTGCGGTCGCCCTTGAGCACGCCTGCCTGCAGGGCTGCACCCATTGCCACAACCTCATCGGGGTTAACACCCTTGTTGGGCTCACGACCGGTGAGTTCCTTCACCAGGTTAGCCACGGCGGGCATACGGGTGGAACCACCCACGAGCACAACCTCGGAAATATCCGAAACCTTGATGCCTGCTTCCTTGATAACGTCCTGGAAGGGCTTCTTGGTGCGTTCGAGCAGGTCGCTCGTGAGGTCCTCAAACTTTGCGCGAGAGAGCTTCTCGTCCAGGTGAATGGGGCCTTCGGGGGTTACCGAGAGGTACTGCAGCGAAATGTTGGTGCTGGATGCGCTGGAGAGCTCCTTCTTAGCCTGCTCAGCTGCCTCCTGCAGACGCTGCAGAGCGATCTTGTCTTTGGAGAGGTCTGCACCGGTCTTGGACTTGACCTGCTCAAGCAGCCAATTCACAATGCGCTGATCCCAGTCGTCGCCACCCAGACGGTTGTCGCCGCTGGTTGCGCGCACCTGAATGGTGGAGAAGCCGTCTTCGTCCTTGCCAACTTCAAGCAGGGAGACGTCGAAGGTACCGCCACCAAGGTCGAAGACCAGAATCAGTTCGTCTTCTTTACCCTTGTCCAAGCCGTAAGCCAGTGCAGCTGCGGTCGGCTCGTTCACAATGCGCAGAACGTTCAGACCTGCGATTTCGCCGGCTTCCTTAGTAGCCTGGCGCTCAGCGTCGTTGAAGTATGCGGGAACGGTGATAACCGCATCGGTCACCTTGTCGTTTAGGTATGCTTCAGCATCATTCTTGAGCTTCTGCAGAATACGTGCAGAAATTTCCTGCGGGGTGTATTTCTTGCCGTCAATTTCCGTCGTCCAGTCGGTGCCCATGTGGCGCTTGACAGACGAGATGGTGCGATCAACGTTAGTGACCGCCTGGCGCTTTGCTACGCTGCCCACCAGAACGTCGCCATCCTTGGAGAATGCGACCACGGAGGGGGTGGTGCGGGCGCCTTCAGCGTTAGGGATAACTTCAGGTTCGCCACCTTCAAGGGTGGATACGACCGAGTTAGTGGTGCCGAGGTCAATACCAACTGCACGTGCCATGTTTTGTACTCCTTAGTGTTATGCCCCGCTTCTTGGCGAGGCGGGTTCCTTGGTTAAATCTTCGGGGCGTAAGGGGTTTTAGACCGAGCGCATGCACGGTGAAGATGTGCTGAGATGCTGCCCGGTGAGTGACCCCTTGAGCCTCATGTACTCAAGTTTTACATATGTTTGGGTGGATGTCAACAGACTTGAGTGAAAAAGACTCAACTTTTTGAAGTGAATGTGAGTTATGGTGCGGTGGCAAGGGGTGTTGTGCTGGTGATTTTGGGGCGGAAAGACGCGGAAATTAGGGGTTCTTTGGGCGGTAATCTGCGCGAACACTAGGGACTACCCCACCCCTACCTCACGCAATATGTGAGGTTAGCAACGGTAATTCCGACATATGCGGTTACCCTCGCCCTATGATAGAAGGTGAGTATTTGATCTAGGTTGCAGGAATACTAAAGATACTAATGATTACCCTGAAGATAAGCCCAAAAAAGATATGGGATGCACTCTCTAAGTTTTTTAAGAGAATTTTGAGATGGTTAAGCAAGAACTGGTTCTACACGACCCTTATCGCTGTTGCTGTGATAGGTGGAGTGTGCGCATTTTTGGTGGTCCCCTTTGCGGTACCCCAACCGTTCAGCAAAGACGATAGTATCTCAACTCTACGTCAAGCTGTTCTTGTAGCCACTGGTGGCGTTCTCGCAATCCTTACTCTGTGGGAAAATCGCCGTAAAAACGATCAAGAACACATGCGACAGGTACATGCCGAGCGACGCACCCGCTATGCTACAGCGATTGAACAACTCGCCGATGAAAAAGCACCTATTCGCCTTGGCGGTGTCTACACTCTGATCAAGCTGGTTGACGAGTGGTTAGGTGACGAGAAAACTCTTCCCAGCAAAGAAGAACGCCGGGAAGAAGGTCAAGCAATCATTAATAGCCTCTGCGCCTACATCCGCTCACCATTTGACCTTACCTCCAAGTCCAAAGTGCTGTCTGAGAATGAAGTACCAGAGAGTTATGAAAGTGGAATACAACAGTTTGCCAAAGATCAGGCAAGGTTCCGTGAAGAAAAAGAATTGCGGCTAACAATTCTGGACGCAATCAAGACTCGGCTCAATGACGGTATTATTACTGAAAAAGACGGAACTAAGAAACTTTTAAAAGGTCCTTGGTCAGATTTCGATTATGACTTTTCAAACACAATTTTCTTCTACTCTATTGATTTCAGAAATAGTCATTTCAACGCTTCGTCAAATTTTATTCAGGCGACCTTCACCCAGAACGCTGACTTCTCCGGGGCGAAATTCACCCAGAACGCTGACTTCTCCGGGGCGAAATTCACCCAGAACGCTAACTTCTTTAGGGCGGAATTCACCGAGTACGCTGACTTCTCCGGGGCGAAATTCACCGAGTACGCTAAATTCTCCGAGGCGAAATTCACCCAGAATGCTAACTTCTTTAGGGCGGAATTCACCGAGGCTAGCTTCTCTAGGGCGAACTTCACCGAGTACGCTGAATTCTCCGGGGCTACCTTCACCGAGTACGCTGAATTCTCCGGGGCGGAATTCACCGAGGCTAGCTT